>DASYZX010000031.1:0-177813 GCA_035945715.1 Candidatus Acidiferrales bacterium
GCAGGATGTTCAGGCTCGCCCGCCCCGAGGGCAGCTTCAGAAAATGGCCCAATTCGCCGCGCGAATGAATCACTTCCAGATCCTGATTCACGAAAACGGTGGCCGGCGCGTATTGCGCCAGCAGCCGCCGGTCACATTCCTGTTGGAAATTCGGGTAACTCCAGGGCGCCTCTGCCACCACGCGCGCCGCTCGCGGACCGAGGCTCAGGTCATCCACCCGCCGTTCGAGCCGATAACCCCAGCGTCCCGTCCGTTCCGGTACCCGAAAGAATCACGCCCACGGCCCTCCCGCCTTGGTCGTCCGCGAGCGAACGCATGAAGTGGTCCACCGTCATCCGCGTCGCGTAGACGTCGTCCCGGGGGCTCAGGTGCAGCACTCGGTCTGCTATCCTCATCATGCAATTCGGCGGGATCACGTACACGTGGTTCGCTTCTGCCTTCATGCCGTTCTTCACTTCCATAACCGGTATGGAAGTCGTCTTCGCCAGAAGTTCCGTCAGCATGCTGTGGTGCGTCGGATCCAAATGCTGCACCAGCACAAACGCCATTCCTGTATCCGCCGGCAGCGCGTGCACAAGTTCTGTGAATGCTTCCAGCCCTCCGGCGGAAGCCCCAATCGCTACGATCACGCCACTCCCCGCCGCGCCCGAAGGCCGCTTATGCCCATCGCTCCGCGTTTTTTGTTTCGTTGAGGAATTTTGCTTCATCAAATAACCTCCAGGGCCGTGAGGCGTCCGTGGACCCGGACATGATTGCCTTGAACACTCGGTTGGTCGGCGGAAAGCGGCTAAACGGGCCTTGATTCCGATGGGATTGTAGCCGCCTTTCGACGCGCGGTAAACGGCTACCCCGCGTTCGCTACTCGCGCCTCACCGTCCTGCTCGTCCTGATCTTTTTTTTCAAACACGCGAGCCGCTCGCGGAATATGCGCGGAAATCACCGTGCCGCTCTTGCTCGACTCGACCGTGAGCGTTCCTCCCATCTCGCGCATCCTTTCGCTCATCCCGCGAATTCCCACGCCTTTCGCACCCCCGTTCCCCGACGCTATGCCTTCCAACGCGTTCCTGTCCAGTCCGCCGCCGTTGTCCCCGATCTTGAGGGTTATGCCGCCCTCGTCCTCGTGTAGCCCGATCTCCGCCGTTTTGCTCCGCGAGTGCCGGTAAATGTTTGTCAGGGCCTCTTGCGTGATTCGGAAAAATGCCATCTCCACCAGGCTTGGCAAACGCGTTTCCAGCCGTTTTGCGTCCATTTTTACCTGTATCTTGCTCCGCTCTGAAAATCCGCTGGCGTACCATTCCAGCGCCGCAATCAGTCCGACTTCATCGAGCATCGGAGGATGCATTAAGTAAGAAAGCGTCCGCAGCTCCCGCGAACACGTTTCCAGCAAATCTCTGGTTTCCGCAAAAATCACCTCTTGCTGCGCGCTCAACCCGGGTGCCGTCCGCTCCAGCGTCCCCATATTCATTCCCAGCACCGAAAGATATTGCCCCAGGCTGTCATGCAGTTCGCGCGCCACGTGCCGTCGCTCTTCATCCTGCGAACGCAGCAGCTTCCTGCTCAGTTCGTGCGACGCTTCTTCCGCCCGTTTTCGCGCCGTGATGTCCACCATTACCCCTGTCAACACAGGTTGCCCGGTCTCCGTTTCGCCCGTGTGAACCACTGCGTGCAGCCACATCATTTTCCCGTCGGCTGCCTTCATTCGGTAATCGAACCTTGCGCCTTTCAAGCCTGCCTCTTCTCGTATCGTTCGCACTACGGTCTCGCGATCTTGTGCATCAATCTGGTTCAGCCAGAAATTCGATATGCCGCACCAGTGCTCCGGCCAATAGCCCAGCACCGCCTCCGCCTCGCTGCTGACCCACCTTGTCTGCAGAGTCTCCGGGTCCCCCCTCCACAGGAATGTCTTAATGGCATGGCTGACTGCTTCATAGCGGGTTTTGTGCTCCAGCAGCGCGTTGCGTATTCCCCAGTGTGCTGTCACGTCCTGCAACAGCAAACCCAGGTGTTTCGGTGGCACCGCGAAGCCCGTCACCGAATACGTTCGCTTGATTCCGCCGACTTCGCCGACGTGCCAGTGCAGATCCCGCGGGCCTTTTCGTTGAACGATATTCTCGTAGATTTCTTCCATCTTCTGCTGAAAAGGAAACGACTTGGCCACTCGCGTCAGCAAAAAATCAGTCAGCGACCCGCCGATAATCTGTCCGGCGACTCTATTTGCGGCTGTGATTCGCCACGTTCTCACATCCTTCCGGTCGACTGGCAATATCAGAGCAAGCCCCACCGGCAGGTTTTGAATCAGCTCCCAATTGAGTCCGGAAAACGGGGAATCGCTTTCGGCTGACGCCCCTGGATTCATCGCTTGCTTCATCACCCTGCCGGCCTGGCCGTGAATCCCAGTTTGCGGCGCTTGGAACGCATGACCCGCGGCCAGCAAACTCTTGCCGCCTTCTGACGTTCCTGTCAAATGAGTGGAAGTGTCCTCCGGGTCGATGAAGCCCGCTTCCCAATACCCCTGCCCCTTCCTCCAGTCAGCTTGTCGAATGACAAAATGATCCTGGGCGTGCAGTTCCGGCTCGCTCCACTCTTTAGCCGTGAGAGACCGTCCATTCGCAACTTTGGCTTTCCGCGTCTCCCGGGCCTGCCCAATTACAAATTGATCTGCCGCCTGCAGCGCCGCCTCCGTCCACTCTTGAATCGCGCGAGGTCCCCCATTCGCCGCTTTGGCTTTCCGCGTCTTCCTATGCTCCCGCCTGCGCCCGTTTGTGCCTGTCCGTTTCTGCGCGCGGCCTTTCATCTTCGCCCCATCACCCTAGCGTCTGCGCAAACACGCCGGCGCGATGCCGCACGCGCGCTGTCTGATCATCATGCGTATCGCTACATTCGTAGCGCCTTCGGATTTTCTGTCCGGGAAGTGACGATTCGTGTTGTGCCTGACGGAACTTCATCTTTCGACCCGCCAGCTTGCATGAGAGATACGAGTGGAGCGATTGAGGCGCGGGACCCCTGTAAATCCTTAGTAGTGTGACAACTCCCTTGTGCCCTGTCAATCAGGCCTTCGCCGTGACGCTGGGTCAGTCTGAATTTTCTCGACCCTGACCGAAAGAGTCAAAGTTCAAACTGGTGGCCCGCTGCCTTCGCCATACGGCGGGCCCGA
Organism: Candidatus Acidiferrales bacterium; assembly: GCA_035945715.1. Lineage (GTDB taxonomy): Bacteria > Acidobacteriota > Terriglobia > Acidiferrales > UBA7541 > DAHUXN01. The sequence goes on from DASYZX010000031.1 coordinate 3,155, forward strand.
GCGCGGCAGAGAACGCTGAAACTGTTCCCGCGTCCCTCGCGTCTCTACCCGTGGTTCCCGCAATCCAATTCAGCCAGTCTGGCAATCCACAGTCCGCCGTGCATTGCCAGCAGAGGATCGAATGAAAGCACATCGTATCGCTCTTGCAACATTGGCCGTTCTCTTCGCTTCGTTCACCGTCTCGGCCCAGCAGCGCCGGCGTCCCGGCATGCCTCCCGGCGCTCAACAGCCGCCACCGCAACAGGAAAACATTCAAAACGAGCACGAACCGCCTCCGCCTCCTCCGGTCGAAAAATCTTCCGTCACTCATCACAGCGCCCGCATTGGCGGCGAAGAAATCAACTACACCGCAACCGCCGCCACTTACGTCATCAAAGACGACGAAGGCCATCCCAAAGCCACTTTCTTCTTTGTCGCCTACACAAAAGACGGCGTTTCCAGCGTCTCCGCGCGCCCCATTTCTTTCGTCTACAACGGCGGCCCCGGCTCCGCTTCTCTTTTCACTCACATGGGCATGGGCCCTGAAAAAGTCGCCCTCACTTCCGATGGCCACGGCATGCCTGCTCCGTACACCATCAAAGACAACGAAGATTCCTTCCTTGACGCTACCGATCTCGTCTTCGTGGACGCTGTTTCGACCGGTTACAGCCGCCCCGCCCCCGGCCAGAATCCCTCGCAATTCTACGGAGTCGTTCAGGACGCCAACATCTTCTCCGACTTCATCTACCAGTACATCACCCGCAACGAACGCTGGGACTCGCCGAAATATCTCATCGGCGAAAGCTACGGCACCACGCGTTCGGCCGAACTCTCCGGCGTTCTCGAGCATCGCCACAATATGTATCTGAACGGAATCGTCCTTCTCTCCACCATGGCCTTTGCTTCCTGGGGCGCCGACGATCGCACCGAATTTTTCCTGCCCACCTACATCACTACCGCCTGGTATCACCATCTCTTGTCCTCGGATTTGCAAAGCCTCAGCATGTCTGAAATCGCTCAGCGCGCTCGCGAATTCGCTCACGGTGAATACGCCGCAGCCCTCGCGAAGGGCGACGAAATCCCGCCTGCTGAATACAACAAAGTTGTCGCCGACATGGCCAGTCTCACCGCTCTCTCGCCTGAGTTCATCAAGGAATGCGACCTCCGCGTCGCTCCTTTCCGCTGGTTCTCCGAACTCATGCGCAAAAAGCGCCTCATCGTCGGCCGCCTCGACTCCCGCTTCACAGGCATGAACCGCGACGCCGCCGAGGAGTATCCCGAATACGATCCGAGCGAAGCCTCCTACGAAGGCGCGTTTGTCGCCACCTTCCAGGATTACGTTCGCCGCGAACTCGGCTGGGACGACAATCAGTATTACACCGTCTCCGCCAACGTTCGTCCGTGGGACAATCAGGCGCTTCCCGAAGTAGGCGAAACGCTGCGCTCCGCGATGACCGAAGAGAGCACCATGAAAGTTCTGGTCCTCTGCGGTTACTACGACCTTGCGACGCCCTTCAACGGCATCGAGGAGACCGTTTCTCACATGCAGCTCGAGCCGTCGGTTCGCAAGAACATCAGCTTCGCCTATTACGAATCCGGCCACATGGTCTACATCGACCAGAAGCAGGACGACAAGCTCCATCGCGATGTGGATAGCTTCATCAACTCCACCTACACCCACTAAAAAGTGGTTGGTCATTCCGGGGCGTTCCGACTTTTTCGTCGGAACGCCCGAGGAATCTGCTGTTGCGCAGACCTTCGCGTTTTTGCGAAGTCTGCGGCTGTTTGCTCTGATGGGTTCCAATCGAGCCTCCGAAAGCGTCGAGAGCCTGCCGACGGTCGGCAACGGCCGGTCCTGAATTCCGGTCCTGAATGCCTTGACATTCTGGTTAACCCATGTTAAATCTAACTATGTCTGAGCGTTACGAGCAGAATCGAGCGAGCGAACAGGCCGCGGCGACGCGGCTTTTCGTTTTTATGCGGATGGAGAGACTCGAATCGCGGAAGTATGGAAAATTGGAAATCGATGCAACTTGCTGAAAACAGACGATCCGACCCATTTCGAATCGCGGAAATTCCTGCTCTTAGCAGACCTGTCTCCCATTTCCGAACGCCCGATTCTTGCACATCGCTCACGCCAGGGAACCTCCCCTAGCCATGTCTCAACCCATTCGCAACATCGCCATCATTGCCCACGTCGACCACGGCAAAACCACCCTTGTCGACGCCATGCTTCGCCAGTCCGGCATCTTCCGCGCCAATCAAATCGTTGCCGAGCGCGTCATGGACTCGAACGACCTCGAACGCGAACGCGGCATCACCATCCTCGCGAAAAACACCGCCCTTTTTTACAACGACACGAAAATCAACATCGTCGACACGCCCGGCCACTCCGACTTCGGCGGTGAAGTCGAGCGCGCCCTTCGCATGGTCGATGGCGTCCTCCTTCTCGTCGACGCCAGCGAGGGCCCGCTCCCACAAACGCGCTACGTCCTGCAAAAAGCCTTGCAGGCCCATCTCCCGCCCATCATCGTGCTCAACAAGATCGATCGCTCCGACGCGCGCCCCAAAGAAGTCCTCGACGAAATCTACGACCTCTTCATCGATCTCGACGCCACCGAAGATCAGCTCGGCTTTCCTGTCCTCTACACCAACGCCAAAACCGGCGTCGCTCACCGCCAGCTCAACGACGATTCCACAACTCTCGCCCCTCTTTTCGAAACCATCCTCGCGAACATTCCTGCTCCTTCCGGCGATCCCGCCGCGACTCTCCAAATTCAAGTGACCAATCTCGATTACAGCGATTTTCTCGGACGCATTGCCATTGGCCGCGTCTTCAACGGCATCATGCGCCGCGGCTCCGAAGTCGGCGTCGCGAAACTTTTCGGCAACATTTCTCCCGCCGTCATCACCAAGCTCTACACTTTCCGCGGCCTCGAACGCGACGAAGCCCAGGAAGTCTGCGCCGGTGACATCGTCGCCATCGCTGGAGTCGAAGGCATTCAAATCGGCGAGACCATCACCAATCTCGAAAATCCCGCGCTCTGCGACCCTCTTCTCATTGATGAGCCCACTCTCGCCATGATTTTCACCATCAACACGTCTCCGCTCGCCGGACGCGAGGGCCAATTCGTCACTTCGCGCGACATTCGCGACCGCCTCCAAAAAGAACTCCTCACCAACGTCTCCATTCGCGTCGAGGACTCCGACAGCACCGACTCCTTCCGCGTTCTTGGCCGTGGCGAACTTCAGCTCGCCATCCTCATCGAAACCATGCGCCGCGAAGGCTACGAGCTCATGGTCGGGAAACCCGAAATCGTCATTCGCACTGAAAACGGCCGCCGCCTCGAACCGCTCGAGCTTCTCGTCGTCGATTGCCCGGAAAACTTCGTCGGCGTCGTCATGGAAACTCTCGGCAGCCGCCGCGCCGAACTCGCCAAAATGGTCAATCACGGTTCTGGCCGCGTCCGCATGGAATTCAAAATTCCCTCTCGCGGACTTATCGGCCTCCGCGGCCAGCTTCTGACCGACACGCGCGGCACCGCGCTGCTCCATTCTCTTTTCGACGGATGGACCGAATACGCCGGCGAACTCGCTTCGCGCACCACCGGCGCTCTTGTCGCCGATCGCGCCGGGAAAACCACCGCCTTTGCGCTATGGAATTTGCAGGAGCGCGGCGAGCTTTTCGTCGGCCCCAGCGAGGAGGTCTACGAAGGCATGATCGTCGGCGAAAATTCCCGCGAAGCCGACATCGATGTCAACATCACAAAGGAAAAAAAGCAGACCAACATGCGCGCGTCCACCGCTGACGAAGCCATTCGCCTCGTCCCGCATCGCGTGCTCACTCTGGAGACCGCTATCGAATTCATCGCCGACGATGAATTCGTCGAAATCACTCCCCAATCCATTCGCCTCCGCAAAAAAATCCTCGACCCCAAGCGCCGTCCCCGCCGCTGGCAACAAATCCGCGCCAGCCAGGACGCCTCCACCCCCGCATAGGCGGCTCGCCGGCACTGCCGGACGACTGCTCCGGATTTGCGTATTCAGTTTTGGCTTGTTTCAAAACGGCGATGTCGCGGACTGGTTGGCTCATTCACGACAATGCCGCGATGGTCAAGAATTTCCTGAAACTCCGCGGCAGCGTCGGGACCAGGGCGTTGCCTGCGGGCCGGGTTGGTCCGCCAAGCTCATCGGGAGATGCGACCTGAAGAGCTTCAGTAGCCTTGGACGCGTCATGGCGGTCCAGCAGGATTCGCGTGTTATGATTTCGCCCGCCGTGAAACGTAACCCTAGGAGGTGAAGTGAAGACGCGCGACGAAGCGGAAATGACGGGTGACCATCTGCCTCAGCCTCAGGAAACAATGTCAGATGAGCGGCTGTACAAAGCCATCCACCGCGCTGTGAACGACGCCCTCGAGCGCCACGAAAGGAATCGCGACCACGACAAAAGTCACGTGCTCGAAGCTCTCCTGGTTCTCTGCTGCATCTGGCTCATCGTTCTTCTGATCGACTATTTTTCCTATGCGCCTTGGTTCAATCAATTCCGCTACTCGATGTGGTACCACGTCCCGAGCAGTCAGGTCTTGCAGTACGAAGACAAGCCGCCCGCCGACTGCGACTTCCTGACTTCTCCCGTCGGCTACAAGGGTTGTCACTACAAAAAACACGTCGATCTGCAGCCGGCGTCGTCAGAAAATGGGCATAAGCAGACCGTCGTTGTATACTGGTCTCACGAGCAAGGGAATTGACGGTGCGCCCGCTCCCCGCTCGGTCCCCACGAGTTTCCACAGCGATAGGTCGACCGCGCTCTTCAGATCGATCAATCGAACCGGGACGGTGTGAGGAATCTGCCGGCCCGTTCGCTTGCATGGACTTCGGCGTGTAGCGCCCGCCTTGCGCCTCTTAAAAGATCTGCGGCGTTCCCGCTTTTTGTGCTGCGACCGCGCTTGCGAACGACATCGCCCCGTACCGCGGGATTGTTGAAAAGACCTGGGTTCTTCTTTCGCGCCCGTCAGTCGGCGCGATGTCATCGCCGCTCGTTGGGAGGCGCTAACAGCAGTTCGGTCCCAGATTCCTCTCCCATTCTGGATAAAATATAAATACAATGCCTCTTCCTTTAGGAGGCCTATATGCCCAGTCCCACTCGCCATCTTTTTCCGACCGTCATCGCGCTGATCGCCGCCATGCTCTTGCCCCTCGCCGCTCGCGCCCAGGAGCGCGAACAGCCCGGCCACTCGATCGGCAAGGTCTCCATCCTCGGCCATCTCATTCTGATGGAACTCGACCGCGGCGCCCTGGGCGAGCAGAATCTCTTCAATCTCGACCAGCGCACCCTCCGTTTCACTCCTGACGGGTCCGGCTATCGTGTCGAAGTTCTCCCGCTCCACTGGGACGCCGACTTCGGCGACCAGATCAAGAATCCCAACGTCCCGCTTCGCAGTTTCTCGTTTCCGTTCTCCGGCAAAACCTGGGACTCCCTCTCCGTCGGCGTCACCGGCTCGATTCGCTTCGGCCCTCCCGCGCCGCCTGCATTCGGTGAAGGCCCGCCTCCGGGCTTCACTCCGCGTGATTTTGGCGGCGTCTCCATCGCGCGCTTCGACCAGCTCTCCGAAGGCGCGGGCAATCTCGTCAATACCGTCCCGGCAATCTGCGTCTTTTTCAAGCCACGCATGTCCGGCGACCGTTACGCCAAGGAACTCGACGACCGCGTTGTCGTCACCTGGGATCTCACCGAACCCTGGGGCAACATCCAGGACTTCACCTGGACCAAAACCGTCAATCAATTCCAGGCCGTCCTGCACAAAGACGGAGTCATCGAAATGTCCTATAAGCAGCTCGCCGCGAAGGACGCCATCATCGGTGTCTACCCGCTCGTCTCCGGTGGCAGCGAAGAATCTCTCGCCACGCTCGCAGCCCCCAGCGCGAACTCCTCCGCTCCCGCAAATCTGAACCTAACGAGTCTCCGTCTCTCCGTCGTCGACGGTCTCTTCCTCAAAGTCACCTTCGAAACCGCCGGCCCTGTTCTTCCGGAAGGCGATCCCAATCTTTCCGGCATTGCCTATCGCGTCCACTTCGGCGCTCGACCGTCCTCCGCCGCATCTGCCGCTGCCGCCGCGCCTGCCACCGCCGATTGGACCGTCTTCGGTTTCGCTCCTCGTCGCGCCAACTCCACGCGCGGCTCGCGTTACGTCGCCTTCGGCCCCGGCGTGTCGCGTCATGTCGCGACAAGCGGCAACACAATCTCCATTCAGGGCCTCTTGCCGTCTCTCTTTCGCAACGGTCGCGAAATCACCGTGTCCGCCGACACCGCTTCCTCCTCCGACAACTCGCAGCACACCGTTGCGGAAGTTCCCGCGAAGCCCGTCTCTCTCACCGGCCTCCGCAATCCCGAAGTACACTTCTCCTCGCTCAAACCCAACGCCGGGCCGTTCCCGGTCGTCTACGAAGCCTTCCACTATTACGCGCTCCCCAATAATCGCGACCTGTCCTGCACCGTCATCAAGGCCCTCGGAGACAAGTACGATTTCCTCCTCTACTACTCCGATTTTCGCGTCGACAATCAAGAAGCGGGCACCCCGAGCGACGGCCCTCTCGGCTCAACCGGCCCCGCCGTCACTGGCATCGGCACCGAACAAACACCCCAGGGCCTCGCTTCCTACTGCACGCCGGGCCGCTTCCAATGGGCCTTCGTTCAGCCGGTCTACTCCGGCGCAATCCAGGCGCAGGAGTATCCGCCCGCCGACGCGCCCGTCGGCGACAGCCACGACATCACCTTCTACCAAAAGCAACTCGCCGAAATTTCACAGGACGGCAAAATGCCGCCTTACATGTACGCCATGTCGCAAGTCGGCCATGAACTGGGCCATCGCTGGGCCGCCTCCCTCGCTGCAAAGGTCGGAGACGAAACCATTCAGCTCGGCGACCCTTATCACTGGCTTATGGGTGTCCAGGCCATCGCTCCTTTTCCGTACGTTCGCCCCACCGAAGCCTCCATCATGGGCGGCGGCGTATGGCAGGATAATTTCGACGGCACATACACGCAGCTCGACGACAACTACTACGTTCCCGCCACCGGCTACTCCTATCTCGATCTCTACGCGATGGGTCTCATCTCTCCCGCTGAGGTTCCGGACTTTTTTCTCCTCCGCAATTTCAAACCTGCCGGCACCGACGCGAACGGCCATCGCGTCTTCAAAGCCGACCGCACCAAGATCACGATTCAGGACATCATCGCTGCCGAAGGCCCGCGCACGCCTGACGTCGACCACTCCCAGCGCAAGTTCAATACCGGCATGGTCATCATCGTTCAGCACGGCCTCAAGCCGAGCGAGCGCCTCATCAACGAGACCAACGGCATCCGCGAACAATGGATGAAGTTTTTCTCCATCACCACCGGCCGCCGCGCCTCCGTGACCACTAACCCCGACTAAGTCGGGGTGCCCCATCCTTTGCGCGTTTTGCAAAGGGCGGGAGTCTTCGCTGGGGCGCTGCTTGCTGCTGCGCCCCCCGGGTGCGCCAGGGCGGGCGACTCTCCGAGTCGCGTTGTCGTTCAAAGCTTGCCCGCCTCTGGCGGGCGAGTCCCGGGCGTTTGTTGCGAGGGACGACAGGGAATCTGCAGTTGGTTTGGCACCCTCTCAGCCCGCGCGCCTCACCGGCTCCTGCCTTGCCTTTTCCTTGACAGCTTCCTCGAACAGGGCTAGTTTCATAAGCAGCTTAGGATACTCGCATGACCGAACGCGCTCAAATCCTTCCCGGCACCCTCGATTTGCTCATTCTGAAAGCGCTCTCGCTAGGCCCTCTCTACGGCTACGGCATTCTTCTCCGCATCGAGCAGATTTCACAAGGCGCCTTACTGATCGAACAGGGCGCTCTTTACCCCGCCCTGTTTCGCCTGGTGCACCAGGGATTGCTGAAAGGCCGTTGGGGCACGTCGGAGAACAACCGGCGGACGAAGTTCTACGGGTTGACCTCGGCCGGCCGGAAACGTTTGCGCCAGGAAGAGGAAGGCTGGAACCGCCTGGCAATGGCGATTGCGTCGGCTCTGAAAGCGCGACCGGAGGAAGCATGAAGGTCTTGATCCGATTTCGTTCCTTTGCTTCTGCGCTGGTCCATCGCTCGCGACTCAAAAACGAGATCGACGAAGAGTTACAGGCGCATATCCAGGATCGGGCAAGCGACCTGGAACGTTCTGGACTTTCGCGGGCGGAAGCCGGGCGGCGGGCGCGGCTCGAGTTCGGCGGCTACCAGAAATTCAAGGAAGAGTGCCGCGAAGCCCGCGGCACCCGGTTCATCGAATCCCTGCTGCAGGACATTCGCTATGCACTCCGCATGCTGCGCAAAGCCCCGGGGTTCGCCGCGGTGGCGATTCTGACGCTGGCGCTCGGGATCGGTGCGAACACGGCGATTTTCAGTTTGATTGACGGAGTGATGCTGCGCGCGTTGCCGGTGAAGGACCCGCAGCGCCTTGTGCTGTTCAACTGGAAGGCGAACAACGCGCCGAAGTATCACGGGTACAGCCATTACGGCGACTGCGAGGGCAGCAGCGACGGGAAAACGGGCTGCAGTTTTTCGGTGCCGGTCTTGAATGCGTTCCGGGCGCAAACCAGCACATTTGCTGGCCTCACCGCGTTTCTCGGCCCAACACAATTCAATGTGAGCGGCAGCGGCCCCGCGGCTGTGGCGTACGGCGAGATTGTCTCCGGCGATTTTTTCTCTGCTTTGGGTGTCCGAACGATTCTTGGTCGCCCGCTTGGCCCTGCTGACGACACGCCCGGCGCTGCTCCCGCAATCGTGCTCAGCTACAACTACTGGCAGAGCGAATTCGGCGGCGAGCTCTCCGCGGTCGGAAAGGCGGTGCGGATCAACAATGTCGCGGCGGAAATCGTCGGCGTTGCGAGCCCGCGATTCACGAGTCTCGCGCCCGGGAAGATGGAGGATTTTTTCGTTCCCATTGCGGCGATGGGCTCGCTGGCGGAGCAGGAATGGTTTGGGGCGCGGCAAATTGCGACAGATCCATATTCGTGGTGGGTGGTGATCATGGGACGGCTGAAGCCCGGCGCGAAAATCGGGCAGGCGCAGGCTGAGACGACCGTGATTTTCCGCAACGAGGTGCTGCACGGCGCCAGTCCGATGTCGGCGGCGGCGGATGATCCCAGAATCACGCTCGAATCTGCGGCGGAGGGGCTGACCGGCTTTCGCGGGAGAATCTCGTCGCTGTTATGGGTGATGATGGTTGCCGTGGGCGCGATTCTGTTCATTGCCTGCGCGAACGTGGCGGGGCTGACGCTGGCGCGTTCATCGGCGCGGCAAAAAGAAATGGCGGTGCGGCTGGCGCTCGGTGCGGGGCGCGCGCGCATCGTCCGACAATTGCTGACGGAAAGCCTGATGCTATCCATCGCGGGCGGCGCGCTTGGTGTTTTGTTGGCGATATGGGGCGTACACGCGATTACGGCGCTGTTGACCGGCGGTTCGAGTCAGTCATTCGGATATGTGGTTGCGCCGGACGGGCGCGTGCTGGCGTTCACGGTAGCGGTCACGGTTTTGACGGGACTGGCCTTTGGACTTGCGCCGGCGCTGCGCGGGACGCGAGTGAACTTGACGCCCGCGTTGAAAGAGAACCCGAGTTCGCTTCCCGGCGGTGCAACCTGTGCGGGACGCCGGTTGCGGTTGGGCAGCGCGCTCGTGATCGTGCAGGTGGCGCTGTCGATTCTCGTGCTCGCCGGGGCGGGGTTGTTGGTTCGCACGTTGCGCAATTTGCACGACGTGAATCCGGGATTCGACACGCACCATGTCTTGCTCTTCGGCCTGAATCCCACTCAGGCGGGATACAAAGAAGAACAAACAGCGCAGCTCTACCGCAGTTTGCAGGCGCAATTCGCAGGGTTGCCGGGGGTGATCTCCGCAAGCTATTCGAGCGACGTGCCGTTGAGCAACAGTTGGACGATCACGTCTCCACACCTGGACGGCACGCCACCGAATCAGAGCGTGCAAACGGAGACAAGGTGGATTGGACCGGAGTTTTTCTCGACGATGCGTATTCCGATGCTCGCCGGACGAGCATTCACGGCGGGGGATTTTGCGTCTGCCATGGCGACGGATGCGGCTGAGACCGCGGCAGAGCAGGCATGGGAGCGGGCGGAAGTCGCATCCCCAAATGGCAATGCTGCTGCCAGACCCGCGGTCGGTGCCGCGCTCGCGCACGCAGCTCCGGTTCCAATAATTATCAACGAAGCTTTCGCGAAGAAGTATTTTCCCAACGAGAATCCGATTGGAAAGCACATCGGTGATTACCAGGCGGACGATTACACGCTGGGTGCGCTCGAGCCGGGTTCGGTGGTGATCGGCGTCTGCGGCAACATGAAATACCGGGATCTGCGCCGGGAAATTGAGCCGGCGATGTTCGAACCGTTCACGGGCGGCGGTGCGCATTTCGAATTGCGCACGGCAGGCGATCCGGCGGCGCTGGTTGCGGCGGTGCGCAGCGTTGTCACCCACGCGGACAGCAATCTGCCGCTTTTCAGCGTGCGCACTCAGACCGAGCAGATTGACGACATTCTCGTTCACGAGGGCATGATGGCGCAGTTGTCGAGCTTCTTTGCCGTGCTGGCGCTCGTGCTGGCGTCTGTCGGACTGTACGGGCTGCTTTCGTATGAAGTGTCGAGACGGACGCGGGAGATCGGCATACGGAGGGCAGTCGGGGCGCAGCAGGGCGATGTGCTGCGAATGGTCGTGCGGCAGGGAATCGTGCTGGCATTGATTGGCGCAGCGGCTGGAATTGGCGCTGCCATTGCGGTGACGCGATATCTGAATTCGTTTCTGTACGGCGTCCACGCGGATGACCCGCTGACGATGATTGTGGCGGCCGTGCTGCTGATGCTGGTGGCGCTGGCCGCCTGTTACATCCCCGCCCGCCGCGCGATGAAGATCGATCCCATGGCCGCGCTCAGGTTCGAGTAATTCGTGGCTCTTTCAGAGCCACAGGGTCGAATGTCACAGGGCAGGTACGGAAAACAAAGCATTTGCTGGCCGGATTTTCGTGAAGTTTCGCGGGCCGGAGGCCCCAAATGGCAACGAAGGATGAGAGAAGCCCGGGAGCGCCGATTGATCACTAAGGGTTTAGGTTTTCTTTCACAGCAGTAGAAGCCTCTTGCGACTCGGCATTCCGAAGCGCGCTGCTCGCCCTCGCCTTGCGAGGACCTCGTCGGCAAACGAGCTGCCAAATCCTCTCCCGTCAATAACCGAAGGGAGTGGTCTGGTAGGATCACCTGCTGTTCGTCGTTTTTCGAAATTGGCCGGGTTGTCTGCTGGCCCGGACTCTCCGGTCCGAGCGCATCATGGAGCCAGCATTTGCGTCTTTCCCAAGGAACTCGCAAATTTCAAAATTCGCGGGCCTCGAAAAACCTCAGAAATGACATTCTTGAATGGCCTGGTCGTTCAGGCCAATTTCGGTCATTTTTGCTGTGGGAAAAAGGCAATTTGGCCTGTTCTAGTACGAGCTCGGTTTCGCCTTGCCTTGGCTGCCTTGTCATCTCCCTTCGCCTGCGATAGATTACCCGCCTTTCACGGAGACTCGCCATGTCCGCTCGAAAGCCGCGAATGAAAATTCTTTTGCGCCGCGCCGCGATTCGCAAACGCGTGCTCGCCGTCGCTCGCGAAATCACGCGCGACTTCCGCGGCGAACGCGTTCATCTGATCGGCGTGCTCAAAGGCGCGTGCATTTTTCTTTCGGATTTGATTCGCGAAATCAATTCGGAAACGTCGATCGATTTCATGGCCGTTGCGAGCTACGGAAAGAGAAAAGAATCGTCCGGGCAAGTTCGCTTGAATAAAGATCTCGACAGCAGCATCGCCGGACTGAACGTAATTTTAGTCGAAGATATTTTGGACACGGGCCTGACGGTCACCTATTTGTGCAGAATTCTTCGCCAGCGAAAACCGAAATCGCTGAGAATCGCCGCGCTCCTCGACAAACCGTCGCGGCGCATAAAAAATATCCGCGCCGATTACGTCGGGTTTACAATTCCAAATGAATTTGTCGTCGGCTATGGACTCGATTACGGGGAACGCTACCGCAACTTGAAGGATATTTGCGTGATCGAATCGCCGGTCGAATAAACTGTGCACCTTGCTTTCTGATGCGTCCAGAGAATATCGCCGCGCTGATCGACCACACCATCCTGAAGCCAGAAACGACTTCCGCGCAGATTCGCCAGCTTTGCGAAGAGGCGCTCCAGTACAAGTTCGCGTCCGCGTGCATGAATCCTTTTTTCGTGCCGTTCGCTGCAGAACTCGTGCGCGGCTCGGCGGTGAAGATTTGCAGCGTCGCCGGTTTTCCCCTCGGAGCAACCACGACCGACGCGAAAGTGTTTGAAACGCAGGAGGCGATTCAACACGGCGCGGACGAAATTGACATGGTGATGAACGTGGGCGCGCTGAAATCCGGCGATGACGCGGTCGTTGCAGACGATATTCGGCGCGTCGCGGACGCATGTCATCGCGGCAACGCGATTTGCAAAGTAATTCTGGAGAATTGCCTTCTCACCGGCGAAGAGAAAGTCCGCGCCTGCAAAATTGCCGTGCTCGCCGGCGCAGACTACGTGAAAACGTCGACGGGATTCAATGCCAGCGGCGCCACGGTTGATGATGTAGCGCTGATGCGCGCGACGGTGGGCCCAAAAATCGGAGTGAAAGCTTCGGGCGGAATTCGCACTCTCGAAGACTTGCAGAAAATGGTCGCGGCCGGCGCAACCCGCATCGGCACCAGCAGCGGCGTCAGAATCATGCACCAAGCGCGCGCGCCAATCTAACGGGCCGGTTCACAGTCGTTAATGGATCGAGTGGACGGCGTCGGTCGGATACATGACGAACTGACACGTTGCGAACCTAGAACGATGTGGGACTTTGATGTAGCTGCTCGCCACTCGATACCCTTTTACGTGCGGTGACGTTGAGTTTTTCGCACTCCGGCTGATTCCACACACAACGAAAGCAAGTCGCCTGTTATAATTGTGTCTTCAACGCGCGCTGCGGCGCACACAGGTGAGTCGCGGTGTGCAAGAGCGACATCAAATAGGGTAAAGATATTATGGATCCTACAAAACCAGTACCCATTCCTGAATTGCCGGCTGAAGTTCTGTCGAAGATGGCGGAGATCGGCGAGACGATCAACGCGTCGCTCGATTTGGACGAAGTGTTGGCGCACGCGGCGGCACAGATCAAAAGTTTGATTGATTACGAAGTTTTCGCGGTGGCGCTGCTGGACGAGGATTCGCACGAGCTGCGATTCCGGTTTGCGATCGGGCACCGGCACGAAGTGGTGGAGAACTGGCGTATTCCCGTGGGGCAGGGAATTATTGGAGCAGCGGCGGCGACGGGACGTCCAGTGCGCGTGAGCGACGTACACCAGGATCCGCGATATTTGAATGCGCTGGACTCCGTGCAATCGGAACTGGCGGTGCCGCTGCTGCTGCAGGGCCGCATGGTGGGAGTGCTGGATATTGAAAGTTCGCAGCGCGATTACTTCACGCGCGACCAGCAAAACATCCTCGTGATGCTGGCGACGCGAATTGCGAGCGCGATTGAAAATGCGCGGTTGTTCGAGCGGGCAAAACGGCAAGCGGACACGCTGATGCTGTTGAACGAGGTGGTGCGCGAAACGAATTCTGTGCTCGACGTGGAAGAAGTGCTGCGGCGCGCGGCGGAGATGGTGAAGCGCGTGATCGATTATCAGATTTTTGCGATTCTGCTGTATGACGAGCAGGCGCGGGTGTTTCGCCACAAGATCAACGTGAAATTCGGGCAGCGGATTCAGGAGCGCTCTGTGGTGGCGCCCCATGAGGGAATCGTGGGCGCGGCGGCGACGCTGCGGCGGCCGATTGTGGTGCCCGATGTTTCGTTTGACCCGCGCTACATTTCGCTGAATGCGGAGACGCGTTCGGAGCTGGCCGTACCGCTGCTATTCAAGAACCGCGTGATCGGCGTGCTCGATATTGAGAGCCCGCAGCTGAATTACTTCACGCCGGATCACGTGCAGGCGCTTTCGATTCTGGCGTCGCATCTGGCGGTGTCGATCGAAAATGCGCGGCTGTATGAGCAAGTGGCGAAAGACGAAGCGCGCATGGAGCGCGACCTTACGTCGGCGCGGCGTTTGCAGTCGGCGCTGCTGCCGCCGGTTCCGGGAAAAGAATATGGGTTGGATATCGCCGCGCGTGTGGTGTCGTCGCGCGAACTCTGCGGCGATTTGTACGACTTTCTGCCGCACGATTCCAGCGAGCTGGACATTGCGCTGGGAGACGTGAGCGGGAAGGGAAGCGCGGCCGCTCTTTATGGCGCGGCAGGAGTGGGAATTTTGCGCAGCCTTTCGCCGCAACGAATGACGCCGGCGAAGACTCTGGAGAAACTGAATCACGTAATCTGCGAGCGGCGCATCGAAGGGCGATTCATGACGATGTGCATTCTCGCGTGGCATCCGGCGTCGCGCATGATGCGCTTTGCCAACGCGGGGCAGGAGCAGCCGCTGATTTTCCAGAACGGCAAATGCGAAAAAATTCCGCTGGCGGGGTTTCCCGTGGGCATGTTCGACGATGCCACATACGACGAGATGCGATTGGTGCTCGCGCCGGGCGACACGGTGGTGCTTTATTCCGACGGCGTGACCGACGTGCAGGACGCAGAAGGGCAATTTTACGGATGGCAGAGGCTCGGCGCCGCGGTTACAGCAAACGCACAGCTTTCCGCGGCGGAGCTTGCCGACGTGCTGCTGGCGGACGTGGACCATTTCTCGGGCGGAGCGCATCCGTTCGATGACCGCACACTGGTTGTCCTGAAAGTGATATAAGAATTCTCCGGATGACAGCTCAAAGTTCCGTGGCAAAACAGGATCCTGCGGACAATACGCCCGGCTTTTCTTATGTGCGGGGTGCGCTCGCGTGCGAATCGGCGCCGATGGCGGCGATTGCGGAGCGCGCGGGCACGCCGGCGTATGTCTACAGCCGCGGCGCGTTCACTTCGGCGTATCGCGATCTGGATCGTGCGCTTGCGAGGCTGCCACACAGAATTTGCTATGCGGTGAAGGCGAATTCGAACTTGGCGGTGCTGCGAGCGTTTGCGGGGCTGGGGAGCAGTTTCGATATTGTTTCCGGCGGGGAGCTGTTTCGGTTGCGCAGCATCGGAGTGCGTGGTGAACGAATTATTTTTTCCGGCGTGGGGAAGACACGCGAGGAAATCCGCGAGGCGCTGCGTGCACGGATTCTGATGTTCAATGTCGAATCGGAGGCGGAGCTCGAAGTGTTGGCGAGCGAAGCGTCGCGCGCGCGGCGAGCCGCGCCGGCGGCGATTCGCGTGAATCCGGATATTGAAGCGGGCGGGCATCCGCACATTGCCACGGGGCATCACCGGCACAAATTCGGAATTGACTGGGCGGTGGCGCGGCGGCTGTATCTGCGGCACAAGCATTCCCTGTGGATCGAGTGGCGCGGAATCAGCAGCCACATCGGATCGCAGATTACGAAGACGGCGCCGTTCCGGAGCGCTGCGACGCGGCTCGGGAAGTATTTCATGGACTTGTGCGGCGAAGGAGTGGCGCTGCGGTCGCTGGATATTGGCGGAGGATTGGGGATTCGCTACACGAGTGAGAGACCGCTGACGTTTGGGGAGTACGCCGGAGGGCTGCCGCGAGCGCTGGGCGCGCTGGCGAAAGAGCGCGGCTTTGAACTTCTTGTCGAGCCCGGGCGTTCACTGATCGGAAATGCAGGCGTGCTGCTGACGCGCGTGCTGTACACGAAGCGTAACCACGGAAGGAAATTTGTGATCGTGGATGCGGCGATGAACGATTTAATCCGTCCGGCTCTGTATGGCGCGACGCATTGGATTACGCCGGTGAAGAAAGCCGTGGGGGCGAGGGTTGAACGCGTCGACGTCGTGGGGCCGGTATGCGAGTCGGGGGATTTTTTTGTGCACGATTGGCCGATGGCGGAAGTGGAGGCGGGAGATTTGCTGGCGATTTGGAGCGCAGGCGCGTACGGATTTGCGGAATCGTCGAATTACAATTCGCGTGCACGGGCGGCGGAAGTGCTGGTGGAAGGCCGCCGTTTTCGCGTGGTGAAGCGACGGGAGACACACGCAGATTTAATTCGCGGTGAACAGCGCGGGTAGACTTTAGGCGGTGCGTTTAATTTCCGCTTGGGGCCGTGTAGACGATCTTGCCGGCGACGATGGTGTAAAGGACGTTCACATCCTTGATTTGCTCGGCGGGAATTGCGAAGAGGTCCTGGTCGAGCACGACGACGTCGGCGAGTTTGCCGGGAGTGAGCGAGCCCTTCTGTTTCTCTGAAAACTCGGCGTAGGCTGAGCCCATCGTGTACGCCTCGATCGCTTGGGGCAGCGTGATTTTCTCGCCGGGAATCCAGCCGCCAGGATTCTTTCCGTCCAGAGTTTCGCGCGTGACCGCTGCATACAAACCGAGAAGGGGATTGAGCGGCGCGACGGTCCAGTCAGTGCCGAAAGCGAGCGTGACGCCGTGGTCGAGCATGGATCGCCACGCGTAACTCGTTTCGGCACGCTGGTGACCGATGAGTTTTTCGGCCCAGCGGCCGTCGTCGATGGCGTGATATGGCTGCATGGAAGCGATGACGTGGAGCCGAGCGAACTCCGCGAAATCCTGGGGACGCATGTGTTGCGCGTGTTCGATGCGGAGGCGGCGGTCGCGCGGGCCGTCCTGGCGTTCGACTTTGTCGAAAATGCCGAGAACCGTGGCGATGGCGCGATCTCCGATGGCGTGAACGGCGAGTTGCAATCCAGCGCGGTCGGAACCGAGCGCCATTTCGTCCATGTGGCCGAGCGGATACATCATCTCGTTCATCAGGCCGGTGTAGGACGGATTATCCGTGTAGCCTTCGAAAAAGTAGGCCGTTTCGGAGCCGAGCGAGCCGTCCGAAAATCCTTTTACTGCGCCTATCCGAATCCAGTCGTTGCCGAAGCCCTGAAGGATCCCCGCACCAGCGAGCTTTTCCCACTGCGGCATGGGCGTGATGCAGTAAATCCGCGAAGTGAGCTGGCCGCGCGCGAAGAGACGTTGGTAAGAGCGAACGTCGGCGAAGCTGCTGATGTCGTCGAGCGAAGTGACGCCGAAGCGGCGCGCCTCAGCAAGGGCGGCGGAGACGGCGCGGTCGAGCTGGTCATTCGTGGGATCGGGAATCGCGCGGAAGATGAGGTCCTGCGCGGCGTCTTTGAAAATGCCCGTTGGCTCCCCGTGCGGGTCGCGAACGATTTCGCCGCCGGTGGGCTCGGGGGTGTCGTTGGTGACGTGGGCGAGCTTCACGGCGAGAGAATTTGCCAACGACATGTGGCCGTCGTAACGCTCGATGAAAACGGGATTGTCTGGCGTGACGGAATCAATCCATGCGCGCGAGGGCAATTCGCCTCCCCATGCTTCATTGTCCCAGTCGCCGTTGAGAATCCATTCGCCAGTGGGCAGAGTTTTCGCGAATTCGCCGACGCGGCGCGTGAATTCCTGAGGTGTGGCGGCGTCTTTCAATTTCACGCTGCTGAGACTGAAGCCGCCGTCGCTGAAATGAACGTGTGCATCAACGAATCCGGGCATGACGGTTTTGCCGTGGGCGTCAATGATTTTGGTCCGCGGGCCGATCCATGAGCGAATTTCATTGCCGGAGCCGACCAGGGCAATGCGGTCGCCGCTGATCGCAACGGCTTCCGCGCGCGGCGCCGCAGGATCGACGGTCCACACGTTGGCGTTGACGATAACGAGGTCAGCGGCGCCGTGATGAGATGATGCCGACGGCTGTTGTTGTGAAGACATCGGCGCAGCATATGTCAATAAACCAAGGCTGAGCAATGTCCGCCTGGCAACGGCCCAAGAATTCCGCATCTTTGTTTCGCTCCTTCGCGGACGGGAAAGACTGCTTATCTGCCGAGGGGATGCAAGAAGCTGTCGACAGAGCCGATGAAGAGATCGGGCTGGTCGACGAAAGTCATGTGGCCGCTCTTTGGGAGAATCACGAGACGCGAGCCCGCGATCTTCGCGTGCATTTCTTTCGAGAGCGACGGATCGCATTCATCGTGGTCGCCGGCGAGAATGAGAGTCGGGACGTGAATGGAAGGAAGCTGATCGACGTATTCGACGGACTTCAAATTTCCGTCGATCAAGAATTCGCCGTCAGACCCCCACATTTCGCGATAGAGAGCCCATGCGGTGTTGCCCTGTGCGATGGGGTCGTAGTTCGGGTCAGGATGATTTTGGTAGATGTACGGAAAATATCCTTCGCCCCATGCGGCGATCATGTAGTCGTCGGTGTAACGGCCCTGGCGATAAGCGGGCCCTTTGCCGAAGAGGCCATCTTTTTCCATCCCGTCAATTTTGGCGCGAAGCTCGGGCGGCATTTTCTCTTTCATGCGCACGAAGACTTCGTTCATTTGCTTGGTGCTGGGAAACGTGCTGCACAAAATCAAATGCGTGAGATTTTTCTGGTACTTGAGTGCGTAGGCTTGCGCGAGCACTCCGCCGTAGGAATGTCCGAGCAGAGTGATTTTGCCGAGATTGAGTGCGGTGCGGACGTCTTCCACGTCTTCGACCATATTTTCGACAGTGTAGCCCGAGGGATCGGAGAGCTGCTGCGAGCGGCCCGAGCCGCGCTCGTCAATGAAGACGAGCTGATTGTGACGCGCGAGCGGGAGGAGATAGGGGAGGAAATAATCGTGCGAAGCGCCGGGTCCGCCGTGAACGATGAGGAGCGGCGTGCCACGGCCGACCATCAGGTAATAAATCATGACGCCGTGCGCGTCGACAAAGCCTTCGTGCATGGGATACACGCTGGAGCTATTCGCGGCGGCGCGGGAAGAGCGGTATGCACGCCGCTGGGCGTGGGCGGAAGAGAGTGCGAAAGAAAATGCGAGCAAGAGAACCGTACAGCAAAGCTGTTTCGTCTTCACTGTTTTCCTCCCAGGAGTCAGAAGCGAGTATTGAAATTTGGGAAAAAGCCGCAGACTTCGCAAAAAGCGCGAAGGTCTGCTCGACAAAAGCTCCGGCGTTTCAGCGCTGGCCCCAGCGCAGCTTGTTGCGCAGGACTTTGTAATACGTCTGCTCCTGCGGGCGCACGAGATTCACACGATAGGGCGATTTGGAAATGGTGATGCGGTCGCCGTGCTTGAGTTCGTAGCCGATCTGGCCGTCGAGGGTGAGATAGGCCTGCTCTTCGAGAGCGTCGAAGTCGAGTTCGAGCTGCACGCTGTCCGGCAAAACGAGCGGACGATTGGTGAGCATGTGCGGACAGATCGGCGTGAGCACGAAGGCTTGCAGGACAGGATAGAGAATCGGGCCTCCGGCGGCGAGGGAATAGGCGGTAGAACCGGTGGGCGTGGAAACAATGAGGCCGTCGGCGCGATAGCGTCCCAGAAAATTGCCATTGACGGCGAGATCGAAATCGAGAATGCGCGAGAGCGCGGCTTTGGTAACGACAGCATCGTTGAGCGCGTGCTGGCGCTGAATGACCTGTCCGTTGCGAATGAGTTCGGCCTTGAGCATCATGCGCGGGCTGACGCGATGCTTGCCGGAGAGGACCTGTTCGAGCAGCGGAAAGGCCTGGTCGAGAGTGACGCTGGTCATGAATCCCATGCCGCCGAGATTGACGGCGAGGATGGGAACTTCGCATTCGGTGAACTTGTGCGCGGCGCCGAGAAGCGTGCCGTCGCCGCCGAGGACGATGAGCATGTCCATTTTTGCGGACATTTCGGCGGCGCTCGTTTCCTTTTCGGGCGGGTCGAAGCAGGAAGCGCCGGTCGCATCGAAGAGAACGTCAACACCGCCCTCGCGGAGCCATTGCGCGATCCGCGGCACGACAGCGCAGATTTCCTCTTTGTGAGGCTTGCAGGAGATGCCGGCGGTTTTGATCATGGGCGAATCATTTTCGGTCATCTTCAATCACGGCTCGGGCGACTCGGCGAGTGCGGAGGATTGTATCGAATCGGGCCGCTGGGCGTGGAGAAAATATTCCTGATTGCCTTCGGCGCCAGCGACGCGGCTGGGCTGCACGCCGAGGATGGAGAGCCCGGCTTTCTCGGCGGCGGCGCGCACGCTCGAGACGGCGCGTTCGTGCAGTTGCACGTCACGGACGATGCCGCCTTTGCCGACGAGTTTCTTTTCGAGTTCAAACTGCGGCTTGATGAGGATCAAGAAAATCGCGCCGGGCTGCGCGACGGCAACGAGCGCGGGCAGAATTTTCGTGACGGAGATGAAGGAAACGTCGGCGGTGACGATGCTGGGAGATTCGGGAACGTCGGCGGGCTTGAGGAAGCGTGCATTTTTCTTGACGGGAACGACGCGGGCATCGCGCTGAAGTTTCCAGTCGAGTTGCGCGATGTTTACATCGACGGCGTAAACGCGGCGTGCGCTATGCAGCAGCAAACAGTCCGTGAAGCCGCCGTTGGATGAGCCGACGTCGAGGCAGATGCGATCCTGAACGCTGACGCTGAAATCACTGAGAGCGCCTTCGAGCTTCAGGCCTGCGCGGCTGGCGTATCTTGCGTCAGCCCCGAGAACTTCGATTTGGGCGTCCGGGGCCGCGGTTTCGCTGGATTTGCGCGCGAGTTGATTATTGATGCGAACCTGACCGGCCATGACCATGGCTTGCGCGCGCTGACGCGTGGGAGCAAGGCCGCGCTCGACGAGAAGCACGTCGATGCGAGTTCGCTTCGGGTTCATGATTTAGAAAAAAATACGCTAGCCGCCGAGCGGAGGAAGAATCGCGGCGGAACCGAACAAGAAAATCATGCCGACAACAAGGCTGTACGTGGCAGTGAGCGCAGTGACGATGCGCATCAGACGTTCGCGCGTGGCGCTCATGGTGAAAATGCCGACCGCCGAGGCGGTCATGAGCGTGTTCATCAACAGAAGGCCAGTGAGAAACATCGCGAGGCCCAGGAAACCGCGCGCGACGCCGCCGAGATTTGCGGCGAGCAGGAAGATGAGAAGCTGGCTGGGTGTTTCTGCGCCGAGGCCGTGAATCACGCCGATGAAGAAGGCGGCTTTCTTCGTGTAATTCCAATTGGCGACGGCCGGACGTTCGAGCGCTTCGCTGTGGAAGAACTGGCGGATTTTCCAACCGGTCCAGCGAAATGCGTTGATCAGAATCAGAATTCGCGATTTGGGCGGCGCTTTTGCTCCGGCACGCAACATGGAGCCGAACACGTAGATGCCGAGAATGACGAGCGTCAGGCCGACGAGGCGTTCAGCCCAGTTGTCGATGACCGGCGGAAGCGACGTTTGAAAACTGATGACGAGGCTGCCAAGTGCGGCGACGGTGGCCGC
This sequence comes from Candidatus Acidiferrales bacterium, assembly GCA_035945715.1. Classification (GTDB taxonomy): domain Bacteria; phylum Acidobacteriota; class Terriglobia; order Acidiferrales; family UBA7541; genus DAHUXN01. The sequence continues at coordinate 24,453 of DASYZX010000031.1, forward strand.
GTGGCCGAGAACGTAAAGCAAACCCATGCGCATCGCGCGATGAGGCTCGGTTTCGACATTGGTGATGTCAGAAATTGCGGCGATGTGGTCGTAGTCGAAGCCGTGCTTGAAGCCGAGAACAGCGGCAGTGAGCAGCGCGAGTTCGAGAGTCTTCGGCGCGAGCATCGGATAGAAGATAGCAGTGAAAAGGGGAAATCGACACTCGAAAAACGGCGGGGACTGTTTTGCGGCCCGTGTTAGGCGCGGCGGAAGAGGAGATAGCCGGCGAGCTGGCGAAGGCGCTGGGCGCGTTCGGCGTAACAGTCGAGTTCACGGTCCGCGCGGGCGCTGAGTTCCTGTGCGAAGGCGCGGGATTTTTCGATGCCGAAAATCGCGGGATATGTAGCTTTCTTTTGCGCCTGGTCTTTCCCAGCGGTTTTGCCGAGTGCGGCAGAGGATTCTTCGACGTCGAGAAGATCGTCAACAACCTGAAACGCCCAGCCGACCGCTTGGCCGAAGCGACTGAGGCGCGCCACGTCTTCGTCATGCGCTCCACCGGCGATAGCGCCAGCCACGACGGAGGCACGAATCAACGCCGCAGTCTTTGAGAGATGAATGTATTCGAGCGCAGACGCGTCGACTTGCTTGCCCTCGGCTTCGACATCGGCGACCTGTCCGCCGACCATACCGTTAACGGTTCCAGCGGCGTGGCCGATTTCAGAAATGATGCGAACGCGGCGATCCGCGGCGACGTTGGCGTGCGAAAGGGTTTCGAACGCGAGAGTGAGCAGGCCGTCGCCGGCGAGAATGGCCATAGCGACGCCGAATTGTTTGTGGCAAGTGGGCTTGCCGCGGCGCAGATCGTCATTGTCGAGTGCGGGCAAGTCGTCGTGAATCAGCGAATAGGTGTGAATGAATTCGAGCGCGCAGCCAACGGTGGCGGCGGCGTCGAGCTGCTGCGAAAAAAGGCGCGCGGATTCGTAGCAAAGAATCGGACGAATGCGTTTGCCACCGGCGAAGACGCTGTAGCGCATGGCTCGATGGATGGTCGTGGGAGGGGTGGATTCGGCAGGCAGAAGCTGTTCGAGCGCGGCTTCGATGACAAATTGGTCTTCTGCAAAAAATGCCGGTGAAGAGAGCGCGGGCTGCGTCATTGGGCTTCAAGGAAAGCGCGGCGGCGAAAATGCGGCGCGCACGTCAACTGGTTTAGCGCTGCGATTGTGGATTGTCCTCGTCGGTTTCGAACGGCTCGGCGGCGAGTTTGCCGTCGGCTTTTCGGAGCAGGATTTCGACCTTGCCTTCGGCTTCTTCGAGCTGCTTCTGGCAGTCGCGCGAGAGTTTCACGCCTTCCTCGAAAAGCTTCATGGCCTCGTCGAGAGGCAGATCGGCGGATTCCAGGCGCTTTACGACTTCTTCGAGGCGCGCGAGAGACTTTTCGAATTCCCCTTTGCGCGGCGGCTCCGGAGCCTTGTTGGGCGTAGCAGTCATGGAAGCAGCATTCTATCGCACGACGGCGGGATGGCCAAATGGGGCTTGCGGGCATGGCGGCGCGGCGAAGGGTGCGTGACTGTTGACGCAATCTGAGCGCGGGCCAATACGCTGAGGTGCTGCGCTCTTGTTACAATCGCAGGAGCCAGAGAGGCGCGCAGGGGGCAGCGCCGAACCATGATCGTTCTGCGTTTGTTCTCCATTCTAATTCTCATCGCGATCAACGGATTTTTCGCCGCGGTGGAGTTTTCGCTCGTGGCGATACGGCATTCGCGCGTTCGCCAACTGGTCAAGCACGGGAACGCGAACGCGCGAATCGTCGAGTCGCTCGCGGCGGATATGGGCACGGTGGTTTCGGGCGTGCAGGTCGGGATCACGCTGACGAGCCTGGCGCTGGGATATCTGGGCGAACTGACACTGGCGCAGTTTCTCGATCCGATTTTTCGCGAAGTTCCCGGACGCTACGCAGCAATTGCAGCGCACGGCGCGGCGCTGGTGGCGGCGTTTGGGCTGCTGACAATTCTGCAAGTCGTGCTCGGCGAGCTGGTGCCGAAAAATTTGAGCCTGGCGCAGGCGGAGCGCGTTGCCCTGCTGATCGCGCGGCCGTTCGAGTGGTTTCTGAAGACGTTTCGCTGGGCCATTGCGCTGCTCGACGTTTTCGCAGGCAAATTCGTGAAGGCGCTCGGCGTGAAGGTGGCGCGCACGCATTCGACGGTGCGTTCGGAAGAAGAGCTGCGAATTCTGGTGGAGCAGGCGGGCGAGCGCGGGGTGCTGGCGCCGGCGGAAGAAAGATTCATTCACGGGGCGATGAATCTTGGCGATGTGCAGGTGCGCGAAATCATGGTGCCTCGGCCGGATATTCATGCGCTTCCGGCGGATGCGCCGCTCGAAGACGTGATGAAAATCATCGCCATTACGCAGCGATCGCGCATTCCCGTGTACCAGGGCACGCTCGATCATGTGCTTGGTTTTGTGCACATCAAGGATTTGATTTGGATTCTGCTGGACCGGGCGCGGCGCGCGGAGGAGGACCAGCCAGCGGGCGAGTTTCATTTGAAGAACGTGCTGCGCGAAGTTCTGATCGTGCCGGAGACGAAACCGGCAATCGAGCTGCTGCTGGAATTCCGCACGCACCGCACGGGACTGGCGATGGCGGTGGACGAATTCGGGACGATTCTGGGCTTGGTGACGCTCGAAGACATCCTGGAACAGATGGTCGGCGAAATTCATGACGAATTCGATGTGGTGGAGCATCCCATGACGCTTGCGGACGGGTCGGTGATTTTCGATGCGTCGCTCAAGGTACATGAGCTTAGCCAGTTTCACGTGAATTTGCCGGAGAACATGGTTTACGAAACGCTCGCGGGGTTTGTGCTGAGCCATCTTGGATTCTTGCCGCGCGGCGGCGAAAGCTTCGAAGATCACGGGTACCGCTTCACCATCATGGAAATGGAAGGGCGGCGCATCGCGCGCGTAAAAATCAAGCGGCTCGATGATGCGAGCGCGCTGGTGCCTTCGAGCGGAAAGGATGCGGTGACTTCCAAGACTTCGTCGTCGTCCCCCGCGGGCGCGAGTGGGTCTGCGGCGCGCGAAACTTCCCGCCGCACGCGGGGCAAAGAATGACGCGCTATCTTTCGCTGCGTCTTGCGTATTCGCTTCCGGCAGTCTGGCTGATCCTCACGATGGTTTTTGCGCTGGCGCAGATGATTCCGGGCGACCCGGTGCAGCAGATGCTGGGCGAAGGCGCGACGCTTTCGGATCAGGTGGAGTTGCGCCACGCGCTCGGGCTCGACAAGCCCGTGCCGGTGCAGTACGAACGGTATCTTGCGGGAGCGGTGCGCGGGAACCTGGGAGAATCGTTCCGGTTTCAGCAGCCGGTGCTGCGCGTGGTGCTGGAACATTATCCGGCGACGCTGGAGCTGGCGCTCGCGGCGCTGATTGTTTGCTGCGCGATCGGGATTCCGGCGGGAATCATCGCGGCGCAGCGGCGCGCGACGCTTGCGGATCACGCGGTGGGATTTTTTACGCTGCTCGGACTTTCCGTGCCGAATTTCGCGCTAGGTCCGCTGCTGATTTTGATTTTTTCGGTGGCCATTGGCTGGTTTCCGGTGAGCGGGCGCGGCGGTATTTCGCATCTGGTGCTGCCGGCCATCACGCTGGGCGCGGCGCTGGCGGCGATTCTGACGCGCATGGTGCGCACGTCGGTGCTGGAGCAGCTTTCGAGCGACTACGTGCGGACGGCGCGCGCGAAGGGCTTGAGCGAGCGCGCGGTTTTGCTGCGGCACGCGTTTCGCAACGCGCTGATTCCGATTCTGACGATTCTTGGACTGCAATTTGGAACGCTGCTGGCGGGCACGATTGTCACGGAGACGATTTTTTCATGGCCGGGAATCGGGCGGCTGGCAGTGCAGTCGATTGAAGCGCGCGACTATCCGCTGCTGCAAGGCTGCATTCTAGTGATTGCGGTTTCCTACGTGCTGGTGAATTTGCTGACGGATCTGGTGTACGCATTCGCCGATCCGCGGGTGCGTCTGCAATGAAGGCGCTGCGCGAGTTTCTGCGGCACAGCGCGCCGGGCGCAATTGGATTTGCGCTGTGCGTCCTGCTGATTGTGCTCGCGGTGGGCGCGCCGTGGCTCGCACCGTACAATCCGAACAGCCAGCATTTGCCGCAGCGGCTCGAAGCGCCGAGCGCGACGCATTGGATGGGCACGGACGAACTTGGGCGCGACGTGCTGTCGCGCCTGGTCTATGGAGCGCGCGTGTCGATGTCGGTGAGCGTGTCAGTGGTGTTCGGCGCGGGAATCATTGGACTGATGCTTGGCTCGCTCGCGGGATATTTCGGCGGATGGTTCGACGGCATCGTGAACATTGTGCTGATCAACGCGTTCCTTTCATTCCCGGGGATTCTGCTGGCGATTGCGTTTGCGGCGTTCCTTGGGCCGGGGCTCGAGAACGTGATTATCGCGCTGACGATTACAGGTTGGGCGGGGTATGCGCGGCTGGCGCGCGCGCAGGTGCTGCAGGCGAAGGAAATGGACTACGTCGCGGCGGCGCGGTCGCTGGGCGCCTCGCATGGGCGGATTTTGTGGCGGCATTTGCTGCCGAATATTATTCAGCCAGTGCTGGTGCAGGGAACGATTGCGCTGGCGGGCGCGATTTTGGCCGAGTCGACGCTGAGTTTTTTGGGCTTGGGCGTGCTCGCGCCGATGTCGAGCTGGGGCGCGATGCTCAACGACGCGCGCGGGCATTTGTTCGACGCGCCGCACATGGTGGTGTTTCCGGCGCTGGCGGTGGCCTGCGCGGTGCTGGCGTTCAATATGCTGGGAGACGCGCTGCGCGACTGGATGGAGCCGAAGACGCGGGCCTATTTGATTGTTACGGACTTGGCGCGGTAACCCGTGATACTCGTCATACTCTTTCTTTTCGTTCCGCATTCTCCCGAGTGCGAGGCTCACTGCTTGGTCCCACTGGCCTTGGCTCATGTCCTGCTGAATGACCCAGCCCGAAGCATTCCCTAATTCACGCTCAGCCAGAAAATCAGGAAGCCGGCGATCCCGCGAGGGGGAATACACCGAGGAATGCGCCTGTCAGGCGAAAACAAGCGTCTAACATGGAAAGGGCCCGAGTTTTCTAACGAACGGTCTCTACCGCTGTGCACTTCACAGGAAGTCGACGCTGACTTCGGCGCCACGATTGACGCCGACGGCTTTAGCGGCGCTGCCGCGATTGACCGCGACCTCAAAAAATCCGCTGGAGCCGAGAATCAGGATGGGTTCGTTGGGAGCGCCGTTGGCGAAGGTCTGCGCGAGGCGCGAGATTTCCGCAGTGCCGACGCGCATTTTGAAACTCGAGCCGGCGAGAACCTGCGGCAGATCTTCTTCTCTGAAATTCGTGAGCAGGTTTCCGAAATTGTCGGCGCGCAGGACGACGCCTTTCACGCCGTTACCGGCGGCTTTTGGCTTGGGCAGATTGAAGCGGACGAAATCGGTGATTTCCTCGCCGAAGGAGTTGCTCTGGCCGTTTTTCGAGAGCCATGCGGCCACGGGAGAGAAAATGTCGCGGCCGTGAAACGTGCTGCTGACCGGCTGGAGGAAATAGTGTTCGGCAGTGATGTGGCGGACGGTGAGCGACTCTTCGTTCTGGTAAACCATCGAGAGCACGCCGTTATCGGGCGCGACGAAATAATGCTGGCCCGCGGTGACGAGGAGCGGGCGGCGTTCGGTGCCGACTCCCGGGTCGACGACGACGACGTGGACGGTGCGCGGCGGGAAGAATTTGTACGCGGTTCCGATGGCAAGCGCGCCGTCGAGGAGATCGTACGGAATAATCTTGTGGGTGATGTCGATGATCGCGGCGTCAGGCTGAATGCTGAGAATGGCGCCTTTCATGGAGCCGACCAAGGAATCGGACGTCCCGAAGTCGGTGGTGAGAGTGATGACCGGTCGCGACAAGATGCTCTCCTGTGGAAGGGCTTCCCTCGTCTAATGCATTTCAAGTTTGGCAAAGACGCAAGCGGGAGGCAATTGGCGCGCGCATCGCGGTTTCCTCAGTTGAAAGCGTGCTTAGGGCATGCCGGGGATTTCCGGCGGGTGGGGGAGATCGAAAGCGTCCTCTTTGCCCGGTGTATCCTTTTTGCCCTTGTCGTGGCCCCACGTCCAGTAGAGGCCGATGTAGGCGTAGTTCTCAGGCAGACCCAAGACCGAGTGGCCGTAGGCAAACAGGAACTGATGGTCGGGATTCTTGAAATGGTAGTAGCCCCCAAAGTCGATCATGGTCGAGCCGCGGATTTGAGGAGTGGCGAAGCCCTCGGCGCCGTGAGAGAAAACCTCCATTCCAAGCTCCAGCCTGTTGTGAATGATGTCGCGTTTCACGAGAAACGCGCCATACGGGAAATTGCGGTACTGAGTCTGCGGCACGACGGTTTCGCCTCCGCCGCCATCCAGGCACCACGGGCCGATGTTCTTTTGAACCCAAAGAGGCACTTTGTACCAGACCTCTCCGACACCAAGGCCCTTGGAATAACTCCCGGTAGGCAGCTCGAACATTACGAAAGGGCCGATTTGCGGGAAATACTTGGTCTCTTTGATCCAAGCCCACTTGACGCCGGTTTCCATGTCCGTAAGGCCGAAAGCGTTCGGTCCTGCGCCGGCGGGAAGATAGGCTCGGTTGTTCGACGGGAAGATTGCTCCGAGGGGCAAGATAGCATGGAGCTGAATCCTGGGAAGGGCGCCCCAGTTGAACTCTACGGCTGGACCTGTGGTGTCCATCTCGACCGGCGTCCCATCGGCGCTGCCAAAAATGTAGAATTCATAATGGCCGTAGTCGACAGGGACGGGATCGTCGGTCTGATACGGCGGCCCCTGGGCCCAAATCCTGGGAGCTGCAAACAAGAACAAAGCAAGCGCCGAGAGCGCCAGAAGAAAAATCTTGGCCATTTTTCGACCAGCCACGCTCAGCTCATTCTCCAGTGGTTTGAATTTCTGCGTCAGCCAGCAAACAGGCTACACTCTCCCTCTTCGACGCGCAACGGATGGCAGAGCGGATGATGGCAGAGCGCTTGTTACAGCCGTATTCCGGAGGCGTTGAGTGGTATTGGTACAACGCCGCAAACGGGGAAGAATACCGTGAACCCTCTGACGATTTTTGGGTTGTTCGCCGTGACCGGGATGCTGGTTTGCTATGCGTTTGAAAAGCGCAACCCGTGGTTTGTTTTCGCGTTTGCCGTTTCCTGCGCGCTGGCATCGGCGTACGGATTCTTGCAGGGCGCATGGCCCTTCGGAATTGTGGAGGCCGTTTGGTCCGTCGTGGCCATGCGAAGATGGTGGGCGGCTCGCCGTGCGGCAACCGCGGTTGGGCCAAGCCGCATTTCTTGACCCCCGAAGACTGAGACGATATTCTGGTTCTAATTTTGCAGGACTGCTATGCGACGGGTTTATCTCGATTACAACGCAACGACGCCGGTGGACACCGAAGTGCTCTCCGCAATGATGCCGTTTTTTGCGGGGACGTACGGGAACGCCAGTTCGATTCATTCGGCGGGACAGGATGCGCGGGCCGCGGTGGAAGCGGCGAGAGCGTCGGTGGCAGCGCTCGTTGGCGCGAAGCCGGCGGAGATTGTTTTTACCAGCGGCGGCACGGAAGCGGACAATCTAGCGATTTTTGGCCTGCTTGGCGCGTTCCGGTGCGAACGAAAGCACGTGATTTGCTCGCCGGTCGAGCATCACGCGGTGCTGAATTCAGTTGAGTTGCTCGAAAAGCAGGGCGTCGACGTTGCGTGGCTGCCGGTTTCGAGCGCGGGCGTGATTGATCCAGAGGAGGTCAAGCGTGCGCTGCGCCCGGAGACAATTATGATTGCGGTGATGCGAACGAACAACGAACTCGGAACCGTTCAGCCGATTGCGGAGATTGGGCGCATCGCCGCCGAGGCAGACGTGTATTTTCACTGCGACGCGGTGCAGGCCATCGGCAAAATACCAGTGGACGTGAACGAATTGAAGGTGGACTTGCTGGCGCTTTCGGCGCACAAATTTTACGGGCCAAAGGGAGTTGGCGCGCTTTACGTGCGCGAGAATACGCCGCTCGAGCCGATTTTGTTTGGCGGCACGCACGAACGCGACCGGCGGCCCGGCACGGAAAACGTTGCCGGAATTGTCGGCTTGGGCAAAGCGGCGGAGTTGGCTCGCGCTCGTCTTGCGGAAGATTCAGCACGACTTGGCGCGTTGCGCGACCGGCTGGAGGACGGAATCCTGAGCGCTGTTGGGGATGCACGAATAAACGGCGACCGCGCGCGTCGCGTGGCGAACACCACGAACATCACGTTTGCGCACGCGGAAGGCGAATCGCTGGTCATTGCGATGGACTTGCAGGGCGTGCAGTGCTCGGCGGGCGCGGCGTGTTCTTCGGGCGCCATTTTGCCGTCGCACGTGCTGCGCGCGATTGGATTGCCGAACGATGAAGCGAAAGCGACTTTGCGCTTCAGCCTGGGCCGCTTGACGACGCGCGAGGACGTTGACTATGCGCTCGACGTGATTCCTCAGGCTGTCGGGCGCTTGCGTTCGATTTCGCCGCAGCGGCCTGCCGCCGTTCCTGCGCGGTGATTGCTGCGAAGTCGCGCCTTCCTTGCTATTCTAAGTGAACTGATTCCATGACTGCACCAGCGCAGAACGAATTGACCGCAGTGGCCATGAGCGGCGGCGTGGATAGCTCAACGGTTGCGGCGTTGCTGCACGAAGCGGGCGAGCCGATCGTCGGGCTCACGATGCAGCTGTGGAATCGGCGGCGTTTGCCGGAGCTGGCCGCGACCGACGGGCCGGCGCAGCATCGCTGTTGTTCGCTCGATGACGTTTACGACGCGCGGCGCGTGGCGCAGCATTTGGGTTTTCCGTTTTACGTCGTCAATTTCGAGCAGGTTTTTGAGGAACGCGTGATCCGTCCGTTTGTTGCGGATTACTTGGGCGGGCGTACTCCGATTCCGTGCACGCTCTGCAACAACCACGTGAAATTCGAGCAGTTGCTGACGACAGCGCGGCAAATTGGCGCAGCGCGCGTGGCGACGGGGCATTATGCGCGCGTGCGCTGGAATGCGGAGTCAGGGAGATACGAATTGTTGCGCGCGGCGGACGAGACGAAGGATCAGTCGTACTTTCTTTTTGGACTGACCCAAGAGCAGCTTTCACGCTCGCGTTTTCCTCTGGGCGAGTTGACGAAGGCCGAAGTGCGCGGGATTGCGCGGCGCACGCAATTGCCGGTGGCAGAGAAGCCCGAAAGTCAGGAGATTTGCTTCGTGCCGACGGGCAATTACGTGCGATTCATCGGAAGCTACTTGCGCGAGCAGGGCAAGGAGCTGCCGGCGGAATCGGGCGAAATTGTCACCACCGACGGCACGGTGATTGGGCGGCACGAAGGTCTGCATCGCTACACGGTGGGGCAGAGGCGCGGGCTTGGTTTTGCAGCGGGACGTCCTGTCTACGTGGTTGCGCTGGACCGGGCGGCGAATCGCGTGATCGTCGGCGACAACGATGAACTGTTTACCGCAGTATGCGAAGTGCGCGATGTGAATTGGATTTCGATTGCGCGCCCTCACGGAAGCGTTCGCGCGGAAGTGAAGGTGCGGCACCGGCATGACGCTGCGACGGCAACGGTCGAAGCGATTGGTGAAACAACGGCGCGCATTTATTTTGACGAACCGCAGCGCGCGATTACGCCGGGACAAGGTGCGGTTTTCTATTCCGGAGAACTGGTTCTTGGCGGAGGCTGGATTCGTACGAGCGAGTCAGCATGAACCGTGACGATCTGATTTACGATTGGAACAGCACGAGCGGCCGCGAAATCGCGCCCGGCCGCAAGCTGATGCTGGACGATGAAACTTTGCGCGACGGGTTGCAGAATCCCTCCGTACGCGATCCCAGCATCGAAGAAAAAATCCAAATCCTGCATTTGATGGAGGACTTGGGTATCGACAGCGTGAATATTGGTTTGCCTGGCGCAGGGCCGCGCGCGTGTGCGGACGTGGAAGCTCTGGCCCGGGAAATCGTTCAATGCCGCATGAGGATCCGTCCGAACTGCGCTGCGCGAACGCACAGAAACGACATCCAGCCGATTGCGGAAATTTCGCAGAAAACGGGAATCGCGATTGAAGCGGCGACTTTTCTTGGGTCAAGCCCGATTCGCCGGCTCGTGGAAGACTGGACGGTCGAGCATCTGCAGAGGACCACCGAGGACGCGGTGAAATTCGCGGTGTCGCTCGGCCTGCCGGTGATGTACGTGACCGAAGACACGACGCGCGCGGATCCCGAAACGGTGAAAAGCCTTTATTCGACGGCGATTCGTTGCGGCGCGCGCGCGATTGTTCTTTGCGATACAGTTGGCCACGCCGAACCGCGCGGCGCCTACAACCTGGTGCGTTTTGCGATCGAGGAGATTGTGACGCCTTCCGGAGAAAAGATTCGTGTGGACTGGCACGGGCACAACGACCGAGGGCTCTCCATCGCAAATTCGCTCGGGGCGTTCGCAGCGGGAGCCGATCAAGTGCATGGGGCGGCAAATTCGCTGGGCGAGCGTGTGGGCAATACGCCGATGGAGTTGATGCTCGTCAATTTGCGGCTGATGGGGTTGATTCACCGCGATTTGTCGAAGCTGAAGGAGTACTCGGACGTTGTGGCGCGCGCGACGCACACGACAGTTCCGCCGAATTATCCGGTCGTGGGGCGCGACGCGTTCCGGACCGCAACGGGCGTGCACGCCGCCGCGATCATCAAGGCGTACCGGAAAGGCGATACACTTCTGGCGAATGCGGTCTACAGCGGCGTGCCGTCGAATCTATTTGGACTCGAACAGATCATCGAAATCGGGCCGTTAAGTGGGCGCTCCAACGTGACGTACTGGCTGGAAACGCATAATATTCCGGCGACGGAAGAGCTGGTGACGCGGATCTTCGAGGCGGCGAAACGCTCGGAGCGCGTGATGAGGGACGAAGAAATTCTGAAACTTTGCAGTGACGCGGCGCCGAGCGCGGCTGCAAAGCACTGATGTGAATCGGTGTGCATTGACACCCGCCGGACGCCGTCGTTTTGTTCTCCTGCTGCGGCCATTTGTGCGAGAACGCATGCCCATAAAATCCGTGAAAGTTTTTTTGTGGTTCGGTATGCTCATGTTCATGGGCACGCTGACGGCTCGGGCCACGAACCCCATCGACCCCATCGCGCAGGACAAGCGCGTCGCGAAGGCGCTCGCGTGGTGCGACAAAAATACCGATTGGATCACCGAGCAGCAGATCGCCATCACAGAAATTCCCGCCCCCGAGTTCGCGGAGAAAGAGCGCGGCGCGTATCTGGCTAAGCTTCTCGCGTCGAATGGCCTCGATGTGCGCACCGATTCCGTTGGTAATGTAATTGGTGAGCGCGAAGGCGCGTCCGAAAAAGATGCCGTGCTCGTTGTGGCGCACCTCGATACGGTTTTTCCCGCGGACACGCCGGTGAAAGTGAAGCGGGTGCAAGGCCGCTTGGAAGCGCCGGGAATTTCGGATGACGGCAGCGGGCTCGCGACGATTGTTGGACTCGCGCGCGCGATGGACCAGGCAAATGTGAAGACGCAGTCGACGGTGGTTTTGTGCGCGGACGTCGGCGAGGAAGGCGAGGGAAACCTCCGCGGCATCCGCGAATTAATGAATACGTATAAAGGGCGTATTCGCGCGGTGATTGCGATTGACGGCGCGGGCACGGATTTCGTGACGACGATTGCCCTGGGTTCTCGGCGCCTGGAGGTAAGCGTCGAAGGGCCGGGCGGGCACAGCTGGTCCGATTTTGGAGTTCCCAATCCGATTACGGCGCTGGCTCGCGGAATCGTGGAATTTTCGCGCACCTCCGTGCCAGACGATCCGCGAACCACGTTCAATTTCGGGATGATCTCCGGCGGAAATTCTGTGAATTCGATCCCCACGGAAGCCGAAGTGAAAGTGGATTTGCGCTCGGAAGACGAAGCGGAATTATCGCGGATGGAAAGTGAGCTTCGCAAAGTGTTCGCGAGAGCCGTTAGCGAGGAGATGGCCCGAGCGCCGGCGAGCGGCCCGCTGAAATTGAAGGTTAATATTATTGGCGTGCGTCCCGCAGGAAAACTCGCCGAAGATTCGCCTTTGCTCGCGGCAGTCGAGAACGCAGACCGATATCTCGGCAATCGCTCGCGCATCGAGCGCTCTTCTACGGATGCAAATCTTCCGCTGTCGCAAGGCATTCCCGCGATTGCTATCGGCGGCGGGGGCGCGGGCGGGGGCGCGCATTCTCTGAACGAATGGTATGATCCCGCGGGAAGGGAATTGGGCTTGAAGCGAGCGCTGCTTGCGATTCTGGCTGTCGCGGGAGTTCAATCCTGAAACGAATTCTTGCCGCCGCTGCATGCGTGACTGCCGCGCTTGCTGCCGGCATCGTGCTCGGCGCCGTGCCCGCGGCTGGCCTCTCCTCCCGGGACAAGATCTCCGCAATTTCCGAACCAACGCACGCCCCCGCTGATCTTGTTTTGACGAATGGCGATGTTTACACGGTGGATTCCGCGCAGCCCCGCGCGCAGGCAATTGCGATTCGCGGAGAAAAAATCGTGGCGGTGGGCTCGAGCGGCGAAATCCACGCTTGGATTGGGCCGCACACGCGCGTGGTCGACCTGCATGGCCGTTTCGCGATGCCCGGATTCAACGACGCGCACGTGCATCTCGCAAGCGGCGGCATGGCCAAGCTGACGGTGAATCTCGAAGGCACGAAGTCGCTTGCGGAATTCCAGCAACGGATTCGGGATGCGCTCGAGAACTACAAGCCCGGCGGATGGATCACCGGCAGCGGCTGGGACCACACGCTTTGGCCGGGGAAGCGTTTTCCTACGCGATATGACCTCGACGCCGTATCGAAAGACCATCCGATGATTTTTGAGCGCGTCGACGGACACGTCGCCGTGGCAAACTCCCTCGCCTTGAAAATCGCTGGCGTCACGAGTCACACGCAAGATACTCCGGGAAGCCACATTGTTCGCGATGAAAAGACCGGCGAGCCGAACGGAATGCTCGAAGAGGCAGGGGCGATGAGTCTGGTCTACCGCCATGTGCCACAGCCGAGCCATGAGTTGCGCAAACGAGCGATCGAATTGGCTCTCGAAGATGCAGTTTCGCACGGAGTCACATCGATTCAGGACTATTCCACATGGAGTGATTTTTTGGTTTATCGCGAATTGAAGAACGAAGGCAAACTACCGCTCCGGATTACCGAGTGGCTGACGTTTACCGAGCCGCTGGCGAAATTGGAACAGGAGCGCCGCGAAGGCGGCACGACGGATCCGTGGCTGAGGACGGGCACGCTGAAGGCGTTCATGGATGGTTCGCTCGGTTCGCGCACGGCGGCGATGCTCGCGCCATATTCGGATGATCCGTCCACATCGGGAATTCCGCGAATGGAAGCAGAGGAACTGAATCGCATGTCGATTGAGAGAGACAAGGCGGGTTTTCAGCTGAATTTTCATGCCATCGGCGACCGCGCGAATCGCATGGCGCTCGATGCATTTGCGGCAGTGGAGGCGGCCAATGGGCCGCGCGACAGGCGAGACCGCGTGGAGCACGCGCAAATCGTTGCGCCGCAGGATTTCGAGAGATTCGCAAAGCTGCACGTGATTGCGTCCATGCAGCCATCGCATCTGCTGGACGATCAACGATGGGCCACCGCGCGCATTGGTCCGGAGCGCGCCAAGGGCGCGTATGCGTGGAACACGATGCGCAAGGATGGCGTGCGGCTTGCGTTCGGCACGGACTATCCGGTCGAACCGATCGATCCGCTGCGCGGAATCTATGAATGCGTTACGCGCGAACTGCCCGAGGGCGGGCCGGCGGGCGGCTGGCAGCCGCAAGAGAAACTGCCGGTGGACGTTTGCATTTACGATTACACGGCCGCGTCCGCATACGCGGAGTTTGAAGAAGCGCGAAAAGGCCAGCTCAGGGCGGGCATGTTCGCGGACATCGTCGTTTATCTGAAGGACATTACGCGCATGCCGCCCGCCGAACTCTTGCACACTTCCACCGACATGACCATCACTGGCGGCCGCGTGGTTTACGAGCGGCACTGAGCGCCGCGTCCGCAGATTGATATGTCCCGCCGACTCCAAGCTGATCTCGCGCTCGCGCTGTGCGCGTTGATTTGGGGCGCGACGTTTGTTGTGGTCAAGGATGCCCTCGCGTTTGCCTCAGTGTTTTCCTTTAACGCCATTCGCTTCACTCTTGCAGCAATTGTGATGGGAATTGTTTACGCGCGCGCTCTCCGCAAGTTGGATTGGGCTGCGCTTGGCGCGGGCGCGGCGATCGGTTTTTTCATGTTCAGCGGCTACGCGTTTCAAACTCTCGGCTTGAAACTCACGTCGCCTTCAAAAGCTGCGTTCATCACCGGCGCGGGAGTTGTGATGGTGCCGGTGCTTCTTGCTGTTTTCTGGAGTAGAAAAATCAGCCGGTGGGCGTGGGCAGGAGCGCTCGCAGCTCTGGCAGGATTGTATTTTCTGACCGTGCCGCGCTCCGGTTTCTCCGCGCTGAACGCAGGCGATCTGCTTGCGCTCGGCTGCGCGGTAATGTTTGCGTTCCACATTATTCTGGTCGCGCGATACAGCCCGAGGCACTCGGTTGCGGCGCTGAGCTTCCTGCAGGTGGCGACGACGGCGGTGCTGACCGCCGTGTGCTTGCCGGTATTGGCGGTGACGCGCTGGGAGCCTCCTTTTCTGCGATGGACGCCGGGCCTAGTGAGCGCGATTCTGATCACGGCAGTAGGAGCGACGGCGCTGTGCTTCTCCCTGCAAGTGTGGGCGCAGCAGTATACGTCGCCGACGCACACGGCGATTCTGTTCAGTCTGGAGCCGGTGTTCGCGGCGCTGACGTCGCTTATTGTGGTGCACGAGCATCTGAGCGCACGAGTCCTGGCGGGCGCGATTCTCGTTTTCATTGGAATTGTGCTGGCGGAACTGAAAGGGCCGGCTCAGGCGAGCGCGGATTCGCCGGGGCCAGTTTCGGAGAATATTTCGAACTGACTAGTGGAGGGGCGTGCGCAGGTCGAGCGGATGAGGGAGTTGCACGTCAAGCGTTGTATTGTCTGTGAGCAGGCGGACTTCGATGCGTTCGGCGGGGCCGAGGTCGCGCATGTCCCAGTCTGTGCTAGGCAAAGCATGTTCGCTGCTGGACGGATCCGCGCTCTGGAAATTCTTGCCGTGAGGCTGGAGCTGAGACGCTGACATTTCGTAAACCTGTTTGCTCTTGGCGTCCAGAACCAAATAACGATTGTCGAGTTGCACGAGGACGCGCGTCTTTTTCTTTTCGTCCTGCAAAACGCTCCAGTTTTTCGGCGGCTTTCGCCCCGTGACTTCCAGAATGGCGCGCTCGATGGGCTTCCAGATGATGTCTTTGCCTGCGGCGCGAGCGGGGCGCCCAATCACCAGAGACGCCACGACAAAGATCGCGGAGAGTGCGAGCGGGATCCGTTTTTTTGCGCTTGGCATTAGTAGACGCTCGATTCGCGCCTGCGGCCAGTATAGTCGATATAGACCGTTTTCAACTCCGTATAAAAATCCAGCGCGGCGTGGCCCACTTCGCGCGGGCCAACGCCTGTATCTTTGATGCCGCCGAACGGCACATGCGCTTCACCGCCGACAGTCGGTGAGTTGACGTGCGTGATGCCGGTTTCGATGCGGTCAATGAATTCGAAAATGCGCGAGGCGTCATTGGTGTAAATCGAGCTCGCAAGGCCGAAGCGTGAGGAATTGGCAGCCGTGAGCGCCTCGTCGAAATCTTTCACGCGAATAATGCTCAGCATGGGGCCGAAGATTTCTTCCTGCGCGATGCGGCTGCCAGGGGAAACGTGGTCGAAAATCGTGGGCGCGATGAAAAAGCCTTTGTCGTATGCGCCTCCAGTAAGGCGATGACCGCCGCAGATGAGTTTGCCTTCCGATTTTCCGATCTCGATGTATTCAAGAACGGAGTTCATCTGCTTTTCGTCGACGCAGGGGCCCATTTCGACGCCGGAGTCGAGGCCGTCGCCGACTTTGAAAGCGTCGGCGCGCTCGGCGAGCGCGGAAACAAATTGATCGGCGACATTCTCCTCGATAATCACGCGACTGGTTGCGGTGCAGCGCTGGCCAGTGGACGCGAACGCGCCAAACAGACACGATTGCACGGCGAGCCCGAGATCCGCATCGGCGAGAATGACCACCGGATTTTTTCCGCCCATTTCGCACTGCACCTTTTGCAGGCGGCGCGCACCGGAGGCGTAAATCTGGCAGCCGATTTCGGTCGAGCCGGTGAACGAGAGGGCGCGCACGTCAGGATTCTGCACGAGTTCATCGCCGACTTCTTCGCCCGCACCGAAAACTACGTTCAGGACGCCATTGGGCAGGCCGGCCTCGGCGAAAATTTCTGCGATGCGAATCGCACAGAGGGGCGTCAATTCCGCGGGCTTGAGAACGCAGGTGTTTCCGGTGACCAGGGCCGGCGCGACTTTCCAAACGGGAATGCAGAACGGAAAATTCCACGGAGTGATGGCGCCGACAACCCCGAGCGGGACCTTCAGGGTATACGAAAAGTTCTTGCACAGCTCGCTCGGATAGTTTTCGCCGTTCAGGCGGCGCGCTTCGCCGGCCATGAATTCCAGAATGTTGATGCCGCGCTGGACTTCGCCAAGGGAGTCTGTGAGCGCTTTGCCTTCCTCACGCGTGAGCAATCGGGCGAGAGCTTCTTTTTGCCCCTCCATGATACGGACGGCGCGGAAAAGAATTTTGCCGCGTCCGGGGGCAGGCGTTTCACGCCACGCGGGAACTGCGGCTTTGGCGGCAGCGACGGCAGCGCGCATTTCCTCGCGCGTGGAAAGCGGAACGCGCGCGACGATTTCTTCGGTATTTGCAGGATTGCGGCGCTCGAAGAATTGGGTCGTTCCGGACTCCACCCATTTCCCGCCGATGAAATTCCGGCACGCCGCCGTGGTTGGTACTGCTGTAGCCATTCCTAATTATCCACCCGAAAACGTGCTGCGAGCCATTGCGAGCCTTGTTTCTCCAGCACGAACTTCCTGTCATCGTCGCCGCTTACGTCGATTTGTTCTCTCCTCACGCCAAGCTGTTTCCTCGAGCACTCATCGAAAACGAAAAAAAGGATTGAGGGGCATGGTGCCGATGATGCTGCGCGCCGGCTTCCGGAGACTGGCAATGCGCCGCGAGCGCGATGGAGCGACTGCGCCATACCCGCTAAAGGCCGTTGGTGCATCGCCGTTTCCGCTCCACTTACGGATGCACCTCACAGAGAGATTTGTCGAGGAGGCGGATGCCTTCGTCGACGTCGGATTTGGAAATGTTCATGGGCGGTGCCATGCGAATCGCGTTGCCGTACAGGCCGCCTTTGCCGATGAGCAGGCCGTTGTCGCGCGCGCGTTCGAGAAGCCGGCTGGTCGCTTCGGGCGCAGGTTCTTTGGTCTTGCGATCTTTTACGAGTTCGAGCGCTTGCATCATGCCCAT
Organism: Candidatus Acidiferrales bacterium; assembly: GCA_035945715.1. Lineage (GTDB taxonomy): Bacteria > Acidobacteriota > Terriglobia > Acidiferrales > UBA7541 > DAHUXN01. The sequence continues at coordinate 41,930 of DASYZX010000031.1, forward strand.
GCCGCGAACATCGCCGATGAGCGCGTGCTTTTCTTTCAGCTCTTCGAGGCGCTGCCGGAAATATCCGCCGACCACATGCGTGTTTTCGCGGAGATTCTCTTCTTCGATGACTTCGATTACAGCCCGAGCCGCGACGGAAGTGACAGGATTGCCGCCGAACGTGGAAATATTGAGGCCCTGGAATTTGTCGGCGAGTTCAGCCGTGGTGATGGTAGCTCCGATGGGTACGCCGTTACCCATGCTTTTCGCGCAGGTGATCATGTCTGGAGTGACTTCCCATTGTTCGATGCCAAACCACTTTTTGCCGGTGCGGCCGAAGCCGGTTTGCACTTCGTCGGAAATGAAGAGGCCGCCGTAGTTTTTCACGATGCGATATACGATTTTGAAGTACTCCGGCGGCGGAGTGATGAAGCCGCCGACGCCCTGGATGGGTTCGGCGATGAAGGCGGCGATGCGACCGCTGGTGGCGGTCTGAATCAGATTTTCGACGTCGTTGGCGCAGGCGACGCCGCAATCGGGGTAGGTGAGATGCAGGGGGCAGCGGTAGCAGTACGCGTTGACGGCGTGCGCGACGCCGACGCTGACGACTCCGGCTTTGCGCCACGCGGCCTGCGCCGTGACCCCCTTGGCGAGAGTAGAGCCGCCGGAGTAGGCGTGGCGCAGCGCGACGACGTCGTAGCTGTCGCTGACCATGCGCGCGAGAAGAATCGCGGCTTCGTTGGCTTCTGTGCCGGAATTGGTAAAGAAGGATTTTTGCAGTTTGCCCGGCGTAATTTGCGCGAGTTTCTCGGCGAGGCTGACGATGGCTTCGTTGGGAAACAGCGTGGACGTGTGCTGGAGCTTTTCCGTCTGCGCAATGACTTTTGAAGTGACTTTGGGATTGCAGTGGCCGACACCGATGGTGACGATGCCGCCGAAAAAATCGAGGTATTTGCGGCCTTCGATGTCCCAGAGGTATTGCATGGAGGCGTGGTCGGCGACGAGCGGGCGCGAATAGTAATTCGTGACCGAGGGCCAGAGGTATTCTTTGTGCTTGCGGACGATTTCGTCGGCGCGAGCGGCTTCGGAAAGGCGAGTGGTTGGGCTGGTCATGGACGGTTCCTATAGTGAGTTGAGATAGGAAAACGCGAGTGGGGGGCGAAGACAAAAAAGCCTTCCGCGTGTCGATTGGAAATAGCCTCGACCGTTTGTTTTGTGCAACTTACATGGGTTTCTAATGCTCCACAGGTGTGTCCATTAAAAACTCGATGGGAAGGGGTTACTTCTTTCGGAGAGACCTGCTTTTGGCCTTTGCGACTGGCCGTTTGCTTTGCCGGGCTGGCCACCCGAATGTCCTCGAACGACAGCACACCGAACCAACTCATGCAGGCTAGCACAGTTTGCGAATGGATGGTAGGGTTTGCGGGACCGACAGTCGGGTCCTAGGTTCAGATTCGGGGCAACCAGATTCCGCGCCCAGTCACTGAAACTGCGGTAGCGCCGCACGGCGAACGGGCCGAGGCACAGCAAACCCCTACCGGGCGGAAGCAACGACGATGGTTCGGGACGAACGTTCTGTATGGTCAGGGTGGCCGAACCTAATGAGCTATTCAAACTGACCCCGCCCCATGAGTAGAGCGGATCGAAGGCTGCGGCGTCCACGGACGCGCCGGGCCACTGCGAAAAGATTTCAGCAATCAAAGAGGAGTCATGCCTAGAGGCGAAATCGCAGGCGTGTTGAGGAGTGCGTGGAAAGCGGGCCGGCGAGTTTATCCGAGGAGCCAGACTGTAACGGAGGCAGTGGCGTTCAACATGTTTCTGGCGTTTTTCCCGATTCTGTTGCTTGGACTCGGGATTCTGCGCGGCACGAAATGGGGATCAGCGGCGGTTTTGCAGATGTGGTTCCGGCTGCAGATCATTCTCCCGCCGGAAAGTGCGCGGCTCGTGGGAGCGTACCTGGGACGGCATGAAGCGAGCGCACTCGAATGGATCGGGGTCGGGTTGCTGGGGACCGTGCTGGTGGGAATGCGATTGATGAACGTGCTGATGCAAGGGTTTCATCAAGTCTGTGGCGACACATCGATTCCGACATTTGCGAGCCGGCAGTGGCGTTCGATCGTGCTGCTGTGTCTCACGATATTTCCGTGGCTGATGGTTGTCATTCTGACCATCATTGGCGCGGAGGCGCGAAAGTGGATGGGCGATGCGGGAGGAACTTCGGGGGCTCTTCGTGTGGCCTTGACGGCGGGGTATCTGGTGTTCGTTTTCGTGCTGGGAGTGGCCGTGCTGATCGCGGTGTACCGAATCGGGAGGCCGCGACATCAGACTTGGCGAGAAGTGCTGCCCGGGGCGGTCCTGGCGACGGCTTTGTGGTGGGCGGTGGACTTCATTTTTGGCACGTATGTGCGGTACATGCCGTATGACGTGGTTTACGGCGGAGTGGCGGCGGCCATCGGCTTGCTGGTGTGGATGTACTTGACGACGATGGTTGTCTTGCTGGGCGAGGCGTACAACGCGGAGCGGGTCAGCCGGTGAGCGAGATGAGAGTGGCGTGCTATTCGGGGCAGCGAGCCGATGAGCGCCCCCTGCGCTTCTTTGCAAACGGGAATGAATACAGGGTGGAGAAGGTTGATGATCGGTGGTACTCGCCGGATGCGACGTATTTTCGCGTGACGGCAGATGACGGGAATCTGTATGTGTTGCGGCATGATGAGAGGCAAGATGTGTGGACGATGGAAGCGTTTCGGGCGCGGGGAAGCAAGGTCGTTGAGGAAACTGGCGGATGTGATTCAAGGTAACGCCTCAGTTTGAATTCTGACTCTTTGTGTCGGGACCAACATTCAAACTCACCCCACTGCCGCTTCTTATTGTTGGTTGACGGTTAGAGCGAATCGGGCTTCCGGTTACAACTTTCCGCTGAGGGAGGGGTTTAAGATACGAGGAAAAGGAGAGAATCGTGCGAAAAGCCTCCGTTCCTCGTTCGCGCAACGCCCGGAAACCACGAGCTTTTGGCGTAGAGACAGTGCGAAGCCGCCTTGATGTGAAGGGGCTTGCGCTAGTTGGCGTGATTTTGACATTTGCCGCGGCCGGCGCGTTTTTCATGTGGGCGCCGCCTGCCGGTGCTGGAAAACGGAGTGCGGCCGCAGTGGTAGGTTCAGGAAAAAAGGCGCCGAAGTCCTTCGGCAGCCTGCCCATCACACAATTAACGGAAGACGAAGCAATTCTGCATGCGCTCAATCGGTTGGCGTACGGGCCGCGTCCGGGGGACGTCGAGCGCATCCGGCAGATGGGGCTGGAAAAGTGGATCAGTCAACAGCTGAGTTTCAATTCCGGCGACGATCCGGAGTTGGACGCGAAGCTCGACGAATTCAAGACGCTCGGAATGTCGTCCGAGCAACTGCTGGAAAAATATCCGCCGCCCAATGAAGTGGCCAAGCGGGAAGGAATGGCGCCCGAGGAATATCGGCAGCAAATGCAGGAGCGACTGCAGCAGAAACGGCAGGAACTTCGGCAGGAGGGCATGGATCCGGCGCAGATTCAATTTGAGACGATGCCAGGGCCGCAGCGGATTGAGGCAGAGCTGGATTTGGCGACGATTGACCGGGCGATTTACAGCAACCGGCAGCTCTACGAGATGATGAGCAATTTCTGGGCGAATCATTTCAATGTGAATGTGAACAAAGGCGCGGACCGCTGGCTTGTGACGGACTACGTCGAGCATACGATCCGGCCGCGAACGATGGGGAAGTTCGAAGATTTGCTGGTGGCGACGGCGAAGAGTCCGGCGATGCTGTTCTACCTCGATAACTGGCTGAGTGCGGATCCGATTGCGGCGCAGGAGATGCAGGCGGAACTGGCGCAGCGCCGGAGGCGGTTCCAGGGACTATTTGAAGGAATGACGCCGCCGCAGCCGGGGGAGTTTCCGCAGCCCGGAGGAGCGCCGGGACGGCAGGTGCAGGCGCAAATGCCGCCCAAAAAGCCTGAGCGCGGACTCAACGAAAACTATGGGCGTGAAGTGATGGAGCTGCACACGCTGGGCGTGAATGGCGGATACACCCAGGCGGACGTGATTCAGATGGCCGAGTGCTTGACCGGCTGGACGATCCGCGCGCCGCGAAAGGATCCGCAATTCTTTTTTGACGAGCGGATTCATGATCGGTCGGCGAAGACGGTGATGGGGAAGAAGTTTGGCTATGGCGGGATGAAGGATGGGCTCGCGGCACTGCACATGCTGGCGAGGAGTCCGGCGACGGCGAAGCACATTTCGTTCGAATTGGCGCAGCACTTTGTTTCCGACACTCCTCCGCAGGCGCTCGTGCAGCGAATGGCGGACACGTTCACGCTGAGCGACGGCGATATTCGCGCCGTGCTGAGGACGATGATCTATTCGCCGGAGTTTTGGTCAAAGGAGGCGTTTCGCGCAAAGGTAAAGACGCCGTTCGAGGTTGCGGTCAGTGCCGCGCGGGCGCTGGATTTACAGACGACTGCGTCGCCGCAACTGGCGCAGTGGGTCGGGCGAATGGGCGAACCGCTCTATCAATGCGAACCGCCAACCGGATATGCAGACACGGCGGACGTCTGGGTGAATGCGGGCGCGCTGCTGAACCGGCTGAACTTTGCGCTGACGCTGGCGACGAATCACATGCCGGGGACGAGCACAGATTTGGAATCGCTGCTAGGTCAGGAAGCGGGGACCAATGCTGAAGCGGCGCTGTCGCAGGCGTTGCAGGACTTCCTCGGAGGGCAGATTTCCGAGCAAACCCACCGAACGCTCGAAAAAGAGCTTTCCGATCCTCAGATTTTGCAGGCGCGGCTGGATGATCCAGTGAAGCACGTCAACGAAGGATTGATTGCGGGGCTGGTGCTGGGCGCGCCGGAGTTTCAGAGAAAGTAGCGAGGTTTGTTGAGGCGGGACCTCCTGGGAGAAATGTCATGAAGATTACGCGGCGAGTTTTCCTGAAAAACGGCGGAGTGGCGATGATTGGGTTGAGCGCGATGCCGTCGTTTTTGCAGCGAGCCATCGCCGATACGTCCGCGCCGAACAAGAAAAAGCTCGTTGTGCTGTTCCAGCGGGGAGCGATGGATGGATTGAACGTAGTGGTGCCGTTTGCGGAGCCCAACTACTACCGGTTGCGGCCGACGATCGCGATTCCGCAGCCAACCAGCGGAAGCCAGGAAGCGGCGCTTGATCTGGATGGATTTTTCGGTCTGCATCCCAGCTTGCAGCCGTTTGAGCAGCTTTTTCACAGCGGACAATTGGCGATTGTCGAGGCCGTGGGTTCGCCGGACCCGACGCGGTCGCACTTTGACGCGCAGGACTTCATGGAATCCGGGACGCCGGGAGCGCGCAGCACGGATGATGGATGGCTGAACCGGTCGCTGCAGGGATTAGCGGAAGAGAAAACGTCGGCATTTCGCGCTGTGGCGTTTGGACCTTATCTGCCGCTCACGCTGCGGGGAAGGGCATCGGCGATTGCTATTCCGGACTTGAAGCAGTTTCGATTGTTCGGGAATCCGCAGGTGACCGAAGGCGGATTCGAGGCGATGTACGCGCAGACCGTGGATCAGGCATTGCATGGAGTGGGACAGGAGACGTTTGAGGCGGTCGATTCGCTGAAGAAACTCGATCCGGATAACTATCAGCCGGAAAATGGCGCGGAGTATCCCAAGAGCCGATTTGGCAAGAGCCTGCAGGAGATTGCCGAGCTGCTCAAGGCGGACTTGGGGATGGAAGTGGCATTCCTCGATAGCAGCGGATGGGACAATCACGTGAATGAAGGCGGCGTGCAGGGGCAGCTGGCGAATCTGCTGAAAGACTTGAGCCAGGGGATTGTGGCGTTTCATCAGGATTTGGGCGATCGCATGGAAGACATCGTTTTCGTGAGCATGTCCGAGTTCGGGCGGACGGCGCACGAAAACGGCAATCGCGGAACCGATCACGGGCATGCCAACTGCATGTTCGTAATGGGCGGAGCGGTGAAAGGCGGAAAAGTCTACACGCAATGGCCGGGAATGAGCGATGGGCAGCTCTATCAGGACAGGGACTTGGCGGTGACGACGGATTTTCGCAGCGTCTTGGGCGAGATCGTCACGAAGCATCTGGGGAACAGCAATTTGGGTTCGGTGTTTCCGGGATTCGATAATGATCCACGGAAGTTTTTGAATATTTTGAAAACCTAGAACCGCCGACGGCCGAGGTTAAGCGGAGCGTTTTTTGATGAGAGCGTTGAGAGAGCCGGTTCGGTAGCCTTCCAAGTCCAGCGTCACATAGGTGAAGCCGAGTTCCTTCAGGGAAGCCGAGATTTTCTGAAACATTTCAGTATCCAGCGCGAGCGGTAGCTCGTCTGCCGCAATTTCTATTCGCGCCAGTTCGCCGTGGACGCGCAGGCGGAATTGGCGGAAGCCGGCTTCGCGAAGAAACTCTTCGCCGCGCTCGATGCGCGCGAGAAGTTCGGGCGTGACAGCGGTTCCGTAGGCGACGCGAGAGGAAAGGCATGCCGCCGCGGGGCGGTCCCAGGTTTTCAGGCCGGCGAAGCGGGAGAGAGCACGAATTTCCTGTTTGTGAAGCCCGGCGTCGAGAAGGGGCGCGAGAATCTTGTGTTCCGCGGCGGCGCGATGGCCGGGCCGGAATTCATGGGTGTCGTCGGCGTTGATTCCGTAGGCGATGGCGGCGAATCGGCGCTCGCGAGCGAGAGTTTCCAGTTTGTCGAAGAGCTCGTCTTTGCAGTGGTAGCAACGGTCCGCGCGATTGGCGACGTAGAGAGGATTTGAGAATTCTTCGGTTTCGATACACTGGTGGCGGATGCCGGCGGCGGCAGCGAAATTGTGAGATTCGCGGCGATCGTGATCGGAGAAACTGGGAGAAAGCGCGGTGACGGCGAGCGCGCGTTCACCAAGAGCCTGGTGCGCGGCCCAAGCGAGATACGCCGAGTCCGCTCCGCCAGAAAATGCGACGAGCAGTGAGCCAAGAGGGCGCAAGGCTGCGAACACTTCGTCCTGTTTGCAGAGGAGAAGCGCCACTTCTTTGCGGGATTCGTGTCGCGGCGATTCGCTTTTCTCGGGAGAATTATTCACGGTGTCAGTATAGCGCAGAAGTTTCTATTGGAAGTCGATCATGACGTCGACGGTCTTCTGCTGCTGGTTTTTTTCGAGAAAGTGGCCGACGGTGTCTTGCGAGGCGGGCAATCCTTTGAGAGCTTCAGCAATTCCTCGCGAGAGAAAATAATCACAAAAAGTTTGGTCGAAGACCTGGCCCTGCGGAATGCGCCAGGCGGCGCGAAGACTGCGTTCGGCTTCGACAGCTAATCCTGTGAGGACAAGATTGCCCATGTGGTATTGGTCGCCTTCGGAGATATTCACCTGGTAGGAGGCGCGACCGGCTTCGTCGAATCTTTCCTTGGGTTCGACGGTGGCGTCAATGTATCCACGATGTCCGTACGCATCGTGAATTCGTTGCCACATGGCGGTGATTTTATTGCCGTCGGCGGGCTGGCCGGCGGTCAGGCCCGTTGCGGTGACCAGGGCGTCGAGATCGCTGGTGGTGTAGGCGTGGTTTCCGTTCCATACGACGCCTCCCCAAACGAATGCAGGGCCGGGATCAATGGGGATCGTTACATTCACAGAGCTTGCGTCGGCAAAACGGATGGTCGGAGAGGAGAACTTTACGTGCAGGTGCGCGTGCGACAGATAGGCCGGGCGGAGCTGTTCGAAATCGAAGCGTTCAAGGGCCATCAGGGAAAAAGGCTTGCCGACAATCGTGGGGAGTTGGGCTTTGACTGCGGGATCGCCCGCGGCCAGTGGATCGCTGAATTGCAGTGAGGCAACGCGAACGTCAGGGCCGGCAGCTTTGAAGCTCAGGGCTCGATCATTTGTGCCGGGAACAGGCATTACGGCGTAGGTTACGGTTGCATGGATGTTCTTTGCCTGGAGGGTTTTCTGCAGACCTTGCGCGATGGCGTCGTCAACTGTGCCGGACGCGGGGGCGTCTGTTCCTGGAATTCCAGCATGGCTCAGAATGCCGGTCAAATCGTCGCCCGTGATCCAGGGAAGGTTGTCGAGCGTGATTGGAAATGTTTCCGCGTCTTGCACTTCGAAAGTGACGCTGAGGCCGCTCACGTCGGTGGAGAAGCGGAACTGCACGGTGGAAAACAGGCCCGAGCGCGCGAGACGATTTGCCGCGGCCTGAATCGCGTCGCGATCCACAGAGGCGCCGGTTTGCAAGCCTCCAAGAGAAGCGACCTGCGCGGAAGAGTACGTGTGCGAACCGACTTGCGTGACGGACGAAAGCTTTGCCTGCGGACCAGCCGGAGCCGTTTGCGCTGATACGGCAACCGGAGTAATGCCGCAGAGCGCAGCGCTCAGAACGAGCGAACGCGGTATTCCGGCAAGAATATGACGAAAAGAGGGCCGCAGAGCCATAGAAATCATTCTAAGACAATGCGGTGAAAATCGAAAATGCCTACTCGACGGTTACCGACTTTGCCAGATTTCGCGGCTGATCGACATCGCATCCGCGCCGAACAGCAATGTGATAGGCAAGAAGCTGCAAGGGCAGAATCTCGAGAATCGGCGTGAGTATTTCGGGAGCAGCAGGAATTTCAATGACGTGATCGGAGGCTTCGCGGGCGAGATGGTCGCCTTCGGTCACGATGGAGATGACGATGCCATCGCGCGCTTTGACTTCCTTGATGTTCGATACAGTTTTCTCGTAGCGCGTCATGGAGGCCGGATCGTTTTCGTCGCGGGTAGCAATGATGACGACCGGAAGGTTCTCGTCGATCAAGGCGTTGGGGCCGTGCTTCATTTCTCCGGCCGGGTAGCCTTCCGCGTGGATGTAAGAGATTTCCTTGAGCTTGAGAGCGCCTTCGAGCGCGATGGGGTAATGAATGCCCCGGCCGAGATACAGAAAATCAGAGTGGCGGAAGAACTGGCGCGCGAGCGTTTCGTATTCGTCATCGCGTTGGAGGATCCATTCCATCTTATGCGAGATACGAGCCATTTCCTGGGCGAGCGCCTTGGCATCATCGGGGGAAGTGCCGGAGCGCAATTCTCCAAGATGCAAAGCGAGCAGTGCAAGAGCGGTGAGTTGCCCGGTAAAAGCTTTTGTGGATGCGACGCCGATTTCGGGGCCAGCGTGCGTGAGGATCGTGCCCGACGCTTCGCGGGTGATCATCGAACCAACGACGTTGCAGATGGCCAGGGTTTTCGCGCCTTTTTGGCGCGCTTCGCGCTGAGCAGCGATCGTGTCGGCAGTTTCGCCGGATTGGCTGATGACAACGACCAGAGTGCGATGGCCGACGATGGGGTCGCGGTAGCGAAATTCACTGCCATAATCAACTTCGACGGGCATTTGCGCGAGGCGTTCGATCATGAACTTGCCCGCCAGGCCAGCGTGCCAGCTTGTACCGCAAGCAACGATTTTCATGTTCTGGAAATCGCGAAATTCCTGCTCGGTGATGTCCATTTCATCGAGGAAGACTTTTCCGCTGTCGAGAGAAACGCGGCCGACGAGAGTGTCGCGGACGGCGCGGGGCTGCTCGAAGATTTCCTTCTGCATGAAATGCTTGAAGCCGCCTTTTTCGGCCATGATCGGGTCCCAGGTGATGTGCTGCACGGGACGCTCGACGGCGGCGCCGTCAAAGTCCATGAGTTGGACGCCACTTGGAGTGATGACGGCGATGTCGCCGTCAGCGAGGAAGAAAACGTTCCGCGTGTGATGGAGCACAGCGGGAATATCGCTGGCGACGAAGAATTCGTTTTCTCCGAGGCCGATAACTGCGGGCGGACCCCATCGGGCTGCAACGATTTTTTGCGGGTCGCGCGTGGAGACGACGGCGAGGGCGTAGACGCCGTTCAATTGCTTGACGGTCTTTTGCACGGCATTCTCAAGCTTGCCGTTCATGTTGGCTTCGATGAGGTGGGCGATGACTTCGGTGTCGGTCTCAGTGACGAATTTATGTCCCTTGGCGATGAGCTGCTGCTTTAGTTCGACGTAGTTCTCGATGATACCGTTGTGAACCACAACGATCTGGCCGGTGCAGTCGCGATGAGGATGGGCGTTTTCCTCGGTGGGGCGTCCGTGAGTGGCCCAGCGCGTGTGCCCGATGCCGTACATGCCTTCGAGCGGTGAAAGACGCACGGCCTCTTCGAGATTTCTGAGCTTGCCGGAGGCGCGGCGAATTTCGAGCTTGCCGTTCTGGCTGACGACGGCGACTCCGGCAGAGTCATAGCCGCGATATTCGAGGCGTTTCAGGCCGTCGAGGATGAGCGGGACGACTTTTTTGGATCCGATGTAACCGACAATTCCGCACATGGGGCTCTGTTCTCCGCGGGGCTCTGCCGTTGCGGCAAGGAAGCGGCAACGAGCCTTTAAGATTAGCACATTCTGGGAGGCGAAAAGAGGCGGGCGCGCGAGGCCGCGCACAATCAGTGAACTCAGGCGGCTAGCTCACGATTTCGTAGCGGAATTCTTCGATGACGGGATTGGTAAGGACTTCGCGGGCGATTTTTTCGACTTGGTTCTTGGCTTGGTCCTGCGACAGGCCGTCGAGCTCCAGCACGAAAAACTTGCCCTGGCGTACGCCCTGAATCTTCGAATAGCCGAGAGAAGAAAGAGCGTGTTGAATCGTTTGCCCTTGCGGGTCGAGGACGGTGGACTTCAGCATTACCCAGACGTGAGCTTTCATGCCCGGCATTATAGCAAATTGAGACTTCTTGCTTCGGCGTGAAAGCGAGCGAGCATGGATTGCTTTTCTGCGGCGGACAAAAAGGAATGACGGAAACCGGCTTCGGCGATGGAGACGAGCTGTGCGGAAGGAACGCCGATTTGCGACGCGGCCATAGCGTAGGTTTCGTCGAGCGAGGTGTGAAACATCGCGGGGTCGTCTGAGGCGAGTGTTATGGGGACGCCGCGGGCAGCGAACTGTCGCAGGGGATGGTCTGGGAGTCGAGCTTGCTTGACGCCGAGCAGTCTTGCGAGTGCGCCGGTCGAGAGATTGCTCTTGGGACAAATTTCCAGGGGGATTTGACGCTCGATCAGCAGGTCCATGAGCCGCCCGTCTTGAATGGCAGAAATGCCGTGGCCGATGCGTTCGGCGCCGAGGATTTCGATGGCGTCGCGGATGGATTGCGGGCCGCCCGTTTCGCCTGCGTGTGCGACCCGGTGAAGGCCTTCACGGGCGACATAGTCATAGACGCGGCGAAAATCGGCCGCGGGCAGTGAGTTCTCGTCGCCGCCGAGGCCGAAGGCGACAACGGCCTGGGATTTCATTTGCGCGGCAAGCTTTGCGGCATCCATTGCTTTGTCGGCCCCGAATTGACGTACGGCGTCGAAAATCCACTTTATCTGCGGGCCGTCAGCAGACGGATCGCTGCCCACGTTTGGAACCGAATCGAGGATGGCAGAGAAATTGTTTTCGAGGTCTTGTTTGCGCAGAAGCATCACGCCAATGGACAGGGTGATTTCGGCATAGATGCAGTTCTGGTCGCGCAAGTCCGAGACGACTTGCGCGGCCAACTGAGCGTAATCCCGTGGTTCGCGAAGAAAGGAGCTCGCCCACTTAAACAAGTCCAGAAATTCGGCAAAGGTGGTCGTGTTGTAGCGGTCGGAGACTTTCTCGAGGTCGAGTTTCTCACCGTGGCGAGCGGCGAGCTGTACGAGAAGCGCCGGCGTGAGGCAGCCTTCGAGATGGAGATGAAGCTCGGCCTTCGGCAGGCGCGCAAGCAACGAGGCGGATTCGGGCTGAACGGCAGTCATCGCAGGGTCTTAATTCTAAGCGGTTTTTGTGGTGAGCGAATCTTCGCGATGATGCTTCCAGCCTCTGACCAGGAAAACGATCGCTACCGCTGCCAGGATGACCAAACCCGCTCTCTCGAGGATTCCCGCGACAACGATGCCGCCGAGAACAACGCCACCGGCGGCAATCGCGAGAACCAAAAGCGTGGCACTGAGGGCCACCAGGGCCTTGTCGGTGACGAGCATCAGGCTGCGCTGCGCGGCGGGATCAGCGGCGCGGCCGGCGACGCTGTGCCGTACTCCAAAGTCGAAATAGAAAAGCAAGCCGACAATCAGCCAGACGAAGAAGCGGACCCAGTTTTCAACGTCCAGGCTGGCCATGAGAACAAAACAAAACACCACAGAGGCGATGGGGATCCAGGGCGAGAATGGAACTCGAAAGCCGCGCGGGCGGTCTGGCTGGCGTTTGCGCAGAACCACAACCGCAATGGAAACAAGAATAAAGGCAAACAAAGTGCCGATGCTGGAAAGGTTGACGAGCGTCCCGATGTCGAAAATTCCTGCGGGGATGGCGACAAAGAATCCCGCGACCCATGTGGAGAAGTCGGGCGTGCGAAAGGCTTTGTGAACACGCGAAAACACCGCGGGAAGCAAGCCGTCGCGTGACATCGCAAACCAGATGCGACCCTGTGCCAGCTGATAAACGAGGATCGAAGAAATCATGCCCATCAGCGCGCCCACGGTGACCCAGCGGTCGGTCAATTTGAGGCCGATGGCTTGGAGTGCGTTGGCGACGGGAGCGGCGTTATTCAGCGTGTCCCAGCGCTGAATACCGGTGAGCACGACAGCGACACCTACATAAAAAACGGCGCAGACAAAGAGCGAAGCGAGAATGCCGATGGGAACGTCGCGCTTCGGGTTCTTACACTCTTCGGCAGCCGTGGAAACAGAGTCAAAACCGATATAGCTGAAGAAAACGATGGCGCCACCGGTGAGAACGCCCTGAAAACCGTTGGGGAAAAACGGTTTCAGATTGGCGGGCTGAATGTATTTGCTGGCGAAAACACAGAAAATCACGATGGCGAGGAGCTTGATGCCGACCATGACGTTGTTCGCACCCGCCGACTCGCGAATGCCGCGGACGAGCAGCACGGTAAGGAACATGACGATCAGGAAGCTGAGCAGGTTGAAGTGAAACGACCAGCCCACCTTGGGGTCGTAGGCGGGCGTGCCGAGCGAAGCGGGAATGTGAATGTGAAAAGTTTCGAGCAGATTGTTCACGTAAGCGGAGAAGCCGACGGCGACGGCCATGTTGGAAACTGCGTATTCGAGAATCAGGTCCCAGCCGATGATCCATGCGATGAGCTCGCCGAGGGTGGCATAGGTGTAAGTGTAGGCGCTGCCGGCGATAGGGATCATAGAGGCAAGTTCGGCGTAACAGAGACCGGCGAGCCCACAAACCAGCGCGACGGCAAAGAACGAAACCGCGATGCCTGGCCCGGCGCCTGGGCGGCCGGTGACAATCGCATGACTGCCGTGCAGGAGGACGCTCAGAAGAGGAGCTTGAAGCACGGAAGGGAAACGGTCGACTTCGCCGGCAGCAGCGGTACCTGTGGTGATGAAAATTCCGCTGCCAATGATAGCGCCGATTCCAAGGGCGGTCAGGCTGAGCCAGCCGAGGGTTTTCTTCAGGCGCCTTGCGGGCTCATCGGCTTCGGAGATGAGCAGGTCGATGCTCTTGGTGCGGAAGAGCTGGCTATTCATCGGTTCAAAGGGCCACCGTCCCGTACGGCAAGGGCAGCACTGTACATTGAGAGGCTTCGGCGCGCAACGGCTGCGATGCGCGAGGCTTCGCGTTGGTTAGCTAAACGATTTGCAGGTGGGCGTACCGCTCAATGAGCTTCTTGGTGCCGTGATCGCGGAAGCTGACGGTCAGCCGACGGTCGTCGCCATCGTCTTCTATTCTCAGGATCGTTCCAATGCCGTAGGAAGGATGGCGGACGCGTGTGCCGATTAAGTTCGATTGTCCGCCCGAGGCGGACGCCGCGGCAGAACGCGCGGCGGGATGGCCGACCGACCTTTTGGGGCGGCGAAATTGCGATTCGTAATAGTCAGGATCGGGCTCGTAGCGACGCCTTTCGCCAGGCTGAGCGATAGCACCAGGGACGGCTTCGACGAGGTGGCCGGGCACTTCGGCCAAAAAGCGGGAGGGTGAGGCGGCGGCAAGGTCGGCGTTCGCCCAGGAGCGGCGATAAATGGCGCGAGAAAGCGAAAGCGTGCATTTCGCGCGAGTCATTCCCACGTAGCAGAGGCGGCGCTCCTCTTCGACGTCATTATCGCTTTGCAGGGAGCGGCCGTGAGGCAGGAGCCCCTCTTCGAGTCCGGCGAGAAACACGTGGTCGAATTCAAGGCCTTTTGCGCTATGCAGGGTCATCAGCGAAACGGGGATGCTCTGGTCAAATTCGTCGGCATCGCTGACGAGCGAAGCGCGATCGAAAACGTCTTCGAGAGTTTCGCCCTGCTCGATGGCTTCGGCGATTGCGTTGGAGAGTTCACGAAGATTGTCGGCGCGGGAGGATTGATCAAGGTGATCCTGCTGCTCCGCCCAAACGAGATAGTTGGTATGGACGAGGACCGTTTCCAAGATGTCGCCAGGGTTTTTGTCGGCGCACTCCTCCTGGAGATTGAGAATCATCTGACGAAATTCGGTGAGCGCCGAGGCGCCGCGGATTTTTTGCGCGGCGAGGTGTGGGATTGCCTGCCAGAGAGATTCGCGGGAATCGCGAGCGGCGGCGCGGAGGGAATCGATGGTGACTTTGCCGATGCCACGCGGCGGAACGTTAAGAACGCGCAGAAGAGCAATATCGTCGTCGGGGTGAAAGAGCAGGCGGATGTAGGCCAGCGCGTCCTTGACTTCAGCGCGCTGATAAAAACTGAAGCCACCCACGACGCGGTAGCGAACGCCAATGCGGCGAAGTGTTTCCTCGAATGGCCGCGACTGGGCGGCAGTGCGGTAGAGGACAGCGAGAGTCGCGTCGGAATCTTGGCGAAGAAGATCGGCGATTTTGCCGACGATATGCTCGGCTTCATCCGACGCGTCGCGGGCTTCGTAATACGTCAGCAATGCACCCGAGCCGAGAGTGGCTCGCAGGTCCTTGCCGAGACGCGTGCGATTGTGGCTGACCACCCCACCCGCAGCGTCGAGAATCACTTGCGTGGAGCGGTAGTTTTCTTCGAGGCGAATGGTCCGAGCGCCCGGGAAATCCTTGAGGAATCGTTGAAAATTGCCGCTAACAGCTCCGCGCCAGCTGTAAATCGACTGATCCTCGTCACCAACGACGCAGACGTTTCGCTCTTTTCCGGCGAGCAGGCGAACGATCTCTTCTTGGGACGCGTTGGTGTCCTGGAATTCGTCGACCTGGATGAAGCGCAGTTGCGTCGACCAGCGAGCGCGCACTTCGGCGTTCTCGCGCAGTAATGCGACAGCACGGAGAAGCAGGTCGTCGAAGTCGAGCGCCGCAGATTTGCGGAGGATCGATTCGTATTCACGGTATACGGCAGCGGATTTCCTGGTGAACGGGTCGAAGGCTTCCGCTTCCATCTCATCCGCAGCAATGTTGTGATTTTTGGCGTGGCTGATGCGGTCCCGGAGCGCTCGCGGCGGGAGCTCTTTTTCAGGGAGCTTCAAAGTTTGCAGCGCCAGCTTCACAGCGCGCGTCTGGTCATCATCGTCGTAAATCGTGAAGGAACGGGGAAGTTGAGCGGCCGGAGCTTCTCTTCGCAACAGACGCGCGCAAAAGGAATGGAACGTGGAAATCCAGATGTCGGAAGCGTTACGCCCGCTGCCGCGAACCAGGTCGGCGATGCGGCGGCGCATTTGCTCGGCAGCCTTGTTGGTGAAAGTCACCGCCAGAATGTTGTGTCCCGGAATGCCCTGTTCGAGCAGATGCGCCACACGATAAGTGATGACACGCGTCTTGCCAGTGCCGGCGCCCGCGAGGACCAGCACGGGGCCGCGAATGGCGGTGACCGCTTCGCGTTGGCAAGGATTCAGTTCGTCGAGGAGCGACATAGTTTGCGAGAAAGAATCTCCGGGAATTAAGAGTGAAGTTTATCTGAGCGGAGTCGATTGGGCAAATCGCGGTGCCGCGCGAGTTTTTTGGCTCAGTGCTGGGCCTTCGGCCCGAGAGGGACTTCGAAGTAAATCATTGCCGTGTCCGACGTGACCGACTTCACGTCGGGAAGATAGAGCGACGCGTTCGAAACAGCGTCGAAGTGATTGTTCACGTCAAAAAACACAAAGCCGTGAATCGCGCCATCGGGCGGCACGACATCGGCTTGCAGCGCGAGGGGTTCGAGCTTGTCTTTAGCGCTGCGGGTCTTGCTGTCGTCGCCGCCGGGAGGAGAAATAGACGGAAGGCGGCGAGGGCGCGGCAGTGAGGCACCCTGAGGATGGGCAATCTGTCTGGCCGCTTCCGCGACACTGAGAGGCGGCAGATGAAAGCGCCGGCCATCCGGGCTGTCGACGTCGAGACGAAGCGTGGACAGATCGACGTGAATCGGAGTGCCCGTGTCATTCTTGAAGGAGACGTCGATCGCCAGAAGACCGGCTTTGTAGGGATCGGCTTTTTCGAACTTCGCTTTTGCGCGATCCGCGTCCAAATAGGGATCGGCGGAAACGGTAAGGCCCTGATGGGAATCTTTGCCGATCCACGGCGGAGCAGCGTGCGCCGTGGGCTGAGGGAGTTGAAACGGAGCCAGCGGGACGAGAGCTAGGCTGGAGAGCAGGAGCAAGGCTTGCTTCATTTCGTGTCCATAGATGCAATGAACATAGGAAACGTTGTGGGTTTCAACGTTCCGATGACACTATAATACGAATCTTGCAGCAGGCCGCCCTGCAGAGGCGGCCGTCTCCACTTCATGTACTTTTTGTATAGCGTAGTGACGGCAATCGGGATGGTGCTGCTCGCACCATACTTTGTGTTGCAAGGACTGCGGCGCGGAAAATATCTATGGAACGTGCGCGAGCGCATGGGGTATTTACCGGATGCGCTGGCGCGCGACGCGCGGCCTCGCACATCGATTTGGGTGCATGCGGTATCCGTGGGCGAAGTGCTGGCGAGCAAGCCTGTCGTTGACGGTTTGAAGAAACGATTCCCTGAATGCCAGGTTTTTCTTTCCACCACCACCACGACCGGGCAGGAGCTCGCGCGAGAAAGAATTCGGAGCGCCGACGGACTGTTTTACTTTCCATTCGATTGGCCGTTGCCAGTGCGACGGGCATTTGAAAGAATTCAGCCGAAGCTGGTTGTGATTCTCGAAACCGAGATCTGGCCAAACTTTCTGCGGGAGGCGGAGCGCACTGGGGTGCCGGTTGTGTTCGTCAACGGCCGCATTTCAGAACGCTCCATTCGTCGATTCCGTAGGTTCCAGCGATTCGTTGGCGGATTTTTCAGGCAGGTTTTACAAAGTGGCGCTCTTTTTCTGGCTCAAAGCGAGCAAGATGCGGGCCGATTGCGGGAAATGGGCGCGCCGGCGCAGAAAATCGAGGTCACAGGAAATTTGAAGTACGACATCGATCCACCGGCCCAGAGCAAGTTTGGCGATTGGCTCGCGAGCCAGATTGCGAGCCAGGAAAGATGGCCGGTATTCGTTGCCGGGAGCGTCGTTGCGGGCGAAGAAGAGGCCGTGCTGGCGGCGTACGACATCGTTCAGCGCCAATGGCGGCGCGCGCTGCTGATTCTGGCGCCGCGGAAGCCGGAGCGATTCGACGTTGCGGCAGAACAGGCGAGCCAAAGCGGTTGGAGGGTCGTGCGGCGCACAACAGTCGACCTGAGCGCGCCGCTCGATGAGAACTGCGATGTCGTGATTCTGGATTCCATTGGCGAGCTTGCAGGCGTGTATGCCATTGGAGATGGAGTTTTTGTCGGAGGATCGCTGGTTCCATCGGGCGGACACAACATTTTGGAGCCAGCGTGGTTTTGCAAAGTGCCGGTCTTCGGACCATCGATGGATAACTTTCACGAGATCGCGGCGAGGTTTTCGAGTTCCGGTGCGGGAATACAAGTGAGAAGCGGCGAAAAGCTCGGCAACGCGTGGGCAGGATTGATTGCCGATCCGCCGCGGCGTGAGCAGATGGGGCGAAAGGCGCGCGCGCTGGTGGAAGCAAATCGAGGCGCAACGGCGCGGTCACTGGAGCGAATCTCCCAGATTCTCGAATCGCAGCAGGGCGACGCGTGAAGCTAACCGCAGCGCTTCTGTGGCCGGCGTCGATGCTTTACAACGCAGCTGCGCGAATTCGCTGGTGGGCCTATCGCGCGGGAATCGCGAAGCAGAGACGTCTGCGAGGCGTGGTGGTCGGCGTAGGAAACATCACAACCGGCGGTACGGGCAAGACGCCTGTGGTGTTATGGATCGCTGAGCGGGCTCTCGGAGCTGGAAAGAAGGTCGGCTTGCTTTCGCGAGGATATCGGCCATTGCCGCCGGGGTCTGACGCAGGCGCGCACGGATGGAATGACGAAGTGGCGCTGCTTCACGGACGGTTGGGAGCGCGAGTGGAATTCGGAGTGGGAGCGAATCGCTTCGAGAAAGGGAAAGAGCTCCAAACGCGCGGGGTCGAGTGGTTCATCCTGGACGACGGCTTTCAACACTTGCAGCTCGCGCGCGATGTGGACATTGTAATGATCGACGCGACGAAGCCCTTCGGCGGCGGCCACATTCTTCCATCCGGACGGCTTCGCGAACCGGTCTCAGCGCTGCAACGCGCGGACATTTTGGTAATTCACCGCGCAGAGGAACGTGTACCGGCGATTGAAGCGGTGATTCGAAGATATTCACAGGCGCCGATATATTTTTCGCAGGCCAAGTTGCTGGGATTGGAAGAGTATCGAGGGGGCGATGCCGCCACCCCCCCCGCCGCTGGAACGAGATTCTTTGCCTTTTGTGGAATCGGCAACCCTCCGGCATTTTTCGCGGATCTTAAAAAATGGGCCATCGCGCTCGCCGGAAGCGACACTTTTTCCGACCACCACAGGTACACCAATGCCGACATGGCGCGTTTGGAACAAGCAGCGCGCGCTGCGGGTGCGGACGCGCTCGTCTGTACCGAAAAAGATACTTATGACTTGCCGCCGAACACCGGGATTGGAATTCCGATTTACTTCTGCAAGATCGGTTTGAAGTTTGACGACGAAGAAGGTTTGTGGCGCGAAATCTTGGGCGTGATCGAGAAGCGGAATCGAGGACGAACAGGATGAAAATTCTCGTTCGCGCAACAAATTGGGTCGGAGACGCGATCATGTCGATTCCCGCGCTGGAGGCGATTCGGCAGCGGTGGCCTGATGCGCAAATCACAATCCTGGCGCGGCCGGGCGTGGCGGAACTCTACAACGGGCAGCCTTTTGTGGACCGCGTGGTGGCATTCAAAGCTGCGTCGCGCAGCCCCGTTGTGATGGAACGGGTTGCCGCTGGCTTGCGCGCAGAGCAATTTGACTGTGCGGTTCTTCTGCAGAATGCTTTTTCCGCGGCATGGCTGGTTTGGCGGGCCAAAATTGCGGAACGCATCGGCTATGCGCGCGACGGGCGCGGGATTCTGCTGAGCCGGGCTGTGAAAGTTCCGAGGTCCGGCGAAATTCCGGCGCACGAGTCGTTCTACTACTTGGAGTTGCTGCATCGCGCAGGATGGCTGGAAAGCATTCCAAAAGTCACGCAGATCTCTCTCGCCCTTCAGGCTGGCGCCCTTGAAGCTGCAGAGGCGCGACTTCAAGAGGCTGGCGTCCGCGCCGCGGCCAAACGAGTCGCCATTGCGCCCGGCGCAGCGTACGGTTCGGCAAAATGCTGGCCGCCGGATCGCTTCGCACAGGTTGCCGATGCGCTCGTTGATGAATTTGATGCGGATGTGATACTTTTCGGCGCGAGTTCCGAACTTGAGATTTGCCGCCAAATCGCTGATCGAATGCGTCATCGTCCCGTAGTTCTTGCCGGCCAGACCTCCATGGGCGAACTCCCTGCGTTGTTTTCGCGCTGCTCCCTGTTTGTCGGCAACGATTCCGGAGCAATGCACGTGGGCGCGGCTGTCGGCTTGCCGGTTGTGGCGGTCTTTGGGTCCACCGATCCGCACGGCACGGCTCCTGTGACCCCCCGGCGAAGGCTCGTTCAGCATCCGGTGGCATGCAGTCCGTGTTTCCTGCGCGAGTGTCCGATTGACCATCGCTGTATGGAACGTGTTGCGGTTGATGACGTGCGACAGACTGCGGCGAAATCATTGGAGGAACTGAGCCATGAGTGACGCCGCGAAAAGGCGAGCGGTGTTTCTGGATCGCGATGGGACGATTTCAGAAGAGATGGGCTACGCGAACCATCTGAGCCGTTTTTTGGTTTTTCCTTACGCTGCTGCGGCGATTCGGCGTCTGAACGAAGCTCGCGTACCGGTGATCGTGGTGACCAATCAGTCGGGTGTGGCGCGAGGATTTTTTCCAGAATCGTTGGTTCAGGAAACTCACGCCAAGATGGAAGCCGAGCTTGCAGCGGGAGGGGCGCACCTCGACGGGATTTATTATTGCCCGCACATTCGCGACGACAATTGCAACTGTCGCAAACCTCTGCCCGGCATGCTGGAACGCGCGGCAGCGGAGCACCGTCTTGAGCTGAAGGGATCGTCGCTCGTCAGCGATCGCTATGACGATATCGCAATGGCACAAGCAGCCGGATGCACAGGAATTCTCGTGCTTTCGGGATACGGGCGGGGCGAGTATGAGTGGAACCGTCGCACATGGCCTCGCGATCCTGACGCGGTGGTTCAAGATTTGACCGAAGCGGTGAATATCATTTGCAAGAACATGAAGAGAAAATGAGCGCCCAGCAGAGCAAGCGGCCAAACAAAGCGGCGGTGGATTTGTCTTGTCTGTTGGAGATTATTGCCTTGTTTCCGCGGCAGACCATCACCGTCTTGGGCGATTTTGTCGTGGATGAATATGTGACAGGAGAGATTTCGCGAGTTTCCCGCGAAGCGCCCGTACTGATTTTGCGTCATCAGGAAACGCAAATGTTCCCCGGCGGAGGAGCCAACGCGGCAAATAACCTGGTGGCATTAGGTGCGCGTGTGTTGCCGGTTGGCGTTGTTGGAGAAGACAGTGCCGGCAGCGCGCTAATCGATTATTTCCGCGCCAAACATGTGAATGTTGCGGGCATGATTCGCACCCGGCATGCGAATACAACAACGAAAACCCGGTTTCTGGCGAGATGGTCGCACACGGCGCGACAGCAGGTTTTGCGCGTTGACCGCGAGCCGTCGGGGAATTTGCCGGGAAGCGTCATCGAGAAGATTAGAAAAAAAGGGCAGGCGAGCATTGCGAGGTCAGACGCCGTCCTGGTTTCCGACTACGGTTGCGGCTCGGTCACACCGGAGCTGTTGAAGCGCCTAAAGGCAAAGGTTTTGACACTCGATTCGCGCTATCGGTTATTGGATTACGGCCGCGCTCGGTTCACGGCGGCTACCCCGAACGAAGCGGAATTGGAAGCGGCGCATCACGCGCGAATTGGAAAGGATGAAACGCGACTCGAAGCGCTTGGCCAGCGCACGCTGCGAGCGCTTGGTTCGCAGGCATTGCTGGTCACTCGTGGCAAGGACGGGATGGTTTTGTTCGAACGGACGAAGCCGCCTCATCGGATCGCCGTGCACGGCGCGGCCGACGCCGTGGACGTGACCGGCGCAGGGGACACCGTGATTGCGGTGTTCACGCTTGCCTTGGCGGCGGGCGCTTCATTTGTTGAAGCCGCGCATTTGGCGAACTACGGCGGCGGGATTGTGGTGATGAAGCGGGGAACGGCGACGGTGTCGCGCGCGGAGTTAGAAGCGGCCGTGCGCAGCGATGCAAGCGCAGGTCAATGAACACGCGCTTGAAAATCCTGGCGCGTTCCGAGCTTGCGCGCTGCCTCGAAGAGCGTCGCAAGAACGGCGAAAGAATCGTGATGGCGAATGGATGCTTCGACATTTTGCACGCGGGGCATGTGCGTTACCTGGAAGCTGCGCGGCAAGAAGGTGATGTGCTGGTCGTGGCGATCAATTCCGACTCCAGCACCAGGGAATTGAAGGGGAGAGGCCGGCCAGTTTTGAAGGAAATGGACCGAGCCGAACTTGTCGCGGCGCTTCGGGCGGTCGATTACGTACTTGTCTTCGAGGAGCGGGATGTGCGTTCGCTTTTGCGCGAACTGCGTCCAGACGTTCACGCCAAAGGAACAGACTACACGGTGGAGAACGTTCCGGAGCGAGACGAAGCGGGGCGCCTTGGCATCCGCGTGGCGATCGTGGGTGATCGGAAAGATCATTCCACGCGCGGCCTGATTGAGCGCATTTGCGATGCTCATCATGGATGACTCATGGACGACCAGCGCTTTCTGGTCCTGCGGATGAGCGCACTCGGGGATATTATCCACGCGCTGCCGGCTGTTTCTGCGCTTGACGAGTCATTCCCGAAGGCAACGATCGACTGGCTTGTCGATTGGAAGTGGGCGCCAATCCTGGAAGGGAATCCCAGCGTTGACAACGTGATTGCTGTGGACCGCAGCTCGTGGCGCTCGGTGGTCGATTCTGTTCGCCAGATGCGAAGGCGGAAATACACGGTGGCGATTGATTTTCAGTCGCTTTACCGTTCGGCAATTCTCGGCTGGCTGTCGGGCGCGCGTAAACGATTTGGCTTTGACGCGCATTATTCGCGTGAAAGCGGCGCTGCGTTTTTCTACACGGATGTTCTGAGCCCGCACCGGTCGCACAAGGTGGAGCACAATTTGGAACTTGCTGAAGCGGCCGGCGCGCGAGCGGACGAAACTCGTTTCCCGCTTCCCGCGGTGGCAGATTCTGCCGGAGAGGTCGAACGAATCTTGGCCGCGAAAGGTGTCGGCGATTACTTTGTGCTTTCGCCGGGAGGCGGCTGGGGCTCGAAGTGCTGGCCGGCAGAGCGGTATGGCGAATTGCATCGCGCGTTAGCAGAGAAGTACGGCTGGCGAGGCGTCGTCAGTTTTGGACCTGGAGAAAGAAAATTGGCGGAGCGGGTTCGCGCCAGTGCCGGTCCGCCGGATCCGATTGTCGAAATGTTTGAGTTGCGACAACTCATCGCATTGCTGCGAAGGGCCAAGTTCCTCGTCGCCGGGGACACGGGGCCATTGCATCTGGCATCCGCGCTGGGAACACCGGTCGTCGGGCTCTATGGCCCGACAGACCCTTCTCGCAATGGTCCGTATTCGCCGCGAGATGTAGTCGTTCGCAAAGCGAACCGGGAAGGAACGACGTACCGCCGCGGCAAATCTCCTTCGCGCGCTATGCTGGCGATTACTGTTGAAGATGTACTCGACGCGGTCGGTCGGCGGCTGAAAAACTTCTAATGGCCTCGGCGACGAATTTCTGGATTCGCTGGCGCGTACGAATTGGTTATCCGGTCGCGCTGATCTACCTGGCGCTATCGCGGCCGACGCCGAAGTGGCTGGTGGTCGGCGGTGCAATCGGCGTCGCGGGACTGGCGATCCGCGGATGGGCGGCGGGCTATCTTCGCAAACATCAAGCTCTTGCGGTCGGAGGACCGTACGCATTCACTCGGAACCCGCTTTATTTCGGAAGCGTAATCCTGGCCGCGGGTTTCTCGGTCGCCGGCAGGTCGATTTGGTCTGCGATCGCCGTGGCGGGTTATCTCGCATTGTTCTATCCCGCGGTGATGAAGCGTGAAGAAGCTGAATTGCAGGCGCACTATGGCGAGCATTTTCAAAAATATGCATCCAGAGTTCCCCTGTTTTGGCCGCGGTGGGCGCGCTTCGCGACCGGCGGCCATGCCGAAGGGTTTTCGACGCAACTGTATCGAAAGAACCGTGAGTATCAGGCTGCAGTCGGTTTTGTGCTGGGACTTGTTGTCCTGTGGGCGAGAATGCACTGGCTGCCCTAATCAACCCGACATCCGGGGACGTTGACCGATTTTCAATCGACGCTGGTCAGAATGGATATCTTGGATTAGTATCAGCGAAGTTTCGGATGCGCCGAGACGTTTGTTTCCTCAGGGGTACAAGTTGGAGCACAGCAAAGAGAAGACGGTCGTGGTTCATACAGCCGGATCGGCCACCGAAGCCATGGTCATCCGCGGCCTGCTGCAGAGTGCCGGTATCGAATCGCCCGGATCCGTCACGACCGATCCGTTTCCCATGGGCGAGTCCGGCGACGCTTTTCACGACTCGGACGTGATTGTTCTGGAGTCGCAGGCGGATGAGGCGCGCCGTGTTATCGCCGAGTACTTGCAGAGCAATGAAGGGATCGAAATCGAAGGCGCAGAAGAACCGGACGAAGAAGAACCCTTTTCCTAATCCTTGACCGGACTCGCCACTCTCCTTTCAGGACGTGCCGCTGGAAACAGATGCGTCTGTTCGAAGTGTGTGCCCGTCGGTTGAGACACTGGATGTTGGTTTTGAGCGCGGCGCGCAGGATGGGCGGGCGGTCTTGAACGACACCTAGATAGGTGGCAGGGGCCACGAGCGTCAGAAGTGTTGTGAACGTCGTTGGCAAGCGGAACAATCGCCACAGCCACGAAAAACGCCAAGGCTCTAACCCAGGCCTGCAGGCACAAGCACATGAAATGCAGCAGTTTTCTGAAAGACCTTCGCGATGCCCGCATTTACAGAATTGCGGGTCGATTCCGGAGCTTCACCGAGACGGCCATCCGAGCGAAGAGGCTCGTTGGTATCGAGCGCGCCGCTCGCGACTCCTGCGCCGAATTCCAGCGCAAGCCACAGTGCCGGGAGTTTCACCGCGTTCGCTCCAGGAGCACAACACATTCGATATGGTATGTTTGCGGGAACATATCGAATAAGTGAATGTCCCTGGATGTATACCCACGAGAATGCACTTTGGCGAGATCGCGCGCGAGCGTTGATGGATCGCACGACACGTAGACAATCTTTGCGGGTTTGCAGGTTACCAGCTGTTCGGCGACTCCGTCTTCAAGACCGGCCCTTGGCGGATCTACGACGACAACATCCGGAGTGCGGGCCTGACGGCCTTGCTTCCAGTGTCGCAGGAACGCGCCTGCGGACTTGTTGTGGGCTGTAATCGTGCCGCCACTCGACAGCGTGATGTATTCCAAGTCACGCGCGGCCGCCGGATCGGCTTCGATCGCCAGAACCTGCGATGAGTGGTCAGCGAGCGTCGCGGCAAAAAGGCCGACGCCTGCGTACAAATCAAAGGCAAGTTCGCCAGCGCCCGCGAGATTGCCAACCGTTGTGGCCATTTCATCCACGAGGAAGCGGTTTATCTGGAAAAAGGAGAGGTGGCCGACGCGGAAACTTCTCCCAAGAACTTCGTACTGGAGAAAGCCTGGGCCGAGAAGCGACATTCGCTCGCCAGCGGCGTCCCGGAGGAGGATGGTCTTCGCCGCCGGCAGAACATCGCTGAAGGCTTTAAGCAATGGTTCAGCGTGGCGCGGAAGAGATGAGCAAGTTGCGCTCAGCAGCAGGTCTCTGCCTGCGGCGTCAACAAATGCTTCAATCTCACGCAGCCCGGGCGGCAGCGCGCCGTCCGCGACTGCTCCTCGCAGCTTGTGAAACGTTGCAAGAAGTGCCGGAGAGACGATCGAGCAGGTTTCCACGGGACAGAGCACAGAAGAGCGGGCTCGAAAGTAACCGATCGAGTGGGTTTCGGCGCCATCCGGTTGGCTTCGTGGACCGGAGGGGCGCACCTTCCATTGCGCTCGATTCCGGTATTCCCACGGGGGAGAGCGGTGTATTGTGATCGGCCCGCCCCAATCGATCCGCCCGATGCGGCGCAATGTGTCACGGAGAACCTGTTCTTTCAGTTCAAGCTGAGCGTCGTAGGAGATGTGCTGATAATCGCAGCCGCCGCAAACTCCAAAATGCGGGCAGCGCGGTAAGGTCCGGTTCGGGGACCGTTCAAGTACTTGGGTTACCTGGCCGCGATCGAACTTTTTTGTTTGTTCGAGAATTTCGACGTCAATTTCCTCTCCCGGAAGCACAAACGGAACAAAAAGAGTCTTTCCGTCGTGATGAGCCAGTCCCTCTCCGCCATAGACCAGTTTTTCGATTCTGATTCGCATGAATGTGTGGCGCTTTGGGCTATTTGACGTAATAGAGACTCAGGCGCGATAGGCCGTAAATCTCGAATAGACGCTTCTGAATGTATTGGCGCTCGATTGCGGCGATCTGATCGGCGGACATTTTCCGCCGGTACGGAGCAAGCGCATGATCCATGTCGCGCCGGATCGCGAGCATCCTCTCTGCGTCCGCCGAGGCGGTGAGCGTGGCCGTCAATTTGTCTTCGATAACGGTGAGGCGCCGCTCGAAATCTTCCAAATCAAGTTTGCCGGGCGAATCGACAGCGCTCTTGAGAGGCGCAAATGCGCAGGCGAGTTCGCCGAACTGCTGAGCAAGCTGCGGATGCTTCTGCGCACCAGACAAGAGCTTCTTTTCGCGGTCGTACAAAAAATGGCGCAGTTCGTCTCGTGAAAATGGCTCCGCCGGTGGCGTTTCTCTGCGAATCGCCGGGCCAGAACCAGCCGCTGCCTCTTGCATCTCCGATGCAGCGTCGAGCACGGCATCAACGCAATAGGCGAGGCTTTTCAGCGGCCGCCCGTTTGCTCCTCTTCGCGAACGCGCATAGCTCTCGAATGCGCGGTCAATGCCGCGGAGCACTGCTTCCAGGGGAATTGCGGACTTCTGCCAGGTTTCGAGGATGGCCCAGTCCAGCGGAGAAACGAGCAGATGGGCGCCTCGTTTGCGCCAGAAGTGTTCTTCAATCTCCGTGAAGTAATTGAAATAGTTGAACCCGGACATCACGAGGCCATTAATCCGCAGGCTTGCGCGGGAAGGTGGAGACTTTCTTCACGGCTTTGGCAGGGTCTTCGGCGACTCGCGTAGCGGCCGAATCTGGAGTCGCGTTTCGTTCCCAAAGAATCTGCAATCCTGCGAGCGTCAAATGCTCGTCGACTTCATCAATGTGGCGTGAACCGGTCGCAATCAGCGGAGCCTGGCCGCCCGTTGCGATAACGCGAGTGCCCGTTCCGAGTTCTTTCTTCAGGCGTTCGAGAATGCCATCAACGAGGTCGGTGAACCCATAGTAGAGCCCGGCTTGCATTGAGGCAGCCGTGGTGGTGCCGATGATTTTTCCCGGATCGCGAATTTCAACGCGAAACAATCGCGCCGCGCGGGCAAAAAGCGCGTCGGCAGAGATACCAATGCCCGGCGCCAGAACGCCTCCCAGATATTCGCCGCGTTTCGAAACCACGTCGAAGTTGATCGCCGTGCCGAAATCCACGACGATGCATGGGCCGCCATATTTCGCAAACGCGGCGACGCCGTTGGCAATGCGATCGGCGCCAACTTCCTGCGGGTTGTCGTAATGCACGGGCATTCCGGTCTTGATGCCCGGTTCAACGAACAGCACTTTCGCGCCGAAATACCGGCTGGCCATTTCTGCAAGCGTCGGATTGAGCGACGGCACAACGGATGCCACCATGACTCCTTTAATCTCCGCAGCGGAGAGGCCGGCGAGCGTGAAAAGCTGGCGTGTGAGGATGCCGTATTCGTCGACGGTCTGGTCGCGGGTTGTGGTCAAGCGCCAATCGGCGACCAGCTCTTTGTCACGAAATACCCCAAGCACCGTATTTGTGTTGCCCACGTCGATTGCGAGGAGCATCACTAAGCCTCGGACACCGTTCCAGAGATTATTGATTCAGTCCGGCCATCCTCGCGCTGCACGCGGAGAATGCCCGAGGACTCGAGTCCTGCTGTGACGCCCACGAATGAAGCCTTTCCGTTCGCAATGCGGACGCGTTTCCCTTGGCCATAGCTCGACACTTCGCAGAATCTCCGCACAATGGGGTTCGCACCTTCCGTGATGAACTGATTGTAGTAGCGGTCGAGGTGCCTCAGCAATCGCAGCAACAATTCTAAACGGGAATGAGTTCTTTCGGTCTCTATGCGCAGGGAAGTGGCGATTCCGGCGAGCTCACTCGGCATCTTGGACTGATTTACGTTGATCCCGATTCCGGCTGCGGCAAAGTGAATGCGATCCAGTTCGGCCTGCATTTCCGTGAGTATCCCGCAAACTTTCTTGCCGTTGAGCATCACGTCATTGGGCCAGCGAATGTCCGGCGACAGCCCTGTTTCCTCGGCAATCGCATCGCGAGCGGCGAGTCCCGCCACCAGCGTCAGCGCCGGCGACTGCATTGGTGAAATGGGAGGGCGCAGAAGAATCGTTACGTAAATCCCTGCGGATTTTTCGGAGACCCAAGAATGTCCGGCGCGGCCGCGGCCCGCCGTCTGGCGCTCCGCGATTACAACTGTTCCATGCGGCTCGTTGGTTTCGCCCAGACGCATCGCGACGTCGTTGGTTGACTCCGTCTGAAAAAAATGCAGGATTCGCTTGGCAAATGGCGTGCCGCGCAGGTGACGTGAAAGCAACTGCGGCGCGAGCACATCCGGCACTCGCTCGATGTGATAGCCCGAGCGCGGATGGCCTTTGACGTTGACTCCCGACTCACGCAGCGTTTCGATCCAACGCCAGACCGTCTGGCGTTTCACACCGATCTCTTTGGCGATGCTGGCGCCGCTGATCACATTTGTCGGGTTTTCCGCGAGCAGGGTCAGCAAAGCGTCTATGCGCCGGTCAGTTGGACCGGGCAAGTAGGGGTTTTTAGTCGGTGATTTGGCAGTAGGCATGGCGTCGTCTTGTGGCGAAATCGAATCGAATGCTAGGAAAGCTCCGTCAATCGATCGACGATTTCCCGATACTCCCGTTGGCGCTCCGCAACCGTCGCTTCGAGTCCGTGGACAATTTCGCTCGGGGCGCGACTGCGAAACGTGGCGTCCGCAAGGCGCAATTGTTTCGCCTCAATATCCTTCTTCAGACGCTGTTCCTCTTTCTTGAGCTTGGCAATCTCAGCTTTTACATCCGTAACCGCGCCGGTGCGAATGCGCAGCTCGAACTGTGCCGCTGTGCGAACAAGCGCGTCTCCGGCGGCTCCAAACGGCTCTTCCTGAATTGTAAACTCAGTCAGATTCGCGAGCCGCATCAGCGGCTCAAGGGCGCGGTCGGCCAATTGACGTACAGACGCATTCCTTGAGAAGAGCTCTGCCGCGAGCTTCTTCCTGGCGTCCAGCTTTGCCTCGGCACGCGTGTTGCGTACCGCTCCGATTACCTCCTGGAGCAATGTCATCTGCTCCTCTGCCGTGGAGTCGGACCAGGCGGGATTTGCGACTGAAAAGGATTCCAGAGAAATTGACCGGGCATTCGAGCGTTGCGGCAGACGGTGCCACAACTCTTCCGTCAAAAACGGCATGAATGGGTGAAGCAATCGCAACGCGTATTCAAAGACGGCGAACAAATTCCGCCAGGTGGCTGCGGCCTCGATGCGATTTTCCGAAGCGAGCTGCGGCTTCAGCCACTCGATGTACCAGTCGCAGAAATCACCCCAAAAAAAGTGATAAACAACGTGCGCGGCCTCGTGGAAACGAAAGTTTTCGAGCGCATCGTTCACCTGCGCGATCACCGAAGCAAGACGCGAGAAAATCCACCGGTGCGGCAGGGAATCGGTGGCCGTGTATGGAGCGTTGGCGCGAACCTCCGGAGCCGCGAGTTCATCAATGTTCAGTCCCGCAGCTTCGGCCTTTTCGAGGTTGAAGAATAGAAATCGCGCCGCGTTCCAGATTTTGTTCGCGAACGCGCGATAGCCGATGATGCGCTCTTCGCTGAGCGCAATGTCGGTTCCCGGTGCGGCCATTACCGCCAGAGCGAACCGGAATGCGTCCGTGCCGTGTTTTTCAATAATCTCGAGAGGATCAACCACGTTTCCGCGCGTCTTTGACATTTTGATGCCGTGCGGGTCACGGACAATCCCGTGAAGATAAAGCTGATGGAAGGGAGTCCGCTTTTCGAGCGAGTTGCCTCGCATGAGGTGGAGGCCCAGCATCGTCATACGCGCGTCCCAGAAGAACAGAATGTCGTAACCGCTAATGAGCAAGCTCGTCGGATAGAAAGTCCGCAGGTCCTCGGTGTCGTCGGGCCAGCCGAGGGTCGAAAAGGGCCACAGTCCGGAGCTGAACCACGTGTCTAGGACGTCGGGATCCTGCGTCAATTCCTTACTGCCGCATTTCCCGCACGACTGAGGCACGCTGGCGATTTGCGCGCGGCCATTGGCGACTTCAACTTTTGAATCCGCCGCGGGAGTCATGGCGCCGCACTTGCCGCAATGCCAGATGGGTATTCGGTGGCCCCACCAGAGCTGGCGCGAGATGCACCAATCGCGAATATTTGCGAGCCAATCGAGGAAGATCTTGCGTTGGTTCTCCGGCACGATGGACAAGACGTCTTTTTCGACCGCCTCTATCGCCGGAGCAGCTAGAGGCTGCATCTTGCAAAACCACTGAACCGAAAGCCGCGGCTCGACGATGGTTTTGCACCGGTCGCAAATCGCGATCGAAAGGGCATGATCCGTAGTTTTTTCAAGCAGGCCACCGGCCTTCAAGTCCTGAACGATTTTTTCGCGCGCCGCAAAACGTTCCAGGCCGACATAGCGGCCTCCTGCCGCGCCGATGTGCGCGTCAGGAGTCATCACGTCGATTTCGGCCAGCGTATGCCGCTGGCCCATCGCGAAATCGTTCGGGTCGTGAGCCGGCGTGACCTTCACAGCGCCGGTGCCGAACTCCCTGTCGACGAAATCATCAGCAATCACCGGTATTTCGCGATTCAGCAGCGGCAGCAGCAACGTCTTGCCGATGAATTTCTTATAGCGTTCGTCTTCTGGGTGAACAGCGACGGCGGTGTCTCCCAGCATCGTTTCCGGCCGCGTTGTCGCGACGGTAATGAATTCGCTCGCGCCTTGGACCGGGTAGCGAATGAACCACAATTTGCCGTCGCGCGACTCGTGGACTGTTTCCAGGTCGCTGAGGGCCGTTTTGCAGCGCGGGCACCAATTGACCATGTAGCGGCCGCGATAAATCAGGCCCTCGCGATAGAGGCGGAGAAAAGCCTCGATGACAGCACGGTAGAGCGGCGGATCCAGCGTGAATCGTGCGCGCGTCCAGTCGCAAGAAACTCCCAGGCGAATCATCTGGTCTTTGATTTTTCCGCCACTCTCGGCCTTCCATCGCCACACGCGACGCTCGAATTCTTCGCGGCCGAGCTCTTCGCGTTTCAATCCTTCGGCGGCCAGTTGACGTTCGACCACAACTTGAGTCGCGATGCCGGCATGATCCGTGCCCGGGAGCCACAGCGTTTTGAATCCCTGCATGCGTCTCCAACGGACGATAATGTCGATCTGCGTGTGCTCCAGCATGTGCCCGATGTGAATCGAACCCGTCACGTTCGGCGGAGGAAGAACGATCGAGAAGACTGTGCCTTGCGCGTCGTCTGGCGGGCGATAGAGCTGCTTCTCAAACCACGTTTGGGCCCAGTGGCGCTCGATCTCCCGTGGCTCGTAAGCCTTGGCAATTTCAGTGGACATTAGGGTCGCAGGGCCTTGTTTTGTTTCATGGATTTGGCTGCGCGACGTCAGAGCGGCGCGTGAGACCAATAACTATACGGGGCAACTTTATGTCCGTCAAATTGCTGCCTGGACGGGGTCGATGCGAGGGAGGTTAGCGCGGAAGGCTATTTCTTTTCGCGTCGCTGCTGGTTCAATACTTCTTCGACCAGGGGTCGCAGGACTCCATTGGCCAATGCCTGATGCAGTTGAGGTTCTAGCTTCGAAATCACTCTTGCGACCACATCGTCCACGGTGGCCGGGTCAATCGCCTCTTGCGCCGCGGGCTCCTTCGCGGGAGGTTCGACCGGATCTAAGCCACTCGCGACGCTGTCGGCTTCCTCGAATGCAGTCTGACTGGTCGCGGGAAGGGCAAGCGGCGGCTCGACTGTTTGCTTCGCGGTGTCCTGCCGCATGGCCGGTGCATCGAGGGGAGGCCACTCAGCAGGCGAAATGTTCAACTTGGGGAGTTCGGGATCGTGTGACTGAACGACACCGGCATCGGCCTGTTGAGAAGTTTGCGGCAAAGACCAAGCTTCGGAGGGCGCTTCCTGAGTCTCGTTGGTAGTCTCGGTGGACTCCAGAATCAACCCGCCGTAGGCCGTTGCCGGCTCTGTTTCTTGCGAAGCCGCTTCCTCCATCGCAGGAGTCGGAGGACTAAACTCACCGATGCCATCAGCCTCCAGTTCGATTTCCGGGTCTCTTTCGGGCAAAGCTGCTGCCGACTTCTCCGCACTCGGGGAGCTTCGTTCCGCGGCGAACTCCTGCTGTGGCGCTTCTGCCGATGGCTCAGCCGCGACTTCGGGCACCCTCAACTCCGGCCGTGATGTGCGGGAAGGTTGCGGCACTGCTTCCAGTGGCATTTCAGAAACATTCGCGCCTCCAAATGGGACGTGCTTGTTGCTGGGAAGGATCTCCGCCTCTTCGGCCGCGTTTCCCGCCGCGAGCTTTTCAACCATATGGGCTGATTCGGCGGCGTCAATCTCATAGTCCATGGTGGCGCGCCGTCGTGCCCATTCGCTGGCGGGCTCCGATTCGTCATCGGCTTCTTCGGCTCCGCCGACTGTTGCGGGTGTGGCGACCGGTTCGCTGAATGTGGGAGCGATTTCGTCCGCCTCGTCATAATCGTTTGGTACCGGCATGCGGGAAACTTCACGCGCTGAAGGCGCGGGTGCGACGGGAGCAAACGAGGGTGCCGGAGCAGCCTCAATGGGCTCGGGGATTTCTTGAGCCGCAGGCTCAGTCTTCAGCAGGGAACTCACCAGCGCGACGAGCGGCTCCGGAGGCACAAAGGGTTTTTTGAGGACGCCATCGGCTCCGACTCGCTGAGCCTCCTTTTCGTCCAGAGGATCGAAGGCTCCGACCAGCAGAATCACCGGGGTCTGGGCGAACTCCGGGTCCTGTTTCACAAACTCGCAAACTTCGTATCCGTTTCGCACCGGCATAAAAACGTCGGCCAAAACCACATCAGGGTGGACTTCCGGAACCTTGCGGCAGGCGGCCTCACCGTTGCCAACTGCGACGACACGGATGCCCTTTTCCTTGAAGACGAGAGACACCATCTTCTGGATATTGCTGTTGTCGTCGGCGACCAAAATCGTCGGCACAGTTAACCCCTCAGGGACAGTACGCCCTACTCGATGGTGCAGCAGGGTACTGGAACTATTGGAGCATCCGCGCGGAAACGAGTCAACGAAATCGGCGGGGTCGCGTGCCTCAGATGTTAGTAGGGCTCTTGAGACCTAAAACGGGAGGATTTTGTGGATCCCCTTCTTTTTCTTGCTGGTGGATTCGGTATGCGTATCGGCCTTCGGCGTTTTCGGTTTCTTTGCTTTTTTGGCTTTCGACGATGAACTGGCGGGTTTGCTTTCCGCTGCGGGCTTTTTCGCTGCAGTCGCATTACCTGCCTTCAACTCCTCCTCGGCAATCACGTCGGTTTCTGTCTCCGGGTGCTTGGTGGGCACGGCAGTGGTCGCCGGAGGCACGGCCGTAGCTCCCTTCGGTGCGGTAGCTGTGCCACTCACAGGGGGATCCACCACCGAAACGGCGGGGGATGCAGTGCCCGGGGGAGTGTTGGTCGATTCATTTGGTGACACTGTCTCCGCGCCGGCCGTCTGTCCGCCGCCAGCTGATGAAGCAGCCACTACAGCCGAGTTCGCAGTCGAACCCTGAAGCATGTCCTGCGAAGTGTTCACTTCGCCGGGAGGACTCAGGTTCGGTTCACCGCTATGAGCAGCGGCTGAAACGTCCGGCGAACTCTTGATCACGCCCAACGCGTGATGAAACATCCCTGGTCGGTCTTCGGCGAACTTCGCCTCGTATTGCGCGCGGGCCAGCGCCTGAGGATCCGGTGGGGGAACGGCGAAACCATCTTCCGTGAGCTGGCGCTTTGCGTCGGACGCGAGCGGCGACAGCGGATAATCTCTTACCAGTTTTGCGTATTCGACATCCGACTGCGTTCGCCATCGCGCACGTTCCTGTTCGTTTTTGGATCCCCGGGCGGCGCGTCGGTAAATGTCACCAAGCATCCACAACGCGTGGTCACTTTGACTGAACAGCGGATAGCGCCCTACGATTTCGATCAGACGCGCTCCCGATGCTCGATAGTCTCCCTTGACGTAATAGAAGTGCGCGATGTCGAAATCCGCTTGCGCCAGGATCTCTTGTACCTCGCGGAGCCGTTGCGCCGCTTCGCCGGCCAAGGGGCTCTTGGAATACTTCAGTAGAAATGTTTGGAATTCTTGTTCCGCGAGGTTGGCTTGCGTGGAGTCGCGATCCGGTTTTTCCATCATCCGGTAATGAGCCATGCCGACCTGAAGTTGCGCGTACGCTGCGTCGTCGAGAAACGGGAAGAACGTGATGTAGTCCTTGTACTCGGCGACCGCCTGCGTCAAGCCTTCAACGCCGCCTTCTTTGTAATAAGAATCAGCCACCGCAAGCTTTGCCTTGGCCAGATACTCGCTGTCGGGGTAGCTGTTGATCAGAGTTTGGAGACTGAGCCGCGCCTCCGTATAGCGGCCGTGCTGGTAATCGTTCAGCGCGCGATCGTAGAGAATTTTGTCCGGCTCGGCGCCGCCGTTAGCCGGGGCCTTTGCCGAGATGTTCTTCTTTCCGCAGCCTGCAAAAAGGAAGGACAGAGAAACAGCGGCGGCAAGCAAAACGGGTGTTTGTCTCTTCAAGCCGTTCATCAAACCCTTTGCGACGTCGCTTCGGTTGCAAACTGGCGCATCTGGCGCACAGCGGCACCCGGGCTTGTCGTATGAAAAATCGAGGTCCCGGCAATCAGGCTGTCGCAGCCGGCAGCCACGAGCTCGTTCGTATTTTCCAGCGTAACTCCCCCATCGACAGCGATTCGGTAGCCGTAATTATAGCGCGAACGCAAGTCCCGCAATTCGCGAATTTTGTCAAACATCTGCGGAATGAATTTCTGCCCCCCGAAACCCGGGTTCACCGTCATCACAAGAACCACTTCGACCCGTCCGAGTATCTCCTTCAGCGTAGCCGCCGGTGTCGCCGGATTCAAAACGACCGCAGCCTCGCACCTCTCCTCGTGAATCAACCCAACCAGGCGGTCCAGGTGCGGCGTGGCTTCCTGATGAACAAAAATTCGGTGCGCACCAGCCCTCGCAAACGCTTGTACGAACTCACCCGGCCGCTCAATCATCAGATGCACGTGCAGCGGCAGCCGGGTTGCCTTGCTCAATGACTCGACGATGGGTACGCCAATCGAGAGATTGGGTACGAAGTGCCCATCCATCACATCCACGTGAATTCCTGAAGCGCCAGCTTCCTCGACGGCCTTGACCTCCTGTCCGAGAATCGTGAAGTCGGCCGCGAGAATGGACGGAGTGATTTCGATGGGGAAGCGGTTCATGGAGTCGTTCGCGATTGTAGCACAGCCGAAAGTAACGCTATTGGGCGACTTGCAGTTCCACGCTCGTTCCCGCTTCAACGCGGGCGCCCCGCATCGGGAGCTGTGAAGTTACCGTTCCCGATGGCTTGCCGGTCAGCGGTAGCGCTGTCACTTTACTTACTTTCAGTCCTGCGGCATCCAGACGTTGCTGCGCTTCGGCTTGTGTCAGACCCTCCAGTGCCGGCATTACATACGCAACATCGGGCGAACCCATGGAAAGCAGCATGTCAACGTGCGGACTCGTGGCATTGGTTGAGCCCGCCGGAGGCTGCTGTTGCAGGATGACATCGGCGCCGAACCCCGCTAAATGCACGCTCGAGATTTCGCCGGCCTGTAAGCCTTCGCTGAGCAATTCAATTTGAGCGGCGTGGAGACTGCGATCATCAAGCTGCGGAATCGTCGTGTTTTGTGCGCCTAAGCTGACCACAACGTAAATCCACTCGTTCTTTTTCAGCTGATTGCCGCTCGCCGGACTTTGCCGCACCACCGCGTCCCTCGGCAGGCTGCTGTAAATTTTGTCTTCGATTTTCACGTGCAGTCCGCGGCCTGAAGCTTGCTTTTCCGCTTGAACCACAGGAAGCCCCATCAGATTCGGTGTGGCCACTTCGCGTCCCTGGATCACAATGCGCATGGTCATCAGGGCGCTCAGGAAGGCGATCGACGCAAGAAAAAACACGAGCAGCGTCATTCGCCCCGCCCATTCAATTCGGTCGCGAAAGCTCAAAGATGCCGTCCTTGGCGTTCAGCGTAGCATTCAGCTCGATGTGCGTCCAACGCGATTCCGAAGCGCGTTACGTTCGCTTCAGCAGGGCAGCAAAGAAGCCGTCGGTATGATACACAGGCGGAAAAGTGCGGAATGCGCCGTCATCCCCGGTCAACTCGCTGGCGCTTGCTGTCGCGGCCAGAGCGCCTTGCGGAATGTTTACCGTTTCCCGGCGAACATTCGTGCAAACCTCGAGGATCTCCTGCACGACCGACTCATTCTCCTCGGATTCCAATGAGCAAGTGGAATACAGAAGGGTGCCTCCAGGAGACAGATGTTCGAAGGCGGAACAAACGAGCCTCACTTGGCGTTGATGCAAGTCCGTCAAGTCCTCAGCTTTGAGCCGCCAGCGGATTTCCGGGTTGCGCGCTAACGTTCCGGTGCCCGAGCACGGCGCGTCGGCCAGAATGCGGTCAAAAGCTCCGGTGAACGGCAAACGAGTGGTGCCATCAAGCGCTACAAGGTACACATTCGCCAGGCTGCTCTTGTCCAGCCGCTTGCGCACAGCCCGCAACCGCGACTCGTGCAGATCCGCCGCGACCACCTGGCCGTGTTTGCCTGCTCGGTTCGCAAGAAGCATTGTCTTGCCGCCCGGCGCGGCGCAAAGGTCCAACACAGAATTGCCCGCCCTGACGCCGAGCAGCATCGGAATGATTTGTGACGCTTCGTCCTGGATACCGACCCAGCCATCGCGGAAAGCTTGCGTTTTCGCGATGTTCCGCCCCGACACGAGAATCGCATTGTGCAACAAGCGCCCTGCCTCGACTCGGAAACCTTCGTCATGGAGCGATTCGAGGGCGTCCTTTCGATGTTCGGGGGAGAGAACCACGCAGGCATTTTCGGGCGGCTGATTGTTGCATTCCAGCAGGGCAATTGTTTTCTGCTTGCCAAACTTGCTTAGCCAGCGTTTGACCAGCCACGTGGGATGCGAATGGATAGTCCCAAGCGCCTCCTCAGGCGCAGTGCTCTCCGAGAGAAAGTCTGTAACAGGTCGGTCCGATTCATCTGCCGCTCGCCTCAGCGCCGCGTTCGCCAGTGACATGGCCGACTTCTTGCGCCCTCTGCGCACCAGTTCGACCGATTCGTTTACGGCGGCGCGCGCGGGTATTCGCTTCAGGTACCGAAGCTGATAAATGCCCAGCCGCAACGCGACCAATACCTCGGCGTCGAGTTCCGAGGTCTTCCTGCCGGTCGATCGCTCGATAAAAAAGTCAAGCAGCCGTTGCCATCGGAGCGCGCCCATCACAAGCTCAGTGGTAAGGGCCGCTTCGCGCGCATCGCCAATCCCTCCAAGCCGCGTATGCAGCAAGTCAGATGCATAAGCTGCCCGGTTTTCCACTTCGAGCAGGATCGCTTGGGCGAGAGACCGTCCGGAGATCGCTGACCTGCTGCGCGACCCTTGTTTACGAGCGGAAGCGGTCATTTGTAGTAAGGCGGGCGCCGTTCGCGAATTCAATGGCAGTCACGCGCTTGCGGCCCTCGAGGCGCACGGAACCTAACCCCAGCCACGTGCTCTGCCCGCAGGCGACCAGGACGCTCTGCGCTTTCTGAACAATCGTTCCGCATGCGGAGGGCGCTTCTGCAGAATCATCTGCCACGGGCGTTCCCCAAATGTGGCACAAGCGCCCGCGAAAATGGGTGTATGCGCCGGGCCATGGATCAAAAGCTCGAATGCGATTGTAGATGGCCGGCGCCGGCTGTGCCCAATCGATTCGGCCCTCTTCTTTCGTCAGGGGAGGCGCAAGAGTCGCCAGCGTGTTGTCCTGCGGCTTCGGCGTAAGATTGCCTGCATCGAGTTTTCGCAGCAAATCGAGCATCATGGGCGCTCCCAGTGTGCTCATGCGTTCCAGCAGTTGCGGGGATGTCTGGTCCGTGCCAATGCTCAATTCGATTTGTTGGAGGACAGGCCCGGTATCCAGGCCTGCGTCGATTTGCATGACGGTGAGGCCCGTCCGCCGCTCACCCGCAAGAATCGCGCGTTGCACCGGCGCCGCTCCGCGGTATTTCGGCAGCATCGAGCCATGCAGGTTGATCCATCCAAGTCGGGGAATGGGGAGCAACGTTTGCGGAATAATTTGCCCGTAGGCAATAATGACCGCTGCGTCCGGCCTAATTTGCGCGATCAGCTCTGTGACATCCCGCGAACGCATCGTTTGTGGCTGGTGAACCGCAACGCCCGCTTTCAGCGCTGCTTCTTTGATAGGTGATTGCGCGGATTCATGACCGCGCCCGCGCGGGCGATCCGGCTGGGTAAACACCGCTTCCACGGAAAAATCTGACTCTGTCAAGAGGCGCTCGAGCGTAGGCAGTCCGAACGCGGGAGTGCCGCAAAAAATGGTGCGCAGCGGCGGGACTTTTTCTACCACTCCCCGGCCTTCGCCAATTTCCGGATCTTTCTCCGAATGAGGTCGCGCTTCAACATGCTGAGATGAGTCAGAAACAAAATGCCGTGCAAGTGGTCGATTTCGTGGCAGAATGCCCGCGCGAGCAGGCCTTCGCCCTTCATCTCGTATTCTTTGCCGGTCACATCTTGGGCACGGACCGTCACGTAGGCTGGACGAAGCACGTTTCCCCGGAAACCCGGCACCGAGAGACACCCCTCCTCCTCGCGCTGCTCGCCCTCGGAGTGGATGATAACGGGATTGGCCAGCACCAGCCTGGCTTCCGGATTTTTTCCCGTGGTGACGTCAATTACGGCGAGATTGAGGCTCAGCCCGATCTGCGGCGCGGCTAAACCCACGCCGCGCGCGGCGTACATCGACTCGAACATGTCCTCAACGAGCGCACCCAGTTCGCTGTCAAATTTTTCCACCATTTTTGTCGGCTGCTCAAGCACAGCCGCGCCGTATTTCACAATGGGACGGATCATGGTTTCCTATTCTAGAACTCGTCGAGTTGCTTTTGATAGTTTTGAAAATTCCGGCGAGTTTCTCCGAGTGCATCGCCGCCAAATTTTTCCAGGAACGCTTCTCCGAGCACAAACGCCACCATAGCTTCTCCGACGACTCCAGCGGCTGGCACCACGCAAACATCCGACCGCTCGTAGGCCGCTTTGATCGGCTCTTTCGTTTTCAAGTCGGCGGATCCCAGCGCCCGGCGAAGCGTCGAAATCGGCTTCAGATAGCCTCGCACCACGACGTCTTGTCCATTCGTGATGCCGCCTTCGATTCCGCCAGCGCGATTCGAGCTTCTCTCGAAGCGCTTGCTCTGATCATCATAACGAATTTCATCCTGTACTTCCGAGCCGTAAGACGTTGCGTTGCGAATCCCCGTCCCGATCTCAACCCCTTTGACCGCCTGAATCGACATGATGGCGCGCGCCAAGCGGCCGTCTAACTTCTCGTCCCACTGTGCGTGGCTGCCAAGTCCGGGCGGGACGGCATGCGCCACAACCTCGAAAATGCCGCCCACGGAGTCGCCTGCGCGAAGCGCTTGGTCGACTTCCGCTTTCATCTGTAGTTCTACTTCTCGATCCGCGCAGCGTAATGGAGACTCCAGGTTTGCGCATATCCGTTCGATCTCATTCCATGGGATGTCCCGCTCGACCTTTGCGTGACCCACTGCCATCACGTGGCTGAGCACGGAAATGCCGAATTCGCGCAGCAGCAACTTTGCCATCGCGCCCGCGGCCGTTCGAGCCGCCGTTTCACGCGCCGAAGCTCTCTCCAGCACGTAACGCGCATCGTGAAAGTTGAACTTGAGCGCGCCCGCCAAATCCGCGTGCCCTGGCCGCGGCGAAGTCAATCGCCGTTGGGCGTCTTCGGCCCCGTCAGTATCTTCCACGGGTAGCGCCTTCTCCCACGTTTTCCAGTCACGATTCTCGATACGGATGGCGATGGGAGCCCCAATTGTTCTCCCATGCCGCACGCCCGCAAGAAAATCGGCCTGATCTTTTTCGATTTTCTGCCTTCCTCCGCGCCCGTAACCAAGCTGCCGGCGATGCAGCTCGCGGTTCACAAACTCGGTTTCTACACTTACACCAGCAGGGATTCCAGAGATCCAGCTGATCAGCGCCTGTCCGTGAGATTCGCCCGCCGTGAGAAATCGCAGCATGTCGTCGTCGCAAGCCCTTCGAAAACGCATAATCTTACCGGACACCCCGTCGTAATGCCAATGACGATGGCATAACGATGGCAAAATCCGTGTTGTCCTAGCTTGACGCGTCCGGTAGCCGAAGTTAGTCTGTCCAAGCGCTTACGCGCACGATGGCAACGCTCACTTCCAACACACCGGCACGCTCGAAGCTCTCGCCATTATCTTTGTTGAATCGGGCGCTGAAGCAGCCGATTCAGGCGCTTCAGGAATACTCCGTCCTCGTCGGCGACAGCATCGTGAAAGCATGCTCGCCGCCTATCTATTTCAGCGACGTGCTCGAACAGATGGATGTGATTGGCGTAGGCTCGCTGCCGATTATCGTTCTTACCGGTTTCTTTATTGGCGGCGTTATGGTCCAAAACACTGCCGCGCAGTTCCAGCAGTTCGGTTCCCCAGCGCTCATCGCCAACGTCACTTCAATCGCTCTCATCCGCGAGCTGGGCCCCTTCATTGCAGCCTTGCTCATCACCGGACGAAACGGCTCGGGCATCGCTTCGGAATTGGGTTCCATGGTGGTTACTGAACAAGTAGACGCGATGCGTGCGTTGGGTACCGATCCAATACGAAAACTGGTTGTGCCTCGAGTCCTGGCGACTCTTATTGTCTTGCCCCTGCTCACTGCGGTGACGGATCTGGTCGGCTTGATCGGCGGCTACATCGTCGCCAGCTATCAGCTCAGCATCACTGGCGTCGAGTTTTGGAACCGGGCGATTACCGCTCTGGCGTCCGGCGACCTGATTCAAGGAATCGTAAAGCCGCTGGTCTTTGCCATCATCATTTCTACGATCGGATGTTTTTATGGCCTGCGCACGCACGGCGGCACCCAGGGAGTGGGCCGCGCCACTACCTCCGCCGTCGTCGCCGGCTCGATTACCGTAATCGTCGTCGATTTCTTCCTTGGAAAACTTTTGCTCTACTATTTCGTTTCCTGATTGTCCGCGTCGCCTTTTATCGGGGGAATTCCCTGATTCCATCTATAATCGTAGCCGTAACGACGATGGCCATACGGCCAAACAACGAAATCGTGCCCGGCGAGCCGCTCATCCGGTTCGAGAACGTTAGTATCGGTTTCGGTGAAACGGAAGTCTTGCGCGACATTAGCTTCGAGGTCGAAGCCGGCGAAACTAAGATTGTTCTCGGCGAGAGTGGTTCCGGGAAGACTGTGCTTTTGAAGCTGGCTGCGGGTCTTTTGCGTCCCAGTTCTGGCCGCGTGATCATCATGGGCCGCAATCTGACAGAAATGAAGGAAGTTGCTTTGCTCGACTTCCGGCGCCGCATTGGGTTCGTCTTTCAGGAGGGGGCGCTTTTCGATTCGCTCAACGTCGCCGACAATGTTTCTTTCCGTCTTCGGGAGGAATCCAAAAATGTGCGGGAAATGGAAACGCGCGTTCGCGAATCTTTGCGCTTCGTTGAAATGGAACATGCCTACGGCAAATTTCCCGCTGAGCTTTCCGGCGGCATGCGCCGCCGGGTGTCCATCGCTCGCGCCCTGATCGACCAGCCCCCAATCGTTTACTACGATTCGCCCACGGCCGGCCTTGACCCAGTGACGAGCCAGACCATCATTACCCTGATTCTTCGCCTCCGCGACTCGCAAGGAGTCACATCGCTGCTGGCAACTCATCGTCTTCAGGATGCTTTTGGGCTGGCGAATTTTGTTTTCGAGCCGAAGAACAACCGTGTCGTGCCCGTCTGGGAAGATGGCGACGGGCGGCATTTTGCGTTGACGAAGGTTTTGGTGATTCGCGACTGCGAAATCTATTTTCAAGGAGAAACTACGGAACTGCTGAAATCGGAAGATCCGTATCTCCGCCAGTTTTTAGCGTAATCGGGCATCGGTATTGCATGTACGCAAGACAGTACAAACGGTTCGGACGCCTTTGAGGCATGAGAGGAGAACAAGATGGCGCTGCGAAAGCAAGTTACCTGGGAAGAGCTCCGCGTTGGGGTCTTTGTGTTGATTGGCCTCATCATTATCGCCGTTGGGATCTTTTACGTCACCGGGGCTGCTTCCTGGGGCGCCAAGTACACTGTGAGAACGTATCTCCCGGTCGCTGACAATCTCCAAAACGGCGCGCCTGTCACCTTGGACGGAGTCGCGGTCGGCAACGTTCAAACAATGAGAATTAACACGCATCCATCCGACCCGATGCACAGCATCGAGGTGGTCATGCGCCTTCAGTCCGCCTATCAGCCGTTCATTCGGTCAAGTTCGGATGCCAGTGTGGCGACGCAGGGACTGCTGGGCCAGGCTTATATTTCAATCACTCGCGGCTACACCGGTGAAATCATCCAGAACAACGGTGTGGTGACCGGCGCAGCTGCGAAGGACATCGTGGCCGGCGGTGCGCAATTGGAGGACAACCTGAATGCGGTCCTGAAGCAGATCAGCGACATTGTTGGCACAATCCACAGCGGGAAAGGCTCCGCCGGAGCGTTCATCTATGACCGTTCTCTCTATGATCACTTCGATTCCGTCGCCGCGAGCGCACAATCGCTGGTCGCGAATGTGAAGGCAGGAAAGGGTTCGGTAGGGAAATTGCTCGTGTCTGACGATCTCTACAACAAGTTCGATGCCAGCGCCGCGCATCTGGAATCCATGACGAACGCGATTCAATCTCAGCAGGGCAGCCTCGGCAAACTCGTCTACGACCGCGCGTTTTATGATCAAGCGAATCAGTTCCTCACAAACTCGAACGCGCTCATTGCCGGTGTTCGCAATGGGCAGGGAACTGTCGGCAAACTGTTTACAGACGAATCGCTGTTCACGAATCTTCGCGACGCCTCAACAAACATCAGGGACTTGACCGGCAAGATGAACAATGGCCAGGGAACGTTTGGGAAGTTCTTCACCGATCCGCAGTTATACGACAATTTGACTGGCCTAACAGGAGATACTCGTTTGCTGATCGGAGATTTTCGGCGCAATCCGAAGAAATTTTTGCAGATCCACCTGAATATTTTCTGACGGGATGACTTCACAGTTCGGAGTTTTCAACGCAGGGCTGCGCTGAATTTGCGCAACTGCGCAGCGAACTGGAAGCCGTTATAAGCAGAAGGGTTTTGCAGTTCCTGATAGAGGCCGGCGATCGCGGATGTCAAATCGGCGTCGCCTGCTGCTTTCGAATTCTGAGAGTAAGAGAGGAACAGGGAATTTAGCGCCATGGTCGCCTGTTCGGCAGATCGTTCTCCGCTCATGGAGATTTCGTCGGCATCTTGGGAAATGTCATGCATGAGCTTCAAAGTCATCGCCTGACTGTATTGCATGTTCGCGACCTTCTTCGCAAAATCATCCAGCTCGCCTGCCGTTTCACTGGCGAGGGCCGCTACTTTTTCGCGATCTGGCTGGAGCCGGTTCATCTCTGTTTGCAATTTGCCGAGCGAGCTGTCGAGTTGCGCTGCCAGCGCCGGATCCACCTCGCGCACGAATTGACGGAAGACAATATACCGCGACGGATTCCACGCCGCGTCTCCGGCCCGCCGCCCCGCATAGCCGCGTTCCTGCAGCCAGCTGTTTTCTGTTTTTACTAATTCGTGGTGGCACGCGAAACAATCCAATTGCGAATACTCCGGCCACGCTTCTCGTTCGGTCGAACCTCGCAGGTATTTCATCTCCGTGCTCAATTGCACCGCTTGGCCGGTCGCCCAATCGCGGACGTCTCTCCACGGATCGGTATCCAGCGGCTGCTTCCAATGCCGCGGCATGGTCGATTCAAACGAATCCAGTTCGAAATACAAATCGGGATGTCCCGCGGCGAGCATTTCGTGGTCAACATATTTGTCTTTGGTCCCGAGGTGGCATTCCAGGCACCGATTCGTGCGCGAAACAAGGTCTCGCGTATCGTACATGCCGAGTTTCAATGACTGTTCGTGCGTCCATCGAGCGGTCGTGTGCGGCCCGAGCCACTGGGAAGCCGGCCCGTGGCAGTTCTCGCAGCCCACACCGTCGCTCCCGTCGAAAGTCGTCGCGCGCGCCGATGGCGATGCATCAATCGAGTGGCACGCCAGGCACTTTTGTGCCGAATTCGCGGCGGGGAGGCCCAGAATCTTCGCCATGCGTATCGCCACAGGATTATTCAGATTGTCGTAGGCATGTGAGTGTTTGTCCTGCGTTACCCAGATGCTGTATTCGTTTTGCCACACAGGTGTCTGGGTCAGTTGCCGGACGCTGCCATGGCAGGCAGGCGCACTACAGCCGCCCGCGCCAACGTACTGCGGCGTTTCCGCGCCGTTCTGAGTGGCCTGGGCGCTTGCAATTCCTGGCCCCAGCGCAGCGCTCAAGGCGATCAGAGCGCACGCCAATGCGCGGCTCGCGCCAAACACGCTGCCAGTTTTACGCATCCTTGCGGGCATATCGAATGCGCTGCTTATACCTGCGTCTCGCAAGCAAGTCAACGCTCCACTAGTGCCGGCCTGGAAATCTCACGATCTATACTCCTGTCTCCGTGGACACGACCCGCCGCGTCTGCTATAAACTCCCACAAGTTTTCGGCTCCAGCGTGGTTTTTATTTTGGAAGCAGCATTGCGCGAGCACCAGGCTGGCATTTGAGCCTTTCGGGATTGGCCCTTGATCTACGAAGAACTGCACGCCATTCAGCGCCAGTTCGGCTATCTTCCGGCCGCAGAACTCGCGTCGCTTTCATCTCGTTCCAGCGTTCCGCTCTATCGTCTGCACGGGGTTGCGAGTTTCTACCCGCACTTTCGTCTCGCGCCTCCG
This sequence comes from Candidatus Acidiferrales bacterium, assembly GCA_035945715.1. Classification (GTDB taxonomy): domain Bacteria; phylum Acidobacteriota; class Terriglobia; order Acidiferrales; family UBA7541; genus DAHUXN01. The sequence continues at coordinate 86,640 of DASYZX010000031.1, forward strand.
CCAAAGGCCGATGTACGTATCTGCTGCGACATGTCATGCCACCTCAACGGCGCGGACGATCTGCGCGCCGCCCTGGAACGCCGCTATCAAGGCGCGGCTCCGGGTGATTTCGCTCTTCGCGAAGTTTCCTGCCTCGGCCAGTGCGACGGCGCACCCGCGATGTCCGTCAATGATCAGATTTTTACCTGCGCGAATTCCGCGATGGCAGATCGCTTGGTCCGTGATGCTCTCGCGGGACAACCGATGCCCGAACAGGAGCACAACGGCACGCCGCAACGGCTTGCTTCTGATCCTTACGAGCCCACCCAACGCTATGGCGCGCTGCGCAAGTACGCCGCGTCCCGCGATGGGTCCGGCTTGATTGTCGAATTGAAAGCCAGCGGCTTGCGCGGCCTCGGCGGAGCCGGGTTTCCGACCGGCACGAAGTGGGAAATCGTCAAGTCCGCGCCCGGCGATGAAAAATTCATTGTTTGCAACGCCGACGAAAGCGAGCCCGGCACATTCAAGGATCGCTTCATTTTGCAAAACATTCCGCATCTGGTTGTCGAAGGCATGATTCTTGCCGGATTCTTTACCGGCGCGCGCAAAGGAATTTTCTATATTCGCCACGAATACGAGTCGTTCAAAAAGGTGTTTGCCGATGAAGTTCGCGCATGCTACCGCGAAGGCCTGCTCGGAAAGAATATTCTCGGTTCGAGCCTGAATTTTGATTTGGAGGTGTTCACCAGTCCCGGCGGATACATCTGCGGGGAAGAGACCGCTTTGCTGGAGGCCATCGAAGAGAAGCGCGCCGAACCGCGCAACAAGCCTCCCTTTCCGGGCATAAATGGTCTTTGGCAGAAGCCGACGGTCATAAACAACGTCGAAACGTTTTCGAATGTGCCGCTCATCCTTGTCCGCGGCGCCGATTGGTTTAAGAGTCAGGGTGACGGCGGTGCCCCCGGCCTGAAATTCATTGGCGTCAGCGGATGCGTTAAACGCCCCGGCGTATACGAAGTCCCCATGGGCGCGCCCGCCTCCGACGTCATTTTCAACCGAGCGGGCGGCCCGCCGGATGGCCGTCAGCTGAAAGCGTTTGCGCCCTCCGGACCTTCTTCCGGCTATCTCCCCGCGTCAATGACTGACGTCCACATGGATTTCAAATCCCTTGCCGATGCCGGCTCGATGCTCGGCTCGGGCGCTCTGGTCGTTTGCGACGATTCCGCCTGCATGCTCGACATGGCTCTCAATTCCACCAAGTTTTTTCGCAATGAATCGTGCGGGAAGTGCGTTCCGTGCCGCGTCGGCTCCCAAAAGTTCGTCGACATTTTGACCGCGTGGTCGCGAGGGCAGGGAAGCGCTTCCGATTTAGCTTTGGTGGAAGAGCTTTCACAGGCGCTCACTCTCACGTCGATTTGCGGCTTGGGCCAGGTAGTTCCCGCGCCCATTGCTTCCGTGCTGAGACACTTCCCCGATGAAGTCACCACGCACTACAAGGAACTCCGCTGCCCGGCCGGAGTTTGCCCCGTGTCGCGCGCGAGGCCATCATGAGCCCGTCCTCCGTTTCGCTCACGATTGACGGCCGTCAGCTTTCCGTTGCTCTGGGCACCACGATCTTTGACGCCGCGCGCCTCAATGGAATTCGCATTCCAACGCTGTGCCATCAGCAAAACGAAGTTCCTGTCGGCGTTTGCCGCGTTTGTGTCGTCGATGTCGGCGGGCGCGTTCTCACCGCATCTTGCGTGCGCCCTGCGGAAGAAGGCATGAACGTCGCAACCGCGTCCGAAAAAGTCACGCGCGCGCGGCGCACCCTTGTCGAGCTGCTCATGTCCGATCACCCGTCGCCCTGCGCCCGCCAGCAACACTCCGGCGACTGTGAGCTCGAAACCCTTGCCCGTGCCGAGGGAATTGAATCTCCGCGTTTTACCCGTCGGGACTCGTCGCGAGGGCGCGACGATTCCTCCGTCGCCATCGCCGTCGATCACGATGCTTGCATTCTGTGCGACCGCTGCATTCGCGGCTGCGATGAAATTCGCCACAACAACGTCCTCGGCCGTATGGGCAAGGGCTATCGCTCGGGCATCGCCTTCGATAACAACCAGCCCATGGGTGATTCTTCGTGCGTTTCCTGTGGCGAGTGCATGATTTCTTGTCCCACCGGCGCGCTCACAAATAAATTCCACGTCGGCACGGCGCTCAGCGTCGGCGACCCCGCATCGGTGGAGTTGCTGAAGGGCCTGCCCGTTTTCTCCGGCGTCTCCGGCACTTTCCTCGAATTGAATCAGGGCTCGGTCGTTACACGCCGTTTTCGCCCCGGCGAAATCATTTGCCGCGAAGGAGACTATGGCTCCACCGCCTTTTACATCCTCGAAGGCCGCGCGCAGGTTTCCATCAACACTCAAATCGGCCATGTGAAAACCGAAGGCGGCGCTCGAGGTTTTTTCAGCAAACTCTCCAGCCGGCTCGCGCGCGGCGCAGAAGATCGCCGCGAAGAAGAAACCGACCGCCGCACCATTCCTATCGATGCGCCCGCCGATCTTCCGCTCGCGAAGCCCGTCGCTGAACTCGGTCCCGGCGAGCTTTTCGGCGAAATGACTTGCATGAGCTTTTATCCGCGTTCCGCTACCGTGCAGGCGCTCACCGCATGCACCGCCCTCGAAATGCTTCGCAACGTTCTAGACATTCTCCAGCGCAACAAGAATTTCCGCAGCCAAATCGAAGAGAACTATCGCCGCCGCGCTCTTGACTCGCACCTCCGCAGCGTTCCTGTCTTCGCTCAACTCACGCCCGCTTTCATCGACCTGCTGCGCCACAAGGTCGAGTTGATCCGTTATTCGCCCGGCCAGGTCATCTGCCGCCAGGGCGAAATTGCTGACAGTTTTTACCTCGTGCGAATTGGTTTCGTGAAAGTCTCGCAGTCTCATCCCGGCGGGGAAATAATCCTCGCCTACCTTGGCCGCGGCGGTTATTTTGGCGAGGTGGGATTGCTGGGAGGCGGCATTCGCACTGCGACCTGTGCGGCGCTCGATCATGTCGAAGTGGTGCGCATCGCCGCGGATGATTTTCGGCTGATGATGGAGCAGTTTCCGGAAATCCACCGCAGTCTCGAAGCCGTCGCCTTGGGACGCCAGCGGGAGAATCGCGACCGTCTGGCTTTGGTTGAATCTACCCCGCTTCAGGATTTTCTCGCGCAGGGTCTGATGGAGGCTCAAAGCCTGCTCATTCTTGATCTGGAACGCTGTACTCGCTGCGACGCCTGCGTTCGCGCTTGTGCTGACGCTCACGACGGCGTGACGCGACTCATTCGCGAGGGCCTGCGCTTCGACAAATATCTCGTCGCCACGTCCTGCCGTCAGTGCCGCGACCCGCTGTGCATGGTTGGCTGTCCGGTAGGTTCGATTCGCAGGCGCAATTCGCTGGAAGTCATTATCGAAGACTGGTGCATCGGTTGCGGTCAGTGCGCCAACAATTGTCCCTACGGAAACATCAACATGCATCCGTTCACGGTGAATGTCGCCGATCCGGAGTCGCCGGGCCGCATGCGCGCCGTCGTCAAGCAGAAGGCGACTTCCTGTGATTTATGCACGGATCACGCCGAACCGAGTTGCGTGTACGCCTGCCCACACGATGCTGCTCATCGCGTCGACCCGCGCAAGTTCTTCGGGCAGCTTCTCGCGCAATCCAAGTCGGACTGAGGACCGGCGTGCTCTTCGATCACACACAGCGAAAATGGCTCATCGCGACAATCGTTATCCTCGTCGTCGCAATCGCTGTGTACATTCCCTACGCAGTCAATTCGCCGCAAGGGCCTCGAGGAGGCAGCGCCACCGGCCTTGCCTTCGGTATCGCAGCCTTCGCACTCATGTGTTTCGCCGGCTTGCTCGGCGCTCGAAAAAACGTCCCCATATGGCGCGTCGGACGGGCGCAAACGTGGATGCGTGGCCATCTTTGGCTTGGTTTCATCAGCCTTCCGCTGGTTCTCTTCCATGCCGGGTTCCACATGCGCGGCGCGCTCACTTTTGTTCTGATGATTCTCACCTTTGCCGTTGTCGCGAGCGGCATCTTTGGCGCGGTTCTCCAAGCGTACATCCCGCGGCGCATGACCATCGAAGTGCCCATGGAAACGATTTACGAGCAGATTGACCACGTGCGCTCGCAGTTGCGCGAAGAGGCCGATCAGCTTGCCACCGCCGCCTGCGGAGCAATCGAACCCGTTCAAGCTCCTGCCTCGAGCACGACTGCCGCGTCCGGTCAGACTGCGTCTGCAGTGGAGATTGGTGTCGAAGTCAGCGAGGAAGCCCGCGCTCAACTGCGCGAATTCTATCTGCGGCGCATGCGCCCGTTTTTGAGTGCCCCTGCGGAACGCCGGTCGTCGCCTCTCGCCGATGCGCCGCGTGCCGCGGGTTTATTCGAAGAGTTGCGTCTGTTGCTTCCACCGGAACTCCACGAAACACTCAAAGATCTTGAAAGCATCTGCGAAGAAGAGCGCCAGCTCGTCCGTCAGGCGAAATTGCATCGTGCGCTGCACGGCTGGCTGTTCGTCCATGTCCCGCTGTCTTACGGCTTGCTTGCGCTCGTTGCTGTGCATGCTGTGATGGCTTTGCGCTTCTAACGAGAAGAATCAGGAGAGACGTTTTGCCACGCCGTCCGAGAACAGCGAAGAAGCTGGCGCAGCGAATCGAACTCTCCTATTTCGAGCGGCCACACCCTCTTCGCCGCTGGCGTTTCATTCTCTCTGGAGCGGTCCCTGTCGTGGCTCTCTTATGGCTCGCTGTTGTTGGCCTGTCCGGCAGTCGAACGCCTTACAGCATGGGACCTGTCTCCGCGTCACACGCGTTCTTCGGACAGAAATGCTCCGCCTGCCACGCTAGGGACACAATCTCCTTTCGCCATCCGGTCAGCGACCAGTCCTGCCTCGCCTGTCATGACGGGCCCGTTCACCAGGCGGCTCAAGTCTTCACTCCTTCGTGCAGTTCGTGCCATGTCGAGCACGTTGGCCGCGCGCGCCTCGTCGCTGCTGTGTCTGACGCGTCGTGCACCCAATGCCATGCGAATCTTTCAACGACGAACGGTGCTCCGCACTTCGCGCGCACCGTGCTTTCGTTCGCCGCGCATCCGGAGTTTGCTCCTTTGCGTGCCAATTCGAAAGATCCGGGCACCATCAAGTTCAATCACTCGGTTCACCTGCAGGCAAATCTAATCGGCCCCAACGGCCGCCGCGTGCAGCTCGCCTGCAATGACTGCCACCGGCCCGGCGCGGGCCGCGGTTCGTGGCCTTACGGCGTTCCGGGCATTGAAACGGTCAGGTTCGCTGGCGGCGCCGAATTCACCGCACCCTCGGGCATCTCCCATCGCAGCAGCGCTTCGGAAAAACGCTCCGAGTTTGCCTACATGGCCCCGCCGACCTATGCAAACACTTGTTTCTCGTGTCACGCCCTCGAATTCGACAGCCGTTTTTCACAATCCGTGCCGCACGACACGCCCGCGAAAGTAGATGCTTTTCTTCGCGGCCAGTATCAGCAGTACGTTTCCTCGCATCCGTCAGCTTTGCGCGAGACTTTCTCGCCGCCTCGTCTGCCAGAAAAGTCGGTTCCGCAAACTCCGCGCGTTCTCACCCGCGACCAGTGGATCGCTGAGCAAACCGCCGCTGCCGAAAACCTTCTTTGGCGAAAGACCTGTTCGGAATGCCACGCCCTCGCTTTTTCGTCGCAGACCGCGCTGCCTCCAATCGCTCCATCGCGCATCACCCTTCGCTGGCTCCCAAATTCGTTTTTCAGTCACGACGCGCACCGCATGGTCTCCTGTGAATCCTGCCATTCGGGCATCTCCGCGAGCCGGCTTACTTCGGACGTGAATCTGCCAAGCGTTCACACTTGCCAGCAGTGCCACGTCCGGCGAGCCTCCGCCGCGCCCGCCGGCTGCTACGAATGCCACACCTATCACGATTGGTCGCATGAAAAGACTTACCCAGGGAAGTTCTCGCTGCCAGACTTGCTAAAGGACTCTCGGAACTTTACGCCCGCCGTTGCCACTAAATCGGGAATCGCAGCTCTTCTGCGCTAACTACGGATTCCCACTTTTCGCGATCAGACCGCTAATCCATTTCTCCGCACGCCCCGCTACGCTCGCCGGCGGCGTCTGCGGTTTTCCCGGAGGCGCATCGGTCACGGTATACAATTTCCCGTCGCGCAAGAACATTTTTTGCATCTCCTGCAAGTTAAACGGCCGGGCGCCTCTCCGCCCGAAAACTGCAATCTGGTTCCCGCTTTCATCGACCGCCCTGTCTCGGTCAATCCCCTTGGAAATCGCCAGCGCCACGCTGCCGGTGTGATACGTTGCAACAAGCTTCGGCATCGGCCTCGGACTGAAGCCCTCAAATCTCGGATTGTCCTCCGGCGCAATCAGCTGCACCACGCGCATTCCATTGTGCCCATCCGCAACGTAGGCGAAGATGCTCGCCGCCGTCGCGCCCAGCTTTATGTCGTTCACATCGTTCATCGCCCCGCCAGCGGTGAAAATCTGGTCCAGCGCCGGATGCTCCGGCTTCTCCACGTTGACGATCGCCATTCCTTGCTTGCCATCCGCGACATAGGCATACGTCCTCGCCACATAAATATTCCTCGCGTCGTTGAGCGCCACCGCCGCGCCCGACACAATTCGCGGATGCGCAAGGTCCGTCACGTCCAGCACCTTCATTCCGTCGCGGTCCACCACAAACCCGTATCGGAACTGAATTGCGATCCCTCGCGGCTGATTTAGCTCCGGCGCGGCGATCTCTGACACCACGCGCGGCGCCAGCGGATTTCCCAGGTCAACAACCACAAGCCCCGCATCGCAAAGCAGGTACGCATACCTACCGGCAATCGTGATCCGCCGCGCTCCGTTCAAAATCCCGTCCGGATTGAACGTCACCGCGCGCCCGAGAAAATTATCCTTCGGATTTCCATTGAGCAACGTCGACACGCCCGGCGCCTTGCTCTTCAAGTCCGGATTCCCAACGACAATCAGCCCTTCATATTTGTCGGTAACGTACAGAAACCCGTACATCAAATGAATCGCCTGCTCCTGATTCTGCGCGAATTGCGTCCGCGTCGGATCCACCGCCAGCGTCGTCGGAGTCGCCACGTCCGTCGCGAACTTCGTCTTCACAACCAATCTCTGCCCCAGCGGCGAAACGGGCGCGGTCACCATCGGCTCGGAGAAATTCTTATTATCGACGTTGGCGATGTCATAGACGCGGAAGCCGCCGCGGCCCATCGCCGCGTACGCATATTCCCCTCGTGCCTGCACGCTCAAAACAGACTTTCCCTCATGATGGCGAGCGATGTTCAGCTTCCGTCCGCCTGCGACGAATTTCCGGTAGTCATCCGGATACGCAATGCTCTGAAAATCGCTGCCGTACACGGTGTCCGGGTCGTCATGCTCCGCCACCGCTACCGCCGAAAATCCCTTGTCACCTTCGGCCACGTAGATATACCGTCCCTGATAATTCAGGAAATCCGTGCCCAGCAGCAGCACCTGCGCCATCCACGCGTTGTTGTCGTCCGCACTCGATACATGACAATCGGTGCACTGTTTCGTCTCCGCCGCGCGCACCGTGTGCGGCACAAAGGTGCTGAACGCCTGGCCGCTGAACCCCGGCGCGGATACGGTTTGCTGCGCGTAATAAAGCCAATCCCTGTTGGCGTTCTGCGAACTCACCAGAATCGCGCAGCTTGAACGCGCCGGCGCCACTCGATGCCCGGTCACGGTTCCATCGACCGCCAGCATGTACGCATCGTCCCGCAGCACCTGGAAGTTGTACGTCGTCCAGTTCCGCGAAACGGTTCCTTCGTTGTGCAGCATCCTCCGGCGATTATTTGCGGTCATCTGCAGGTGGCAGCCGAAACAATTTGGCGTCCACGAGGAATGGCACGCAAAGCACGTCATGCCGGTGCGCGGATGCGCCAGTTCCGCGTCGCTTGCGGGAACATCGCCCCATGTTTTTCCGTCCGTGAATAGCGTCTTTGCCAGCCGCGATTTCTCGCTGTAGTGAATATTCCCCGGCGTAATCGTGTCCAGCACCTGCGTCACTTCCCACTGCCGGTCGCGCTGCATCATCGAGCGCTGGAAAAGTCTGCCACCCTGCCAGTAGAACTCGCGCTCGCCCCACGGCGTCCGCTGCGCCGCCAGATTGATTCCCCCTTCGGGTGACGCCGGTCCCGACGTAATCAGCGTCGCCTTTTGCCGGATCGTTCCGTGGCAGTCGGTGCAATGAATCGCAATCGCAGCGCGCGGCTCGTTGTAAATCTGCCCCGTCCCGTGCGCATCCTGCGCGAAATGACAATCCACGCACTGCATCCCCTTTTCCAAATGCAAATCCTGAAGGTGAACCGCCTTCCCGAATTTCTGCGAATCGTCGAATGCCACCGCGTTTCCATTTGCATCGAGCAAGTTCCCGTCCCGGTCGTGCTTCTGCACCTGCCGGAAAATCCAGCCGTGCCCGTGGAAATCGTCAAATTGCGTGTTTGCGAGCTTCTGGTTGAACTCCGCGCTGCCCGTCTGCGCCAGGAAATTCACATCCGCCCACAGGCCGCGCGGCGCAGCCGCCTCCGGATTGCGTAAACCAACTTTGTAACGGTCTGCGTCCGTGGGATTGCGCTGCTTCGCGGGATACATCGCCTTTGCGTCCACTTCGTTGTCCCACCACGTATCGCCGTAGTACGTCGTCAGCATGTTTGTGCCCGGATGCACATGGCACACCATGCATTGGCTCGAAGGCATCGACAGCGTGAACGCGTGCTTGATCGGATGCCCCGGCTCTCCGCGCGGAATTGTCGGGTCCGCTTGGGCGCTCTCACCCATGTTTCCGTACTGCGCGTATTGCATCGAATGCGCCGTCGAGCGGTCGTTCGCGTAAATCACGTGGCACGCTGTGCAGCCGCTCCCGCGATAATCTCCCGGCTGATCGTTCGTCCCCGGCAGATTTAGCGTCGGATCCAGCAGGCGCGTCTTTTGCAGCCCCAGAAAAACGGGGTCAGTTCTCAATTGCGTACCAAATCCGCGAGAACTCAGTTTGTCATCCGGTTTACCCGGCTCTTCCAGCCGGTTCGGATTCCCGATCTCGCTTTTTTCGCCTCCTCCTCTTTCGAATACGCGCAACACATTTCCCGGCTGCGAAATCTCCCACCGTTCCAGCGGCTCTTCGAATGGCAGAATCCCCTTGGCAAGGGTTTCTTCGGCACTCGGCACCGGATAAGTCTTCACGCGCTGCGGTGTGCCGTCTGCCGCGTAGCTCTCTCCGAAATGCTCATCCTTCAGCGGATAGGAGCCGTTGTTGTAGAGCGCCGCGCCCCACAAAATCCCGCCGACGGCCATCATGCTCGTTCGCACCGAATATACTTCCTGCGCGTGGCAGCCGTTTTGTCCGCAGGTTTTGTTCGCGACGCGCAAGTCTCCGGGATTGACGAACTGAATGTATTCCGCACTCTCGCGCAGCCAGTCCGCGTACGCGCGCACCGGATTCGCGGAACTCTTCCAGAGCCACGGCAGTTTCGGCGCCGGATGCGCCTTCGCTTTTGCGCTTTCGTACTCGGAAGAACCGGGCTTCGCGCCGGTGGGCGCAAAAACACGCGCGTTCCCTGTGTGACAATCCACGCATCCCAGCCGCACCGTGCCCGTTGTGTGCATCGTCGGCTGATCCACGCCCACGTGGCAGGAAACGCAGCCCGCAGATTTTCGATCTGCGTCGGCTTGCGTCTGATGGATGAGCGTCACCGTGTTATTTAGACCCTGCGCGTGCACATCGCTGCGAGTGGCTGCCAGCGCAAACGTCAGTGCGGCCCCCGCCACAGCAAAACATGCCGGCGCGAAATACTCCCGCCGCAGCAAAATTATCGCGAATTTTCTCGCGCTCTTCACTCGCCCATGCGCCTCAAAATCGAAATCTCAAATTCGCAAACGCCGAAAACAGCGTCCGCTTCGTATAGATGTCCTGAAATCCCTGCCCTGGCTGAAACACCGATCCGCCAAACGTCAGCGCGATATTTTCCGTCAGCGGCGGCCTGTACTTCGCGCCAAGATCAAACTCCTCGCCAATGTCGTGGCGAATCGGCGACTGAAACAGCACCAGTTCCAGCGGCTCGGTGCGGTCAAATCGCATGAAATTGAAATTCGTCACCGCGGTCAGTTTCGTCGTCACGTCAAAATCCGCGCCGGCGTTGTAAATCCATATCCCCGGATTCACAAAATTCGCCTGCCCCTCGTTTTTGTCCGAACGCAGACTCGGCAGCAAACTTTCCTCCGGGGTCAGCGCCACGCCGGAACCCGAAAGCCGTATCGCTTCGCGGTTCCAAAAGCTGAAAACTCCGCCGGCAAATGCCGGATTGTCCACAATCGCGTCAAACCCGCGTGCGCGGCCATTGCGTGGATTTGCATCGCCCGAAGAGTATAAAAATGACCCCCGAAAACGCATCCAATCTTTGTCTTTCGAAAGTTCCAGCGCCGCCATCTGCGCGTTTACCGTGACTCGGCGTCCGGCAATCGGATTGAACGTGTCATACCCGAGCGCTTGATAGAAAGCGTGGCTCACGTTGACTGGCCCAATGTGACCGTCGCTCGTCCATCCCAGATACGCGACGCGAATCCCGTGCGTTTCAATTCCCACGCCTTGATTCACCACGTTTCCGATCGGCGCGGGACGCACCAGGAATCCATCGGTGTTGAAGTGGATCGTCGGATCATCCTTGTTGTATGCGAGGCTGAACTCGGTCGTATATCCCTTCCACAGAAAATCCTGCAAATACAGATTCGCAACCCCAACCTGTTGATGCCGCCGGTCAAATGTATTCAGTCCGCTGTTCGTGTCTTTCTCGATCATCTGAAAATAAGCGAGGTTGTACTGCCAGCGATTCGATTTCAGGTTCCCGAAGATGCGCAACCCGGGCTGCTCGTCGGAAAAAACAAATCCGCGAAAATCGCTCGTGAACTCCTGAATACCGGCGCGCACTGAAACGAAATCGTAATCCGGGCTCAAGTCCGCGATTTTGTATTCCGCAAATAGCTCCTGCACTCCGATGTGCGTGTCGTACCGCGAAGTTCCGGCGCGCACGTCAATGTTCACAATTCCCAGTTCCTTCGTGTCGAGATAATTGATATTGAATTCCGGCGTGAAGCGAATTTGCCAGTCCACCGGCTTGAAACTCGTGTCGCCGTGAAACAAATCAAACGTAAAGCGAAAATTCTGATTCAGAAAGCTCTGTTCGCCCTTGCCGAAAAATTCCGCCGTTCCGGGTTCTGCGCGGCTCACTCCGCTCGGCGAAGGCACACGCCGTTCGTCGAACCGCGTATTGCTCGTCGCTGTAAAATTGAGAAATATTGAATTCCCGATAATCGGGTAGTCTCCCTTCCACTTGTTGCGATTGAATGGATCCCACCAGTGTCCCTTCGTGTACGGATACTCGCCTCGGTCGCCGTAGCGCTTGTACTCGGGCATCTCGGCGTTCCAGCGGTCCGGCTCGGCCTCGAAAATCTCTTTGTCCGGCGGCAATGGTTGCGCTGTCGCAGCGGTCGCCTGCGAACTGGGCTGTTGAATTGCGCGGTAACTCGGAAGAATGGGTGCGGGCTGCTGCGGAATTTGAGGCCCGCCAGGCGGTTGCGGCGGTCGTTCAGTCGCCGCGGGTGCAGCCGGCGCCACTAACTTGATTTCCATCGTGGCTATTTCCGCCGCGGCGATTTGAACTTGCTCTCGTGTGAAAGTTTCAAAGCCGCTCTTCTCGACCATGAGCCGGTAAGCGCCCGGCGTCACGTCTTTGAATCGAAATATTCCATCCGCGGTCGTCACGGCCTGCAAAGGAGCGGCGCCAGAGCTCGCTTGCAGAGTTACTTTCGCGCCGCCAACTGGCCTGCTCGATGAATCGCGCACTTCTCCTTCTACCGCAGATGACTGCGTGCTCGGCCGCGTCAATCGCTGATTTTGCTGTGCGTTTGCACACACGCACACGCAACAAAATTCAGCAGCAAGTGCCAGAAACACAGCTAGATTTCGGCCCGCACGCAAACAGACCCGCACGCTCAATTTTCGAAGGAGTTCGCGCGAACACATTTCGGCTCTGGAGGCCACAGGATGTGCTCTTTGCTATCACACGCTCTCTGCGCCAGCAAGAGTATTCAGTCGGTTTATGCGGGGCTCTGTTGCTTGAAAGGAACGGAATCGCTGCGCGGTGCCTTTGCGTCTTGAGTCATTGCTTCAGATGTGTTACGAACGTCTCATCTCGCGCTGAGGTGGCAGTGCGCTTCCGATCGCAACGGACTCATCAACGTCAACGATCCCCCGCCGCGCCGTCTGTGCGCTCTCTTGTTTTTATTCTTCCGCCGATTGCAGCCCTCCTTCTCGCTTCCTGCGGCGGCACGGCAACGTCGCCGCACTCTTCCCCGCCTCCGCCGGGCGTCGCCGAGCTTTCCATTTCCGATGTGCAAAACATCGCTCAAGCTGCCGCGGCAGCTGTGGATGTTCCCTACGTAATTGCGATCACCAATCGCGAAGGCGACATTTTGGCCGTTTATCAGAAGCCCGGATTCTCTCCCATGTCCCTCGGCAATTTCGGCCAGATCGTCGACACCAATGAACTCGCCGTGTCGCTCGCGCGGACCGCTGCATTTTTCAGCAACGATCAAGCGCCGCTTTCGTCGCGCACCGTACGTTTCATCAGCGGCATTCATTTTCCCCCGGGTGTGACGGACACGCCGAACGCAGCGCTCTACGGTATCGAAAACACAAATCGTGGCTGCACCCTTTCTTCCGGTTTCAATCCGGGCGAAGCGATTCCTCCCGCGCTTTCCATCGGCGGAACGCAAACCGGCCTCGGCGTCGCCACCGGCAAAGCCGACGTGAACGATTCCCATCCCGACGCCGTGAATCCCGGCGGCGTGCCGATTTTCAAGAACGGCGTTCTGCTGGGCGGCGTTGGCGTTGCCGGTGCTCCCGCAGGCGTTGCCGAATTCGCCGCCTTTGCCGCCGCAACCAGCAACGGCTTTGGCCCCACGCCCGCTTCTCCCGGCGTCATTTTCATCAACGGCATTGCGCTGCCATTCGTGAGTCAGACCACCTTGCCTGCGGCCATGTCTGGGGGAACGGCGGCAGGCGCTACGTATCTCGCCGGCCCCAACGCGAGTCCAAATCGAGCGCCTGAAGGCTATCTGGTCGGCCCCAACGCTGGCCCGCTCGGCGGCCTTTCCTCGCAACAGGTCGATTCCATCGTGATGGCCGCCGTCGCAACGGCCAATCAAACGCGCGCTGTGATTCGCTTGCCCGTAGATGTTTCCACAAAAATGGTGATTGCTGTCGCGGACCTCGACGGCACCGTCATCGCTCTCTACCGCATGACCGACTCGACTGTTTTCAGTGTCGATGTCGCCGCTACCAAAGCGCGCAACATGGTTTACTTCAACAGCGCTGCGCGCGTTCCAGCCGATCTTGCGGGCGTTCCAGTGGGCACAGCAGTCACGAGCCGCACCATCAGTTTCGGCGCGCAGCCTTTTTTCCCTCCCGGCATCGACGGCACGGCTGCCGGGCCGTTCTTCTCGCTCTACACCAACGACGTCGCGAATCCGTGCACGCAAGGTTCGCAGCCCGCGGGGGCAAACCAGAGCGGCGTCGTTTTTTTTCCGGGGAGTGAAGGGATTTACTTGAACGGCCAGCTGGTTGGCGGGCTGGGCGTGAGCGGCGACGGCGTCGACCAGGACGACTTTGTGACTCACGGCGGCGACGCAGGATTCGAACCGCCGGCCGCGACGCGCGCCGATCAAATTGTGTTAAACGGCGTGCGCTTGCCGTACCTCAGCTTTCCGCGCAATCCTACGAATTAGGCAACAATCGCAGCGGCTCGATTCATCCTTCGCGCAGCTTGTGACCGGCCAAGTCTCCGAGTCCATCATACGCGGCGTATTTGTACATCTCGGAAAGAGTCGGGTAATTGAAAACAAGTTCGATGAGCGTGTCGAGCGTTCCGCCCATTTCAATCACCGTCGAGCCGATGTGCACAAGTTCAGTGGCGTTTTCACCGATGATGTGCACGCCAATCAGTTTTTTGTCGTCGCGGCGAAACACCAGCTTCAACATGCCGCTCATGTCACCAATGATGATTCCGCGCGCGTTGTTTTCATAGTGCGCGCGTCCTACAGCGAAGGGAATCTGCTTTTCGCGGCACGTTTCCCCCGTCTCGCCCACTGCCGAGATTTCCGGAATCGTATAAATCCCCATGGGCATGGTCGAAGCCAGCCGCTGTTTGTACTTGAAACCGAACGCGTGACACACGGCGAGGCGCCCTTGTTCCATGGACGTGGAAGCCAGCGCGGGAAACCCGATGACGTCTCCGGCGGCATAAACTCCGGCGGCGGAAGTTTCGTAGTGCTCCTTCACGTGAATCAGTCCGCGATCGTTTACGTCGACTCCCGCGTTCGCGAGTTTCAGGTCATCGATGTTTCCGCGGCGCCCCGCGGTAAAAAGCGCCGTGTCCGCATCGAGAGATTTTCCTGAGCTGAGCGTGAGATGAACTGCGGAATTCGTTGACTCGGTTTTGGCGACTCGCTCGCCAAAATAAAACTGCACGCCGAGCTTTTCCAGCTTCGCGCGCAATCGTTCGGCGATCTCCGCGTCGAGGAAGGGAAGCAGGCGGTCGCGTCCGTCGGCAAGCGCCACGCGCACGCCGAGAGCCGCGAAAATCGATGCGTATTCGCATCCGATGACTCCTCCGCCCACGACGATCATCGTTTGCGGGATGCGCTCCATAGTGAGAATCGAGTCGGAATCGAAAAGCAGCCGGTCGTCGTAGGGGATTTCCTTGGTGCGATGCGGCCGCGAGCCGGTGGCGATGAGAATCACTTCGCCCTGGAGTTTTCGTTCCGCCTGATTCTCACTGCGAACGCTCAGTTCGTGCGCGTTCTCGAATGCCGCGGCGCCGCGAATGTATTCCACTTTGTGCGCGGCCAGATTGTTTTCGACCTTCTTGCGTTCCTCTGCGACCACTTGATCTTTGTGGCGCATGAAATCCTGGACGGTGAGGCCTTCGCGCAGCGAATAGTCTATGCCGTAGATTCCGCGCTGCTTCAGTCCGGAGAAATACAGAGCGGACTCGCGCAGCGTTTTGCTCGGCACCGTTCCGGTGTTGATGCAGGCGCCGCCGACAACCGAGGCGTGCTCGACGAGCGCGACGCTTTTGCCGAAATAGGCTGCCTGAACGGCGGCTTTCTCGCCGGCGGGCCCGGAGCCAATTACTAGCAGGTCAAATCGTTCCACTGAGCCTCGATTCTGTGGTGTCCGAAAATGGAGGTGCATCGGAAAAAAAAGTGCAAGGAAATTCGATTCGAAATGATTTCGATCGTTTGTTTTCAGCAAGTTGCATTGATTTCCAGTCCTTCATATCGTAAGCGGTTCGGATCTGCCAAGGTATAAAAAGCGAAAGCCGCCAAGATGGCGGCCTGCGGCGCAGCGAGTCAAAATTCGTCCGGGCCAGAGATGTATACCGGTGTGACAATAAAGTGCCAAGGGAGTGAGGTTGCGAGATACCAGACAACTCAACGCTTCCTTTCCAGAACAACTACATCCCGCAGAAGGTGCGCGAATAGGAAGGGTTCCGAGAGTGAACGCCAGCGGAGAAAGGGGTCGGCGCGACGGGATGTTCCGTCGCGCCGATGGCCTCTCCGATCGTTCGGGACGCTACTTGCCTTTCGAGTTGTCCGTGGTTGAAATGAACTCCGCGACGTTGTCGTGCAACTGCTTCAGCGAAGATTGATGCGCGTACACCATGTGGCCCGACTGGTAGAATCGGAATTCGATATTCTTCGACAGCGACGCGGGAATCGGAAGGTGATGCATTTCGTAGACACCCTCGAAAAAGGGCGTCGCCAGATCGAAGTAGCCGGCGTTCAACAACACCTTCAGATTCGGATTGTACTTCATCGCGGCGGCTAGGTCGGTCATTACGTTTGGAGATCCCTGGTTCCCCTGGTGCTGCATATCCCAGCTTCCGGTGCTGATTTCCGGTTTATATGTTCTGTCCTGACCGAACTTCAGGTCTCTTCGCACGTAGTCGTTGAACGCGGATACGTACGCCGAGCTGATGGCGGCGGATTGCGGGTCGTATTCCGCTTCTTTACTGAGGGGATCCATCGAAGGCCCGGAGAAGCGCGTGTCGAGGCGGCCGGTGGTGAGCCCGTTTTCGTCCTGCAGCATTTTCTCGAATTCTCCGCCGTTGATGCGCAGGTCGGCCTTCTCGATGTACTCGACGGGAAGGCCGGTGTACTCGTGGAGTTTCTCGGCGATCGCGCGATGCTGCTCCGGCGACAGGGTGTAGCCCGCCTCGAGCGCCAGAGCGTAATCGTTCATGGCAAAGTGCTCGACCTCGGCCAGCAGCGGTTCGAGGTCCTTCTGCCCGTTCGGCAGCTTGTGGTGGTACCAAGCCGTCGCCGCGTACGTTGGCAGCGCGAGCTCGTAAGGCAGGTCTACCCCGGGATTCCCCTCGGGCCCGTCAGCGCTGTTATCGAAGCTGAGTATTTGCGAGAGCAGAACGACGCCGTTGAAATCCACGTCATATTCGCCTTCGAGCACTGCGATGAGGGCGGCTGAGCGCGTGGTGCCGTAGCTCTCGCCGAACAGATATTTCGGCGAGTTCCAGCGGCCGTACTTTGCCAGAAACTGCGTGATGAATTCGGCGAATGCATGGGCGTCTTCGTCGATACCGTAGAAGGCCTTCTCTTTATTGGGGCCGGCGATGCGGCTGAAGCCGGTGCCGGGCGCGTCGACGAAGACGAGATCGCTCGCGTCGAGCAGGCTGAAATCGTTGTTGATGAGCGAATACGGCGCGGCGGGAGTGTGCGTGTCATCGGCTGTGACCACGCGGCGCGGACCGAAGGCGCCCATGTGCAGCCACACCGTGGAGGAGCCGGGGCCGCCGTTATAGAGGAAGGTCACAGGCCGGGGCATGTTTGCGTCAACGCCGGACTTGAAATACGCCACATAGAACATGCTGGCTTCGACGGGCGGATTCTTGTCGTCCTTGGGCGTGTTTTGCGGCACGTCGTCCCAGCCTCGTGGATGGACGACGATGGTACCGGCGACCGAGTCATAGTTGATTTGTTTGCCTTCGACAGTCACAGAGCCGGTACTCTTCTGCTGCTCAACTTTGAATTCGTTGGAATTGGCCGTGCTGGCGTCCTCTTTCGATTGGGCCTTTGCCAGCACAGGCAAAGCGATTCCCGCGATTACGAAAAACGTGAACAAGACAGTGAGTCTGCGCATCAAGCGTCTCCGTGTTTTAAATTGACTGCGTACGTTTCCGATTTTCGGTGACCGAGAAACTACACTGAACATGCGATGAATGCAATGCTTGTTGAAGCCCGCGGCGAGAAAAATTGCGGTTGTTCAGTCGCGGGACGAATGTCCGAAAGCGGGATGAGCATCTAGGGAGGCGCAGGGCGTTACTTCTTCTCGTGGGGTTTTAGGTCGAGGGCGGCGGAATTCATGCAATAGCGCAAGCCCGTGGGAGCCGGGCCGTCTTCAAACACATGGCCGAGATGGGCGCCACACTTGGAGCAGCGCGCTTCGGTGCGCACAATCCCATGGCTCGAATCTCTGTGCTCCTCGATTTTGCCTGCCTCGGCAGGCTGATAGAAACTCGGCCAGCCTGTTCCGGACTCGAACTTTGTAGAGGAATCGAAGAGAGGCTCGCCGCAACAAACGCAGTGATACGTTCCCGCATCGTGGGTATCCCAATACTTTCCGGTGAAGGGTGGTTCGGTGCCTGCTTCGCGCGTGACGTGATACTGCTCGGGCGTGAGCTTGCGCTTCCACTCCGCTTCTGTTTTTGGGTTCTTATCCACGATGGATTGTCCCTCCCGCCTGGCCGGACGCCAGGAGTGATTGTAGACCATTGCGGCGGCGAATTCGATTGGCTAGACTGGAGAGCCTGCGCCGGAGTGGCGGAACTGGCAGACGCGCCGGACTCAAAATCCGGTGGCCGCAAGGCCGTGTGGGTTCGACCCCCTCCTCCGGCACCAAAACCCTCTCGGAAAACCCACAGCAAACGACCGTACCATTCGATTGCAGCGTCTGTACCATTGTACAGGCCCTGCGCGGGGCATTACTGTGGGGCTTCATGAGCGCCACGATCTCCGCACCGCGCCAAACACGAGCCCGCCGGAGGAGCAAGCGCCTGCGGCTGACGGTACCCGTCGAAATCATCGCTTTTGAAGGCGAAACGGAGCTTTTCCGCGAATCCACGCAGATGCACAGCGTCAACGCTCACGGCGGTCTGATCGTGATGGCGGCGCCGGTGACGGTTGGCCAGGTTCTTCGGCTGGTTAACCGAAGCACGCAAGAGCAACAAGAGTGCCGCGTGGTGAACCTCGAAACTACGGAAAGCAACAAATGGGCTGCGGGAATCGAGTTTGTTCAGCCGGCCGCAGCAGGGAATTTCTGGCAGATTTCGTTTCCGCCTCTGAATGGTTGCAATTGAGGGCTTTTCGTAGTGCCTAGCGGTGTGTCGTTCCGACCATTCCCCGCCGAAGCATAGCGAGTTGGGTAGTTTGAACCTGAGCACAAGCCCCGCGAAGTACTATTCAACTCCTACCCGAGTCCATGCTCCAATCGGCGTAGGCATGGACAAGAGACCTGAACCGAAGGCCGCTCAAGGCCCTTCCGGGCTGGCGCAGACCCGTCCGGAAGGGGACAGTCCGGATCCGCATGTGAGTGATCCGTGGCTCCAGCGCTCGACGGAAATCCGCAACGATCTGAAGCGCCTCGACCGCAAACAGTGGTGGTTGTGGTCGTCGGCGGTACTCATCATATTGCTGCTGACCGTGGGCATGGCCTCGTTCGCTTTTCCGTCACTGATGCGCCTGGGCGAGGGAACCGATTCGTTTTTTGTGTCGCAGGCCGTGCGCGGACTGATCGCCATGGTTTTGGTTTTCAGCGTCTACACGATTTATCAGCAGCATCTGATCAACCGCATTCGGGGGCAGCTCGCCGACCAGATGGATTCGGTCGCCAAAGTGGAGATGCTGACGCAAGAAGTGTACAAACTGGCGGTGCTGGATCCACTGACCAACCTTCACAATCGCCGTGCGGGAGAGCAGCGGCTGGTCGAAGAAATCGCGCGTTCACGGCGTCACGCCCGGCCGCTCACGCTGATTCTTATGGATATTGATAATCTGAAACAATGCAACGACCAATTCGGCCATGAAGCGGGCGACCGCATGCTCAGTGCGTTTTCGGAGCGACTGCGGCGCGCGATACGAGGCTCGGACATGGCTGTGCGGCTGGGCGGGGACGAGTTCATGATCATTTTGCCGGAATGCCGCGCGGAGGAAGTGCGCCACGTTCTGGGCCGGCTCGAGGGATTGTCCATCGAGTGCGCCGGACAAAAGATCGAAGTGACGTTCGCGCGCGGCTGGGCCGACTATAGACCGGGCGAATCGGCGCAGGAACTCCTGAAGCGGGCCGATGATGCGC
The DNA here is from genome assembly GCA_035945715.1 of Candidatus Acidiferrales bacterium. Lineage (GTDB taxonomy): Bacteria > Acidobacteriota > Terriglobia > Acidiferrales > UBA7541 > DAHUXN01. Next base: position 106,105 of record DASYZX010000031.1, read on the forward strand.
TCTACACCGACAAGCGTTCCAGCAAGGAACTGGGCATGAAACGCTTCGGCTTTCCCGTGCCAACACCAGTGCAGTAGGCTCCCTGCAAAACCCAACTCTCTCCTTGACAACTTAGGAGAAGCCTGTTATTTTCCCTCCTAAATTTCTTAGGAGAGAACGTTGACCGACCAAGCGCAACTGCTTCCCGGGACACTCGACCTCTTAATACTGAAGGCGGTTTCTTTGGGACCGCATCATGGATACGGCGTGCTGCTGCGCATCGAGGAGATCTCCGGCGGCGCTTTGCTCGTGGAACAGGGCGCGCTCTACCCGGCACTGTTCCGGCTGGTGCGGCAGGGACTGCTGAAGGCACGGTGGGGCGCGTCGGACAACAACCGGCGCGCGAAGTTCTATGAATTGACCAGTGCGGGCCGGAAGCGGTTACGCGAAGAGGCGGACGGCTGGAATCGCCTGGTGGTTGCGATCGGGGCAGCCTTGAATGCGAATCCGGAGAAGATATGAGAATCCTAGCTTCCCTTCGTTCTTTTGCCTCAACGGTGTTTCGTCGGTCTCGCACGGACGACGATATGGACGAAGAGCTTCGAGCGCACATTCAAAATCGCGCGGGAGACCTAGAACGGTCCGGCTTGTCGCGTGAGGAAGCTGAACGGCACGCGCGCATCGAATTCGGCGGTTACCAAAAATACAAAGAAGAAATCCGAGAGGGTTCGGGCGCGCATTTTCTTGCAGCGCTGCTCCAGGATATTCGCTATGGCGTGCGGGTTTTGCGCAAGTCGCCGTCCTTTACATTGGTTGCGGTGATTACGCTGGCGCTGGGCATCGGCGCGAACACGGCGATTTTCAGCCTTGTCGATTGGCTGGTTCTGCGGCCTCCTCCCATAGAACGGCCGAGCCAAGTCGTTTTTCTGCAGAAAAGTTGGAAAGACGGGAGTTCCGGCACGGCGTTTTCTTATCCGGATTTTGAGCGAATTCGGCAGCAAACTTCCGGGATATTTGCGGACGCAACGGCAACCGATATGTTTCAGATGGACGGGCTGAGCGTTGACGGAAAGAGCGAGCCGATGTGGTCGAGTTACGTCACCGGCAGTTTCTTCAGCCTGCTGGGGATCAAGCCAGAACGGGGGCGACTGATTCTTCCATCAGAGGGTGCAGTTGCCGGCGCGGATCCAGTTCTCGTCATCAGTTACTCGTATTGGAACGCGCGTTTCGCCGGCGATGCGGCAGTCGTAGGCAAGAAGGTGTCCGTCAACGGGCGGCCGATGACGATCGTCGGCGTGGCGCCGAAGGACTTCCACGGGCCGGCTGCTTCGATTGATTTCCAGGGCTATATGCCGCTCGGGATGGCTCCAGTTCTGCATGACGCTTCGAGCGATTTTCTTACAGATTCGAAGAGTAACAGCCTGAGCATAATCGCTCGGCTGAAAGCAGGCGTGACTGTGGAGCAGGCGCAGCCGGTGCTGCAGGTCGTGTCGCAGCGCCTCTCCGAGCCGAATCGCGGTGAGATGGCCTTGCTCGCTTTTCCGTTGGGTCCGGCAAGTTTGGTGACAGGCCCCGCGGTCCGTCCGGCACTGAATCTCGTTAGCGTTCTGTTCTTGATTCTGGCCGCAGCCGTTCTGATTCTGGCGTGCATGAACATCGCCAACCTGTGCCTGGTTCGCGTGGCAGCGCGCCGCCGTGAGGTCGCGATGCGCGCGGCGTTGGGAGCGACGAGGAGCCGCCTGGTTCGCCAGTTACTGACGGAGACCCTGCTGCTGGCGATGCTGGGCTGCGTCGGAGGAATTATTCTCGGAATCGCCGCGAGCGGTGCTTTCAGCTCCATTTCGCTGCGCTCGGCGCTGCCGTTTGTGCTGGATTTTCAGTTCGACTGGCGGGCGTTTAGCTACGCGTTGGGGGCCGCAGTCTTGACGGGCGCTCTGGTGGGAATTACGCCGGCGCTGCGCGTGTCGCGAGCCGAGCTGAACGAAGTTCTGCACGAGGGCGGGCGGGGATCGACAGGGCGAAGGCAGCGTTTGCGCAGCGTGCTTGTCGCAACGCAGGTTGCCGGGTCGCTCATGCTGCTGATCGTTGCGGGGCTCTTTGTGCGCAGTCTAGAAAAAGTTCGCCACTCCGACATGGGTTTTGATCCCCGTCATGTTCTTGATGTCTCCATTGACCCCCATGAGGCGGGCTATCAGGAGGCGCAAGCGCGAGAATTCCAGAAAACACTGCTCGATCGAGCGCGCGCCTTGCCAGGCGTTGCGTCGGCGAGCCTTGCGGCAACCGTACCGATGGGGTACCAGAGCTACTACGATATGCTTCAGATCAGCGGGTATCAGCCGCGCTCAGGAGAGTCGGCTCCCGCTGCTGGGTTCAACGCCGTGTCCCCTGGTTACTTCGAGACGATGAGCATTCCTGTGCTGCAGGGCAGGGGGTTTCAGGATTCCGACGGCGAGAAGTCTCAGCCCGTGGCGATTGTGAATCAGAATTTCGCGAATCTCTATTGGCACGGGCAGAATCCGATTGGGCGGCATTTCAGCAGCAGTTCCGATCCAACGCATTCGATGGAAGTGGTTGGCGTCGCGCGCAACAGCCGCGACTCTGACATTTTTACCAAGAACGATCCGTTCTATTACGTGCCGCTCGGACAAAACTACTACGCCATTACGACACTTCAGGTTCGTGCGGTCTCCGCGCCAGAGGGGCTTGCGCCCGAACTTACCGGCCTGATTCACTCTCTCGAGCCAGCGATGCCCGTATTCGACGTGCAAACTCTAAACGCTGAAATGGACGGCTTGAACGGTTTTTTGGTGTTCCAGTTCGCCGCGGCATTGGCAGGATGCTTAGGTGTCCTGGGACTGGCGCTTGCTCTGGTTGGCGTCTACGGGGTGATTTCCTACGCCGCAGCGCAGCGCACGCACGAAATTGGCATTCGCATGGCGCTGGGCGCGCAGCCAGTGCAGATTCTGAAAATGGTGCTTGGACAAGGGCTGGTCATCGTGGGCATCGGCGTCGTGTGCGGACTTGTCGCGGCGGGCGCCCTCGCGAGACTGGTGGGTAACTTCCTGTTTGGCGTTGCGCCGCTGGATCCGGTGACGTACATCAGCGCGTCATTGGCGCTGGGCGTGATTGCGCTGCTGGCCTGCTACATTCCCGCGCGGCGCGCCATGCGCGTTGACCCAATGGCAGTGCTGCGCAGCGAGTAAATCATGAAGGCCCTTGCGTTCGCTCGGTCGCTTTTATCCGCAGTGTTTCGCCGCGCTCGCGCTGAAAACGAGATAGACGAGGAACTTCGCTCGCACGTCGCGAATCGCGCCGCCGATCTCGAACGAAAGGGTTTCTCCCGTCCGGAGGCGGTGCGCCGCGCGCGCATCGAATTCGGCGGCTATCAAAAATATAAAGAGCAAATCCGAGAAGGCTCGGGCGCGCCTGTTTTGCAAGCGTTGGTTCAGGACATTCGCTACGGCGCGCGCGTTCTGCGCAAGTCGCCGGGCTTCACGGCTCTTGCCGTTCTGACGCTAGCGCTGGGCATCGGCGCGAACACGACCGTCCTGAGCGTCGTGAGCGGCCTGATCCTTCGCAAACCGCCGGTGCGCGATCCGAACCGGCTGCTGACCGTCACGAGCAAAAATCCGGCGAATGTTTTTGCTGCGGACCGTTCCCACGTTTCCGTGGCGGACTATCTGGATTGGCGGTCGCAAGCGGCGGACTTCAGCAGCATGGCCTCGGCGGCTTTCGGCGACTTCACGATCAGTGGTGGTGATTTCACGCCGGAATTCATACACGGCGCGCGGGTCTCAGCAAATTTCTTCGAGGTCATGGAAGTTCAACCCGTGATTGGGCGCCTGTTTCTGCCCGGAGAAGACCAGCCCGGTAAGGATCAGGCGGTTCTGATTAGCGCTCAATTATGGAACGGGACATTCGGCGGGGATCCGCACGTTCTTGGGCGAACGATAAAAATCAATGGCAATCGTCACACAATCGCCGGAGTGATACCGGGGTCGTTCGGCCTTTACGACGGAGACGCGCAGATTTGGTTCCCTCTGGTGCCTTCGGCCGATGAGTCCGGTCCGGGAAAACGCGGGATTCGCATGTTACGCGTTTTTTCGCGGCTGAAGCCCGGAGTGAAACTGGCGGATGCCTCCGTGCAGATGAACACAATCGCTGGGCGGCTTGCTGCAGCTCATCCGGAGACGGACAAAGGCTGGGGCGCGCGCGTGATGACCGAGCAGCAATACATGGTGAGCGATTGGAACGCGGAGAACGCCCTGTTCCTGCTGAGCATGGCTGTTGTTCTGGTGCTCTTGGTCGCGTGCGCGAATGTTGCCAGCATGCTTCTTGCGCGAAACTCGAGCCGTACCCAGGAGTTCTCGGTTCGGGCGATTCTCGGCGCCGGAAGGTGGCGACTGGCGCGGCAGTTGCTCACCGAATGCCTGTTGCTCTCGGTTGCTGGGAGTGCACTGGGAATTGTGTTTGCCTACTGGAGCCTGCGTGCCATCTTGGCGCAGTTTGATTGGAATCCGACAGTGGCGGCCATCGGACAAACGATCGGTATTGACGGACGCGTATTGATCTTCACGGTGGCAATTTCCTTTTTTGTCGCGTTGATTGTGGGAATTGCGCCGGCGATTCGTCTTTCTCGCAGGGACCCTGGCGAAGGCCTAAAACAAAGCACTCGCGGCGCGACAACCGCGCCCGAACGTCACCGCTTGCAGCGCGTGCTCGTGGTCGGCCAGATTGCCCTGTCGTTAACGTTGCTGACCGGTGCGGGACTCTTCGTCGAAGATTTCGTTGCTGAGACGAGCGCGGCGACGGGCCTCAATCCGCAAAATTTGCTGACTGCTTCTGTGAGCTTGCGCGGGCTGGAGTATTACGGCGCGCTGCAGCGACAGTCGACATTTTTTCAGGACGCTCTGCGAAAAATCGCGGAGTCGCCGGACGTAGTGTCGGCGGCTGTTACCAGCACTTTGCCGTTTGATTTTCCCGATGCGACCCACTTCGTAGTGGAAGGCCATCCCGTTTCGAAGGCTACGGAGCAGCCGTCGAGCGGATATTTTGCGGTGAGTCCCGGGTACTTCGCTACCCTGCAGGTTCCGCTTTTGCAGGGCCGCGAATTTACGCCTTCGGATGGCCCCCGCAGCGCGCCGGTTGCCATTGTCGACGCTGCTTTTGCTCGGCGGTATTTTCCGGACGAGAATCCCATTGGCCGCCATCTTTTGATAGACGGCGAAGGGCGCCACGGCGGGCAATGGGCCGAAATCGTCGGCCTCGTGGGCGATGTCAACGAATTTCTTGGCGAGGATAAGCCCCGGCCGCATATCTTCGAGCCTTTTCTGCAGCAGCCGGCCGGCGACATGAGCTTTGTGATTCGTACGCACGGAGCGCCCACGGGGTTTTCCGATGCTTTGCGCCACGATGTCTGGTTTCTCGACAGCGCGCAGGCCATCAGCAATGTGAAAACGATGGACCGCGTCATCGCAGATTCAGCGCAAGGCGACAACATCATGAGCGAAATGATGGGCGGCTTTGCGCTGGCCGCGCTGGTGATGGCTGCTGCGGGAATTTATGGAGTGCTTTCATATCTTGTGGTGCAGCGAACGCACGAAATCGGTATTCGCATGGCGCTGGGCGCGGAGCGGCGCAGCGTGCTGCGGCTAATTATGCGGAACGGCGGAGCGCTGATTGCGATTGGCGTCAGTGCGGGAGCGTTGGTTTCCGTCGTGCTGCCGCGGGCAGTGGGCGCGGTTCTTAGTGGCAGTGGCCTTGGAATTCATCAGTGGGGAACTCTGATCGCCGGCACAACTCTGACCGTGGCAATTGTTGCGATCTTTGCGTCTTACATTCCTGCGCGCCGAGCCACACGCGTTGACCCGATAGTGGCTCTCCGGCACGAATAGCTTCCGACTGGCAAAGGCGGCCAATTCATAACCGTTAATTGTTTGGTTACGATTAAGCAAGCCGAACAGAAAAATCCTTGCACGCCATTCCTGTTGCTGCGTAACATAACCCCCCGAAGGAGCCTCCACGTGCCCAAAGAAAAGCCCAAAGTAAACATCGGTGAAGTGATTCGCTCGTATCGCAACGATCGTGGGCTTTCGCAGGGCGACATCGAACGGCGCACGGGGCTTCTGCGCTGCTATCTTTCGCGCGTGGAAAACGGGCACACGGTGCCTTCCCTCGAAACGCTGGCGAAAATCGCGGAGGCCATGGAAATCAGCCTGGCGGATTTTTTCCCCGGCGCGGACACTCCTCAGGACCGCGAAACGAAGAAAATGCTGGGCGAGCTTTCCGAAGAAGAGATTCGCTTTCTTGCGGACATCAAGAAATACAGCACAACGCTCACCGACGATGATAAAAAGCTCGTGCTGGCAATGATTCGCAAGATGGCCACGGTGGTTCCGCGTGCCGTTGCCGCCGCTCCTCGAAGCAGGTCCGCTAGCCGTCCAGGGTATTGAACGCCACAGACTGCGGCGCTCTCTCACGATAGCAAAGAGAAATTCGGCTGGTCCGCGCGGGCGCGCCTTACTTGCGGGCGATGCTGTCGGGAGTGGGCAGGGTAACGATCGCGCGGTAGACCTTTCCGCGGCCAATCACCAGATCCTTCGCGCGCGCTTCCACTTCGAACTCGAGAAAGCGTCCATCGTTTCCGAGGAGGCGCGCTTCGGCTTGCACCGTGCTTCCCTGCGGCACGGCTTTCAGATGGTCTACTTCGATGCGTGTGCCGACACTGATCGTTTCTGGCGGCAGATGGTCCTGAATCGCCCTTGCAGCGGCCACTTCCATCAAACCAATCATCGCGGGCGTAGAGAAAATCGCGGGAAGGTCAGGATTGTAGGCGGCGATGGTCCACTGGAATTCGACGACTCTCTCAACCGTGGCGTGCAGGTTTTTGGGAAGGTGCGGCAGTGCGCGCAGAACGGAAGCAGGTGTCGCTTTTGAGGGCCGAGAAGCAGCAGCGCGTTTTGCCTTGGTTTTGCGCGCGCGGCGCGGAGATGACTTCACAGTTCCTCTCGCGATGGAGCCGGAGAATACGGAGCGTGAAAGAAATCATTCACAAATTCCGCAAGCGTTATGCCGAACTGTTTCCATAGGCGCTTGCGAAGGCTGCGATAGTCCTGTACTCCGCTGAAAAGGTCGCGCAGCAGGTCGCGAAAGGTCGCGCTACGGCGCGCGAACTGAACCATGCGCGTGGTGACCGCGCCGCCCAGGAAAGTGCCGCGGAAGACGCGGCTCACCAAGTGCGTGGCGATTTCCAGGTCGGCGACAAATTCAGCGCGCAGGCGCGCCGGGTAGCCTTCCGGCTGCCCGGCGATGAGCGCCTGCGCGAGCAGGTCGCCGGAGCGCAACGCGTAGAACAGGCCTTCGCCGGTGATAGGGTCAACGCATGCGGCGGCGTCTCCCGCAAGCGCCCAGTTGGGTCCGGCAATTTTCCTGTGGCGCAGAGTGACGAACTCAGGCGACGGCAACACATGACTGTAAAACCGCGCGCCCTCGCTGGGAATCTTTTCTTCGCGGATGAAGCCATCGAGCAGGTCGCGGAGCGACTGCGTGGTGTACTCGGCCATTTTCGCGCAGATGCCGACCGAGAGATGATCGGTGCGCGGGAAAGACCAGATGTACCCGGACATGCGGTTCAGGAACTTGATTTTGACCAGTTCCTCTTTTGCAGGAATGAAATATCCAAGAGTTACTTCCAGATCTTTCGGGCGGAGCGGCGTGGTTCCCGGCAGCAGTTGATTGCGCGCGCCGCCTGCGAGCACTACGAAATCCGCTGCGTGTTCCTTGCCTGCGGCGGTGAGCTGAACCTGCGCGGATGTGGTCTCGACGCGAGTGACGCGCGCATGCACGGTTTTGCATCCAGCGGCTTCGGCGCGGGCGAGCAGCAGGCCGTTGAGGACAGCGCGAGAGTAAATGACCAGCGGACGGGACATTTCGAAGCGCGCGCGATGTCCGCGGCTGGAAATGAGTTCTGCGCTGTGAATTTCCTTTTTTGCAGCAGGGCCGTCGAGCAGGAAGGGGTACTTTTCGATGGCTTTGTGGGTCAGGCCGCCGCCGCAGGGCTTCTCCCAGGCGAGATGCTCGTCAAAAAGAGTGACGCCGAATCCGGCGGTGCTGAGTTTTTCGGCGCAGAGGGCCCCAGCGGGGCCTCCGCCCACAACGGCGATTTGCTTCATTTGCGAACCCACCCCACAGACGAGCGCGACCGGTCTGTGCGAATCTCAAATTATAGCATTATCCCGAGGGGTGCTGATTTGTCGGTGCGTGTTTAGTAGCGGGCGGTTTGCGGCCGCCAGCAGGGTCGAAAAATGTGCGCTAGAATGCGCCATGCCTTTCATGGTGATCGAGACGTTCAAGGAGGAAAATGCGAAAGCCGTCGGCAAAAGGCTCAAACACCGGGTACGAATGCTGCCCGATGGCGGAACCGATCATGCGAGCTGGATCAGGACAGACGGCAAGAAGTGCTTTCCGGTGATGGAGCCGGCCGATTTCTCCTCGCTCGAAAAGTGGACACGTCACGGGAAGGACTTGGTGGATTTTGAAATTATCCTCGCGCAGACCTCGGCAGAATACTGGTCGGAGGCCCGGCCGCGTTAGATTGCCCCCCTTATTTTTGTGGCCATTCGGACCAACAGCCCCCGTTTGCCCATCCGCAAGAATCGCGGTCAGAGACGGGATGACAAGGCAGAGATATGGGCGGTCCGCGAACTCCGGCCCCGGAGCGGCTTGGCGTGGTAAAATCGCTGTGTGACGTAACGCGAGAAGGCCTCGCGCTGGGGAATCGTTGGGACGAGTTGTCACGCAAGAAGAATTACTCAGCAGGGTGGCCGAGGCAAAGGCCGCTCAGCGCCGGATTGTGTTTACAAACGGATGTTATGACCTGCTGCACCCCGGACACACCCGCCTGCTGGAAAAAGCCCGCGAACTGGGAGACGTTTTGGTCCTGGCGCTGAACAGCGACCGCAGCGTGCGGGCAAATAAGGGCGCGGGCCGTCCCATCGTAAATGAAGAGGAACGCGGGGAAGTCGCCGCGGCGCTTGCCGCGGTGGACTACGTGGTGCTTTTTGACGAGCCCACGCCGCGCGAAATCATCGCGAAAATTCTTCCGGACGTGCTGGTGAAGGGCGGCGACTGGGGCCCGAAGGAAATCATCGGGCGCGAAGAAGTTGAAGCAGCGGGAGGACGCATTGTTTCCATTCCTTTTGAGTCCGGATACTCCACGTCGTCAATTATCGAGCGCGTTCTGAAGATCCCATCATGATTCTGCCCGTAGTTGCGGAACTGCTGGCGCGCATCGGGCGGCAGCCGGAAGTCGAGGAGGCGCTCGACCGTTTGCGGCGTGGTCGCTGCGCCACGCTTTCTGGCCTCACCGATCCAGCGAAGGTGCTCATCGCCGTGCTGGCAGTTCAGTCTCTGCTCCGGCCGGGCATTTTTTTCGTGGAGACAAATGAGAGGGCGGACGCGCTCTGCCCACTGGCGCAATATTTCCTGCGCGCTTTGGGGAAGGCAAACGCGCAGGTGATGGTGCTTCCGGCTCATGAAGTGATGCCATACGACCGCCAATCTCCGCACGCGGAGATTTCCGAGGCGCGCGCTTCGGCGCTTTGGCGCCTGACGAGCGGTGAAGCGGATCTGGTGATTGCGCCGGTGACGGCGGCGATATGGCGCCTGCGCGAACCGCAGTTCTACAGTAGTCTTGCGCTGACGCTGATGCGCGGTGAAGACATTCCGCGCGAGGAATTCCTGGGGCACATCGCGGGCGTCGGATACGAATCGACAGAAACGGTGGAAATGCCCGGGCAGTTCGCCGTGCGGGGCGGAATCATCGATATATTTCCTCCAGAGGCGGAGCGGCCCGTGCGGCTGGAACTGCTGGGCGATACGCTCGAATCGATCCGCGAATTCGATCCCAATACGCAGCGCTCGACCAATCCGCTCGAGCGCATCACGCTGCTGCCGCTGACGGACTACCCGAAGACGAATGAAGAGCTGGAGCGGCTGCAGGAGCTGGTGGTTGCCGGGCGTTCCGAATCAAGAGCGGGGTCCATGGCCGAAGGAGCCGATGCTCCAACGGGGTTTTATCCAGGTTGGGAATTTCGCGCGCCCGTGGCGCACGAGCGGCAGTCGCAGATTTTGAAGCTGCGAGAAAACCTGTTTGTCATCGAGGATGAGCCGGAAGTGCTGAGCGCGACGCTCGAAGAGTATCGCGCGCGGTTTGCGGAGGCCGCCAGGGAGAATTCTGAGATGCCGCCGCCGGAAAACTATCTTTTAAGCGGCGAAGAATGGCAGGTCGCGCAGCGGCGCATTCCGCGAATCAGCTTGGAGCACCTGGCCGCCGAAAAATCGGACGACGGAAACTTCACGCTGCTGACGCGGCCCACGACGCGCTATCGAGGCAACGTTCCAGCATTTATGGCGGAGCTGAAAGGGCGTTTGAACGCGGGAGAACGCGTCCTGCTGAGTGCGGCGAGCACGGGAGAAATCGAACGGTTTGCGGATTTGTGCCATGAGTTCGAATTGCCGTTTGCGTTGGGCGAGCTGGGGCAAGGCGCAACAGCGGCGCGACTCGTGGACGAGTCGAGCGGCGGCAGCGTTCCGGCGGCGGTGCTGATGAAGGCGCCGATGGAAGAAGGCGTCGAATTTGTTTCCGCGAAGCTCTCCATCATTGGCAATTCGGATTTGTTCGAAACGGTCGCGCCGCCAGCGGCTCGCGCGCGAACACGTCCGAAGACCGCGGGTTTCTTCAGCGATTTTTCGGAATTGAAGGCGGGAGACTTTGTTGTGCACGTGGACCACGGAATTGGGCGGTTCCAAGGCCTGCGGCAGGTCAATGTGGACGGAGTGAACGGAGAGTTTCTGCAGCTGGAATACGCGGAAGAGGCGAGGCTCTACGTCCCGCTGACGCGGCTGGATCTGGTGCAGAAGTATCAGTCGCTCGGCGACGCCGCGCCGCGGCTGGACAGGCTGGGTTCGCAGGCATGGGAAGCGCGCAAGACACGCGTACGAAAATCTGTCAGCGATATGGCCGAGCGCCTGCTGAAGCTTTACGCCGAGCGCAGGCTGGCGAAAGGGCACGCATTTCCGACGGACACTCCGTGGCAGGGCGAGTTCGAGGATGCCTTCGAATTTCAGGAAACGAAGGACCAAGACCGCGCGATCGAGGACGTGAAGCGCGATCTCGAAAGCGGCCAGCCGATGGACCGTTTGTTGTGCGGGGACGTCGGGTACGGAAAAACAGAAGTGGCGATGCGTGCGGCGTTCAAGGTCGCGGCCGATTCGAAACAAGTCGCCGTGCTGGCTCCGACGACGGTACTGGCGTTTCAGCACCACGAGACCTTCCGGCGGCGCTTCGCCGCATTTCCCGTGAAGATTGCGATGCTGAGCCGGTTCCAGAATCCGCGCGAGCAGAAGCAGATTCTCGCGGATCTGGAGGCAGGGAGAATCGACATCGTCGTGGGCACGCACCGGCTGCTTTCGAAGGACGTGAAATTCCAGGACTTGGGCCTGCTGGTGGTTGACGAAGAACAACGATTTGGCGTGGCGCACAAAGAGAGAATCAAGGAGATGCGCAAAAATGTGGACGTGCTGACGATGTCCGCAACGCCGATTCCAAGAACGCTGCACCTTTCGCTTGTCGGATTGCGGGACATGTCCGTGATCGAGACGCCGCCCAAGGACCGGCTGGCGATTCAAACGGTCGTCGCTCCGTTCGACAGGGGACTGGTGCGGCGGGCGATCGTGGACGAAATGGCGCGAGGCGGGCAGGTGTTTTTTGTGCATAACCGCGTCGAGTCGATCGGATCACTTGCGGCGATGGTAGAGGAGCTGGCGCCGAAGGCCCGAATCGTCGTGGGGCACGGGCAGATGGGCGAAGGTCAATTGAGCACCGTGATGATGAAGTTTATCCGGCATGAAGCGGACGTATTGGTGGCGACGACGATCATCGAAAATGGCCTGGATATTCCGAACGCAAACACAATTATCATCAACCGCGCCGACCGGTTTGGGCTCGCGGAGTTGTACCAACTGCGCGGGCGCGTGGGACGTTCAAACCATCGTGCGTATGCGTATTTGCTGGTGCCTCCGGAAGGATCCCTTTCCGGGCTGGCGCGCCAGCGGCTTGCGGCACTGAAGGAATTCAGCGACCTCGGCGCCGGATTTCGGATTGCGGCATTGGATTTGGAGCTGCGCGGAGCCGGGAATATGCTCGGGCGCGAGCAGCATGGACATATCGAATCGGTGGGCTTCGACATGTATTGCCAAATGCTTGAGCGCGCCGTTTCCGAGCGCAAAGGCGAGGCCGTTGCTCCGGAGCGGCGCGCGACAATCAACTTGGGCATGGACATCCGCATCTCACCGGATTACATCGAAAATGAGGGTACCCGCCTGCGCGTGTACAAGCGCATTGCGGGCGCCGACGCGGAAGAGGCGCGCGATGAGATTTTGGCAGAGCTTCGCGACAGGTTTGGCCCGCCTCCGCCTGCGGTGGAGAACCTGCTCGAATACGCTCTGCTGAAAGCGCTGGCGGAAAAGTCGCTCGTTGCGTCCATTGAACGGCGCGGCGAGCGCGTAGCCATTCGCTGGCATGAAGATACACCGGTGAAACCGGAGCAGCTGGTGAAAATCATTCGCGCGCGGAAGGATATGCGGCTCGATCCGGCCGGAACCCTGTGGATTGAATGGAAGCGCCAGCCCGAGGGAATTGTACAAGCGATTAGAAACGTATTGCGGTCGCTTGACGGACGGGGATAAAATTCCATGATTATGAAGAAAATTGCGTTTCTAGCGGGAGGCGCCCTTCTGGCCGCGGCTTTCCCGGCGTTTTTGCACGCCAGCGGCGGGACTGTCGTCGAAGAGATCGTGGCGCGCGTGAATAATGAGATCATCACGCTCTCCGATTATCAGAAAGCAGAAGTGTCACTGCATCAGGAAGCGCAGCAGGATTGCCAGGGATGTACTGAAGAGAAGGTCAACGGCATGGTCGCCGATGAAAAGAAGAATCTTCTTCGCGATCTGATTAACCGGTCTCTGATGATACAACGCGCTAAAGATCTGAACATCGATGTGGACACTGACGTTATCAAGCAGCTTGACGAGATTCGGCAGCAGAATAATCTTCCGAGCATGGACGCGCTTCAGAAGGCCGTTGAAAGTTCGGGCGTCAATTGGGAAGACTACAAGGAGCAATTCAAGGACCGTTTGCTGACGGAGAAAGTGGTGCAGCAGGAAGTAGGTCCGACGGTCAAGATTGGAAGCGGCGAGGTTCAGAAATACTACCAAGGGCACCAGAGCCAGTTCGTCAAGCCCGAAGAAGTGGACCTTTCCGAGATTTTCATGAGCACGGAGAACAAAACGCCCCAGGAGGCCACGGCCGTCAAGGAGAAGGCTGAGGCGCTCGAGAAGAGAATAAAGTTAGGCGATGACTTCGCGGCGCTGGCGAAGCGCTTCTCGGAAGACTCGGCAGCCAGCGTTGGAGGCGAGGTCGGCGAGTTTCAGCAGGGTACGATGACTCCGGATATCGAGAAAGTCGTTTTTTCGCTGAAGAGAGGCGATTCGACAGATGTGATGGTCGTGCACAACGGCTTCGAGATTTATCATGTGAACCAGCGATTCGAAGCCGGTTTGCAGCCGCTCACCAAGGTAGAAGACGAAATTGAAAACGAGCTTTATCAGTCCAGAATCCAGGCCGCGATGCAGAAGTACTACACGCAATTGCGCCGTGACAGTTACATTGTAACGACGCCGGGATACTCCGACACCGGAGCAGTGGCCAGCAATAGCGTCATCCAGGAAGTGCCTTTCAGCTCGGACAAAGCCAAAGAGAAGAAAAAGAAGGCGCCCAAGACCGCCGCGGATGACGAGGGGGACGGCAATCCATGAAGTCCGCTTTCGTCGCGGAACTTCGGGATGGACAGGTCGTAACTTCGTTCTTCCTGGTTCGCGACAAGGGAATTCAGACTTCCGCCAACGGTGAACGCTCCTGGCTCCAGCTTTCCCTCGCGGACCGCACCGGCACGATAAAGGCGAAGATGTGGGAAAACTTCGCTGAACTGGAGCGCACTTTCGACCGCGATGACATTGTGAAGGTGCGGGGCCGTGTGAAGCCTTACCGCGGTGAACGCGAGTTGCACATTGACCAAATCATTGTCGCCGTCGAGACGGACTACGTCCTCGACGATTTTCTTCCTCATACGAAACACGATGTTGAGCAGCTTTACGCGCAGTTGCGCGCAGAAGTCTCTGCGGTTCGCAATCCGTGGTTGCGCCGCCTGCTGACTTCGTTTGTGGACGATCCGGAGATCGCCTCGAAATTGAAACGGGCGCCGGCAGCTATGACCATGCATCATGCGTTTCTTGGCGGCTTGCTCGAACACATTGTGAGCCTTTGCGGGATCGCGAAGAGAATTGGACAGCATTATCCGGAAGTGGATGGCGATCTCTTGCTGGCTGGCGTCGTTTTGCACGACATTGGAAAGACGGAAGAGCTTTGCTACAAGCGGGGTATCGGCTACACCACCGAAGGCCAGTTGCTGGGCCACATCGTGATCGGATTAGGGATGGTGCAAAAGAAGATCTCCTCCATTCCTGAGTTTCCGCGGTCACTGGCGGTGCTGGTCGAGCATCTGATCGTTAGCCACCACGGTTCCTATGAGTTTGGGTCGCCGAAGCTGCCGGTAGTGCGCGAGGCAGTTTTGCTCAATCATCTCGACGATCTGGACTCAAAAATGGCTGCGATGCGTGAAACGCTCGGCAACACGCAGGCAGAGGATCTCTGGACAGAGCGCAATGCAGCTTTGCGCCGGAGCCTGCTGAATAGCGAGGCTTATGTTCGCGCCGCCGACTCTGTAGAGGGCAGTGCTCCGGTCGCTGCGTCGTCTGCGGCCGGTCGACAGCCCAGCGATCGAGGCACTGGCACGCTTTTCGGGCGCATGTCGACAGCAACAACCACTAAAACCATAGCCCCAGCCGAGCGAACAACAAAGGATGAACCTCGTGCTAGCAAATGAGAATGGAAATACCTCGGTAATCCGTCGGCGCAAGCTGCTCGAGCTGGCTCCACTCGAACTCGAATGCATGACCACGCTGTGGGGCTTGCAGGAGGGCACGGTACGCGAAATTCGCGATGCCTTGGCCGCGCGCCGTCCACGCGCGTACACCACCATAATGACCATCATGGACCGTCTGGCTCGCAAACAGATCGTTGCGCGTCATCGCGTCGG
Source organism: Candidatus Acidiferrales bacterium (assembly GCA_035945715.1). Lineage (GTDB taxonomy): Bacteria > Acidobacteriota > Terriglobia > Acidiferrales > UBA7541 > DAHUXN01. Next base: position 121,299 of record DASYZX010000031.1, read on the forward strand.
ACGCGCTTGGAGCTATCAAGCGAACCTGAGCCGGCAAGAGGCGCGGTCTCACGCGATCCATCAGGTTGTCGAAAGCTTTTTCGGCGGTTCGGCGAGCGAGCTTTTGGAACAAGTTTCGAGCATCGTGAGTTCGACGCCTCAGCTAGCGCAGGAAGGCGCTGGCGCGCGTGAGGTGACGTGAACCTGCCCGTTCATGCGGGTGAGCCGCCGCACTAGTTTGCACATGTTTCCTACTGAACTGAAAATCCGCAATCTCTCCCTGCGGCCAGCGACGATGCTCGCTCCGATGGCTGGGGTTACCGATACGATTTTTCGGCGGGTCATACGAGGGCTTGGCGGCTGCGGCCTGATTATGACCGAATTCACGAGCGCCGAGGGCGTGACTCGCAGTGCCGCCAAGACCCTCCGTTACCTTTACTACGACGCGGACGAGCACCCCATAGCCGCGCAGCTTTTTGGCGCGGATGCGGAAGTAATGTCGTCGGCCGCTGCCCTGGTGGAAGACCTTGGTTTTGACCAAGTGGACATCAACTTGGGCTGTCCGGCCAAGAAGGTGGTCAAGTGCGGAGGCTCGGGGTTGCTTCGTGATCTGAAGTTGCTCGAGCGTGTGCTAACGTCGGTGCGCGCGGCGGTCAAGATTCCGATGACCATCAAAATGCGCTCCGGCTGGGACGACGCGAACGTGGTTGCAGTGGATGTGGCGCGCATGGCGGAAGGAATCGGCGTTGAAGCCGTTGCCGTGCATCCGCGGACGCGCATGCAGGGGTATTCGGGGCAAGCGGATTGGAGCGTCATCGCGCGTGTGAAACAAGCCATCCGGATTCCCGTCATCGGCAACGGAGATATTCGATCGCCCGAAGATGCCGGGCGAATGGTCGCGCAAACGGGCTGCGACGCGGTGATGATCGGGCGTACTGCCGCCACGAATCCCTGGATCTTCCGGCAGATGGAACAGTATTTTTCTGCCGGACGGTACGATGAGCCGAGCGAAGCGGATCGCTATCGCTTGCTGGCGGATTATTTTCGCAGTCTCGTCGCGGCAGAGCTGCCGGACGCGATTGGGAAGATGAAGCAGTTCGCCTGCTGGTTCACGCATGGCGTCAGGAACGGAAGCGTGTTGCGTCACGAGGTGCATTCATCGCGGACGCCGGAAGAAGTGCTGCAGTGCGTCGAAGAGTTCTTCGCGGATGTGGTGAAAAACTGAGCGGTGCGGGCGTCAGGAATTTTCTTCCGTGACTAAACGCTTGTAGGCCTCTCGCCTGGCAATACCAAGCTCTCTTGCGGCCTGCTTTAGCGCGGATTTCCGGTCGATGTTTTGTGCGGCGATGATTTGCGCGACGCGCTCGGCCACAGAGGTCAGTTGAGCGCCCGTGGGCACTGAATCAGGTCTTGCAGTCGCATCCGCAGGGCCGATAATCAAAGTGATCTCTCCACGGGGCTCGTTTTCTCCAAACGCGCGCATGAGTTCCGCTATGCGGCCGCGCAGAAACTCCTCATGAATTTTTGTCAGCTCCCGCGCCACAACCGCTTGGCGGTCGCCCAGGATTTCGAGCGCATCCTGCAGGGCGGCGCGTAAACGATGGGGCGCTTCGTACAGAACCAGTGAGCGGGGCTCGCACGCCACCTGCCGCAGACGTCGCCGCCGCTCGGTCGGACGCGCGGGTAGAAACCCGAGGAACGTAAACTCCTCAGAGGGCAATCCGCCTGCGGCCAGCGCCGCGACAATTGCTGACGGGCCGGGAATCGGAATCACGGAGATTTTGTGGCGCAAGCAGAGCGAAACCAGCCGGTGGCCCGGGTCCGAGATCACCGGCGTTCCCGCGTCGCTGACCAGCGCCACCCGCGCACCCTCCTCCATGCGAAGGATCAGTTCCGGCGCGCGCGTCATCTCATTGTGTTCATGATAGCTCTCAAGGGGCTTACGAATCTGAAAATGCGAGAGCAGCTTCAGCGTTTGACGCGTGTCCTCGCAGGCAATCAAATCGGCTTCCTTAAAAATGCGCAAAGCGCGCAAGCTGATGTCTTCCAGATTGCCGATTGGGGTGGCGACGAGGTACAGGCAGCCACGGGAATGTTCGGATTCGTTCAATGCCGTTGCCTTCGGTACAAACGAGGCCTGAGGAGGCAGTCTACCACACGGCTCATCACCGATTCGAACGCCGCGCATAGGGCCGCGTGCGCATACGTGATAAGATTTTGTCGAAAAACGAGGGCAATTACAGTGCCACTTTACGAATATAAATGTGTGAAATGCGGACACCGCTTCGAGAAAATCGAGAGCGTGTCGGCGTCGGAAGTCAAAAAGTGTCCCAAGTGCGGCGCAAGGGCGGAACGTGTGTTGAATGCGCCAGCGATTCAGTTCAAGGGGACGGGCTGGTATGTGACCGATTACGCCGGCAAGAAGTCGGATTCACAGTCGAAAGATCCCAAGGAATCGAAAGAGACCGCAGAGACGAAGGCCAGCGACAAGAAGCCCGCAGAAAAAAGCACGCCAAAGGAATCGTCCAAAGAAGCGTCGAAGAAGGCAAAGTAGCTACAGTTTTAGCGATTTCAGATAGGCGCGGAATTCATCGCCGAACTCAGGATTCTTCGCGGCAAATTCAACTGTCGCTTTCAAGAAGCCGAGCTTGTCTCCCGCATCGTACGTCTTGGCATCTGTGGTCAGCGCCCACAGGCCGTGTTCGCGCGCCAGCATGCGCAGCCCGTCCGTGAGTTGAATTTCGCCTCCGCGTCCCGGCTCGGTCCGCTCCAGGCAATCGAAAATTTCAGGCGGCAGCACGTAGCGCCCGATAACGCTCAAATTCGACGGGGCCTTGTCCGCCTCAGGCTTCTCCACCAGATTCGTGATTTGGCGCAAGCGATCGCCCCACTTGCGTTCCTTGGCAGGATGCGCGTCGATGATTCCATAGAGGTGCACCAATTCGCGCGGCACCGGCTCGACCGCAATCGCGCCGATTCCAGTGGCCTCGTAAACGTCACAGAGCGCGCGCGTCACCGGCTCCGGTCCATCACAAATCACATCGCCGAGAAGAACAGCGAAGGGCTCATCGCCGACGAGATCGCGTGCAACCAGAACCGCGTGTCCAAGGCCCAGCGGTTCGCGCTGCCGGATATAACTGAAATGAATCTTCGCTCCGATGTCACGCACGAGGTCTGCGCGCCGCGCGTCGCCCTTCTGGCGTAAGAAGTGCTCTAGCTCCGGGGAATGATCAAAGTGGTCCTCGATGGCGTTCTTCCCGCGGCCCGTGACCACGATGATGTTCTCGATGCCCGACGCGGAGCACTCTTCCACCGAGTATTGAATGAGCGGCTTGTCGACGACCGGAAGCATCTCCTTCGGCTGTGCTTTTGTCGCGGGGAGAAACCGCGTGCCGAGACCCGCTGCGGGGAATACCGCCTTACGAACGCGTTTTTGCTTGTCTGTCATGGTCCGTTTCGCCAAACCGGCCGGAGTGCCAACTTACGTGGCGCACTGATGATTGTCAATGCAGTGTAACCATGAGAAGGGAAGTCCGGGTGTGCTAACATCGCAAAGAATCACAGAACTGACGAAAAGGGAAGCGGGCTTGGCGACTCGGATCCTGGGAATTGAATCTTCGTGCGATGAAACAGCTGCGGCCGTGGTTGCTGACGGCGTGAAAATCTTGTCGAGCGTCGTTGCCTCGCAAGTGGATGTCCACCGCAAATACGGCGGCGTGGTGCCGGAGTTGGCCTCCCGCGAGCACCTGCGGCAAATCGCGCCGGTTGTCCGCGAGGCCATCGAGCAGGCGAAGATGACCCTCGCGGATGTGGACGCGATTGGCGTCACCCAAGGGCCAGGATTGGTCGGCTCTTTGCTCGTTGGGCTGACGTACGGCAAAGTCCTCGCTTTCGCGCTTAATAAGCCACTCGTCGCTGTGAACCACCTCGAAGGGCACGTTCACGCCGTATTGCTCGAGGCGCATCTCTCCAAGAGGACACCAACACTGCCGGCAATGTGTCTGATTGTTTCTGGAGGACACACACTGCTGTACCGCGTCGAAAAGGACGCGCAGAATTCTGCCGGGCCCTTCTCCTACGCGCGCATTGGCGGCACGCGCGACGATGCCGCAGGCGAGGCGTATGACAAAGTTGCGAAGATGCTCGCGCTTGGTTATCCCGGCGGCCCGGTAATCGACAGGCTCGCTGCGCACGGCAACCCGGACGCCGTGCGATTCGGTCCGGCAAAAATCCGCGGCAGTTCCTATGACTTCAGTTTCAGTGGAATCAAGACTGCCGTGCTGTATTACCTGCGCAAACGTCCGGAATTGCAGCCTGAAATCGCGGCCCGGCAGACGGCTCTGGCAAATGGACAGCGCAGCGCGGATGACCTGCGCGCGCTTTCCAGTCCGACCACGCTCGATTTGATTGCAAGCTTCCAACGCGCCGTTGTCGAGGATCTGGTAAAGCGCACGCTCGCCGCCAGCGAGCAATTCGACGCTAAATCCGTGCTGGTGTCCGGCGGGGTCGCGGCAAACGGCGAATTGCGCCGGCGATTTGAAGAGGACGGCAAACGGCGCGGACTCGACGTTTTCTTTCCCAGCCGTCCGCTTTCAACCGATAACGCGGCGATGATCGCGGCTGCAGCATTCGCCAGATTCTCCGCCGGCGAACGCGCCGATGGTGACCTGAACGCCGCGCCGCACTTTCCGCTGGGTGCTGCATCTGCCGCCACGGGAGAGTAACGGGCGACCGTCCTTTGCGCCGCGAGCTCGCCTTTGCGGTGTGAATCTTCAGGGAAGCTGGCAATCGAAGAGGTACGCCGTTCCGTCGCGAGCCACAGCGTAAAGCGTGCGGCCATCGCTGCTCCAACGGATGTCACCGATTCCCTCCGCGCGGCACTCGTCGATGACTGTGTTGCGCTGAAGGTCAGCGACGAAGATGCGCCCTGCGGCGGAATTCTTGAGCCAGGAATTATAAAAGCCGCACAAGGGAAGGCTCGGATGCGACTGGCACATTTCCGCGGCGAACGGCAGCGAAGTGATGGCTTCGCTGTCGACATCGAGCGAGTACGCCTGGCCCGATGAGCAAAAGACAAGCCGCCGCCCGTCGCTCGACCATGAGAGCTGCGTGACGTGCCCTGTCGTCTCGAACTTTCTGGAAATCTCGAGCGTCGGCACTCGCACGAACAGAATCGAATCGTCCGACCAGTCGCCGTCGAACTCCAGCACCGTTGCGAGCATGCGCTCGTCGGGGCGGAATGCCGTAGCTCCAAAGCCATAGAAGTTGCCTTGATCGCTGTCGCTCTCCCCGGGCGCCGGCGATTCAGCAAATACGCCTCGATCCATCTCGCACAGAGGCTCGAATTTCTCCGGCGAGTTGCCCGGCATCCACAGCGTCAACTTGGCATTCTCCGAGCCGTCGGAGGCCCCGACGAAATACCGCCCGCCCCGCGACCAGCAGAGATGCGTCGGATAGACGCGAAATGCGCCGAAGCGTCCGAGAAAATGTCCTGAACGCGGGTCGAAAAGGTGCAATTCAGACTGCCACGTGCCGGATAGAGCCACAAGACTCCGTTCATCCGGCGCCCATGCGAATGCCGCAGGAAAATCCGGGCGTGCAATAAACGGCTCGTCTGGAACGCTGATCTGGACAGACGTGGCGCTCGTTTCGACGTCGGCGATTTCAATACGCTGGCTCGATTCGCGCGTCGCCGCCGAGTATGCCGCCACGCGTCCCAGCGGAGAAATGGATACATCCGTGCGAGGAGTATCAAACGCCTGTCTCACACTCCAGCGAGAGGTCTGCGGAAACTCACGAATCCCGCGAAGCACCAGCGAAGACGAAAGCACAGTAATCGCTTTGGTCTGCGTCCGGGTGATTTCTTCGGACTGCCGTTTGGTTCGGCTGGGCATCAGTGCACGCGACCGGCGGTCAATGTTTCCATCCGCGCTTTGGAGTCCGCGATGCGTTGGTGGACTTTGTCAGCCATTTCAGCGAGCAAATCGCGGTTCTGTTCCTGTGCATCGTCAACCTGAACTCTCAAGAGACAGAGGTCAGAATTGAGGAGCACTTGCAGCTCCTGCTCAATTTCACCGAGGCGGTGGTTCATCAAGCTGAGTTTGCGAATCACGCGCACGAGTTCGGCGCCAGTGCCTTCGCCTTGCACAGCTTCTGGACTCGATTCGTACACCTCGAGAATCTTCGCGATCGCAGACTCGTCGCCCTGCTGATAAGCCCGATTCACCCCGGCCATCAGCTCCTGTCGCCGCGCACGGTCGCTGTCATCCGCAGTCAGGTCCGGATGAATGCGCTTCGCTGCCTCGCGATACATGCGTTTCAATTCCGGCGACGGCGAAAAGGCTTTGTGCTCGGAGGTCTGCTCCGCAGGCGCTGCGGCGCGGGATTCATTGGCCCTTGCCCGGGCCTCCTGCGCGGCGCGCTGCAACCGCTCATTGCCGGGTTCTTCGGCCGCAAGGCGTTCGGCAATCTGAGCGCGCAGTTCGTCGAGCTCCGCGTACGGCGTGCCAACGAGGTTGAGATAGCGGGCTTCGAGAGATTTCAATTCACCTCGCAGGGTCGCCAGACGCAGTTCGCATTCCGCAAGCTCCGCTTCGAGGCGCTCCTGTTCCTTGCGTTTGCGCGCAAGTTCGCGTTCTTCAGGTTTCACGCTGCGTGATTGCTTTGTGACCATGGCTTTGCCGGGCCTTGGCGCAAGAGATCGCGCGCAGACCGCTCATTCCGGCCGAGTGCACTAGAAAAGATAAGTATGCCTAAGATTTTCCGCGCCGTAAGGCCGGAGCGGTTGAGCGTTTCCAGAAGCAAGAGAGGAAGACGGTAGAACTTTGGTACTAATGCGGCTGGCCGCTTGGACAGCAGGCCATCGCGCCGATATGGGCCACGAAGATCTTCTTGGCATCACGTTTTGCGCCCGCGCGCTGAATTCTATACAATCGCGCGTCCATGCGCATTGCCATCGACACAGGCGGCACGTTCACAGACTGCGTTTTTGTGCGCAAGGGCGCGCTGCAAATCCTGAAGCTTCCGTCTACCCCCGAAAATCCGGCGCGCGCGATTGACGAAGCTGTCTCCGGGATTCTCGCCGATTCGCCCGCCTCCGACGCCCGCACGCTGGAGCTCACTTGCGGCACGACCGTCGGCACAAACGCTGTGTTGGAGCGCCGCGGCGGACGCGTGGTGCTAGTGACTACAGCGGGATTCGAAGATGTGCTGGAAATCGGCAGGCAAGCCCGTCCGCGGCTATACGATTTTTTCGTGCAGCGGCCCGCGCCGCTGGTGCCGCGCGAGTGGCGTTTGGGTATGAAAGAACGCGTGAGCGCCGAGGGCGATCCGCTGCTCGGTCCGGATGGCAGGGAACTGGATCGCATCGTCCGGCTGGTAAGGAAGTCGCAGGCTGATTCGGTCGCTGTCTGCCTGCTTTTTTCTTTTGCGAACCCGCGACACGAACGCGTAATTGCGGCGCGGCTGCGTGCGGAAGGTTTTCTGGTTTCAGTCTCCCACGAGATTTTCTCCGAGTTTCGCGAATACGAACGCACAGCGACCACGGTTGAGAATGCTTATCTCCTCCCGGTGATGAGCCGGTATCTGGCGGAAATAGACGCTTTGGCTGGCCGTCGCACAAAACTGCGCAGTTCGGCACGCTCGCGCGTGCGCGTGATGCAGTCGAGCGGCGGAATTATTTCTGCACCGACTGCCGCGAGAGAGCCGGTTCGCACGATTCTCTCCGGCCCTGCGGGCGGGGTCTCGGGCGCGCAATACGTCGCCGAACTTGCCGGCTTTCCGCGCGTAATTACGTTCGACATGGGCGGCACTTCTACGGATGTTGCTTTGATCGACGGAGCTCTGCGCACAACGAGCGAGTCGGAAGTTGCCGGCCTGCCCGTCTGTGTGCCGATGCTCGACATTCATACGGTAGGGGCAGGCGGGGGCTCGCTCGCGCGCTTCGACCGTGGAGGCGCGCTACGCGTTGGGCCGGAAAGCGCAGGAGCTGATCCCGGGCCGATCTGTTACGGACGCGGTAGGCGCCCCACAGTCACCGACGCGCATCTCGTTCTTGGACGCATCGTGCCGGAGGGTTTCCTCGGCGGCAAATTCCATCTCGATCTTCCACGCACTCATGAGTGGGTCGGCCGAGCCCGCGGCCCGATGAAGACCACGGCAGGGTTTGCGCAAGGGATTCTCGATGTGGTCGAGACGAACATGGAGAAAGCCATTCGCGTGATCTCCGTCGAGCGCGGCTACGACCCGCGCGACTACACGCTGGTGGCGTTTGGCGGTGCAGGCGGCCTGCACGCGTGCGGCCTTGCGGCGGCGCTCGAAATTCCGCGCGTTCTGATCCCCAGATTTCCGGGAGGCCTTTCCGCGCTCGGCATTTTGCGCGCGGACGTTGTGAAGGATTTCTCGCGAACGATTCTGCTGCCCGTGGAATCACGCTCGGCGGTGAGCGGAGCCTTGCGAAAAGAATTCGCGACCATGGAAACACTTGCTGGCAGGGAGATGGTCGCGGAAGGCTTTGTGCGAAGCCAGGTCCGCATCGAACGCTTGCTCGACATGCGCTACGTCGGACAAGCCTATGAACTCAGCGTTCCGGCGAAGGGCGATTTCGTCGCGACGTTTCATCGTGCACACGAAAGGCGCTATGGCTATTCCGACAGCAAGCGAGTCGTCGAGATTGTCAATGTGCGCGCTCGGGCGATCGGGTCCACCCCGAAGCCCGCGCTGCCGAAAGTCCCGGCGGGCAGCCCGAATGCCAGCCAATCACTGATCGGTAAGCGCCCGGTGTTCTTCTCCGGCCGGCAAGCGGAAACGCGCATCTATGACCGTTCGACTCTGCGCGCTGGGAATCGTCTGCGCGGGCCCGCCGTGGTAACAGAATACAGCGCAACGACTGTCGTTTTGCCCGCCTGGCATGTTCGCGTCGACGGCTACGGCAATCTCATCCTGGAGCGCGAGCGATGAGGCGCGTTAATCCGGTCCGCCTCGAAATCTTCAAGAGCATTTTTCATTCCGTGGCCGAAGAAATGGGTGGCGTGCTGCGCCGTTCCGCGTTTTCTCCCAATATCAAAGAGCGTCGCGACTATTCTTGCGCGGTCTTCGACGGTGACGGCGAGGTTCTGGCCATGGGCGACCACATGCCCGTGCACCTGGGGTCGATGCCCGCTTCCGTCGATGCGGCGATTCGCGCGCTCGCGTTGCGGCCGGGCGACGTGGCTCTGTTGAACGACCCCTACGCCGGCGGCACCCATTTACCGGACTTGACGATGGTCATGCCCGTGCATCTGCCGCGCGCCAAGAAACCGACCTTCTACGTCGCCAACCGCGCGCACCACGCCGACGTTGGCGGCGCGCAAGCGGGCTCGATGAGTTTGTCGCGCGAGATATTCCAGGAAGGGATTCGCATTCCGCCGGTAAAGATATTCGAGAATGGCCGAATTGTTCGCGATGTGCTGCAGTTGGTCCTCTCCAACGTGCGCACCTCCCGCGAGCGCGAAGGCGACTTGACCGCGCAGGTCGCGGCGTGCCGCGTCGGCGAACGCAGGCTGGTCGAAGTTGTGCGCAAGTACGGCGTGCGCGAGACGAACGAGTATGGGCGCCATCTCCTCGCGTATTCTGAAAAAATGATGCGCGCCACGCTGCGCGGAATTCCCAATGGCGTCTATCGCGCCGAGGATTTCATGGACAACGACGGCGTGACCGACGAACCGATCGCGATTCGAGTCACAATTCGCATTCGCGGCGGCCGGGCTGAAGTGGACTTTGCCGGTTCATCTCCGGAATGCGCCGGCAGCATCAATGCGGTTAAGGCGATTGCGGACTCCGCCGTGTTTTACGTTTTTCGGTGCCTCGTCAATGATCAAGTCCCTGCCACTTCTGGTTTGCTTCGCCCCATTCGCGTCATCGCGCCCGAGGGAACCATCGTCAATGCCCGCCCGCCCTCGGCTGTTGCGGGAGGCAATGTCGAAGCTTCGCAAAGGATCACCGACACGCTGCTTCGCGCGCTGGCTCGCGCCATTCCGGAAAAAATCCCCGCTGCCAGCCAGGGGACGATGAACAATCTCACGTTTGGCGGCCGCGATACGCGCCCCGGTCACACGGACGCGCCTTTTGCCTATTATGAGACGATCGCAGGCGGCATGGGCGCTCGCCCCGATTGTCCCGGCGAAAATGGCATCCACACCCACATGACCAATTCGCTCAACACTCCCGTCGAGGTTTTGGAACACACCTATCCAGTCCGCGTGCGTCGCTATGGCATCCGGTCCGGCTCCGGCGGCGCAGGAAAACATCGCGGCGGAGACGGAATCGTGCGTGAGATCGAGCTGCTTGTTCCCATGCAAGTGGGAATGCTTTCCGACCGCCGAAAAATCGGACCGTATGGCCTCGCAGGAGGAAAGCCCGGCAAGCCGGGAAGGAATGAGCTGATTGTCGCTGGACGGCGCAAATCCGTGGCGGCTAAGGGAAGCTTCTATGCTCCCAGCGGCGCCATTGTACGCATTGAGTCCCCGGGGGGCGGCGGATGGGGAAAGCCATTGACAGGCAAGAGAGCGAGATCAGAGGACAGATAACCGCGACAATCGGCCCGCTCGCCTACGACCTAAGCCGCGGAGAGCGGGCCAAACGAATGTCATCAGCGTAAAGCGGTAACGAAAGTTAAGTGGTTAGTTTTCGAGCGTTTCGAGCGCTTCAGGCATCTGTAAGTGCGCCTTCGCCAACGCGCGAACCAGGTTCGTTTCCATGGTTTGCTCGGTGGTGTTTCGCACCGTCGCTAGTTCGGTGACCAGCAAATGCTTGGCTCGTTCCAACATCTTCTTTTCACGGAAGGAGAGCGGTTTCGTGCGGCTCAAGGAAACCAATCCCTTCAACACAGCCGCCACTTCCATGAGTGAACCAGTGCGCATCCGCTCGGAATTTTCCTTGAAGCGGTGCTTCCAGTCATGATGAGAAGCGGAACGGCCTTTTTCGAGATAGCTAATGACGGTACCTGCTTCCGTAGAGCGAATTACAGGTCGCAGGCCGACCGTGCTGACGTTGGTTTGTGGGACCATTACTTTGAGGCCGCTGGAGACGATCTTCAGCATGTAATAGCGTTCGGACCGACCGTTCAAGTAACCGTAGCTGATTTGTTCGATAACTCCTACACCATGGTTCGGATAGACAACCTTTTCACCCAATTTGAATTCCATACAGGATGCACCCTCCCCAGTACCTACGGTAAAAATAGTAGGCTCGCTTCGGGCGTAAGGTCAAGGATTTCTGCATAATAAATCGCAATTTTTGTGCCGATTTTGGCGCGAAATTTGCTCGGTAAGTCCTTGGCAAATGGGAGTATAATCCAGGTTTATGCTTTTGCTGGCTGTCGACACCGCGAGCCGCACGGGTGGCTTGGCGGTTTTAAAGGACGGCCGGTCACTCGGCGAGATTTCCACAGCCTCAGAAGAGACTTATTCCAGCCGCCTTTTCCGTCACCTGGATTTTCTCCTTTGCGAACTGAAGCTCGAAACCCGCGATTTTGATGTTTTCGCTGTGAATGCGGGACCGGGTTCTTTTACCGGTCTGCGCGTCGGCCTGACTGCCGTCAAAGCGTGGGCGGAAGTTTTTGGGAAACCTGTCGTTGCCGTCAGCGGGCTGGAAGCCGTCGCCGCACAAGCGTCCGGCGCTTCGCAAGATGCGCTGATTGCCTCGGTCGTCGATGCGCATCGCGGCCAGATTTATGCAGGTCTGTACAAGCCCTGCGATTCTCGTTTGGTCCGCCAAGAGCCCGAGCAAGTTTGCACCGTCGAGGAGTTCTTGGGCCGTCTGACTGAACGAGCGGCAAAGCAGCGAGTACGTTTCATCTCAACGAGCCCAGAGGTTCTGAAGCCCGCGCTTGATCGTTGGAGCGCGGCTTCTGCTTCAATCTCGCGCGAAATCGAACCGGCTTCGACAATGCTTGCGCCAATCATCGGCAAACTGGCCTTGGACCGCGCGGCTCGCGGCGAATTCACGGATTCTCTGCGGCTGGATGCAAATTACGTTCGCCGCTCAGACGCCGAGCTCCTTTGGAAAGAGCCGTGAAAACGACCCGTGAATAAGCTGACGATTCGTGCGTTTCACCCGCGGGACACCCCAGCAATCCTCGAGATCCAACACCTTAATCGCGAAGCCGCGCAGTGGCAGCAGATCGCTTACGAAGGCCTCGAAAAAACCGGAGAAAAGGCATGGGTAGCGGAACAGAACGGAGCAATCGCTGGATTTCTGGTAGCACGGGCGATCACAGATGAAATGGAAGTCCTCAATTTGGCCGTGCGTCCGAACGCTCACCGCCAGGGAATTGGCAGAGAGTTGTTGCAGCACGCGATTTCGTGGTCTGCAGAACGGCGCGTCCACCGCGTCTTCCTGGAGGTCAGGGCCTCGAACACAGTCGCCCAGAACTTCTATGAAGCAAACGGCTTCGCCCAGACTGGCATCCGGCCGAACTATTACAGCGATCCGGTCGAAGCCGCGCTGCTGCTTGCGAAAAGCGTCGACCGGAAGTAATTCCAGAAAACCAATCTACTCGGCGGCGACGATCGAGCTGACCGTGATCGTGTCGCCACTCAACGTGCCTGTGACCTTCACGTTCGCGCCCGCGAACGCTTTGGGTTTGGTCTGATCGCTCAGTTGATAGATCTTGCCTTTCGAATCGACCAGAATGAATTTGCTGCCGCCATCAACGCACTTCAGTGTGCAGTCCTTCGCTGAACCCTCCATCATGTGCTGCGCGCCGCACATGCTGTCGCTGATGGCTCCAGTGAAAGTCTGCTGCTTTCCGGCTCCAAACGAGAGGCTCGCAACCATCAGGATCGTTCCGCACAGGAGTCCTAGCTTTTTCATGATTCTCTCCTTGGAAGTATGTACAAAAACGGCACCGCAGGGACAAGCACTAGATGCGAAACACGCATTTCAGGATTCACATTCCACAATTGCATCGTGAGCATCCGCATTTTCTTTTCATATGGATTACGCGGCCCGCGCCCGATTTGGATTTCCTCAGCGAATTGAAATCCCGTCACTTCTTCTCCGCTGCCAATTGGGAAGCCGCTGCGTCGAAAAACTGCTGAATGATCTTCTTTGCCGCCGCCTCGATCATGCGGTTGCCAACGGAAGCGATCACGCCGCCGACTTGCGCTTCGCCGGAATATCGAACTTCTGTTTGATTGGTTTTCTGGTTTTCGCGGAGCGCGATTGTTCCTTCGCCCTTCATGAAGCCGGGCGCGCCGCGGCCTTCGACGCTCATCTGGAACGACTCGGGAGCCTTCTCATCCGCAAGCCGAACCGCGCCCTCAAACTTTCCCGAGAAAGCGGCGATGCCCATTTTCAGGGACACTTTGTATCGGCCCGGTCCGTCCGGTTTGAGTTCCTGCGCGCCCGGAAGGCACTTGGCAAGAAAGTCCGGGCTCGTCAGCGACCTCCAGACTCGCTCACGGGACGCGGGCAGCAACGCGGCGCCCTCAACCTTCACTTCCGCTTGCCCTTGGATTTCACCGGCGAAGATTTCTTCGCGCCGGGCACTGGCGCCGGCGCTTTCGGAGGCGCCGACTTTTCCGCTCTGTGATTTCCGGTCCGCGCCAGAGCTCGGGAAATTGCGCGTTGCGCAAAAACGTCCGCCATCGCGCGTCGGTATTCCGATGACGCAAAGATGTCGGAGAGCGGATCGACCGCCTGCGCCGATTTCGCGCAGGCTGATGCGATCAGTTGGTCATCGGCTTTCTTCCCTCGCAGCGACTTTTCCACTGCTGCTGCGCGATAAGCTTTGGAAGCCACGCCAGTCATCCCCAGCGCAATGTCTTCGATTTTTCCGTCCTTCGATGTCACCACCCGTGCCGCTGCGCCCACCGTAGCGAACCCTGACGCCGGTTGATGGAATTTGCAGTATGCAGTGCCCTCACCGGGGCGTCGAACCGGAACGCGAATCTCGGTAAGAATCTCGCCGGGCCGCACTTGCGTCTGCATCAGATCGACGAAAAACTCCGCAGCCGGGATCGTGCGTTTCCCGTTGCCGGACTGGACAATCAGCTCCGCGTCGAGCGCGAGAATCGCCGCGGGATAATCAGCCGCGGGATCGGCGTGCGCGAGGCTTCCCCCAATCGTTCCGCGATTGCGAACCTGCATGTCGCCAATTTGAGCCGCGGTTTCGGCCAGGAGTGGGCATTTCTCGCGCAGAAGTTCGGACGCAGCGATTTGCGCGTGCGTCACCAGCGCGCCGATGCCGATGTGTTCGCCCTCCTCGCGGATGTAATCCATACCGCGCAAGCGTCCGATGTCGATGACGTATCGCGGAGCCGCAAGGCGCAGTTTCATCATCGGCAGGAGGCTGTGGCCGCCTGCGAGGATTTTCGCCTCGTCGCCGTGCCGGCCGAGCAGGCGCAGCGCTTCGTCGAGGCTCTTCGGCGCTTGATACTCGAACGACGCGGGAATCATGAGGCCCTCCCGGATTTCGTTTTCGCGTTGCCGTGTTTTTGCAGAATGCGCCAGATCGTCTCGCGCTTGATGGGCAAATCAACGTGCGTTACGCCCAGCGGCGCCAGCGCGTCCACCACCGCATTCACCAGGCACGGCGTGGATCCAATCGTCCCCGCCTCGCCCACGCCCTTGACGCCCATGGGATTCACAGGCGTCGGTGTGACCGTGCGGCCGGTTTCGATGCGCGGGATGTCCGCTGCGCGCGGAAGCGCATAATCAGTCAGTTCGCCGCTGATCAGCTGCCCGTCCGAGTCATAAACCGCTTCTTCAAAGAGCACCTGGCCGACCGACTGCACAATCCCGCCGTGCACCTGGCCGTCAACCAGAAGGGGATTGATGACGTTGCCGCAGTCGTCGACCGCGACGTATTTCAGCAACTTGACTTCACCCGTATCGCGGTCAATCTCGACCATCGAGATATGCGTGCCAAACGGAAACGTAAAATTCGTCGGCTCGAAAAAGGTTGTCGCTTCGAGACCCGGTTCAACGCCCGGCGGAAGCGTCTTCGCTACGTATGCTGCCGTCACCACATCGTTGAACGTCGTCGATTTCTTTGCGCTCTCGGAGAAAATCTTGTGGTCGGCGAAGTTCAAGGTCCCCGCATCCACTTCCAGGATATGCCCCGCGATTTTCGCCAGCTTTTCGCGCAGTTTTTCAAGGCATCGATACATGGCCGTGCCGCCAACCGCAGTCGCGCGGCTGCCAAATGTGCCGATGCCGTACGGAACCTGGCTGGTATCGCCGTGCACCACCAGAACGTCCTCCGGCGTGAGGCCGAGCATGTCCGCAGCGATTTGCGCAAAGCTCGTTTCCTGCCCCTGGCCGTGAGGCGACGAGCCGGTCAGCACTTTCACCTTTCCGGTCGGCTCGATGCGGACCGTCCCGCTCTCCCATCCTCCCGCTGGCATCGCGCTCGACGGCCCCATCGCGCAAATCTCCACGTAACTCGAAACGCCAATGCCAACGATCTTGCCCCGCCTGCGCGCCTCCGCCTGCTCCTTGCGCAGCCTTGAATAACCCGATTTCTTCTCCGCCTCGCGAAGGCATGTCTGGTAATCAGCCGTGTCATAAATCAATCCCGTAGGTGTCGCATAAGGGAAATCCTTGGGTTTTGGAAAATTCTTCATGCGGATTTCGAGCGGATCTTTCTTCAGCTCGGCAGCAACCATGTCCATTGCGCGCTCGATGAAATAAGTCGCCTCGGGGCGGCCGGCGCCGCGGTACGCATCCGTTGCCATTTTATTGGTGAGCGCGCCGATAATCTCAATACGTATGGCAGGAATTTTGTAGCTGCCGCAGAGCATCAGCCCGGTGAGCGTCGGAATCAACGGTGTCAGCAACTGATAATACGCGCCAAGGTCCGCGATGATTTTGAAACGCGCGCCAAGAATCGTGCCGTCGCGCGCAACGGCCAGTTCTGCGTAATTGATAAAATCGCGCCCGTGGATCGTGGCTTGGAAATTCTCCCGGCGGGACTCGATCCACTTCATCGGCTTGCCCGTTTGAATCGCGAGGTACGAGCACAGCGCCTCTTCCGCGTAGACGTTCAGCTTGCTGCCAAATCCTCCGCCTACCTCCGGCGCGATCAGATGGACCGACGTTTCCGAGATGCCGAGCATCGCGCCGATTTGCGTCCGCGCGAGGTGTGGAATTTGCGTCGATGTCCACACCTTCAGCTTCGGCTCGCCTCGGTCATATTCCGCAACCACGCCGCGGCATTCCATCGGCACCGGAATCACGCGCTGGTTCGCCATCCGCTGCTTCACAACTTTGTGCGCGTTCTTGAACGCGCCGGCCACGTCGCCCCCTTCGAGCTCCCAGCGATATGCGACATTGTCGCTGAAATTCTCGTAGAGTTTCGGCGCGCCCTTGGCAATGGCTTTTTCCGGGTCGGTGACCGCCGGCAGAGGCTCGTAATCGACCTCCACCAGGTCGACCGCATCGCGTCCCGCGTATTTATCAGTTGCAGCGATTACCGCCACCGGTTCGCCGACGAATCTCACTTTATCCGTCGCCAGAGCCAGTCGCGTTGCAGCTTTCATGTCGGGAATCTGCGCGGCACAGGGAACAGCGCCAATCCGCCCGGCGATGTCTTCGCCGGTGAAAACCGCTACGACTCCGGCGGCTGATTTTGCTTTGGAAGGATCCACGGAGCGGATTCTTGCGTGAGCGTAAGGGCTGCGAACCACAAGCATGTGGAGCATTCCGGCAAGCTGAATATCGTCAACATAGTGAGCGAGCCCCTGGATCAAGCGCGGATCTTCTTTGCGCTTCATTGGCCTGCCGATGTACTTTGTTGCCGTTGCCATTTGTGGTCCTCCTGCTAGGCCCCGATTATCGCGCTCGCGCCGCCGCCATTTTCTTTGAGGCATACTGTACCGCGTCAATAATGTGCTGGTAGCCGGTGCAGCGGCACAAATTGCCGCTGATCGCCTGGCGAATCTGAGGCTCGCTCGGCTCGGGATTCTCACTCAAAAATGCCGCAGCCGTCAGAATCATTCCCGGCGTGCAGAAACCGCACTGCAACCCATGCTTCTCCCAGAATCCTTCTTGCACGGGATGCAGAACCGAACTCGCCGCGCCTGCTCCGTTCGCCTTGCACGTAGCCGCGAGTCCTTCAATCGTCGTAATCTCCGCTCCGTCCGCTTGCACTGCGAGCATCGTGCAGGATTTCACGGCTTTGCCATGGAGAAGAACCGTGCAGGCCCCGCAAATGCTCGTTTCACAGCCAATATGAGTGCCCGTAAGGCCCAGCGTGTCGCGAAGGTAGTGCACAAGCAGGAGGCGCGGCTCAACTTGGCTTTCGCATTCTTTTCCGTTGACGCGGAGTCGAACTTCAGCGGCCATAGCGCCCCCCTGGATGAAATCGCGATTCTTCACAACAAGCGTGGGAGTGAAAAGTTACTCCCGCAAAGGGGAAATATCAAGGCTCGGCGTGACGAATCGAAGGGAATGGACGAACGACGCAGGCAGTCCGATCTTCTGCTAACGCGCTCGACAGGCGTGGCTCAAGAAATTAACGGGACGAGACCTGCGGCCGTGCGCGCAGCCGCAGAACTTTGCGTTGGTTGGCTTCGAGGATTTCGAACTGCAAGCCATCGTAATTGATTTTCTCGCCCGGTTCGGGCACGTGCCCTGCCACGTGATTCAGCAAGCCGGCAATCGTTGCGGCGGAGGATTCGGCTTGATCGCCTTGCAATTCCACGCCGAACAGGTCCTTCAACCTCTCAATCCCTGTGCTGCCGCGAAGCACCATGCTGCCGTCGCTCTCGCGCACCACGTCCGGCGCGGGATGCCGGTCTTCTTCGCCGATCTCGCCTACGATTTCCTCGACCAGGTCCTCGGCGGTGACCACGCCCGCCATCGAGCCGTATTCATCGATGACAACTGCCATTTGTTGGTTCTTGCGCTGCATCTCCCGCAGCAGACTCGAACCCATCTTTGCTTCGGGCACGAACAGCGCGGGCCGCACGAGCTGCCGCACAGCCTGTTTGGAGGCCTCGCGCTCGGGAATCTGCAAAATGTCGCGCGCGATCACAATGCCGATGATTTCGTCGAGACTGTTTTCGTAGACCGGCAAGCGCGACAGTTTTGTGGCAACAAGCACTCGCCGCAATTCCTCGATCGTGGCATTCGCTGAAATGGAAACGACGTCTGGCCGCGGTGTCATCACCTCGCGGACGCGCTTGTCGCTGAATTCAACCACTTGCTCGATCAGCCGCGCCTCATCCTGTTCGAGAATGCCTTCCTCCGTCGCCGCATCCACAATCGCTTCCATGGCTTGTTGGTCGCCCGAAGGCGCGTCGCCGGGTTCATCCGAAATGTGCAAAATCGAAATGGCGAAATCCAGCACTGCCTGCACCGGCCAAACCAGCCACGCGAAGCCGCGCACAATGGGCAGAATCGGAAGCAGCCACTTGCCGCTGGTGCGCGCGAGCAGCAGCGCGGGCAGGAACTGCATTCCGACGGTCACCTCGAGCCCGAGAAAGAAAATCATTTCGGCCACAATGCGCCATCGCTCGCCCGCAAACAGAATCACTGCGCGCGCTGTGAGCACCGAGACGACAACCAGCCACAAGCGCGCGAGCAGATTAAACGTCCCCGCCGCACGCACCCGGTTGATGCGGACGCGCGGCTCGATTTCCGCGGCAAACATTTCGAGGTTGGCGTGCGCAGGACCAATGACCACGCGGCCCAGCTGCCGGTAAATGCGGTCCAGGTAAGCAAAAATCGTTAAGAATGCCGCTAGAATCAGGATCCCGACCGTATAGGTGACCGCGCTGCTCACTGGCCGATCCTCAGCTTTTTGCGGAGCCGCATTTCAATCCGTTCCATCGTGCCGTCATCGGTTTCGTGATCGTATCCCATCAAGTGCAAAAGCCCATGCAGCGTCAATATCCGCAATTCGTGGTGCAGGCTGTTGCCATCCGCGCGTGCATTTTGCCGCGCCACGGCAGGAGCGATAGCAATATCGCCAAGATATTTTTCATCCGCCACAGCGGTGCCCGCAAACTGCCGCGCAAGCTTTCCGCTGCCATTTCGACCATGCTCCCCTGCGGGAAAT
This sequence comes from Candidatus Acidiferrales bacterium, assembly GCA_035945715.1. GTDB lineage: Bacteria > Acidobacteriota > Terriglobia > Acidiferrales > UBA7541 > DAHUXN01. Next base: position 140,323 of record DASYZX010000031.1, read on the forward strand.
GACAAAACATCCGTGGGCTTGTTCTTTCGGCGATAGACGCGATTCCATTCCGCGATCTTCGCATCGCTCACCAGACAAATCGTAACGGAATCCGCTGGCAGATGAACGAGCGTCGTGGCGCGCCGAAAAAACTCGTCCAGCGCGCGAATCTTCACGCGTACGCGTTTCTGCTGGTTAATGACCATGAAACAGGTTACTCCGCGGAGGCGCGGTCGCTTTCGCGGGAATCAATTCCTGAGGTTTTTCGCCCGGAAGCGCCGGCGCCATGCGCATCGTAAGCCTTGATGATGCGTTGCACCAGGTTGTGCCGCACAACATCGCGCTCGTCAAAGTGCACAAACGCAATGCCCTCGATTTTGCCGACGATGTCGATCGCTTCCACGAGACCCGACCGCCGCCCCGCGGGCAGGTCGATCTGCGTCACGTCGCCGGTGATCACCGCTTTGGAGTTGAACCCCAGGCGCGTCAGGAACATTTTCATTTGTTCGCTGGTCGTGTTCTGCGCCTCGTCCAGAATGACGAACGAATCGTTCAGTGTGCGCCCGCGCATGAACGCCAGTGGCGCAACCTCGATAATGTCTTTTTCCAAAAACCGTTCGAGCTTGTCCGCTTCGAGCATGTCGTGCAGCGCGTCATAAAGCGGACGCATGTAGGGATCAACTTTTTCCTGTATCGTGCCCGGCAGGAATCCCAGTCGCTCGCCCGCCTCCACCGCGGGCCGAACCAGAATGATGCGATTGACCTGCTTCGTCAGAAGCGCCGAAACGGCCATCGCCACTGCAAGATACGTTTTCCCCGTTCCGCCCGGCCCAATCGCGAAGACCATGTCGTAGTTTTCCAGCGCCTCCATGTAGTGCCGCTGGTTCGTGCTCTTTGCAGTGATGGGCTTTTTGCCGTATGACCTCGCCCGCGCATGCTCCATCGCGCTGCGAAGCGAAAAATTCGGCTCATCATTGGCCATTCGCAGCATGGATTTCACTTGGCCGCTTTCGAGCTTCCGCCCTTCGCGAAAAAGTTCATTGTATTCGTGCAGGAATTTCGCGGCCCGATTGACCTGCGCGGGATCGCCTTCGATCCGCAGGTCGCTGTCGTGCAATTGAGTGGTAACGCCGAGGCTCGATTCCAGAAGCTTGAGGTTTTCGTCGTAGGTGCCGAAAAGCTCGGCAATGCCCCCCGACATCCTTACGGTTTGTCTCATCTAGAGTGTACGGAGAACGGAAAAATGCCTCGCCGATCACATTACCGTAGGACGGCTCCGCAGGTCAAGTGGAGGCGCGCTAAGTGTAATGTTACAAACACGTTACAGAGTCCCTCTTGCCAGGCGTTTGCTACGGCTTCGCCGCCGGGAAGTCCACTTGTGGAACCGCCCGGGATGCCGGCGTGGCCGCGAAGTACGCATCGTTTCGCTGAAATCCCGCCCAGTGCGCGTACAGGCTGTTCGGGAACGTGCCGATGTAGGTGTTGTAGTCCTGAATGGCGTCATCGTAGCGCTTGCGCTCAACGGCGATGCGATTCTCCGTTCCTGCCAATTCGTCCTGTAGTTGCAAGAAACTTTCATTCGATTTGAGCTGCGGGTAATTCTCGGTCAGCGCCAGAACTTTTGCCAGCGCCCCATCAAGCTGGCCGTTCGCCGCAATTTTGTCCTTGGGCGTTTGCGCGTTCATCAAATTCGCTCGCGCATTGGCCACCGCCGTGAACACGGTGACCTCCTGCGCCGCAATGCCTTTCACCGTGGCCACCAGATTCGGAATCAGGTCCGCGCGCCGCTCCAAGACAACGTCCACTTGCGCCCAGTCGGACTTCACCGTCTCGTTCTTGCGCACCATCTCGTTGCGAGCGCCGACGTACATCCCGCCAAAAATCACCACGATGAGCACGATCACGATGACCGCTATCCAGCCCTTTTTCACGTTGCTCCTCCGCGAAAACCGATACTGCCAGTCCGTTTATGTTGAGGCCTCAAGCCGCCGGTCCGCAGCGTTCGTCATGCCTTCCACCAGGTCCGTGTAGCCGCGCAGCGTCTCTTGTGCATTGATCGCCGACGCTTTGCGCTTCCCTTCGTGCACATCGAGAATGGCCAAAAAACCATCCGGGCTGGTATTCGCAATTTCGGCCGCGCGTTGCACAACCTCCCGCTTCGAGGTAAGCAGCGGCTCCCCAAACGCCACGAGCGCATGGCGGAACAGCGTCACAAACGCAGATACCGCCGCGTCCATCAAACTCACCAGCACTCGATCCTTCGGCGGAACCGAAAGAATGCCTTGGCGCAGCCGGACCAGATTCGTTCGCAGCTCCCGCTCGACCTGCAATTTATGCAGTCTTGTGGGAACGTGCAGCGCATCGAAAAAATCCTGCCCGTAAATCATCCGGTGATGGGCCTTCATGTCGAGCAGCTCAATCGCGAAAATGTCCGCCGAAGCTCGCAACTCAACTTCCGTAAACACTTGCGGAATCGCAAATCCTTTGCGCTTCCACCACCCCAGCGGCTCATGCAGCTTCTCGAGGTCCTCGGTTCCGGTGCGGTGGAGAACGCACAGCACATTCAAGTCGGAGTGGTTCTTCCGGTATTCGCCCGTCACCGCGGAGCCGTAGAGAACGACGGCCTGCAGGTTATCGCCCGCGGCCTGTGCAAGCCGTCGCGCAAGCTCCTGTAGCAAATCTTCCATTAAGCCCGTTTACCCTCTCTGAATTCGATAACGATGGCTTGCAGAATCCTGCTTTCCCTCACCAACTCCCGCTCGCGCCACCGCCGCCAAAGGAACCGCCGCCAAACCCGCCAAACCCACCGCCTCCGCCAAAGCCCCCTCCGCCCCACGAACCACCGCCTCCGCCAAAGCCCCCTCCGCCCAGAAACCATGGAGCTGCGGACCAGGTTACGCCATGTCCGCGTCCGTATCGGCGGCCAGCGCGCATCCGCAGCAAGAGCCCGAGCAAGGGAAAGAATAGCAGCACAACGACGGACAGGATCGGCACTAAAATATTCTGCGGCGTCAGCGGTGGGGGAGCAGTTTCCGGGCCCAGCGGAGCCTGTCCGCTCTGCGAAAGGGAATCGAGAGTTACGCGGCGGTCCTTGGCGATGACCTCCGCTACACGCTCGGTCAGCAGCAAAATGGCCCCGCTATAGTTGTTGATTCGCAGCTGCGGCACCGCCTCGCGCCCAAAATCTCCAACGAGCCCATCCGGAAGAATCGGCTCCAGACCGTAGCCCACCTCGATTCGATAGTGGTGCTCGCGCGGCGCTACCAGAATCATCACCCCGCGATCCTTTTGCTTCGGGCCAATTCCCCAGTGAGTCGCAAGGTCTATCGAATACTGCTCAATCGACTCGTGACCCAGCGACCTCACCGTAACAATGGCGATCTGCGCGTCAGCCTTCTTGTCGACTTCCTGGCAAATCTCTTCGAGGGATTGTTTGCTGTCCGGCGAAATCACACGTGCGAAGTCGTTTACGTACCCCTGGGGCCGGAGGTCCTTCGGGTTCTGTGCCGCCGCGGATCGGGCCAGCAGGAAGACCAGAATCCCAAGCCACAGCAAGGCGGGCCGCTGTCGGAGTCGCCGCGTTGTTCTCCGATGTATGTGTGTCATCCGCCCTCGCTTGAACAACTCTACACGGGATGCACCCAAAATGCCTGAAAATGCAAAGGACAGGCCCGTCATATTAGGCTGGAAACACACGGTCGTAAAGCCGTTTTGGCCGGATCGTCTGGGGAGACAGAAAATTGACAAAGCCGGACGCGTCCGATACTCTTTCTGATTCGACTACGATCCTAAGGAGCCGCTGAATGCCGCAGGGCACGCCTGTAAAGCACAAGAAAAGGTCCAAATCCGTCTTCAAGAACATTCGTAAGAGCGAAACTCGCACCATCGCAAATCGCGCCAATCGCACTCGCGTCCGCACCGCCGTGCGCCAATTCCGCGCCTTGCTCTCCGGCGGCGATGCTGCCAAAGCCGAGAAAGCAATACCGCATACGTTTTCCGAACTCGATCGCGCCGTGAAGAACCACTCGCTGCCGCGCAATACCGCCAACCGCTACAAGTCGCGGCTCACGATTGCGTTGAATGGCATCCGCCAGGCGAAAAAGAGCTAAGCGACAGCCTTCGCGCCGGACGAAGTGAGTCGCGCCAGCATAAACTCCAGTGTTGCTCGCGGATTCGGCGCGCCCGACTTCAACGCGCTGTCCACTTCGGCCAGAATACGAATCCCCGCCAGCAACTGCTCGCGCGGAATTCTGCGCGCCTGCCGCAATGCAATCTCCGCCGCATCCGGCCGCATGCCCAGATCCCGCGCGGCAGAATACGGATTCGTTCCCGCAGGCAATTCACGCGCTTCCACAAGCTTTCGGTACATCCACGAAAGAGCGCCAACGAGGCTTGCCGGCTGCTCGCCTTCGCGCAGCAAAGAATCAAGCAAGTCCATCGAGGCCCGACGGTCGCGCGCCGCGAATGCGTCCGCCAGCTTCCACACCGTGTATTTTTTCGCGGAGACGACCAACCGATCGACATCTTCTTCCGTAATTTCCCGCCCCGCCGCGTACAGCGCAAGCTTTTCTATTTCTAAGCGAATCCTCGCCGCTTGGCCGTTCACGGCATCCGCCAATTCCTCAGCAGCTTTGCGACTGAGGTTCGCTCCAATCTCTTTTGCCATGTGCAGAGCGAGCGCAGTCGGGTCCGCCGGCGCGGTCAGGTCCACGATGAGCGCGCTCGCCGCAAGCGTCTTGAACAGCTTCTTGCGCTTGTCCAGCTGTTCGGCTTCAAAAAGCAAAATCGAAAACGGCGCAGGATCCCCCAGGTACGCCGCAAGCGATTCCGTGGCTCGTTCCTGGGCCTCATCGCCGCCGCGTTCGAGCGCCCCGCAATCCTGCAGAATCAGCAGTTGCCGGGGCGAAAGCATCGGCGCCATCTGTGCGCGCTCAAGCAGCTCCTGCAAACCTCCGCCCGTTGCCGAAATTCTCAAAACGGCCCATTCACGCGCCCCGTCGGGAATGAATTTCTCGACCAGCGCGCTGCGGCACTGATCGCGCAGATACGGGTCTGTTCCCTGCAAGACAATCGCAGGAATCGCCGCGCCCTTCTCGATTCGTTGCAGCAGACTTTCAAGCGTCGCCTGCGGCATCAAAACCCCTCCAGCACTCGCGAAACCAATTCGGCGGCAAAGTCGCGCGACATTCGCCCCAGCGCCGGATCTTCTTCCTGAAAAAAACGATCCACGTCGCCGGATACCTGATATTCGTTGCGGAACACAAAATTATCATTGCGATAGACTACTTTTTTCGAGCTTTCATCCACCAGGCTCACTCTCATTTTCAGAGTCACCAGCATCGTCGTCACGTGCCCCGAGGTCGCGTCGAACAGCAGCGGCGCCGTTTCAATGTCCGTAATGTCTCCATGCAAAGTCGCATCCGCGCCGTCTTCGCTCGGCACCACATGAAACTTTGTCCGCGCGATGAACTCGTGCATCACGGCCTCAGTCACACGCGCCTGGATGTTGTACGAGGCCGTGTGATTTGTGAAAATCGGCACGCCCAGCGTGTGCCAGCTCGACGGAAGTTCCGTCGCTCGTCCTGCCAGGTGGTAACCGCACCCTGCAGCAAATGTCAATGCTGCGACCGCAGCCACGACCGGCAGCGAGGCGCGCGCCCGAAACCGCTTAGACCTTGGGCGCAAGCAGCTCCTCGGCAATCTGCACGGCATTCGCGGCCGCCAGTCGCAGGTTGTCCGCCACTCCCCACAGCCACACGCCTGAACTGACACCGGGATCGCGTTCCGCATGCGCCACCTGAATCTTCGCTTCTCCCGCGACGCTTACGTTCGTCGGCGACGGCTCTCCTTTTTGCGTTACGTGCATGCCCGCTGCAAAGAGCGCCGCGTCAATCGCCGCAAGGTCCACGCCGCCGCCCAAGTCAACATACGCCGAGAATCCATAGCCATAGAAAGCAGGCGCCTGAATCAGTTGCACTGCGGGAGCCGGCGCGCGCCCGGACAAATACGCCGCGACGCGCTTGCAGATTTCAGCCCGCGTCTCGGAAAGCGCCGGCCGGCTCGCTTCGCCGTAGCTTGAGAGCAGATTAAACGCGATCTGTGCGTCAAAAACGGGTTGCGAAATCGGCCGCAACAACAGCAAGTCAGCGGTCTGCTTTTCCAGTTCGTCAATTCCCAACTGCCCGCGCTCCGATGCAGGAGGGAAGAATAAAATCACCATTCGCGACAGCGAAAACCTGGAAAATGCTGCCGCAAGTCTGCACGCAATCATCACCGGCGGCGCAGGTGAAGAATAGAGTCCTGCATGATGCGGCCGCTCCGCCGTCGCTTCGGGCGGCGCGAGCATCGTATCCAATCCCGGAATCCACGGAGCTGCTCCAGCGTCTTCCAGCGCGCCGGTCAGATCGATGATTGTGGCACCCGCATTTGCGGCCAGCTTCCAGTTGCTCTTTGCCTCCTGCGCGCTTCCGCAGAAAAAAACGAAGCGCACATCTTCGAAGCTCCTGCGGTCCATCGGCTTCAGAAACGTCGGCTCGCCTGCCGCTTCTGCGAGTGTTCCCGCAGGGAGGCTCGTATCAATCAGGGAGATTTCGCCAAAGGGAAGGTTCTCGTCCTCGATAAACTGCTTCAAGTCCTTCCCGCGCAGCGAAGACGCGCCAACAATCGCGATGCGGGGGATGGACGGTTCGTGAAGCATGTCAGGCCGGATGAGCCGAGGCCCGGAGCCGCCGCGCTTTGCGCAGTGCCTCCAGCACCAGTCCGTGCAAAACGTAAACTGTGGCAATCGCCAGCAGCGTCGCTTCGGAATAACGGAAAATCGCTGCGACAATCAGCGCCATTGCCACTACCGCCAGCGACGTTCGCCGCCGGCCCCAGTTCACGCCTTTGAAATTGTAATACCTCACTTTGCTCGCCATCAGGAATCCCAGCAGCAAGACGAGCAGCACCCACACGAGCGACTTCCGCCAGTCCTCAATCGGATTCCACATCGCATGCACCACCGCCGCAATCGCGCCCGCCGCCGCCGGGGTCGGTAATCCCACAAAATACCGCGAGCCGCCCGCCTTGCCGATGTTGAACCGCGCCAGCCGCCACGCGCAGAAAATCACAAACGCAAAACTCGCCACCCACCCCAGCTGCACGATGCGGTCGGCGAAAAACGAGCCGAGCATCACGCCCTTCACTCCCCATCCAAAGGCCAGAAACGCCGGTGCAATGCCGAAGCTCACGACATCCGCCAGCGAATCGAACTGTTTCCCGAACTCCGAATTTGTGTGCGTCAGCCGCGCGATGCGGCCGTCGATCGCGTCAAACACAATCGCAGCGCCAATCGCGCGCGCCGCGTTGTCCATGTCGCCGGCGCCGCCGCGAAACGTCTCCAGGATCGCGTAGTAGCCGCACAGCAGGTTGAGAACGGTGAAGAAGCTTGGCAGGATGAATACGCCACGGCGCAAAGGTCCTTTGCGTGTGCGCTGCGGCTCGGTCTCTTCCGCCGTATTTATTTCCTCGATTGCCATCGTGCGATTTGCGTGGCCCCTCCCGCCACGTTCTGCCCGCGCTGCACCAGAATCTCCGCGTCTGCGGGCAGCCAAAGATCCACGCGCGAGCCGAACCGGATCATCCCGATTCGCTGGCCGATTCTTACTTCATCTCCAACCTGCGTCCAGCACAAAATGCGCCGCGCCACCCATCCCGCAATTTGCTTGCACGAAATTTCGCCCGCCGGCGTCGCAATGGTGATGACGTTCTGCTCGTTCGCCGTCGACGCTTTTTCCTTCCACGCGCCCATGAATTTCCCGGGATGATAGTCCAATCGGCAGACTTGCCCGCCCACCGGAGCGCGGTTCACATGCACGTTAAAGACGGAGAGAAAAATACTAATGCGCTTCCCAGGGCGGCTTCCAGACGGTTCATCCACGATTTCAACCACCCGTCCGTCCGCCGGCGAAACCACCGCGTCCGGCTCGCTGGGGATCTGCCGCTCAGGGTCGCGAAAGAAGTAAAACACAAACAATCCCAGCGCGACAAAAATAGCGCCCCACCACCAGCGGAAAACCATCAGAACAATTCCGAGAATCAGCGGCGGCAGCGCGAAGCGAAAGCCGTCTTTCACCATGCGTCGTTGGGCAGTCCGTGGCTGCGCACACCCGTAATTGTACGCTATTGCAGGATTTCACGCCGCCCCTAGGCGTGCCGTTGCTCTCGCCGCCGCCGGGCGATCATTTGCTGCATCTGATCCTTCAATCGTAGTTTTAATTTTTTCAGCTGGCCTTCGAGCAGGATGTCTTCGGAGCTGAGATAGGGCTGCCTGGTTAACTGGTGGAGTTGCTCCTCGTATCGGGAATGTTCCTGGGCTAGATTGCGAAACTCCTCGCTGGTGGACATCAAGTCCCCGGGAATATCCTGCGACATCAACGTCATCCGCAGCCTCCTCGTTGTGGAGTTAGCCTCACATGCCGCGAAACTACCACAATTTCCGCCGCACCGCAAAGCGTCTGTTACATTCCAATTACGAATGGGTTCTATCCCAGGGCGGCTCGAGCCCATGGTCAGCAATACCGAGAGTAATCCTCCGCACCTCTGCTAGAATTCCGCGGTGTGCCACCCGACACAAATAGCGAGGAAGGCGTGTTAAACGCCCTTCGCTACTACTGGATCACTACGAAAGGTTATCGGCTCAATCCCTGGAAAAGCCCCTATATTCGCTGGCGCATGGAAACCTTCTTCGGTCCCGCCGCTGCGGACCTCGACGCACGCAAATTCCTCCATCTCCTGTGGTCCGAACGCGCGCGCATGCGCCGCTTCCTCGCCTGGGTCGCCGAACGCCGCCGCGAACAAAAAGCCGCATCCCGCCACCGGTGAACTCACCGCTTGGCAATCGGAATGACGAATCGCAGGGCTGTGTGCGTCGCCGAAAAACTGCAAACCTTGTTGTCCGTCAATCCCGCGTCTTTGCCTGCTTGAATCACATCGATTTCACGAATGTGCGATTGGCCCTTGGGATAAACCACCCAGATTGCCCCATTCCTCGCAATTGACCGCGTCAACGATTCCAGCCGCGAAAGGTCTCCGCGCGCTTCCGCAGAAAAGAAAATCAAGTCAGCCTGCCGGATCCGTTTTCCGCGCGAATACTCCGGCACTCGCGCGGTCAAGTCCGTGAGGAATTCCGCCGATTCCACGCCCAGCACCGCCACGCGCTGTCCGGCCTTCACGCCGAGCTTCTCAATCAACAGCCGGTGCGAATAATCGCGCTCGAGCGCCCGCGCTTTTTTCCTGGAGCCAACCATCGTCCGCTCCGTGCGTCCGCACACCGACGCCTTCTGCCAAAGCCATGAGAAGGAATGCAGGATCCTGGTGAACAGCTTTGCATGACGCGCAAAACCCCTCCATTGCGGTAGAGGATACTACGTTTCGAGGATTGGTTTGCTGCGTTTGTGCCGTCAGGCTGTTTTCGGCAGCGATGAGGTGGCCGCTGCCGCCGGCGCGCTCGGAGCCGCAGGAGAGGATGTCATCGCCGGCGCGCTTGGCCTCGTCGTGCTCGGGTGCGGCTGGATCGGGAATCGCACCCCGTGCTTCGCGTTTTCATCAACCGTCCGCTCGAAATCAATCTGGTTTACGTCGAGCGTGCTCACGCCGCCCTCGCCATTCTCGTAATGCAGCGTGTTTCCTGAAGACCAATACGCCGTCATTTGCAGCGTCGTCCCATCTTTCAGATAAACCACCGTCGGAATGGACTCCGGGTCCACCGAATGGGTCGAGCTTGGCTGCGTCTGCGTTGTGTCCTGCGAAGGCTGGTGGTCATCATTCGGTGCACTGGAATCAACCGAATCGTCGGAATAATCGGCATTCCCATCGCCCGTGTAGTCGCTGTAATTTCCCGTGTTGTTATTGTCCCACTCCCACGCATCGTCATACCCATACGGACCGTCCCCGTCCCAATAGGGCTCCCCGGCCGGATAATCCCATCCAAGTCCCCAATAGCCCGGGCATCCCCAGCCCCAGTCCCAATACGGCCAGCCCCATCCACATCCCCATCCTGCCCCCCAGCCCCAGCCAAGGCCGAAGCCAAAGAACGGCCGGCCAAACCCGAAACCGAACCGGTTGAATCCGAACCGATTGAACCCGAAACGGTCAAACCCGAAGCGATCGAACCCGAATCCACGGCCCCGGAAGCCGAGTCCATTGCGTGCAAATCGGTTGCCGCCCGTGTGAGACAAGGCGAAATTCCCAGCCCCCCGTCCGCCGAAGCCGCCGCCTCGTCCAAACGAATGCCATCGCCCATCGGCAATCGCGCCATTTCCGAAACCACCCGACCGCATTCCACCTGCCATCCGCCCGCTATTTCCGAATCCATGCCATCGCCCATCGGCAACCGCCCTCGGAGCGCTCGAAGCGCGCCCCGCGCTTCCCAATCCGCGTCCCATACTCGCGCGTCCGCCAAATCCGCGATTCGCCCCGCCAAAGCCCCGCTGCGCAAATCCGCCGCGTTGCGGACCACCACGAAATCCTCTGCTGCCGCTGAATGCCCGTCCGCCGCCGAATCCGCCCGGCCCCCCGCGGAACCCGCCCCGGCTCGTAAATCCTCCTCCGCGAGGTGCACCCGATCCTCCGCGAAATCCCCCGCCACCGCGGAATCCACCGCCTCCGCCGCTGCGAAAACCGCCTCCACCGCCGCCGTGGGATCCTCCGCCCCCGCCATGCCCGCCTCCGCCATGTCCTCCACGCTGCGCGAACGCCGCATTCGGCAGACACACCAGCGCGACCGCAGCAATCAAGATCAACAGTATTTTGGGGAAATTGGACTTTGGCATGGCCTTCCTCCTCCGATACGCCCCGTGGCGCGGCAGCCCGGGAGACAGGCGAGGCTGAAACCGATTCTACTCTCTTCCGATTACATTTCCGCTCTTCGGGTTGTCAACGCCCTCAACCCGCGCGCGACCGAAATGTTGCGCTCGCGCGTCAAACTTCTGCCGCGCTCATATCTCCGGCCCTTACCGCTCGGCTTTTTTTCCTGCGGCCACGCTGGCGGTAAACTGCTTCGACTGACCACGCGGCACGCTGAGCGACTCCCATTTTCCCGTCGCTTTCACCGCGAAATGCTTCGCCAGAAATACAATCTGCCCCGCATGATGCGCATAGTGCGCCACTTGCCGGTTGATCGCCTGCATCACCGAATGCGGCGTCGCGCGAATCGTTACCGTTTTCGTCAGGTCCGCATCGCTCAGCGAACCCATGGCTTCGAACACGTAGTTCCACCCCCGCTCCCACAGTTCCATCATTTCAGCGCGCGTCCTCGCCGGATTCTCGAATTCCGTATCGCGGTCCCGGTCCGGCTTCTCGCCGTCCGTAGTCAAAAAATCCCGCCAGCGCGACCGCATATTGCCCGCCATGTGCTTCACGATAATCGCAATCGAGTTCGCTTCCGCGTCGAGCGCGGTAAACAAATCCTGATCCGGACACTGCGCCATCGCCCGCTCGCTGAGCGTTTTGTAGTAATGGAAAAGGTCTGTCGAGTCCTTCACATACGAATTGGTCAGCTCGTGCATTTTCACCTCACACAGCAGGCGCTAATAAGACGCGCTGTCCTGGATGCGTCGCCTCACGCCTCGCGATCTGTTCCGAATACATTTGCGAAGTCGGCGTTTGCCGCGAAAGATCCGCCTCTCGCGCTGCTAGGCCACTCGCCACAGTTCTCAAAAAACCTGCTCGTCCGCCGACGGCCCGTAAATCGAAGGCACCGGAACATCGTTCAGCCGCAAATAAACACTGAGCTGCCCGCGATGATGAATCATGTGATTGATCACGAATCCCCGCAGCACCGCAATCTTCGGCAGCGTGAACACCGTTTTTCCGCCCGCGATCAGCGACCAGGGTTTCCTGAAATCTTCATCGCTCGCGCCCGCAATCGCCGCGCGCCCCGCCGCCGCTCTCTGGTCAAACTCCTCGAGCAATTGCTTCCTCGAAGTCATCTTGAGCGCCAGAGTCTGGGCCGGCGGAGGATTTCCCGGCGGATTCACGTCGATCGAATCCTGCAAAATCGTTTCCTTCGCCCATCCCGGCAGTTCCGCTACGTGCCCCGCGAGCCGCTCCAGAGACATGGACTTTTCGTGCGGCTTGAAATCCGGCTTGCCCTCAGGGACTCGCTCCAGCACCCTCCGCGTCACCGCGATCTCGTGGTCAAACTCCGGCAAAATCCCGTCGCGTATCGCCATTGTTCGCTCTCCTCGCATTCAGGCATTTTTTTCAGGTCCGACTGGCTCTCTTGTCAAGCGCCAAACCCCTTTTCACGCCGTCTGCGCCGCCTCGCTCTTCGCATCTCCAAACACCTCCTCGTCCGCCGAGGGTCCATAGATCGACGGCACCGGCAGGTCATTCAGCCGCAGATAAACTCCCAGTTGTGCGCGGTGATGAATCAAATGGTTCATCATGAACCCGCGCAGAGCCGCGATCCTTGGCAGCGAAAAAATCGTCTTGTCTCCCGCGGTGAGAGACCACGTCTTTAGCAGGTGCTCATCGCTGGCTCCGGCGATTGCCGCACGCCCTGCGGCAACGTTTTTGTCAAACTCCTCCAGAAGCTGCTGCCGGCTCGACATTTTCAGCGGCACGCGCCGCTTCGAAGGGTCCTGCGGTCGCGCATCAATCGAATCCTGGCCAATAATTGCCGCGGCAAAACCGGGTAACTCCGCCACATGCCCCGCGAGCCGGTCGAGCGCCATCGACTTCTCGTGCGGCTTGTACTCCGGTTTTCCTTCCGGCACGCGCTCCAGTGTTTTTCTCGTGCTCGCCATCTCTTGATCGAACTCCGGCAAGATCCCATCGCGTATCGCCATCTTTCCTCCCTAGCAGGCAGTTCTGTAGTTTCGGCCTTGTAATAGGATGCTCCCACCCCCCACGCGATTCAACCCGTCCCGGCCCGATCGAAGGCCGCAAGTCCAACTCACGGGAACCTGCTCATCGAGCGGGCCGTTATTGAACAAAACACACGCCATCGGTCCAAAGATTGCCTCTCAAGGCGAGGGTTATACACTAGAGCCACCTGCATTTCCCTGAATTGGTCGCTTTCAAACGCGCGTTCGGTAGCAACTAGGCCTCGGTCCCAATTCAAGTTGCGGCCGCTTTCCGGCCCTGCGAAACGCTGCCGTCGCGTATTGAAGGGAGAGATTCGCATGAGCATTGGCACTGAAACCGTCCTGATCATGCTGTTCCTGGTGCTCTACGGGTATTTGTCATTTTCTGTTCAGATCATTGCCAGGCGCACGGATACGCCAAATGACTGGTTCGCGTGGATACCGATAGCCAATATGTTCCTCCTGCTCGCCATCGCGAAGAAGCCTCTCTGGTGGTTCTTTCTCATGCTCATTCCCTTTGTGGGCATCGTTATCATCGTCATGATTTGGATGGCCGTCGCCGAGGCCCGCAGCAAGCCCTCGTGGTGGGGCCTTTTGACTCTTCTCCCTCCGCTCAGTCTGATCGTGCCCGGCTACTTGGCTTTCTCCGAATAAGTCGTGGCTGCGTTTCCCGGAATTCGCTGCCATTTGATTCCACGCGCCGCGTGGACTTCTTTCCCCGTACGCCCTTAGAATGCCCCACCGAAGTCGAAACATTCGGTTGCCCGGGCCTGCCCAGATTCCAAATGTAACGAGAGTGCATGAACTTGCAGAGCGAGTTGAAAAGGCGCGAAGGATGGGACTCTCCGTCAATACCCCTGAAAACATATGCTACACTCCTGAAAGCGCCGGGCCGCCAGAGCGTGTGGCAGAATTCACAGAGCACCACGCAGCGAGGACCTATGGAATCTTCAAAACGCGGGGCTTACCTTCTCGCTTTTATTATCGTCATCGCGGCAATCATGGGCCGCCTTTATGGGCCGTCACTGAAGGCCACTGCCGCCGGCACAAACGATCTGCAGGATTCCGTGAAGTCCTTCGCGCGCGTCCTTTCCATCGTCCAGCAGAACTACGCCGAACCAATTAAAACCGACGAGGTCGTCTACGACGGCGCGATCCCCGGCATGTTGCGGGTTCTTGACCCGCACTCCGTCTTCTTCGACCCTAAGGCTTGGGCAACCGAAATGGAGCACCAGCGCGGAAATTATTATGGCGTGGGAATGGGCATCATCCCCATCGAAAACAAAGTCGAAGTCGTCTCGCCGTATCCTGGTTCTCCCGCCGATCGTGCCGGCATCAAGCCCGGTGACGTTATCACCAAGGTCGATGGCAAAGCCACCGCCTCGCTCTCCTCCCCCGAAGTCGCCGATATGCTCCGCGGTCCTCGCGGAACCGTTGTGACCATTACCCTCAGCCGCGAAGGCGCGCCAAAGCCAATCGTCGTGAGCGTCATGCGTGACCAGATCCCCCAGTCGGCGGTCCAGTATTCCGGCATGGTTAAACCGGGAATCGGCTACGCGCGCGTCACCGGATTCACCTCCGAAAACACCGACAGCGACCTGGCGGCCGCCATGGAGAAGCTCGATTACCGCCACCTCGACGGCTTCATCCTCGACCTTCGCGGGAATCCGGGTGGCTTACTCATGCAGGCCGTGGGCATGGCGGATATGTTCCTCAACAAAGATCAGCTGGTCGTTTCGCAGAAAGGGCGCGCGTCCGCTGAGCAGCGCTATTACGCGCTGCGCGGCAATGACGGAGCAGAAATTCCGGTTGTCGTGCTCATCAACGGCCAATCGGCTTCCGCTTCAGAAATTGTCGCCGGCGCTCTCCAGGACCATGACCGCGCCCTGGTCGTTGGCGAGCGCAGCTTCGGGAAAGGCCTCGTTCAGACTCCGTTCCCGACCGACTATGCCACCACCTTGCTGCTCACCACTGCGCATTACTACACGCCCAGCGGCCGGCTGATCCAGCGCGAATACAAGGACATCTCTATTTTTGATTACGAATTCGACCGTCACCCCAACAAAGAGCAGGAAGTCAAACTCACCGACAGCGGACGAAAAGTCTATGGCGGCGGCGGAATCACGCCCGACGTGAACGAGCCCGGCTCTAAATTCAACGATTTTCAGACCCTTTTGCTCGTGCGCAACGCGCTCTACCCTGTGAACGAGGGCGTCGGCGACTTTACTCGCTATTTCATGGGCACGCATCCGGCAGTGACCAAGGAGTTTGCCGTGAACGATGCCGTGCTCCAGCAGTTCCTCAGCTTTCTTGGCCGCGAGGGCATCAACTACACGCCCGACCAGATTCGCGAAAATGCCGACTGGATCAAACAGCACATCAAGCGGGAAGTCTTTACTTACGAATTTGGATTGCCCGCCGGATACAAAGTTTCTGTGGATAGCGATCCGCAGGTCGCGGCCGCCAGCGAATTGATTCCTCAGGCGAGGGCCCTCTACGCCACCGCCAGGAAAATCGTCGCCGAGCGCCAGTCCGCAGCCGTCCCTCGTCACTCCTAGGCCCGCCTTCCCGGCGCACTTCTTGATCTGGGGAACGGTCGTTCGGCGGCTCAGCCTGTGGACTTTTGGCGGTCAGCCTCTGTGGACGGTTCCGAGTTTCGTACGGCCTACTGAGTCGAACCCCTCCGCCGCTTGCGCGGGTAGTATACTTCGGGGAAATTCGGTTTGACCCCTCGGAGTTTCCAGCGGGCGAGATTGGAAGCGATTCACATAAAAGTGGAACTTGGCCGCGTCGATAACATTGTGATAGATTCCCAGAAGAGGTTGCTGCGTTCTAGATGCGTTGCATCACCCGATCTGTAATCAGGCTTGCTGTTTTCCTTTGCCTGGTTCCATCCATGGTGCGGGCCCAGGGAGGGCTTCCGCAGAGTGCGCAGAGTGTGTTTGGTGGCGGCGGAACAGGATCAATATCGGTGTTCCTGCGCGACGAGTTTGGCGCGCCCCTCTCGGTGACCCCTCAACTGACGCTCCACGACTCAACCGGTGGGGGAGGGTTTTCGCTCGTCGAAGCGCATCAAGTCGGGGACGCATGGGTGTTTTCCGGCCTTCAGACAGCTGCGGAGTACGAGCTGGATATAAGGGCCGAGGGTTATCAACCAGATCATGAGGAGGTGACCCTTCCGCCGATCGAAGGTGCGCAGCAGCACGTGGTTGTGTTTCTCAATCCCATCGGGCAAAAGAAAGCGCCGCCGGGTGGAATGATTTTGGCGCCTCGGGCGCAAAAGGAAGTCGAAAACGGACTGAAGGATTTGCGCGCAAGGAAGTTCGAATCGGCCGAGAAACACCTGAACAAGGCGTTAAGCATTGCTCCGGCGAGCCCATTCGTGAATTACGCGGCGGGCATGGCCTATTTTCTCTGGGGAAAATTGCCGCAAGCGGAACAGTATCTCGCAAAATCGGTATCCATCGACCCGCGGGAGCCGGCCGCGCTATTGGCGCTGGGGGCCGTGCGCTTCCAGCTCAATGAGAACGCAGGCGCGATCGAGGTGCTCCAGCAGGATGTTCAGTTAGATGCGAAGTCCTGGAAAGGCCAGTGGATGCTGGCGAACGCATATTTGCGCCAGGGGAGTTACGCACAAGCGCGCGCGTCTGCGGAACGCGCGATGGCCATGGGAAAGGCAGACGCGGCGCCCGCAGAACTCATTTTGGCGGATGCTCTGGCCGGACTGGGAGAGCGCGAAAAGGCCATAGCCACGTTTCAAGGCTACTTGAACACCCATCCGCAAGACGGCCGGGCGGCGCAAATCCGGGCGTTTATAACCCAGCTGGAGAAGCCTCCCCAAACTGTGGTGCCAGTCGCGGCGGCGGCCGCGTCGGGGCCGTCGAACGTCGCGCACCCCGCTGCGCTGCCCCTGCCGGCTGACATTGGAGTTCCTCCGCCGCCAGTCGAGTTGCCACCAAACGAAAACTGGGCGCCTCCCGACGTGGACGCTGCCAAGCCGTTTGTAGTCTCCGGCGCTTCGTGTTCTTTGCCAAAGGTCATGGAGTCGGCGGCGAAATATGCCAGCACGCTCGTGACGACGCTCGGTAACTTTACAGCGACGGAACAGTACCAAACGGTGGAAGTTAAGAGAGATGAAAGACTGGAAACGCCGGAGACGCGAACCTACAACTATATGGCGGTCGTGGATAAGTCAAACCCACACCTGATTGAAATGGACGAAATTCGCGATTCGCGCTCGCACGCAGAGGACACGCCGGGCCTGCTCGTGGATAAAGGGACGCCTGTTCTCGCGCTCGCTTTTCATCCGCTGTTCAGCGGCTCTTTCGACTTCAGCTGCGAGGGGCTTGGCGAGTGGAAAGGCAAATCAGCATGGGTGGTTCACTTCCGGCAGCGAACCGACAAGCCGACCGGTTTTCTGCAGGCGTTCGAGGCTGTTTCCGGCGAGTATCTGTTGCCGCTGAAAGGCCGTGCCTGGGTTGCGGAGAACGGTGGCGAGGTCATGCATCTGGATACGGACCTGACCCACGCGGTCAAGCAGGTTGGCCTCCTGCGGGAGCATTTCTCGATCGATTATGCGCCGGTGTTGTTTCCCACGCATAAACAGGTGTTGTGGCTCCCTCAGGATGCGGACGTTTATTATCAGTATCAAGGGCACTATATTCATCACTATCATCACTTCAGCGATTTCAAAATGTTCTGGGTGGGCACATCCGAGAAGGATGAGAAACCCACCATGCCAAAAGACTCGAAACCCTCCACTACGCCAAAAGCCAACTCTCAGCAGAACTAGTTCAAAACCGGCCACTACTGAAGCCCAAGTCGTGATTAACGCGCGCATTGTCCATTTTCGCGCAGCGCGTTATCATCAAAGCAAGGCTATACCGTCGTGCCATTCGAGATTCTTCGACCAACCGAATCCCAGCACGAAGCTCGCTGGTGGGACACCGACGCGAACGGCAGACTTCATTGCTACCTCTGCCCGCGCCACTGCCACATCGGAGAAGGGCAGTCCGGCTTCTGCTTCATCCGCGTCAATCGCGGCGGCAAACTCTACAGCCTCGGTTACGCCTCTCCCGCTGCCATCCAGATCGATCCCATCGAAAAAAAGCCGCTCAATCACTTTCTTCCCGGCACAAAAGCTTTTTCCATGGGCACTGCCGGATGCAACATGGGCTGCTTTTTCTGTCAGAACTGGGACATTTCCAAATCGCGCAGCGATCAGGTCCACTCCACGCACGTCGAGCCCGAGCAAGTCGTCGAGCTTGCCATCCATCATCGCTGCCCTTCAATTGCATTCACCTACAACGAGCCAACCATTTGGGCCGAATACGTCATCGACATTTGCAAAGCCGCGCACGCCCGCGGCATTAACACCGTGATGGTTTCAAACGGCTATATCACCGAAGAAGCGTTTCACGAAGTTTACGATCACGTCGACGCCGCCAATATTGACCTGAAAGCATTCACCGAAACTTTCTACGGCAAAATCACACTCACGCATCTCGCGCCCGTTCTCGAAACTCTCGAGCGCCTGAAAAAAGAGACAAACGTCTGGTTCGAAATCACCAATCTGATGATTCCCACGCTAAACGACGGCGAGAACGAAACACGCAAACTCGCCGAATGGATTCTCGAACATCTCGGCCCCGACGTTCCTCTGCATTTCACCGCGTTTCATCCCGATTTCAAATTGCAAGACAAGCCGCGCACGCCGCCCGAAACTCTGCATCGTGCGCGCAGAATCGCGCGTGAAGTTGGGCTCCGCTACGTCTACGAAGGAAACATTTTCAGCGACGGCGGCAACACCCATTGCCCGCACTGCGGCGCCCTTTTGATTGAGCGTTCCTGGCACGACGTCCGCAAGAATATTCTGCGAGACGGCGCCTGCCCCAAATGCGCCCATCGCATCCCCGGCCGCTGGGCGAACTCGCGTAAAGCAGCGATTGGGGAACATCGCGAATCGCATTCCGCAGCGATCAGCAAGTTTGATTCCTGGAATTTGTAGCACTGAGGAGGAACGGCGATGAACGGGATGCGTGCAGTCGCAATGGGAATCCTCGCATCGAGCGCGTTGACTTGCGGAGCGTTCGTCGTTGCCCAGCAAACCCAAAAACGATCGATGCCGCCTGGAGGTGCTTTGTCGCGACTCTCGCTTTCGGAAACGCCTCGCGAGAGTCATCTAACAGGGCTGAAGGTAGTGCGCCTGATCAACACGGCCGAAATGAACTACAAGGAGGCTCATGGCAGTTACGCCACGTGGGACGAGCTAATTCCGTCCGGCGCAATTTCCGAGCGCGAAAAACCGCGCACGATGTTTCAAGGCTTGAGACTATCTGTTCGTCCCGAAGTCACTCCCGGTTGGGTTTTGGATTTGGTGACGGCGGCCAACGGCCAAGGATATGAGCTATCTTTGCGCAACTTGCCCGACAAATGCGGATTTTCATTCTTCAGCGACCAGCGCGGGATTATTTATCAGGGAGGTTGGATCGACTGCTCGGTTGAGCTGAAACCGTCGGGCAATTAGCTATCGCCAATGTGTGTAGTAGCCGGGGCCGACGCGAAGGTCGTGGTGCCACGCAACGGGAAAACTCCACCAGGCGAGCGTGCCGAGGATGGCCTGCATCACCGCGAGCGCCAGAATGTTTCTGTGGCGCGCAAACAGCCACGCGAACGCCACGCCGCCGACAAAGGTGAGCGGCACCAGCACAGGATTCGGCCAGTGGCACGCCGCAAAAACAGCTCCGGTGAAAAGCGCGGCGAGCCAATCGCGACGCAGAAGCGAAAGGAAGCGGTTGTTCAGCAGAGAATTGAGCGCCACCTGCTGCAGCAAACAAAATGCAAAATAACTCCACAGTCTCCCGGGCGAGCGCAGATTCGCGGGAATGTGGCGCGGCTGGCCGAGAACGAGCCCGGTGGCGATCAGCAGAGAAGCCATAATCACAAAAGCGATGAACGCCCATTTTGTCGCGATCCACAAATTGTCCGCGCGCCAGCCGAGCGTTTTCGGCGTGTCGCGATGCAGCAAAAAACTCGCGGCAATCCACACGGGAAAGATAATCCACGCGTCGCGCTCGGTGAATTCCAGTTTCCAGATGAACAGCAGCACATAGGCGGGAATGCCGATCACGTCGATGAGCGAAAGGATTCGAAGGGTCCGCGGCGTCATGCGCTTACTGAGATGCGCGCAGCAACTCTTCGGCCAGCGCGAAAGCCGCCGCAGCATTTATGCGTGGAGGGTCGGCGAGCGCGTCGCAGGAAACATCCGGAAAGCCGAGCCGCGTGACCGCGGCGGGCAGATGACCGACAATCTGCTGCGGAGCAGTCGTCAGTAATTCGCCGATGGCTTCGAATAGGACTTGATGTTCCTTGTTGCGCCACGAATATTGGCGCAGCTGCTGAAGCAGTTTTCGACGGCGC
Organism: Candidatus Acidiferrales bacterium; assembly: GCA_035945715.1. Classification (GTDB taxonomy): domain Bacteria; phylum Acidobacteriota; class Terriglobia; order Acidiferrales; family UBA7541; genus DAHUXN01. The sequence goes on from DASYZX010000031.1 coordinate 160,569, forward strand.
ACGATGTCTTCGCCGCTTGCGCACAAAAATCGCAGCAACTGTTTCTCATTGTCGAGGCGGGGAACGGAGGCGTATTTCGAATGCATCAAAGCTCGGCGTGGCCGCCTCGATTTTATCTGGCATTGAACGGGGAGTGTGAACTTTTTGAAGCGTGCGCGCGTGCAGGGGCAGACTGGTTACCCGACGGTGGGGTAGAATGATGACCCGAATGAAAACGTATCCGCGCAGCCTCGCTCGCATAGCATTGGTCGGGATTGCGTTGCCTGTGTTCATTGCCGGGCCGCTGTGCCTGGCGCAATCCGCCGACACAATCATCAAGGAATCCATTCGCGCAGTGGGCGGCGCGAAAGCGATGCAAAAAATCCGTTCGACGGACTGGGAAGGGACCGCTCGCGAGTCCAACCGGACGGACCCCGGCGAATTCACTCTGATTACCTCCGCTCCGGGAGAATTTTATGAGGAATTGATGTTCGGTCCGGCACGCGCAGTGGAAGCGTGCACCGCAAGCTCCTGCTGGGGAGAAGAAGGCAACGGAAACCTGTACACGCTTTTCGGCGCGGAGGAAAAGCGCGCCGAAGCCACCGGTCACTATTTAAATGCCGGCCTCGCGAGTTACAGGAAGCTGAAAATCTACGCGCGTTTCGCGGGCACAGAGAACATCGGCGGCAGGCCTGCGGATGTGGTTGAGCTGGCGGTTCCGCCCGGGGAGAAACGGCGCGTTTATTTTGACCGCCAGAGCCATTTAATCGTGAAGGAAGTGATTGAAGGTGTTGCGGCGCCGGTGACGGAAGAAAAGGCGGCGGGCTCGGTTTCCAAAGTGGCGAGTGCAGGATCATTCGGCGGCGAGGAAGAAATCACCTATGGGGATTATCGCGAGGTGCAAGGCGTTCGCGAGCCGTTCCATCTGACCATTCAGAAGAACCACCAAACATTTCAGGTCAGCGTCGAGCGCATTTCGTTTAATACCGGCGTGAACGCCTCTTCGTTTGAGTTTCCCAACCTCTCCAGGAAACCGCTCCCCGACATTCCTGCTCTGCTCAAGGCCATCGCCAAAAATCAAGAGCAGATCGATGAGATTCAGAAAGACTACGCATGCATGAAACTGGAGGAAGAGGACAGCGTCAACGGGAAAGACGAAATCACGAAGCGCACGACGACGCTCTACCAGATTTCCTACCTCCACGGGAACGAAATGGCGCGGAAGATCGAAGTGGACGGCAAGCCGCTCAGTGCCGCCGAACAGCAGAAAGAAGATGATCGCTTGCAAAAAGAAGCCGCGCGGTACGACAAAGAAGCGGCCGAGCCGAAACACAAGAAGAAGAACGACGATAACGGCGGCATCTCGGATTTTTTGCGGGTTTCGCAATTTACGAATCCGCGCTGGGAGCGCTTCCGAGGACAGGACCTGGTGGTCTTCGATTTCGGCCCGAATCCGAGCTACAAGCCGAAAACGCTCACTGACAAGGCGATTTACGACCTGGTGGGGGCGGCCTGGGTGGATCCAGAGGCGCAAGACATCGCGCGTCTCGAGGCGCGTTTCGACAATTCGCTCAAAATCGGCGGTGGAGTACTGGCGTCGCTGCAAAAAGGGTCGGCGTTTCAGTTCGAGCAGTCTCGCGTGAACAACGAAGTCTGGCTGCCCTCGTATGATGAAATTCACATCGGCGCGAAGTTGTTGCTTGTGAAAACGTTTCGCGCGAACGTCATCGACCATTATTACGGCTATCAGAAGTTCCGCGTCGCAACGCGCCAGAAAATCGACGCGCCAAAGAAGCAGTGAAGTTTGCGTGGAGGGCTTTCGTTCCGGCGGCTGGAAACGGTCAGGCGTTGCGGCCGCAGCATTTCTTGTATTTCTTGCCAGAGCCGCACGGGCACTCATCATTCCGTCCGATTTTTGCGCCGGTGCGGACCTGCTTCGGCGCTTCTGCTTTTTCGCGACCGGTCTGGAACTGAAGATTCTGCTGTGCGCGCTGCTGGCGGCGCTCGATTTGTTTTGCTTCCTCTTCAGGACGCGCGGGCTGCATGAGATAGAGGAAGCGCACGGTTTCCGTGTCGATGCGGCCCATCATCTCTTCGAAAATCTTGAAGCCTTCCTTTTTGAATTCGACGAGCGGATCGACCTGGCCGTAGCCGCGCAGGCCGATTCCTTCCTTCAAATGGTCGAGCGTAAGCAGATGGTCTTTCCATTGCGCGTCGACGATATCGAGCATGATGTGGCGTTCGAGCCAGCGCATCATCTGCGCGCCGAAAAGCTTTTCTTTTTCTTCGTAACGGATCTTTGCTTTTTCGATCAGCGCGTCGAGCAACTGATCGTGATTCATTTGCAGTGGATCAATGCCCGAAGATTTGATGTCGATCCCAAATTGATTGAGCACTTCGCCGTTCAACTGCGTCAAATTCCACTGATCGGGGTGCTGTTCGCGCGGGCAATGGGTGTCAACCAGATCCGCCATGATTTCTTCGGTGAGCGCGAGAACGTCGTCCTTCTGGTCTTTACCCTCGAGAATCGCGCGGCGAATCGAATAAATCGTTTCGCGCTGCTTATTCATTACGTCGTCGTACTCGAGGAGGTGTTTGCGGGCTTCGAAGTTCTGGGCTTCGACGGTTTTCTGCGCGTTTTCGATGCGCTTGGAAATCAAGCGCGATTCGATGGGAATGCCTTCCTTCATTCCGAGCATGTACATGAATTTCTGAACGCGCTCGCCGCCGAAAATACGGAGCAGGTCGTCTTCGAGCGAAAGGAAAAATCGCGAGGAACCGGGATCGCCCTGGCGTCCCGCGCGGCCGCGGAGCTGATTGTCGATGCGTCGGGCTTCATGGCGTTCGGTGCCGAGAATGTGCAGGCCGCCGAGAGCAACCACCTCATCGTGTTCGGCGCGGCACTGCTCGGAGAATTGATCGTAGATGGGCTTCCACTGTTCGAGCGGGACCTGGAAAATGCGGCCTTCCTGCTGGAAAAGAACCATCGCGGCATTTCCCGCGCCATTGCCGCCGGACGCGGAACCTTTCGAGGCTTCGTCGGCTGTTTCGGTGGCGGACGGATGCTCATTGCCATTTCCAATCACTGAGCCCGCGGGCGCGTAGGGAAGGGCAAGCCTGTTCTTGAGGCAGTATTCGCGGGTCATCGCTTCGGGATTGCCGCCGAGCAGAATGTCGGTTCCGCGGCCTGCCATGTTGGTGGAAACGGTGACGGCGCCTTTGCGTCCGGCTTGCGAAACGATCTTTGCTTCGCGCTCGTGCTGTTTGGCGTTCAGGACCTGGTGCGGAATGCCGTGCTTTTTAAGGAGCTCGGCGATTTTCTCGGATTTTTCGATGGAAATGCTGCCGATCAGAACCGGCTGGCCGCTTTCATGCAGCTGCTTGATGCCGGATACGTGCGTGCCGTCTTCCTGAATGATTCCGTTCACGACGGCTTCGAATTTTTCCGCTTCGGTGCGGTAGACGACGTCGGGATTTTCGATACGAATCAGATCGCGGTTGGTGGGAATCACGACGACATCGAGGCCGTAGATTTTGCCGAATTCTTTCGCTTCAGTCTCTGCGGTTCCGGTCATGCCGGAGAGCTTCTTGTACATGCGGAAATAATTCTGGAAGGTGACCGTGGCGAGGGTCTGATTCTCGCGCTCGATTTTCACGCCTTCCTTGGCTTCGATGGCCTGGTGGAGTCCGTCGGACCAGCGGCGGCCGGGCATCTGGCGGCCGGTGAATTCGTCGACGATGACGACTTCGCCTTCTTTCACGACGTAATCCACATCGCGGGTGAAAAGCGAATGCGCGCGCAGGCCCTGATAGACGTGATGAATCGTTTCGAGGTTCTGCGGGTCGTACATATTGGACAGCGAGAGCAGGCGTTCGCACTTCGCCACGCCTTCTTCGGTGAGCGTGGCGGTCTTGTGCTTCTCGTCGAGCGTGTAGTCAATGTCTTTGATGAGCTTGGGAACGATTTTGTCGATTTTGTAATACTTGTCGGTGGATTCCTCAGCGGGGCCGGAAATAATGAGCGGCGTGCGCGCTTCGTCGATCAGGATGGAGTCCACTTCGTCGACGATGCTGAAATTGTGGCCGCGCTGGACGCAATCCTTGAGGTCGTACTTCATGTTGTCGCGCAGATAATCGAAGCCAAATTCGTTGTTGGTGCCGTAGGTGATGTCGGCGGCATAGGCGGCGCGGCGCTGCACGTCGTCGAGATCGTGGACAATCACTCCGACGGTGAGGCCGAGCGTTTTATAAATGGGGCTCATCCATTCGGCGTCGCGGCGGGCGAGGTAATCGTTGACGGTGACGATGTGGACGCCGCGGCCAGTGAGCGCGTTCAAGTATGCGGGAAGAGTGGCAACGAGCGTCTTGCCTTCGCCGGTTTTCATTTCGGCGATTTTGCCGTCGTTGAGGACCATGCCGCCGATGAGCTGCACGTCGAAGTGGCGCATGTTGAGGTGGCGGCGGCCGACTTCGCGGACCATGGCAAAGGCCGGTACGATGACTTCCGCCAGCGCTTCTTGCATTTTCGGGCGGTACTCTTCGTCGCGGAGGTTGAGGCCTTCGAGCTTCGAGGTGACTTGTAATTTCAGTTCGGCGGTCTTGACGCGAAACTCCTCGTCGCTGAGCTTCTGCATCTCAGGCTCAAGGGCATTGATGGCGGCGACGCGCGGATCGAGTTTCTTGATGTCGCGCTCGTGCTTGGTGCCAACGAAGACCGCGATAAAACTTTCTACTAACCTATCGGCATCCATTCTTTTCCATTGGATGCTTGCTCATGCGCAAGCGTCGTAAGCCTCTCTATGGGCGATGCTTCGGTTCGTTCTTTGGTATTTCCTTTGTTCCTGGGAACTGAGAATCGGCAAGAACTGTTCCGCGGCAGCCAACCTGCCCGCAGCGCCGCAGGAATCATGACGTAACCATTCTATCCTGTTCGCGGCGGTTGGCGCAAAGCGGGTGTTGCAGGCGGGTTGTCGGAATTGCGACGCGCTTGCGCGCCATAAATCGAGGGCCGAATGCCGGGTAAAGCCCGGCGCACAGGGGCTACAATGATGGCGCGATTTCACCCATGAGGTTGGAACGGCGAAAGGAGGCCGAGATGCCCTTTCAGATTACGACGACAGTGACCTGCTATCTGCTTCCGCAGGATGGCGCGCAAGCGAAGGCGGATTTCTTGAAGCATCTGCTCGATCCGGGCGAGACGTGGATTACCGCGTATGCGTTTACGCTGACGGACATGATCAATGATTTGATCGCCGCGCACAAGGCGGGGATTCCGCTGCACATTTACCTGGATCACTCGCAGGAGGTTGGAAAAGTGGAGAAGCCGCTCGTGCAGCAACTGGTCGGCGCGGGGGTGGAAGTCACGATCGGGACTTCGCCGGCGGGGTCGCAATACATCTGCCACACGAAAGGGATGGTGTCGGATCCGGCGGCGAAGGGCGGGTCGCTGTGGTGCTGGGAAGGTTCGACCAATTTTTCGCTGAGCGCGTGGCAGCAGGTCAATACGGCGCTCGTGTTCGCGTCGCAGCAATGGCGCGATGAGTTTGTGGCGCAGTTCGAGGCGCTCGTGGAGTATGCGTGGACGAATGAGAAAAGCATGCAGTTGATGCCCGCGCCGCCCCTGGACGTGGGCAAAGCGCCAGCGGCGACGAGAGCGCGGTACGGATTGACGCCTGCGCGGAACAGTGGCGGCGGTCGAGCGACAAGTGGCAAGTTAACCGGGAATTCAAAAGGGAAAAGTGGTAAGCGGAGATAGGAAAATCGCGACTGCGACCTGCGCGCGATGAGACGGGTAATAAGTTGGGTCAGTTTGAATTTTGACTCCGTGTGTCACGATCAACAAAATTCAAAGCGGGCCACCACCTGAGAATGTGCGCGGTTGCGACGCTTTGCACAGCGTTCTATCATCGAATGTTGGTTGTTCGTTGCGTTTCGCGCCGACAGGAATGAGTGTCGATTCGCGTGCGGGATTTGAATTGACGGAAAGGCGGGGTTTTCATGGCGGGTAGCCCGTTGACAGAAGGGGCGGTTTACGAAGCGCTGCGGACGGTGGAAGATCCGGAGCATCATCGCAGCATTTTGTCGCTGAATCTGGTGCGCAGCCTGGTGGTGAGGGAAGGTGCAATTTCGCTGGTGGTATCGCTGCTGCGGCCGGAAGAATCATACCGGCAGGTGCTCGAACGCAGCATCCGCGTGGCGATTGCGAGATTGCAGGGCGTGCAATCGTTCGATTTGAAATTCGATGCGACGACGCCGGGAGGGCGGCACTTGCAGGAAAAGCAGCCCATCGCGGGCGTGAAGCATTTGGTCGCGGTCGGGAGCGGCAAAGGCGGCGTCGGCAAAACGACGGTCGCTGTGAATCTGGCGATTGCGTTGAGTAAACTGGGCGCGAAAGTCGGGCTGCTGGACGCGGACGTATACGGGCCGAACGTGCCGCTGATGCTGGGGACCAGCGAGCAGCCGCGGGCGCTGGCGGAAAACGTGATTGTGCCGGTGGAAGCGTACGGAGTGCGGCTGATTTCGATGGGGCTGCTGAATCCAGGCGACCGTCCGTTGATTTGGCGCGGGCCGATGCTGCACGGCGTGATGCAGCAGTTTCTGCGCAGCGTGCAGTGGGGCGAGCTGGACTACTTGATTATCGATTTGCCGCCGGGGACGGGCGACGTGCAGCTTTCGCTGGCGCAGTCGGTGGCGGTGACGGGCGCAGTGATTGTCACGACACCGTCGATTGTGGCGCTGGCGGACGTGCGCAAGGCGATTGAGATGTTCCGGCAAGTGAACGTGGGAATTCTTGGCATTGTGGAAAACATGAGCTACTTTTCGTGTCCGCACTGCGCGCAGCGCATCGATGTATTCGGCCATGGAGAAGGCGCGAGCATGGCGAAGACGTTCGGTGTGCCGCTGCTGGGAGAAATCGAAATCGATCCGCAGATTCGCATTGGCGGCGACACGGGCAAGCCGGTGGCCGCGCAAGGCGAAGATGCGCCGGGTACGAAGAGCATTTTCGCGATGGCGCGGGCCGTCGAGGCGAGGCTCGCAGAGCCGAATCGCGCTGCGGCGGCCGCTGTGCCCAACGTGCAGATTCTCTGAGAATGCGTGCGCGAAGGTCGGCCCTGCACTGCGCGGCGGCTGTGGCGCTGGCGACTTTTCTTGTGGCGGGATGCGGGCCGAACCGGGCGGACGAACCGGACGCGCGGCTTGGCTTAAACGCGCAAGAGTCTGCAGGGCGCCGGATTTTCAATGAACGATGCGCTTCCTGCCACTATGCGTATAGGTCGAGAAGCTTGCACGGGCCGGGGCTGCATGCGCTATACCGGAACAGATACTTGCCTAGCGGGCTGCCGGCAAACGACCGGTTCGTCACACAAACAATTTTGAACGGGCGCGGGATGATGCCTGCGGCGGGCGTCGATTTCACGGGTCAAGAACTGAAGGACCTGCTGGCATATTTACATACGTTGTGAGGGGCCGCCGTTCAAGGGCGAGTCGGTCGGTTCTCGCGCTTGACATGAACCCAGTGCCCAGAACTTTCCGCGATTCGATTCCGGTCGACGCTGCGCCGGTTCCGCATGCCTTGTCAGCCTCAGATGCGTGTGTTAATTTCGCTGTTCAGTTGAAAACGCTTCCAAGTCACACTCGGAGCACAACTTGATACGCACGTACCGCGGGCGCGCGCCGCAGGTGGCCGCGTCGGCCTATATTGACGAGGTGGCAACGCTGATTGGCGACATTCAGATCGGCGAGGACTCGAGCGTATGGCCGGGCGTGGTGATTCGCGGCGACGTCCACTCTGTGCGCATCGGAGCACGCACAAATATTCAGGATGGGTCGGTGCTGCACGTGATGCGCGACGAGCATCCGCTGGTGCTGGGCGACAATGTGACGATTGGGCATGGCGTAGTGTTGCACGGCTGCACGATTGAGTCGCGGTGCCTGATTGGGATGGGATCGATTATTTTGAACGGCGCGAAAGTTGGCTCGGGGTCGATTGTGGCCGCGGGGACGCTGGTGACGGAGGGCACGGTCGTGCCTCCAGGGAGTTTGTTCATGGGGCATCCGGGGAAATTGCGGCGGGCGTTGACGCCGGAGGATCAGAAGTCGATTGACGATTATGCGACGAGGTATGTGGAGTACAAAGAAACATACAGGAAAGAAGGGACGAGGGGCTCGTGAGGAGCGGCGAGACAAAAGCAGGAGCAGATTTTGTGCGACGGAATGACAATGGGAGGGCGGAGCGGTTAGGAGATGAGCATCAAACCCGACTCGGCGAGTCGCGCGGCCCGGGCAAGCCCTGCCCATACGAAGGATACAGCAAGACGGCGCGAGCCACGGAGATGAGCGGGCTTGAGTGAGGGAGTAAAACGCGAGAGGGAGGAGCGGCCTGTGAAGGAGGCGCGGCGGCAGTTTCGCGCGATCAAGGGGACGCGGGACATTCTGCCACCCGATACGGCGCTGTGGAATTGGTTTGAGAGGACGGCGCGGGAGGTGATGGAGGCGTACAACTTTGCGGAGATACGCACGCCGATATTCGAGGGGACGGAGTTGTTTGCGAGATCGATTGGCGTTGAGACAGATGTCGTCGCCAAAGAGATGTATACGTTCCCGGATCCTTTGGACCTGGACCAGATCGTTAAGCTAGCAGGAGAATCGGGTCGAAGGCCGCGCCAGCCTCAATTTGATGCGGAAGCAACACAGGCTCGCCTGTGGGACGTTCTGCCGGCGGATCAATTGGTTACGCTGAGGCCGGAGGCGACGGCGAGCGTGTGCCGGGCGTACATCGAGCATGGAATGCAGACGCGGCCCGGGGATCAGAAGCTTTACTACGTGGGGCCGATGTTCCGGCGGGAGAGGCCGCAGAAGGGGCGTTACCGGCAGTTCTATCAGATTGGCGCGGAGGTGCTGGGCACGTCGGACGCGCCGGCGATTGACGCGGAGCTGATCGAGATGCTGACCGTTTTGATCGGGCGCTGCAAGATTGAGAAATGGACGCTGCTGATTAATTCGATTGGGTGTACGAATTGTCGGCCGAAATATGTGGAGCTGCTGCGCGCGGAGTTGCGCAAGCCGGAGATTCTCTCGAAGCTGGGGCCGGACAGCCAGCGGCGCGTGGAGACGAATCCGCTGCGTGTAATGGATTCGAAGCTGACGGAGGAGCAGCCGATCATCGAAACACTGCCGAAGATTTCCGAGCATTTGTGCGCGGAGTGTCGCGAGCATTACGACAAATTGAAAAGTGAACTCGCGCTGCGGAGAGTGCCGTTCACGGAAGCGCCGCGGCTGGTGCGCGGGCTCGACTATTACATGCGGACGACGTTTGAGATTACGAGTCCGGTGCTGGGTGCGCAGAATGCGCTGTGCGGCGGCGGGCGGTACGACGGGCTGGTGGAAATGCTCGGCGGGCCTGCGGGGATCAAGGGAATTGGGTTTGCGCTGGGCGAAGACCGGTTTATTGATGCGATCGTCGAGGCGAAGAAAATTGATGCTGCGCGCGCGGTGGATGTGTTTGTCGCGTGGATGGGCGAGAAGGCGTATCCGGAGGCGGTGCGGTTGGCGCGCGTGCTGCGCGATGCGGGGCGCGCGGTGGAGTTGCCGGCGAAGGAGATGAAGTTCGGCAAGGCGTTCGAGCGCGCGGCTAAAATTGGCGCGAGGTACGTTTTGATTTTGGGCGAGGACGAGATTGCGTCAAAGCGGCTGACGCTGAAGCGGTTGGCGGACGGTGTGCAGGAGAGAATCGCGGAGGGCGAGCTGCTGGAGCATATTCGGGCAGTGGCAAACGACAAAACGAATACATCACCCCGATGAAGCGCGCGATCGGAAGGGATTCTTTGAGAGTCGCACAATACAGTTCGTTTAGACGGCGACGGGAAGGGAAGTTGTGAAGGCGAAGCGGAAACGGGAAGAGGGTAAGGTCGCGATTGGACGTCCGAGCGGGGATGAGGCCGCGCCGTACTATTTCACTTACATCAACCAGGCCGCGGATGAGGACGTGGTGAGTCTGCTCGAAAAGCAAGCGGAGGAAGCACCGACATTTTTCGCGACGATTTCAGCGGAGAAGTCGCTCTACCGATATGCTTCAGGCAAATGGAGCATCCGAGAGCTTGTGGGGCACTTGAGCGACGCGGAAAGAGTGTTCGCACATCGTGCGCTGTGGTTCGCGCGCGGCCACGAGGACCCTCTGCCGAGCTTCGATCAGAACATCGCCGTTTCCAACGCGAAGTCAGATGAGCTTCAGTGGCCCGCGCACATCGAGGAGTTTCGGCGCGTGCATCTTTCGTCGGCTTCGCTGTTTCGCAATATGCCGGAGGGTGCTTGGATGCGTCGCGGAACTGCGAGCGGCCACTCGTTCACGGTGCGCGCGCTGGCGTTTGTCATCGCGGGACACTTGACGCACCATGTGCGCATCTTGCGCGAGCGCTATTTGTAAACGAAAGATAGAACAGACCGGGAGTTTGCCCGAAAGCGCGCAAAGTGGAACAGGAAGATTGTTCTGGCTCGTCGAAACGGATGGACGACGCCGGTGTTTCGAAATGTGGCCGCGCGGTTGCTAGGAAGTGGCAGTACATTTTGTTCAAGGGAGACTTGAATTGTTCGATTCGCTGGGTGAGCTGAAGCGGACGGGATATTGCGGCGATTTGCGCGTGGCCGATGCGGGACGCAACGTCATTCTGATGGGATGGGTGCACCGGCGTCGCGACCTGGGCAATTTGATTTTTCTCGATCTGCGCGACCGCGCGGGCATTTGCCAGGTGGTGTGCAATCGCGACAAGTATCCCGAGGCGCACACCAAGGCGGACGAGGTGCGTCCGGAATATGTGGTGGCGGTGGAAGGACGCGTGAATCGCAGGGAGAAACCGAATCCGGAGATTGCTACGGGCGACGTGGAAGTGCTGGCGACGCGCGTCTACATTTTGAACAACGCGAAGACGCCGCCGTTTCAGATTGAAGACGAAACGACGGCGAGCGAAGAGACGCGGCTGCGGTACCGCTATTTGGATTTGCGGCGGCGCAAACCGCACAAGAACATTGCGCTGCGGCATCGCGTGGTGTTTGAAATTCGCAAGGCGCTCGACGAACTGGGATTCTATGAAATTGAAACGCCGATGCTGACGCGTTCGACTCCCGAAGGCGCGCGCGACTATCTGGTGCCGAGCCGCGTGCACAACGGGCAGTTCTACGCGCTGCCGCAATCGCCGCAGATTTTCAAACAGATTCTGATGATCAGCGGTATGGACCGCTATTTTCAGATTGTGCGCTGCTTCCGCGACGAGGACTTGCGCGCGGACCGCCAGCCGGAGTTCACGCAGCTCGACTTGGAGATGGCGTTCCCGCGGCAGCAGGACATTTTCGAAGTGATCGAGCGCGTGATGGAGCGCGCGATGAGCGTCATCGGCGTGACAGTGCGGCGGCCGTTCCGCCACATGCAGTATAAGGATGCTCTGCGACGGTACGGCTCGGACAAGCCGGATTTGCGCTTCGGGATGGAATTGCAGGATGTGACGAAGTTTTTCGAGCCGGCGCGCGAGACATTTGGAATCGGGGGCAACGTAATCGCGCTCGTGGCGCAGGGCGCGGCGGCATGGTCGCGCAAACAGCTCGATGAATTGGCGGAGCTCGCGAAAGGCGCGGGTGCGAAGGCGATTTATACAGTGAAGGTGACGGCGGAGGGCGTCGCGTCGTCGCTCGAGAAAGCGCTCGGGAAAGACGCGCTCACGCAGCTTGCGAAGAGCGTTGGCGCGAAGCGCAACGATTTGATTGTTGCGGTTGCGGCGAAAGAGCAGATTCCGGGCGCGGACGCTGCGGCGAAAGTCGCAGGCCAGATACGCTTGCGGCTCGCCGATCAGCTTGGTCTGGTGAGCAAAGATAAGTGGGAGTTTGCGTGGATCACGGGCTTCCCGCTTTTTGAATGGAGCGAAACGGACAAGCAGTGGGTGAGCGCTCAGCACCCGTTTACGGGAATTGTCGAAGAGGATTTGGACAAACTCGAAGACGAGGTGAAGCGCGGAGAAATCCGATCGAAGGGCTACGATTTGGTTTTGAACGGCGTGGAGCTTGGCTCGGGCAGCATTCGAATTCACCGGCAGGACGTGCAGGCGCGGTTGTTCAAGGCGCTGGGACTTTCGGATGAAACGGCGCGGCGGCGATTTGGCTTTTTCCTGGACGCGCTGACCTACGGCACGCCTCCGCATGGCGGAATCGCGCTCGGAATCGATCGCATTGCGGCGCTGCTCGCAGGCGAGAAATCGTTGCGCGAAGTGATCGCGTTCCCGAAGACGACGGCGGCGCAGGATTTGATGGCCGAGTCGCCGAGCGAGGTGGAAGAAGAGCAGCTCGAACAGTTGGGAATTATGCTGAAGCCAAAAGAGAAGCCGACGACGAGTGGGGCATAATTTAGTGACAGGGCAGCGTTGAATGGCCGCTTTCGCTCCCAGCAACTGGAAACAGGTTCGGTTCCCGGCCTATCTTGTGGTGCTCTTTATCTATCTCTACAGGCTAGTCTGCGCGGATCGGAAGGATCGGGCCCTTATTTGCGAGGCTCTGGGAGCTGGTGTCTTTCTGGTTGCGCGCCTCTTATATGGCGTTTTCAGGGTGCCGGACTGGTTCGTTGCTGTGTGCGGATTGATCGCAGTAGCCTTCGCAATTCTTGCCTGTTATTTTACGCTCGTGAATTGGGCAGAGCGGCGGGTCAAAGAGGCCCAGGCAAAGTGATGTCGCGGATACGGATACTTCCGGAGACGGTGGCGAATAAAATCGCAGCGGGCGAAGTGGTGGAACGGCCCGCGTCAGTGGTGAAGGAGCTGCTCGAAAATTCGCTCGACGCGGGCGCGAAGAGCGTGCGCGTGGAAGTGGAATCTGGCGGGAAGCGGCTGATCCGCATCACCGACGACGGCTGCGGAATGTTGCACGACGACGCGCTGCTGGCGTTCGAGCGGCATGCGACCTCGAAGCTGAAAAGCGCCGATGATTTGTTGTCGATTTCGACGCTGGGATTTCGCGGGGAAGCGCTGCCGTCGATTGCGTCGGTGTCGCGACTGACGCTGGAAACGCGTGCGGCAGAAGAAGCCGAAGGGGCGCGAATCGAATTTGCGGGCGGGAAGCTCGTCAGCGTGAAGCCTGCAGGGGCTCCGGCGGGAACGGCGATCAGCGTCGCGGATCTTTTCTACAGTGTTCCGGCACGGCGGAAGTTCCTAAAGTCCGAAACCACGGAATTGGGCCACATTGCGTCGCTCGTGACGCACTACGCGCTGGCGCACCCGGACAAACAGTTTCTGCTGAAGACGCCGACGCAGGAAATTCTGAACGCGACGCCGGTGGAGACGATGGCGGAGCGCGTGTATCAGGTGTTTGGGCGGCAAGCGGCGATGGAAATGGTGCAGATGACGCCGCAGGAGGCGCCGATTCGTGCGGCGGTCACCGAACCGGAGCTCGAACCGGGGGAAGAGTCGGCGCGAATTCGCGTTTCGGGATTTGTTTCGCGGCCGGAGATTCAGCGCGTGAATCGCAACGGAATTTATATTTTTGTGAACCGCCGGCTGATTCGGGACCGGCTGGTGCTGCATGCAATCAACGAAGCGTATCGCAACATCGTGCCGCCGGGGGTTTTTCCGGCGGTGCTGCTGTTTTTGGAATTGCCGTTCGAGGAAGTCGACGTGAACGTGCATCCGGCGAAAATCGAAGTGCGCTTCCGGCATTCGCAGGCGGTGCACGATTTTGTGCGGGATTCGATCCGAATGGCTCTGTCGAATGCGCGTCCGGTGCCGAGTTTCGCAGGGTCGTCGGTGAACCGAACGGAGAGCGCATTCGCGGCGGGCGCAAGCACCGGGGCGGGCGTGGCGCAGAATCTGGCAAGCGCGAGTGCCGTTGCCCCAGCGATGCCGGGTGGGAATGGCGGACCGGGGAGTTTCGCGCCGGTGAACGAGGCGCTTGCCGCCGCATCGGCGAGAACTGCAGAATCGGCCGGCGAAGCGTTCGAGCTGAGTGGTGCGCCGGACCGTCCGATTCCGCAGCGGCTGAATTTCGAAGCGGTCGAGACAATTGTGTTGCCGCGAGCGGTGCCCGAATCGGGCGAAGGTTGCCGAGAATCTTCGCAAGGTGCAACGGGCGAATCGGAAACGGCAGGAGCGCTGCCGGCGCTGCCCGATATCGGCGATTTGAAGCCGCTCGGACAGATCAATGCGAGCTATATCGTCGCGGTGAATAGCGAGGGACTTTGGATCATTGATCAGCACGTGGCGCACGAACGCGTGCTGTTCGAAAAGCACCTGGCGGCGCGGCGCACGGGAGCGGTGGGAGGGCAGCGGCTGCTGATGCCGATCGTGGCGGAGCTTTCGCCGCATCAGGTTGCGATTTTCGAGCAGATTTCCGGAGAGCTTCGCGCAAATGGCTTTGAAGCGGAATTGATGGGGCCGCGCGCGGTGGCGATTGCGGCGGCTCCGGCGGGGATTGCGAGCGGCAACGCGGAAAAACTGCTGGCGGAAATTCTGGATGGCGTGGCTCGAGAGTCGCAGGCCATTTCGCTCGAATCACTGCAAGCGCGCATTGCGGCCTCCACGGCGTGCCAGGCCGCGATCAAAGTAAACATGCCGCTCGATCAAACGAAAATGGAATGGCTGCTCGCGGAGCTGGCCAAGGCGGAGTATCCGATGAGCTGTCCGCATGGCAGGCCGGTGGTGCTTCGGTATTCGGTGCGGGAGATTGAGCGGGCGTTCAAACGGATATGAACCATGAGGTCAGCTTTGCTTGATTCGCTGGCACGCAGCTTTGCCGCGGCAGATGGAACCTGTTTCGTCGTATTGGCACTCGCACTCCGCTTCATGCGAGCAAAACGAAACGCCTGCTTGCCGGTGAGAGCAGGATTTCCTGGTCCGTCGAGTTGGCGCTGCGGAGACGAATTATCGCCGACGATCGACACCCCTACCCCCGGGGTTGGGGTCACCCTATCTTTCAAGTCTCTGTCATTGTTTGGACTGTCCTTGTGATGTTAGCCACCCTGGCGACGATTCTCCTTAAGGCAATCTGACTGCGTGAGCAATTCAATACATAAACGGGTGATTGCCATCGACGGGCCAGTGGGGTCGGGGAAGAGCACGGCGGCGCGGCGCGTGGCGGAGCTGCTTGGTTACACCTACATCGACACGGGCGCGATGTATCGCGCGGTGGCGCTGAAGGCGCTGCGCGCGAAGATTCCGATGGATGCGACGGAAAAACTCGTCGCGTTGGCCGCGTCGGCGCGAATCGATTTGCGAGCGCAGGATGAGACGCAGCGGGTCGTGCTCGACGGCGAGGACGTGACTCGAGCGATTCGCACGCCGGAGGTTTCGCAGGCCGCTTCGAAGATTGCGGTGATTGAAGGCGTGAGGCAGGTGTTGGTAGCGGAGCAGCGGCGCGCGGGAGCGAGCGGCGGAGTGGTGATGGAAGGGCGCGACATCGGCAGCGTGGTTTTTCCCGACGCGGGGCTGAAGGTGTTTTTGACGGCTTCGGATGAAGTGCGCGCGCGGCGGCGCTGGCTGGAGCATCAGCAGAAGGGCGATGCGATCGATCTGGCGCGCACACTCGACGAAATTCGCGAGCGCGACCGGCGGGACGCGAGCCGCGAGCATTCGCCGTTGATCCGCGCAGAGGATGCAGTGTTCGTCGACAGCACGGCGATGGAGCCAGCAGAGGTTGCGCGCCTCATTGCGATGCTGGCGCGTGAAGCGGCCGCTGAACGCGTCAAATCCTCTTAGTCGGGGACGTCCAGCGAGGCATTCCTGCTGGCCATTCCGAAGTTACAGGACCAGTTGTCGACCTCGCCCGCCCTAGCCAAGCCGCGGTCAGTTCGGGCTGGACATGGAGCCGAGGAATTCGGCGTTGCTCTTCGATTTTGTGAGGCGGCCGAGCAGCAACTCCATCGCTTCCACGGTTGAGAGCGGGCTCAGGACTTTTCGCAACACCCATATGCGGTTCAATTCATCCGCCGGAAGAAGCAGTTCGTCCTTGCGGGTGCCGGAGCGGGTAATGTCGATCGTAGGGAAGACGCGCTTGTCGACGAGCCGGCGGTCGAGATTGATTTCCATATTACCGGTGCCCTTGAACTCCTCGAAGATGACGTCGTCCATGCGGCTGCCCGTGTCGATGAGCGCCGTCGCGATGATCGTGAGCGAGCCGCCCTCTTCGATATTGCGCGCGGCGGCGAAGAAGCGGCGCGGGCGCTGCAACGCGTTGGCGTCGATACCTCCGGAGAGAACTTTTCCGGAGGGGGGTGTGACGGCGTTGTAGGCCCGTCCGAGACGCGTAAGCGAGTCGAGAAGGATGACGACGTCGCGCTTGTGCTCGACGAGGCGCTTGGCCTTTTCGAGAACCATTTCGGCGACTTGAATGTGGCGCTGGGGCGGCTCATCGAATGTGGAGCTGATGACTTCGCCCTTCACGGTGCGCTGCATGTCGGTGACTTCCTCGGGACGTTCGTCGATGAGCAGCACGATGAGCGCGATCTCCGGATGATTCGTGGTGATGGAATTGGCGAGCGACTGGAGCATCATCGTTTTGCCGGTGCGCGGCGGCGCGACGATCAAGCCGCGCTGGCCCTTGCCGACGGGGCAGAGCATGTCGAGGACGCGACCCGTGAGATTTTCCTTTGTGGTTTCCAGGCGAATGCGCTCCTGCGGATAGAGGGGCGTCAAATTGTCGAAGAAAATTTTATTGCGCGCGACTTCAGGATCCTCGAAGTTGACCGCCTCGACCTTAATCAGCGCGAAATAGCGCTCGCCGTCCTTGGGCGGGCGCACCTGGCCGGAGACAGTGTCGCCGGTGCGGAGGTCGAATTTGCGGATTTGCGACGGCGAGACGTAGATGTCGTCGGGGCCGGGCAGATAATTGTATTCGGGCGCGCGAAGGAAGCCGAAGCCGTCGGGGAGGCATTCGAGAACGCCCTCGGAGAAAATCAAGCCGTTCTTTTCGGTTTGCGCGCGGAGGATTTGGAAGATCAACTCCTGCTTGCGCATGCCACTGGCGCCGGGGATGTTGAGTTCCTTGGCGATTTTCGCCAGGTCGGTGATGTTGCGGTCCTTTAATTCTGCAAGACTGATGCTCATCTGATATTTCCTTAAATTGATTTATTCGATTTTTGCTTCTACGCCTAAAGTTTTTGACCTGAGGTTTCTCGGGCACGGGAGCACTCGGGATGTTCCTCGGGCAGGTGAATTTTCGAACCAGCCGGAATTCCCCCTCCGGCCTACGGCTTCATTTCATCTTCGTGGGAAAACCGAAGGTCTAGTTGGTGAATTCGTTG
>DASYZX010000032.1:0-28311 GCA_035945715.1 Candidatus Acidiferrales bacterium
CAGGAGGGCTTGCAGAGCCTCGTCAATCACTTCCTCGGCAGAACGAAAGTGGCCGGCTTTCAGCTCGTCTTTCACGATTCTTTCCTGCTCGGGTGTCAGATTGATATTCATCGGGTCAGCCCCTCGGTTCCCAGCTGCTCAATGATGCGAGCGTTCTGTGTCACTGTCGTCGCTGCAAGTATCGAACTCAGCCGGGCCCACCGTCCCTCGCCGCTTTAGATATCCAGTGACGACTGTATAGCAATTATGCGATACTCCGCCGATGAAAGAAATCGCCAAGCGTGACAGACACAACGACATTATCGAACGGCGTGCGCGAAAGAGCGCAACCTACCGCAAGACGTTCGAGCGCACCCTGCATCAGATACACCTGGCTCTCCTCGTCCGCGAGATGCGAGACGATGCGGGTCTGACTCAGGCCGAGCTTGCCAAGAAGGTTGGCACCACGCAGTCCGTGATCGCCCGCCTTGAGGACGCCGAATACAGCGGGCACTCGCTCACGATGCTGGAGCGCATCGCCACGGCCTGCGGCGTGGCCCTAAAGCTCCACGCGGAAAAGACGCCGAATTTTGACCGCGAGGTCGCATTAGTCTAGTTCAGTGGAGTGTATGCCCTTGGGCGACGTTAGCCAGCGAGGATCGGCGCAGACGCGGCTCCAGATGGTAAGATGAATTCAACGAAAGTGAGGCGAGCACCATGGGCGGCGCAACCAACGACCTGAAAAACTACCAGGAGCGCATCGTCCGCGATAAGGGAGTCTGCGGGGGAGAGCCCGTGTTTAAGGGAACCCGGGTCACTCTGCGCACGGTACTTGCGAGCCTGGCTGACGGCGATCCCGTCGACGAGATTCTTGCCGATTTTCCGAGCCTGAAACCTGAGGATGTGCAAGCCGCCATTGCATTCGCCGCTGCTTCCGCTGAAGAGGACTTGCCGGTCCCCGAAGTTCCACACATTCGATGAATATCAAGCTGGACGAGAATCTTCCGCTCCGGCTTGCAAAGCGGTTAAAAGACGTCGGCCATGACGTGCAAACCGTCCATGACGAGCGGCTCGTCGGCCACTCAGACATCGAAATTTGGCAAGCGGCTCAGAAGGAATCGCGATTCCTGATTACTCAAAACTTGGACTTTTCGGATTCGCGAAAGTATGTTCCTGGCTCGCACCACGGAATCCTGCTGCTGCGCCTTCACTCGCCGAATCGCAGAAGCTTGGTCGGTCGGGTCGTCGAGATTTTTCAAAAAGAAAGCGTTGACGAGTGGGCCAGCTGCTTTATTGTCGAAAACTCTTACCAACACCGAAGCTGCCCTTGAACTCTGTGCCGTTGTAGAACTCAACGGACACATCTGGCACGGGGATGCCATACCACGGGACATACCAGCCTTCTCGGTGAGAATCCACGAAGGCTACCATCTGAGAAATTCTGGCGGAATCCGTGATTTTCGGATTGGAGGTGCCGCGCTCCTTCACGGTGATCGCCGTAACCTGGCCTAAGGCGGGAAAATCACGAGTGCGGTGGGAACCGAAACCGCAGGCGGTCAGTCCGACTAGCAGAAACAAACACGAGAGAAGAGTCTTCACTCCACTATGCTATCTCGCGCAATGACTGGTGTTCAAACGGACCCGGACTCATCGTTCCGCATCGGTTAGTATCCAACAACGCTTGCGCCTGCCTGCCGTCTGCCTAGTTGCGAGAAAAAACTTGGGCCCATTTGGGTCCAAGTGCTGACGAATTAGGTCCAAAACCGGATACCATGACGCAGAACAAAGCTAGACGAACCAACGAGATAGATTTTCTGCAGTTGCCTTGGGCGCAGGAGGTCTGGAGCCGAAATCTCCACGCCCCGACCCTTCACAAACCCGCTCTTCTGCGACGCTCACTTGGACGACCGGTTCAATCTGACGCCTGCGTGATGATGTGCACATCAACCTCAGGCGACTCGCGCAAAAAACGATGCGCGGGCGAAAGATACAGATATTTCTTCCAGCCCTTCACCGCAGAACGCCCGAAAATAACCTGGGTGATATGTTTCTCGCGCGCAAACTCCGCGATCGCATCGGCGACGCTGGCCCCCTTCAACTGCACAACTTTCGCGCCCAAGCTCTCGGCAAACTGAAGATTTGCCGCGAGCGATTTCTGGGTCTCCTTGTTTTGATCCCTGCCCGTATCCACGTGTACAGCATACAACTCCGCATCCTGCCTTCTCGCCATGCGGGCCGCCCGCGCAATCAAATACTGCGCGTATGGGTTCGGATGCACGCAAACGGCGATGCGCTCGCGCACCCCCCAGTTTTTCTGGATATCCTTGGAGGCCATGTACGTTTCGAGGCTGCGATCCACCTGCTCCACAACTTGGCGAAGGGCTAGTTCGCGAAGAGCCATCAGGTTCCCGCGGCGGAAGAAATTCCCAAGCGCCTGCTCCACTTTCTGTGGCGCGTAAACATCGCCGCGGCGCATGCGGTTCTGCAGCGCCTCAGGCGTCAAATCCACCATGACCGTTTCGTTCGCGGTGAGCGGCACCCAATCCGGCAAAGTCTCCCGGATCGTGACACCGGTGATATTGCGCACGACCGGCGCAATGCTCTCGATGTGCTGGATATTCACTGTGGAAATCACATCGATTTTCGCCGTCAGAAGTTCCTGCACGTCTTCATACCGTTTGCGATTCTTGCTCCCGGGAATATTCGTGTGCGCCAGTTCATCGACCAAAGCAACTTCCGGCCGCCGCGCGATGATCGCGTCCACATCCATTTCCTCAAAGATCGCGCCCTTGTATTCGATCTGCCGCCGCGAAACCTCCTCGAGTTGCCCGGAAAGCTCCTCGATGCCCTTCCTGCCGTGGGTCTCTACGATTCCGATGACCACATCTTCGCCTCGGCCATGCCGGCGGATTCCCTCGCTCAACATGCTGAAAGTCTTTCCGACGCCGGGCGCGTACCCAAGGAACAGTTTGAACGTTCCTTTCGCTTTCTGCGTTGGAGACGCAACTGCCAGCCATTCTTCTGGTTTCTTTGGCAATGCGAGCTCACCTCAGCCGAAGTTCATTAACTGCGTTAGAATCCAGTCATGCCAATTCCAGCCCAGCGCAGGGCCGTGCGGTTCACCGTGGCATTATGCATTGTCGGGGCCCTCACTTTGTTCTACCGAAAAGCCCTGCCGGACGTGAACCAGACAACCGTAGCCTTGTCTTTTCTTCTGGCGATTCTAGCAGTTTCCGCAGCCTGGGGCATGGCGGTGTCGGTTTTTATGTCTGTGGTAGCTGTGCTGGCGTTCAACTATTTTTTTCTGCCGCCGGTCGGTACTTTCACGATTGCCGATCCGCAGAATTGGGTCGCACTTCTTGCATTCCTGATCACTGCGATCCTCGGCAGCCAACTTTCCACTCGCGTGCGCAAAGAAGCCGATCGATCCAATCGCCGCCGCCGCGAAATCGAAAAGCTCTACCTGTTCAGTCAAAAACTCCTGGGCGAGGGCAACGTCATTCAATTGCTGAACGCCATTCCGAATCACATCGTGGAAACATTTGAGGGAGGAACCGCAAGCCTTTTCCTCGCCGAAAAAAACAAGTTCTACCGTTCAGGCCTTGGCACGGTGCAGCTCGACGAACAGAAAATGAAAGCCGCCTTCAACCGTGACGAAGCCACCGTCGACACGGAGACTGGATTCTGCTTTGGCCCAATTCGTGTAGGCGTCCGGCCCATCGGCAGCTTCGGCATCTCCGGGTGCATGCTTTCGCGGCAAACGCTGGAAGCGATGGGCACACTCATCGGCATCTCCATTGAACGCGCTCGCGCCGTCGAGCAGTTGAGCAAAACCGAGGCTGACCGTCAAGGCGAGCGTCTCAAGTCCGCCCTTCTCGATTCGATCACTCATGACTTCCGCACCCCGCTCACTTCAATAAAGGCTTCCGTTACGAGCCTGCTTTCGTCGCGCCAATACGACCCCTCCCAGCAGCGCGAGCTGCTCAGCGTGATCGATGAAGAATCCGACCGGCTCAATCATCTTGTCGAAGAAGCTTCCGAGATGGCGCGTCTCGAAGCTGGAGAGTTCGAGTTAGAATTCAGCGCCGTGCCCATCGAACGTCTCATCGAAGCGGCGCTCGCGCACTGTCGCAAAAACCTCGACTCGCGCGACGTCCGCGTACGCGTCGCCCCGGGCCTGCCGCCGGTTCGAATGGACTTGAACCGCACGAAAGATGCTCTCGCGCAATTGATCGACAACGCCAACATTTACTCGCCGAAAGACCGGCCCATCACCATCAGCGCGGAAGCCAGCGGGGATTTCGTCCTTGCCAGTGTTGCCGACCAGGGACCGGGCATCGACAGCTTTGAGCAAGGCATGATTTTCGACAAGTTCTATCGTGGGAAGGACCAACGGTACCTCATCCAAGGCACGGGAATGGGCCTTCCGATCGCCAAAGCCATCATCGAGGCAGAAGGTGGCACAATCAGCGTCACCAGCCAGTTGGGGCATGGCTCGGTTTTTTCATTTACTCTTCCAATTGCCCGGAACACGAGCGCCCGCCCGTGAGTTCCGCGCAGATCTTGGTCGTTGACGACGAGCCGCAAGTGCGCCGCGTCATGCGCGCCGCTCTCAGCGCTGAGGGCTACACCATCTCCGAGGCTCGCAACGGCGATGAAGCCCTCGAAAGTTTTCGCACCCATCCACCCGACATCATCCTTCTCGACGTAAACATGCCCGGTACCGACGGTCTGGAAGCGTGCCGCCAGATTCGCAAAACCTCCGACGTGCCGATCATCATGCTCACCGTTCGCAGCGCCGAACGCGACAAAGTCCTGGCCCTGGATGCAGGCGCCGACGATTACGTCGTCAAACCCTTTGGCATGCAAGAGCTTCTCGCGCGAATTCGCGCCGCCCTGCGACGGAAAATGCCCCCGGACAGCCTTCCGCCATTTGTCTCAAAGGACTTGAGCATTGATTTCGAGGCCCGCCGCGTGACCGTTCGCCGCCGTGAGGTGCATCTCACGCCGAAGGAGTTTGATGTGCTCCGCCAGCTTGTCGCGAATCAAGGAAAACCGCTGACGCACCGTCGGCTTTTGCAAAGCGTTTGGGGACCGGACTACGGCGACGAGCCGGAGTATCTTCGCGTGACCATCAATCAACTGCGCAGAAAGATCGAGCCGGATCCGGCGCATCCGCGCTTTATTCTTACTGAGCCTTGGGTGGGCTACCGCTTCGAGCCCGGGAGGGAGTCCCGTTCTCGGCCTGCGTGCGCGCCGGACTAGCCATTGGATAGGTGGCGTCCAAATCCAGGTTCAGTTCCAGCACATTCACTCGGGGCTCGCCCAAAATTTCGAACTGCCGTCCCTCGGTATGCTTGCCGATCAGGGCCCGCAGGTCCTCTTCTGTGACCCGCCGTTCACGAGCTACCCGCGAAACCTGAAACTCCGCCGCGGCCGGCGTGATATCGGGGTCCAACCCGGAAGCAGACGACGTCACCAGATCCACCGGAACCGGCGCGCCCGGATTCTCGGCTCGAAGCCTCTGAACATCGTCGCGTATGCGATCGATTAGCTGCTTGTTTGTCGGTCCGAAGTTCGATCCCCCGGAACTGAGCCCGTCATATCCATTTCCGGCATTGGACGGCCGCGAATGAAAATATCCCGGCGGAGAGAATCCCTGCCCGATCCGCTCTGAGCCGACCACCGCCCCGCTCTTTTCAATCAGCTCTCCATTCGCCTGCCTCGGAAAGAACACTTGCGCCAGCGCTGTAACAACCAGTGGATATACAAGACCGAACAGAACCGTCGTAACCACGGTCATCCAGAACGCGATTTTCAGTTGCTGTTTCATATTCTTCTCTAGGCCCAATGCAAAAAGCGAATCGCCAGGTCGAGCAATTTGATGCCAAAGAACGGAGCGATCACCCCGCCCAAGCCGTAAATCAAAAGATTCCGTCGCAACAAGCTTGCGGCGCCCAGCGGCCGGTACCGCACACCGCGCAGCGCCAGCGGAACGAGCGCGATGATGATCAGGGCGTTAAAAATCACAGCAGCGAGAATCGCCGACTGAGGTGTGGCTAAATGCATGATGTTCAACACCTCAAGCTGCGGGAAAACCCCGGCAAACATCGCCGGAATAATCGCAAAATACTTGGCCACGTCGTTCGCCACCGAGAACGTCGTCAGCGCCCCGCGAGTGATCAGCAATTGCTTGCCGATTTCCACAATCTCGATCAGCTTGGTGGGATTCGAATCGAGATCCACCATATTTCCGGCTTCTTTGGCCGCCTGTGTCCCCGTATTCATGGCCACGCCTACGTCCGCCTGAGCCAGCGCCGGAGCGTCGTTTGTGCCGTCGCCGGTCATCGCCACTAACCGGCCGTTCGCTTGCTCGCGCCGAATCAGAGCCATCTTGTCTTCCGGCCGCGCCTGCGCCAGAAAATCGTCCACGCCCGCTTGCCGCGCAATCGCCGCCGCGGTCAGCGGATTGTCGCCCGTAATCATCATCGTGCGAATGCCCATTGCGCGGAGGTGATCGAAGCGCTCGCGCATACCGCCTTTCACCACGTCGGTCAGCGCAACCATGCCCAGCACACGCCGGTTTTCCGCCACGAGCAGCGGCGTGCCACCCGCATTTGAAATCTCCTTAATCTGCTCTTGAACTTCCTCAGGAACTTTGCCGCCGCGCTCGGCGACGTACCGCGCAATCGCATCGGGCGCTCCTTTGCGGATTTCCCGTCCGTCCAAGTCGACGCCGGACATTCGCGTCTGCGCCGAAAACGGGATGAACGATGGACTCTGGTGCGCCAGCTCAACCCCGCGCAATCCGTACTTGTCCTTTGCCAGCACCACAATGGAACGCCCTTCCGGCGTCTCATCCGCCAGCGACGAAAGCTGCGCCGCTCGCGCCAGATCCAGATCAGTCACTCCCGGCGCAGTGCAGAACGCCGTCGCCTGCCGGTTCCCGAGCGTGATCGTTCCGGTCTTATCGAGCAGCAAAATGTCGACATCGCCCGACGCCTCTACCGCCCGTCCCGACATCGCAATCACATTTCGCTGAATCAGCCGGTCCATGCCCGCGATGCCGATCGCCGAAAGGAGGCCGCCAATGGTTGTCGGAATCAGACATACCAGCAGCGATACCAGCACAAAAATGTTCTGAGGCGCGCCGGAATAAATCGCAAATGGCTGCAGGGTTACCACCGCCAGCAAGAAGATGATGGTCAGTCCTGCCAGCAGAATATTCAGAGCAATCTCGTTCGGCGTTTTCTGCCGCGATGCGCCTTCCACCAGGCTGATCATGCGGTCCAGGAACGTCTCTCCCGGATTCGCCGTGATCTGCACCTTGATTTCATCGGAGAGAACTCGTGTGCCCCCCGTCACCGCCGACCGGTCGCCGCCCGATTCACGAATCACTGGAGCCGATTCGCCCGTGATTGCGGATTCGTCGACCGACGCGACGCCTTCAACCACTTCGCCGTCTCCGGGAATGAATTCCCCCGCGCACACAATGACAATGTCTCCCGAGCGCAGCTTGGACCCCGGCACTTTCTCAATTCCCCCTCCCGCCATCACCCTCCGCGCCTCTGTTTCCGCCCGGGCTTTCCTAAGGGTTTCCGCCTGCGCTTTGCCGCGGCCTTCGGCCATTGCTTCCGCGAAATTGGCAAAAAGAACCGTAAACCACAGCCACAGCGTGATCTGCAGCCCAAAGCCAAACCCGACGTGACTCGATTCGCCGAGACTGTTCCACGCGAGCTGAATCGTGGTGATCACCGCGCCCACTTCCACGACAAACATCACCGGATTCTTCGCCATCGTACGCGGATGCAGTTTCCCGAAGGAGTCTCCAATCGCCCGCAGCAAAATCTTTTTGTCCGCCAGAGTGCTTCGTCTCGGGTTGGACCCGCTCGCCATGATGTTTCCTCAGAACGCCTTTCCCGCCGCCATCAACAAATGCTCCAGAATCGGCCCGAGGCTCAGCGCCGGGAAAAAAGTCAGTGCCACAACGATCCCGATCGTGCAAATCAGCAGCACCGTAAAAAGCGCGCCCGTGACTGGGAATGTTCCCACAGACGGCGGCGCAGCTTTCTTGTGCGCCAAGCTTCCCGCAATTGCCAGCACCGGAATAACCGTGAAAAACCGTCCGAGCAACATTGCTGCGGCCGTGGTTGTGTTGTACCAAAGCGTGTCGGCGTTTAGTCCCATGAACGCCGAACCGTTGTTTCCCACGGTCGACGCATATGCGTACAGAATTTGCGACAGCCCGTGCGGCCCGGCATTGGAAATACTCGAGGTTCCGAACGGCTCGACCACAGAGATCGCTCCGAAAATCAAGACGACAAACGACGTCACCAAGATCGAGAGCATGGCCATCTTCACGTCATACGCTTCGATCTTTTTTCCCAGGTACTCTGGCGTGCGACCCACCATCAGTCCGGCAATGAAAACCGCAATGATGACGAACACCACCATGCCGTACAGGCCGGAGCCAACTCCTCCGAAAATAATCTCGCCCAGCATGATATTCACCAACGGCACGAGGCCGCCGAGCGGCGTGAACGAGTCGTGCATGCTGTTTACGGCGCCGCAACTGGTGTCTGTCGTGACCGTCGCAAAGAGCGCCGAATCAGCAATGCCAAATCGGACTTCCTTCCCTTCCATGTTGCCGCCTGCCTGCAACGCGCTGTGCGATTGGTTTACGCCGGTAAATCGTGGGTTGCCGCGGGCTTCGGCCGAATAGGCCAGGGTCACTGCTGACAGGAACATGACTGCCATGGCGCTCCACACCGCCCAGCCATGCTTCTCGGAACCGGTCATCCGGCCGAGCGTATATGTCAGTGCGGAGGGGATCATGAAAATCAGCAGCATTTCGATAAAATTGGAAAAGGGCGTAGGGTTTTCATAGGGATGCGCGCTATTCGCGTTGAAAAATCCGCCGCCGTTCGTTCCGAGCTCCTTGATTGCTTCCTGAGACGCTACAGGCCCCTGCGGAATGGTCTGCGCGGCTACCAGCTGGGTCGTCGTTTTTCCGTCTGCGCCCGTCGTTGTGACTTTCTGCGGCTGGGTGAGTTGCGCGGTCACGTACGGTTTGAGATTCTGGATCACGCCCTGCGAAACGAGCACGAGCGAACCAACCAGCGCCAGCGGAAGCAGAATCCACAGCAGGCCGCGCGTCATATCCACCCAGAAATTTCCGATGGTCTTCATCTCTCGCCGCGCCACACCGCGAATCAGCGCGATCGCCATGGCCATGCCCACCGCGGCAGAAGTAAAATTGTGATAAGCCAGTCCCGCCATCTGCGTGAGGTAGCTCATCGTTGTTTCGGGCGTGTACGCTTGCCAGTTCGTGTTCGTCGTAAAAGAAACAGCGGTGTTCAGCGCCAAGTCCGGCGCAACCGCCCCCAGTTTTTGCGGATTGAACGGGAGCCACTGCTGGGTGCGCTCGATGACATACAAAAACAGCAGCGACACAATGCTGTACAGCAGGACCGCAACAGCGTACTCGGTCCACCGCATCTCGCGCCGCTCATCTACTCCGGTTAGGCGATAGGTGAGCTTTTCCAAGGGACGCAGGACTGGATCGAGAAAGGTTTTCTCCCGCTCGAACACTCGCGCGATATAGACACCCAGAGGCTTGGTGATCAGCAGCGTCAGCCCCAGGAAAAGAAAGATTTGAAACCAGCCATTCGCCGACATCTCTAGAATTTCTCCGGCCACAGCAGGGCCGCGAACAGGTACGCACACATCAAAACGCAAATAACAATTAACGTGATCTCGCCGCCCAGGTGATGCCCGCCGCTCGCTGCCACCAGCAGTAGGTTCGTCAGCATCGGCTGCTCCTTACTTCAGCCGTTCGCAGGCGCGAACATAGAAAATGCTGACGACGAAGAAAATCACAATGGCCACAACGTATATCGCGTCCCTCATTCCCTGCCCTCACCAGACTGCCGCGGCTCTAAGCCGTTCCAACCCCAGTAAACAACGAAACCACAATGCTCGTTGCGCTGTCAGAAAGTCGTAAGCGGGGTCTAAGGATTGCGTAAGGAGCGTCACGCCATCCGACGAACTCATTTTCGGAGGGTGGCATCTCACCAGTCGAGTGGGTATCTGGTGTCCCGGGCAGATAAAAAGGGAACTTCGGCGCTGTGCGGAACGGAATCTCGGGTGAGCGCAGTGGATTTTGGTTCTGACCTGTTCGAACGGACGGGGTGCCTAAAGTGAAACCATCTCCGGATGAAGGCTGCCGCATCCTATGCCACAGATTTATAAATGACTACGGGAGATGACTCCGTGAAACCGACATTGCTTACAGTCGCGGCAGCGCTTCTCACGCTGGCCGCTCCTCTTTCTGCTCAGGCCTCACTCGGCGGCGACGTCACGTCTGTCCGCGCCGACCAGGCTCGGTTGCAAGCGACGCTCAATACTACCGCCGGCAGCGGCTACACCGTGGAAGAAGTCAAAGCTCCAACGGGTGTGGTGATACGCGAGTACCTGTCTTCGGCGGGCAAGGTCTTCGCTGTGGCCTGGCAGGGCCCGACCCGCCCCGATCTCCAGCAGCTTTTGGGAGCCTACTTCGAGGTGTACAAACAGGCTCTTCAAACCCAGAAACCTACCCACCTTCACCGCGCCCCGATCTCCATCAACCAGCCGAGACTCGTCCTGGAAATGGGCGGCCACATGCGCTTCCTTGTAGGAAGGGCCTACATTCCGAGTTTGGTGCCCGCGAACGTCGCGATGGAGGAAATCCGATGAGCCGGAAAGTCAACTGGAAGACAGCTTGGGATATCGCCCGTGCGCCTTTGCGGCAGTTCCTGGCCCTCTCATTGTCCGCGCTGCTGGTTTCGCTTGTCGGCTGCAGCAGCGCGTCCGCGCCCACCGGTGGTGGCGGAGGTGGTGGTGGCACAGGAAACGTTGCGACCATCTCGGTGAACGGTGGACCGGGGGCCGGCACGCAATTCGCGTATGGCAACGGTGCGTTTACCAGCGTGACGATCTGCGTTCCCGGCAGCACGACCCAGTGTCAAACCATCAACGGAATCTTGGTCGACACCGGCTCCTACGGCCTGCGTATCGAAAACTCTGCGCTGACTCTTTCCCTGCCCCAGCAGACCGACGCGAGCAACAACCCGATTGTCGAATGTGGGCTGTTTGGCTCCGGTTTCACTTGGGGTCCGGTGCAAACCGCGGATTTCAGCATCGCCGGCGAAAGCGCAAAATCCCTGCCCATTCAGGTCATGGGCTCGCCTGGCTTTCCCGACACGGAGACGACTGGGGCGGCCGCCACGTGCGCGGCCGGAGAAGCAGGCGTCCAGGGCGTCGATCTGAACTCCGTGGATTCACTTGGAGCCAACGGTATCCTGG
The DNA here is from genome assembly GCA_035945715.1 of Candidatus Acidiferrales bacterium. Lineage (GTDB taxonomy): Bacteria > Acidobacteriota > Terriglobia > Acidiferrales > UBA7541 > DAHUXN01. Next base: position 11,323 of record DASYZX010000032.1, read on the forward strand.
GCGTGGGAAACTTCGCTGAGGATTGCGGCACCGCCTGCACTCAGTCGGGAGCTTCCAACCCGGGCATCTACAACTCCTGCCCGACTGCAGCGACGTGCGCATCGGCGAACGAGCCTGTTGCGTCTCAGGTCGTGAACCCTGTCGTCAAGTTTGCCACGGACAACAACGGGGTTGTGGTTAAACTCCCCGCCGTGAACGGAGAGACGACAACCGTAAACGGTTCTTTGATCTTTGGTATCGGAACGGAAAGCAATAATGGACTTGGCAGCGCCACAATATTTGACGTCGATACGACGATGGGTAATTTCACGACGGTATCCGACGGTCAAACACTTACCGACGCCGGCTTCCTCGACACCGGCTCGGAGGCTCTGTTTTTCTTGAATACAGCGACAACCGGATTGCCGGCATGCCCGGATGCCGGCTTCACGCAGTTGTATTGCCCGGCGGCCAACGCCGGCCTGAGCGCAATGAATGAAGGCTTCTCGAACGGCAACTCCGGCACCGTCAGCTTCACCGTGGGAAACGCAGAAGCGCTCATCAATTCTTCCGACAACGCCATCAGCATCTTGGGCGGACTCGGGGAAACGACCAGCAATGCGCTGTTCTTCGACTGGGGCCTTCCGTTCTTTTATGGCGCGAATGTGTTCGTCGCCATCGACGGCGCGACCACGCCCGGCGGCACCGGACCCTACGTTGCTTATTGATCTTGATTTGGTGCGCTGAGCGGTCAGGAACTGGCCTTGCAAAAAATTACCGGCGGACGTGGCTGAGGGACCCGCATCCGCCGGTTTTTTCCTACCCAAGTCCCCGATAAGGCTGGGCAAGAAAGCTAATTGACCGAAGCCGCTTCTCCGTCGCGCAAGAACTCATACCGCTCAATGGCCGCGGCAACTCCAATGTCCTGCTGCCGTTCGGCGTCTGTGCGCACCACGTGGCCAAGGCACCGGACCTTCACTGGTCCCGCCAGCGTGACTTCATGCGGCAGCGTCATCACGATCTCGAGCGGCGCGCCATTCCTCAGATCCTTGGGCAGGAAAAAGTAGATGCCGCGCGAACTCACTTCCCTGGTTTCCGTCGAAGCCTCTCCCACCGAGGCGTCGCCCGTCCAACGCACCTTCAGCGGCAATCTCATTTGAAATCGACGCGTCGACCTGCGCTCTTTTTGTCCCACGAGTCACCCTCTGTCGTTTCCCAGCATAGTCGGAGTGCGGCCTCTGCCTCAATAGGCTGCAAGGCTCATTTTTGCCAAGGCTTTGCCCGTACGAAAGTACTAGTCATCCATCTCGCGGAAAAATCAGGAGATACGGTATTCGTGGAGAATATCGTTCAGCGAGAGCACGCCTTCGAGCTTTTCCAGATTCGCCCGATTCACCACCGGCACAACGGGCCAATCGCCGATGATTCTCAGCGCCTCATCAAGATGTTGATCCGGATAGAGTTGCGGCACGGGTCCTTTCGACGGAATTTCCACCGGTCCGGATTCGTCCGGCGCCAGCTGGCGCAGGAGATCGCGCTCGACAATTCTCCAGCCGCCTTCCCGTTGCCAGAACAAGAACTGCGGGACTGTTGCGGACTCGGCCTCCCGGAACATGTCCGCGATGTGATCCTCGCGGAACACAATTCCGTTGCCGGGACGCATCGCTTCTTCCACGCGCGGAGCTGTCTGCTCGCGCAGCTCCTCGATCGAAGGCAAAAAGAAGCCATCCTGCCGCGCGAGAAAATCGAAGAGCGCGACTTTTTGATACTTCCGCGAAATGAAATAGGCGATCATGTTGGAAAGAATCGTCGGCACGATCATCGAGTAGTGGCCGCTCACCTCCAGCACCATGAAGACGGAGGTGATCGGCACGCGCAGAAAAGCAGCGAAAAATGTGCCCATGCCCACCAGCGCGAATCCGGCGATTGACTCCGTGGGTCGGTGCGCCAACAAGTGCTCAAATCCGCCTACCGCACCGCCCAGCATCGCTCCGATAAAGAGAGTTGGGGCGAACATTCCACCGGGAGCCCCGCTGACGAATGAAATTCCCGTGGCCAGTATCTTGAACAAGCCCAGCAGGAGAAGCATCTTCCACAAAAACTGCTCGTGCAGAGCCTGATCGATAATCGGATAACCGCTGCCCATCACCTGCGGAAGCCAGATACCGATGATTCCGATCAGCAAACCCGCCGCGGCGGGCTGAATGAACTGCGTCCACCGCGGCAGTTGCCGCAAGCGTGGCCGCGCGTAGGCGATGAATTTCAGGAACACCACCGATGCGATGCCGCTGATTACGCCCAGCACTGCGTAGCCGATCAGTTCGATGGGCCGGCGAAACTCCATCGCCGGCACGCGGAACATCGGCGCGCTTCCGAGGAACTCGCGCATCACGACCACGCTCGAGATCGCGGCGAGGATCACGGCGCCCAGCACTCCCCCGCTCCACGTCCCGATAATCTCCTCGATCACAAAAATGACCGCAGAAATGGGCGCGTTGAATGCCGCCGCCAGTCCCGCCGCAGCTCCAATCGGCGCAAGCAACCGTTGCTTGTCGCGCGAAAGTCGCAAGCCCCGGCCCAGCGTCGAGGCGATTCCCGCGCCCATTTGCAACGAAGGATCTTCCGGCCCCAGCGATTGCCCGCTACCAATCGCGAGCGCACACGTGAGGAACTTTCCAATAACGGTACGGAACGGGACGTACCCGTCAAAAATAAAAACCGCTGCCTTCGTCTGGTTCACGCCGCTCCCGCGCGACCGTTTGAACACATAGACGACCAACAAAGCCACGCCGAATCCCGCGAGAGTCGGCGCCAGCAAAACGCGCAGACGCGAAGGCTCCATCGACGAACCCAGCAGCCAAAATCTAGTCCACTCGATTGCGACGCGAAAGCACACTACGATCAGGCCGGAGAACAATCCGATGATTACCGCCAGTAAGAGGAAAAGCTGACCCTCGCGCAGAGTCAGCGCCTTGCGGCGCCAGACTGTCCACAGCCGTTCGAGCTTGCCTCTTTGCGGCCGCTTACCGTCCGTTGCGGCGGGAACGGGCGTGATGTCCGCGGCCGCGCTTGGCTTTTCGCTCATTGCGCCACGTTCTGTCGATTCCTGCCCAAGATCTCCATCGCCTCATCAAGTCCCGTCGGCTCGCCGCACTTCTGTGTCGCCGAAGCTTCCAACTGGAAAATCATGTTGATCGCTGCGTCCAGCCGTTCCGGATGCCGCGCCAAATCCCGGTCGGAAAGTCCTGTCTCTAGGTTCAGCGCCTGTGCGTACTGGACCGCCAGGTCGTCGGTTTGACCTGTTGCCTCTGTCGGATCGGGCGGGGTCTCCGGCAGGAGCACGCCACCGGCTCGGGCGCACAAATCCACGCGCGAAATGACCTGCGCCAAATCGTGCCGCACGCGTTCGCGCCTTTCCACATCCCTCAACCGCGGCGCCTCAGGATTCCACGTCAGAATCAGCCGCGTCGTCTCAAGAGCCTTCTCTACATCGGCCTCGTTTCTTTGCTCGCGATCGGCTCTTTCCAGATAGCGCTCTGCCAAACGATACTCTCCCATTCGAAACGCGGCGAGACCCGCTCCGCGGAACGCGTCGCCCGGCGGATAAGGCCCTTCGAGGGCCCTTCGAAATTCTTCCAGAGCGCGATTCGCGTCTTTCGCGCGCAAGAACAGTTCGCCGGTCTGTTCGTTTAGAATCGCGCCATTCCGCCGCGGGATTTCCGCCTCGAGCGCGATCAGTTCGCTGTCGGCGCTCGCCGCATCGTTCTCGGCAACGAGAAAACGGCACAATTCGAGCCGGGTATTCAGGCGGTTTTCCTCCATGTTCGCCGGCCAGATGCCGTAGATCGCTCCGTGGTAATAGCGCAGCGCCTCGGCCTCCGAGCCCGAAGTTGCTGCGATGCGCGCCAGGGCCAGATTCACCGGCGCGTCGGCGGGAGCTTGCCCGAGCAATCCCAGCAGATAAGATCGCGCCTCCTCGTTTCGCCCTTCCTCGGAAAGCGCCTCGGCCAGCTGAAACTGCACCTGTGCGTCATCCGGGTTGTACACCAGCGAATTCCGAAAATCCGCCAACGCCGCGGACGCGTTGCTTTGTTTCAGTTGCTGTCGGCCGGCCTCAAACCACTCAATTCCCAGCGACTGGCGCTTTTGGTGATAGCGCTGAACAATCATGCCCGTAACAAAGAAAAAAATGATCAGCAGCAGAACGCACAAACCCAGCACGGTTTCGCGCGAACGCAGCACCAAGGCCCAGCGATTGCCGCAGTGCGGACACTCGCTCGTCCCCTGCGGGAATGGACCCCCGCAGTGCGGACATTTTTGCGAATTTACTTCCTCAGCCATCGCTCTCTGTGTTTAGGATAACTTCTGCGGCATCGAAGATGCACGGACCTGCCGGCGTTGCGGAAAATTCCACTGCGGAAACAAAAGCGCCCGGACTAAGTTTGGTCGATCAGCCGATGGTGAATTGCGTACAGCGCCAACTCGAGCCGGTCGGACACGCCCAGCTTGTCAAAAATATTGTGCAGATGATTCTTCACCGTCTGCTCGCTGATGAAAAGCTTTTCGCCGATTTCACGGTTGCGAAACCCTTGCGCGACGAGCTGCACAATCTCTTTTTCGCGGTCGCTCAGCAGGGGCTTATCCCGCCGCTGGCCGGTCTCCGCCGAGCGCTTGAACGCGTCGATCACTTCCGCGGTCATGCGGTTGTCCAGCCAAATCTCTCCGTCATGCACTTTTTTGATGCTCTTCAACAGAAGATCGCTCGCCGACTGCTTCAGCACGACGCCTCGCGCACCCAGCCTCATGGCGCGCACCACGTCGCGGTCGTCCTCGGCCGCCGTCAACACAATCACGCGCGTCGGCACCGAATCGAAATTGATTTCCTCCAGAACGCCCAATCCGTCTTTCTCCGGCATGCGCAAATCCAGCAGCAAAATGTCGGGCTTCAGCTTCGCCAGCATTCGCACGCATTCGTTTCCATTCGATGCTTCGCCGACGATGGAAACTTCATCCGTGCCGTCAAAAAGTTTGCGCAGTCCATCGCGAAAGATCGCGTGGTCGTCGGCTACGAGAATGCGAACAGGCGTTTTCCCTTTTGTCATTTCACCCTGTCAAATTATGGGGATCTCGATGGTCAGCCGCGCTCCATGTCCTGGATTCGACTCCACCGTCAGGACACCCCCCACCGTTCTCGTCCGCTCCTTAATCGAGATCGGACCCAGGCGCAGCCGGTCCAACTCTTCGCTTCCGAATCTTCCTGAAAAGCTGAATCCCTGCCCGTTGTCATCGACAACGAGAAACACTTTCGTGTCGTCTTGCCATAGTTTTACCACGACGTGGCTGGCACGCGCATGCTTTTTTATGTTGTTGAGTGACTCACGATATATCTGAAAAACTTCCCGGCAAATCCGGTCCGGGGCGCGCAAATCGTTCTCTTCGAGGAACAGATCGACCACCAAGCCCGATTCGTTGTGATACCGCTCTGCGAAGCCGTACATCATTTCCCGCAAGTCCGCGCTTTCCACGCGCAGCGGCCGCAGGTCCTTGACCATCTGCCGCAGGTCTTCGCCTTCCTGCCGCACCGTTTTCTGCAACTGCGCCAAATCCTCGGACGCGGCCTCCGGCGCGCTCGTAGCCTTCCGTTCGAGCACGCCCAATTGAATATTCAAGCTGAGCAGCGTCTGCAAAATCCCGTCGTGCAAGTCCCGCGAGATTCGGCTCCGTTCCGCTTCGACGGCACGGGTTCGCAAATGCCTCAGCTGAAAGACATTTTCGAGCGGCACATTCAATTGCCGCACGATTCGCTCAAACCATCGCAAATCCCGCCGCGTAAATCCCCGCCGCCCGTTGACCAGCAGCATCCGCCCCGAAGGATGTCCCGCCGCATGCACCGTCACCGCCGCCACGGAGCGCGCCCCCAGCTCCTCGCGCACGCTCGCCGGTGGCGTCTCTAATCTCGTTGTTGCGCGGCCGCCCGCCGCCCATCCAAAACCGCGGGCCTGCTCGTCGAGGCCCTTCCAGCAGACCGCGTGCGAAAAATCCTCCGCCAGGTATGCACCGGCCTTCGCCAGCGGCAGTACCGCAGGTGGGATCGCGTGCCGCCGATCCTGATCTCCCTTCCAGGTAAAAAGCCGCTCGACTTCTTCATCGCAAATCGCCATCACCGCGCATTCGCAATCAAACTCCCGAGCGAGTTCGCTGAGCACCAAGCGGACGGATTCCGCCAGTCCCTTATCAACGCGCACCATACCCTGCACGAGTTCGAGGAAGTTCTCTTCGGTCACCACGGCGCGCTGCCGCATTCCCAGCCATGCGACGCACAAGCCTGCCAAATATGTCCCTGCTGCCACGCCGACCCACCGCAGCGTGCCTCCAGAAACCTGCCCGGATGCCGGGAGCGTGGGCGCGAGCCACAGGGTGCGCACCACGCATGCGACCGCTGCTCCGCCACTCACGAGCCCCGCGTCGCTCATCAACAGATTGCCCGGGCGCAATCGGTAAAGAGAAATCCCGTTTTGCCGTGCGTGAGTCGCCATCGCAAACACTCCGAACAGGTAGAAAAGCCAAAATGCCGCGAGCGAAGGCGTCAACGCGATAAACACAGCCAGAGCGACCAGATCGACCTCTGGCGGAAAATTGAACCTGAGTGCCTGCCCGACGAACAGGACCGCGAACGACACGGCCAAATAGCCGTACAAAAAAAGAATCGCTTCCTGCGTCCCCGGCCCGGGCGCTGCTTCGGTCAGCGTGAGGAGGGCCAGCACCAACGCCACCGGCCGCGCCGCGCTCACCAGCCGCTCGGTGCGACGATTCTCCATACTCTCCACGAGTCTCTGTCCCGCCTTTTGTGATGCTTTTCCCCTGCGGTCGCGAGGCACGCCTGTTCTCGGCGCAATTTCCTCCCGGTGCGCCGCGGCACCGTTCGCTTCGAGGGCCTCTTCGATTTTCCCGTTTTCGATTTCCTGCATGGATCCCTGCTTGCGGAGCTCGCCACTTTCCTTCCCGAACCGCAGTTGAAACGCCCGTTCTCGCCTTGGAGAAACCGAGCGGCAGTGGTCGCCGCCTTTGTCCATTCTAACAAGCCGTCCTATTTCTCTTTTTCCGCGGTCGGCTTTCTGTTCTTACCAGTAACGGAAGGCCTCGGGCGCATCTTCCTACCTCACCGAGAGCATGCCGTTTTCTAAATATGCGACGACATCGCGCCATTGACAACGGGTGGATAATCTTGTCTGGGGTTTGCTGACCAATTGGGGCTGAGCCGGAGACCCGCTTCGGGAAAAACAGGATTGCCAGAGCGCTTTACGCAACGCGAAGTGAGCCGAATTGTGGGCGTCGATCCCAGGCGCCTGCGTTACTGGCATCGCCTTCGGCTCGTCGTGCCGGAATCGCGGTGGGGCGCACAGTTTTACAATTTCTCCGACCTTGTCGCGCTCCGCTCCATAAAACGGATAACGGACGGCCACATTCCGGCGCGCAAACTCGTTCGTGCCGTAACCGCGCTGCAGGGGAGCGCCGCGAACATTCACGCAGCGATTGACGAGTTTCGCCTGTTTCCGAGCGGGCGCGAAATCGCGGCGATTCCTCCTGGCGCTCCGGGCCGCGCGATCGAACCGCTGACCGGCCAATTCGTGCTGCCGTTTCATGCGAGCGCTGTCGCCACGGTGCACAAGATGCATTCGCATTCTGCGGATCAACTGTTTGAATACGCAGTGCGGTGCGAGACGCGGCCCGGAGGACTGGACGAGGCGATTCGCGTGTACCAGCAGGTGCTCGAAATCGAGCCGCTGTGGAGCGAGCCGCACATCAATATTGGCTGCATCTACTATCAGCGCGGCGAAATGCAAAATGCACATGCGGCTTTCCACTCCGCCATCGAGCTTGAGCCGCATAACGTCATCGCTCATTTCAATCTCGGCTGCGTCTTCGATGAAATGGGCCGCCTGGATGATGCCATCGAACACTTGCGCCGCGCCACAGAACTCGAACCTGCGCATGCTGACGCGCATTTCAATTTGGCGTCTGCATACGAAAAACAGGGACAGAAGCAATTCGCATTGCAGCACTGGATCGCGTATTTGCAGCAGCAGCCGCGAGGCCCCTGGGCGGATTTTGCCCGCACGCAACTGAAAAAATCCCAGCCGCCGAAGACTCCGGGCAGGCCGATTCCCTTCCGCTCACAGGATCGAAACTAAGACGGAAAGCGTCGCGCCGAGAGCATGAGGTGTTTCCGAAAGAAATAATCCCCAGGCATTCAGTCGAGGGAAAGACCCGCGAGGACGGGCAGCGTCACTGATTCCTTACCGGTCGCCCACGCATCAAAGATGGACGTGGACATGGCAGACAACGCGGAAGATCCAGTCAACTCGCCATCCGATGGTTCTGCAGGCGAGAGAGCCATACCTCCCCTGGCTGAACCTTGGAAACCGAGAGTGAATCCTTGGCTGATTGCTGTCGTTGTCGCCATGGCTGCTTTCATGGAGGTGCTTGATACGAGCATCGCCAACGTGGCGCTGCCTTATTTGGCTGGGGGCCTGGGCGCCAGCAACGATCAGAGCACTTGGGTATTAACCTCCTACCTGGTTTCAAACGCCGTTGTGCTGCCGATTAGCGGATGGTTCGCGGGCGTATTGGGGCGCAAGCGATTCTTCATGATATGCCTCACGATCTTTACGGTGAGTTCTCTGCTCTGCGGTATTGCGCCCAGTCTGGGAACGCTCATTCTATTTCGCGTTTTGCAGGGAGCGGGCGGAGGTGGACTCCAACCGTTGGCGCAAGCCATCCTCGCCGATAGCTTCCCGCCGGAGAAGCGGGGGCTTGCGTTTGCTCTCTACGGAATCACGGCGGTAATCGCGCCCACGATCGGCCCCACTCTTGGGGGATGGATCACCGATAATTACAGCTGGCGGTGGATTTTCTTCATCAACTTGCCGGTAGGCATTCTGGTGTTGTTTCTTGTGTTCCGGCTTTTGGAAGATCCCCCGTGGGTGAAACAGGCGAAGAGCGGAGGCGTAAGAATCGATTACATCGGCGTCGGGCTGCTGGCGCTGGGCGTTGGGGCTCTGCAGATTGTGCTCGATAAGGGGCAAGAGGATGACTGGTTCGGTTCCCATTTCATTCTCACGCTGGCAATCATTGCCGGTGTGTGCCTCCTGTCGCTGGTCATCTGGGAATGGTTCCAAAAAACTCCGATTATCGACATACATCTGTTCAAGAACCCGAATTTTCTCGGCGCGAACTTCATGATGTTCGTACTTGGGATCATGCTGTTCTCGAGTCTTGTGATGATGCCGCAGTTTCTCCAGACGCTCGTGGGATACACGGCGGAGTCGGCGGGTTTGGTGCTCTCGGGCGGGGGCTTGCTGCTGCTGTTTCTTATGCCGCTCGCCGGCACGCTTGCATCCAAGGTACAAGCGCGATATATCATCGCCTTTGGCTGGCTAACACTCTGCCTAGGGATGTTCTACTCGACCCAGCATCTTGGTCTGGGTATCAGCTTCGGGGAAGCCAGCTGGATGCGAGTATTGCAGGTGTTTGGACTGGGGTTCTTGTTTGTTCCCGTCAATCTCGCCTCATACGTCGGAATGCCGGCCGAGAAAAGCGGCAGTGTCGCCGGTCTAATAAACTTTATGCGAAACATCGGATCGAGCATTGGAACGTCGATGGTTACGACGCTCATCGCTCGCAGGGCGCAATTCCATCAGGTCTATTTGGTCGCGCACACTACGGCCGGTAAGGCGCCGTTTACTCAGACCGTGCAAAGTCTCGCCGTGCGTCTGACGGGGCTCGGACTTGACGCCGCTCGCGCCACAAGCCAAGCGTATGCGCGCCTGTACAATACAACGATTGGTCAAGCGACGACGCTCGCTTACATCGACACGTTTTGGGTTCTTTGCATAGGGGCTGCAATCATGTTTGTGCTGTCCTTCGTGTTGCGAAGGAATAAACCAGGTGCCGGGGGAGAAGCGGCCGTCGGATAGAGCAGCGAACCGAAACTCCAGCACAGGAGCAAACCATGCCAGTTCGAATCATCACTCTCGAGCGGGAATACGGTAGCGGCGGAGGCGACATCGCCGCGAAACTCGCGGCGCGGCTCGGCTGGAAGCTCTGGGATCAGCTGTTGACCGAGGAAATCGCGCGCCGTATGGAGTGCGACTGCCGCGTCATCGAAGAGCACGAAGAGAAAAGAGACCCGATATACTACCGGCTGCTCAAGGCTTTTATGAAGGGCAGCTTCGAAGGAAGCCTAAACGCGCCGCGACTGAAGATGGTCGATACGGAATGCGTGCGCGAAGTGGTGCAGAAAATGTTGCCGGAAATCGCGGACCGGGGAGACTGCGTCATCGTAGGACGCGGTTCGGCTTTTTATCTCGGCAAGCGGCAAGACGCGTTTCACGTTTTCGTGTACGCTCCGTTTGAGGAGCGCGTACGACGGCTGCGATCCACCGGTAAAAATGAGAAGGAAGCGATTGAGTTGGCCGAGACAGTCGACCGTGACCGCGCCGACTTCATCAAGCGATATTTCGACGTTGACTGGCCGGGGAGGCACCGTTTTCACATGATGGTCAATTCCGGCATGGGCGAAGAAGTGGCTGTCCAGATCATCCTCAACGCGCTTGCCGAATATGAAAAGCGCGGTAGCTGAGCGATGACTCGGCATTCGGCAAGGAGTGGCAATGTTCGGTAATCGACGCGCTGGACATTCAACATTTGTTTCGTGTGCTTTTCTTCTCTTGGCGATCGGATCTCCGGGTCTGAGCTGGGCGCAGGCGCAAAGTCCGTTTCTCGGCAGCGTGCCCGCCGGCCAGGCGACGGGGACCACACTGGATCTGTCGCTTCACGACGCTTTTGACCGTGCATTGAAATACAACCTGGGTGTGATCGAGAGCGGAGAAGACACGCGGGCGGCTCATGCCGCGCGTCTGCGCGCCTTGAACGCGCTGCTGCCTCAGCTTTCGGCACGTGTCAGCGCTTCGCTCGAACAGGTTAATTTCGCAGCGCAGGGCATTAGTTTCAAGATTCCTGGTGTCAACATACCGAGCATTGGCGGACCTTTCTGGGTTACCGATGGCCGCGCGGACTTGTCGCAGGAGGTTTTCAATTGGTCGGATATCCAAAGCTTGAAAGCGGCGTCCGCATCGGAAAAGGCTTCCGAGTACACCTACAGGAGCGATCGCGACCTCGTCATCTTCACTGCGGGAAACGCGTACCTTCTTGTGATCTCCGATTCCGCTCTGGTCGATTCGATTCGCGCTCAAGTCAATACCGCACTGACGCTCTATCAGCAGGATACGGATAAAAACAAGAACGGCATTATCGCCGGCATTGACGTGTTACGCGCTCACGTCGAGCTCGAGACACAACAACAGCGCTTGATTGCCGCACAAAATCAGCTGAATATCGACAAACTCTCTCTCGCGAGAGTGATCGGGCTGCCGAACGGGCAAGAATTCCACGTGACGGAATCGGTTCCGTATGCACCACTGGCTCAAATCACGCTCGAGCAGGCGCTCCAACAGGCCTATGCAACGCGCCCGGACTATCTCAGCAGCGAGGCACAAGTGCAAGCCGCCGAGCTGACCTTGCGCGCAGCCGGCGCTGAAAATTACCCGTACGTCTCGACCGATACGAACTATGGGGATATCGGAAGTCCAAACTTCACCAGCTCGCACGGCACCGTCGGTTTTGACGCCGCGCTGAACCTACCGATCTTCCAAGGTAGCCGTGTTCGCGCCGCCAAGCTGCAAGCAGACGCGGCGCTCGAACAGCGCAGAGCGGAACTGGCCGACCTTAGAGGCAGGGTCGATGACGATGTGCGAACTGCGTTCTACAACCTGAAATCCTCATCCGATCTTGTAACCGTGGCGCAGAGCAATATCGACCTGGCCAACCAAACACTGTCGCAGGCGCGAGATCGCTTCACCTCGGGAGTGGCCGACAATCTCGAGGTCGTTCAGGCGCAGGAGTCCGTGGCCACAGCCAATCAGTCCTACATCGCCAGCCTCTATTCTTTCAACGTGGCCAAGATCTCTCTTGCGCAAGCTCTCGGTGTAGCCGAGAAGTCAGCTCTGCAGTTCTTGGAGGGGGGAAAGCAATAATGGGAAGCACATCGACGCAAAGTCCGGAAATAACGAAAACTGCGGAGTCAAGAACACCAAAAGACACCGGGGTTGGGCCGGGTAAGCCCCCGACTGCCCGCAAGAAGCCGCGCCGCACGCTTCTCATCGCTCTAGCGGCTGTCGTCATTCTTGTCGCTGGGACGCTCCTTTATCTGCATTTTGCCGCTTGGGAGTCCACCGATGACGCGCAAATTGATGGTTACATTTATCCGGTAAGTTCACGCGTGTCCGGCTATGTGACCCAAGTTCAGGTTGATGACAACCAGTACGTCGAAGCGGGGACCGTCCTTGTGCAGCTCGACCCAAAGGATTACGAAGTTGCCGTCGCGAATGCCAAGGCCACCTTGGCCAATGACCAGGCCAGCGCCGCGGCCTCGCAGACAAATGTGCCCCTGACTTCTGTCAACACAACAAGCCAGTTGTCCACCGCCCAGGCCGACATCGAGAGCGCGCAGGCTGGCCTGCTTGCTGCCCAGAAAAGCTTTGATGCCGCGCAGGCCTCGCTATTGCAGGCGGAAGCCAATGACTTGAAGGCCCAGGATGATGTGAACCGATACAAACCTCTTGCGGCGAAGGATGAAATTCCGCAGCAACAGTACACCCAGGCTGTCGATAGCCAAAAAGCCACTGCCGCGGCTGTCGCGGCGGCCCGAGCGTCCGCCGCCAGTGCCGAGCAGGCGGTCACTCAGGCGAGAGCCCGAATCGCGCAGTCTCAAGCGGGATTACAGTACGCCGAAACGAAGCCACAACAAGTCTCTGTGCAGCGCTCTCGCGCTCAAGCAGCGCAGGCGGAGTCGGAAAAATCTGCCGCGACTCTGCAACAAGCCCAACTGAACCTGCAGTACACGACAATCGTGGCGCCGATTAGCGGAATCGTAGGACAAAGATCGGTCCAGCCGGGACAGAACGTCAACCCTGGGCAGCAATTGATGACCATTGTCCCGCTCGACAGCCAGAATATTTGGGTGACCGCCAATTTCAAGGAAACGCAGTTGAAGTACATGCGCCCCGGCCAGCCCGTGAAGATTCACGTTGACACTTATGGCCGTACCTACGATGGGCACGTTCTCAACATCGCGGGTTCAACCGGAGCTCGCTACAGCCTGCTGCCGCCTGAGAACGCCACCGGGAATTATGTCAAGGTGGTCCAGCGAATTCCGGTGAAAATCGTTTTCGAAAAAGGACAGGACCCTGAACATCTGCTGAGGCCGGGAATGTCGGTCGAACCGGATGTGAGGGTGAAATAGACGGCCCGGTCCAGGCGCATCACTGCATTCCTGCCTCCAAGCAGGGACTCATGCCTCGCTGGGCCGCTCCGGGGTTGATGCGCCGGGTTGTTTGATAGGCAGCCGGACACGGAAGCGCGTGTCGCCCGGCTGCGATTTCAGGTCGATCGACCCGTGATGCTTTCGGATGATGCGCAGGGCGGTATCGAGGCCCAGACCTGTACCCTCCCCCACCTTTTTCGTTGTAAAGAAAGGATCGAAGACGCGTCCTTGCACGTCGGGCGCAATGCCAGGTCCGTTGTCGCCGATTTCCACCACCGCGCAGTCCGACTCGTGAAGCGCACGAACGCGGAGCTCGCCTTTGCCATTCATGGCGTCAATGGCGTTGTCGATCAGATTGGTCCACACTTGATTGAGCTCGCCGCCATAAGCGCAGACGCGCGGAAGGTGCGGATCGTAATCGCGGATCACGGTGATGCCATTTTTCAGGCGATTGCCGAAAATCTTCAGCGTGTTGTCCAGATCCTCCTGGAGATTTACTTCTTGAAGAGCGCCCTGATCCATGTACGAATAGCGCTTGATAGCGGTGACCAGATCGCTGATCCGCCGCGTGCTGTTGTCAATCTCCTGGAGCAAACCGTAAACTGTGATCAAGGCAGCAATGCGGTGCAGCACATAGCCAACGGCATTCTCGCCCGTGGTGGCGCGAAGAGCATCCAGCTTCTCCGGACCTACTCGAGCGTCCGCCAGAAGTGAAGCGATCTTGTATGGTTCCGAAACGTTGTGGCGCTCGAGCCAATTCGTGACGGCTTCCTCGCGATCACTGAATTCGAGGGGATCAGACGACTTTTCCGCCGGAGAAGCGGCTTGCTTCATGACTTCCTGCTCGAATTGCAGCATCGCAACCCGCTGGGCTTCAGAGAAAGAGTGCAGAAGGAGCTTGAGGCTGGCGGCACGCACATTCTCCATCGCTTCCATTAAGCTTTGCGCGGCGCGGCGCGCAGCGGCCGCGGGGTTGTTCAACTCATGGGCAAGACCGGCAGAGAGTTTTCCGAGAGCCATGAGCTTTTCTTGCTGGCTTTCCATGCGGGTGGTTTCGCGGATCCGGTCGGACATGAGGGCCACCAGACGCTTCGCGAGCTGAGGCATGCGCTGAACCATTTCCGGAAAATGCTGCTTATGGAGTCGAAGCAGCCGGGAAGGCAGAACAGCGCGGCCGATGCCGCGAACCTCCGTGAGACGTGAAAAGGGAAGTAAACCTGTAACCTGGCCAGCAGACGCCGTGAGCACTGGCGAGCCAGGATTAGCAGGACGTTCAAATTGAAGCTCGCCCTCAAGAATCACGTAAAGATACTCGACCGGATCGCCGGAACGCGCGAAAACCTGCCCGGCGTCGAGAACCACCTCGTTCATCTGCGAAGCGAGCCATTCCAAATGCTCGCCGGGCAAATCCGCGAAGACGGAGACTGAACGCAAGGCAGCAGCGAAGCGCCGAGCCTGATCGTTGTTTTGTTGTTCGCTCATCTCACACCGTGCTCAAGTATTGATGCACGAATTGGACCGCGTTGGAACCCTCCCCGACACCAGAGGCAACGCGTTTGATGGAACGGTAGCGCACGTCGCCTGCCACGAAAATACCGGGACTGCTGGCCTCGAGGAGCCACGGATCACGCTCGAGAGGCCAACCTTTGGGGGGTTTGCCATCACGCATGAGATCGGGTCCGGTCAAGAGAAAGCCCTTGTCATCACGCTCGATTACCGTTGCAAGCCACTCCGTGCGGGGCTGGGCGCCAATGAAAATGAACAAGGAGTTGGCGGCAAGTTTTTGGGCTTCGCCCGTTGTGACGCAGCGAACGGAGATGGCCTCCAGGTGGTCCTGGCCGAAGACTTCGACAACCTCTGAATTGAGCTCGACGTCGATGTTTTGAGTCTGCCGGATCTGGTCAACGAGGTATTGAGACATGCTGACTTCGAGCGAGCTGCCGCGTACGAGCAGGATACTGCGCCTCGCGTACTGCGAAAAAAACATAGCCGCTTGCCCGGCGGAATTTGCTCCACCGACGATGTAGACGTCCTCGCCGCGGCAAGAGGAAGCTTCGGTCATTGCTGCGCCATAATACACGCCGGCCCCTTGCACTCGGTCCATTCCTGGAACATCGAGCCGCCGGTAGGAAACGCCCGTCGCGATGATCAAGGCTTTGGCGCCGATTTCCGTGCCGTCCGCGAGAGCGGCGAACTTGGAGCCGGCTTCGACTCGCAGACGGGTCACTTCCTGCGGCGTGAGGATTTCCACGCCAAAGCGGCGCGCCTGAGTTACGGCCCTTCGGGCCAGATCGGCTCCACTCAAGCCTGAAGGAAAACCTAGATAATTCTCAATGCGAGAGCTCATGCCGGCCTGACCGCCGGGAGCATCTCGTTCAATCATAACCGTGCGCAAGCCTTCCGAAGCGCCATAGACAGCTGCGGCAAGTCCGGCAGGCCCGCCGCCCACAATCAGAAGATCATAAAACGAAGTTTCCGGGCGCGTGCGCAGGCCGAGCCGCTCAGCGATGTCCAGTGTCGCCGGATCGGAAAGCCATGTGCCATCGGAGAATAGAACGACGGGGAGTTTGGCGGCATCACCTGCCGCAGCAAGAGCTGCGCGCGTTTCAGCGCTCTTCTCAGAGTCCTCGGCGTCGAGCCAGTGGTACGGCACCTGGTTGCGTGCCAGGAAGTCGCGCACGGCGTAGGAACGAGAGGACCAGCGATGGCCTAGTACGCGCACTCCCGAAAAGGCGGGGCGGTAAGACGCCTGCCAGTCGTCGAGAAGATCGTCCAGCACGGGGTAGAGTTGTTGCTCGGGAGGATCCCACGGCTTGAGCAAGTAGTGATGAATCCTCGCTTCGTTTATGGCGTGGATCGCGGCATCCGTGTCCGCATATGCAGTGAGCAAAACGCGCCGCGCATCCGGATAAATATCCATGGCGCGGCGGATGAATTCTACGCCGCTCATCTCCGGCATGCGTTGATCGGCGAGGAGCAAGCCTACCGCTTCGTTGCGCCTCTTCAGGCCCTGAAGAGCGTTGAGTGCCGCCGCGCCGGAATCTGCACGGAGGACGCGATAGTGCTCGGCATAGTGCTTGCGCAGATCACGCTCTACCGCCCGCAAAACTTCGGCGTCATCATCAACGGCCATCAGCACAGGCTTGGCCACGCGAATTCCTTCCCTATCCCGCGGATTCGGAGATTCTACTCTACACTTCGTTGTGGTTGGATGCACGGGCGGGTGCTGTCGACGCATTTTGCAGAACGCTCCGGTGGCTATTGCCGTTGGTTCACAGCATGGTTTGATGGTCGAAATCGGAGAAAACTCTCGACTGCCCGAACGTGATAATAAATTTCGCAACAATCGTCGGTGAGCGCAGCTCAGCTGCTAGAGCATCGGTCTGTGGCAAACAAACCAAACTGTAGCAAAGACGGCGCTTAAACCGAGAAACACTCCGATTTTTTGCCCCTTCTTGGTAGAAAAATCGACGATGTAGTAGAAGAAAAAACGACCGGGAACTACACTGACGCAGCGGCCACCTACGTGGGGGGTTGCAACTTCTAGCAAAGCAAGCGGGCGAAGCGTGAAGCGTTAGAAAAATAGTACCTTGACCCCGAGTTTTAACCCCCGCCGCACCTCCCCC
>DASYZX010000033.1:0-30949 GCA_035945715.1 Candidatus Acidiferrales bacterium
ACCGGCCTGATGTCGCTCGGCCAGGGCCTCACCGACCGCCTGCGCTTCGGCCGCGCCGCCGAAAACGCCCCAGAGATCCGCCCCGCCGCCACCGGCGCCCCCGGCTTCTGATACGCCTCAAGTCACGAGTTTTTTCCGCAAGCCACCAATCTAGGCGTCCGACCTTGCCGCGCCCAACACCTAGCGGGAAAATCGTCACCCACGTCCTCCTCCACGAAATCCGCCACTGGGCCCAAATCGCCACCCTTCTTCGCCTGCACGGCCTCAAAGACGAACTCCACGACTTCATCTTCACTCCCGTCCTCGGCGGCGAAATCCGCCGCAACGGGCCCAAATCCTGAATGCCGCCGCGAAGCACGGTGTGCCCTTCCTAGTCACTCGCCACTAGCCACTCACCGCCGTCTTTCGCTATAATCAAGCCTCAATTCACGATTCGCGGGACAAGCTTCCACTCGCTTCGACAAGCAGGAAGTTCCCAATGAGAATCAGGAGCGGTCGATGGTAAAAGCGACACAACTGCGCCCCGGCATGATCATCCAGCACGAAGGCGATCTCTTCACCGTTTTCAGCGTCGAGCACCGCACCCCCGGCAACAAGCGCGGCTCCATGCAGACCAAAATGCGCAATCTCCGCACCGGCTCCATCGTCGACTACCGCTTCCGCGCGGAAGATTTCGTCGAGCGCGCCATCATGGACGAAGTCGAATTCGAGTTTCTCTATAGCGACACCAGCGGCTTCCACTTCATGAACCTGCAAACCTACGAGCAGATCTCCCTCACCAAAGAAACTCTCGGTGACACAACCGATTACCTCATTCCCAATCTTCCCGTCAGCATCGAGTTTTACGAAGGCAAGCCCATGGGCGTTCTGCTCCCCGACACCGTCGACCTCACCGTCACCGGCACCGAACCCACCCTGCAAAAAGCCACTGCCAGCGCCGTGATGAAGCCCGCCACGCTCGAAACCGGTCTCGTCATCAACGTCCCGCCCTTCGTCAACAACGGCGACAAAGTCAAAGTCGACACCTCCGAAGGCCGCTACATCCAGCGCGTCTAATTCCGAAGGCGTTCATCGCTCTGAAATTGTAGTGTCCGAAAACGAAACGGGATTCATTTTGCGTGACTGAGACGAGGTTCTAAGCGCTTGAGTTTGCAGGTCAAATCTCTTCTATGACGCGCGGGTTTTCTCCCGACTTCGCCAAGCGAACCCGCCGGGGTGTAGAGCGATATGGATTCATCTTTGGTTCGCGGAGGTCCTCGGTAGTCTTAAAAAGTTGAGGGCACAATAGCCGTTAAGCCATTGCGCCCTCTAAATCGAGCCGTAACTTTACAGGCGTTCCGGGTCAATCAGGCGACCCAATCGCCTTGCGGCGAATCGCGTCCTCCAAACTGATGCGTACAACCTGCGAGCTCTTCCGTTCAACCCACCGCTCGCAGAAGCCGCGAAGCCTCCGCGAACTCCGGGCCGGACCTCGAAGCCTCTGAGCTCTTCCAGTGCAGCCAGCGCTACAATTGCCGTGAAGCAACTGCAAGCTTCTGATCTACTCCGTACCTTCTCTGAGCTTCTTGTTCAGCGAACTCTGCAATCGCTGTTATACGTTTGCACGTCCCCGCTGAATCGTGAAGTCTTTATACTTCCCGGTTCCGTTCGGAATCGCGAAAACCATCAGGTAGTCGCGAACTCTGAACCGAACCGTGAAGTCTTCAAAGCTTCGGTTCAATCTGCGCGCAAAATAATCCTTCTCACTTTCTTCGTCAATCGAAATCGTCCAGAAAATCTGTGCAAAATTGTGGATGACTGTGGAAAAAATCCGCCTGTGGAAATCTCTTCCCACAATGCCGGATCCTCGCGCTGGACAAGAACCGCATTTCTCTCAAATGGCATGGATCAACAAGAGGCCGACGACAAGCATGACCGCGCAGGTTACGCCATGAATGGAGAGCGCATGCGACTTCGACCCGCCCGACCCCAGAATGATTGACATGTCGCCAAAAGGGATGACCGCTTCAACGAGTACAACGATGCCCACCAGCCGCCAGTCCATGGTCAGCATCATTGCCAGCACGACCACTCCCGATGCGACGTCCCGAATTCCTTTAAGACGTAGCCAGGCACGAGTGTCAGTATCGGATGCAGGCGGCTTAAGACCAAATGATCCTGAGACTCGTTCCGGAGATGCAAGGTAGAAACAACCAATAACAATGATCCCCACAGCTATCAGAGCCGCCAAGATGAGGGCAATAGCGTTGCGCATAAAACATCTCCTTCCTGGAAAATCGAGCAACACCAGGTTTGATGCTGAGCGAACTCCCAAATCGTCGGCGATCCGGGAGTGATAGCCATAAACAGGGGGCAACCCGCCGTCGGCGGGTTTATTCCGAGACTGCGCGATGCCATCTCCTACAATCCCGATTCCTGCGTGCCTTGTGTGCGGTTCACTACTGTAGCTTGGATTTCCGAGCGCTGCCGAAAAATCTACGGCAGCGCTGCCGAAGATTTTGTTGCGAAGATGCGGTTGAAAATGGCGTCCACGGATTTCAGTTGTCGCTCGAGACCAAAAGTCTTCTCCAGTTTTTTCGCGTCCAGTATTTTCGCGATGTTCGGATCATTGGTGATGCGTTCGCGAAAACTGGATTCCGATTCCCACGCCGCCATCGCGTGCGCCTGCACCCATTTGTACGCATCCTCGCGCGCCGCGCCGTTCTCCACCAGGTCCTGCAAAAGCTGGCCGGAAAAAACCAAACCCTGCGTGGAATTCAGATTGCGCAGCATGCGCTCGGGAAACACTTTCATCTTGTCCACAATCGCGGACATGCGATCGAGCATGTAATCCACAAGCGTTGTCGAGTCGGGAAGAATCACGCGCTCGACCGAGCTGTGAGAAATATCGCGCTCGTGCCACAGCGCCACATTCTCGAGCGCGGCCAAAGAATTCGAACGCACCACGCGCGCGAGACCGGAGACTTGTTCGCAGCCGACGGGATTTCGTTTGTGCGGCATCGCCGAGCTGCCGCGCTGTCCGCCGCCGAAAGGTTCTTCCGCCTCGCGAACTTCGGTGCGCTGCAAGTGGCGAATCTCGATCGCAATGCGTTCGAGCGATGCTGCGACAATCGCGAGGGCCGTCAAATAGTGCGCGTGCCGGTCGCGCTCAATCACCTGCGAAGAAATCGGGGCGACCCTCAGGCCCAGCCGCTGGCAAATCTTCTGTTCGATCTCCGGGCCGAGATGCGCGCACGTGCCGACGGCGCCGGCGATCTTTCCAACAGCCATTTCTTTGGCAGCCTCGCGAAAGCGCGCGAGGTCGCGGCGATTTTCGTCATACCAGTTCGCAATCTTCAGTCCGAAGGTAATCGGCTCCGCGTGCACGCCATGAGTGCGGCCAATTTGCGGCGTATCTTTGAATTCCCACGCGCGGCGCTCGAGAATTTCCGCGAAACGCTCGAGGCCTCGGGCGATGTGTTCGGACGCTTCGCGCACGAGAAGAGCTTGCGCGGTGTCGACCACGTCGTTGGAAGTCAGTCCGTAGTGCAGCCAGCGCGCGGCTTCGGGATCGCCGACGCTTTCGCCGACGGCGACGGTGAAAGCAATCACGTCGTGGCGCACGCGCGACTCGATCTCCAGAATTTTCGCAACGTCAATTCGCGAACGTTCGCGCAGCCGCGCCGCGGCTTCGCGCGGGACCACTCCCGCTTCCGCCAGAACATCCGCTGCGGCCAATTCCACATCGAGCCATTTCTGAAATCTGTTTTCGTCGCTCCAGATGCGGCGCATTTCCGGACGCGTGTAGCGATTGATCAAAACGGTTCTCCTGACCTGAGCGAATCAACGCACGCTCAGAAATCGAGTGCAAGAAATCGTCGGGGAGTTCCCTGCTCTATGATAACCGAATTGTGTTCTTCCGACAGCGGAAAGCCACTCGACAAAACTGGCGCGACCCCCGAATGGCGGGGCAAAAGGAAGAAGGTCATCCGCGCGCGGAAAAGAAACGAGGGCGCGAGTCTCGATCGCACCCTCCGTTTTCCCGGCTGGGCGGAAGCAGCCGCAACGAAAACCATGTACAGCAGCTTGTTTCGCGTTGCCCAAGTAGAACTTCGGCGTGCGTCACAGGTTCAAGCCGGCAGTGGTGACCAGATGCGACTCGATGAGCCGCGCGGGCGACCCAAGGGTCGCCCAACGACAGTTCATGAAAGCAAGCGGTTCACGCTGGGCGAAGCTGACTACGGAATGGAACGACGCGGCGTTCCAGTTCCTGAACGTTTTGTTTTGACACGCGCTGCTGTTTGCCGTCTTCTGAAACACCGCTCATGTTCGATTGGGATTCGGGAGCCGGGACCGGCAGATGTTGCAGTGTGGCGAAGCCCTCGGCGAGCTGCTTGTTGCTCAGCGAGAGCCGAACCTTTTGAATCAGATCCCAGCGGCTGGTGACACCAAACTTGGCGAGCAGCGAGGAAATATGGAACTTGACCGTGCGGACAGAGAT
The DNA here is from genome assembly GCA_035945715.1 of Candidatus Acidiferrales bacterium. Taxonomy (GTDB): domain Bacteria; phylum Acidobacteriota; class Terriglobia; order Acidiferrales; family UBA7541; genus DAHUXN01. The sequence goes on from DASYZX010000033.1 coordinate 4,481, forward strand.
TCTGAGGCGATCGGCGATTTCCTTGTTGATGCGGTTATTGAGAAGCTCGTTGAGGACCTCTCCTTCGCGAGGGCTGACATCCACGGAACACGAAAAGCTGCGCCCCATGTGGAGGAGTTCATTGGCGTGTTTTTTGATGCACTCGATTGTGGAGTTTTCTGCCGATACCCACACGGCGTAGTCAGAGGGCGAATCCCCGCGAACCATGCAGCCTAAGGCCAACAGGCTTGCGGCACGATTGAAAGCCATTTCGCGGTCTCCAGTCATCTCAACCTGGAATCGCGGAGCGCCGCTGCTTTTGTCGCAGAAGACCAGAGTTTCGGCAGCGGCGGAAGATGTTGTTTTTTCTTGTCGGGTCTCGTTGGGGCCAAAAAGCTGCTGGAACTTCTTGGTTTTTCTCAGTATGACCGCACCTCTTTTCGTTGATTGTAGAAAGGGCGGCCCGACAGAATCAGAACGAAAAATATTGCTCCGAACCGCAGATCGCCTGGTTCTTGAGCCAACAAGCCATCGGCGCCAGACGATCCTGCCCGGACCCCGAGGCGGAAAAATGCAAGCGATTTGCCGTTCGGAGACGAAAAACCTAAGGGTACTAGTATCAGGATTTTACCTACGCTATGTAAGTAGCGTATGGTAGGTGCGGCCGGACGAATTTTCCCACTCACGGTAAATTTTTCGGAGTAGAGTACTACTAAATCCAACAAAACTACAGAGTTAGTGGGCCGAGGGGCACGCGCTGCGAGGCAACGAGGAGCTGACCCTGGAACTGTGCTTCGGCAGGGCGACGCTCGAGGGCCTCGGTTGCGGAGAGATGAACGAGGTCAGGATTATTGTTGGTTTCAGAGAGGTGAGCGAGCACAAGAAAGCGTGCGCGGCCGTCGAAGGCATCGCCGTCGGATAAGTATTCGCTGACAATGTGATTGGAGAGATGGCCGGTGCGGCTCATGACGCGCTGCTTGACGTACCAGGGATACGGGCCGACTTTGAGCATCTCGAGGTCGTGATTGGACTCGAGGATGAGGCAATCGGCGTCGCGAAGATGGAATTTTACGAGTTCGGTGAGATAGCCGAGATCGGTGACGATGGCGACTTTTGTGCCGTTGGCGCGAAACGCATAGCCGACCGGATCGGCCGCGTCATGAGGAATGGTGAAGGGAGAAATTTCGATGTCGCCGATGGTGAAGCGTTCGCCGGCGCGGATGTGCTCGACGCGATCGAGTTTTTTTGTAGAGGCTTCGGGCAAAATCCGAAGGATTTCCGCGTAGGTCCCTTCGGTGAGGTAAGCGGTCGCTTCCCAGTGGCGCAGAAGCTGAGGAAGGCCGCTGGCGTGATCGGTGTGCTCGTGCGAAATCAGGATCCCGTCGACGCGTTCGGGAGATTTTTCCAGTGCAGCGAGGCGGCGAAAAGTTTCTTTGCGGCCAAGTCCGGCGTCAACGAGGAGGCAAGTGCGCTCTGTTTCAAGCAATGTGGCATTGCCCGAACTGCCAGAGGCCAAGATGGAAATTCGAAAGCTGATGGGCCCTCGCGAGCCGCGCGGTGCATGCAAGGCAGCGCGACTTGCAAGGCATGATGACAAAGGGGAGAAGGTTCGTCAACGGGGAAGAAGCAGTGGAGAGTCGGGAGTGGAACGTCGGGAGCAAATGGGAACGACCGTGGCCCGTGATTCGGGGCCCGTCACCCGTGAAAGGCGAAAAACAAATCGTTGCAGAACTCGCAGAGTCGCGCGGGCAACAGCAAGCCCCGCCCCCACGAGCGAATGACGTCAGCAGGCGAGCTGCGCGGGCTCAAGTTTGAAGCCGTTCAGATTGCCGAGGATGGCGGCGGCGGCGCGAGAGGGCTGGAACATTTCGTTTGCGAGCTGCTGAACTTCTTCGGGTGTGACGGCTTCCATCGCGGCGATGCGCTGCTCGGGCGAAGTATAGTTGCCGAAATAAAGGAACTGGCGCGCGAGATCGCTCATGCGCGAGCCGGTGGACTCGAGAGACAGAAGGCTCGAGCCTTTCAAATTGGCTTTGCAGCAGCGAAGCTCTTCGGCGGTGACTCCATCTGCCTTCAGGCGGCGCAATTCCTGAGTGACAGAAGTGATGAGGCGTTCGGTGGTTTCGAGGCTCGTTCCGGCGTAAATGGAGAGCATGCCGGCGTCGTGATAGTGATTTGTTTCGCTGAAAATTGCGTAGGCGAGGCCCTGTTTTTCGCGAATGTTTTGGAACAGGCGCGAGGACATTCCGCCGCCGAGAAGATTATTGAGCACGGAAAGAGTGTAGCGGCGCGGATCGGTCATCGAGCAGCTGGGGACGCCGATGCAGATGTGGACTTGCTCCAGTTCGCGCTTGGAGCGCGAAACAAGTGCGGCGGCGGGAGCCGGAGACACGTCCTTGTAGCCATTCGTAGAGGGTTTGCGGGAGCCGAAGCGCGGAACAACGAGATCAAGCATTTTCTGATGGGAGATGTTTCCGGCGGCAGTGATGACCAAATTGTTGGGCGAATACCGGCTCTGAAAAGCGGACTGGAGCGTGCTGCGGTCGAAGCTTCCGACGGTTTCAGAGGTGCCGAGAATCGGGCGGCCCAGCGAATGATGGCCCCAAAGATTTCTGGAAAACATTTCGTGGACGAGATCTTCGGGATTGTCTTCGACCATGCGGATTTCTTCGAGAATGACGGAGCGCTCGCGATTGATTTCCTCTTCGGGAAATTGCGGGTCGAGAACCATGTCGGCCAAAATGTCGAAGACCGTTTCAAGATGTTCGTCGATCACGCGAGTATTGAAGCAGACCATTTCCTTCGTGGTGAACGCATCGACGTGGCCGCCGACCGAATCGACTTCGCGAGCAATCTGCTCGGCAGAGCGGCGGCCGGTGCCCTTGAAGAGCATGTGCTCAAGGAAATGGGAGATGCCGCCGGATTCAGGAGGTTCGCTGCGAGAGCCGCTGCGCAGCCAGATGCCCGCGGAAACGGAGCGAACGTGAGGCATGAATTCGGTGACGACGACCAGACCGTTGGGCAAAGTGGTTTGCTCGATTGGGCGATTCTCCAAAGCCATAGACCTTCCTTCAGCCAGCGCCGTTAACGGGCGCAGATCCAGCGCGTTTGAAAATAAATCAGAGAAATGACGAGAGAAGAATCCGCACGGACTGGAAAACGCTGTCGCAACGGTCAGAAAAGTTTCTCGTCGGGAGAAAGTTTGCCGTATTCGCTCGAGTAATGCAAGGGCACGTCGGAGTACGTGCCTTTGTCCATGGAATAAATTTCGCAACTGGAATAGGGATGCGAGTAAACGTGGATGCTGGTGGCGCGCTGATTGAACTCGGGAAGATTGAGAACCTGATGGACTGGCTCTTCGCGCTGGACAGTGCCGGGATGATCGTTGTCCATATCATAGGAGATGCTGGGCGAGAGATTGCAGGTGCCGCGAGCGCGATTCTGGTCTTTGACGCGAAAATTCTGGACGCGGAGCTTGCCGATGGGAACAGCCATCCAGCAATTCTGTCCGCGATGATTGTGAATACGGCTGGCCTGGCCGACTTCCCAGCAGATGGCAAGGATCTCGAAGAGGTCGCATTTGAAGACGAGGTTCCGGGTGTAGTGGCTCTTGGCGTAGAACAGATAGGGCTCGAGCGTGCCGACGCGAATTTGATTTTGCTGGAGGTATTTCTCGATTTTCGGAAGAGTGAAGTCTTCGCGATGAACTGCGGAAAGGCCTTTCACCCACTCGTCGATCGCCATTTGCGCCATAGAAGCCTCCTTCGGACACCCATTGCTGCTGTTCAGCGAAAGTATAGCGCCAGGGCGCGCGAGTGGCGCTGAAAAAAAATGCTGCGAGCGCGTGCTATGATGAATGGAAAGCGGCGCGGCGGAAAAGAAACCGCGGAAATCACAGAAAATGCCAATCGCAAATAGTGAAACGGTTTTGATCGGCAAGACGCTAGACGAATTGCGGGAATTGTCTGCGCAGATGGGCGAGCCGAGTTATCGCGGCGGGCAGATTTACCGGGAATTGTACGAGCGGCGACAGACGCAGATCGACAAAATGACGGCTCTGCCGGCGGAGATGCGGCGGAAGCTCGCGGAAACCGCGCGAGTCGGGATGCCGGAAATTGTGCGGCGGCACAGGTCGGCGGACGGGACGGTGCGATACGTTTTGCGATGCGCGGAAGGCGCGACGATTGAAACCGTGTTCATGCCGGAGGAAAAGCGACAGACCATTTGCGTTTCGACGCAGGAGGGCTGCGCGGTGAATTGCCAGTTTTGCCTGACGGCGACGCTCGGCTTGGTGCGTAATTTGACGGCGGGCGGCATCGTGGGACAGATTCTGGCGGCGCTCGGAGACAATCGAGAAGCGCTCAAGCCGCAAACGAATGTGGTGCTGATGGGACAGGGCGAGCCGCTGCTGAACTATGAAGCGGTGATGAAGGCGCTGCGGATTATTTTGGATGGGAAGGGACTGGGGATTTCGCCGAAGCACGCGACGCTTTCGACGAGCGGAATTGTTCCGGGAATTGAGCGGCTGGCGGAAGAAAAAGTGCGGCCAAAGCTGGCGATTTCACTGAATGCGTCGAACGACAAGCAGCGCGACACGATTATGCCGATCAACCGGAAGTATCCGATTTCGAAGCTGCTCGAGACGTGCCGGAATTATCCGCTGCGCCCGTGGGAGCATTTGACGTTTGAGTATGTGCTGCTGGGAGGATTCAACGACAGCGTGGAGGACGCCGGGCGCGTGGCGAAGCTGGTTGGGAATTTACGCGCGAAGGTGAATTTGATTCCGTGGAATCCGGGGGAATTGCCGTACCGGCCGCCCGATGCGGAGAGGATTGAAGCGTTTCGCAAGACTCTGACCGACAAGGGGCGGCGGGCGTTTGTGCGATATTCGCGCGGGCAGGATGTAATGGCAGCGTGCGGGCAACTGGCGCTTGTGGAAAGCGCGAGTGGGATTCGCGTCCCGTGAAAACGCCTTGCACCGGCATCACTTATCGGATCTGCGCGTAGATGCCGTCTGCCAGACGCGCTGTTCTTCTGGCCATTGCAGGCCGCAAAAACCAGGAGCGTCTGCAGCCTCCCGGATTCAACTCAGAATCTGTCTCAAAAAGAGGGCAGGTCACTCTGCAAAGTGTGCCCCTGGGGAACCGTCTCAATTCAGGGGTTAGTCCATTTAGGTGAGCCCCTGAGCAGTCACAAAACCGTCTCGTCGCCACCGCTGTCGTGTTTGCCGACGCTGGACGCGCGCATTTCCATTAGGGCGTGACATTGCGGCCCTTGAGAAGCAGAACTGGGCGCGATCGTGGCATCGGCGTTTGCTAAGGATCTCGACGATGTGTAAACAAAAGCACCCTTGGGGAGGGTGTTTCGCTACATGGTGCTGTTTACCCTAGGACGGTGATCCGATAATTGCGATTGCCGATAGTGGCGCTGAGTCCCTGTCACGCAAATCAGAACGGAGCACATGAGGAGTCAAAGCAAATTCGAGAAAGTGTTTTCGGCTACTTCTTGCATTTTAAGGCTTTTTGCTTTTCTTCTTACCCTTTGCCCAGCGAGCTTTTGCTGCCTTCCTTGCGAGTTCTTTTCTCTCTTCGGGGCTAAGAGCGGCCATGCGTGCTTTCACACCCTTTCCTTTGGCGGCTTTGCCACCTTTTCTACCCATCTCGCGCATTACTTTGGAAACAAGATCACGTCTCATGGCTTCATTTTATGATGGATGAACTTCTTCTACCAATTATTGAAGTTGACAGCCAGTCAGGATCCTGCCATAATTACTATGCACATAGCGCTATGTGTATAAGAATAGCGCCGATGATTTGAGTGAACGGGACGCGTTAGTGCGTAAACACTGAACGCGCCCCTGACCAAAGTCGCCTGGACTAGAGGCAACAATGGCTGTCACAAAAGGTAATGGGTTCCCCGCTTGGGTGCAACCCAGGCATCCGTGTTCCGTTCCACGGTCGGTACCTTCGTACGCCGCGCATTCCCCGCCGTATTTTGTTCCGCTGGATCCCTTGGCCACTCGAGAGCGGCAACCGACACTCTGTCTCAACTCCTATTAGCTGCCGAACTTGCGGCTCATTGGCCGCCGAAAGGATGCTTGGTCATGGAGCGAGCTCATCTGTATGAAGCACTGTATCTGGCGAACCATGGGATTGACGAGGCTTATTTCGAATGGGAAGCAGAGGAGGAGCGAGTCAACAAGGACGCCATGAAGCGCCACAAGCCCATTCCAAAGGCTGGCAATTCCGTGCGGGAGAAGCGCCATGACTAAGAAACGCGCGACGAAAAAGACGAAGATCGTGTGGGTGGGAAGTACGGCCGTTGCACGGATCACTCCTAAGGAACGAAAGAAACTCCACAAGCTCATGAAAAAGCGCCTCGCCATTCGGCGTAAGCAGTACCCCGAAGTGCACGGCAAGATGGTGGATTACATCACCCATTTCGTTGACGGAGGGACGGTCTTCTTTAGTGTCTGGTTCAAGGACAAGACTGCCTTCTCACTCCGTTACGGCTGCGACCTGTTCATCGTCGGAGCTGATTTCAGCGACTGGAAGACCGGGGACGATCACATCATCCGCGAGTACATGAAGCCCATTCCACGGTAGCTAGTACGAGTAGGGAATCGAAGCAGCGTGAGAAAGGAGACGAGGCATTATGAGATGGGCCTAGTGCCGAGCGTGTTTTTGATGATTCCGAGGGCGGAAAGGAGGCGGCCGGTGCACTGTTCGCGGCGATAGCTGAAAAACAGATCGGTGCGGCAGGAAGTGCAGAGATCCGAGATGAAAATGTTTTTGGGCGAAACGCCGGCGTCGGTGAGCAAGGCGGCGTTTGCGGCTTTGAGATCGAGGTGGCAGCGAGGCGGGGGCGGCTGGTGGCCCGGGGGCATCATGGTGAGCCACGGAAGCGGATTGGGATCTTCGCCGGAAGCAAGCGCGTCGAAGGGGCCTTCGAACCATGATCTCGCTTGCGGGAATTGCGCGGCGAATTCCTTCACAACGTCGGGGCCGACTTCGTAACAGCACTGGCCGATGCCCGGGCCGATGGCGGCGAGAACCTCGGCGGGTCGAGTGGAGAATTCCATTTGCATGCGGCCGAGCGTTTTTGATGCGATGCGCGCGAGCGTGCCGCGCCATCCCGCATGGATCGCGGCGACAGCGCGATGACGGGGATCGACAAGCAAGATGGGAATGCAGTCGGCGGTTTGAATTGCGAGGAGCAAGTTGGGTGAGCGGGTCGTGAGGGCGTCGCCTTTAGGAGGTTCGGCGGGCGGCGCGGAGACGACGTGCGCGATGTCGGAGTGGATTTGACGCAGCGTGACGAGCGGCAGTTCAGGATGGCGGAGCGCTTTGACGAAGCGGCGGCGGTTTTCGGCGACGTGCTCGCGGCGATCCCAGTCCGTGTACCCGAGATTCAGGAGTTTTTCGCCGCGCGGTTCATCGGGGCGGGGCCCCGGGCAGGACGATTCGAGAATGCTGACGCCGCCCGGGCGCGTACTGAATCCGTGGACGAGCCAGTCGAATTGGGTGAATGGACCGAGTTCGAGGATTTTCAGGCCCGCAGCGTTGCGAAAACGCCAGGGAGAGGCGAGCGGTGTCGCGGCGGCGCGATGGGGGACTCGCGGCCTGACTTTGACTGTTGAGGGCATGAAAGCTCCGAACCGGAAGCCGTTCCATTATAATGCATGCACAAAGGGGAGCCTGGCGCGATGCGAGAGGCAAAGTGATTGTCGGGATGGGAGTGGACATAGCGGAGATTGACCGCGTGGAAGCGGCGATTACGCGGTTTGGGCAGGCGTTCGTGGAGCGCGTGTTCACGGAGGAGGAGAGGCGATATTGCGAGCGGCACAAATCGAAATTCGAGAGATATGCGGCGCGTTTCGCGGCAAAAGAAGCGGCGATGAAGGCGCTGGGCACGGGATGGCGGCACGGCGTGCGTTGGCGCGACATTGAAGTGCGGAATGCGGCGAGCGGGAAGCCGGGGATTTATCTCACGGGGAAGTCAGCAGAGTTCGCGGCAAGGATGGGAGCGCGGCACTTCCATTTGTCGATCACGCATAGCGGGAATTTGGCCATCGCGCAAGTGATTTTGGAGGATTAGGAAGCGAGAGGAGCGAGGGAGGCGGGGTCGGCGGGGATTTTGACCTCGAGCCAGCGATTGCGCGGCCATGAGCCGGCAACGCGCACGTTGAGATAGTTGCCGCTCAGGGCGCCAGTCCAGTTTTCTCCTTTGCGGTCGAGCGTGAGGACGCGAGTCTTCGTGTCCTGCTGAGAAATCCGAAAATGCTGAGCTTTGGTTTGCCCCAGGGCGCGAAGTTCGCGTGCGCGTTGGTGAATGGTGTGCGGGCGGATGGCGCCGGGGAGATTTGCGCCTTCGGTCCCAGGGCGCGGAGAAAAAGAAAAAACATGCAGATAGCTGAGCGGCAGGGCGGCGATGAAATTCATGGTGGCGGCGTGATCTGCGTCGCTTTCGCCGGGGAAGCCGGCGATGACGTCGGCGCCGATGGCGGCGTGAGGCAGCGTGCTGCCGATGAGTTCGACGCGGCGGGCATAATGCGCGGCGCGATACCAGCGATGCATAGCACGAAGAATCCGATCCGATCCAGATTGCAGCGGCAGATGGAAATGCGGCGCGATGCGTGGTTCGGAAGCGACGAGGCTGACGAAATCCTGAGTGATGTCGATGGGCTCAATGGAGCTAAGGCGAAGGCTGGGAAGCTCGGTTTCGTCGAGGATTTTGCGGACGAGCGCGTGGAGCGAAACGCGCAGGGCGAGGTCTCGGCCGTAGCTGCCGAGATCGATTCCGCTGAGGACGATTTCCTGTGCGCCGGTTTGCATGAGGCGATGGACTTCGCCAAGGATGGTGGCAGGGGCGAGGCTGCGGCTGCGTCCGCGGACGAGAGGAATCACGCAGTAGGCGCAGCGATGATTGCATCCGTCCTGAATTTTGAGAGTGGGGCGAGTGCGCGAGGCGGCGAAAACATCGTCAAATTTATCGGCGTGCAGACCGTCAGGTGAATCGTCGGAACGATGCGGTAAAGCAATGGGCGGAACGTGCGCGGACACTTCTTCGCGCAGGATGCGAGATGGAGCGGTGGTGTTCGCGGAAACGGCGGAAAGCGGAACGAAATTGGCGTGATTGTTCGCGAGCGAAGCGATGGAGTGCTGATGAGAATTGCCGACGACCCAGGAGACTCCGGGAAGGGCGGCGAGTTCTTCGGGAGCGCGCTGCGCGTAGCATCCCGTGGCGATGATGCGCGCGGAGGGATTTTGGCGGTGAATGCGGCGGATGGATTCGCGGGCTTCGGCGTCGGCTGCCGCGGTGACCGTGCAGGTGTTGAGGACGACGATGTCGGCGGAGCTGTCGGATTCGGCGGCGGAACAGCCTTGAGCGCGCAGGCTCTGGCGAATTGCGTCGGCGTCGGCTTGCGTGGCGCGGCAGCCGAAGTTTTGGATGAAGAAGGTGGACATGGATTGAGTGCCACGATCATTTTACGTGAGGCGGGCAGAATGCCAATGGTCAAAAGGCGAGCCGCTACACGTCGGGGTCGTAGTTGAGGTTGGGGGCGAGCCAGCGCTCGACTTCGCGAAGGTCCATGCCCTTGCGGCGATGGTACTCGTCAACCTGGTCGCGGCTGATCTTGCCGACGGCAAAATATCTCGATTGCGGATGCGAGAAATAAAGTCCGCAGACGGATGCGGCGGGGTACATGGCGAAATTTTCGGTGAGGCGAATGCCGGTATTTTTTTCGGCTTGCAGCAAATCGAAGAGCTGGCGTTTTTCGGTGTGGTCGGGCGAAGCAGGATAGCCGGGGGCGGGGCGAATGCCGCGGTATTTTTCGCGGATGAGTTCGTCGTGGCTGAGATTTTCGTCGCTGCCGAAGCCCCATGCGTCCCGCGCGCGCTTGTGAGTGAGTTCGGCAAGAGCCTCGGCGAGACGGTCGGCGAGAGCTTTGGACATGAGCGCGTTGTAATCGTCATGAGCTTTTTCAAAATTGGCGACGAGCGGTTCGATGTTGATGCCTGTGGTGACGGCGAAAGCGCCGAGATAGTCCGCGACGCCGGTCTCTTTAGGAGCGATGAAATCGGCGAGAGCGAAATCGGATTCGCCTTCGGGCTTGTCGATTTGCTGGCGCAGGGTGTGAAAGGAGGCGAGAGAGCGGGAACGGGATTCGTCGGAGTAGATTTCGATGTCTTCGAGGACGCTACTCGCCGGGAAGAAGCCGAAAACGGCGCGCGCGACGAGGAGATTCTCGCGGACGATGCGGGAGAGCAGAATCTGCGCGTCGTCGAACAGTTCCTTGGCGCGCGGGCCGACTTCGGGCTGGTCGAAGATGCGCGGATAAATGCCCCGCAACTCCCAGGCGTGGAAAAACGGAGTCCAATCGATGTAAGGAACGATCTCGGAGAGAGGCACGGGAGCGCAGGTGCGGACTCCGGTGAAGGACGGGCGCGGCGGCGCGTAAGCGGACCAGTCGAAGAGGGGCTTGCGCGCGCGAGCCTCGGCGAATGACAGCAAAGACTGCGTTTGCGGGCCGCGATGCTTTTCGCGGGTCTTTTCCTGCTCGCTGCGATTCTCGTTGACGAAATTCTTCTTCAGTTCGTTGCTGAGCAAGCTGCCCACGACGCCGACGGCACGCGATGCGTCCTGTACGTGAATCACCGGCTGGCGATACATGGGCGCGATTTTGACGGCGGTGTGAACGCGACTGGTGGTAGCTCCGCCGATGAGAAGCGGCACGTCGAAATTCTCGCGCTGCATTTCTTTGGCAACGTGAGCCATTTCTTCGAGAGAGGGCGTAATGAGGCCGCTCAAGCCGACCATGTCGGCTTTGGTTTCGCGGGCAGTCGCGAGGATTTTTTCGCTCGGGACCATTACGCCGAGGTCGATGACTTCGTAATTGTTGCAGCCGAGGACCACGCCGACGATGTTTTTGCCGATGTCGTGAACGTCGCCCTTTACCGTGGCGAGAAGCACGCGGCCTTTGGCCCGGCCGCCTCCGGCGGCGCGTTTTTCCTCTTCCATGAACGGCTGGAGGTAGGCGACGGATTTTTTCATGACGCGCGCGCTCTTGACGACTTGCGGAAGAAACATTCTGCCGGAGCCGAAAAGATCGCCGACGACGTTCATGGCATCCATGAGCGGGCCTTCGATGACGGCGATGGGCTTGCGGTATTTCTTGCGGGCTTCTTCGGTGTCGACTTCGATGAAATCGACGATACCTTTGAGAAGAGCGTGCTTGAGGCGCTCTTCGACGGAGGTCCCGCGCCAAGCGAGGTCTTCGACTGGCGTTTTGCCCTTTTGCTTGACGGAATCGGCGAAAGCGAGAAGGCGCTCGGTCGAGTCAGGACGGCGATTGAGAAGCACGTCTTCGACCAGTTCGAGCAGATCCTTGGGAATTTCCTCGTAGATGGCGAGCTGTCCGGCGTTGACGATGCCCATGTCCATGCCAGCTTGAATCGCGTGATACAGAAAAGCGGAGTGCATGGCTTCGCGAACGACATTGTTGCCGCGAAACGAAAACGAGATATTGCTGACGCCGCCCGAGACTTTGACCCGCGGGAAGCCGGCCTTGATTCGGCGCGTGGCTTCGATGAAATTGACGGCGTAGTTGTTGTGCTCCTCCATGCCGGTGGCGATGGTGAGGATGTTGGGGTCGAAGATGATGTCTTCGGGAGGGACGCCGACTTCGCCGGTGAGGATTTTGTAAGAGCGGGCGCAGATTTCGACTTTACGATCGACGGTATCGGCCTGGCCTTTTTCGTCGAAAGCCATCACCACCATTCCGGCACCGTAGCGGCGGATGAGATGGGCGTGGTCTTTGAAAACTCCCTCGCCTTCCTTGAGGCTGATGGAATTGACGATGCCCTTGCCCTGGATGCATTTCAGCCCGGCTTCGATGACGCTCCACTTGGAGCTGTCGAGCATGATGGGGACACGGGCGATTTCAGGCTCGGAGGCGACGAAGTTGAGAAACGTGGTCATGGCCTGCTCGGAATCGAGCATGGCTTCGTCCATGTTGATGTCGATGACTTGCGCGCCGCCTTCGACCTGCTGGCGCGCGATGGGGAGGGCCTGCTCGAATTTTCCGTCGAGGATGAGCTTGGAAAACCTGGGCGAGCCGGTAACGTTGGTTCGTTCGCCGATGTTGACGAAGTTCGTGTCGGGGCGAATCACGAGAGGTTCGAGGCCGCTGAAGCGCGTGTAAGGCTCGGGCCTGGAGAGCAGGTGCGGCTTGAGGCCTCTGACGGCGGCGGCAATGGCGCGAATGTGCGCGGGCGTAGAGCCACAGCATCCCCCCGCGATATTGAGCCAGCCGCTCGAGGCGAAGTCGCGCAGATCAGCGGACATTTTTTCGGGCGTTTCGTCGAAGCCGCCGAAGGCGTTGGGCAGGCCGGCGTTCGGATAGCAACTGATATAAATGGGCGCGACCTGCGAGAGCTCTTCGACGTACGGGCGCATCTGTCTTGCGCCGAGAGCGCAATTGATGCCGACGCTCAGGAGATTCATGTGCGAAACGGAGACCCAGAAGGCCGAGACGGTTTGTCCGGAGAGAGTGCGGCCGCTCTGGTCGGTGATGGTGACGGAAACCATGATGGGCAGGCGCGCGGCGGAGTTTTCGAAGGATTCCTCGATGGCGAAGAGGGCCGCTTTGGCGTTGAGCGTGTCAAAAACAGTTTCGACGAGAAGGACGTCGACGCCGCCGTCGATGAGGCCGCGAACTTGTTCGGAATATGCGGCGCGGAGCTGGTCGAAAGTCGCGGCGCGGGAGGCGGGGCTGTTTACGTCCTGAGACATGGAGGCAGTGCGGCTGGTGGGGCCGAGGGAGCCAGCGATAAAGCGCGGGCCAGCGTTGGGATTTTCGGCGAGGAAGCGGTCGACGGCGCGGCGAGCGACGCGGGCGGCGGCTCTGTTGAGATCGTAGACACGATCCTGCAGGCCATATTCGGCCATGGAGATGGCATTGGAGTTGAAGGTGTTGGTCTCGATGATGTCGGCGCCGGCTTCGAGATACTGGCGGTGAATGGACTCGATGATTTCGGGCTGGGTGATGTCGAGGACGTCGTTGTTCAGACGCAGGTCGCGCCGGTGGCGAGCGAATTCCTTGCCGCGATAGTCGGCTTCGGTGAGATTGCGGGCCTGGATCATTGTGCCCATCGCTCCGTCGAGGATCACGATGCGCTGGTTGAGGAGAGCCTCGAGCTCTAGGGCGCGATTGGATGAGGGATTCACGGCGTTATTTTTGTCGGCGAATTTTGTGGCTCCTTCACGGGTAGATGCATGCAAGTCTCGTGCTGCTACAAGGATAGCATGGCATCGCGGACCTTGCCGGATCGGTGCACGGAGCGGCACGGAGAACGAGGTGAAGCGCGAAAGGCTCGGTTTAATGGCAGCCGGGAGCGGAGCCGTCAGGGTTCGAGCGGGCGACATTGAGGCTCAAGGCGGAGTTAAGCAAATGGCCGGAGGGGTCGAACAGGCGGACGCGGACAATGTGATAGCACTGCTCGCGGCCTTCGCCAGCGAGATAAATGGTGGCCGACAACGCGCCGTCGGGCGCGCCCGGACGGACTTTTCCGGTCTGCGGGTACCAGCGATTGGTGAAAACATCGGCGACCACGTAATCGCCGGAAGAGATGCCGAAGACACGGGCTTCGAGGGTGGTTAGGGTGCGGTCGGTTTGGACGACGGCGTTCGATGCGGGAGCGGTGATTTCAACACGAGGCGAGGCAGCAGGAGGCGAGGCGGCGGGCGGATCCTGGCGTTCGTAGATTTGGATGGTCTGGCCGAGCGTGGGATCGGGCATACGGAGGCGAAGAACGTAATGCGTGGCAAGTTGCGGCGCGATGGCGGCGGCCATTTGCCGGGCGTCGCCGCCGATGCCTCCGTCGAGCACAACGTAATCGAACAGGCCGTTTGCGACCGCGGCGGAGTAGGCGGGCGCGCCGGTCGACCGGCCGTAGCGGAAATAGAACGGATCGACGATTTGCCATTGATGGAGCGGCGGAGAAAAGTAGTAGCGAAAAACGGTGTCGTCGACGAGAACGCGCGCGTCGGAGGATAAGTGTCCCTGGAAGTAAGCGGCGATGGGTTCGGCGTCGGGCCAGAAGACGAATTGATCGATGTGCCAGGCGCTGCTGATCCAGCCAAAGCCTACAGCGAGGGAGGCGACGACTACAGGCGCGGCGATCTTGTAAGAGAGAGGGCCTGCGCGGCGGAGAAGAGACAACAGTCCGACCATAGCGACGGGAACGAGAAAGAAAAAGGAATAGTTGATGTGCTTCCAGTAGTCGTAATCGGCGCGGGAGACGAGTTGAAACAGCGGCATGATGGCCGCGCCGCACCAGAGTAGGGCAAGCTTCCAGCGGCCGACTTCACGGGCGAAAAACCAGGAGACCAGTGCGAGCACGGCGAGGATCCAGAAATCCCAGCGATGGGTGAAATAGATTTGCACGGCTTCAGAGGCAGGCGCGCGAAGAGAGCCGTACGCGCGGCCGTAATGCACGATGGCAACGAGGGATTGACGGAAATAAATCGCATACGCGGCGCACAGGACAGCAAGCGGCAAGACAAAGCCGAAGAGGGCACGGCGGGTTCTTTGGAAAAGAATAAGGATGAGCACGAGAAACGGAAAATAAATCGCGACGAGATATTTGCAGAGGAACGACGCGAATACGAGAAGCGAAGCGGCGAGCCATGCAGGCCATTCTCTGCCCTTTGTTTGCTGCCAGGCGTAGGCGAACACCCAGAGGCCGAGCGCGAAAAAGAAAAGCGAACCGATATCACGAGTGGCAACGCGGGAAACAAGGACCGCCGGGCCGAGGAACGCGAGGACGAGCGCGGAGGCCAGAGCGACGCCCGTTGAGAACAAACGCTTCGAGAATCCATAAACCGAGCACACGACGACCGTCCCCATGGCGGCGGCAAGCTCGCGGACGCCTGCAAGGCCTGCTATGCGATCGGCCCATGCCGCGAGAATTGGCCAGAGATACCAGCCGAAACTGAAATTCAAGGGATGGTCAATGGGCGGCTCGAAATGGCGCGAGAGGAACATTCGGCCGTAGAGGACGTAGATGGATTCGTCCATATAGGCGCTCGAGTAGTGAGGATCGTGCGCGCGCAGATACCAGGCGACAGCGATCGTGGCGAAAAGCGGCCATGGAAGCCTGCCGAGAACATCCCCAGTTGATGAGAGGCCGAAGCGAGACTGCGAACCCGATGCAGCCGTGGAAGCGTTTGCGCGGGAGGTTTGTTTGGATGGGAAAAGAGTCGAAGTCATCGCGGTTCAGGAACTTAGCACTATTGCCGAAACGACACTAGAAATAATGCCGCCAAGAAACGAAGAACAGATGACGATGGAAGGCGTTGAACGTGTTCAGGTAATCGTAGCCGAGGCGAATCTCGTCGCTCGAAGTCATACTCCACGTGAGGTGCGTCGAGAAGGTAGAGGCGAGCTGCGCGCTAGAAAAGGACGTGAAGGCGGTTTGCGCATTCTGAACGCCGGCGAAGCCGCCTAAGTCCCACTTCGCGCGGCGGCCGAAATTGCCGGAGAAGGTCAGCTGACCGTAGTTGAGCAAGTATTTGGTTGGGCTGTAGTAGCCGCCGGTAATGCGCGGAGGGTCGCCGTCGGCTGGAACGAATTCCGCGTCGTGGTCGAAACTGAGATAGGTGAAGCCATAGGCGGCGCGAATGTAGGGATGGTCGCCGCGAACGGACTTTCCGAGCTGGCCGTCGAAACCCGAGCGGCGATTGGAAGCGAGATTCTGGCCAGTGTAGACGCCGTCGGTGTAGGTAAGCGAAGCATCGTAGTGATAGGTCGAACTGGAGTAACTGCCGCCGATGCTGGCGAGATTGGTCTGGACTTGACCGACGAAGACGCCGCTGACATCTGCGCCGAGAGTAGAGACGAGCGTTTCCTGGTCGGACTCGCGGTTGAATCCCAGTTGAAGCTTGAAGGATGGACGGACGGTGAAGGTCGAGTCGAAAGCGCCTTCGATCTGGCCGGAAACGCCGGGATAGGTGCGGCCAGCGACCTCGGCGTGCGTGGCGATCGAGTCGGAAGGCTCTGAATCGAGCAGGAGCGCGTAGTAGTTCGAACTGAAGTCGCCGGTGTTGGTTCGATAACGAAAAGGTTGATAGAGCGCGCTCAAACGATTCTCGGAACCGAGCGGAGTGGAAACGAGCGCATCCACGGAATCGTAGTCGAGCATCTCGCCGTCGCGGCGCATTGCGTATCCGAGCTGGACGTAAGTGCCGAGGGCGTGATCGACGTCGTGTTTCAGATTGAGGTAGTCAGGAGTGTCAACGGTAGTGACTTGAGCGAGATCGCGTTTGGCTTCGGCGTAATGGCCCATGTCGTACTCGGCCTGAGCGAGTTCGAGGGTGGTTGCTGGGTCCGCGCTGTCAATCGCGTGCGCCTGCTGGGCGAGGTCAAGCGCCTGGCGATACTCGCCGCGCCAGCCGAGGATTTGCGCTTCACCGCGCAATGACGCTGCGCTACTGGGGTCGAGCGACAAGGCTTGAGCGTAAAGGTCCATGGCATCTGAGGAATGCCCGCTCCAGGAGAGCAGTTGCGCTTCTCCGGCAAGCGCACGCACGTTGTGAGGATCTTGCGCGAGGACTTTCTTGTAACAGTCCAGGGCCTCGGGGCGCGTCGAGTGATTCCAGGAAAGCATTTCGGCGTAGGTCACAAGTAAGTCCAAGTCGTTCGGAGAGGAACGAAGGGTTTGCCGGTAGATTCTTATGGCTTCCGGGCGAGTCGCATCGTTCCAGCTCAACACCTGCGCGTAGTATTTCTGGTATTCGAGGTTTGAAGGGTCGAGTTCGGCGGCGTGTTTGAGAAGAGCGAGGGCCTGGTCGCGATGGCCAGATTGCCAGCTTTCCATCTGGCCGAGTTGGAAAACGCGCGCGGCGTCGTTGGGCTGGAGTTGGTCGAGACGCTCTAAAGGTTCGACGGCGGCGCGCCAACGGCCCTGCGCGACAAGCGCGTCGGTCAAACCGCGAAGAGCGATGAGGTTGTCGGGATCGGTTTTGAGAACTTGCTGGAAGAGCTCTGTAGCGCGATCGAGGTTGCCTGATGCGGCCTGGCTCTGAGCTTGGTCGAGTGGCGAGCCTTGCTGTGCGCTGGCGCGACTTACGAGCAGGAGACCGAAGCTCAGACACAGCCCCGCCAGCATAGCGAAACCCCTCACGTGCGCGCTCCCCGGGCTTGGCTGCGGCGGGTCATTGTAAGGATGCTACCGTGGCGAGGGGCGACTTCCCAGAACAGATGTTTCGAGATGGAATCCTGATCGGCAGGGTCGATCTGTTCGAAAACCAGGCCGCTCGCGGTGCGCTTGTTTTCAGCCTTGAAGAATTCGACGTTCCTAACTACGCGGGCGTGCGCATGGATGGTTCCGGTGGGAAGACTTAACTCGACAGCGAGGGTGGTTCCAAGAGGAAGGGCGTCTTTCTGCGTAATCGAGAAGCCGTTGCGATTGAGATTGCGGGCGAAGCCGCGGGCGACGACGTGGCCGCCACCTTCCGCGTTGTAACCAAAAAGAACGGGAACGTCGAGATGGCTGGGGAAGCGATATGACGCGCGAAGCTCCTTATGGCGAAACGCGCGCCATATCACCGGCACGAAAAGGAAGATGTAGAAAATCACGCAGAGAATATTCACGACGAGCGCCCAGAAATAATATCCCTCCGGCGTGGTGTGCGCGACTTTCCAGGAACCGACTCCGAGGGCGACGAGGACGCCGATCAGTAGCAGGCTCTGCAACCACACTTCCGTCCAACGCGCGGACGTGTCGCGCGCTTTGGGAGTGACCTTGAACGGAACTTCCTTGCGGAAAAAGCCGAAAGTGGTGGCCATCAAGACGGGCATCTTGATGAGATTGAACTCCTCGCTCAGCCAAAAGCCTCCGAAACCACCCTGCAGGGAAGCGGTGGAAAAAATGTTCAGTAGAAAATAAGGAATGAAATAAATGGCGAAAACTTTCGGAATGGCGATGAGAGGGAAAATTCCGACGAGCAAGCAAAAAATTGGCGTGGCAATGTAAATGAACTTTTGAAAACTCATCCAGTAGAAGTAGAAGGAGGCGAAATAGTTGAGGCGCTGGCCGAAGGTCAATCCGCGACCGAAAAGCGGATTCTCCTTGCGAAGGACCTGCATGGCGCCCTGGCCCCAGCGATGCCACTGGGTGGCGAAGCCGCGATAGGTCTGCGGGGCCAAGCCGCGGGCGACGGTGTGGTTGTAATACTCGACGCGCCAGCCTTTTTTCTGGAGGCGCAGGCCGGTATGCATGTCTTCGGTAATGGTTTCCGTGGCAAAGCCGCCGATTTGTTCAAGAGCGGTGCGCCGAAGGATGGCCGGGCTGCCGCAGTAGAAAGTGGCATCGTAGCCATCCTTGCCGGGTTGAATGACACTAAAGAAAAGCTCCTGCTGCTGCCAGCCCTTTTCCTTTTCGACCTGGGTGCGATGCTGGAAGGAATCGAGATTGTAGAAGTCCTGGGTCGTTTGTACGACGCCGACTTTCGGATCGTCGAAGAATCCGATCAGTTCGCCGATCAGGCCGGGCATCGGGACGTGGTCCGCGTCGAGAGTGACAATGAATTCGCCCTGGGTTTGCTTCAACGCGTTGTTCAGATTTCCGGCTTTGGCGCCCGTGCGATCCTGGCGCGAGATGTATTCGCAGCGCAGCTCGCGGGCGAGTTCCGCGACTTCGGGACGATCCCCATCGTCAAGGAGATAGGTTTTGTGGGGATATTCGATGCTGACCGCGCAAAGGACCGTCTCGCGAAGGAGGTTGACCGGTTCGTTGTAGGTAGTGATAAAGACGTCCACCGAGCGGTCGAGAATGATGGGGCACGGGGAACGGTTGGTCGGTTTCCACGTGGTGATATAAAAAAGGGCGGCCTCGACGAAATTCAGCATTTCGGCGACCAGGAAGAGATAGAAGAACCAGACCGCGGCGGGATTCATCGTGGAGGTTACACGCCAGTAGAAGTAGCGGATCGTAAAGATAACGGTGACGATGATGAGAATGCGAATGGCCCACAACCGAGCTCCCGGCTTCAGAGCTCGCTTAGGCGCGGGCTGGGCAGGCGACGGAGCTTGGGCTACGAAACTCATCGATTTGGGTCAGGAGATGGCACAGGGTTTTCTAGCAATTGTTTTCGAGTTGCGACAATGTACATTTAGATCGTGTCTGATCCCCCAAAAGTACTGGTACTGATAAGACCGCAGCCTCCCCAAGTGCCATGCTGCAAGCCGGGTTCCTTTTATTGCCAGGAAGCGGCAGCATGCCTAACGCGCTGATTCAGTGTTTGTCGCTCAGCTTCTGGAACCACCTGTAGCCCACATGGACGAATCTGCTGGGAGGGAGGCGATTCTAAACAAAAAAAGGGGGTGACAGCAAGGAAAACTAAGGTCAGTTCGGGAGCTGAGCTTCCTGGAAGCGCATGACGATCAAGTCAGCGCGACGTCGCACGCCATGCTTGGCCAGGAGGTTTGAAACGTGGAATTTGACGGTCCGTTCTGAAATGTTCAGCTGGCTGGCAATCTCTTTGTTGGAAAGATTCCGCAACAGGGAATCGAGCACTTCGCGTTCGCGACGGCTCAGGGTACCGGGGGTTTGGTTTCGAGAAGCCGCCGACTTGCGATTGCCAATAATGGACTCGACGAAACGGGAGAGTACAGCGCGGGGAACCCAGTAGCCTCCAGCGGCTACGAGCGGGAGAGCGTCCTGCCACTGTTTCGTGGCCTGACCGTAGGCCAACAGCCCTTTCACGCCCAGACGGAGGAATTCGAAGGTTCCCGAATCGTTATGCTTAGAAGCCAAGACTAGGACACGGGCTTTTGGATGGCGCTCCAATATGCCTTCGATGAGCGCATGGACGACTTGGGTGGAGGCCTGGCCGTCGATAACGTATACAGGAGACTTTGGGATCGCCATTTGTTTGATTTCCGAGGGCGAGGAAGAACTCAGTTGACGAAAAGAGATCTGAAAGGCGTTCTCCGGCAGAACACGCTCGAACTCGGAACGGACGAGCGGGTGCGGCGAAAGAAGACACACCTTCAGGCGGTGCAGACGGGAGTTGCTTGACATCATAACCGAGGCTAACGAATCTGGGTTCGAGGGGCAATAAATAGCTGAGAAGGGTGTTTGGGAAAGGTCAACTCCCCGGGTTGGCGTTGACGATACTAGGCCGAGGCATATCCGCGAGGGAAGCGCTGCTTCCAGTCCCAGGCACTGCGAATGATCGCTTCTAGGCTCGAGAAGGCTGGTGCCCAGCCGAGTTCTTTGCGGATTCGCTCGGAGCTCGCTACGAGCACGGCGGGATCACCCGGGCGGCGGGGCGCGGTCCGGTGATTGATTTCGCGGCCGGTGACACGGGAGGCCGCCTGCAGGACTTCTTGAACGGAAAATCCCGCGCCATTTCCGATGTTATAGATCCGGCCAGCAAACTCGGAAATACGCTCGGCGGCGAGAGCATGGGCCTCGGCAATGTCCAACACATGAACGTAGTCGCGAACGCAAGTGCCGTCGGGAGCCGGATAGTCGGTGCCGTAGATCTGGAAAGCTTCGCGCTCCCGAGCGGCGACTTCCAGGAGGATGGGTATGACGTGGGTCTCCGGGCGGTGATCTTCGCCATGGTGCTTCGAGGCACCCGCGGCGTTGAAGTAGCGCATGGTGATGTACTCGAGACCGGAGTTTGAGCGGAATTCGGAGAGCACGCGCTCGAAAAGAAGCTTCGACGCACCGTAGGGATTCACGGGCGCCGTGGGATGATCTTCCGGAATGGGTGTTTTCTCCGGTTCGCCGTAGGTTGCAGCAGTCGAGGAGAAGATCAGTTTTTTTACTCCGTGGCGGAGCATCGCTTCGAGCAGATTGATGCCGGCGGAAACATTCGAGCGGTAATACTTTGCGGGTTCGCGCACGGACTCTTCGACGAGACAGAGGGCCGCGAAATGCATCACGGCGTCAATTTTGTGCTGCTCGAATACCGCGTGCAGCGAATCGGAGTCATGGAGATTGACGCGGCAGAATACGGCGCGATCGTCGACGGCCTCCTGGTGGCCTTCGGAAAGATCGTCGAGAGCAATGACGCTGTGACCACGCTCGATTAGCAGTTCCGCGCAAACGCTACCGATGTAGCCGGCGGCGCCGGTGACCAAAATCTTCATAAGCATCTAACTCGCACCTTTAGCGAAGTTGAATCTGCAGGGGCGGAATTCATTTTTTCACGAAGGCTTGCGAGTACCACTTCCAGGTGCGGCCAAGACCCTCTTCGAAATTGACGAGCGGACGATAACCGAGCAACTCTGTTGCGAGACTGATGTCGGCCTGCGAATGCAGAATATCGCCGTTGCGCGGCTGATCGTACCTGGCGCGAATGGGTTCTCCGGTGATTTTGCCGAGAAGCTTGAGGACCTGATTGAGCGAAATCCGGCTGCCGGTGCCGCCGTTGAAGACTTTGCCGGAGACTCCAGGAGCTTCGCAAGCGCGCAGGGTGACGTCTACAACGTTGTCCACATAGGTGAAATCGCGGGACTGCTCGCCATCGCCATAAACAACCGGCGCGGCGCCCTCGATAACGGCGAACATAAAACGAGAAAGCACGCCGGAGTATTGCGACGTGGGATCCTGGCGAGGACCAAAGACATTGAAATAGCGAATCGAGACGTTCTCGAGGCCATAGGCACGCCCAAATACCTGCGCGTACATCTCGCCGACGAGTTTCGTTACCCCGTAAGGAGAAATCGGCGCAGTAGGCATGGTCTCGACCTTCGGCAGTGTAGGCGTCTCACCGTAAGCAGCCGATGAAGCGGAGTAGACGAGCCTGCGGACCTTGGCATCGCGCGCGGCAACCAACACGTTCAACGTGCCGTCGATATTGACGCGGTTGCTTTCGATCGGATCTTTTACCGAGCGCGGGACTGAGGTGCGTGCGGCCAGGTGCACGACGTAGTCCCGACCGTCCGACGCTTCGCGCGCCGCTTCCAGATCGCAAATATCACCGCGGATCAGCCGGATCTTCTTGATGACGTGCTCGAGATTTTCTTCCTTCCCGGAAGAGAAATCATCGAGCACCGTAACGTCATGGCCGCGCCGCAGCAACTCATCCACGATGTTCGAGCCGATGAAACCGGCACCACCCGTCACCAGGTAGCGCATTCCTTATCCTCCTTACGATTACGAGAAGGCGTTTGATTCGCGAAAACGGCTCAGCAGTGGACGACCTTCGCGCGATTCTTTTTGATGTGGCGCGTCGCGTTGCGAGAATCGACGACGAGCTTCGCCGCCTCCGCGATCTGCTCATAGTCATATGAGGAGTGGTCGGTGGAAATGAGCACGCAATCGTACGAAGCAAGCGACTGCGGATCGAGATTGACCGAACGCATCTGGGAGTAATCATAATGTCTCATCTTGTGCAAAGCCGGGAAATAAGGATCGTTGTAATCGAGTTTCGCGCCGCGCTCGATCAGCAGTTGCATCAGCTTTAGTGAAGGAGACTCGCGCAAATCGTCGATGTCTTTTTTGTACGCGACGCCAAGCAAGAGAACGCGAGCACCCTTCAAGCTTTTCTGGCGTTCGTTCAAGGCGTCGGCGACAGCGTTTACGACGTGATACGGCATGGAGGTGTTGATCTCGCCCGCCAGTTCGATGAATCGGGTCGCGAAATCATACTCCCGGGCCTTCCAGGAAAGGTAATACGGGTCGACGGGTATGCAGTGCCCGCCCAGGCCCGGCCCCGGATAGAAAGGCATGAAGCCGAAGGGCTTCGTCGCGGCGCTATCGATGACCTCCCAAATGTCCATGCCCATTCGCTGGCAGAGAAGTTTCAGTTCGTTGACCAGAGCGATGTTCACGCAGCGAAAAATGTTCTCAAGAAGCTTGGTCATCTCGGCGGCGCGCGTGGAACTTACCGGGACAACGCGACCGACAATTTGCGCGTACAGATTCGCGGCAGCCTTGCCGCTCGGCGGATTCACTCCGCCGACCACCTTCGGAATCTGAGCCAGACCGAAGTGTTTGTTTCCCGGATCTTCGCGCTCCGGAGAAAACGCCAGGTAGAAATCGGGGAGAGGAGCCGTCGCCTCGGCCTCTTTCTGGATTGCGCAGCGCAAGCCGCCTTGCTCAAGGATGGGCAACACGAGCTCCTCGGTTGTGCCTGGGTAGGTGGTACTCTCAAGGACGATCAATTGCTCGCGCTGCAAGTGCGGCGCAATCGCCCTGGCGGTGTCTTCCACGTAAGAAAGATCCGGATCGCGGCGCTCATCGAGCGGGGTGGGAACACAAATCAGGACCGCATCCATTTCCCGCAATTTTGCGAAGTCTGTGGTGGCTGAAAAACGCTTTGAGTGAACGTGTTTGGCGATTTCGGTGGCCGGGATGTGCTTGATGTAAGACTCGCCGCGGTTAAGTTTCTCCACCTTCGCGGGATCGGTGTCGAACCCCATGACGGAATGGCCTTTGGCGGCGAAATTCAAAGCCAGAGGCAGGCCGACGTAACCGCATCCAATGATTCCAATCTTCAAATCTTGTCTGAGAAAATGTTCTGGCGTTCTTCGGGTCATCTAATCGAGTTCTCCATGATCGGGATAAAGGCTCTATGATACAGAAACAAAATCTGGAAAACGAATCTTTCGCATTGCGAAGATTGCGAAGCTAAAGGACAAGGCATTCGTTGCAGAGTTATCGTCACGCCGCGTCCTCAAGAGACTGGCCTGAGGCTGCGGTCTTCCTTTTCCCGGCAACAAGGACTGAGGCGGATCGATGTGTGCGGAGACGGCGATCCCCGCCGCGCTACAATACGGCGGGGATGCCTAAGCTTCGGAGGAAGCAAATTCGTTTGGGGCCGTTGTGTTTCGTTTACCCGGCAAACGTAATCGTTAACTCCGGCAGCGTTATCCGATCAAACGACGGCGAACGACTGCGCCCATACCTAGCAAGCCCGTGCCGAGAAGCAGCAGGCTGGCCGGTTCTGGAGTCGGTGTAACCTCTCCCGAAGAGACGATGCCGTTCTTTGTGTTGAACGTGAAGTCCACTTCGGCACCGTTCGGGAAAAAGCTAGCATCCGTTCCTGTAATACCGCTCAAGTTCGCGTCCATGCCCAAGTTGATCACGCCACCGGAACCTGCCTCGGTTAACGACACGAGCTGCAAATTCCCGGCGAGAAGGCATCCCGAACCTGAAGTGAGACAGCTGCCCGTGCCGAAACGAAACACGAGATCAGACGTAGTACCGACCGTAAAAGTGGAAGGGCCGCCCGTTAGAGTAGCGGTGACCGAACCGCTGCCCGCGCTGTTGCCAATGAAATACGAGCCGGTCTGACCTGAAATCGCACCCTCGCCCGATGCATTTCCCGTGCACGAATTAATCGTGATCGAGCTCGAGGATGTCGTAACACAACTCGCGCTGCTGTTCGAAAGCGTAACTTGCGTTGGACTGGCGCTGGCATTGACGGAACTCATGGCGACAGCGAGGCCAAGAGCGCCCAGAGCCAAAATCATCTTCTTCATCTTGCTTCCTCCTTGAATAATCCTTGCCCCCAGAAATCCCAGTAGGCCTGTAGCACGCCATTTGCCAAAAGGCGGAGTTTTGTATTGATCGAAAGGCCTTGTAAGTCACTTATAATGAGTATGATAGTTGACTGGGTCGGGATGGTTTTTGCGGCCGGAACAGTCCATACCCCTACAAGCTGCATTTCCGTTGGACTTAACTGCAATGAATTGCATACCGTACAGGAGACTCCTTTTACGCTGTAATGGGGGTACTGGGACGGCGGAAAGCGAGAGGTCGCGGCATAAATCATGAGGAAAGGCCCTGGCCTAACCGAGGCCAGAGCCCATCAGAGGACTATTGCGAGAGAGTCTTTCTAGCTTGTTCGGCGTCTTGGCTATCCAGGTTCTTCTGGAGAGCTGCCTGGAGTTTTGCTTTGCCTTCGGTTTTTTGACCGTCGGCCACTAGTACCATCCCGAGATGATATAGGAATTGAGCTGAACTCGGATCCTTTGCGACGCAGTCTTTGAGAAGGGGTAGAGCTTCCGCATAGTTCCCCTTTCGAAACATGACCCAAGCCAGAGTATCTGTGAAACTAGGAACGTCGGGGCGCTGCGCCTTGGCCCTTTGAGCCAGGCCCAGAGCAACATCAAGGTTCTGGCCTTGCTCCGCGTAGATCCAAGCGAGGTTGTTGGCTGCAATGAAAAAGTTCGGATCGATGGTCAAAGCCTGCTGAAACTCCGCGCTTGCCTTCGATAAGTCACCCTCCTGCATATAGATACTGCCAATTGCTGTGGCGATTGGCGCGGAAGGCGAGCCCGCAGCCATGCCCTGCTGATAGGCTTGAATCGCCGCGTCCTTGCTTCCCAGTTCGTTGTAAAGGCTACCCAACTGAATGTAAGCCTGCTCGTTTTTCGGGTCGAGCTGTATACATTTTTGCGTTTCCGCTAGGGCCGCTGAGTCGTTCTTTTCGAGCTGATCAATTTCACCCATGAGATAGTGCGCAGCAGCCTGGTTGGGATTCTGGGCTAGAAATTGCGTGACTACCGCACTGGCTTTTGGCAACTGCTTCTCCGACGTCAACAGTTGGGCGTACTCCGCCACAATGGTAGGGTTTGTAGGGGCTTCGCGCATGGCGGCTTCCAACTGTTTCTCAGCCTCGGCAGGGTTTCCTTCCTCATTATAGAGAAGCCCTAGGTCCATACTGACTGCCGGGTTATTGGGCGCTAACTTCTGGGCGGTCGCAAACTCATCGCCAGCCTGCTTCAGTTGCTTCAAGTTCAGCAAAGCCTCCCCAAGCATGAGGTGGCCGGCTGGATTGGCTGGGTTGTCCTTTACGAATTCCTGCGCATAGAGCTGTGCGACAGAGAACTTCCCTTGACTGGAGTTCAGGTTGACCAATGCAGTCAGAGCGTTTGAGAGGTAAGGTGAAGAACGGCCGGTCCGCTGTCGCGCGTTGTTCGCCTGAGCGAGGGTTTGCTGAAGCTCACCATTTGCTTGTGCCGAATCGTGATTCTGCAGGTAGGCAACCGCCAGGTAATAGTGGGCTTCGGGAGAATTCGGGGCCTCGGTTGTGATCTTTTGCAATGCGTTGATGGCATCTGTGGCTTTCCCCTGCGCCATCAGAACGCGTCCATGGTCGACGCGCCCGACGACATCGTCTGGAGAGTGCTTCAGCAACTGGGCGTCGAGATTCTCGGCGAGGTCCGCCTTCCCTTGGGCGAGATAGAGGTCGATGATATTCTCTTCGATGCTTGCGTTCTTTGGATTCGCCGATAGGCCGCGCTGATATTCCGCTAGAGCGCGGTCATTCATTTTGGCCCCGCGATAGAAATCACCTATGGCGATGGCCGCGTCTGCAGAATTAGGCATCTGGTTCGAGAGGTTCGTCAGAATATTTTCAGCATCCTGCTGCTTCTGCTCAGTTGCATACAACTGTGCCAAAGCAAGGTACAGCGGGACATCGCCAGGATTAGCTCCGATGCCGGTTTGGAGAATTTGCTCA
>DASYZX010000034.1:0-1758 GCA_035945715.1 Candidatus Acidiferrales bacterium
GGTGGCTCGCAATCGGCGATTGGCAAAACCATTCGGTTGAACACTGTTCCGTTCACGATTATCGGCGTCACCGATGCGCGATTTGACAGCCTAAGTCCCGGAGCTATCTATGACGTGTGGGTACCGCTTTCCGCTCTCCCCACGCTTCGTCCCACTCCGTGGGCGAAGGCGCGGCCTATGGACGTTTACAGCTGGTGGCTGGTGATTGTTGGCCGGCTGAAGCCGGGTGTCAGCCGGATGCAAGCGCAGGCGGAGGTTACGGGGATTTTCCGGAACGACATGCTGCACGAAGCGAAGCCGCTCGCCAAACCCGAAGACGATCCGACTGTTGCGGCGCTTTCGGCGCAGTCCGGGCTGACTGGAGAGACGACGGAAATCTCCACGGAATTGTACGTTCTGATGATGGCTGTTGGAATTGTTCTGTTGATTGCTTGCGCGAATGTGGCGGGACTGTTGCTTTCGCGTGCCACGGCGCGGCAAAAAGAAATCGCGGTGCGGCTGGCGTTGGGCGCGGGCCGCGGACGAATCGTGCGGCAATTGCTGACCGAGAGCATTCTGCTGTCAACGATTGGCGGGGCGCTGGGGATTTTGTTTGCCATTTGGGGAACACATGCGATTGTTTCGCTAATCGCGAGCAATTCGGACCGGCCATTTGGATTTGCGCCGGGAATCGACGGGCGCGTGCTGGCGTTCACGCTCGCGGCTTCGGTGCTTACGGGAATCATTTTCGGGCTTGCGCCTGCATTTCGCGGCACGCGCGTGGATTTGACGCCGGCGCTGAAAGAAGGCACGGGCAGTTCGGCCGCGGAGGGACGCGCGGGAGGCAGATGGTTCACGCTCGGCAATTGGCTGGTGATCGCGCAAGTAGCGCTGGCCGTGGTGGTGCTGGTGGGCGCAGGGCTTTTGGTGCGGACGCTGCAAAATCTAAAGAATGTGGATCCTGGATTCGACACGAGAAATGTGCTGACGTTCGGTTTGGACCCGACGCTCATCGGGTACAAAACGCCGCAAATTGATGTGTTCTACCGAGATTTGCAGGACCGGCTTGCGGCGATTCCGGGGGTGGAATCGGTTAGCTATTCCAATAGTACGCTGCTGAGCGGCGACCTGTGGAGCACCGGCTTCCATCTGAAGGGCACGCCGAAGGACCAGGAGTCGGATGCAGATTATCTTCCCGTGGGCGCGAATTTCTTCTCCATGATGCACATGCGACTGCTCGCGGGGCGGAATTTCACCGCGGCGGACTTCGCCGGGGCGGAAGTGGCGCAAGAAAAGGAGGAGCAGCGGAGCGCGGCAGTGGAAGCAAAAGAAGCGGGTATCGCTGCGGCGACAGGAGCTGCGTCGGGCGGTGCGGCCTCCACAGCGGTTTCTGAGAGCGCGGCGAATGAGGCGCCAGTGCCAGTGATTGTCAACAAAAGATTTCTTCAGAAATATTTCTTAAAAGTGAATCCGCTGGGCCAGCATTTCGGCGAAAGGGAAGCCGATCCGGCAAAGGGAGACTGGGCGGCTCCCGGGTGGGCGATTGTCGGCGTGGTGAGCGACGCAAAATATCAAGACCTGCGAAGTCCGATTGAGCCGACGATGTACGTGCCATCGAGCGGAGGCAATACGAGTTTTGAGTTGCGCACGCGGATGAATCCCACGGCGATTACTCCGATGATACGCAGCATCGTGAGCCAGATGGACAGCAACTTGCCGGTTTTTGATGTTCACACGCAAACGCAGCTGATCGATCAATTGCTTTTTCAAGAGCGGATG
>DASYZX010000035.1:0-173118 GCA_035945715.1 Candidatus Acidiferrales bacterium
CATTTTCTGCTCGGCGAGCATCTCGACGTATCCACGCACTTCCTGGTCGAGTTCTGCGTCAGCGCGGTGTCTCCGCCGCCAATTTCGCAGCGCATTTTTTAGCCACATCCGTCACCTCAGCCCGTCATGCACCGACGATCATTCGTATCGCAGGGCGACCATCGGGTCGACGCGCATCGCCCGCCGCGCCGGCACATAACACGCCATTGCGGCAACCAGAGTCAGGACAATCACCACGACCGCAAACGTTAGCGGATCGGTCGCACTGATCCCGTAGAGCAGGGCCGATAGAACGCGCGTCAGCGCGAACGCGCAGGCCAGTCCCAGCACGACACCGGTCAGAACCATCGCCAAGCCGCGACGCATTACGAGTTGCGCAATCTGACTTGGATTGGCCCCCAACGCCAACCGTATTCCAATTTCGTGCGTGCGCTGCGCCACGGTGTACGCAATCACGCCATAGAGCCCCATCGATGCCAGAATTAATCCCAGCAAGCCGAATAGTCCAAAGACGACTCCACCGGCGCGGGGAAGCAGCAGCGAGACGCTCGTTGCCTGCTGCATCGTTTCGAGGTTCGTTACTGGTATGTTTGAGTCGATTTGCTTCGCGATCTGTCGAATCGATGCCAGGACCGTTGCTGGATTCCCCATCGTCCGCGCGATAAGAATTCGATCTGCGGTTTGTTCCTGACCCATTGACAAATACACGTACGGCCGCGGCGATTCTCCGAGGGTGACATATTTGCCGTTAGCCGCGACTCCCACTACCTGATAGTTCTTCCCGCCCATTGAAACGAGTTTGCCAATGGGGTCTTGTCGAGGCCAGAATTGGTTCGCCAGTGCTTCATTTACAATCAAGACTGACGGTGACTTGGGCTTGTCTCGACCATCAAACGAGCGCCCTCGCAGAATCGGAATTCGCATAGCTTTGAAGTAATCTGTGTTCACAGTTCCAGTTGCAACGGGCGATTTCGGTTGGGTAGGGCCTCCGGGAGCATACCCCCGTATTTGGTCGTTAAATGTTAGTGGCAGCCGGTCGGCTTCACTTGCGCTCGCCACGCCGGGCAGCGCCAGGATGCGCGGAATAAGCCGCTCATAGAACGCATTGGCTTGTGTGGTATTGTATCCGGCGAGCGATAGGTTGAAGCTCGCCGTCGCCAAGTCCGATACGTCAAAGCCAGGATTCACGCGCGATGCGTTCCACAAGCTTCTGAGAGAAAGCCCCGCGCAAATCAGCAGCGTAAGAGAAATCGTTAGCTGTCCAACCACCAAAGCGGTCAGCAGCCGATGCTTGCCTCGCGATCCAGTTGTTTGCCCGCCCGCTTCTTTCAGCGCTTCCGTCAAGCCGCGCTTAGATGTATTCAAGGAAGGGAGCAACCCAAACAGAAAAGTCGCCCCGAGCACCGCCGCCGTTGTGAAGGCCAACACGCGCCCATCGATGTCGAGCGTGAGGCCGAAGCCTACCGGCAACGGGACATCAAGATTCATTAATGCCTGCGACAGCCAACGATTCAAGAGCGACGTAATCACAAGCGCCGCGGCGCCGCCGATTACCGACAACAGCAAGTTCTCGGTCAAGAGCTGACGGACCAGCCTGAGACGCCCTCCGCCGAGCGCCGAGCGAATAGCGATTTCGCGCCGGCGCTCCGTCGCGCGCGCCATCAGCATTCCTGCAATGTTCGCGCACGCAATCAACAAAATCAGCCCGGCGAAGCCCAGAAGCACGACGGACGTTGCCGACAGCACCTTGTCGACTTCTGGAAATATCTTTACTTGGCTTGCCGGTAGGAGAATTACGCCCCGGCCCTGATTCGAATCCGGATAAGTCTGTGCCAGGTGCTTCGCGATTGACTGTAGTTCGGCCTGCGCTTGCTTCATTGATACGCCAGGCTTCAGCCGTCCCATGCCAAAAAGCCACTGGCTGCCGCGATCCTTGACCGGATTTCCCAGGTGCAATGCCAAATCCATGGAAATCGGCACCCACAGCCTTGGCGCAACGCCGCGCATTAAGCCGTGGAACTCCGATGGGGCGACGCCCGCCACCGCCATCGGATGTCCGTTCAGCGTAATCGTCTGTCCGACGATGTTTGGGTCCCCCGCAAATTGGTTTTGCCACATCGCGTAACTGAGCACGGCCTCTGCGTCAGCTCCCGGCACGTGGTCCCGGACCTCATTGAAGCCGTTCCCGAGACGCATTTGCACTCCCAACTCATGAAAGTAGTTTCCAGTGACTTCCTCGACCGGCACCATCTCGCTGTCTCCCCCGCGATCCAGGGCCGCCTCTGTGGGTGCGTAACCGAGCAATCCCGAGAGCAGCTTGCTCTGCTCGCGAAAATCGCCAAGGTCTGGATAAGCAAGCGGAACGTAGTCGAATCCCGCCTGGTCTTTTGACGGCGTGCTGTATACGTCTACCAATTCCTGCGGGGCCCTTACAGGAAGGGGCTTGAACATGAAGGAATTAATCACACTGAAGATCGCCGTGTTCGCACCGATGCCGATAGCCAACGTCAGCACCGCGACCGCTGTAAATCCGGGATTCTTCCGCAGCATGCGCGCGCCGTAGCGAACGTCCTGCCCGAGCGTTTCGAGGAAATGCCCGGCGCGCACTTCGCGCGTCTGCTCTTTTACCTGCTCAACGCCACCCATTTCCATTTTCGCATCCCGCAGCGCCAGGCGAGCGTCGATGCCGTTGCGCATCTTTTCGTCCGCAATCATGGCAGCGTACGCGCGCACTTCTTCATCAAGTTCTGCATCCGCTCGCCGCCTGCGCCGCCAATTCTGAATTGCATTTCTTAGCCACATGGCTTTGCCTTTGTTTTTTCTAGCCGCTCGCCACTGCTTTTCATGCCTCCAGCGCGCGCTCAATCGCCAGTGAAATCCGGCTCCATCGTTCTGTTTCGCTTTCCAGCTGTCTCTGGCCTTTCTGGGTTAGCCGGTAGTACTTCGCGCGTCGATTGTTTTGGGATTCGCCCCACGACGATGCCAGCCAGCCCTCCTCCTCCATGCGATGCAGCGCGGGGAAAAGCGAGCCGGGCTTTACTTGGAACGTCCCCTTAGTGACCTGTTCGATACGGCGCGAAATCCCCAGCCCGTGCATTTCTTCGAGCGCAAGCGCCTTCAAAATCAGCATGTCGAGCGTGCCTTGCAGCAGTTCTGTTTGCGAGCGTCCCATCTTGTCTCCTATAGACGGTCTGTATCTCTCCGAGACACTAGCCTGTCTCCTATCGAATGTCAATACGTAGGACGCGCCGGGAATGTTCCATCCGGGAGACAGACTGCGGGAAAGGGACTCGCTGCGAAGGCAGGTCTGGCTAGCCGAACTGGGTAATGAAGAAATACGCCGACATCCCAAATCCAATCACGATCACCAGTCGGCGAATGAGAACGGGATCAACCTTCTGTGCAAAATACGCGCCGCCATACCCTCCAATGGCTGCTCCGACGAGCATCACCAGTGCTTCCGGCCACACCACAACACGCGCGTGGATAAACAGTGCCAGCGCCACCAGGTTGACCGCGCTGACCAGCAGCGATTTCATCCCATTCATGGCATGAATGTTCCCGATGTCCAGCAGCGCGAGCATCGCAAGCACCAGGATTCCAGCGCCCGCGCCGAAATATCCTATGTAGACGGAAATCACCAGTTCGAGAGCTAATCCTGCGACAAACAGTGTGCGCCGCCGGCTTCCATGGTCCCCTTGCGCACGCACCCACGTCGTAATCTTGCCGCTCGCGACGAAGAGCAGTGTCGCGCCAAGCAACAGCCAGGGCACCATTTTCATGAATGTCGCCTGCGGGGTTTTCAGAAGGACTGATGCGCCAATCACGCCGCCAACAAATCCCGTGACCAGCAGCGGCGGCAGCAACTTGCGCACACGGGGCTGGCTCATTTCGCGCCAGTAGGCCACTGTGCTGGCGATCGTGCCTGGCCACATCGCGGCAGTGTTCGTGGCATTCGCCGAAATCGGCGCGATTCGTACGAAAAGCAAGGCCGGAAAGGAGATGAAGCTGCCTCCTCCTGCCACGGAATTGATTGTTCCGGCGACGAGCGCCGCTAGAAAGAGGAAACCCGCCTCATGCAGGGACACGACGAAGGATAACGTGCCGTTTTTTTTCTGTCACTCGTCATTTACGCGGGAAAACCGCTACCGAAGGAATTGTCGGAAGTAAACGGAATCGCAATTAACGAAGCAACTGTTCGAGCAGTCGATGGACGGAGGAAAGCGTTCCTGGCCAAATCATAGCGGCGACAGCAAGCGAAATCGCCAAGGCCATCACCGAGCTTAGCGTAACGCGGGCTCTGCGCGGCGAGGCTTGCTGAGCCGCCAGCCCCAGCAATCGGTTCACGCGAGCCGGAAGCTCATCGTCATTCTTGAGGAAACCGCTTGCGAGGGGAGAGGCAGCCGTAGCCCCTAGCCGCGCTATATGCACAAGCGCCGACGCTAGCGAGACAGACCGGCGCGCATCGCCGGCGGTTGCGTCGTCATCCGCGGCCCACTCGATTAGCTTCGCCCA
Organism: Candidatus Acidiferrales bacterium; assembly: GCA_035945715.1. Classification (GTDB taxonomy): domain Bacteria; phylum Acidobacteriota; class Terriglobia; order Acidiferrales; family UBA7541; genus DAHUXN01. The sequence goes on from DASYZX010000035.1 coordinate 4,516, forward strand.
GGAGCGGTTCAGTCGCGCGAACGCTTGCGAAAAGGGAAATATGTCTGGAGCCAGGAGCAGGGCCAGCCGTTTCCAGTTGTCTCCCGACTTGTGATGCGCGTGCTCGTGCGCCAGCGCCGCCTCGAGTTCCTCCTGTGAAAGCGTTTGCAATACGCCACGCGAGACGGTAATCCGCGGCCGTACCAGGCCAGTCAGCGCCAGCACCGGTGCATCGCTGTTCACAACCGTCACAGGCAGGGAAGTCGAATGCGCCCGCCAGCCTTCGCGCTGGTACCCCATCGAATGCCGCAGGGAGAGCCACAGCGCTCGTACCGATCGAATCAGCGAACTTGCGCAGACGACCGCGCCAAGCAGCGCCATCGCGCAGCATGCCAGTCCGACGCGCTCGGTCGCCTCGTTCGTCTCAAGCCACAAGTAGCTCGGAATACAGAATGCCAAGACCGCAAACACCGCCAAGGTCACTGGCAGAAGCCGCAGCGTGAGCAGGAATCGCGCGCCGCTTCGAGGCCGCATCGATTCCCCGATGCGCGTAGCGCTCTGCGTGGCGATCCACGCTGTCACACCCAGGGCCGCGTGAACCAGAAAGAATGAGGCAAAGCACAAGCAGAGGAGCCGCAGCGTATAGGGAAGAATCATCGCTTGCCTCTGTGGAGAAGTTCCCTGCGCTTCGCCCGTATTTTCTTCTCAAGATCATCCAGCAGTGCTTTGTCATATTGCCCGACGGCTTCCACCAGGCAGGAAATCAGCAAATCACGCGACGGCTCTGTACGGCACAGGAATCCCGCCAACAGACTGTCGGCTCGGCACCGTTCCCAATCATCACGCGAACATCGCGGCGAATATCGGAACGCGCGCTCTGATTTGTGGCGGTCGAGAAAACGTTTCTTGTAGAGGCGGTCCAGCGTTGTCATCACGGTCGTATAGGCGAGCGGTCGCGCCAGGCAAGCAACCACATCGCGCACGCTCGATTCACCGCGCGACCACATAACTTCCATCACGCTCAGCTCAAGCCGTCCGAGTGCCGCGTTGAGCTCTTTGGCGGTGCGCGATTTCGCAAAAGGCATCATTCTGTCGTAGCTCGATTCCAATTCTCCGGCTAGCCCAACTGAACCGCATCATTGTACCTCGCTTGACTCCCGTAGCGGAATCCTCCGCGACTTGATGAATTGTGCGCGCTCAGAATCCTCGGCCGCCATGGTGTATCCAAGAGGCAGCACAACAACTATAATCAGCCTGATGAGAGCCTTACTGATGAAGCACAGCTGGCGCATCCGGGGAACGCTCGTATTCATTGTTGTTTTGCTGGCCCTGAATGTTCAACACACGTGCGCCACCACGGGCGCCGAGCCGCGATTTGCTCCGCTCGATACTTGGAAAGCCGCGATCCTTTCTGGAAACATCGACGCTTTGAAAGCTCTCTACAGTCTCAGGCCTCCTGCCGAAACCACAACGCCCAAGGGAAAGAGTGGCGATCCGGCTGCCGAGCCTGTTTTCTGGGCTTCCCTCAAATCCTCTGGACTTTCTCGTCTGAACACCCATGTAATCAGCGTCGAGTCGCCGCAGGCAGGCGTGAAGCGCGTGCTCTTCACAGTCGAGGCTATAATTCAGGGTCCGTCGGGTCCAACGAAAACGTTTGCCTCCGTCGCTCAGGCCTGGTTTGACGAGGACGGCAAGCCGGAGATCGTCGCAACGAATCGCACGAATCTCTCACGCCTACCGCAGCCCGTGGAGTCAAAGCCCAACCTTTATCCTGACCCTTCCGAGGCGCGCACCGACATTGGGCTGGCGCTCTCGGTGGCTGCGCGCGAGCATCGCCGGGTCCTTCTCGATTTTGGGGGCAACTGGTGCTACGACTGCCACGTCCTCGATGCTACGTTTCAATATCCCGAAGTTGCGAGAATTCTCGATTCCAATTACGTCGTCGTGCACATCAATATTGGCCAGTATGACGCGAATCTTGACCTCGCCGGGAAATACCAAATTCCGCTGAAAAAAGGGGTACCCAGTCTTGCGGTTCTCGACAGCAAAGGGCGATTGCTTGTTTCGCAAAAAAACGGCGACTTCGAGAACACCACAAGAATTGGCCTCAAGGATGTCGAGCAATTCCTCGAAGCTTGGAAGCCGCGCAGCTGAGCTCCATCGGATCTCGAACTGTTCGATTTTTTGACATACGCCTTTCATCGCTGCTGTTCCATTCGTGTCTTCAGAAACATCTAAATTCAAGTGAGAGTCAGCAGAACGGAGATCTGCGCCGGAGGCCAAGCGATGGATGTCCCTGGCCAGACGGTCGCGCTTGAAACCTTAACCGCTGGCGTCCTGCTCGCTCTGGTGATTGTGTTCCTCGTTCCAAACTGCCGCGCCGCGCGATCCAGTGCTGCGAAAATGCAGGCCACTGCCTCCCCTCAGCAAGGTGCTCAAGAACTGGTCAAGAAAATGGTTGCGAACGAGCTCAAATGTGAAAACGGCGACAAAACTCACTGGCGGTTCCGCAAAGTTGACGTCAAACCCGGCAAAAGCGAAACCTGGGATGTGATCGAAACAAGAAATGGTGAAATTGGCCGTCTTCTGGCGGTAGATGGCCACCAACTCACTCAACAAGAACGAGAGGCCGATCAAGCGCGATTGCACAGCCTGTTGCGCAGTGCCAGCGAAGAAGCCGCCAAGAAGAAAAGCGCGGGTACTGATTCCAACAAGGAGCAGCAACTTCTCGGCATGCTGCCGAACGCACTGGTCTACCAGTACGCTGGAAAGGATGGCGATCTAATCAAGCTCACCTTCAAGCCTAATCCGAGTTTCCACGCGGCGACGCGTGAGGCCGAGGTTTTCCACCACATGGCCGGGGAACTTGTCATCAACGGAAAGAGGATGCGCCTGGCGCAGCTGAGCGGCTGGCTCATCAGCCGTGTTAATTTCGGTTACGGTCTGCTCGGCCATTTGAATAAGGGCGGAACTTTCGAGGTTAAACAGGGGATGGTCACCAAGGATCACTGGGACATGACTTTGCTCGATACCGAGCTCACCGGTAAGGCGCTTTTCTTCAAGACAATTTCCGTGCGCGAGAAACTGATCGAATTCGACTACCAGCGTGTGCCCGACAGTTTGACTTTGGAGCAGGCCGCGCAGATCCTCGAGAAAAGCTCTGCCGACCGATCACCAACCCCGGTCAAAGGATCGTGAGCCACGCAGCTTAATCTCTCGAAATGCCATTCGGGCTGGTAAAATCCCCGCTTGGCGCCGAAAGGCGAGATGAAACTGGACTGATCCGGTCGGGTTTTAAGCTGATGATTTCAGGCTATTTCTGCTGGAGATCACTCTTGACAGCCCGGCACTGCACATCCTAAAATGAATATGCGACTGGGGCAGTCGTATATCGTCGCCTACTCAAAATGCTTAAGTTCTCGAAGAAGTCGGATTACGCGCTTATCGCCTTGAAGCACCTTGCGGTGCACGCAGAGGAAGGCTCGTTCAGCGCCTCGGACATTGCCGATGTTTACGGCATTTCCTCTCCGCTTATGGCCAAGGTCCTCCAGCGGCTCGCGCGCGTCGGCATCGTCACCGCGCGTTATGGCTCGAACGGGGGTTACACGCTCGCCCGCGATGCACGGCTGATCACTGCGCTTGAGGCGATTGATGCGATTGACGGACCGCTTTCGCTCACTTCCTGCGTTACCCATCATGGCGACTGCGACCAAACCAAAACTTGCACGGTCAAAGAACCTCTTCGCAAAGTGAACGACAGCATCCTCGCGATGCTGAAGAAGGTCACAATTTCACAGATCGCAGACGACGCCCCGACTTCCGAGGTTGTCGAATTGAGAGTTTAGGAGAGCAGAATGGGAGTCAAGCTTCCGATTTATTTCGATAATCACGCGACCACGCAGGTCGACCCCCGCGTCATTGATGCGATGCTGCCCTATTTCAACGAGAAATTCGGCAACGCCGCGAGCCGCAACCATGCCTTTGGCTGGGCTGCGGAAGAGGGCGTCGAAGAAGCGCGCGCGCAGGTCGCGCAGCTCATCAACGCTACGCCGAAGGAAATTGTCATTACCAGCGGCGCTACCGAATCCGACAATCTCGCCATCAAGGGCGTTGCCGCCATGTACCGCGAGAAAGGCAATCACATCATCACGCAGGTCACCGAGCACAAGGCCGTGCTCGACACCTGCAAGCGCCTCGAAAAAGAAGGCTATGAAGTGACCTATTTGCCTGTCGAGAAGGACGGCCGCATCAATCTTGACGATTTGCGCCGCGCGATTACGCCGAAAACCATCCTGATCAGCATCATGTATGCCAATAATGAAATTGGCGTCATTCAACCCGTTGCAGAAATCGGCAGAATCGCCAAAGAGAAGGGCGTCTTCTTCCATGTCGACGGTGTGCAAGCCATCGGCAAAATCCCCGTCGACGTTCAGAAGGATGGCATCGACCTGCTCTCGATTTCCGCGCACAAGCTCTACGGTCCCAAGGGCGTCGGCGCGCTCTACGTTCGCCGCAAGAATCCCCGCGTCCAATTGACCGCCATCATCGACGGCGGCGGCCACGAACGCGGCATGCGTTCCGGCACACTGAACGTTCCCGGTATCGTCGGCCTCGGCAAAGCCTGCGATCTCTGCCGCCAGGAAATGGTGGAAGAAACCGCCCGGTTGAGCGGCCTGCGCGACCGCCTCAAGAACGGCATCATGGGCAAGCTGGACGAGACCTATGTCAACGGTTCGATGGAGCATCGCCTGCCGCACAACATCAACATCAGTTTTGCGTATGTCGAAGGCGAATCGCTCCTCATGGGTATCAACGACGTAGCCGTTTCGAGCGGCTCCGCGTGCACTTCGGCCACTCTCGAGCCCAGCTATGTGCTCAAGGCGCTCGGAGTCGGCGAGGACCTTGCGCATACTTCGATTCGCTTCGGCCTCGGCCGCTTCAACACGATCGAGGAAGTCGACTACGTGACCAACCGCGTTGTCGAAACCGTTGAGCGCCTTCGTGAGCTTTCCCCGCTGTACGAGATGGCCAAGGAAGAGGGCATCGACGTCAGCAAAATGAACTGGAAAACGGCATAGAGCATAAAAAGAAACGAAGGATTTGAACAAATTCGCTGGAGGGCATGATGGCTTATTCAGATAAGGTGATCGACCACTACAATAATCCGCGCAACGTCGGGTCGCTCGACAAGAAGGACAAAAACGTCGGCACCGGCCTCGTCGGCGCGCCGGAGTGCGGCGACGTAATGAAGTTGCAGATGAAAATCAATCCCGAGACGCGCGTCATCGAAGAGGCGAAGTTCAAGACCTTCGGTTGCGGCTCGGCGATTGCCAGCTCTTCGCTCGCCACGGAATGGGTGCGCGGCAAGACGGTCGAGGAAGCTCTCGCGATCAAGAACACCGACATCGTCCGCGAACTTTCTCTGCCACCGGTGAAAATTCACTGTTCCGTGCTGGCCGAGGACGCCATCAAGGCGGCCATCTCGGACTGGAAGAAAAAGGCCGGCGACGAGAAGCCCGTCGAAGCCGGCGCTACGCACAGTTAGATCGAACTGTCTGGGGGGCACGGCTCTTTACTCCGAGGAACGAAGGGCGGCCGTGCCGAAAGAACGCTGGAGCGGGGTTTTATCCCCTGAGGTTTTCGTTGTCACTCCGAGGAGCGTCTTTCTCCGCGCGGAGCGCGGAGAGGCGACGAGGAATCTGCATTTGGTTTTGCAGCGGCGAGTGCCAGGTACAGAGTGCTCACAGAGCGAACACTTTTAGGAAAATAGCTGTATCAGCTCCAAAAAACAGAAGTGCAACGGGAAGCACAACGAATTTATGATCCACGTAACCGAAAAAGCAGCGCAGAAAATCCGCGAGTTGCTGGCCAAGGAAGGCGTCCCGGCGGACTCCGGCGGATTGCGCGTGGGCGTCCAGGGCGGCGGTTGCTCGGGACTCTCTTATGCCATGCGCCTCGAAACCCAGGCGCGCGATCGCGACAAGGTCATCGAGGAGAATGGCGCCCGCGTCTTCGTCGACCCGAAGAGCTTTCTCTATCTCTCTGACACCACTCTCGATTTTGAAGAGACGCTGGTCCGCCAGGGCTTCATTTTCCAGAATCCGCAAGCGACGCGAAGCTGCGGCTGCGGCAGCTCTTTCACCGCGTGAGAATCGCATGAGAGGTAGGGCGGCTCTTCCGTTTCAGTCCTCGGCGGGTGAAATCCTGAGAATTCGATGAACGCGACGAAAACACAAACTGAGGCTACGCCTTCGCTTTCCTGTTGGAGCTGCAAAGCTTCATCCGGCGGCGGTCATTTCTGCGCTGTGTGCGGCAAAATCCAGCCGCTTACGCGCGATGCTGATTATTTTGTCTTTTTCGCTTTGCCGCAGAAACTGGAAATTGACGACGCCAGCCTCGAGCAGCGCTTTCATCAGCTAAGCTGGAAGCTCCATCCCGACAATTTCGTGAGAGCTTCCGAATACGAACGCAATCTTGTTCTCGAGCGTTCCTCCGAGTTGAACGATGCCTATCGCACCTTGCGCGATCCCATTTCCCGCGTCGAATATCTGCTGCTTCGCGCCGGCGCTCGCAAGGAAGGCACCACCAAGCAGCAGGCTCCGCCAGAACTGCTCGAAGAAGTCTTTGAGTTGAACGAGTCGCTCGACGAGCTGCGCGAAGCAAAATCGGAGGGCGGTGATTTGACCGAACTAGGGGCGAAGCTCGCCGAAGCTCAGGGAAATTTCCAGGAAAAACTGGCCCAAGTCGACGCGGAGCTGAACGCCGTCTTTGGCGAATGGGATCAGCTGCCGTCGCCGCCCGAGGGCGGCGGCGCCCGCAAATCCGTGATGGCGAAACTGAACGAACTGTTGAATCGGCGCTCTTACATCCGCAATCTCGTGCGCAATGTGGGCGAAGAGTTGGGGCAGGAATCGTGATTTCTAATGACAACACACAGAAAACTAGAAATCGCGACAAGTGCCGTCCAATGAAGCACATGACTTTTTGCAATCGATAAGTTTTTGCGCACTTTTCGGGCCAAGCGCTGGGGGGAACGGCAAGTAATGGGCAAGACAGTCGGGATTGACCTTGGCACAACATTCAGCCTGATCGGATACCTCGACGCCGCCGGCAAGCCCGAGTGCATCCCCGGCCCGTGGGGAACCACGCTGTGCCCCTCGGTCGTCAGCTTGGACGCCAATGGCAAAATCGTCGTCGGCGAAGCCGCCCGCCAGCTCCTGCTCACCCAGCCCGAGCGCACCATTTATTCCGTGAAGCGCCTGATGGGCCGCGGCGTGGAAGACATTCGCGACGAACTGAGAATCTTCCCCTTTCGCATCGACGAGAAATCTCGCAACGTCATCCGCGTTCGCCTCGGCGAAAAATACTTCACGCCTTCCGAGATTTCTGCCTTCGTCCTCCGCGAACTGAAATCCTGGGCGGAGGAGTTCTTCAAAGACACAGTCAATCGCGCCGTCATCACGGTTCCCGCATATTTCAATGACGCCCAGCGTCAGGCCACGAAAGATGCCGGACGCCTCGCCGGCCTCGAAGTGCTTCGCCTCGTTAACGAACCCACCGCCGCGGCGCTCGCCTATGGATTGCACAAACAGCGCCGCGGCCGCGTCGCCGTGTACGACTTTGGCGGCGGCACGTTCGATATTTCCATTCTTAAGCTGATTTCCAGCGACGAAGGCGATATCTATCAGGTTCTCTCGACGAACGGAGACACGCATCTCGGCGGGGACGATATCGACAACGCGCTTTTCGCCATGGTCAGCGCGGAAATCACCGCGAAATACTCTTTCGACTTCGCGAAAAATCCCGAGGCGGCTCAGCAGTTGCGCAAGGTGCTCATCCACGCCAAACATCAGCTTTCGGACTATGAGCACACCACCATCGGATTCGAAATCCGGGATGGCGGCGGCACCTATCTTCGTGAACTGCCGCGCACTGATTTTGAAGAAATCATCGAGTCGATTGTTGCGCGAACCATGGGCCCTGTGAAAATGGCTCTCGCAGATGCCAAGCTGAAGCCCTCCGAGATTGATGAAGTTGTGCTCGTCGGAGGCTCCACGCGCATCCCGCTGGTTCGCAAAACGGTCGGCGATTATTTCGGCCGCTCGCCGCACTGTGAACTGAATCCCGATGAAGTGGTTGCGCTAGGCGCCGCGGTCCAGGCCGACATCCTTGAGAGTGGCGTCAAGAACATGCTGCTGCTCGATGTCACGCCGCTTTCGCTCGGCATCGAAACGATGGGCGGCGTGGTCGCTAAATTGATTCCGCGCAATTCCACGATTCCCGCGAGCGCTCAGGAGCTGTTCACCACTGGCGTAGAGAATCAGACCGGCATCGATATCCATATCCTTCAGGGCGAGCGCGAACTTGCGAAGGACTGCCGCTCGCTGGCGCGTTTCCAGTTGAAAGTGCCTCCCGGACCTGCGGGCCTTGCGCGCGTCGAAGTGAAGTTTCTGATCGACGCAAACGGCATCCTGCAAGTTGCTGCGCGCGACTTGCGCACGGGCGAGCAAAGCTCCATCGAAGTGCAGCCGAGCTACGGCTTGACGGACACCGAGATGGAAAAGATGCTCGAGGAATCCATCGAATTCGCCGAGCAGGATTTTAGCCAGCGCCAGTTAATCGAAGCGCGCATCGAAGCTGACACGATTCTGCACGCAACGGAAAAAGCTCTGGCACGCGAGGAGGCGCGATCACTGCCCACAGCCGAGCGTGCGAAAATCGATACCTCCGTAAAAGCTTTGCGCGATGCGATTGCGGGAACTGACCATAAACTCGTCCGCAAAAAAATCGACGAACTGAATCACGCGACCGAGCACTTGGCGGAGATCAGCATGAACAAGGCGCTGCAAGCAGCGGTCGGCGGCAAGCGCATCGAGGAGCTTTAGCGTTACGAAATCTTGAGGAGCGCCTATGGGTGGCAAAAACCCTTACATCGAAGAGACAAAGTACACGCCGGCGACGCAGAAGTTCAAAGTCACCTTCGTCAAAGAAGGTCAGACTGTCGAAGCTGACCCCGCGAAATTCCCATACGGGCACGACGGCTTGCCCGGCAGCATTCTGGACATCGCCACCGGGTTCCACATGGGGCTCGATCACGCTTGTGGAGGCGTCTGCGCATGCTCGACGTGCCACGTGATCGTCCACGAAGGACTGGAATCTTGCAACGAAGCGACCGACGCGGAGCTGGATCAACTCGACGAAGCGCCCGGCGTCACGCCAAAATCGCGCCTCGGTTGCCAGTGCGTCCCTGACGGGACAAAAGATATTGTTGTCGAAATTCCGTCGTGGAATAAGAATTACGCCAAGGAAGCAGAGCACTGATCCATAGCGCGAATCGACGAGGAGCCAACATGCCTTCCACATTTGACTGGGACAACGCAGAAGAAATCGGCATCCAGCTCGCCGAGAAATATCCAGACCTCGATCCTTTGACCGTCCGCTTTACCGACATGCATAAGTGGGTGACTGAACTCGACGGCTTCGCCGGCGATCCTTCTCAATCGAGCGAAGGCAAGCTCGAAGCCATTCAGATGGCCTGGTACGAAGAGTACAAGGAACGCGAAGGGTAATTTTTGAAGCGCAATTCAGGGAGAAAAACGCATGAGCGACGCGGAGCTGCGGTACCCGATTGGCAAGTACCAGCCGATTGACAGGTTATCCGAACAGGACCGCCAGAAGTTGCTGGCTCAGATTGAAGAAGCGCCGAAGAAATTGCGCGCTGCCGTGACCGGTTTGTCGGGCGAGCAGCTCAATACGCCCTATCGCGACGGCGGCTGGACGGTTCAGCAAGTCGTGCATCATCTCGCCGATAGCCACATGAATGCCTATACGCGTTTCAAGCTTGCGCTTACCGAAGAAGAGCCCACCATCAAGCCGTACAACGAGACGCGCTGGGCGGAATTGAACGATTCGAGGACCACCCCGATTGAAACATCGCTCACGCTGATGGACGTGCTGCACGAACGCTGGATGAACTTGCTGCGCGGAATGAATCCCGCCGATTTTTCGCGCAGGATGAACCATCCGGAGCACGGTCCGATGTCGCTCGACCGCACGCTTGGCCTCTACGCCTGGCACGGCCGCCATCATGTCGCGCACATCACCAATCTGCGCCAGCGCCACGGCTGGAAATAGCGTTTTCAGGCGGACCAGGCGTAGGGAATTGGTTTTTCGTCGGCAACGCTGCCCGAGTGAATAATCGTTACGGCCCGGCAATTTCCGGGTTGTGTACCTGCCTACAATTTAGTCCAATGGTTATCAGACACATCCAAAGTTGAGTTGTGAGCTCGACAGTCCGCGTAAAATCCTATGCCTGACGAGCCCCGCGACGCTACAGCCGAAGAACTCGCCGACGAGAAAGGCCTGCGCCGTTTCGAAACGGAAGCAGCCTTTCATCAAAGTAATATTCTGCCGCTGGATTCCGCCATGAACCAGGGACGATTCTATGGCTTGCTGATTCGCGGAGGCCAGCCGCTGACAATCACCCAGCGCATCGGCTTCCTGCTGATCGCATTTGACAGCATCGGTACGAGCCTAGTAACGCCAGTCACCGGACCATGGACGGTTTATATTCCGTTTTCCGTGCTCGCTCTTCTTGCCAGTCTAAGAATTATGTGGGTAGCCCTTCGTCCGTCCGCTGAACAAGAAGTCAGTGAACAGGTCTAGCTCTTGCGGCAGACGGTGACGCCGTCGCGCAGCGGAATCATCACTGGAAACAGGTCCTTCATTCCGTATACGAGACGATTGAATTCCTGCACGCCGCGCGTTGCGGGACCCTCGGCCTTGCGTGTCACGCGTCCCGACCACAGCGTGTTGTCCGTCACCAGCAAGCCGCCACGCTTCAGTCGCTTCACGGCTTTTTTCAGCGCCGCGGGATACTGGTGCTTGTCCACATCGATGAAAATCAGATCGAAATTTCCGCGCACGCGGCCGAGCATCGACAGCGCATCGCCCGTCATGATGCGGATTCGTTTGTCGACGCCCGCGCGTTTGAAGAATTCCTGCGCGCGCTTCGCGTTTTTCCGATCGCCATCGGTGTAATAAATTTCGGCTTTCGGTCCGGCAGCGCGCGCCCACCAAATCGTAGAGTAGCCAATCGCTGATCCCATTTCGAAGATTCTCGTCGCGCCGGAGATTTGCGCAAGCAGATAGAACATGCGCGCGACCGCCGGACCGACGATGGGAATGTCTTCGCGCGCCGCAGCCTTCTCCATGTCCGCGAGCACCGCGTCTCTGGCTGGCAAAATATCATAGATGTATTTCTCGACGGCCGCATTCGTTATCCCGAGCATCTGCTTTTCACCCCACTCCCGCCTTCATCACAATGTAACCTTCGTACCATTTACCTGTAATCCGGACGGATTACTCTCTGAGCGGCAGTATCGCACGATTGGGGATTGTGCGGTTGGCAAGACCCAGCCCGGGGGAGCAAGCGAAATGTTTGAAGATGTAATCCTCTACTCCGACCGGAGAGGCATCCGAGTAACCGGGGGTAGCATCACCTTCGATAATATTCGTTACCCGCTCGCAAATCTTGCGTATGTCGCCACACGTGTCGAGCAACCCAGCAGATTCGGGCCTTTTCTTGTCATCGCCGTAGGGCTCTCGTTTCTGGCCGTCAGAATCGCGCAGCGGTCCATCGGTATCGCGATACTTGCGGGGATCGTAGCCGGTATCGGCGTATTCTTGCTCATGGAATCGAAGCCTGTCTATAGCATTGACCTCTCGGTGGTTGCAGGCGAACGCGCCCCCGTCGTGCGCGGCAGCAAAGAACGCATAACAGCCATAGCAAACGCGATAAACGAGGCCATCGCATGCCGCCTGGAGTCGGAGCACGAAGCAGCGCCGTTCTCAGGCGACTCTGAAATCTCGGAATTATCCGTACACTCCTGAGAGCGTTTTCGGAACCGCAAAGTGCGGCTCGCGTCTAGCCGACGCTTTCGCCTGGCTTGATGTCGTGAATTTCGAGTCCGGCGATGTCCTCGGTCAGCTTCTTCAGTTCCTCGGGAGTTCCTGTCAGCGCCGGGAAGGTCGCATAGTGCATCGGAATCACGTGCTTCACGTTCAGCAAGCGAATCGCCATGGCCGCTTCGCGCGGCCCCATCGTATAAAAGTCGCCGATGGGCAGCATGGCCACTTCCGGTGCGTACAACTCCGCGATCAGTTTCATGTCGCTGAAGACTGCTGTATCGCCTGCATGATAAATCGTCAGGCCGCCCGGCAGGCGCACCACGTATCCGGCGGGCTCGCCGCCATAAATAATTTTGTCTCCGTCCTCGATTCCGTTGGAATGCACGGCATGCACCATCGTAACTTCAATCTCCCCGACCTTGGTCGTTCCGCCCTTGCTCATGCCGATTAGGTTCTTCACGCCTTTTTTCCCAAGCCAGCTGGCGGTTTCGTAAATGGCAACGATTTGCGGCTTGAATTTCTTGGCGATGGACAAGAGGTCCCCAATGTGATCGCCATGCCCGTGAGTGATGAGCATGGCGTCCACGCGCTTTAGCTTCTTTGCTTCTTTCGGGCACGCCGGATTTCCGTCTACCCAGCCTTCGAGTAGAACCACTTTTCCGTTTGCCAGTGTGATTTGAAACGTGGCGTGTCCGAGCCACGTGATTCTGTTTCCGCGAGTTTTCAGCATGATGGTCTCCTCAAATTGCACTGAATGATTGTCTTTCGCCGAACTTCCACAGGATTACTGGACGCAAACATCTTACTGTCATTCAAATTCGTTCGCTATGAGTTTGCGGGAAGCGGCCGAAAGCGTCTTTTCCTGGCGACGCAGAAAACCCGCTCCCGCTGCGGTGCGACCGTGCTCCCGGAGGAGAGAGTCTCAGAAATGGATGACGATGCCCGCCGATGCGCGCGGCTGATTCTGAGTTCTGGAACCAAAATGCGTGGCGAGATAATCGATCTGGATCAAGCGGAGAGAGATGAACGGCACGGTCTTGATATCGATGCCGCCGCCAACCGCCGTTGCAAACGCGTTTGCTGAACTCGGAGTTACAACAGAATTGTTGCTGCCTTCAATTCGTTCATGTGCTTCGCCAATGAGCACGTGGGCAAAGGGCGAGACGGGTCCGGGGAAGTGTACTTGTGGGCCAAACAGATAAGTGTTCACGTGCAACGGGGAGCCCTGAACGGTGCCGTAGTTGCCGCCGAAGTCCGCAGTAAGTCCAAGCACTTTGAACATGTTGTACGTGCCCGAAACTTCCCATCCGTTGAGATTTGGGTGCGAAGTTGCCGAAGTGGGCGGGCAGGTCATCCCTATTGGGCAAGTGATGGCTGGCTGTTGGACGGTGACCGTCGGCCGCAGGTAGGAATAGCCGCCGAAGATTTGCACTTGCGCATGCGCCGCGCCTGCGCAGAGAAGGCTGAGGCAAAGGCCCGCGAAGATCAGCAAGTTTTTCCGCATCGTTGTCCTCCGGTTCCAAAGTCGGCTGTGAAGCACGCTGCGATGAGGAATACAACCGAGCAATGTCCTTCGTCTACAAGATGCGTCGGCAGGAACTCGAGTTGTCCTTTGTGGCGCTCCTGTTGGCACTGCACCGCGTAAAAGGCTCGGATTTACTTCTCGCGAAGATTTTGGCAGGATTTAACTTCAGCGCGGATGGCTGTTATAATCAAAACATCTTTTTGGAGAGACGATTAAATGGCGTATGTGATTGCGGAGCCCTGCATAGGAACGAAAGACTCGGCTTGCGTGGATGTTTGTCCGGTGGATTGCATTCATCCTCGCAAAGATGAAGCGGATTTCGAGGCGGAAAAGCAGCTCTACATCAATCCTGATGAGTGCATCGATTGCGGTGCGTGCGTGCCGGTGTGTCCGGTGACGGCGATTTTTGCGATGGAGGATCTGCCGGAGAAGTGGTCGGGCTACGCTGCGATCAACGCGGATTGGTATAAGGCGAAAAAGGCCAAGGCCTAGATCGCGCCAAGACTGTATTGCCGGCAGCAAGCGGCGGACTGCTAACCGCCGTTTTTTTTGATCTACAGACATTCGGACGAATTAGCGGCCTTGGCGAATGCGTCGCAGAATAGCGAGCGTCTCGGCGGGCTCAGGACGGAATGTATAGTCGAGATTGACGGTGGCGCCGCGAATGACACTCCCCTGATCGATCACGTAACGCGCGGGCATCGGCAATTCCCACGAGGCGTCGCCATTGAATTTCGCCAGGTCCATATTGAACTTTCTGTAGATTTGCGCCAGATCATCGGGCAGGCGAAAAACAATTCCAAAACGCCGCGCGACTTCGTTGCGAAGATCGCTCAACACACCAAAGGAAAGATGAAGCTTCTCTACAGTTGCAGCAGAGTGTTCCGGAAGTTGGGGTGACAGCGCGACAAGGGTGGCGCCCAAGGCTTGGAATTCGGCAAGCGATTCTTCCAGAGCTGCCAGCTCCAGTCTGCAGTAGGCTCACCAGACTCCGCGAAAAAATGTAAGGACCAGCGGACCCTTGGCCAGCAGCTCGCGGGAGCGGAGAATTGAGCCGCGAAGGGCGGGCGACTCCCATGCCGGCGCGGGGTCACCGACCTTCAGGGCACGGTCTGGAATGCCGGAATTGCGAAGATCTTCGGTGGCGCGACGCATTATGGCCAAGTCTTGCGGGGCGAAACGGTCTTTCGCGGTGGAACGGCGGGTGTCCAGTTGTTCTCGAAGCGTCACAAAAACCCCTGTCCTCCAGCTTCGTTACGATTCAGCTTACCATGCTACCCTCAATTCCTGACGACACTACCCGTTAGCCACCTGATTGACCCATTGGAGCTTTTCCGGTAATCGATTAATGGTTAATGGTGGCTCCGCCCGAACCCCCCAGGGCCCTTCTATGGAGAGTGTGTAATGACCGCCCGGCTGCCCCGCATGGAGACTCGAACTCCGGCGAGTACCGCGATCCGGCTGTCTTTGCTCGACCGGCCGGAAGCGGCAGAAACCATTACGATTGAAGACGTTAGCCGCCACGGCGCGCGGGCTTTTTCGGCCGTTCCCTGGCGGCAGGGAGATCGTGTGCTTGTGCAGGCCCTGAAGGGAACGTTTCGGGCCCATGGAAGGGTCGTGTATTGCAAACCAATTGAGGACGCTGCCGGCCGATTTGTGGTGGGGTTGGAGTTTTTCTCGCCGACCGGCAAATGGGAAGAGTGAGCTAAACAGGACTGTTTCTCAGAACGCGAGCGAATCGCGAAGCGATGGCATCCCAAGAAAGGAACTGCGCGGTCACGGCAGAATTTCGTTGGCGCAGTTCCTGGTGTAGCTGGGCGTCGGTCAGGACGCCGATGAGCGCCTTGGCCAGCGCTGCGCAATCGTTGCGTTCGACGAGGACCACCCCCGCTTCTGTGATTGGAGGCGCGGTTTCCGCACCTCGGTAGCCGACCACTGGAGTGCCGCACACGATTCCGGCAAGAGCGCTGCCTCGGCGGCTCGAGATCGGGCCGCGAACAAAGAGCAGTGCATCCGCTTCCGACAAGCGCGCGCGAACCTCTTCCGCAGGGAGCAAACCGGCTACCGAGAGCGAAATGCTGGTGTCAGCGAGATCTCTCCGCAGAACGGGCTCCGCTTCAATGGCGTTTCTGCCAAAAACGTCGAGATGCAAATTCAGCCCCGCCGCTGCAGCATGCTTCATCACCTGCGCGATATGTCTTGTCTCCACGGGAATCTGAGCGCCTCCGGTAACGCCGAATACGGCGACGGTGTGAACGGCGGGGAGATCCCTTTTCTTGTTCGCGATACCGGCTGGCGGAAAATTTGCGCCCACGGGGATAAAAGTCGCGCGCTGCGAGTCGCGAGGAAGCCAGGAAATCTGCGACGCGGGCACAGTCAGAATCGCGAATTCAGCGCAGTGAAACGCGGTGCGGAGGCAAAAGTTCTGGCAAACCACGCGCATCTGGCGAATGACGTCACGCGCAGGCTGGTACTCCACATCGTGGAAGACGACGCCGAGGCGAGCGCGCCGCCATTTTAGGATCGCGATAACAGCAAGCGCGCCCAAGGGAAAGCCTCGTGCCGACCACATCAGCGCGGTATATTGCAGCAGAACCGGACCGTTCTTCCAGGTGCGGCTTCGCTTCCAAAGATCGAGGAGTCCTTCGCGCCAACCCAGAATCTCCCAGCGCAATTCGACTACATCCAAGCTATCGCCGCGGCGCGAGAATGCCCGGGAGAGGTATTGAGTATAATCGTATACGCCGTCGGTGGGCTGGTCGCGGCGACCCAACAAAGCGATCGCTCCGATGCGTGCCCCAATTTCTGTTTCGCCTGTGGCGAGTACGGCGGAAGCATCTGAGATCGTTGCGGAGGAGTGCGTAGAATCCTGCGGGTTGATTGGAGTCATCTCGACTGGCTGGCTCAAAGACAGCGCAGCTTTGGCATCGCCAAACCATAGTACTCATTCTCCTGGCGCGAGGCCAGACACAGCCCTGGAAGCGGTCACCTCCCCGGGATGTGACCAACGGGCGCGCGCTGCGTCGAATCGGTCGCAGGCCAGCGGAATTGGTAAGCTGTATGCGGTGGACGGAAATTAACTTGCGTGGACGGCACGGATGCGTCATCGTACGCAAGGTTTGAGTGTGAAGTGACAGGGGGCGGGCTTTGAAACTATTCATGCGCGTTGTGCTGCTGGTTGCCATGGCGGGATTTCTTTCTACCGGCTCATTTTCGAGCGAGAGGAAAGCGGCCCGGCAGACGCCGGACCAAAACGTGCAGGTAATCAACATGACCGCAAAAAAATATGTGTTTAACCCATCGCCGGTGCACGTGAAGAAGGGCGCCAAGGTGCAATTGCGCGTCACGTCGCTCGACCGCGAACATGGCCTCAAGATCAACGTTTACCCGGACGGTGGGAGCACAAAGGGCGAGCCAGGATTGGTATTCACGTCGGCGCAGGATTGCTGGTCGGTTCCCAAAGGCCAAACCGTGACAATTGAGTTTGTGGCGAAGACTGCAGGGAGCTATCCATTCAAGTGCTGCAAATTCTGCGGGTTCGGGCACATGGGAATGAAGGGACAGATCATAGTGGACGAGTAACGCCCGCTATGATCTTTGGATTTTCGGCGGCGGAACCGGAACACATCCTGGATGGTTGCGCGGAGCAGTGGCCCATTCCCCTGTAGCCATCCGCAGAAGAGCGAGATTGATCGCAAAATAGTCGCCGGGGAATTTCTCTAGTTTCTGGAGCGCGGCCGTGACCAGCGATTGCGTGCCCGCTCTGTTCCCGCGCGAATAGTGGTGAAACGCCGCCGCGAGTTGAATGAGGCCTTGCAGGAACGTCTTTTCGGGTTCATCAGCAGCGAGCCAGATTTCTTCCCAAACCTCGTGCGCTTTGAAAAACTCCCCGGAATTGAAGAGGATAATTCCTCTGTGAAACTTGTTGCGGATTGAAACGATTGTCTGCGAGGTGCCGTGCTCCAAGGGAGATTGTCCTCTACGCCGATCATAGCAGAATGAGTTCGCGGAGAACCGCGGTTGAATATCACAGTTGAAATTCCCGGTGTGCGAGTCGGAATCGTCGAAGCCGACAACGTGACCATTGTGCCTGCGAATGCCGAGCTTCTTGCCGAAATGGAGCGAGAGTACGCTCGGTTACAGGGAAAGTTCACAGTGGAATCGCTGGCCGGGGCGAACGCAATCTTCGCGGTGCGCGCAATGTTTCGAGGCTGGGGCATGGACCCGTCGAAATACAGGCCTTCGTCGGAGGCCTTGCTGCGGCGCGTCGTGCAGGGCAAAGGCCTTTACAACATTTCCAACGTGGTGGACCTGAGTAATCTGGGCTCGATAGAGACCGGGTGGCCATACGGCGTCTACAACCGGACGGCAATTTCCGGGGAGATTCGGCTCCGCCTCGGCGCGGCCGGAGAGAAATACGAGGGAATTGGCAAGCGCGAGTGGAATGTGGATGGCCGTCCCGTGCTGGCGGACGCCCTTGGGCCGTTCGGCAGCCCGATTAGCGACTCCACCCGCACGCAGGTTCGCGAAGGAGTCAGCCGGATCTTGACCGTGATCTACGCCCCCGGACGCGCCGCGGACAGTGATGTGGCTGAAGCGCTGCAGAAGCAAGCGCGGCGGCTCGAAACCCACGCCGGAGCTCAGGCGGTGCGTCCCATCCTGATCCAGCCGGTCAGTTAGGATTTCGTGCTGACTTGATTCCGAACAAGTGTTGGCCGCATCAAAGCATACGCATACAGTGATTATTACAGTCTCTTGACTGGAAAGAAGAGCAGCAGGCAGGTATGGTGGAAGGTCGGCCGGAGTCTAAACAGGTGACCCGCTTTAACCTCGTCCTCATAATTCACGCACACCAGCCGGTCGGGAATTTCGACTCCGTGATGGAACATGCCTATCAAAAATCCTATCTCCCGTTCATCGAGGCACTGCAGCGGCATCCGTGCCTGCGATTAGGGCTTCATTATTCGGGTGGTTTGCTCGAGTGGATTGAGAGGGCGCATCCGGAATATTTCGAAAACCTGAACGTGATGGTCAAGCGTGGGCAAGTCGAGCTGTTGGGCGGCGGATACTACGAACCGATTCTGGTTGTGATACCCAAAAAAGACGCGCAGGAGCAAATCGACAAGCTTGCCGCATATCTGGCGCGTCACTTTGGAAAGCGCTCTCGCGGCGCCTGGCTGGCGGAGCGCGTCTGGGAGCCGCAGTTGCCGTCGGTCTTGGCTTCGGCAGGCGTGGAATACAGCCTGGTGGACGACAATCATTTTTTGAACGCTGGTTTTGACGCGGCTGGCTTGTACGGAACTTTTGTCGCCGAGGATCAGGGCTCATCCGTGGTCTTGTTTCCCGGATTGAAGGCCCTGCGCTATTTAATTCCGTACAAGACTCCGCAGGAAGTGGTTGGATTTTTTCGCGAGGCCGCGCGCACCGATCCTGGCGGCATCGCCACCATGGGCGACGACATGGAGAAGTTCGGAGTCTGGCCCGGAACCTACGAGCATTGTTATACGAATGGGTGGCTCGAGCGATTCATCGGTGAATTGGAAGCCAATCAAAACTGGCTGGCGACGGTTACACCGAGTGAGGCCATGACCTTGCGCGAACCGTTGGGCCGCGCCGATTTGCCTGCGTGCTCGTACGCGGAAATGATGGAGTGGTCTCTGCCCACGCAAGCGCGCCTGCGCTTTCAGCAAGTGGAAAAGGAGTTTACGTCGCGCGCTGACGTGAAGGAATTCCTGCGCGGCGGCGTGTGGCGCGGTTTCCTGACCAAGTATCCAGAATCGAACCTGATGCAGAAAAAGGCTATGCTCGTCTCGCGAAAACTGCGCGACGTGGAAGCGAAGCTCCGGGCCGACGGTGCACCGCTCGAGGGTTTTCGTCGCGCGAAAACGGACCTGCTGTGCGGGCAGGCGAACGACGCTTACTGGCATGGCGTTTTTGGGGGCCTGTACGCACCGCATCTGCGCACTACCGTGTGGCGCTCGTTGATTCGCGCCGAAGCGTATGCGGACGCGGCGGCGCACAAGCGCGAGAGATTCGCTGAACTGCGGCGATTTGACGTCGATGCGGATGGGCATGAAGAGCTCTATCTCACGACGGAGCGCGCCGCGGTTCTGATTTCGCCGAATGACGGCGGAACGGTGGAAGCAATGGACTTCCGTCCGAGCAGCGTTGCGGTAATCAACTCGATGATGCGCCGGCCAGAGCCGTATCACCAGAAACTCGGGCAGGCAACGGGGCAGGGCGGAGTTGCGTCGATTCACGATCAAGTGCGCTCCAAGGAGCCAGGGCTCGAAAAGCGGCTGAAGTACGACCGTTGGCCACGAAACTCCTTCCGCGTGCTTGTGTTTCCTCCGGGAGGCTCCGCGCAGGATTACGAAACTATAAAACTGAATGAGAATGCCCAGCTTGCGGGCGGCGCTTACCGCGTAAAGGAAGCGAGCGCTTCGAAGGTGCGATTGACGGCGGAAAGCACGGACGGCGAATGGAAAGCGGAGAAGACTTTCTCGTTTGCAGCGAGAACGGAGGGTTTTCGAACGGCGTGCGATCTCAGCATCAAGCACGAAGGCCAGACGCCCCTGAAAGCCATGGTCGGAATCGAGATGGTGGTAAATCTGCTCGCGCCGGATGCTCCCGATCGCTACATCGAGGTTGCTGCGAATCGCCAGTCGTTGCGATGGGCTGGCGCCGCGCCTGCATCCGAGCTGAGGCTCGTCGATGAATGGCAGAACATTCGTGTGACGCTCGAGGCAGAAGACGCCAGGAATTATTGGGTGGCCCCGATCGAAACCATCTCGGAATCAGAGGAAGGCTTCGAGCGCGTCTACCAGGGCTCCCAGATCATGGCCGTGTGGCCGGCGGAGTTTCAGCCAGGAAAAGAATGGAAAGCGCGCCTGACTTGCACGCTTGAACCCGCCCACTGACGGCCCCTTAGGTTAGCTTTCCTCGACGCCATTTCGGACGTCCTTCGGTGACCTTGGAAGTTGGTCGGTGTGGAGTATCCCTCCTCGGACCGCAGGGCCCTCTCAGGCCGCCATGCGGATACACCGGTACGTCAGCGCCCAAAGAGCGGGTATTATGGAGTTGTGCAACAGTTGAATGGAGAATTAGAGTCTCCAGTAATATCGTCCGAGCGTTCGATGTAACACAGACGTAATATCAGCTGACCGATAAAGTTACGGCTTTCCCGCGAGGGAAAGAATGGGTCAACCAGCGAACCCCACAGACCATCGGCGCAATCGTTCGTACCTAAACAACGCGGAAGAAACATCCCTCCGGAACAAGATTCTCTTGGCGATTCCAGAGTCGGAGTATGGTGTCGTCGAGCCCCTCTTGGAGCCCTGTCCGTTGCGGCAGCAGTCCGTCCTGCACGAGCCAACCGAAAAGCTCGAATTTACATATTTTCCGAACTGCGGCCTGATTTCTCTGCTCATCGCGACCGAAGATGGAAAAACAGTCGAAGCAGGCATGGTCGGAAGCGAAGGCGTGGCCGGAGTAGCTTCAGCGGTAGGCCTGAATGCGTCTCCTCTGCGCTTCGTTGTTCAGATACCGGGGGACGGCTTCCGGCTCAAAGTTTCCGCTCTTCAAGCCCGCTTGAGTTCGCTCCCCCAGCTGCAGATGCTGGTAAGCCGCTTCGCCGTGATTCAAGGAATGCAGGTGGCGCAGACCGCAGCCTGCAATCGGCTGCACGAAGTCGGAGAGCGTCTGGCTTGCTGGCTGCTGTTGGCCGCCGATCATGTCGAGTCCAATTCTTTGCCGGTCACGCACGATTTCCTCGCCACCAGTCTCGGAACAGACCGCCCCAGCGTCAGTCTTGCGGCCAAAGCTCTGCAAAAAAAGAAAATCATTCAATATCGCCGCGGTACCGTCGAGATTCTTCAGCGGAAGAGGCTCGAAGCTTCCGCCTGCGAATGCTACCGGGTGGTCCGTCAGCTGAATGGAATGCTTCGCCCGAAGTAGCCGAGAGCAGAACTCTCCTTTAGTTTTGAAATCCAGCCAGCAGTTGCCGAGCGCACGTCCGCTTTGATAAAGTGGCCAAGCGGGAGGAACGGATGGCTGTTTCCAAGGAATTGTTGGACATTCTTGCATGCCCGGTCTGTAAAACGCCGGTCCAGATGACGTCCGACCAGTGCGGTTTGAAGTGTGGTACATGCCATCGTGTTTATCCCGTGCGTGACGACATCCCCGTGATGCTCGTGGACGAAGCTCGCATTGAAACGTCCTGAAGCCCCGTCTCTCCTGAGGGACTTGCCCGCAGGCGCAGAAGTTCTGATCATCCGCCTGCGCTCAATAGGTGATGTGGTCCTGCTTACTCCCGCACTTACCGCCGTGCACGCGTGGCGTCCTGATTTGCGTCTGAACGTGCTCGTTGAGCCGTTTTGCGAACCCATTCTTGAAGGGAACCCCGCGGTCGCCGAGACTCTGCTGATGCGCAGCTTTCTTCCCACGGTCTTCAGCTTGCGGCGCCGCCATTTTCCCGTTGTGTACAACCACCACGCAGGCCCCACCAGCGCGCTGCTCACCGCCGCGCTCGGCGCGCCAAAGCGAGTTTGCTGGACGCGCCGGCAGTTCTCGTTTGTCTACAACGTGCTCGCAACCGACCCCGGCGACAAAATCCACACCGTCGAACACCGCATCGAGCAATTCTACGCGACCGGTTTGCCGCGCGGGCCCATCCCTCCTGCGCGCACCTATCCCCAACCCGATGCGCGCGCCGCCATCGTGCAAAAGCTCGCCACGCGGGGGATTCCTGATGGCGTGCCCTACGCTGTGATTCATCCGGGTGGAAAGTACTTCACGAAGAGGTGGGCTGCCGGGAATTTTGTTGCGCTGGCGCGATGGCTGAGAAAAACCCACGGCATCGAGCCTGTGTTCAGCACCGGCGGGAACGAAACGCAAATCGCGAACAAGTTGCGCAGTTTATCTGGAGCAGAATTCGCGCTGATGGACTCTCTCGATTTACGTGAACTGATCGCCCTGGTCGCTGGCGCGCGCATTTTCATCGGCAACGACAGTGGTCCGACGCACATTGCAACCGCGACACTCCGGCCCGTCGTGGCAATCTTCGGTTCGAGTAGTTCGGTGCACTGGCGTCCCTGGCAAATCCCGCACCGCGTTGTGCAGAACGATTTTCCCTGCAATCCGTGTCCCGGAGATCGCTGCTATGCGTTTGCCGAGCCACGGTGTATTTTGTCCATCACGCTTGCTCAGGTTCAGGCAGCGTGCGAGTCGCTGCTCGCGGAAACGGCGCAAGCTTCTGCAGCGCAGAAGTTTCGATAGCCGGATGACAACTCAGACCCGCATGCGGCTGCATCACGGAGTGCGAGGGAAATGACGCGATGAGAGCCAAAGCAATCGCCGGCACAATTTCCAGGCGGCGCGCCATGCAGCTCCTGCAACGCATGCGCGGCCGGCGGCTGGCTGTTCTTGGCGACTGGATGCTCGACCGCTACGTCTGGGGAACTGCGAATCGCATTTCGCCCGAAGCAGCCGTGCCGGTGGTCGATTTTGTAAAGCAGAGTGAATGCCTCGGCGGCGCCGGCAACGTGGCCGCCAACTTGGCCGCGCTGGGCGCGCGTGTCGAGGCATTTGGAGCAGTCGGCAAGGACGAAGCGGGCGGTGCCGTGCGTCTGGCCCTGCGCGATTTGCGCTTAGCGGAAAAGGGCATCATCGAGCTGGCAGGCCGTCCCACCACGCTCAAGACCCGCATTGTCGCGCGCCAGCAGCAAGTTGTGCGCATCGACAGGGAAGTTCGCACGCACTTGCCGGAAGCCGCCGCTGAGCAACTCGCCAAACGCGTGCTTGCGTCAATCGAACACGTGAATGCGCTCGTAGTTTCCGATTACGACAAGGGAATCGTGAGCGATGCGCTCGCCGAGCGTGTGCTCGCTGCAGCCGCGCGCCGAAAAGTTCCGTCCTTCATTAAGCCGAAATGGTCGCGGCTGCTCGCCTATCGCGGCGCAACCGTGGTGATTTGCAATCGAGCTGAAGCGGGATTCCTGATGACGCGTTCGCTCGATACGGAACAGTCCGTAGCTGACGCTGGCCGCGGTTTGCTCGAACATTTCGGCTGCAACGCCGTCATCATCACGCGGGGCGCGCAAGGCTTGGATCTTTTCGAGCTTGGTCACACCGATGGCTTCCATGTACCCGCCATCAATCAGGAAGCCCCGATGGGCGTGATTGGAAGAGCGCCAAGCCAGGAGGCGAACAGTGGTCGCCAGGTGTTTGACGTCACCGGTGCTGGCGATACCGTGCTTGCGACGATGGCTTTGGCGACCGCCGCTGGCGCCTCGTTGCGCGAGGCAGCAGTGATCGGCAACGCTGCTGCGGGCGTCGTGGTCGCGAAATTGGGAACCGCCACGCTGACGCGCGACGAATTGGGCGCCATCTTGAAGGAACTTGCCGCTAATAGGTAGGCGGTGGAAAACTGAAAGAGTGGCTCGTTCGGTTGATCCACACGACGATTGTTTTCGTTTTGTTCGCTTCGGCCGTCCCATCCTTAGGAAACGGTTGATACGGGCTGACCAGCACCGTCACCGCCACGCTCGAATCGCTTTTGCGAGGTGCTGAGGCCGATTCCACCTCGAAACTCTTCACGGGCCCGTAATACCCCGACGGACCCCAGGCGTCTTGAAAATCCTTGAACGTATAGCTCTCCGCCGGCTTCCAAAGCGTGTACGCCTGTTGCAGGTTCCCGGCGGCCACGGCGCTGAAAAAAGTCTTTGCATCTTTTTCTTCCGAGTCAAAGCGCACTGACCACCACACGAAAAGCGCAATCAGAAACACAACCAGCACACCAAGAATGATGTAGTACGGCTTCTTCGATGGTTCCGGCTGATTGGCGTCGAGCAGGCTCACACGGTCACCCTTCCATCTATTAGACACCGCAAAATCAAAGTTGGCGCTTAAAAAGTGCAATGCTCCCGGCGATCATCACCGCAGAGAACCCCGCCAAAATTAGCACGTCGAGCCAGATGCCTTCAACACCGCTCCCGCGCAAAAGCAAATTGCGCAGCGCGTCCACCGTGTACGTGAAAGGGTCGACAATGGAAATGGCCCGCAGCCATGCCGGAAATCCGTACGTCGGATAGATGGCTCCTGACGGGAAAAAGAGCAGCGTATTGAGCACGCCAAAGATCGCCCGCGGCACCAGCGGATCGTCGATGCGCACCATCATCAGGAACATGAAACTGATCATGCACAGCGAAGCCATAGCCACAACGATCATCAGGAAAAACAGCCGCACCGGGTTCCACAGGTCCGGAATTCCGGCGATCAGCCCTCCGATAAATGTAATCACCAGCCCCGCCATCAGCCCCTTGATCGCGCCTGCCAGGTCCAGCCCCAACACAAGTTCGGCTTTGTGAATCGGCGTCAGCAGGTACCCTTCATGCAGGCCGCGCGACTTGTCGTCGATGTAGGTGATCCCGCCGCCGATCATGCTCACGATAAAAATGGCCATGGCAATCGAGCCGGGGAGCAGATACTTGACGTACTCGATGTACGGATACACTTCGACGATGTTCAGGGCGATATTCGGCGGTAGTCGCGAAGCCAAAGGGCCTGTGTTCGCCAGTTGTGAAACCGGGCCGACGTCCAATTGAGTGATGAGGTTTGTGTTGAGCTGGTCCACAACGCTTTGCATCTCGCTTTCCAGCGAGCTGGATGTGAATTGATCGGTGTTGTCCACAATCAAGCCGATGCGCGGCTGGTCCTGGCTAAACGCGCGGCGCGAAAATTTATCAGGGATGTTCACGATCGCACCGATCGCTCCCGCGCGCAGGTCCGTCATCGCCCTGGGCATCGAATCGTAATCGAGCACCTCGAACATCTTCGGCCCCGTCGTCACGCCAGCAAACGCTTCCCGCACGCGCCATGACTCCTCAGTGTGGTCCTGATCCACCACGCCGACTTTCACGTGCGTGATTTTTCCGCCGAACGCGTAGCCCAGCACGATGAGCTGCACCATCGGGAAAATCATCGAGCTCATCATCAGCGCCGGACTGCGGAAAAACTTCCGCAGGTCCCGTTCGACCAGCGCCCACATGCGCGATAGATTGAATTGCAAAGCGGAAATCCTTTCTAGCGGTACAAATGCCCGATGCTGTATTTCGCCCCTTCATTCGCCGAATCGCGAAGATCGTTGCCCGTGTAATGCAGAAAAACGTCGTCGAGCGTCGTGCCCTGCACGCTCACGCGCTTCACCGTAACGCCGCGCGCGCGGGCCAAGTCCATCAGTGCGGCAACGGTGGCCGGCCCATCATTCGACGCGATGTGAACCGCTCCATTTCTGGTTTGCACGCTTTGCGCGTGCGCCAGCTTCTGGAGTTGCTGATCCCAATCGGCCGTTTGTCCGGAAAATTCCGCTTCCACCGTATCCGTGCCCGGCACGCTGTCCTTCAGCCGCGTCGGTGAATCCAGCGCCGCCAGTTTTCCGTGGTCAACAATCGCGATGCGGTCGCACAGCTTGTCCGCCTCGTCCATGTAATGCGTCGTCAGCAGAATGGTCAAATGCGATTCGTCGCGCAGGCGCCGGATCATTTCCCACACATTTGTGCGCGACACAGGATCAAGCCCCGTTGTCGGCTCGTCCAGGAACATGATCCTCGGCGAGTGCACGAGCCCTCGCGCAATCTCGAGCCGCCGCCTCATGCCGCCCGAAAACGTCCGCACCAGCTTCGTCTTGAACTTGAGCAGATCGACGGATTCGAGCAGCCTGTCGATCAGCGCCACTCGTTCGCTCGCCGGCACTCCGTACAGCTTGGCGTGAATCAGCATGTTCTCTTCGGCGGTCAGCTCCGGATCGGAAGTAAACGCCTGCGGAATCACGCCCAGTGCGTGCCGCACGCCGTTCGGGTCGGCAACAATGTCGTGCCCGCCCACTTTCGCCGTTCCGGAAGTCGGCGGCGTCAGCGTCGTGAGCATGCGAATCAGCGTGGTCTTGCCCGCGCCGTTCGGTCCCAGCAGTCCGAAGATTTCGCCGTCTTCGACCGTAAAACTAATGGCGTTGACCGCCGTCAGCTCGCCGAACTTTTTCGTCAATTTGTCGACTTCAATCGCGTGCATCGCCCGACGTTTCTCCGCTTAGTCCCGCGCCCACCAGTGCTTATCTTCCTTTTGCGGCGGAAGCAGTACCGTCGCTGTCATCCCCGTGAAAAAACGATGCTCTGGGTCGGGCAGCGAAACCTTGATCGCAAACGTG
Organism: Candidatus Acidiferrales bacterium; assembly: GCA_035945715.1. GTDB lineage: Bacteria > Acidobacteriota > Terriglobia > Acidiferrales > UBA7541 > DAHUXN01. The sequence goes on from DASYZX010000035.1 coordinate 31,131, forward strand.
TGAATATCGCGCTTCGTCCGGCTCACATCGCGCTGCGTGGCAAAATCTCCCTCCACTCCCTTGAAAAAAACCTTGCCGTCCACAACTTCGCCGCTGGGAAGCTTGATCGGCATCTTCTGTCCAAACTGAATATCGTTGATATACGTCTCCGGGACGTCGGCACGCACCCACAAATCATCCATGTCCACCAGCACCACGATCGGATTCCCTTCCTGCACCACTTCGCCTTGCTTCGCCACGCGCACCGACACGATGCCGCCGATGGGCGCATAAATTTTTGTGTATCCGAGTTGCGTCTCGTCCGCAGCCTTCATCGAAATCGCCTGCTTCAGCTGCGCCTGCGTCGAAGCGATCTGGCTGCGCAACACGTCCACCTGTTTGCGATTGGCTTCAGCCACCGCCAAAGCCGCCTGCTGCGATTTCACAGTATCCACGAGCGACCGCACGTTCGCGTCAGACGCCTTGAACGCCGCAACCGCGCTGTCGCGGTCCTGCGCCGCCACCACGCCCGACTCGAACAAGCTGACTTCGCGCTTCATATTGATATTGTTCAAGTCGGATGTCGCCTTCGCCTGTTCCAGCTGCGCCTGGGAAGCCGTGTAGTTCGCCTCGGCAACCTTCAACGCCGCGGCGGTTTGGCTGTCCGTCAGGCTCAAGTTCGCCTGTGCTTGAACCACCTGCGCGCGCAAGCTTCCAATGGCGGCATCTTGCGCCGCCACTTGCGCTTCGAGCTCCGCAGGGTCCAGCTCCGCAATCAGCTGGCCCTTCGTGACCGCCGATCCTTCGTCGACGTGCAGCTGAATCATCCGGTCGGTAATCTGCGGGCTCACAATCACGTCGTTCCCATCGACGACTCCGATCAGCGGATACGCATTCCCGCGCGGCGTCGTGAGAATGTAGACAGCCAGTGCAATCAAAAACAGCACGCCGAGGATCACGAGAAACTTACGCCCGGTCACTGTGACCTCCCTGTCGAACGGAACAATCCGTGTTCCAGCAAATCGATCACCGCTCGCTTGTGTTCCGCCACGGCATCTGGCTTGAGTGCGTCCTGCCCCAGCAACACGCTGTGGACCCGCGCGCCGGAAAAATAAAAAACGATCATGGCAAGGATGTTGATGACCATGTGTCCCGCATTTACGCGGTGAAATTCTCCCCGCGAAATCCCTTCTCCGATCGCCGCCGTGAGTTCCTTGAACCCCTGCCGGAAGTACTGCCGCGCGATGCGTCGAAACTCATCGGGCGTTTCCATCGTCATCTGCTGCATCAGTCGAGCATAGTTCGGATAAGCCACGCGGAATTTGAAGTAGCCGTCCACGAACCCGAGAATCATCTGCCGCGGCGACGCGTTCGCCGGCATTTCTGCCTGAATTAACCGGTTCGCCTGGCTGAAAAGGTTTTCGAAGACCGCGCGATGCAGCCGTTCTTTGCTCTCAAAATAATAGTAGAGCATCGCTTTGTTGACGCGCGCCGCTCGGGCGATTTCTTCGGTGCGCGCGCCCGCAAGCCCTCGCTCGGCAAAGATTTGCTCCGCCGCCGCCAAGATCCGCCGCGCCGTCTCGGGGTTTTCGATTTTCTTTCTTCCTCTGTGCATAAATTCGTCAGCCGTTCACACGCGACATCGCCGCTTCGTTGTACCGCGCTCCCGACGCGGCTCCTTGCGGCGCAGCCTCATTGATGCGCGCAAGCTCCGGCGGCGTCAGCTTGATATTCAGCGCGCCGAGATTTTCTTCCAAATATGCCCGCCGCTTCGTGCCCGGAATCGGAACGATGTCGTCGCCCTGCGCCAGAACCCATGCCAGAGCAAGCTGCGAGGGCTGGCAATGCTTCTCCTGCGTGATTTCGCGAATGCGTTCCACCAGCTTCAAATTCTTTTCGAAATTCTCTCCCTGGAAACGCGGAAAATTGCGCCGGTGATCATCCGAAGCGAGATCCTCGAAGCGCCTTATCCTTCCTGTCAGGAATCCGCGTCCCAGCGGACTGTACGCAACGAAGCCAATCCCAAGCTCCCGGCAGGCCGCAAGCAATCCATCCTCCGGCTCGCGCGACCACAGCGAATACTCCGTCTGCAGCGCGGTAATCGGATGAGCGGCATTCGCCGCGCGCACGCTCTTTTCCGCCGCCTCGGACAATCCGATGTACCGCACTTTTCCTTCTTCCACGAGTCGCGCCATCGCGCCCACCGTTTCCGCAATCGGCACAGCAGGATCCACGCGATGCTGGTAGTAGAGGTCAATCACTGGTATTTGCAGGCGCTTCAGGCTCGCTTCGCACGCGCTCCTGACGTAATCTGGCCGCCCATTCACTCCAATAAAGGCCCCGTCCGGCTTGCGGACATTTCCAAATTTCGTCGCCACGATGACTTCCTTGCGGCGTCCTTTGGCAGCTTTGCCAACCAGCTCTTCATTTCGTCCCGAGCCGTAAACGTCCGCCGTATCCAGCAGCGTCACGCCCAGATCAATCGCGCGGTGAATTGTGGAAATGGATTCGTTGTCGTCGCGCCCGCCGTAAAAATCGGACATGCCCATGCAGCCGAGTCCCATCGCGGAAACGGTCAAGCTGCTTCTTCCCAATCGGCGATACTCCATTATTTCCTCTCCAAGCGACCTGCAAAACCGGCGCAATCCAGCTATTATTTAACTAACCGGTTAGTTTAATCAGGAAAAGCGGGAATGTCAATGATCGAACGACGGTGGCAGAGTCACACTCTGTTCGCCGCGGAATCCTTGACTCTACTTGTGCGTTTGCGCCGGCGGCAGGATTTCGAGCGGATTCACTTTCGCGTCGTTCACGACCAAGCCCCAGTGCAAGTGCGGCCCAGTGACGCGGCCTGTGGCGCCGACACGTCCGATCAGCGCGCCGGCGGAAACATTGTCGCCCTGCTTGACGTTGATCGCAGACAAGTGAAAGTACAACGAATAGAGGCCCAGCCCGTGGTCAATCACGACGGTATTGCCCGAAAGGTAGAGCGGCTCGGAAAGCGCGACACGGCCGCTCTGAGTGGCGTAGACTGGCGTCCCCGTTGCGGCGGGAATATCGAGGCCGCTGTGCGGTGCGCGCGGCACTCCGTTCAGCACCCGGCGCGTACCAAAATTGCCGCCCCGGCGCGGCCCGGCCAGCGGAAAGCGAAACGCTCCCGTCCACAATCTCTCGGGCGACGCTTGTTTGTAAATGGCGTCCATCCGCTGGCCTTCTTCTTTGATTCGCGCGGTTTCGTCCGCCGGCGGCTGAACAAATTGTGGCGCCACGCTAAGTTTCTCCACGCGGTAATGCCCGGCTCGAATGGTGAAAGGCGCCGCGCACGCGAAGGCTTTGCCGCCAGGGAGCTGCCCTTCGATGTGAAATTGCCGTGCACCAGGCTGCGCTTCAATGCCGATTCCTGCGTAGGCGCGAAAATGTGTTTCCGCCGGAGCGTCTCTCCAGAAAAAGATCTTGTGGCCCGCCAAGTTCCCCCTCACGTTCGAGAGGTCGGTGCGGCTGCGAACACTGACGCGCAAGAGCGTGCCTGGGATTGGCTGGGTTGTGTTAAGCGAGATTTTGATGCCTGCATCGCATTTTTGCTGCGGCGCACTCTGTGCGAAAACGGGCCTGACCAGACAGATCGCCAGCGCAAAAACAACAAAGTCGAATCTCTGCGTCCGCTTAGGATGACCGCAGCGTCTACGCCGTTGGCGGCAAAGCGTGAACATCGTGGAAAACTCCATCAGAACGGGTGCGCAACCGAAGCGCAGACCCACCTCGACGTCGAGCCCGTTCCCGTGGGGATGTCCGCTCAGCCTTCCAGCGCGCCGCCCGCGCCTTCCGGCAGTTCGATGGAATACTTGGTCCGTGATTTTTCCGCGTGTTGTTCGAGCGCCAGTTCGATCAGCCGGCTGATCAGTTCGGTATACGGCACGCCGCTCGCTTCCCACATTTTCGGATACATGCTGATGCTGGTGAAACCGGGAATCGTGTTGATTTCGTTCAAATAGATCTTCTTCGTCTTGCGTTCCAGGAAGAAGTCCACGCGCGCCATTCCCGCGCATTCGATGCTGCGGTAGCCGCGAATCGCGTACTCCTGAATTTGCGCGACCTGTTTCTTGCTGAGCTTCGCTGGGATTTCTATCGTCGACCCCGATTCCAGATACTTCGCAGAATAATCGTAATACTCGCGGTGCGGGATGATTTCGCCGGGCACCGACGCGCGCGGTTCCTCATTCCCCAGCACGGCCACTTCAATTTCGCGGCCCTGAATCGCCCGCTCCACAATAATTTTCAGCGCGAAGCTCGCCGCCAGGTCCATCGCCGCTGGAAGCTCTGCGGCGTTGTGCACGCAGGTCATGCCAACTGAAGACCCGAGCGTCGCCGGTTTCACAAACAGCGGGAAACGGAATCTCTTTTTGATCGCAACCAAAGCCTTCCCGCGATTCGTTTCCCATTCATGCCGTGAAATCGCGAAGAATTCCACGATCGGAATTTTGGCCTCGTGAAACAGGCGTTTCTGCACGTCCTTGTCCATTCCCACGGCCGAACCAAGCACGCCGGCTCCTACGTAAGGAACCCCCGCAAGATCCAGCAATCCTTGCACAGTGCCGTCTTCGCCAAACGTGCCGTGCAGCACAGGAAAAATCACGTCCACCTTCACGCTGGGCTGGGAACTGCCGGGAGCCATTGGCACCAGCGCCGAAGCGCTCGGATCCGGCGGCAGAACCACGCGCTCTCCGGTCTTTAACAGCTCAGGCAGCAATCTTTGCTCCGTCATTTTTTGCGCCGCCGCGCCCACGAGCCATCGGCCATCCTTCGTAATGCCAATGGGAACCGCTTCGTATTTGTCCGAGTCCAGCGCGCGAATCACCGACGCGGCCGACGCCAGCGAAACCTCGTGCTCGCCGGAACGCCCGCCGAAAAGAATCCCCACCCGCAGACGTCTTTTGTTTTCCATTAGAGAATTTTTTTGCCGAGGCCGGAGAGCGCCAGCTCGACTCCCAAGATCGCAGTTTTATTGTGCAAGTCCACCACCGGATTGATCTCCACCAGCTCGAACGACACCAGCGAATGGCTGTCGGCGATCATTTCGAGCGCCAGATGCGCTTCGCGGTAGGTAACGCCGCCGCGCACAGGCGTGCCCACGCCGGGCGCTTCCGAAGGGTCAAGAAAATCCATGTCCAGGCTGACCGCTACGCCATTTGTGTCGTCCGATGCGAACCGCAGCGCCTCCGACATCACGTCGCGCATCCCGCGCTCATCAATATCGCGCATCGTGAAAACGTGCACTCCGGATTTTTTCACCAGCTGCCGTTCTTTTGTATCGAGATTACGAATGCCGACCATGGCGATATTTTGCGGTTCGACCTTCGGTTTGAAGCCGCTCAGTTCGGTCAATTCCGGCGCGCCATAGCCCATCACGGAAGCCAGCGGCATGCCGTGAACGTTGCCCGACGGGCTGGTTTCAGGAATGTTCACGTCTCCATGCGCGTCCAGCCAAACCAGGCCAATGCGCTTCGATTGTTTGCGGAAAAACGATGACACTCCGGCAACGGATCCGGCGGCGATCGAATGATCTCCGCCCAGAATCAACGGCATCATCTCTTCGCTGAGTGTGCGTTCGACAGTCTCGGCGAGGCCCTGGCATGTCTCCGCAATTTCGTTCAGATACTTCGCGCGCTTGTCGCCGTAGTGCTGCTCCTCCGGCTGCTTCACGGAAATGTTGCCGATGTCTTCCACGTGATAACCAAGCTGCTTCAGCCGCGTTTGCAGGCCTGCGACGCGCAAGGCGGACGGCCCCATGTCGACACCGCGCCGGTTCTGCCCCAGGTCCATCGGCACACCGAGAATACGTATTTTTTGCGCCATGCGTTGCTTATCCCCCAAGAAAAACCGGCAGGCGAAGCAATCCTAAGGATAGACCCGGTAAAGCATCCGGGGAAAGGGTATGACTTCGCGGATGTGCTCCGTTCCGCAAATCCACGCCACCGTACGCTCCAGCCCCAGCCCAAATCCCGCATGCGGAACGCTTCCGTAGCGCCGCAAGTCCAGATACCACTGGAAGGATTCCTCCGGCAGATGATTCTGTCGCAGCCGTTCGATCACTGTGTCGTAACTCGACAGGCGCTCACCGCCGCCGATGATTTCGCCATAGCCCTCCGGCGCAATCATATCGAAACTGAGAGAAAGCTCGGGCCGCGCGGAGTCCGTTGCCATATAAAACGCTTTCATCGCGGCGGGATAGCGATGAATGATCACCGGCTTGTCGAAGTTTTTCGAGATGATTGTTTCTTCGTCCCCGCCAAAATCATCGCCGAACTTCGCGGGATTGGCATTTTCATTCAGCACTTTGATCGCGTCCTCGTACAGAATGCGCGGAAACGGCGCCTTGATTTTTTCGAGCTTGTTCACGTCGCGCTTCAGCATCTCGAGTTCGCGCGACCGGTTTTTGACGCAAGACTGCACGACGGCGCTCACCAATCCTTCGCCCAAAACCATCATGTCTTCCAGGTGCGCGTAGGCGGCTTCCGGCTCCAGCATCCAGAATTCCGTCAGGTGCCGGCGCGTCTTGGATTTCTCCGCGCGAAACGTTGGGCCAAAGCAATAAACTTTTCCGAGCGCTGCAGCCGTCGCTTCCACGTAAAGCTGGCCCGATTGCGTCAGATACGCTTTCTGATCGTCAATGTAATCGACTTCGAAGAGCGTGGTCGTTCCTTCGCAGGCCGCTGGCGTGAAAATCGGTGCATCGGTCAGCGTGTACCCCTGCGAGTCCATGAAATTTCGCGCCGCGCGCTCCGCTTCCGCGCGAATCCGTAAAATCGATGCTTGCCGCGGCGTGCGAATCCACAAATGCCGCTGGTCGAGCAGGAAATCGACGCCGTGCTCCTTCAGTTGAATGGGATAGGGCTGCGATTCCGGCACGCGCTGCACAATTTCCGCTGCACGGATTTGAAGTTCAAAGCCGCCCGGCGCGCGAGGGTCGGCGGCAACTGTGCCCGTCACTTCCACGCTCGATTCCTGCGTCAATCCCTTCACCGCGTTGAATGCGTCCGCGTGTTCTTTCAGCGAAATTACGCCCTGAATAATGCCTGTGCCGTCGCGAAAAATCGGAAACAGTAACTTGCCGGATTCGCGGAGATTGTAAAGCCATCCGCGAATGACGACTTCGTTTCCGGCATGCTCGCCAACGTGTTCAATGGAAACAACCGGCGTGGACACTTCTCGATTTCCTTTCTTCTCGCATCTGCATCAGGAATTTGCGGCCGAGCGTTTCGCCGCGAGAGACTGTTCCAGTTTCTCAAACGCCGTGGTGGCGTCGGCGAGCGATGGTGCGGTCGACGATTGCGCGCGCAGTTCAAGCACAACGGGAAGATCATGCCCCGTGCCGGAAAGAAGGCCCATCGCTGCGTCCCAGTCGATCTTGCCGCTGTGCGGAAGCAAATGTTCATCTTTCTCGCCGTGATTGTCGTGCGCGTGCACCATCACCACGTGTTCGCGCAGCGGCTCGAAACTGATTTCCACTCCCTCTTCCATGTGCGCGTGCCCGACGTCGAAACAGAATTTCAAATCGAGGCGCGTGTCGGTGACGAAGTGTCGCAGATTCGGCGGGGAGCCCAGCTCACCGGGAGTATTTTCCAGCGCGATGGAGACTCCGCGCTGCTTCGCAAAAATCGCCAAATGTTCCAGCGAATTGAATGCCGCATCGAATTTGCGCGGATCGTGTTTTTCGCGGCCGTTGCCGATGTGCTGTACCAAATAGCGAAACGGAATTTGTTCCGCGATTTCCAGCGTGCGCTTCACTTCATCTACGGCATCCAAACGGCGCACGCGTTCAGGGTCGGAAATCGAAATCGGGATGCCGCTCTCGCGTTTGCCCGGAAGCAAGTCGCGCTCCGTGGGCGAATGCAGCGAATGCACCGTAAGCCGATGCTCGCCGATCCATTCGGCAAGCGTACGAATGGCCGAAGCCGACCGGTAATTCAGATGAACAGGCGTGCAATAAATTTCGACCTGCGAAATGCCGGCCTGCGCGATCTCCGCGAGCAGAACGGAAGTCAGCGGCTCATCCGAATAACGATACGTTGAAAACACGCGTTGCATGGTCAGGAAATTTTCTTGCCGCAGAAACGAAACTTGCGGCGGTTCGGCACTCTGAACACTCGAAAAGCCGAAGCTCTATGGTCTTTGGAAAACTCCCCGGCGTCAATAGCCGCGCGCGGCGCCTTCCCGACGCGGGTCCGGCGCGCCCAGCCGTTCACCGGTCTTCGGGTCAATGCCGATGGCTTCCACTTCGCCTATCCATGAACGGCGCTGAGCCAGATGATAGCCGCGCTGCTCGAGCTGTTGCGCGACACTTTGGGAAAACGGCTGCTCAAGAAGCACAGTGTCCGGCATCCACTGCTGGTGGAAGCGCGGCAGGTTGATGGCGTCCTGCGCGGGCATATCGAGCCAGGCCCAGTTGAGAATGCTCAGAAGCGTCGCGGAAATAATGCGTGGTCCGCCGGGCGAGCCCGTAACAAAACTCAATTCTCCGTCGCGAAGAACAATCGTCGGAACCATCGAGCTGAGCGGGCGATGGCCGGGTTCGATGGCGTTGGCCTCGGATTGCAGCAGGCCGAACATATTCGGCTTGCCCGGCGCGCTGGTGAAATCGTCCATTTCATCGTTGAGCAAAAATCCGTCGGTGGACGTGACCGCCGAGCCGTAGCTGTCGTTGAGCGTGTACGTATTGGCGGCCGCGTTTCCATCCGCATCGACCACGGAAAAATGCGTGGTGTGTGTGTGCAAGGTTTCGTTCGCAAGCACCGCAGCGGCTTCTTCTGTGTTGAGCTTGTCAATCACTACGGGCACTGAAGTTTTGCGCGCGTGATCGAACGGCGCTGGATTGCCGGCGCCAATTTGTGCGCTGGAAGTTGCATCCACCGGATTGATGGAAGCGCGCCGCTCGGCGGCATACTGCTGATTCAGCAGGCCCGCAATGGGAACATGCGTGAAATCAGAATCGCCGAGAAAAGTAGCGCGATCGGCAAACACACGGCGCATCGCCTCGATGACGAGATGCACGGATTGCGCGTCGTCCCAGGAAGTCAGGTGATACGGCTCGAGAATATTGAGCGCTTCGAGAATGGCAACGCCGCCAGAGCTCGGCGGAGGACTGGTGAGGATGGTCCAGCGAGCGCCGCCCACATGGTAAGAGCCCACAAGAGGATCGCGAAGTTTCGGATGATATGCGGCGAGGTCGGCCATGCTGATCAGGCCGCCATTTTGCGCCATCTGCGCGGTCAGATCTTTTGCCGTTTGCCCGCGATAAAATTCATGGGAGCCGTTTTTCGCGATGCGCTCGAGAGTTGCGGCGAGTTCCGGCTGGTGGAATGTTTCTCCTTCAGAGTAGAGCGCGCCGTCTTTCAGGAAAATCCTTTTGCTCTCGGAAAATTTCCCGAGACGATCCTGCGAATATTTCAGCGAAGCCGCAAGCCGCGCGTTGACGGTGTAACCGTCTCGCGCGAGGCGAATCGCGGGCGCCATGTCTTCTGCGAGAGTCAGTTTGCCGTACGTTTTTGCGGCGAGCGCGAGGCCGGCGACCGTTCCGGGGACCCCGATTGCATGCCAGCCGGTGGTTGATGCGCCGGGAATGACCTTGCCGTCGGAATCGACGTACATGTTTCGCGTGGCGCGCTTCGGCGCTTCCTCGCGGTAGTCGATGAACTTCGCGCGGCCATCGCGCAGGCGGACGAGCATGAATCCACCGCCTCCGATGTTTCCCGCGGAGGGTTCGACCACGGCGAGCGCGAAGCCAACCGCAACAGCGGCGTCCACGGCGTTGCCGCCTTCTTTCAGGATTTCCACGCCCGCTTCCGAGGCCAGCGCTTCGTCGCAAACCACCATGGCGTGCGCGCCGCGCACGGCGTCGGCAGGCCAGTTGGGCTGCGTGGCTTCGCCCGCTGAGGAGGCGTATTCGCGCGGCTGGGGCGGCGTTTGCTGCTGCGGCTGGGATTGGGCGGACGCGAACGCCGCAAAGCCGCAAAAAACCGCAGCTGACAGGAATGATTTCATTGGTGTGCGCATGGCCGATCGAATCTATGCGATTGGGAACAGGCCGTCAAGGCGATCAGAGACCTGGAAATCGAGACAGCGTATGAGTAGAGCCAATCTGTGATGCTCGGAGAGTGGCGGAAAAAAGTAGCGAAAAACTCGATGAGACTTGCCTCCGCTTCTTTATTTTGTGTAGGTTGCATGAGGTTCTAATTTCAATAGAAACTCGATTCGGATTTAAGAAGCGCATAAAAAACGAAAAGCCGCGTCGCTGCGGCAAACCCTGCTTTTCCCCTTCCTTGTTTCCCGTTCGGCGTCGGACTTCGGGCGAACCGTATGTGTGTATCATCCGAGAATCTTGCAAACTACGCTCGTATCCCGCCACAAAGTGAAAACGGGCCGGCGCTTCGTGTTCGGGAACATCATGGGTCTCGACCACGTTTGCACTGCGCATAAGCGGTGGTTTGGCGATGTGCGAATCGTCGCGCAGCGGCCGGACTACGTCGAGTATCTTCGTCCCCCCAGGGCGGGCGGGATGACAACCTCAGACGGGATCGAGGCAATGCAGCTAAGGAGCCGGCGTGAGGCGCTTGGCGGGTTCGTCGTGGCCGGCCTGATGGAGGACAAGTTCGGTGGCGCGCCCGGAGCTGTCGGTGACGAAGGTGATCTGGGCGTCGACGACTTTGAGAAAGAAATCGCGCGGGCCTTCGGGAAATATCGGGAAGGCGGGCTGGTTGGAGACCTGTACGGTTAAGTGGTCACCGTCGCGAGCAATGGTCAAATTGACGTTGGGAACGAGCTGGTAGGTTCCGACATAGCCGTCGAACAATTTCGGATCGATCGCAATTTCGTGATGCTCTTTCGGAGGAGGCGGCATCAGTGCGGGATTCACGAGGCCCGCGACTTGATGAACGATGCGGTCGGGACGCGCATGTCCCGCGTCGAGATTGGTGAGCACGACCACGGTGAGATTGTCGTCGACGTAACGAGAGATGGCACAAGTGAAGCCCTGCCAAGCGCCGCCGTGTTCGATGACTTTGTGACCGTTCATCGTATTTACCTCCCAGCCGAATCCGTAGTGCGCGGGATTGGGCTGGCCGTTGTTGAGTGGGTAGATGGTCCAAATGCGGTCGAGGCTGGATTGTTTGAGCAGGTTGGTGCCGTACAGCGCGCCATCCCACTTAGCGAGATCGAGGACGTTGTAATACAGCGTGCCGTCCGCGGTGGAATTGAAAGTAGGCGATACCCATTCCTGGTTTTGAAGTTTGTCACCGTGGATTTCGTAGCCGGAAGCGCGATTGGGGATGATGTCGGCGTCGCTGATGAGGCGAGTCGAAGTCATGCCCAGCGGCTTGAAGATGCGCTCGGCGAGATAGTCGGCGTAGAACATGCCTGTGACTTTGTGGATCATGATGCCGAGCAACATGTAGTTGGTGTTGCGATAGGCCCAGTTGGAGCCAACGGGGAAGTCGATCGGGAGTGCTTCGGTCTTTTTCACGAGCTGGTCTTCGGTGTAATCCGCGCGCAGATAAAACGGGCCGTTTGGTCCGGTGCGCTCGTCGGTCTCGTATTCGGCGAGGCCGGAGGTGTGCGAGAGCATGTTTTTGATCAGAATGGGCTTCCAACTCGCGGGCGCGTCCGGGAAATATTTTGTGATGCTGTCGTCAAGGCTAACCTTGCCTTCTTCGACGAGCATCATGACCGCAGCAGAGACAAACTGTTTGCCGACGGAGCCGGATTGGAAAAGCATTTCTGGTTTCACCGGGACGTTCAATTCCACGTCGGCGAGGCCGTAGCCTTCGGCGAGAAGAATTTGTCCGCGATGATAAATGCCGACTTCGGCGCCCGGGATGCGCTCCTTGGCCATCTCGCCGGTGACGTACTTGTCGATCGCGGAGAGCTGTTGTGGAGTGAGCGCGGCGGCTGGCGCGGAGGAATCTTGGGCGGCCGCACGCGGCGTCACGGAGAAACAAGCGACCATCAAGAAACAAACTGCGGCGAAATAGTTTCGCGGTGACAGGCGAGTCAAACGCATAGTTCCTCCGTAGCGCGAGCCAGCGCGCTGGCGCTTTCAACCGGGCGCGATGTTGGTGCGATGAGCTTCGCAGATAATACGCCGAAGCGGCAGAAAGGTTCCACGGTGGCGTGAGGCTTCCGTCCGGTATCTTACGCGAAGTGATTCGTGGATCAAGCCGACGCCGCCGGCTCGGGAATTTTCCAGCCTCGAATCAGCAGCCAGAGCATGAAGATCAGTTCGCCGAAGTAGGTGATGAAGAGAAATCCGAGATGAGCGTTCGGGTAGAAGTAGGGCTGCAGGCCGTTGATGATCCAGCCGAGGCCGTCGATGACGAGCAGAACGCCGAGTATCTTCGGGATGTAGCGGGCGTTGCAAATCAAGCAGCCCAGCAGGATGAGGTGAACTCCAAAAACGATCAGGCTGACCGCCCAATCGCTTCGAAACGAACCGAGAAGAAGTCTGACTTGAGTATTCAACTGAGCCGAGCCGAATGCAGCCAGGTAATCGGGCGTGGTGAGGAGGCGAAAGACAGTGAAAAGGCTTAGCACGCCCACACTGAAGATTGCGACATAGACCAAACGGAACCACGCCGTCAGCAGGGATACGGACCGGTTCACCGGCGCAAGCAGGACGTAAAGCGCCCAGGCGATGACGACATCGAACATCAACGTAACGAGATAGCAGAGAATGGCGAGAGCAAAGAAGCGTGGATGAGTGCTGATGTTCTGAACGGTCTGTTCGATTTTGCCTGGAATCACCAGCTTCGGATAGATCGCGAATTCGGCCCACGTGACGGGCATCAGTAAGTAGCCCAGGCCAGTTGTGAGCGCCGCGCGGCGCAGGGTCAATCCTGCGGAGTGACTGTGCGAATCAATTGAGCTCATGGGCTTGTTCCTTCCGGCGTGCAGGATTGACGCTCATCACGAGAAGCCACAGCATCAGGACTCCTTCTCCGACAAAACCGACGGCCACGTTGTAGGGAGACAGATGATTGGTGAGCGGAATTGAGAGGTCGGTTAGCCAGGCGAGGCCGCCAATCATCATCAGCACGCCGAAAATCCGAGGCAGGAAGAGCGACCGGAGAACGAGGCAGCCGATCAGAATGCAGTAGATTCCGTGAAATAGGAGGGCGACGTTCACTCCGCGGATGTGCAGTTCGAAGGCCTCGAAGGCGAGGCCAACGATGTTGGAGCATGCGGCGAGGAGGGCGAGGCTCCGATTCACTGGCCTGAACAGCTGATACAGGAGCAGCGTTACGACGACGAAGCACGCAACAGGGAGGAGGCCCGCGGCGTAGAGCAACTTTCCGCGAACGAAGCCCTCTGCGAAACTGGCGGACAATACGGCGAGCACATAGAAGAGTCCGGCGATTCGGGCTTTGAAGCGGAGCGAAAATTCAGCATTGTCGTTGGTCACGCTACGCTCCTCTGCGAGCGACATCAGAACGCAGGGCCGAAGGCTCGTCCCACCAAGAGCAGGACAGTTCGTTATGAGGCTATATACGGATGGACGGAACGGAAAGATTCAAGCTCTTGCGAGCGTCGTGCGGGGTCACGCATGGGTACGGAGGTCATTCGCGGAGAAACGCCGACAAGATGGGAATCTACTTTGCGGCAAGCGCCCAAATCAGATATCCGATCAGGGCTGCGGCACCGCTGCCTCCGATGAAAAGGGCAGTAAGCTGCAGGATTTCGGAGGCTGTGAGCGGCTGTCGCTCGGCAGAGGGAAGCGACTCCCCAGGATCCAACAGGCCTACTGCGGTGAATCGTCCCGGCGGCCTACGACCCCTTTGCGCCGACGGTTGTGTTTCCGGCTCATAGGGCCATTCGGTGAATTCATGCGGCATGGAGCAATCCTACGCCGGGTCAGTTCGTCGAGCAAGCCTCTCTCGGCGCGCGACTCCTGATCAGGCGACCCGGTTACGCGTTTTCGCGGAGGAATTCGATGCGAGCGTCGGGCGGCATGAGGCCCGCGGATTTGGCGCGGGAGACGAGCTCGTTGACGGCTTTGCGGCCTTCATCGCCGAAGTTCAGGGTCCAGCGATTGACGTACATGCCGACGAACTTGTCAGCGAGCGCGGGGTCCATATCGCGCGCGAATTGCAGAGCATAGTTGAGCGCCTCCTCGCGATGGTCGAGAGCATAGGCGACGCTGCCGCGAATCGCCCCGGCGACCTGGCGAGCAAGGTCCGCGCCGAGAGACCGGCGAATGGCGTTGGCGCCGAGCGGAAGAGGAAGGCCGGTTTGCTCCTGCCACCAAACTCCAAGGTCCACGACTTTGTGCGCGCCGGACTGCGCGTAGAGGAGCTGGCCTTCGTGAATGAGCAAGCCGGCTTCAACTTCGCGGTTGTTGACGGCGTCGAGGATTCTGTCGAAAGGCATGGTCACGGTTTCAACGTCTGGCTCGAAAAGTTTCAGAGCGAGATACGAAGTGGTGCGCGTGCCGGGAATGGCGACCTTGCGTCCTTTCAGATCGGTTTTTTTCATGGCACGCGAGGAAACTACGATTGGGCCGTAGCCTTCGCCGAAACTGGCGCCGCAGTCGAGCAGGACGTATTTGTCGGCGACGAACGGATAGGCGTAAACGCTGACGGCGGTGACATCGTAGGTTTCGACTTCCGCGGCCTTGTTGAGGCTTTCGATGTCAGAAAGAACGTGGGTGAACTTGAGGCCGGGGACGCGGAGCTTGCCGGTCGCGAGCGCGTAGAACATGAAAGCGTCGTCGCTGTCGGGCGAATGAGCAATGCGCACTTCGGAAGTTTGCGTGGTTGCGGTGCGAGCGGCCATAGGGTTTAGGTCTCCAGCAGCCATTTGCGCGCCTTCCGGCCTTGCTGCGACAGTTCGGCGGCATTCACAGAGCCGTGGGGCTCGCCTGCGGTACACGCGAAGTGAATTCCGGCCGGCTGGGGCGCCGTCTCAGACGTGCGATAGGATACCACAAAGGCAGTGGCGAGTGGCGCGATGAGCGGAAAACGTGGTCCTTGACGCGTGGTTCGTGGCCCGTGATCTGTGAAAAGCAAAGACGAAGCCGGCACTCTTCAGAACATCCGCCAAAATTGCCGCGAGCGCAAAGAGGCGAAGAGGGAGGGGGCTCATTCGTTCAATGGTTCTTTATTGCGACGAAGGCGTTGGTTTTGGGGCGAGGCTGGCTTGGAGGAAGGCGAGGACTTTGGGAATGGCGTCGAGGGAGGACGCGGCGTCGCCTTTTGGGTCACCTCCGAAACTCATCTCCTGGCCGGAAACCGGATGACGGACTTCGCCATGCCATGAGGGAACGATTTGAGGGCGTCCGGCGAGATGGCCGGCATGCGGGAAGTTGAGACGCTCAACCGCAAAAAGGAAATGAGCGCGCTTCAGGCGGTCGACGACTGCCTGCGTCATCGTGGGCGAGGGCCAAACGGCATCGCTTTCGCCGGAGATCACGAGGATGGGGCCGTGCCTGCGCTCGACGGCGATTTGTGCAGCCAACTCCGCGCCCGTCATCTGCGCGAATCGCGGAAGTGCGTAGGCAAGGGGCTCGCCATGCCAAGTCCAGGCATACCGAATCGGCGGCCTGCCGCAACAGGAGGGGTAGCGGACGTTTGCGGGGACGTAGGCGACGACGGCTTTGATGCCCGGGTACATGGAGCCCAACTGCAGGGCGAGTTCGCCGCCGCGAGAAGTGCCCATCACGGCGATGCGATCGGCGGAGACTTCCGGACGCGTCATCATCCAGGAAAGCGCGTTGCCGAAATATTCGAGAGGGATTCCGGCGAGTTGTTGAGGCAAGCCGTCATAGCGGAAATAGGCGAGAGCAAACGCCGCGTAGCCGTGCGAGGCGAGCCACGCTGCTTTTTCGCCAGGGAGGCCGCCCTCTGAGCCGCCAAGGACAAGGACGCCGGGATGAGGCCCGGCATCGGGAGGAATAAAGAGAACTCCGTGAATCTGTCCGTCGATGTTGAGCGAGTGAACGCCGTCGGCAACGTGAAGTTGCGTGAATTGCGCGGTGGAGATTTGCTTGGCGTCGCGCAGCAGCACGAAGTCGATATTCTGCGGAGAAAGGTCGCGAGGCGAGCGGTAGACGGCGGCGTTTTTTGCTGCCGGCATCATTGACCAGACAAGGCCCATCGAGGAGACGTCCTTGTACGAACCCTTCTCAGGGGCTTGCCTGGAGGTATCGACAGTGCCTTGGGCGTCAGCGACGAATTGCGCTTGCGAAGCCCAAGGATGGTCCGCTCCGTCAGTCAAAGTGGCCCGAATATTGACCTGTTCGCCGGGCTGCAAACCAGCGGCGCGAATGACCACTTCCTGGTCAACGAGTGCGCGAGGCGGAATGACCTGAAGGGTTTGGGCGGAAGCGGTGGTGATTGTGCCGGCAGAAAGCCAACACGCCAATGCGAGGCATGGCTTCATCCAGGGCCGGTGCATGCCGCGAAGGATAGCATCGGTCTAGGCGGGCAACAACGAGGTTGAGCGGCCCGCTTGAGTTTCGTTTTTGGCTTTAGTGTGAATTGATCCAGGCGGCCAGGTCGGCGATGACTTCAGGAGCAACATGCTGGCCGGGGACCACGTATTCTTCGGGCTTAGACGGCCTAGTGCCAGAAAAGAGCGGATGGTCAAGGGAAGGGTATAGTTTTAACGTCGCATTCGGATGGCCGGCGAGAGCTTTTTGCCAGCCGGCAAAATCGGTTGTGGTGACCTGGTAGTCGCGACCGCCTTGCGTGATGTAAATGGGAATCTTCAGGCTTGCGGCGACGGCACAGGGGTCATAGCTGCGCAGATCGAGAATATACGAGGAAGGAAATTGAATGCCGACCAAGGGAACCACCGTTCCCGGCTTCAGGTCGGGACTTTCCATCGCGGCTGCCTCGTTTCGCGCTTCAGGGATTACGGCTTCGATTTGCGATGCGTTTGGGCCTCCGAGGCTTGCCTCATATTCAAGTTGCGCGATCATGAGGCGCTCGAGTGAGCGGGTTTCTCCTTCCAGAATGATGATTCCGGCAAGCTGCGGATTGGCTTCGGCGATGCGCGGCGCGAGGTAGCCACCTTCGCTGTGGCCGGCTAGAAAAATACGCTTAGGGTTGATTTCCGGGCGCGAAGCGAGCAGTACGATGGCAGCGTGCGCATCGTCCAGGTATTCGTCCTTCACCGTGAGGCCGAGTGGGTCGGCGGCGCTCCTTGCGCCGTATACGTGGGTTCGTTTTGGATAGCGAAGAACGGCGAAACCTTGTGTGGCGAGGCCCCAGGCGAGGTCTTTCAAAACCTTGTTTGCGCCGATGGTTTCGTCGGCGTCGTTCGGACCGGAGCCGGAAATTAGAACGATAGCGGTAAATGGGCCTTTGCCATCGGGCAGCGTCAGCGTGCCGGGAAGCTGCCACCGGCCGTCGGAGACGGTGAGAGGGTCTTCGTGGAACTTTGCTTGGTCCGCGTAAGGCGGAGGGTTCCACGGTTGCGCACTCCCCGGAGCTGATTCTTCCGCTGGAGCGAAGTGCAATCCGACGATGTGGCCTGCATCATCGAACGAGAGAATGATTCTCAGCTCGGCTTTCTGGAAAGCGCAAGCGACGACGGTGTTGTGAAAACCAGAGTATTCGACGACACGCGACGAAATTATTTTTTGAAACGGGCCGGATTGGGCGAGAACTTGGTCCCAAATCTGCGCGAGATTGTTCGTGGAGATCGATGCGGCCATTTTTGCGCCGGCTTGGGCGAATACTTTGTCAAATTGACGCGCGGCGAACTCGGTGACGGCAGTGCGGCCGAGAGCGTTGTAGTCGGGCGCGGGAGCGGCGGCCTGCTGCGCCGCCGAAACGGATGCGAATAAAGTGCAAGGGAACGCGAGAACTAAGAAGACGGAGCAAAGTGTTTTTGGGCGCACGGGCGAAATTCTAACAAGCCTCACGGCTGCGATGCACGGGCATCCTGTGCGGCAAGGACCGGGTCATCGGGAGTGGCGACTGCACCCTTCTTGTCTGCGGCGTGAATCTTGCCGTCTTTGTCGAGGAGAAACGAACGGTTGCCAGTTTTTCCATATTCGGCGGGAATCGCGGCGATTTCAAATCCCGGAGCCTGCGAATCTTCCGGCGCGACGACGCGGTAGCGGAACTTGTAGCCATTCGCAGCCCCGGCGGCGAGCGAGGAGTCAACCAGTTTTGCGGCGCTCGGTGAAACGCCGCCCTCCTTGGGAGGCCCGAGCTGCTCGAGATTGTCGGGCAGTTTACCGAAGGCCCGTTCGTAGGTTTGGACGGCGTCGGCGAGGCCTTGTAATGCGTCAAGCGCATCTTGTTCGCGAAGTTTGAGCGCCTGCGCGACCCATTCTTTTTGCAGCGAGGGAATGTCAATCATCAGCAGGCCGAGCGAGAGCAGCTTCCAATTGCCATCTTCGCGCACAAGCCCGATGCGGAGTGTGTCGCCCGTCGAGATGGTGATCGGCACGTACGCAAGATTGTCGTGGGCGAGCGGCGCGCCAAACGTGAATTGTTCGGTGGCGTCGGTGGCTTCGCAACGCATCTGCGGGCGCCCTTCGGTGCTTGTGGAAAGCAATGGGCGACCGGGAGTGTCGAGAAGGACAAAGCGCTCCATGAGGGAGACGCGCTCGTCGGAGGAAAGTTTGTTGAAGGCGGCGGAGTTTGCGGCGGTCAAGTACGCGGAAAAACTGGCGCTATTCTGGCGGCAAGCGGCGCCGAGAGCGGCCGTGAGCGCGGATATCGGATTGGTATCAGCGGCGGCGGGCTGGGACTGAGCGAAGAGCCGCGGAGAGAACAGAAAGGCTACCACGACAGCAAGCAAGATTGGAGTGCGTGAGATTCTGCTCATGATTTTGCGCGCGAAAAGATGGCGGCGAGGTCCTTGGTGAATCTCGAGCGCGGCATCACTTCGGTGCAGCCGGCTTGACGGGCGCGCTGCGCAAGGTCCGTTTGCACATGGGAGAAGAAAGCGACGATAGGAACCTGCCATTCGCGCGAGCACAGGGACGCAATTGTTTCGACGGGTGCATGGCGCGCGTTCAAGTCCACGACAACGAGCCTCGGCGCGGCTTGATTGGCCTCCGCGACGAGCGCTTCGCCGGAGCTGAACGACTTCATTTCGACGCCGGAATGCTTGGCCGTCTCCAGCATTTTCGCCTGAAAGAAAATGTCGTCCACCAAAGCCAAAATCTGCGCCACGAATCCTCCGCATAAAGAATCTTAAGGATGTACCACGCGTGCGAGCGCCGGACAAGATGGTCCGGCGATTTCCCAAGTTTGTTGGATGCGCGGCGGCGGCGAATGGCTTTGCGGGGACGCGCGGGCGTTTCTTCGGCGCGGCGAGATGCGGTATAAAGGAATCGAAACGCATCGCCGGGGAGGCGAATGATGAAATCCGCCATGAATCAGGCCACGTTGCCGGGCGTGGAAGTTTTGGAGCAGACGCCGATTATTCTGGAGAAGCTGGTTTCGCTGGCATCAGAGGAAGAGTTGCAATGGAAACCGTCGATGGACCGATGGTCAATCAGCGAAGTGCTGGCGCACATGGCGGACGTGGAAGTGGCGGGATTTCGCGAGCGCGTGGAGCGTATGGTCCAGACCGACATGCCGCAGCTGGCGATGTACGATCAGGAAGCGCAGTACAAGGCGGGACGATACACGGGCGGGAAGGCGCGGGAGCATTTGAAGACTTTCTGCCACGAGCGGGACCGCAGCGTTTCGTGGCTGCGATATATGCCGGAGAGCATCGTGGCACGGAAGGGGCAGCATGAGCAGTTGGGGACGATCACCGTGGGACACTTGTTGAACGAGTGGGCGTTTCATGACCTGGGACACATCCGGCAAATCGCAGAGCTCTTTCGGTCGCGGGCGTTCTATCCCTCAATGGGGCCGTTCCAAAGGCTTTACACGATCAAGCCTTAAGCGGAGTCTTATGGACGAACTTTCGCGTCGGGTTCTCGAGGTATTTGACGAACTGGAGAGCGATACGCTTGACTTGCATGCTCTGCGGGAACTTGCCGGCGGGCACAATCCCGAGCAGCGCGATACGGTGGTGAGCGCGGTCGAACTGCTGGTGCGCGGTGGGTATCTGGACATCAACGGAGACAGGGACTTCTATCGGCGGACCGAGCAGGGCCGGCTTGCGGTGGCGAAATCGCTCGATGTGACGCTCTACTCGCGTCCGAAGTGCAAGTTATGCGACGAAGCGCGAACGGCGCTTGAACCGATCCTGCGCGAATTCGGCAGCGCGTTGCGCGAAGTGAATATCGATGACGACAAGGAATTGAAGGAATTGTACACGAATGACGTGCCGGTGATCTTTCTGGGCGCGAAGGAAATTGCGCGGCATACTGTGGATACGGTGAAGTTCCGCGCAGCGCTGGAGAAAGCGGGGAAGTAAACCCGGTTCTGCTGTGACTATTTGCCTGCCTGCTTCTCGCGGTGTTTTTCTAACAAACGGTTGGCTTCGGTGTAGGGCATGGCGCCGTCGGTCATGATTTCGAAGGTGCCGTGGTCGCGGATATGTTTTGCGATGCGGGAAGTGAGTCCCATCGAGGCGCGCATGGGACCGGAACCGCAGCTGACGCGCGCGACGCCGAGCTTTTCGAGCTCGGCGACGGAGGGCGTGCCCACGCCGGCGAGTATGTTCAGCGGGCCCTTCACGGCGCGAACCAGTTTGCCGATGGCATCAGCGTCCTTCACGCCAGGAGCGAAGAGCGATTCAGCGCCCGCTTCGCGATAAGCATTTAGGCGCTCGGCGGTGCGGTCGACGCGCATCTCGAGGTCGCCGACCTCCTCCAAGAAAATGTCCGTGCGCGCGTTGATCACCAGGTGAGCGCCGAGTTTTTTCGCGGCATCAACCATGGCGCGGATTTTTTGTTTCTGCAGATCGATGGGAAAAAGCTCGCCGGAGCCTTCTGCAACGGAATCCTCGATGTTGCAGCCGACAGCGCCGGCTTCGATGATGGCGACGGCGGTCTTCGCGAGGTCTTCGGCAGTTTTCCCGTAGCCCGCTTCCATGTCCGCAGTGACCGGCACGGAAACCGCGCGGGCGATGCGCGCGACGACTTCGAGCATTTCGTCGCGTGAAATTTTCTGGCCGTCGGGATAGCCGAGAGAATTCGCGACTCCAGCACTGCTGGTGGCGATGGCTGGGAAGCCGGCATCTTCGACGATGCGCGCGCTGGCCACGTCCCAGACATTTGGCAGGACAAGGATGCGCGGACCGAGATGCAAGGCCTGGAGCTTGTGCGCTTTTTCGGATTGCGCTGAGAACGACATCTACGTTTGAACTCCTGATTGATCGAATAGCAGGCCTCCGCAAACCAGCAACAACGCGCCTGCGCCGATCATTTCGTTACCGATGAAGAACCCCATCATGCTACCGCCCGCGGCCGCCTCAAATAGGACAGCGAGTCCGCAGAACAGGACCAGTGCCTTGCGGAGCCTCGTTTGCGTGAGGCCAGCCAGCAGCGCGACAACTGCAATTACGAACCAGTGCCACGCGAGCGCAAGAAAGACAACCCGGAAGGCGGCTTGCAGGCCTGGATTCAAGTTGGACGCAGCCAACGCCGGAAAGCCCTGCTTGTAACCGGCGAAACAATGGAGCGTTGCGCTTGCGAGCAGAACCACACTGCCCAGGATGACGAAAACGCGCGCCGCTTTGCTCCGACCGTTCATCGAAACCTGCCAAGGGCTGAGTGTATCTTAAGAAGTTTCTTGTTCGGGAGCCGCTATTCTTCTTCGTCCACGGAGTGCGCGCCGACCGTCTCGTCGGGAATGTCACCCGGGCGGCCCTTGAGGCGGTCATACACCGAATAGTGGGCTACAGAGCCGAGGCCCTCGTTGTAATACGCGGGCACGCCAAGCGCGAACCGCAATTCCTCGTTGAATTTTCGCAGGTCGCTGAGTTCTCGGACGATTGCCGGAAGCTTGCGGCCATCGCGAGTGATCAGAAATTTCTGATAGCCCGCGTCCCAGAGCTGCGTGAACTGGCCGTTTTTCATGATGGCGGGGAGCTCGGTCATCTGATAATTGCCGTCGGGAGCCTTGCGGAATTCCGAGCCGCAGTTGTATTTCTCGACGCGCGCGACGCCGCCAGAGCTTCGTACGGTGAATCCAAGCTGCGGCAAGCTGGCTTCGATTTTCTTTGGGACAAATTTGGCGTTGACGTACCACATACAAGAAGCAGAGTAAGGATTTCAGGGCGGAATTGTAAAGACAAAAAATCGGGCAGCGGATGGTTCGCACGAAGGACAAGCTACACAGCACGCGTTCGCTTGAGGGACAGCGGGCTGCGTGATATGGTTTTCGCTCTATGATCACTGCAAATCCTTATGCATCGCACTTGACGGGGAAGGATCCGCTGGAAGTAATCGCCGCCACACCGGGGCAGCTTGCGTCTTTTGTTCGCACCCTTGGGCCGGAGCGCGTTGAGAAGAAGCCCGCGCCGGGCAAGTGGAGCGCGCGGGAAATCGTGTGCCACTTGGCGGATTGCGAGGTGGTATTTGCCTACCGCCTGCGACAGGCGCTGGCGGAAGACCATCACGTGATACAGCCATTCGATCAGGATAAATGGGCCGCGCGTTATGCCGCCTATGATGCGCCGGCGGCGCTGGCTGTTTTTTCCTCACTGCGGCGGTGGAATATTTCGCTCATCCACGGAGCGCCGGTGGAGGCGTTTTCAAAGTGTCTTACGCATCCCGAGCGCGGAGAAATGACCTTCAAGACGCTCGTGGAAACGATGGGCGGGCACGATTTGAACCATGTGAAGCAGCTTGAAGCGATCGTCGCCCGGCACTAAATCTCTTTGCGCAGAAGGTTCCGGAATAAGATAGAATATAGAAATGCAAATCCTCCGAAATCCCCGGCAGCGCTGTAGTTCCTAAACCCTAGTTCTTCGCGGTTTTGCGCGCATCTAATCCGACTTTAGAAAACAAACCTTCAGGAAGTTCAGCGTAAGCGGCGCAGGAACTGTAATGGAACCGAGATTCGCAACGAGCGAGCATATCGAGAGACCGAAGAGACCTTCGGGAGCGTGTCTATTCGACCTGATTGGCAACACGCCGCTACTGAGGCTGTCGAGCTTCGGCAAAAAGTTCGCGAATGTAGAGTTTTACGCCAAGGCAGAGTGGTTCAATCCAGGCGGTTCAGTGAAGGACCGCGCGGCGCTGGCGATGATTCGCGACGGAGAGAGAGCTGGAGCCCTGCGGGCGGGAAAACGGATTCTGGATGCGACCAGCGGGAACACCGGAATTGCGTTCGCGATGATTGGCGCGGCGCTGGGATATGGCGTTACTCTGTGTGTGCCCTCGTCGGCTACGGCGGAGCGGTTGCGCACCATTCGGGCGCTGGGCGCGGAATTGATCTTAACTCCGGGAGAGGAGGGCTCGGATGGCGCGATTCGGAGCGCGCAGGAACTGTTCAAGCAGAATCCGTCGGCGTATTTTTATGCCGACCAGTACAGCAACCTTGCGAACCCGTGCGCGCATTACAAAACGACGGCGATGGAAATCTGGCGGCAAACGCGCGGCACGGTGACGCATTTTGTGGCCGGGCTCGGAACCAGCGGGACGTTCGTGGGCGTGACGCGCAGGCTGAAGGAGCTGAATTCTGCGATTCGCGCAATCAGCGTGCAGCCGGACGATGCCTTTCACGGGCTCGAAGGATTGAAACACATGGCCAGCGCGATCGTTCCGGCGGTTTACGATGCTTCGCTTGCGGATGAGAATATCTCCGTGCGCACGGAAGATGCGTTTGCGATGGTGCGGCGGCTGGCGCGCGAAGAGGGGGTCTTGGTCGGCGTCAGTTCCGGCGCGGCACTGTGGGCATGCCTGCGAATCGCGGAAGAGTTGCCGGAGGGCCAAAAGGCAGTTGTCGTGACAGTTTTTCCCGATTCGGGCGACCGCTACTTGAGCGAAAAATTTTGGGATGAGGACGGTGCTGGCCGATGATTCGCGTGGGCGAAGCGCTGATCGGGAGCATTCACGAACACGGCGCGAAGGATTATCCGAATGAATGCTGCGGGGCATTGTTGGGGCGCGATGAAGGCGCGAATCGCACCGTTCTCGGCCTGGTTCCCCTGGCGAATCGTCGCGACGATTCGCCGCGGAATCGCTTTTCGATCACGTCCGAGGATGTGCGGTTAGCGGAGCAAGAAGCACGAGCGAAAGGATGTGAGCTGATCGGCTGGTATCATTCGCATCCGGATTCTCCAGCGCGTCCCAGCGAATTCGACCGCGAGCACGCGTGGCCGTGGTACAGCTATATTATCTTTCAGGTGGAAAACGGCGAGCCGCGTGAGATGCGTTCGTGGCGCCTCGATGACGACCGAGCGAAATACGAAGAAGAGAGCATTGAGTTCATATCGAGCGTGCCGCGGTGACGGAATTTCCGGTACGGTAGCCCCGTTCTGCAGCGCATCTAGATTTGTCGAGCCAACAAGGAGAGAAAGACAGATGGGCGTGAAAGTGATGATCCCTACACCGCTTCGCCAATACGCCGAGAAGCGGGAGAGTGTTGATCTGGAGGCGAAGACCGTCGCGGAGGCGCTGAGCTCCCTGACGTCGCAGTTCGGCGAATTGAAGAGGCATCTCTATTCCGACGATGGACGTCTGCGCAGTTTCGTGAATGTTTACGTGAACGACGAAGACATTCGGTATTTGCAGAAGGAAAAAACCGCACTGCAGCAGGGAGATACAGTTAGTATTGTGCCCTCCATCGCGGGCGGAAGCGGAATAACCGCGTAGGAAAAAGGGAAATGGCTACGCAAGTGAAGGAGTCATCAGCAAACGCGGCGGTGCTCAGCAAAGAAGAGATTCTGCGTTACAGCCGCCACCTGATCATGCCGGAAGTCGGCATGGAGGGGCAGCTCAAGCTGAAAAAAGCCAAGGTGCTGCTCGTCGGCTCCGGAGGATTGGGCGCGCCGCTGGGGTTGTATTTGGCGGCGGCGGGCGTGGGCCGGCTGGGCATCGTGGATTTCGACGCAGTCGATTTCACGAACTTGCAACGGCAGGTGACGTTCGTCACAAGCGACGTGGGGCGGAAAAAGCTCGATGCGGCGCGCGAGCGGCTGAAGAATCTGAATCCCGAGATTCAAATCGATACTTATGAGACCCGCCTGACAAGTGACAACGCGCTGCAGATTCTGCGCGACTATGACATCGTGGCCGACGGAACCGATAATTTCCCGACGCGCTACCTGGTGAATGACGCGTGTGTGCTGCTCGGCAAGCCGAACGTGTATGGCTCGATTTTCCGCTTCGAAGGACAGGCCAGTATCTTTGGTTTTCCCGGAGGTCCGTGCTATCGGTGCTTGTATCCGGAACCGCCCCCGCCTGGACTTGTGCCCTCGTGCGCAGAGGGCGGCGTCCTGGGCGTGCTCCCTGGGATTATCGGTTGCATTCAGGCGATGGAAACGTTGAAACTGATCCTCGGAAGCGGCGATTCCCTTGTCGGGCGCTTGCTTCTTTTCGATGCGATGAGAATGCGCTTCCGCGAGTTGAAGTTGCGCAAGAATCCGGAGTGCCCGGTTTGTGGCGAGCATCGTACAATTACCAAGCTGATCGACTACGCGGAATTCTGCGGGATTCGCGGCGAAGAAATGGAGGCGAAGCCATTGGGCGTTCCCGAAATCACTCCGAAAGAACTCAAAGCGCGGCTGGACCGGGGCGATGATCTCTATATTCTCGATGTGCGCGAGCCGCACGAATACCAGATCTGCAACCTTCGCGGGCACTTGATTCCGCTCGGTGATCTGCCGAGACGTGTGAGTGAGCTCGACAGCTCGCGCGAGATCGTAGCGCACTGCCGCAGCGGAAAACGGTCGGCGGATGCGGTACAGTTCCTGACCGATGCGGGTTTCCACAAGATTTGGAATCTGAAGGGTGGAATCCTCGCGTGGTCCGATGAAGTTGACCCCTCGGTGCCGAAGTACTAACGCAAGTAAGGAACTGAGGAGCGTCCGTCGAGCCGGGAGACAACCACATGCCGGGAACGAAAATCACAATCCGGGACAACGGGTCCATCAAGGTCGAGGGAGATTTTGAGATTGTCGACGCGCAGGGAAGGGTCTTCGGCCTCGGAGGACGCACGCAAGTTGCGCTCTGCCGCTGCGGCCAGTCGCAAAACAAGCCCTTCTGCGACGGAACTCACAAGCAGTGCGCTTTCGAAAGCGTGATTGTTGCCAGGGACCTGCCGCCTCCCCCTCCACCGCCGAAAATATAGGCGCGAAGGCGCTTTTCCCTGCCAGGCTTCGGCATTTTCCACAATGGAACGCATGATTCAGTCGGTAACGTTTTGGCCCCTCGCAAGATCGGTTGACTGCCCGGTGTAGCTATCCGAACTTCCATATCGTCGTAACCTGTTTATAATCATAGTATTGCAGATGGCTATTTACTTTCGTCGAACGGTTAGCTGCGTGCTTAACCTATTGATGCAGGGGCGGGATTTGTGTGTCTGGGGGCGTTTTGGGGTCAACTGCCAAAAAGGTGAAAGACGTGCTCCGGTCGTCCTATTTCCGCTGGGGCATTGCCTGGACGCTTGTCACCTTTGCGTTCATGGTGTTTCTCTGGTCGATTCGGCATTCTGGTTATTACCCTGACCCGCTCCTCGAGAGATACCTTCAGCTAGCCGGAAGCGTTCTGGCTTTCACCTTCGCGGCCAATGCGCTCGTGCGATTCCGGGGAATGCATGATCGCATCTCGCTGATTCTCGCCTTCGGTTTTGGGCTCGCCGGACTCATCGAAATGGGCGCCAATCTGACGCCCCATCTGAACGTTGTAACGGTCATGGTCCCGCTTTCCTGGATGGTCAGCCGGACGCTGCTCGCAACGCTCTTGGTGGCCGCTCTCCTGGTGGAAAGAAGCCTGCCGCTCTCGCGCGAGCCCAACCGGGAAATCGCCTGGGCGCTCTTGATTGTTGGATTGGTCGCTTACCTGACAAGCGTGGCCTTCTTTGCCATTCCAGCCGCGCCGAAAATCTATCCGCATGCCCTCATTCCACGTCCCTGGGACTTGCTGCCCGCCGCCATTTATTTGGCCGCGACGATCGGATTCTGGAGACGGTTGAAGCACGTGGACTCGGCGCTCGACCGCGCTTTGTTTCTTTCCGCGGTCGTGAATGTGGCATGTCACCTGACCATGAGCCAGTCCTCCGTCCACTTCGACGCGGCCTCCGGCGCTGCGCAGTTTCTTGAGGCCGCTGGCTACGCAATCGTGCTCGCCGGCGCGCTGCTCGACAACGCCCGGCTCTTCGATCAAGTCAGCCGCCTTGCCATCAGCGATCCGCTCACCGGGTTGGCGAATTACCGGCGCCTCCTTGAAGTGATGGAAATGGAGCTGCAGCGCGCACAGAGAACGAATCGAGGATTCGCGGTAGTGCTGCTCGACCTCGATGGCTTGAAGAAAATCAATGACAATCACGGACATCTTGTCGGCAGCCAGGCGCTCAAGCGGCTCGCCAGCGTGCTTCGCCTTCATTGCCGCGGAATGGACACGGCCGCGCGTTACGGCGGGGATGAATTCGCGCTGGTGCTTCCGGAAGCGGAAGAAGCGGTCGCTGTGCAGGTCACGCATCGGATACGCAAACGCTTGCTGGAAGACGGGCACCACCCGCGCATTTCCGTCAGCGCGGGCGTGGCCGTTTATCCGCGCGACGGTCTGACCATTGAGAAGTTGCTGAATTCGGCCGATGGAATTCTTTACGCAATGAAGGCAAATCGCGGTGGGGAACGCGGGGAAGGCCCGCGAGTCAGCGCTCGCGGAGCACAGGGGGCAGGGGAATGGCAAACGCGAGAAAAGGAAAATTTGCGTCTTTTCAGATAGAACGATGCGAGCCGCGGCTGCCGATGCAGGTCGGCGTGCGCATCTCCGGCAACACGTTCATGCCGGGGTTGGAAACGACCTTCACGGAGAACGTCAGTTCACGCGGGGCGCGCGTGCGCAGCGTCAGGCGATGGCGCAAGGGCGAAAGCATCTGCGTCATGTCGCTGGACGAGGGCTTTCGCTCACTGGCCCGCGTGGCCTATTGCGAGCCTAACCACGAAGCGGGATTCGCGATTGGTGTTGAGTTCCTCGAACTCGAAGGCCAGTGGATACTTGGGTCAACGGGCGCGCCGAGCGCCGTGGCCTGAGTGGCGGATTCCGGCGAATCTCGATACTACTGGACAAAACCAACCGTCGGCTCAGGGGTTGGCCCAGGACCTTCCGGAATGGGACCGAATTGCGCTTCGTAGCGCGTGATGTTTTCCGTAAGGGCGCGCAGCAACCGCTTCGAGTGGGCGGGGCTCAGGATCACGCTGCTGACCAGTTTTCCCTGCGGCACGCTCGGGAAGATGTAAATGAAGTTGAGCGTGAACTCCTCGGCGTTGTGATGAATCATCGCCAGGTTGGAGTATTGCCCCACCAGCTCCTTTTCGTCCGCCTTGATCTGCACTTGCTGCTGCTGTTTCGGCGCTTCAGCCATTGGTTCCTCCGAGTGCCAATCTTGCTCACTATAACAGAAGAACCCGGGGAGATGAGCGGGCGCAACGCTGCAAACATTCTTGGCCAGTCTTTGCTCGAAACTCCCAGGTCGCCGATCGTTGACACTATTTTTTGTTAAATGCAGTTTAGTCGTGTAGTTTAATATAGTTAACTATGGCCGCGCCGGAAAAGACCAGAGATTCCGCATACCAGCCTGCTCAGCCGACAACCGAGCCTGCGTCGCGCTCGGCCGCGGGCCAGCAATTGATCGACCTCCTCACCCATGAAGATTTGGACCGCGCTCGGGATCGCTGGCGCGTTGCTCGGGCGCGATGGACCGGACACGGATGGAAGTCGCTCGGCGGCCTGCGCGTCTTGTGGTTGTTGATGGGCCCGGGCGTGCTGGTTTTCCTCGGCGAGAACGATGCGCCCAGCATGCTTTCGTATTCCGCCGATGGCGCGCGATACGGAATCGGATTTTTCCTCCCGTTCGTTATTCTGACTTTCGTGATGGGATTCATCGTTCAGGAAATGACTGTGCGGCTCGGGGCAGTGACGCATCGCGGGCACGCGGAACTGATTTTCGACCGCTTTGGAAAATTCTGGGGACTGTTCTCGACGTTTGACCTGATGCTTGGGAATTTTCTGACGCTGGTCGCCGAGTTTATCGGCATTCGCGCAGGGCTGAGTTTTTTTGGCGTCCAGCCGGGAGTCGCAGTGGGTGGAGCCCTTGTTTTGGTGCTCGCCGTAATTGCAACGGGCCGCTATTGGACTTGGGAACGCATCACGATGGGGCTCGCGATTTTCAATGGGCTGTTTATTCCAGCGGCCCTGCTGGCGCATCCCGATTGGCATGCTGTAGGCCATGCGCTGGCGACATGGGCGCCATTGCCTCTCGGTGACCGGCCGCAGATTGCACTGTTGATTCTCTCCACGATCGGAGCGACGGTGACGCCGTGGATGCTTTTCTTCCAGCAGAGCGCCGTGGTCGACAAAGGAATGCAGCCTCGCGATATTCCCGCGGGACGCTTGGATACGCTGCTTGGCACCGTTCTCGCCGCAGTGTTTGGAGTCGCCGCGATACTGGCCACGGTTCCGCTTTTTCATCACGGAATTAAAGCCGCCGATTTCGAGTACGCGCAATTCGCTCAAGCGCTGGTGCCGTGGATAGGACATGTAGGCGCCGCGCTCTTTGCGCTGGGAATGTTTGAAGCGGGAATCGTGGCCGCAATCGCGATTTCCACGTCTTCGGCGTATGCTTTCGGCGAAGTTTTTGACACGGCGCACAGTTTGAACCGGCCGCTACGCGAGGCGTGGCCGTTCTACGCGATTCTTGTCGGTTCCGCTTTTGCTGCAGCGCTGCTCGTGTTGGTTCCCCATGCGCCTCTGGAATTTATTGCGTTGACCGTCAACGTGATCGCGGTGCTGGCCATGCCGCCGGCGCTTCTGTTCTTGCTGTTGCTGGTCAATGACCGCGACCTGATGGGCGAGCACGCGAACACGTTTTGGCAGAACTTTGCGGGAGTCGCGGTGACGATACTGCTTGTGTGTGCCGGATTGGCATTTGGAATCGCCACGGTATATCCGCGCATTCTTGGCGGCTGAGCAGCGAAGGCACTTGTTGAGTGCGAAGAAAGGATGTTGCGTTGAACGCAGGCCAATGCAAAGACCCATCGGGGGATCCCTACCGCGAAGTTGAGGTGAATGTCGTCGCGTCGGCACGGCCGGATTTGAGAGATCCGCAGGTCGTGCTATCGCTCCTAGAGGCCGATCAAGTGGTCGCGGCGAAGCAGCAAACGCGGTTCGGGCGCAGGCCGCTCTCTTTCGGAGTGCGCCTGGCGATGTGGAGCCTGCGCGTGTACGTCATCGCCATGTTCGTGATCGTCGTCATTTCGGTTCTCCGTGCGTTGCGCGGTGGAGGCTGAGTGCGCGCCAGCGGCAAATTCCTGCCGTATTTTGCGTTCACTGCCGTTTTGCTTGCTGCGACGTTTGTGCTGAGTGGCTGCGGAGGAGGATGGAACGTCCCGCCGGACGCCCGCAGCTTGAAAAATCCCGTGCCGGTCAATCCGACCACGATTGCAGCGGCGCGTGAGCTATACGTGAGCAATTGCCAGAAATGCCACGGGGTCAACGGCGATGGAAAAGTGCCGCCGGACGCGACATACTTTTATTCCACGAAACCCACGGACTTCACGAATGCGCGGCGGATCGATGCGATGAGCGACGGCGAGATTTTCTGGAAAATGACCAACGGTCGCAAGCCGATGCCGGCCTTTAAGAATCGCCTCGGGGACGAGCAGCGCTGGGGCCTAGTGAATTTAATCCGTGTGTTCGCGCATCCCGAACGCGCGTACAAGTAGAAATGATCTGCGCTCCGTTTACGTTTCTAGATACTTCGCGAGTGGTCCCCAGTAATTCTCTTTCCAGCCAGCGGCCAAATGCTCGCCTTGGTCATTCGGGAAACCGGTGTGATCAAACACGAGCTTCGTGCCGTCTCCCTGGTCCTGGAGATCAAACCTGACGATCGAATAGACGCCTTCCTCCCAGGAACCTGCCCTCCACGCTTGTACAATTCGTTCGTTGGGTTTCAGCTCAACGTGGCGTCCTGTGACGTAACCGCCGAAACACGCGAAAGCTCCGCCAGCCTCGCGACTGATCTCGGCAGGGCCAGCGTTCTTCACCATACTGAATTTCGTGACACCGGTGAATTGCTGCGCGTCGGTGAGAGCTTCGTAGACGCGCTTGCGGCCCGCTTTGAACACTACTTCTTGATGGATTGCGCCCGCCGCATGCGAAAGGCCACTGCTATCCGTGCTTCCCGTTTGCCCCGAACTGCTCCTGAGCGCGAATCCTCCTGCAACAGCAAGAGGAACCGATGCGGCGAACCGGGCCGAAAATTCTCTTCGGTTGAACAATTTCGATCTCATGTTCACCTCATGACAAAGCGATAGGAGTTTACCGTCGTGCGTGGGCCTATTTGATTTTCCCGAGAGCGTCGCCGACTTCCTTGACGTCGGGAACCTGCAGAATTTCGTAATTCTTGAACCATGCCACTTTTCCGCTGCGATCGATAATGGCGATGGCGCGGCCTGTAATTCCTTTTTCCGGCAGATACACCCCGAACCTCTCTGCGACTGCGCCGCGCGGCTGAAAATCCGCAAGCAGCGGATAACGAATGCCCATTTTCTCCGCCCAGGCCTTGTGCGACCAGACGCTATCTACCGAGATCCCGAGGACTTGCGCGTCGAGTTCCTCGAAATTCTTCATGTCGTTCACAAAGCAAATGTGTTCATTCGTGCAGACGGGACTCCAATCGAGCGGATAAAAAACAATCACAACATTTTTCTTGCCTTTGAAGTCGCTGAGCTTCACGTCCTTCTGATCCTGATCCTTCAGCGTGAACTCCGGAGCCGACGAACCGACGGCGATGGCCATGAATCCTCCTGAGATTTGATTTCCCGCGCCGCTTCCTGCAAAGCCTGCCGCGATGCGATGAAAACAACCCATCATAACCGAGCGCCCCATGCGAAACAAATTCGCGGTGCAGCACGAAGAGGATACCCATATACTCCTGGCCCATGGATCATCCGAGCACGGCTCCCGACCTTCCTCGCAGCCTTGGTTTGATGGATGCTTTGGCCATCGTCGTCGGCATCGTCATTGGTGCTGGCATCTTCATTGTTCCTAACCTGATCGCGCGCGAGCTTCACTCTGTTTCATGGATCCTCGTGGCCTGGATCGTTGCCGGCGTTGTCTCGTTTTTTGGCGCTCTCGCGTGCGCGGAACTTGGCACGATGCTTCCCGCCTCCGGCGGCCAATATGTTTTTCTGCGCGAAGCGTGGGGCCCGCTCGTCGGTTTTCTGTGCGGGTGGTCGATGTTCCTGGTGGCCCGCACGGCGCAGGTGGCGTGGCTTGCTGTGACATTGGTGCTTTACGGTTCTTATTTTGTGCCGATGTCGCCGTGGCTATCGAAGCTCGTAGGCCTCGTGGCTATCGCTGTGTTTGCCATCATCAACTACCGCGGCGTCACGCTCGGGGCAGCCGTTCAAAAACTGTTCACGTCAGCGAAGGTGCTTGGTTTGCTGGTCATCATCGCAAGCGCGTTTTTGTGGCATGGCAAGGTCGTGCAGGTTTCCGGCGGCAGCACCCAGTTTTCCTTCAGCAGCTTTGGCGTGGCAGTCATCGCCTGCGTGCTGGCGTACGACGGATGGATTCAGATGACCTTCGTTGCCGGTGAAATCCGCGATCCGCAACGCAATGTCTTTCTGGCTCTTGCCCTGGGCACAGGAGCTTGCATTGCCATCTACTTGCTGGCGAACCTCGCATACATGCGGGTGTTATTCCTCGCTGACATCGCCGCGAGCGAACACGTCGCGGCGAGTGTCGCGCAGCGCGCCCTTGGCCCGGTCGGCGGAGCCACGGTGGCGTTGATTATTTTGGTTTCCATCACCGGCACGCTCAACGGTTGCTTCCTGACGAGTCCGCGGCTTTACTTCGCGCAGGCCCGTGATGGACTGTTCCTCCGGCAATTCGGCGAAATCCATCCGCGATTCAGGACCCCTCACTTTGCGATTGCCGCGCAAGCGGTATGGGCCGCTGCTCTCCTTCTGAGCGGCTCGTTTGAAACTCTCCTCGACTATGCGATGTTTGCGTTGTGGCTGTCCTACGGCGTCATGGTCGCGGGTCTCATGGTGCTGCGCCGGACGCATCCGCAGGCTCCGCGCGCGTATCGCATGTGGGGCTACCCGGTGACACCGCTGCTCTTTCTCATTTTCACCACCGCATTCCTGATAAACATGCTGATCACGAGACCGGTTCCCTCCATGGCAGGCCTCCTCCTGATCGCTTCCGGTATCCCCGTCTACTTCATTTGGGTGCGGCGGCGGCGAGCGGCTTCCGTCGTCGCGTGAATCGAGACCGCTCTTACTGGAGTCCACAGTACGTCGCGTATATACTTCGGCAATGAAAATCATGCGTTATATCGCCCTCGCGCTTCTGCTCGTGATCTCCGCGGGTGTTCGACGCACGGTCACGGTTCAGGCAATCGAGGCGGCTAAACCTGCCGCCACGCAACAAATGGTCCTGCCCAGCCACGGCGTGATGCTGTACGGCATTTTTTATCTTGCCGCTGGCGCGGGGCCGCACCCGACGGCCGTTATTTTTCATGGTTTTCCGGGATACGAGCAGAATCTCGACATCGCGCAGCATCTCCGCGCACACGGTTGGAACGTGCTGGCGATGCATTACCGCGGATCGTGGGGAGTGAAGGGCGATTTTTCATTCGAGCATTCCGCCGAAGACGCCGACGTGCAAGTGAGCTACCTGCTCGATCTTGGAAACGCACGCAAATACGGCATTGATGCCCTTCGCGTGATTGTCATCGGGCACAGCATGGGCGGATACATGGCTGCTTCCGCCATCGCTCACAATAAAGCGGTCGCCGGCGCAGTACTCATCTCCGCCTGGAACATCGGCGCCGACTACGAGTCCCGGCGCCACGGCGCATCCAGCGTGTCGTCGATTCAGGATGAGGCAAAAGATCTCGCGAGCGATAACAATCTGTTGCCGCTCTCGGGAACCAGCGGCGAAACGCTGGCTCGTGAGATTCATGACCATCAGTCCGCGCTCAACATGAACAATCTGGCGCCGGCCATTGCGCCCCGTCCCGTCTTTGTCATCACCGCCAATGAAGGATTGGCTCCCATTGATAAAGCGTTCGCCGAGGCGGTGCGCAAGGCAGGAGGCACGCGCGTCACCGAACGCCACTGGGACACCGATCACAGCTATTCGGGCGAGCGCGCAGAATTGTCCAGCGCGATATTGGAATGGGCGCAGGCGAACCTGCAGCACTGAGAACAGCGTTGGCTCGCGAACATCACAGAATCCTCGCCGCAGCGCGTCCAATCTGGCAAATGCCGCGAATTCCCATTCAACAAGCTTATCCGGGCCTTTCCTTTCGCTGGCGCACAGCGAACTGGGTTTCCCGATTGATCCGCATGCCCGCCGAATGCGTTCATCTGGAATCACACTCACCGTGGATGGCGACTTTTTTGCCGGACAATCTTTTCTTGCGAGGAAAAAACGTAAAATTGCGCGAACCGCGGCGGCCCGAGGTTTCTCTGTGCCGCGATTGCTTCACAAAAGTTTTCGAAAAAGAGGCTTCCGCGCATACCGGCCGTATCGTGGCTTTTGAGCCCGATCCCGCATCTGTGACGCAGTATTTCTTCGTTGCCGCGCCGGATTTCGAGGCTGCAGGAGTCGAACCCGCCTTATCGGAAGTACTCGGAGCGCAGCTCGCGCAGAGTGAAGGCAGGTCCAAATCCTGCCAGGAATGCGGCCGGACGGCGACGTGGCTGTGGTTCTCGCGCCTGCGCGTGGCGAGCCTCGATGCGGTGGATCAGGTTCGCGAAGCAACGCCGGAGCATTTCTGCGCGGTGCATGGAGCAGGGACGGTATGCCGCGCGCTTACGTCCATGGAGCACGTGAACCTGTTTTACGTCAACGCGCCTTACGGCGAGGGGGGCGCTTTTTTATGGTTTTGATTTTCGCGCTGAGCGCGGCGCGCGCTTTCCGCGGCAGTTTTTCAACCGCCATATCGTATGAGTTGCGCAGGAGCCGTTCGAGTTCGCTTGTGTTTAGAGCTTCGCGCGTTTGGAGCGCGATCCAGTAATAGCGCGCCGAATATGGCGCGGGAATAATCCCCGGGCGTTCGGTCAGTTCCGCAAACTCTTCCGGAGTGCATTGGAATGATAGCCACACAGGCGCGGGCTTCAGTACGAGTGCGGCAAACATTTTGCCGCCGACTTTGAAAACGAGGTCATCGCCCCACTGCAGCGATTCGGTCGCGTGGGGCATGGACATGCAATACGCGCGAACCCGGTCAATATCCATCGGCGCACCGCCTGTGCGCGTCAGCATAAACAAAAACGCCGCAGGATGGCACGCCTCCCACGGTGAATTAGCTTTCAGCTCGCGGGCGATATCTATTTTTGCGCTACGGCGACGCGCTGCAACCGCTGGCCGAGC
The DNA here is from genome assembly GCA_035945715.1 of Candidatus Acidiferrales bacterium. Taxonomy (GTDB): domain Bacteria; phylum Acidobacteriota; class Terriglobia; order Acidiferrales; family UBA7541; genus DAHUXN01. The sequence continues at coordinate 66,577 of DASYZX010000035.1, forward strand.
GTTTCGTGCTCCTGGTGGAGTTCCTCGGGCAGCCGGCCCCCGAATTTTTCAAAGAACTTGCCGATCGCGTCGTGTTCATCCGCCCAAGCGGCCGGATCAACGATTAGCAGCTTCTGCATCGTGTTCTCGGAAATATCGAGACCCTTCAAATCGAGCGCGCCCGCGGCCGGCACATTGCCAATCGGCGTTTCCACAGCAGCGCTGCGTCCTTCGATGCGTTCCAGCATCCACTTCAGCACACGCACGTTGTCGCCGTATCCCGGCCACAGGAACTTTCCGTCATCGCCTTTCCGGAACCAGTTCACGTGGAAAATCCTGGGCGGCTTCGACACGCGCTTGCCCATTTCCAGCCAGTGCCGGAAATAATCGGCCATGTTGTAGCCGCAAAAGGGAAGCATCGCCATCGGATCGCGCCGCGTGACACCGACTGCGCCCGTTGCCGCTGCCGTCGTTTCTGATGCCATCGTCGCGCCCACGAAAACGCCATGCTGCCAGTCGCGCGCTTCGAACACCAGCGGCGCAACTTTCGCGCGGCGTCCGCCGAAGATGAAGGCCGAAATGGGCACGCCTTCCGGGTCTTCGAAATGCTTTGAAATGGAAGGCGTCTGCGTCGCGGGAACCGTGTAGCGGGAGTTGGCCTGCGCGGCGTTGCCTTTGCTCGGCGTCCACTTCTCGCCTTTCCAGTCAAGCATGTTCGTCGGAACCGCCCCGTCAATTCCTTCCCACCATGGCTCGCCCTCATTCGTGACGGCCACATTGGTGAAGATCGTGTTGTGATGCACAGCGGTCATGACGTTCGGGTTGGTCTTGCTGTTCGTGCCGGGCGCGACGCCGAAAAAGCCATTTTCAGGGTTGATAGCGTACAGCATGCCGTCTTTGCCGACGTGCAGCCACGCGATGTCGTCCCCGATGGTCTTTACGCGATAGCCTTCGCCCTCGAGCGCCGAGACCATCATCGCCAGATTCGTCTTGCCGCAGGCGCTCGGGAACGCCGCGCACATGTACGTCGTCTTGCCGGAGGGATCCTCGAGCCCCAGAATCAGCATGTGCTCGGCCATCCACTGCTCGTTCCGCGCCATCCAGCTCGCAATGCGCAGCGCAAAGCATTTCTTCCCGAGCAGCGCGTTGCCGCCATAGCCCGAGCCCACGCTCCAGATGAGCTTTTCTTCGGGGAAGTGCAGCACGAGTCGGTGCTGGGGATCCATATCGCCGAGCGAATGGAGCCCCGGCACAAAATCGTCGGAACCTCCCAGCCGATCCAGCGCCGTTTTGCCCATTCGCGACATAATGCGCATGCTGGCTACCACGTACGCGCTGTCGGTAATCTCCACGCCCACTTTGCTGTAAGGAGACTTCTCCGGACCCAGAATGTACGGAATCACGTACATTGTGCGATCCTTCATCGCACCACGGAAGTACACCTCCGCCTTTTGCTTTGCTTCCTCGGGGGCCATCCAATTGTTCGTGGGACCGGCGTCGGACTTTTGCCTGGTGCAGATGAACGTCACGCCTTCGGTGCGGGCTACATCGTTGGGATTGCTGCGATGAAGGTAACAATTCGGGTACGTATGGCTGTTCAGGTTGATGAACGAGCCGTCTCCGAGCATTCCCTCGGCGATCTTTTGATATTCGCCGGATGAGCCATCGCACCAAACGACCTGTTTTGGAGTCGTCAGCCGCGAGACTTCATCAACCCAATTCTCCAGCGGAGTGGGCACTTTAGCCTCCTGGTTTTAACTGGCGCGGGGAGTCGCCCACAATCTTCGGTAGGGCCCTAACGCGTCGCATTTCGACTTTTCAATTCGCCTTCAAGTACTGCAAAAGCAATGAAATATAAAGTTTAGGCCCGCCGCTGAGGAAAATCAAGAAAGGGAAGACCTTTCGCTTGATTGGGGGTGCAGTAAGGGTCAACTCGGACGTGCGTGCTCGAATCTGATTAGATTGGAGAGCGAAGGTCCACCGCTAGTCCGGAGTTGTTGCGTGATGGCCGGACCGGTATAGTCGGTGCCGTCGCCCTCGGTAAAATCGGCGCACGACGAGGTGTCCTCGATGCGAATCGGAATGCGCATGGCCGTACTTCTCACCGCTTGTTTGGTGCCGCCTGCCTTGGCGCAAACGAAAAACGCCCCGGCTGCGCCAGCGAAGATCGAACCTTCAACAGGCAAGGCGATGTGCGCCATTCTCTCCGTATCTGACTTTGCCAAAGCAGGCGTTCCAATGGCCGCTACTGCCTCGCAGAATAGCGACGACGAGACGAACGCCTATTGCGGATTCCAAGGGAAGGGCGGCAGCGCCGAACTGGATGTTTTCCTGCCTGCGGGCGACACGCCGGTAGAAGCGATCGGAGTCGAGAGAACGGTCTACGGAGAGGTGGGCGGCCATTTCGAGCCCGTCACGCTGGCTGGGGTGAATTCCGCTCAAGTGAACCTGGCTGTGCCCGGCAAGACGCCTTCGGCGGGCATCGTTGTTCGCCGGGGACTTGCCGTCTTTACCTTGAACATTCCCGCAAGCCCGAATGCCCGACGGCAACTGCTGTCCCTGGCGCAAATTGTTTTGTCTCGCCTGCCGGCGCGCGGCAAGCCTGCGAAATAGAATCTGCGAACGTGTCGTGTTTCGCCGCGCTTGCTCGGCTCACCGAATGGAAGCGCCGACGGCGCGCATCTTTTGCAGGTAACCTTCAAACGCTGTTCGTCCGCTGCGCAGCAGCCGGCAAATCGTGAGCGGGTACTTGCCCTTGAAGGTCTTTTCGATTTTGACGTAGCCGGCCTCCTCCAGGCGCGCCAAGTGGCTCGACAGGTTCCCCTGCGTCAGCCCGCACTCGCGCCGGAGATAGAGAAAGTCCGCCTCTTCCGCTGCACACAGAACGGTCATGATCGCCAAGCGCGCCGGCTCGTGAATCACGCGATCGAGCGTCGCCAAATCCTGCAGCGCGGTGCTCATGCCCGCGCCACCGGGTTCCTCCGCAGGTAGCGCACGAGGGCTATAGCTCCCATGAACAGAAGCACGAGGCCCGTGCCTGCCAAAAAGAATCCAGCCCGCATTACACGCGGACGCGAAGTCGGAAATATAAACATGTATATTCCCGCGAACGGCAGGCCCAGTGCCACAACCCACGACATTCGTTCGTCGTTTCGCGTGACCAGCCAAATGCCGACGCCCATCGCAACCCCGGCGAAACCACAGATCCAATCGTTGCGGATTAGGACAGTTGAAATGATCTCCGCGGCGAGAACCGCGACGAAAAACCAGGTGCGCCGCTTCACGTCCAAGTCCTCCTTCACGCGCTGCACGGTTTCCCTTTCTCCAACGGAGCTCAGCGCAAGCATCGTCAATCCGGGTTGACGTCCCGCGTTATTGTCCTCGGTAAACGATGGCGCTGCGGTGTAGCCTGTTCGTGGATAAGTGATCCGGGATTTCAGCCATTCCAGGGTTTGTCGCAGACGAAAAAACACGGCAAAGTAGACGACCAGCACTAACCCTGCTGCTCCTATGATTAGAGGAGAGCGCGTATGGGGATGAAAAGCTATCCACAGGAAAGCTCCCGCTAGGAGCTGGCACAGCGCCCCGGTCAGAAGATTCGATAACCCGTCCACGAACCAGTAACTCCAGGCGCGGCGCTCGGCTTGAAGGACGGGGGACAGCGAACTGACTGTCGCCATGGTGTGCTCGGTCTGCTGCGGGGTGTTGGTCATACGCAATACAGTCTGTAATACGAACTAGTCTGTGTCAAGCAGGCTCTTCTTCAATCGGTACGCTTAGAACAATTGCAGAAAACAAAAGATTTACACGCCCAAAGCGGCATTGCTATCGTTAATTGCACATAGCCCTGGATCATACCGTCGAACCATTTGCATTTTTTGGAGGCTGAAATGACGAAGATTCCTGCGTCCATGTTCCTGGGAATTGCGCTCCTGTTCTCGTCCGCAACGGTCAACGCGCAGGCGCAACAGGCGCAAGCGAACGCTCCTATTTATCAAGTCAACCTGGTGGGTGACTCGGTCACCGCTATCGGCTATCAGCATCGCAGCGGTTCGACGGACATCGGTTTCCAGGGCACGCCCTTGCTCGTTCAGGCTAAGGGCGAGGCGAAGGTCGAAAGCAAGCAAGGCCGCTTGCAAATCAGCGCGAAGTTCAGGGACCTTGTGCCCGCGCAGAGATTTGGCGCGGAATACTTCACTTACGTATTGTGGGCCATCACGCCAGAAGGGAAAACGAGCAACCTTGGCGAAGTCTTGCTCAATGGTGACAACAGCAAACTCGACGCGACCACTTCGCTTCAGACGTTCGGTCTGATCGTCAGCGCCGAACCCTATTACGCCGTCAGCCAGCCGAGCAATGTGGTGGTGCTGGAAAACACCGTTCTGCCCGAGACTGCCGGAACAATCGAAAAAGTGACCGCGAGATACGAATTGCTGGACCGCGGCGAATACTCCTACAACGTCGCGCAGGGGAATCCGAACGGCGTCACCAAAACCTATGTTCCCTTGGAAGTCCTCGAGGCACGTAACGCCTTGGCCATCGCGAAAAATGCGGGAGCTCTGCAATACGCTCCGGACGCGTTTGCGAAAGCGCAAGTGTCGCTGGTAAATGCGGAGGAGATTCTCGCCCATCGAGGCGACCGCAAGCTGGAAATCCAAAGCGCGCGCGACGCCGTTGAAAGCGCCGCTGACGCTCGCCAAATCACGCTCAAGCGCAAGGCCGACGAAGAAGCTGCCGCAAAGGCCGCCGCCGAGGCGCAGCGCGTCGCGCAAGCTCAAGCCGATGCTGCGGCGGCAGCCGCAAAGCAGCAGCAAGAAGAATTCGCTCAGCAGCAGGCGGAAATCGCCAAAGAAAAAGCCGAATTACAAGCGCAGCAGGAAGCGCAAGCCCGGGCGTTGGCCGATGCTAAGGCGCAGCAGGAGGCCACAGCGCGCCAGCAAGCCGAACTGGACAAGGAAAAAGCGGAATTGGAAGCTCAGCAACAAGCGCAGGCTCGGGCCGCCGCTGACGCTAAAGCCCAGCAGGAGCAGCAAGCCGCCGTGCAGGCTCAGCAGGCTGCGGCGCAAGCTCAGGCTGCAGCAGCGCGTTCCGAGCAGGAAAAAGAGCAGCTTCGCGCCATGCTTCTTCAACAGTTCAGCAAGATTCTGCCAACCACCGACACGCCTCGCGGCTTGAAAGTGAACATGGCCGACGTGCTTTTCGACACTGCGAAATTTGATTTGCAGCCGGCTGCACGCGAAGCGCTGGCAAAACTTTCCGGCATTGTGGAAGCGCATCCGGGCCTGAAACTGCAAATCGAGGGTTATACGGATAGCATCGGCACCGACGCTTACAATCAAACTTTGTCAGAGAGTCGCGCCAGCTCTGTGCGCGCTTATTTGGTGAGTCAGGGCGTCGATCCTGCGGCAGTGACCTCGGTGGGGTACGGAAAATCGAACCCGATTGGTGACAACGAAACGGCGGCTGGGCGAAAGCAGAACCGGCGCGTTGAAATCATCATCTCCGGCGAAATTATCGGCACTCAAATCGGCCCCAGCAGCACGAATCCAACGATTCAGCAATAGCCTGCTGGCTGTCGACGCGCGGCACGCACCAAACGCCGCACCCTATGAAGCGGTGGTAGTGCTGGCTGCGTTCACCGTGAGCGGATGATTCAAAACCATGTTGAATTGCCATCCCGTATCAAACAGGATCTCGCCGTGTCCCGCGGACCCGGACTGGTGCCCCAATACCATCGCCGAGATAATCACCGCTGCTGCGCCTCCTACGGCCAATCCAATGATCGCCCCTTTGTTCGGTCCCGGATTGGGCGGCGGCATCAACGTTGGGGAAGTTTGCGCCGCCCGCGCTCCATGTCCCGCCAGCGCGTAGCCGTTTGGGTCTGTGGAAGAAGCCTCAGCTGTTTGTTGATCGTTTGTGGCGGTGGAAGGAGCGGCGAGTCGGTACTTGCCTGTGCCCATCATGGAGGTATCGGCACCGGTGGCTGCCGCTGGAACGGAATCCCGCGTCTCTGTCAAGTTTGCCTGAAGATTGTTCCCGCTGAGCGTGACCGTATATCCGTTCGCGTAAACAAGTGTCGAGAACTGCATCTGCACGCTCGGTCCCGATCGCGAGCGCTTGACAATTTGCGTGATCACGCCCTGCACGTAGGCTCCGACAGGAATCGCCACCTGGTTTCCCACCGTCACGGGAAAAGCAACCGCCGCGCGAACCGTGTCGCCCTTTCGCGCCTTACCGGTGATCGGACTGGCCAGCGTCAGCGGAATCTGCGTGCCGGCAGCAATTGTGATCGTCCCGCTCGGCGCAGCAGCTCCCGCCTGCGACTGGTTCCGAGCCTGCGCTTGCGGCAGATTCGGAACCGCTTGCTGCGCGCAGCATGTGGACGCAACTAGGAGTACCGCTAGAACAAGTCGTCGCATGAGTCCTCCGTTCAGTTACCCAAGCTTCCGTCAAAATACAGGGCGAAAGGTTCGCCGGCGAATCGCAGGGATTGCAAAGAAAGCGAACCATCACTGTTCGGGTGGGTGCTCGCCAGATTGGCTGGCGCTCTTCCGTTCAGAATCACGAACCGCGCCGGCGCGGTCGCGATGCCCTTGCCGTTTTGACGAATCACGACTTGAACCGCAAGCCCCGAGCCTGCAAGGTCGGCCTGATAGCTCCCGGCGGAAAGTTGCGTTCCGGCTACGTTCGCAGCGACGGAAAGTTGAAACGACTCCTTGTAGTTTTGTGCCTTCGGATTGGACGCAACCACGGGCGGTCCCGGGCAGGACGTGCCCGCTGTCCCGGCGGTTCCCGGGGTGCCGGGAATTACCGTGTCAGGAGTCGCCGGAGTTCCCGGGATCACGATGTCCGGCTGCCCAGGCGCTCCTGGAATCACTGTGTCGGGTGTGCCCGGAGTGCCGGGAATCACTGTGTCGGGTGTCCCCGGAGTGCCTGGCGTGCCGGCGGTCGGCCGGCATAGCGTGGCGGACTTGAATGCTGTCGGCTGCAGAGGATTTGAGCTGCGCACCGCGTCTGCGACTCGCCCTCCGTCCAGGACCACAGGCAATTGCAACGCCATTTCCATCTGTGTGCCATTGTCGAGCAGAATGTCGCTTGCCGAGCTTACATCAACGTACGGGTCGCTCACCGCCGGCAGCACATCATTCGGCTGTGTCGATTGCGTTCCGCTCGGCGAGATCGCGGGCTTGCCGAAGGCTGCGACGTAGCCATTCGCAAAAACCAGTTGCGTGAAGTGAATTTGAAATTGCGCGTGCGGCGAAAACAGTCGTGGCCGTGTGAGCGAATCAATCTGACCCTGGACGTAGGTTCCCGCGGGGATCGCCATCTGACCGTTGACGGCTATGGGGAAAACCGTCTCTGCATAAACGCGATCGCCGGCTTTGGCGCTCTTGGCCCAGACCGCTTGAGTTATCGCCACCGGAACGGTCGTACCGGCCGGCACCACGATTTGTGGTTGTTGCGGCGCATTGGTTCGAACTGCCTGACCATCGAGATTCGGATGGATCGGGCCTGCGGGAATCTGCTGCGCGTCGCAAGCAGTTGCTGTGAGTAATACTGCGAGAAGAAGTCGTAGCATCGGTCGGGACCTCCCGGCGCTGTCCTTACCGTTATCTACCATAAGAGACGAAAACCTCCGCGCCCGCGTTTCCCATATCGTTACTCAATCCAGCGGTTTATATTTTATATTTTCCGGCAGGACATCGATCCCTGAGCGACAGACGCGCGAATGCGCTGATTCCAACCGTCAGATTCCCTGAAAGCGCGGGTGCTATACTGCCGCCATGTACGCGCAGAAGCTCAAGGTCGATGTCGTGGTCGACGGCGAGCGCAAGCCCTGCCCGCTCGATTGGCTGGACGCCTTCTGCATGCGTAACTTCACCGGCTCCGCCGAATTCGACGACACGCTGCCTCTTGCCGAAGGTCAAATCGAAGCCAGCCTGAAAGTCAATCCTGAAAGATTGGCCGCCGCGTTCGGCGAATGGCTTACCAAACGCGGCAAGGCCAACGGCAGGCCTGTCACGGTGGAAATTCACCGGCTGTAAATCGAAAAGTAAAGCCCTACTTCTTTCGGATGGCGATGGCAGGAGCGTCCGCAACAATCGCAGCTCGTTCAACTCTTCCGGCGCTTGGAACAGCACGAACGATCGGCACAGGACGCTTCAGTGCCATCTGTATTTCGGGCAAAGCGGCTCGAGCGCAGGCAACTCCCGCGGCGACAAGCTCCGGCGTCCTCCGGAAATCGTCCCAATGGACGTTTTTTACCACTGGCTCCAGGATAACGTCGGCGTAGCGCAGCCATCGCGGCGGCGTTTGCTCCTGAACGATGGAAAAGGAGCGCCCGATTACCTCAATCGTGTTCTTGGGTTTTTGGTCCGGCTGTCCGGGATCCAAATGCACAGCGATGACGACGTCTGCTCCCATCCGTCTCAGCGATTCCGCCGGCACGTGTTCGGTCAGGAATCCGTCAACCAGCATGCGTCCTTCATGTTCAACGGGGATGAAAAGCCCCGGATAGGCGCACGAGGCCCGCAAGGGCGGCCCGACCGGCCCCTTTGTGAAGCAAACTGTCTGGCCCGTGAGCAAATCCGTCGCTACGATGCCGAACGGAATCTTCATCTCTTCAAATGTCTGGACGTTGGTAAACCGCCGCAGGAACCCTTCCAGGCGTTCGTTGGTCGCCATGCCCATTCGCGAGATGGTCCAGCGGCCAAAATCACGAAAGTGCGTCAGAATGCCCTGGCGCTCCAGTTCGTCGAGCGTGGCGCCCCCCGCATAAGCGGCGCCCACCAGCGCGCCAATACTCGTCCCGGCCAGGAGATCAATGGGAATCGCATTTTCTTCGAAGACCCGGAGCACGCCCAGATGCGCAATCCCGCGGGCGAATCCCCCGCCGAGCGCCACGCCGATGACCGGACGGCCTTCCTCATTCGCCTCGCGATACGCGAACGTGCGAATCCCTTTGACGGCCGAACCGATCCACTTTAGGACATTGCCCATGCGTTGGCCCTCATCTATATAGAACATTTTACCGCGCCCAAAGTTGCGCCGGATTTCCGATTGACCACGGGATGCCCGTTTCTGTAACCTCCGAGGTCGCCCTGCCGTATGGCCATTCGCATAGAAAAAGCGCTGATTCTGGGAGCCGGAACAATGGGCGCGCGCATCGCCGCGCACCTCGCAAATGCCGGAGTGCCTTGCGCGCTGCTGGACATGGTTCCGGGAGAACTGGCCGCCGAGGAAACGCGCAGGGGACTTACGCGCGAATCGCCCGCGTTCAGAAATCGCCTGGCGCAGGCCGGAATCGAAGTCGCCAAAAAATCCCGCCCTGCCGCATTCTTCGTCCCTGATTTTGCCCGCCTCGTTCGCGCTGGAAATTTCGAAGACAATCTCGAGTGGTGCAGGGATGCCGACTGGATCATCGAAGCCGTCGTCGAAGACCTCGAAATCAAGCGCAGCCTGCTCGCGCGCGTCGAACAGCATCGCCGCCCCGGCACAATCATCACCACGAACACCTCGGGCTTGCCCATTCACCTTGTCGCCCAAGGCCGCTCCGATGATTTTCAAGCTCACTGGGCCGGCACGCATTTTTTCAATCCGCCGCGCTATATGAAGCTCGTCGAACTCATCCCCGGCCCGAAAACGAAGCCGGAAGTTCTCTGTGCGCTCGATGAATTCTGCGACCGCCGCCTGGGCAAGGGCGTTGTCGCCGCGAAGGACACGCCGAACTTCATTGCCAACCGCATCGGCACGTTTTCGATGCTCAACGCCGTGCGCCTGATGATGGAGGTCGATCTCTCGGTCGAAGATGTCGACGCCTGCACGGGTCCGGCGACCGGCCAGCCCAAGTCCGCCACTTTTCGCACCGCCGATCTGGTCGGTCTCGACGTGCTCGCGCATGTTGTCGAAAACATTTACGACAGCGTTCCCAATGACGAGTCGCGTGAGATTTACAAATTGCCTCAGCTCATCGAACAGATGATGAAGCGCGGCTGGCTCGGCGAGAAAACGGGCGGCGGCTTTTACAAGCGCGTGAAAAATTCCGCGGGCCAAAGCGAGATCCTCGCGCTCGATTGGAAGACGATGGAGTATCGCCCGCGCCAGAAATCAAGGTTCGCCTCGGTTGAGGCCGGCAAACTGATTGAAGATACGCGCGAACGCCTTCGCTCTTTCGTCAATCCGATTTTCGACGGCAAAGTTGTCGACAAAGCGTCCCGCTTCATCTGGGGCGTGCTTTCCGAAACGTGCCTATACGCCGCGCGCCGCATTCCTGAAATTGCCGACCGCATTGTCGAAGTGGATCGCGCGATGCGCTGGGGATTTGGCTGGGAGCTCGGCCCGTTTGAAATTTGGGACGCCATGGGCGTCGAACGCATGGCGCAAATGCTCAAAATGCTTGGCAAGCCCACGCCGCCGCTCGTGACTTCTCTCATTTCTTCGGGCAAGAAAACGTTTTACGAATCCGCGCAGGGCCGCACGAGTTACTTTGATCTCGGCGCGGACGCTTACAAGCCTCTCGAAGAGCCGTCCGAAATCATCATTCTGAAATCCCTGCGCGACCAATCGAAAGTCGTCGAAGGAAACTCGGGCGCGAGCCTCATCGATTTGGGCGACGGCGTCCTCTGCTGCGAATTCCACGCCAAGATGAATGCCATCGGCGGCGACATCGTTGCCATGCTGCACGCCGGCCTGAAGCGCCTGCAAAGCGATTTCGACGCGGTGGTCATCGCCAATCAGGCCGTGAATTTTTCCGTCGGCGCCAATCTGATGCTTCTTCTCGTCAGCGCGCAGGAACAGGAATGGGACGACATTCACTTGGCCGTCCGCCAATTTCAGAATGTGAACATGGCCATCAAATATGCGCCGCGTCCTGTGGTCGCCGCGCCGCAAGGCATGGCCCTCGGGGGAGGCTGCGAAATCAGCTTGCATGCTGCGCGCATTCACGCCGCCGCGGAAGCCTACATCGGACTGGTGGAAACCGGTGTTGGCCTGATTCCCGCGGGCGGGGGATCAAAAGAAATGATGATTCGCGCCAATGAACACGCCGCTGGCGAAGAAGACTTGGACTTATTTCATGCTATGAGGCCCATCTTCGAAAACATTGCTATGGCCAAGGTCGGCACGAGCGCTGAAGAATGCCGCTCGCTCGGCTATTTGCGCGCGTCAGACCTTGTTGCCATGAATCGCGATCGCCTTGTCGCCGACGCCAAGCAAACCGCGCTCGCGATGTTCCGCGCGGGTTACCATCCGCCCGCGCCTGCGCAGATTCGCGTGCTTGGCGAAGAAATGCTCGCCGCCGCCAAGCTCGCCATCCATCAAATGCTGCGCGGCGAGTATATCTCCGACTACGACGCGCTCGTCGCGCGGAAGCTCGCAAGCGTCCTGGCGGGCGGCGCGCTCTCCGCGTCGCAAACCGTCTCCGAGCAGTACGTCCTCGACCTCGAACGCGAAGCCTTCGTCTCTCTCTGCGGCGAACGCAAGACTCAGGAGCGCATCGCCCACACCCTCAAAACCGGAAAACCCCTCCGCAATTGAACACCAGCGACATGCTTGGTTCATCAAAATCCCGTCTTTATCGTCAAGAATGTGCTTCGGACGGCAGGTACCAGTCGCGAGCGGTGCTTCGCGCTTCTTGATCGTGCATAGCGCGACCCCCCGCGAAAATCTCGTGACTCCCTGCGCAGATTGCGTATAGTGTCCCCAGCATTCCCGGAGGGTGTCATGAAGAAACTCATCGGAATTGCAGCCGCCGCTTCATTCCTTTGCTCGATGTCAGTTCTGGCCGCGCAGCAGCATCCCGCCGCCAGACCAGCGCCTCAACGGCAGTCTCACCCGCAAGCGCGCGCTCCACAAAAGCCCGAGCCGCAGGTCGGCCACGGGTACGTTCCCGCGCGCGGACCGCGCCCAACGCCCAAGCCTGCTCCTCCGGCGCGCCAGCAGCAGCGTACGCCCGAGAATCAGCACCCGAATTACAGTGACCGCGGTGGACATCCAACCGCGCCTCACGTTCACCCGGGAACGGACACCTGGGTTGGGCACGGCCCCGACCAGCACTATCATCTCGACCATCCTTGGGAGCACGGTCATTTCCCGGGAGAAGTTGGACGCAGCTACGTCTATCGCCTCGTTGGCGGCGGACCAACGCGCTTCCAGTTCGGCGCTTTTTTCTGGAGTGTGGCTCCGTATGACGCCGACTACTGCTCCGACTGGCAGTGGGACACCGACGATATCGTCATCTATGCCGACCCGGATAATCCCGGCTGGTATCTGGCCTACAACGTCAGGCTCGGCACATACGTGCACGTAATGTATCTCGGCCCCTCATAGTCCTTTGTCTGTGCAACGCCGTGGTGGGCGGCGATGCGGCCGCCCATTCTGTTTTTCTTGTTTGCTTCCTTCCGCGGAACTTCTCTCCAGTTGACAGTATCAATTCCTGCCGATAGCATCGCCGTTCTCGAAAGTTTTCCAGACTCAGCGGTGAGTCCTGAAAACGCAAAAATCCTCCGCATTCCCGGGGTGTGAAATGAACGAACGAAGCCGCATTCATTTGTCAATTCTCTCGCTCATGGCGAGCGCTCTCTGCGCGATTGCCGCGCTGGGCTCCGCGCCTGCGGCGCTCGCGCAACAGCAAAGCGGACTATCCATTTCCGCAGGACTCGCTCAAACCGGCGAACCGCGCTTCTTCGCCATCAAGGACGCGCGCATCGTGCCCGTCTCCGGACCCGTCATTGAGAAGGGAACTGTCGTCATGGCCAACGGAATCATCACCGCCGTTGGCGCGGACGTCACCATTCCTCCCGAGGCCGCGGTCGTCGACGGCGCAGGCCTGACCGTATATCCCGGTTTGATTGACGCCGGAGCAACCGTAGGCCTCTCTGCCGAGGAAAATGCAGCTCCTGCTGGCGGTCGCGGACGCGGTCCGCGCGCTCCAGCCCCGGCGAAAATCTCGAATGGCCCTCAAGACCGTCCCGCAACCACTCCGTGGGTCGTCGCCGCAGACGAGCTGAATCCGACTGACCCGCGCATCCCGAATTGGCGCGACGCAGGATTCACCACCGCTCTCGTCGAACCCGAAGGCGGCATTTTCCCCGGCCAGGGCTCCGTGGTCGATCTCGGCGACGAGCGCACCGGAAGCATGGTTGTCTCGCCGCGCGCCACTCTGGGCATTGACTTCCAGCTTTCCGGCAATTTTGCGAGTTTCCCCAACTCGCTGATGGGCGCAGTCGCCTACGTGCATCAGGTTCTCATCGACACGCGCTGGTACCAGAGCGCAGAAGAAGTCTACAACGCGCATCAGGCTGGCCTTGAGCGCCCGCCGTACGACCGCACCGAAGTTGTCGTCGGCGACGCGCTCAAGAACAATGAGCTCGTCCTGCTTCCCGCCGGAGACAAGCTCGCCATCTACCGCGCCATCCGCGTTGCCAACGAATGGCAGCTCCACGCCGCCATGTACGGCGCGCAGGAAGGCTACAGCCTCTCGAACGAAATCGCCGCAAGCAAGCTTCCTGTTTTCGTCAATGTGAACTGGCCAAAAATGGAAAAGGGCGGCGACGAAGACCAGCTCACCCTCCGTGAATTGCGGCTCTGGGACCGCGCTCCCTCCACTCCCGCGGCTCTCTCAAAGGCAGGCGTGATGTACGCCTTCTATTCCGGCGGGATCTCGAATCCGAAAGACATTTTGAAGAACGTGAAAAAGGCCATTGATGCGGGCCTTTCAGCCAATGACGCTCTCAAAGCCATGACCGTCAACCCCGCGCAGATGCTCGGCGTGGCGGATCGCCTCGGCTCCATCGAGCAAGGGAAAATCGCCAATCTCGTCGTCACCGATGGCGACCTCTTCGGCGAGAAAACAAAAATCAAAGACGTTTTCGTCGATGGCATGCGCTACGAAATCCATGAAGAGCCGCCTCCCGGGCCGCCCGGCGGCAAGCCGATGCCCATGCCGCAAAGCAACGGGGGGGTGCAGCAATGAACGCGATTCCGAAAAGAATGAACGCCATGCGTGCGCTCGCAATTCTCGCTGTTCTTGCGCTCGTTCCGCTCGCAGCGCGCGCACAGGATACTCTGATCAAGAACGCCACCATCATCACCATCACGCACGGCCGCATCGAGCATGGCTCGATTTTGATTCGCGACGGCAAGATCGCAGACGTGGGCGCGAACGTTCAAGCGCCTGCTGATGCCAAAGTCATCGACGCCAGCGGCATGTTCGTCATGCCCGGCATCATCGATTGCCATACCCACATCGCCGTCGATGGCGACGTGAACGAAGGCAGCATCTCCGTCTCCTCGATGGTGAACATCAAAGAGGTCCTCAATCCCTACGATGTGAACATCTATCGCGAGCTCGCGGGCGGCGTCGTGATCGGCAACGTTCTCCACGGCAGCGCCAATCCCATCGGCGGCCAGACCATCGTCATCAAGCTCAAATATGGCGCGCCGCCGGAAGATCTGCCGTTTCCCGACGCGATCCCCGGAATCAAGTTCGCCCTCGGCGAAAACGTGAAGCACTCCAACTTCGGCGGCCCGGTTCCGCGTTATCCGGAAACGCGCATGGGCGTCGAAGAAACCATTCGCAACGCCTTCACGCGTGCGAAGCAGTATCAGAAGGACTGGGCGGACTACAACCAGCGCAAAGCGGCGGGTGAACAAAACCTGATTCCTCCTCGCCGCGATTTACAGCTTGAGCCGCTCGTCGAAGTTCTCGAAGGCAAGCGCTACATCCATTGCCATTCGTATGTCTCCGACGAGATTCTGATGCTCATCCGCGTCGCGAATGACATGGGCTTCAAGGTCCGCACGTTCCAGCACGTTCTCGAAGGCTACAAAGTCGCCGACGAGCTGGTCGCCGCCGGCGCCGGCGGCTCCACCTTCTCCGACTGGTGGGCCTACAAAATGGAAGCCTATGAGGCTATTCCGTACAACGCCGCTCTGATGACTCGCCGCGGCGTCATCGTCTCCGTCAATTCCGACGACCCCGACGAGGCTCGCCACTTGAATCAGGAAGCCGCCAAGAGCATGCACTACGGCGACCTCACCGAAAATGAAGCGCTCCGCCTCGTCACGCTGAATCCCGCGATTCAGCTCGGCATCGACAATCACGTTGGCTCCGTCGAAACCGGCAAAGACGCCGACCTGGTCATCTACAATCACGACCCGCTCAGCGTTTACGCCGTCGTGCAGAAGACCATCATCGACGGCAAAGTTTATTTCGACCGCAACGAGGATCTCGCCAATCGTGCCGCCCTTGCGAAAGAAAAACAGGATCTGATCGAGAACGAAAAGAACGAAGGCAAGCCAGCCTCCAAGGCCGAGGAAAAACAAAACGGCGAAAAGAAGCCAGCGAAAAAGCCGAAGAAAACTAAGCAAACACCGCAGGATGCTCCGCAACTTGCCGGGACGGAAGTCGGAGGTGCGCGATGAAATCCTTCTCCGCGAACCTCAACTCCGGCAGTTTCAATCCGAAACTTTTCCTTCTGCTGCTTTCGGCTTTTGCATTTGCGCTGCCTGCTGCGGCGCAAACTTCCGCGCCCGGCGTCTACGCCATCAAAGGCGCGAAAATCTTCACCCTCGCGGGCGCGCCCATCGATAACGGCACTGTCGTCATTCGCGACGGCAAAATCGCCGCCGTCGGCGCCAACGTCGACCTTCCTTCAGACGCGCAAGTCATCGACGCCTCCGGCCTCTCGGTCTATCCCGGAATGTTCGATCCCGTCACGCAGCTCGGTCTCGAAGAAGTCGGCGCTGTCAAAGCCACCATGGACACTGAAGAAACCGGCGAATTCAATCCCGACGTCACCGCCGCTACCGCCTTCAACGCCGACAGCGCCCACGTCGACGTCACTCGCGCTGCCGGGATCACCGAAGTTCTCACCGTCCCCGGTTCTCTCGGCGGTTTTGGCGGCGGCAGTTCCACAATTGGCGGCAACGCGTCGGCTGTAAATCTCGGCGGCTGGAATATCAACGACATGGTCATCGAGCGCCGCGCCGCGATGGAACTCACTTGGCCATCTATTTCGACCGGCTCGTTCGACCTCACCACATTCACGTTCAAGCAATTCCCATTCGACGAGGCCAAGCAGCAATATCAGAAAAAAATCAACGCCCTGTCGGATCTCTTCGACAAAGCTCGCCACTACGCGCAGGCCATGCAAAGCGGCGCGACCGATTTCCCCCACGATCTGAAACTCGAAGCGCTCGCGCCTGTTGTCGAAGGCAAAGAGCCCATGCTCGTCGTCGCTTTCTCCGCGCGCGACATTCGCAACGCTGTCGAGTTCTGCGAGAAGCGGAAGGTCCGCATGATTCTCGGCGGCGCATCCGAAGCTTGGAAAACCATCGATCTGCTCAAGAAAGACAACATTCCCGTCATCATCGGCCCGGTCCTTTCCATGCCCCAGTCCGACGACGACCCCTACGACTCTGAATACGCCATGCCCGGCCAGCTTTACTCCGCCGGCATAAAAATCGCTTTCGGTAGCTTCAACACCTCCATGTCGCGCCGTCTGCCGCAGATGGCCGGCACTTCCGTCGGCTATGGTTTGCCTCAGGAAGAGGCCGTGAAAGCTGTCACCGTCAACGCCGCGCAAATGCTCGGCATAAACGATATCGGCACCATCGAGCCCGGCAAAGTCGCCAACATTGTCGTCACCAGTGGCGACTTGCTCGAGCTGCGCACCCAGGTGAAGTATCTCTTCATCAAGGGCGAGCTCACCAGTCTCGATAACAAGCAGCTCGATTTGTACAATCGCTTCCGCAACCGCCCGAAGCCCTCGACCCCGTAGCACGGTTGTCGCGCAGCGCAGGGTCTCGTTTTTTGAGGCTCTGCGTCTTTTTGTTCGTCGCGATCAATTCTGCTTTTTCTTCCCCACATCGAACTGCACACCGAACGAAAGATGGATGTACCCGACCGGGTCAGGATGCTGGCGCGAGAAAACCTCGCCCAACCCCGCCTCCATGAGGAAGTGAATGTTGTCGGTCACTCGCGCGCTTGCCCCAATCACCCCCAGCGGAACAATCCCTCCGGGGTTGTGATCGAGCCCACTCCCGCCGAGGCACACCAGATTGATGCACCCATGCGATGCGGCCACGCGCAGCGAAGCATAGTAGTTCCACGTATTGTCGACATTCGTAGTGCCGATCACCGCGGCTGCGTCCGCACTTATGCTCCGGCCCGTGAACCCCGAATCCGCGGTTCCCACCCCGCCCTCCAGGCGCAAGCCCTTGGCGGCGCGCTGGCGCACCGCGAACTTTACCGTGCCTATTTGGCCGTTCCCTCCGGTGTTGCTGATGACCCAATCGAACCCCATATCCGTTTTGTCGCCGACGCCGCGTCGCCAGCGCACCAGCCAGTCCGTCGTGCCCAATTCCACCTCTGCGCACTGAGGAGTAATCTCGTTAAGTTCGCCGCTTCCTCCGACCCCTATCCCGAGTTCCGTTTCGCCCCGTGGCGCAGTCAGCGGCCCGCCAAACGTCGCCATTGGCGGCAATGATGCAACCGGCTCGCAGTTCGGCGCAGTTTGCCCTTGCGCGAGCGTCGTAGCCGTCAAACCCAAAAGCAATAGAAACACGGTCCGGTGCGCAGCTCTCACATGCGATCTCCTCAGTTTTCTGTTGTCTACTGAACGTTCCGCGGGCCCAGCGCTGACCTGCTTAGAGGAATTCGGCCCTCAGGAGGTTGCCACCCGGCGTCGCAGGATTCGTTGGCGATTTTTATGCGCTTTTCAGATTCTAATCGAGTTTCCATGGGGAATTAGAGCCTGATGCAAATGATTGAAAACAAAAGAGCGATGCCATTTCTCCATTTCTAACCAAGTTGTTTCGCGATTTTTTCGCACTGGCGTCCGTTTCCGAACACTGCTTTGTTGGGCCTCACGACTGCGCGCCGCAGTTGCTTTTTTGGCCCTCGTGGCGTCCAATGGAGGCGTGCGCAGCCATTTTTCAGTCATTTCTCTTGAGGTGGCGGCATGCCTGTAGCAGCCCGTGAAGCCGTAATCGTCAGTTCGGTGCGCACCGCCGTTGGAAAAGCCTTTAAAGGCTCCTTGCGCGCCACGCGTCCCGACGATTTGGCGGCCATCGCCATCCGCGAAGCGCTGGCGCGTGTGCCCAGCCTGAATCCCAAAGAAGTCGAAGATGTAATTCTCGGATGCGCCATGCCCGAAGCCGAGCAAGGCATGAACGTCGCTCGCATTGCATCGCTTCGCGCGGGCTTGCCCGTCGAAGCTTCCGCGATGACCATCAATCGTTTTTGCTCCTCCGGCTTGCAATCCATCGCCATCGCCGCAGAAAGAATCATCGCCGGACAGGCCAGCGTCATCGTCGCCGGCGGCACCGAGTCCATGAGCATGATTCCCATGGGCGGAAATAAAATTTCGCCGAATCCCTGGCTGATGGACCACTATCCCGATTCCTACCTTGGCATGGGCCTCACTGCGGAAAACGTCGCGAAAAAATACGGAATCACTCGCGAGCAGTCCGACGAATTCTCGTTGCAAAGCCATCAAAAAGCGCTGGCCGCGATTGCCGCCGGAAAATTCAAGCAGGAAGTCGTTCCAGTCGAAGTGAATTTCACATCCGTGGATGGTTCGAACGGCAATCGGCCGAAAACTGCCACGATTATTTTCGACACAGACGAAGGTCCGCGCGCGGATACCTCTCTTGAAGCCCTCGCAAAGTTGAAGCCAGCGTTTCACGCCAAGGGAGTCGTCACCGCGGGGAATAGTTCGCAGATGAGCGATGGCGCAGCTGCAGCCGTCGTGATGTCTGCCGAGCGTGCCAAGGCCATTGGCGCAAAGCCGCTGGCGAAATTCATTTCCTTCGCAACTGCCGGCTGTCCTCCGGAAGAGATGGGTGTCGGTCCGGTGTTTGCAATTCCCAAAGCGCTGAAGCTCGCGGGACTCAAACTTGAGCAAATGGACGTAATTGAATTGAACGAAGCGTTTGCCGCTCAATCGCTCACGGTGATAAAACTCGCCGGGCTCGACGCGTCGAAAGTAAATGCCAACGGAGGCGCCGTCGCGCTCGGCCATCCGCTCGGATGCACTGGAGCGAAATTGACGGCCACGATTCTTCGTGAATTGGAGCGCCGCAAGGCGCGTTATGGCTTGGTGACGATGTGCGTTGGCGGCGGCATGGGCGCGGCAGGAATCCTGGAGCGCGTAGCCTGACAACGTTTTTCGTTGTCATCCTGAGGAGCGATTCGCTCTTCGCTCGGCCAAAGGCGGCCGGGCGATTTTCGGATGGGCAGCCTTAAGGAGTTCAGATGGCGACAACGACAGTCTCACAGAATCTGGCGCGCGGAGGCGGATTTTTGATTTCGTCTTCCACGTCGGACGACGTGTTCACTCCTGCTGACCTCACCGGCGACCAGAAATTGATCGGCCAGACCGCAGAGGAGTTTGTCACCAAAGAAGTCCTGCCGCTCGTTCCCGAACTCGAACTGCACAGCAAAGGATTGATGGCGCAAGTGCTGAAAAAAGCGGGCGAAGTAGGGCTGCTCGGCGGCGGAATCCCCGAGGAATTCGGCGGCTCGGACCTCGACAAGGTTTCTGCGGCTCTTCTTTCGGAAAAATTGGCGGCATACGCTTCGTTCGCTGTCACTCATGGAGGCCACTCGGGAATCGGCACTGTGCCGATTGTTTATTTTGGGACCGAAGAACAGAAGAAAAAGTATCTGCCGCGCATCGCCACCGGTGAAATCGTTTCCTGCTATTGCCTTTCTGAACCGCAGGCCGGCTCCGACGCGCTCGCGTCGCGCACCCGCGCGGCGCTTTCGCCCGATGGAAAGAACTGGATCCTGAACGGCCAGAAGATGTGGATCACCAACGGCGGCTTCGCAGACCTGTTCGTGGTTTTCGCAAAAGTCGACGGAGAGAAATTCTCCTGTTTTCTGGTCGAGCGCGGCGCGCCTGGATTTTCCGCGGGCGCGGAAGAAAAAAAGATGGGCATCAAGGGCAGCTCGACCGTGGCGCTCTTTTTCGAAAACACTCCTGTGCCCAAGGAAAATCTGCTTCATGAAGTTGGCCGCGGCCACATCGTCGCGTTCAATACCCTCAATTCCGGCCGCTTCAGCCTCGGAGCCTATTGCCTCGGCGGTGCGAAAAAAGTTTTGGAATCCGCCTCGAAGTATTCGAAAGAGCGCACCGCTTTCGGAAGACAGCTCGCGCAATTCGGCTTGATCGACGCGAAGCTCGCGGAAATGACCATCCGAATTTTCGCCGCGGAGTCAATGATTTACCGCATCGCTGGCCAAGTGGACGCCGCAACGGCCGCCGCTCCCGAGGGCGTCACGAAAACCGAACAAGGCATGAGGATGCTCGAAGAGTACGCCATCGAAAGCTCCATCAGCAAAGTTTACGGCTCGGAAACGGTCGATTACTGCGTCGACGAAGCGGTGCAGATCTTCGGCGGCTACGGCTACCACGAAGATTATCCCGTTGCGCGCGCCTACCGCGACAGCCGTATCAATCGCATTTTCGAGGGCACCAACGAAATTAACCGCATGCTCATCATTCAAATGCTGATGAAGCGCGCGATGGCTGGAATTTTGCCCCTGATTCCCGCGGCGATGAAGCTTGCGGAAGAAGTGCTGGCAGGACCGCCGATGGAAGAGAGCGCAAGCGGCGAGTTCGCACAAGAAGAGCGCATTGTCGCGAGCAGCAAGAAACTTTTTTTGTTGGCCGCAGGAGCCGCAGTGCAGCGATTCCGCGAGCAGCTCGCCGAACAGCAGGAAATTGTGGCCGCGCTTGCCAACGTGGTGATGGAGATTTACGCCATGGAATCCTGTTTGCGCCGCGCGCAAAAAACTGCGAAGCGCAATGCGGGCGGCTCCTCTTCCGTCATGGCCGATGCGACCCGGGTTTTCATCTCCGACGCGGCTGACCGGGCCGAACGCGAAGCCCGCACCGCTCTCGCGGGAACCGTCGAAGGCGACGCGCTGCGCACGCAACTCGCCGTGCTTCGCCGCTTCACCAAACGCGACGCTATTGACACCATCGCACTGCGCCGCCGCATTGCCGCGGCAGTTCTCTCCGGCGACCGCTACCCATTCGAGGGCCGTTGAAAACGCCAGCCGGGCGCAAGCGCAAGAAACCGAACCGCGTGCCGCGAGATTCCCGCCCGGCTCGCCGTACGAACCCGTCCGCGCAAAGTTCAGTCGCGTGGATTCGCGAGCTCGCCGCGCCGTACCTGAAGGGCTATCGGCCGGTCGCCGCTGCAGATCCCGGTCTGCAAGGATTTTGGTTCATCGCTGACGGCTCCGCCGTTGCGAAGTGGAACACTAGCGAAGGCGCATCGCATCACGGCGCCACGAACCAGCAATTTGTCGGCTTTTTTGTCGGCTACCTGCTGGAAGGCGCGGCCGAGTATTCGTTCCTAAAGCCTGAGCCGCCGGAATGCATGGTTTTTGCTCGGATCAATCCGGCAGGCGGTTCGCTGCACGAACGGCTCGTAAAACAGCAGGGCAGTCTGGTTCGCAGAATCTTTGAATACATTCGCTGGCTGACGCACCGCCCCCCGCGATTCGTCTTTCACGAGGCGGAAGCCGCCGCGATGGCGCGTCACGCATCGATGGCGGCGTGGCCTCCGGAGAGACGCCAGCATCTTTCGCGGAATTTCTTCATCGAAACGCTGGCGTGGCTCGTGCGCAGCGGCCTCGTACGCAAGCTTGCACAGGAAGCCTCGGCAAATCCGACCGGCACGCCGGACGACGAGAAGCGATGAATCGGGCAAGCCTACCTAAACGTCCGAGTCTGCAAGTTCTGTCACATTCCCGGAAATAGATTCACGTTACTCACGATCCAGCGGGGAACGCACATTCGCTAAGTGGATGAGCGGGAAGGCTTTCCTAATTGGTTCCTTCGGCAGAGGATTTGCATCTAAGGCAATGGGGGATAGGTGATCCAGAAATGCAAATCCGTCGAATTCCCAAGTGGGTGTACTGGTGTGCGGCTGCACTGATTGCGCTTAACACGTATTTCTTCCAGGAGCTAATTGCCGCGGAGTTGCTGTTTGGGCTCGTGTTTGGCGGTTTTCTCCTGCTGCTACTGGTGATTTATATCGTTGGCGAGGCAGGGGACCGCGGGCTTGGATGGGTGGAAGCGAACCGGCACGGGGCGTTCGCAGGAGCGCGCCGGCAATGGGCACGCGTGGAAGCAATCAGTAGAAGGACATTCCGCCGTCCACATTCAGAGTCTGTCCGGTAATTGCCGCTGACTGGCTCGACGCCAGGAAGAGCGCGGCGTCGGCGACATCGGCTGCTGTTTGCGGCTTTCCCTGAAGAATCTGCTCGAGGAAGCCCTTGAAAAGCGCGTCCGGATCGGCGTGGAGACGATCGGCGAGGGCCTTTCCGAGGGTCTGGGACATTTCTGTTTCCGGCACCGGCCCGGGACAGATGGCGTTCACGCGAACGCCTTTTCGCGCGGCTTCCGCCGCCAGCGTCCGCGTGAATCCCACGAGCCCCGCCTTCGACGCCGCGTAAGGACTATTCCACTGAAACGCCGCTTTGGCGGCGACGCTCGAGATATTGATGATCGCGCCGGAGCCGCGCCGATACATTTCGGGCAAAACCAATCGCGAAAGCAAGAACGGCCCGCGCAGATTCACGGCGATCACTTCATCCCATTCTTTCGGCGACGTTTCTTCGGCTGCCTTCACGGGGCCCAAGACTCCTGCGTTGTTTACGAGAATGTCGATCCGGCCGAATTGTTTCTGTGCCGCCTCGACGATGACCTGACAGCCGGATTCCTGCGAAACATCGGCGGCAACCGCGGCCGCTTTGTGTCCTTCAGATTTGAGTTCGGCCGCAACGGAGTCGACCTGGGTTTGGGTGCGGGCCGCGAGAAGGACAGAGGAGCCTTCGCGCGCAAAACCTAAGGCAATGGCCCGGCCGATTCCGCGCCCTCCACCGGTGATGATGGTCACTTGGCCAGCCAATAACATGACGTTCACTCCGATTCGGTATTTGGACAGCTTCCACAGTAACATTAAAGAGCCGCACCGCATTCATTGTAAGAGAATTAGGGGAACGAAAGCGGATGACGATGCGGCGCGAAATGCGGTAACATAGAGGTTCAATGCCAAACGATATAGCGAACATACAGGGGACCGGACAGACCGGAAACGGCCGAAAAGTGCTCGTGCGGGTGCGCCCGCGAGGCTTCTGCGCGGGCGTGGTGCGAGCTGTGGATATTGTCGAGCTGGCGCTCGAGGCGTACGGCGCGCCGGTGTATGTGCATCACGAGATCGTGCACAACCGCTACGTCGTAGAACAGCTGCGGCAGCGCGGCGCGATTTTTGTGGAAACAATCAGCGAAGTGCCGATTGGAGCCGTGCTGGTTTTCAGCGCGCACGGGGTTCCGCCGCGTGTTCGCGAGGAAGCGACGGAGCGCAAGCTGCGCGTGATTGACGCGACGTGCCCGCTGGTGACGAAGGTGCATCTGGAGGCGCGAAAATTCGCGCGCGAAGGAAGGACGCTCATTCTAATTGGGCATCGCGACCACCAAGAAATTGTGGGTACTTCCGGAGAAGCGCCTCTGCAGACCGTGGTGGTGGGAAGCGTAGAGGAAGTCGATCGGCTGCAAATGGAAGATCCGGAGCGGCTGGCGTATTTGACGCAGACGACTTTAAGCCTCTATGACACACAGGAGATCGTGTCGCGGTTGCGGCAGCGGTTCCCGAAAATCCTTGGGCCCGCTTCGGACGACATCTGTTACGCGACGCAGAACCGCCAGGAAGCAGTCGAGGCACTGACGCGCGAAGTAGACATGATTCTGGTGGTCGGCTCGGCGAACAGTTCGAATTCCAACCGGCTCGTGGAAGTGGCGCAGCGGGCGGGTGTGGCGGCGCGACTGATCGAAGACGGAAATGATTTGAAAGAAACGTGGTTCGAAGGTGTTTCGCGGCTGGGATTGACGGCGGGCGCGTCGGCTCCAGAGATTTTGGTGGAGCAGGTGAGCCAGCGGCTTGCGAATTTCGGCTTTACGGACCAGCGCGATTTGGATCTGATCCGCGAAGACGTGCGATTCACGCTGCCGCCGGAGTTGGCGGCGCGGCGTCCGGCTGCGCATTAGCGCTGCGGCAGAGCATACGGTTCCAAGAAGGAGAACTTGATGGCGGTACGGATCGTCCGCCAACCCAGACAGATTGTTTTGATCGGCGCACCGACGAGCGCAGCAGCGCTTGCGGCAGGCCACGAAAAAGCTCCGAAGGCCTTGCGCGAAGCAGGGCTCGTTGAAAAGCTTCAGTCCATTGGCTACAGCGTCACCGACATGGGTGACGACCCCGCCGAGTTGTACAAGCCCGATGAAGAAAGTCCGCGCGCGCGAAATTTGGCGCGAGTGGTTGCGTCGCTCGAAGCGCTGAAGCCGCGCGTGGAAGCGGCGGTAAAAACGGGCGGCCTGGCGCTGATTTTGACGGGAGATTGTTCCTCGGCCCTGGCGACGGTGGCTGGGGTGCGGCGGTATTATCGCGGAGCGAGCGTTGTTTACATGGACAGCGATGCGGATTTGAATGTGCCAGCAACGTCGCCATCGGGATGCGTGGATGGGATGGTGGTTGCGCATTTGACGGGGCGCGGAGCGGCGGAAATGGTGCGTTTTTGGAGCGAGCCACCGCTGGCTCGAGATCCGGATGTTGCGCTGTTCGGTGTGTCGCGGCTGGATTCACCCGAGGAAGGCGTGCTCTCGACGACGGCAATCCGGTGTTTTCGCGCGGCGGACGTGAGACGAATGGGTCCGGCTGCAGCGGCGGAAATGGCCATCGAACGGATTCACGGGGGAAAGAACGAATTAGTGGTGCATCTCGATTTGGATGTGATTTCGGGTGCGGATTTTGCGGCAACGGACTTGCCGGGCAGCGAAGGCGGTCTGCGGCTGGACGAAGTAAGGGAGGCTCTGACCGTGGTTGCGAAGCAGCCGCGATTGGTGGCGCTGGAAATTGCAGCGTACAATCCGGAGCGCGATACGGACGGGCGCGGCGCGAAAATTGTGGTGGAGTTAGTGGCCGCAGCGCTGGCGGCGCGACTGGAAGCGCAATCGAAGCAAGAGACGGCGCCAGTTGTGGCTGCGGCGGCAAACGAAGCCGCGGAAACAAACGATTCTTCCGGCGCGAATGCGGCGGAGAATGAATCGCCCGAGCATTTCACGCCGACGCCGAGCGAGTAGGACTCCCGCTTTTTCGTTTGTACGATTCAAAGTATTAGAATGTGCCTTCCTTGCAGTGCATAATTCCTCGTCGTGACAATTCTCCCTTCGCCGTGCAAGACGTAAACGCATGAAGACGAAAATCCGTCCGCGAAGAGCGCTTGAGAAATTCCGCGAACGCCCGCCAATGCTTGAAAACCGCAGAGGAATGCTGCGGCTGGACATGAACGAAAGCGTGGGACTCTGTTCGCCGAAGATTCGCGCGGCTTTGCGCAGGCTCAGCAGCGAAGAGATCGCGATGTATCCGGAGAAGGAAAACGCAACTGTTCGCATCGCGCGTTTTTTTGGAGTGAGCGCGCAGGAACTGGTGCTCACCGCAGGAATTGATGACGGGTTGCGGCTGATCGCCGATGTGTTCATCGAGCGCGGACGCGCGGTGCTGCTGGTTGAGCCAACTTTCCCCATGTACCACTTTCATGCGGAACAGCGCGAGGCGCGCATTCATTCACTTTCGTGCGATGACGATATGCGGTTTCCGCTCGATGATGTGTTGCGCGCGCTGAAGCGAGGGCCAGAGGTTTTCTTTCTCGCCAATCCGAATAATCCGACCGGGGCACTGCTCGACAAACGGACAATCGAGAGAATTCTGGATGCTGCGACCGGGACGCTGGTGGTCGTGGATGAAGCGTACTTCGAGTTTTCCGGTGTCACGGTGCTGCCGTGGATCCGTGGGAGAAAAAATCTGGCGGTGACGCGTACGTTTTCAAAAGCGGCGGGCCTTGCCGGGTTGCGAATCGGCTGCTTGTTTGCACATCGCGACACCGCGAAGTCTTTGAAGCGCGCGCAGGCACCGTTTCCGATTGGAATTGCGCCGCTGGTGGCGGCGGAAACGGCGCTCAAGGACGCCGCATTCACCCGTCGGGCGGCGGCGGAGATTATCCTGGGAAGGGAAGTCCTGACCGATGGATTGCGCAAACTGGGTGTGCGAGTGTTTCCGAGCGCGGCGAATTTTGTTCTTGCGGATCTTGGCGCTCGCGGGCGGCAGGTAATTCACGGTCTCGCGAGGCGCGGAATCTTGATCCGAGATCAAACCGCAAGCATCGGGTGGCCGGGATTCGCGAGAATTACCGCAGGAAAGCCGGCGCAGATGAGGAGGCTTCTGCGCGCGATTGAGCAGCTACTTGGAAGGCAACAAGCGACTCGGTCCTTACAGCATTCTGAGCAGAGATAAGATCAGCACGATGGCAACCACGGTGCCGACGACGCCAGGTCCTCCGTTCCTGCCCGATCGAGAATAGCGGTAGTAACCACCGCCTCCGGCGAAAAGCAGAATCAGCACAGCAGCAACAGCATCGGACGGCGAAACCCGGAACAGCAGGTGCGCCATTACGCGGGTGATCGCGAGCGCCCAGGCGATGCCGACCGCGAGGCTCGTCGCCCCGGCATTTTTCTCCGGGATGAAATCAGTGAGAGTCGCGATCGTGACACGGATTGTCATCGCGATCAGCGTCATGCTTCGACGTATCGACGAATACCAGGCCTCCCGGATTGGAAACACCGGTCACGATTGGCGTAATCAGCCCCGTCGAGAAGTTGAGCGTGCCCACAAATGGACCGCCGTCCGCTGCCGTGTATGCGGTTCCGGGAGCAAATGCGTTGGTCGTCAGCTTGTACACCTTATTCAGTCCCTTATCGGCGAAAAGAATGAAGCCTTCGCTCGAGACTGCATAATTCGTATCGTCCACTTCGACCGAAGCCACGGCTCCCGAGGGTGTTCGCCACGTAAGAGGCAGATGCAGCGCGCGCTGATGAACTGATCCGGGATCACTCACGATGATCAGTTCCTGATCTCCCTGGCTATCCAAAACGATGTTGCCAAAAGGATCGAGCGTCATCGAGTCGGGGTCTTGCAGGTTCAACGTGACAGTTCCGCCCGTCGGGATGTCAACGGCGCTGGCATCGCCTTCCAAAACGGGATCGAGATCAACCCGGCGGCCGTCGAAGTGGACCGAGACGATTGCAGGAGCGGTGTTCGGGTTAATCAGAGGATTAGAAGCGCTGAGGTACGCCTTACAGCCTCGAAAAGTAATGTCATCGTAGCCGCCTCCGTGAGGACCGGTACCCAGAAAGAACTCATTCTTTTCTTGAGTTTCCGTATTGATGATTACCAGTCGCGCGTTAGCATCCTCGTTTTGGATTGCCCACAGGAGGTGCGTAACTGGGTCGACCTTAAGCCCGTCGTTGTGGCCGAGCACCGTGTAGATGCGAGCGACACTTCCGTCCATCGTAAACTCAACGATTTGGCTGCTCAGGCCGTCCGATCCATCCGGTGCATGGTTATCTCCATATCCGACGAACACGCGGTCGCGCAGCACGGCGATGGAATCCGGAGCACTTAACCCCTTGGGGGCATTGGCAAACACGGTCAATGTGTACGGAGCTTTAGCGGTCTGTGCGAAAACGGGAGCGGCCAACCAGCCAGAGGGCACGACAAACGCGAGGGCAGAAACGAGCGTAGCTATATTCTTCATAAGTCCAGTCTCCTCAACGACGGGATGAAAAAACATCCCGCAGGTTAAGGTATGAACAAAACAACTGTGTTAATAAACAGTGAAGGTTCAACGATACCAGCCGTAGCAGTACTCCCTGCGTCAACCGGGGGATACCTCTTCCTCGTGACGGGGAAGTCTGGGTTTGGAGTAACAACTGCCCAGCCGAATTCCCCGTGAAGGCCAGCCGCGAACGCCTTACAGCCTGCGGCACACATATATATGTTTCCGCCTGATGGAAGGCGCCGACATCTACCAGATCGCCAAAAACTGCCGCACCAGCGTCGAGATGATCGAAAAATATTACGCAACGCATATCAAGACGAACCTGGACGCCGCCGCGATCAACATCATGCGGCCGAAGCCGAAAAAACCGAGCAAAGGCAGGCCACGCACATAACACTGGCTTGTCCGGCGTAGCTTTCGCGAAGCCGGAACACGGACGTGTAAGTTCAGACTTCCTGCCCTATGATAAACTTGCTCCATAAGCCACCGATGCGGGCGTGGCGGAATGGCAGACGCTGAGGACTTAAACGCAACTTGAGTGCTCGCCGGGAAACTGGCGATGCAGAACTGCTCAAACTCGGGGAAACCTGCAATGGCAATCCCGAGCCAAGCCCGGCTGAAAGAATCCAGCCGGGAAGGTGTAGAGACTAGACGGGCAGCGCCTGAAACGCCGGGAACGATCCGGCGCATGGCGAAGGGATAGTCCAGACCGCAAACCGGTCGCGAACGCTACAAAGCGATCCGGGCGGCGAAAGCCGTAGACGGCATGAAAATCCTCCGGGGTTTTACCTCATGTGGGTTCGACTCCCACCGCCCGCACCATTTTCTTCCGGTCTCCCTCCTGCACCGGGAAAAAGCGAATACTTAATGTTCTCGCCCTGGTGCCCAAGGATGGAACCATCCGCATTTCAGGCGTGCGTTATCGGCCAACAACTGGCGGCGCGCTCTGCCTAAGCGGCGTGCAAGAGCCCCGCAGAGTCAAAATGAACTCCAAATTCGCTCCGCGGCTTTCATCCGCGGTCATCTGGACCTCGTCGATAACGATGGTCCCGACCTGTTCGAGCACATGCGGGTTCGTCAGCGCGATGGCGCTGAATTTTTCGTAAGTGAGCAGAGCAATGTCATATCGTCCGCGCAATAACGGACTGATATCGTCGGTCTCACCTGTCGCCTCGATCGTCCGGATGCCAAAAGGACCGTACACGCGCTGAAACTGGCGAAGCTTGTCGCTGACCAACGCTTTCAGGGGCAAGAGGAAGAGTGTTCTGCGCCTGTCGAGAGCGCCGCGCACCGCGGCGAGTTCGCCAAGCATCGTCTTTCCCGGAATGCGTGCACACCATTCGCCAAGTGTTGGCAGCGGAATCGCAGTTCTTGCAAGGTCGTAAGGGTCGGTATCATGTCCGACCAGTTCATGCGTCTCTGTACCGTGCCCCGAAAAAGCGATGACCACAACAGCGTCAGGGTCGCAGGCGGCAAGCTGCTCAAAACGCTCCCGGATTGCGGCGACGGTCGCCTGCTCATCCGTCAGCAACATCGTTTCGCCGCCGAGAGTATCGGTGAAAAGCGCATGCAGCGCTGTCGCGTCACGGTTTGCGCAACTCAGCCAATTGATTTCCGGTGAATCGTATCGGTCGATCCCGATGAAAAGACCTTTGAACGCCATAGGACCTCTGTCCCCGCACTACTTCGATAATAATCTGTTGAATCACAAATTTTCGGACCCAATGAGAATAGATCCGTCTTCCTCTCTTCAACCCCCCCCAGATATTTTCGGCGCGCTATTTCTTCGATGGCACGCCGATTGGCTCTGACCACGTGACTCAATTCTTCGGGACTGTCGGCAGGGGTTCGCCCGCCAGTCTTTTCTTGACCAGCCCGGCGAGGAAATCCGCAAACGGCGCGATATCCTCGCCGACGCTCGCTTTTTCAAGGGCCTCCATATAAATCTTGCGGTCTCCGACGGGTATCACTGTCCACGGATATCCGCCCGACGCCATCATCACGTTCATCAGAAATCGCCCCAGGCGCCCGTTTCCGTCCATAAAAGGGTGGATATACACGAATATGAAATGTCCGAGCGCGACCCGTACAGCCGGATGGGCTTCTTCGCGCAGCAGATCAAAAAAAGCCGGCATGGCGTCCCTCACCGCATCGCAATTCAGCGGCACGTGCATCGACTTCCGAATATAGACCTGGCCGTTGCGGTAGCCGGCAAGGTCTGCCGGTTTGAGAATGCCCACCGTCACAGCCGGTGCAAACAATTCCCGATACCACGTCCTGTGATCCCCGTTCGCCACCTTGCCGGCGTTCTCGCCCTGCAGCACGCGGCGGACGCTGTCCTGCACAACCTGAAAAGCCTGCCAGTAACCGCGCGCCGCCATGGCGTTCCGCTGCTCCCGATCTCGTTCATTCTCCTCGGGATTCCAGGCGCCGGTGCGCACGCGTTCAATCAACTCACGGCTGACACGATAGCCCTCGATCGACAGCGAGTGATACGCGTCTGTGACATAGGCGTCATTCACGCGCTTCATATACGCCTCGATATCGCGCGGGAGCCCTGGCGCTTTCGGGAAGCGGTCAATGACCGGCTGCCGCATCTTCTGCCATAGAAGCCTGATCCTGTTCACATAGGGCGAGGTTTCGCGGGAGCTGATGACCCGAAACGGCTTATCCGCGAAGGGATCGCTTTCACGCACGTTGTATCCGGCCGCGAACATTGTTTTTACAATCTCGTCCGCTACCTGTCCGCGCCCGATATTGCGGAAGGCGCCGGCCAGACGGCCGGCAATCACGGTATGCCCGCCCTCCAGCAGACGCGCAAGCAGGTCGGAGCTGTCGCGGATCATCGGCAGCACCGTGCGAGCATCGGTCGAGTGATTTGAAAAATAATGAGGGGAGCACGCGACCAGCGCCGACTCCGGCGAGAAAAGACGCAGGCCTTCTTTTTCTTTCCGGTCTGCGGCGGCGGGCAGCGCGGCGCGGAGATCCAGAAGCGATGCACCGTGCGGAAGTTTCGTAACCTTGTTCCGGCCGCCCGGCGACCGCACCATGAGCTGCCGGGGCACCGTCCAGTTTCCGGCGTGGAGAGATAAAGACTGTTCGGGCGAAAGACACCATTCCGCGCCGAGACGTTCTTTCAGATAGGCGGCGCAAAACCGCCAGAACGACGCATACCAGGCCGTGCTCTCGCCTTTTATTTCATCCGGGCCGCTTGGAATATACCAGCCTTTTATAACCTCCTGGAGGAAGCCGTTCGACAGGAGGCGTTCCCGATGCGTGCGCGGCAGGTCTCTTGCGCGAATGGCGGCTGATCCATCCGCGGTCTGAAGCTTGTGGAGAAGTTCCAAAGACTGTGCCAGTTTTTCGGGCGGTGTCGCCATGAGAGTGATTCCTTACATTAGCTTATTTTGCTGCACTATTATTAGCTTATTGTGTTGTACCATTTTTAGCTTATCATGTCGAGCGCAAATTAGCCTTTTCTGCTGGTGATTCGCCAAGCGGAAAGAATGATTCTGCAATCCGACCCTTGACAAAGCATTCCATCGAGGGTATATTCCTTACATGGAATGCGAGGTCGAATTCACTGATGAGTTTGAAGAGTGGTGGAATTGACTGCGGCAGAGCAGGAAGACGTGGCTGCGATGGTCGGGCTTTTACAGCGGCACGGCCCCGCTCTTCGGCGGCCTCATGTGGGGCTTATTGTCACGTCCAAACATCAAAATATGAAGGAGCTTGTTATTCAGCACGCCGGTCGGCCCTACCGAGTTCTGTTCATATTCGACCCCCGTCGCTGTGCGGTCTTGTTAATCGGCGGGGACAAAACCGGCAATGACAGATGGTACGACGAATTCGTGCCGTTGGCAGACACGAGACATGATGCTCATCTGGCCGAACTCGCAAGAAAGCGATAACGCACGTCCGACAGGAGAAAAAAATGGCGACGAACTTTAAGGAGTTGCAGGCGAGAATGTCGCCCGAATCTCGTGCTCGCGCCGAAGCGAAAACAGAGCAATTGACGCGCGAAATGGCCCTCGATGAATTGCGCGAAGCCCGAGCACTGACCCAAGAACAACTTGCCGATCAATTGAACATCAAACAGCCCGCCGTTGCGAGGATGGAGCGTCGAACCGATATGTACCTGAGCACTTTGCGTGGGGTTATAAGAGCAATGGGCGGCGAGCTTGATATACGTGCTATTTTTCCAGACGGAACTATCAGGATCAACCAATTCAAGCAACTTCGCAAACACACCGGCGCTAACCGCGCGTCAGGTGCTAAGCGCATGGCGGGCGAGGCGTAGATCGATAGCAGAGGTGTCCATGATTGTGACCTCCTCTTCTCTGCTACAGTACCGTTCCGTACCGATTGACCGCTGGGTGTGGGCTGCAACGCCGATAAACATTGGGCCATTTCAATGTAGTGTTAATTCGACTCCCACCCCGGGTACCAAAATTCCAGCAATAGAATCAACTATTTAGGAACTAGGTGTTCTCTGCGCACCCGCCGCGTACCTTTCGTCTCGACGAAGAGAATAGTCCTTAAGGAGTTGAGATGCAGCGTGGACAAACATGTTCTTCAAGATGTGCCATCTGGAAACCGCGCATTCCGATTTGCGCGTCACGCTATACAATCCAGGTGGGTTATTTCCGAGTGGTTCGACCAACTTCCGGGAATTGAAATGAGCCTACGTAACCGTGTTCGGGCAATCGCCATAATTGTGACTGTGGCATGGGTTCTTCTTGGCCTCTGGCTTCTACCCAAAGAAGAATTCGGCGCGGGATGGATTCTGTTGTCCGCTATTCTTTCGACTTTGATTGGTCTGACGATTGTCAATCTCGCCGTCCGACCGCACTTGATGAGGTTGCGGAGAGCTTTAGCTGAGGAAGACATTCCGACTGCGCAACAGGAGTTCGCCGTGCTGGCCGATTTTTTCAGGCTTCGGGGGCGCGAGAAGATGAAAGTCTATGGCATTAACATCCTGATACTGGAAGAGCGGCACCAAGAGGCACTCGCGGGACTTGAAGCCCTCAACACCAAAAGAGTTGGAAAGAAGGGCGTTCCAGTAATTACAAATCAAATCGCTTGGTGCACAGCTCAACTCGGAAAGCCCGTTGCTTGCTTTCCTCTCTGTAAGCGTGATAATTGAGCGGACTCGGAGGCAATCCCCCAGGACATGCAGTGCCCAGTCTGCGGAACGCAAAACGCCGAAGCTGCGTGGGAGTGCGGACAATGTCACGCGCTGCTTTCTGGAGCCGGTTCTGCAGTCACCCTTGATCGAGGAGCGCCTGAGGAATTCTCCGCCGCATTAAGTCCTGAAACCGCCGCCCGCTTACCTGCCGCAGATACATTGCAACCAGGAACAGTCCTGGCAGGTCGCTACGAGATCATCCAACTGATCGGGCAGGGTGGAATGGGTGCCGTCTACAAAGCCCGCGACACCGAACTGGACGGCTTCATTGCTCTCAAAACGATCCGTCCGAACCTCGCAAAAAACGCTGACACGTTGAGGCGTTTCAAGCAGGAATTGATTCTGGCCCGCCAAGTCACCCACCGGAATGTAATTCGCATTCATGACCTCGGCCAATCTGACGGAATCAAGTTCATAACGATGGATTTCGTCGAAGGAAGGGATCTGCGTTCGTTCTTCGACGAGAAGGGCAAATTCGAGCCGCGCGAGGCAGCGCTAATCATGCTACAGATTTGCCGGGCGCTCGAGGCGGCTCACGGCGAAGGCGTTATTCACAGAGACTTGAAGCCTCAGAACATCATGCTCGACCCGAGCGGCCGCGTCTATGTAATGGATTTCGGAATCGCGCGATCTGCCTATCTTCCCGGCATGACGCAGACAGGAGCGCTGCTCGGCACACCCGAATACATGTCGCCAGAACAGGCGCGGGGAGAGAAGCTTACTGAGCAGTCCGATATCTTTTCGCTGGGCGTTATCTTTTACGAGCTTCTCACTGGCAAGTCTCCCTATTACTCGGATGTTCCGCTCGCAACCCTGTGGAAGCGAATGCAGGAGAAGGCAACGCCGCCAATCGCGGTAGACCCGTCCATCCCGCAAGTCTTAAGTGATATTGTCGTGAAGGCCCTCGAGGTCGAACCCGAGAATCGCTTCGCCAGCGCCCGGGAAATGGCGCAGAGCTTGGAGACTTGGCTCGGACCTTCCGCGGGCACTTCCACCATCATTCTCCAGACGCCGTCGCGAACCTTCGCCTACTGGAAATGGGTCGCAACTGGAACAGCCGCTCTGCTTATCGCGGGGCTCATCATCCTACGTCTCAGAAGACCAACTGCGCCAGCACCCCCTCGAGCCCCATTGAGCGTGCTTGTGGCGGACTTCAATAACCAGACCGGGGACCCCGTCTTCGATGACACTCTGGAACCCATGTTTAATGTCGCGTTGGAAGGCGCCAGCTTTATCACTGCATACAATCGCGGCCAAGCACGTACTGCTGCGCGCCAGCTACAAACGAGCTCATCCGGCAAGCTCGATGAGCAAGCGGCCAGATTGGTTGCGTTGCGCGAGGGCGTGAGCGCGATTGTGACCGGCTCCTTGAGCAGCAGGGATAATGGCTATCAACTCTCGGTTGAGGCCATCGATGCCGCTAGTGCAAAGACACTGGCGAGCGCCAGTGTGACTGCCGCAAGCAAGAATGAACTCCTGCTCGACATCCCCAAGGTCGCAGCGCCAATTCGCAAGGCACTCGGCGACGCTACGCCGGAATCGGTTCAACTGGCTGCTACCCAGGGTGCTTTCGCTTCCAGTAACCTCGAGGCGGCCCACCAGTACGGTATTGGAATGGAAGACCAATTTGCGGGGAACATGCAAGGAGCTATGCAATCCTTCGGTAAGGCCGTGGAGTTGGATCAGAACTTTGCGCGTGCTTATGCCGGGATGGCCGCTGCCTCTTATGCTCTCGGCAACTCTCAGGATGTTGAGAAGAACGCCAAGCTGGCAATCGAACACATCGACCGGATGACCGACCGCGAGCGCTATCGCATACGTGGACTTTATTACATGTATGTGGCCCGGGACTTTCCGCATTGCGTTGACGAAAACACGGCACTGGTTAAGCTCTATCCCTCGGACAATCTCGGCCACCTCAATCTTGGAGTTTGTTACAGCGAGCTACGAAACTACACCAAAGCGGCCGAGGAGTTTAGGCAAGCCGTCACGATCTATCCCAAGGCAACGGTACCGCGGATGGATCTCTCAATCGCTTCTTCGTACGCGGGAGATTTTCAAACCGCCGAGCAGCAGGCGGATGCGGTTATTCAAATCAACCCCTCTTTTGAAGTTTCCTACTTTGCTCTTGCATATGCTCAGCTAGGGCAGGGGCGGTTGGACGCCGCCGCTAGTACCTACGAAAAGCTCAAGAACCTGAGCCCTCTGGGCGCCTCGATGGCCGCCTCGGGACTCGCTGATTTAGGACTATACCAAGGTCGTTTCTCCGACGCAGTGCGAATACTGGAAGATAGTGCGGCGGCAGACCTGGCAGCCAAGAATTCACGTGCGCCTGAGAAATTTGCGGCGATCGCTTACACGCAGTTTTCCTGGGGACACAACGGACAGGCTCTTGAGGCTGCTCAACGCGCATTATCCCTAAGTCAAAAAGCAAACATCCGGTTCCTGATGGCGCGGATTTTGGTCGAGACTGGACAGGAAGCAAAAGCGCATGCGCTGGCCTCCGGCCTGGCGTCTGAGTTCAGCCCTGAGGCACAGGCTGATGCAAAGTTGATCGACGGGGAAGCCGCGCTTAAAGCAAAGGACACGACCAAGGCGATTCAATCGTTTACCGACGCCCAAAAAGTATTGGATACCTGGACGGGCCGGTTTGACCTTGGACGAGCCTACCTGGCGGCTGGCTTCTTCGTGGAAGCAGATTCGCAGTTTGACCGTTGCATAAAAACGCGGGGCGAGGTGTTGGAGTTGTATGACGGCCCTACATACGGCTATCTTCCCCCGGTGTACTACTATCAAGGCCGCGTTCGCGAAGGTCTGAAGAGCTCTGGGGCCACGGATTCCTTCCGAACGTACCTGAGCATTCGCGGAAAAGCGAATCAGGACCCCTTACTACCTGAAGTCCGTCGTCTTGCCCGGTAAGAATATATCAGAGGGAGATATCCTCGTCCCTGTAGCCCTTGGAGAATGCTTGTGGCTGCTTTTTCTGTGGTCTTCTCGAAGCGAGTGGGCGCCCCGTTAGGTGCCCACTCGCAGTTGAGAGAACTAGAAAACTACGAATACGACGGTGGAGTTCGAAGGAGCACTTTGCACTCCTTTCGCGTTCTTCTCCGTCACGAAGTATGTATACGTCGTCTTGTTCTGGAGCTTGCTGGTGTCGGTGAAAGTCGTTATCGGCGGAGCCCCTGTTACTTTACCAACCATCTGGAACAATGCCTGGTTTGCAACCAGGCTGCCGGGCGTAGTGAAAGAGCCGATGGCCCTCCAAATGTCGTACTCGCGGACCTGACCGAATCCGGGGGCAGTCCACGTCAGCTTGACGGTCTTGCTTATATCGACTCCGCTCAACCCGCCGGCCGAATCAGCCGTCGAGTTAGCGATGTCTGCGTCCTGCTCGGCCCCGCCGCCGCCGCCGAGCAGGCTTCCACCTCCGGCACCCAGCAGACTACCGCCGCCACCCCCGAGCAGGCTTCCACCTCCGGAACCGAGCAGACTGCCTCCCCCACCGCCGAGCAGGCTCCCACCTCCGGCACCCAGCAGACTACCGCTCCCACTGGAGGCGCCGAATGTATTCGCGCGGGCGCCGATTTGGCGCAAATCGATATTTGCCCAGTCGCTAAATCCCGGGAACGGGGCATCCGGTGAACCTGATGTGCTGCCGTTAAAGTTCACGTCCTGCCAGGCATCCGCGTCCGGCACGATGAAGTCGTTATTCCAATCGACTGGAGCCGAGAACGTGCTGCCGTCAACTCGAACCGCGGGCGGCTCGCCCTGGCCGACCGGCGAACCATCACAGTGGAGGCTGGCGAATCGCCCGCCCGTTGCGTTTTGCAGTTTAATGTCGAGCGCATCGGGTGGCGCGTACCACCGAGTGAAATGCGCGGCAGGTGCGCCGGTATAGATGTCCAAACCTATGCCGTTGGTTTCGTTGAGATTGCTTTCGTCCAGATTCGGCATGGTCTGGCCCGAGAAATCAATAGGATGGGTGCCGTCCGGCAAGGACTCGGGAAACCCTCTAATTTGGTATAGATAATTCATCGAGCTTAGAAAGGCCGGACTGCAATTCAAGGCGTAGTTGGCCGCAAAGAACGGTGAATTGTTCTCTTGCTGGCCTGCAAGCGCCCCGGCCCGGGTCACTCCGCCACCCGGGTAAAAAGTGCCGCCGTGCGTCAGCCCGTAGGTATGACCCGTCTCATGCAGTAGCGTTCCAGCCTCGGCCTGAATGGTTCCAACTTGATTGACGCAATATACCTGGGCTGGCACGGACGGATTAGGTTGACAGCCCGGCGCATCGTCCGCGGGCCACAGGCCGAACATTATCGAGGAGTCTCCGCCACCGATGTCAGAGTAACCCGAGGCGCTTGTAGGTCCTCCATAGGCCAACCCCAATTGTGGCTCGTTCGAAAAGCTGTACGTTCCGGTCGGGACGCCAGACGTCTGGATCGTGAATGTTGTGGTGAACACGCCACCGTTGAGCGTGGAGGATGGAGAAGTTAAGAACTTGTAAGTTCCGTTCAGAGTTGCAATGTTGGGTTGGAGCGCTCCTTGTATCGTCACGCGATCAAGGTTCGTATCATTGCATGCGGGCACGCCTGCCCCAGGGCAATCTCCTGGCTTCAGAAGCGGCGGAAGAGTTGTGAGCGTAACAGTTGCCACATTATTGTTCACGACGATCGAATCCAAAACAGCTATGCCGCTTCCCTGCAAGTTGGGAGCGCTACCTGCCGCAGGCCAGTATGTCCTCGGAGAACCCAGCGCATGGCCGAAGAGCACGTAGTGATAGCTGTCTTTCCGGCCAGACTGAAAGTTACCTTGGGACGCGTTATTCCTGACGGATAGAAAACCCCCCTTCCAGCCGACTGCCACCTGTCCTGGATATTGGCACAGGATCGCGGAATCGCTGCAAAGCAAAGGGCCTTCTGAAATCGCGTTTCCACCGGTGCCAGGCGGATTCGAAATGATGTAAGGATCGCAGGCGACTGCTCCACATAGAACGGAGGGTCCACCGGTCCGTGGGCTTTGGTAAACGTTTCCCACATCAAAATGAATGTGTATGCCGCGCGCTGCGAACGCACTGCCCACCATATCGAGAGCCTGCTGCTTCGGCAGGTGCGAGTGAAGGTAGGCACCGGCAGAACCGTCGAGATTGCTCAGATAGTCGAGTTCCACAAAGATGTCTTTTTCTCCGAGCGTTGCCCCTGGCAGGCTTACCTGCTGACCGCTCAGAGCGTCGGTATAGCCTAGGTCTTGCTTCCATACTTTGAGCAGGCCATCGCCGTCAGGAGCGTCAACTGTGGTCTTGAAGACCACCGCACCCCAGGAGACGCAACCGGAGTTCGCGCCCGCCGCCGTTACGGAAGTCGTCTCCGAAGAATCGTCGGCGCCGATAGGATTGCCCGTAGTGGCGGAAGGGAAACTCCAGGTCGGATTGTCCCAAGAACCATTATAAATCCCGGGGAACGGCGGAAGGTTCGAGTAGAGAGACGGTAGATTTGTGTTATTCAGAGAAACGGTTTCAGACTTATTGGATTGCCCGTTGCCCACAATGTGAGTGATTTCGGCTACGGGCGCCGAACCGGCGTCATAGAAACCATTAATCGGCTGGGTCATTGTTGACGAAGTGTTGGAGGGTGCAAAGGAGCCATCGAACAGCACGACCGAACTGAGCGGCTCATTTGGCGACTGGACCCTATAGATGATCACCAGCGTGGCACCCAAGGTAAGCGGCACTCCGCCGCCATTGCTCCCGCTATCGGCGAGACTGACTTGAAAAGAACCATTGGCAACGGGTTTTCCGTTCGCGTCCAAGCTCAGAAACGGACGGACGTCTGCGCGGTAGGTTCGTATGGTTTTTGTTCCCTGGGATGAGCCCGAACAGCCGCCAGAACTCCACGAAACAGGAGCGTTCGGATTTCCAAGGATCGCTCCTTGGATCGGGTAAGCGGAAGCCTGGCCGTTCGCCGCTATTGGCCCGAAGAAACCGTTTTGACCGGCGAACGTCGTTTGCGACGATTCGACCGTTTGCCAGTACAGGAACGCCGCCACGATATCCGCGCCAGTAGGCACACTTGAAGAGGCTATACCCGTCGCCTTGGCCTGCACCGTGTCAGGGATGTTGATTGTTCCGGTGGCTAGGCCATTTACTCCCAAGCCGCGCAGGCCTACGCCGCCCACCACATAATCTCCTGTAACGAAATAGTTGTTGGACAAGCAAAGAGCAGTAGGGCACGCTTGAGCAGCTGCATTTTGAGCCGTCACCGGCTGGACAAACACAGATAGTATGGCTACAAGAGCCGCTACGGCCATCGCTCGGTATCTCCAAAAGTTTGTGCTTTGAGCAGGCGCGATCGTTCGCATGATCATCCTCTTTTTCGCGTGAATTTGTTGATACTCAGCTTGTGCAGTCATTCTGATCCTGCTTGGCGCGCTTGCGCCAACCGGTCACTTAATCTCCCTCAGGATTTATGACCGTGGAGATCTGGTCTGGCCGAATTCATACCAACATTGTTACGGGGCCCGGCTCGAGTTCCTCTGCGTTCCGGCAGGCGTGAAAAAATTCGGCCGATGATATCAGAAGCCCGACGCGTGTCAAGCTATAGTCGTACTAAACCGTGAGTCACACTGATCAACGCACTACCTGCTCGGCGGGATGTTGGTCGACTTGTAGAAGACGGCTTTCTTAGGAATTCCCCATTCCGGGAGAGCATGCACAGCATCCGAATCAGCGGCCAGTGGCGGGTTTGCTTCGTTTGGCAGAACCGGCAACGCGAACAACGTAGAGATTGTGAATTATCATTCGTGAGGAGTACGGAAGAGGTGAAGGATTATGACAACGAAACTAGCGCCCATTCATCCGGGTGAGATTCTGAGAGAAGAGTTTATAATGCCACTTAAGATCAATCCGAACAGACTAGCCTTGGCCTTGCGCGTTCCAGTACCGGGTGTCTATGAGATCGTTGCCGGAGAACGGTCAATTTCCCCTGAAATGGCCCTCAGACTTGGATACTGTCTCAACACGACGCCAGATTTCTGGCTCAATTTGCAGGCTCGCTACGATCTGGAAACCGCACGCGACAAGGAACAGGCTAAAGTAGAAAAGGAAGTCCAGCAGCTTGTGATGGAACCGTAACGCAGTGTTCCGTTTGCGATTCGCACACCTTCGTCGAGGTCTGTGCGAGACACGGTCCGACGGTAAGCAACTCACAAGAAGAGAGGCTAGAACCGATGGGAATCCTGGAATCCGCAAAGCCCGCCATCCTCATCTGCACCAAAGACCGCGCACGCGCGACTGCGTTCTATCGCGACACCCTGGGGCTGACGGTGGCCTACGAAGACAGCTTTGCTGCCGTTTTCAACATTGGTGGCGTTACTCTACGCGTCTCTGGAGTGGCCGACTTTACCGCGCATGAGCACACCATACTCGGTTTTAACGTGCCGGATGTGGTAGCGACTGTAAAAGCCCTGCGGGAAAAGGGTATAACTTTCAATCGCTATCAGCACGTCAGTCAGGACGAACTCGGCATCTGGACCGCTCCTGCAGGAGCTGTGCATGTGGCTTGGTTTAAGGACCCTGATGGCAATGTGCTGAGCGTGACGAACGCTTGAGTAGCCCGTAATATGCCCAAGACAGGGCTGGTCAGATTATGAGCGTAATCGCCTGTTCTCAACGGCTAGCCGGTCGGTAGCATCGTCCGAGCATCTGCCCGATCTCGCCACTGGCGTTCTAGGAAGTCCACAACAGCTTGATGGAAGGATGGCTGGTAGGGGGTCGAATGATGGTCACCCTCGCATTCGCCGAAGCTCGCCGATGAAATTTCCTCCAACAAACAAGCCGTTTTTTGATTGGCAACGTCGCC
Source organism: Candidatus Acidiferrales bacterium (assembly GCA_035945715.1). Classification (GTDB taxonomy): domain Bacteria; phylum Acidobacteriota; class Terriglobia; order Acidiferrales; family UBA7541; genus DAHUXN01. The sequence goes on from DASYZX010000035.1 coordinate 107,288, forward strand.
CTTTCCATTCAAGATCAAAACCGGCACACGAATCCGGTTGAGCTGCGCCGTCGTCATCTGGTCCGCAACAGCTCCTCGAATCACGGCCGCAAGAACACTCGGATCGGCCCCCGTAACTCGGGCAGCGATCACGTGCGCCGATCCCAGGTTTCCCCGGACGAGATCGTTTCTTTCCAGCACCCTCGCCCCTTCCTCGGCCCAAATTTTGTGAGTCAGCGGTTTGGGTAGATGCTCGGGGACGGGCCAATTCTTGGGAAACTCCAGAATTGTTCCCTCGATGGCGTAATCCCCGATCCCCGCAAGGATGGCCGATTTCACTTGAGGTGGCCCGAGGATGGCTACACGGGCGGCCGTCCCGGCTCCCAAGGAGAATCCAACTATGTCCGCAGAGTTCAAATGGAGATGTTCGATCAGAGCAATCACGTCGCGGGCCATGGCCCAATCAGAATAGAAAGCGACTTCCCGCGATTTCGCGGAAGCACCGAAGCCGCGGAGATCCGGGAGAATCACCCGCGCGTTCGCGGCGAGGAGCGGTGGGAGAATTCCCGGGCGCCCTTCGGCGGGAGGATCGGGAAAGGGAGGAGCTCCGCCAAACGTTTCGATGAAAAGTTTCTGTCTTGCTTCAAGGAGCGGCAGAATCCGTTCGAAACTCCCAAATTGCCCAAGAGCATCGACTCCATAGCCATGCAAAAGAATGACAGGAGAACCTCCGCCCTCGTCATGGTAGGCGATCGTGGCGCCATCGAAGGATCGGAAGTTTTTCACCGCCGCCTCCAGAGGATGCACTAAGACTAAATATTGGTTCTTGGCTTCTGCGCCTCAGCTTCAATCTCGTATTCACTCTGTACTAGGCCACCTTTGTAGGAGCGGGTTGCAATGTGGCGAAGGCTGATGTCGCGGGGCAGTGGGCCAAACAGCGGGATACCTGCCCCGATTAGGACTGGCACGCGCGTGATCACCATTCGTTCAATGCATCCGGCTGCGAGGAATCGCTGAATCGTAATGCCTCCGTCGATGTAAGCGTGTTGGAAGCCGCGGGATTTGAGGTGCTTTACGATTTCGGTGGGCTCGCTTGACATCTGCTCGACCACTCCGCCTTGGATCGATGAGAAGTCAAGCGGGCGGCTGCTCAGGACAACTACCGGCTTCTTTCCGTAAGACCACTTACCGAAGGTCCGTACCACCTCGAAGGTCTTGCGACCGATTACGACTACATCGACGCTGCCGTAGAATTCCTCGAAGCCGTGGGGTTCCTGCCCGCCGGCCTCCAAGAAATCGAGCGCGTGGTCTGGCCGAGCAAGAAAGCCATCAACGCTCACTCCGCAGAAGACTGAGAGCTTTATGCCGGGCCTCCTCAGTTGACGCTAGTGTAGTTATTCAGGGTGCCTTGAGCAAGGAAATCGCAGCTTTGTGGGATTCGGGATGTCGCCATGCATGCAAAGTAGCGGACTGCAGGGTTTGTGGCGATCAGCAGCCGATTCTACGCAGCTTGATCCCGGCCAGACCGAGCAAGCCGCTGCCGAGCAGGAGCAGAGATGAGGGCTCAGGCGTCGCGCTGCTTTGCGTTATCGTCAATGTGGCCGACTCAGATGATCCGAACATGCCCGCGAACGTCCCAAGTGTGTCAATCGTGCTCGTGAAGGCGAAAAACGCAGTGCAGCTCGTCGTGTTGATCGGGATGCCTGTAGACAAAATGCCTCCCCCTGAGGGGTCTGAAATACTCACAGCGGTGATCGGTCCGCAGCCACCCCAGCCGGGGCCTGTATCGCTCGCACTCGTGAAGCTCGTAATCGCTGCTGACACACCCGTTCCAGTGATAACTGAAGGCATGGTAAACGAGAAACTCGACGCTAAAGTGCCGCTAGGAGACGTAAACCTATACACCACGTTCGCTGAAACAGGGCGAGCCAACAGCGCACCGAGAACTGCGAGACTCAGGAATCCAACAAGACGAGATAGGCTGAAGTTTGGCATGGCATTCTCCTCCGTTCTTGGGGGGACTGTTGGGCGGGAGTTTACCAGCGCACTGGCGGGTGTCAATTGAATAAGTGTCACAATTCATGCAATGGAGGTACTGGACTGCTCGGCGTCCGGCACGCTTTGACCGCAGCAATAGCTCGCGACGCGACGCGCAATTAACTGACTAGAGCGCGGAAGCGGTACAGCGATTCAGGGGCCGGTGCGAAGGCCGCCTCAACATAAAGAAGGGAAACTCTTCCTCCGCCCAAAACTCCTGTTCCATTTGCGCAATTGCCGTTCCGGGCGGATTGCAACGCCGCTCAAACACAGACGTTAGAGTAACGTCTCCGGGTACCAAGCGCCCGGTTAACAAACACGTTAGCCGTTTTCTGTGTTCCAATCGGAGGTTAGAAAACCCGAAATGACAAACGTCAGGTCGAACTGCTGCGGGACACGGAGCCGCGCGGCCTGCATCGAAAAGTCACAACATCCGAAAATCCGCAGCCACCTTACTTGACATTCTTTCCGTGAGGCCGGCTTCTTTTGCATGTCTCGTCCAATTTTCCAGTGCGGCCCGAACATCCGCCAACAGATCTGTCGGTCGCCTGACCCCAAAGCGGTCAGCCTCTATCAACAGGTCCTCTCGTGTTATCTCTTCGAACTTCCCATTGACGCTCATGAGATGTTGGAATGTCCACTGCCCTTGAGGATTATAAGCGTGCGTCACGTCGTATGCCGGTGACAACTCCCAATCTGCTCCTTGCTTGAGAATGAAACTAAAATTCTTCGTATGATCGTCGCAGTTACGCGCCATCACATTGAACGCCATTCGGCGGAAAACTTCAGATATCGCTTGATCTCCGAGCTTTAGTTGAGTAACAACCATGAAGAGCTGGGCATAGGAGTGAGTACTGCGCTGCCTGAAGTCTAGTTGGGCTAAAGCACAAAGGCTTTGCATATGGTGTTTTATTGTCTGGCGTCTGACGACTTCACGATCAAAGCGTTGCGTCATAAAATGAGCTCGGCCATTTTCCTCGAGCAAATAGCACTTTGGCATGTTGATTCCAGCCTGGACAGCCATCCGATGATAGGCATATTCGATGCGACCATAATCAGCGCTCGTTCCGAGTTCTGCGTACTTACCTACTCCATCGAACTTCAAGATCCAGTGTTGGAATCCTTCCGCAGCGTCGAACTGGCCACTTCGGATCTGATGAGTCTTAGGGTTCCAGGCAATAACCGCCTTTGCGCGCGCCCCACCTGCTGACGTTCCAACCTTGATCATGTTGGCAAGGGCGGCTTGAGCTTCTGCGTCACCAGCAAAGTTCCCCTTCATGAGTCTGCGTGCGTCTTCGACAAGCGATTTCATGGCAAGCGGCTTGGCGCTCTCTCTGTGTGATCCGAGTGACGGTTTGAATTCGAGCGCGCCCATCGCTCTTTTGCCCATATATGCCAGCCGATCAAGAGGTGTTATCTCATTCTTGGCGATACCACGCTCCGCCATCCACGCATCGATGAGAGCATTACCGAAGTCATCAGGCAGAGCATCGGCTAACATCCCGGGCAATCGATGAAAAGTCGGCTCTGGTAGGTTGGGAAAGATGAAGATCCGGTCTCCTAACGGCATATGCAGAGGGGCGAGTTCAATTCCGGTGCGCAACCATGAGGGGTCATGTGCGAAGGCATTAAAGCCGATCTTCGGATCGGGTGCGACTGCGCCTACTCTCTTGCCCCACGCCCAAACTTCGATGCTGCTGGTCCTCAAGACTTTTGCTTTCTTGGCCCCCGCGGACGCCGGACACGTTGCTGGGGCCTCGACCTTCCTACCAGTGCGAGGGGGTTGACGATAGGCTGGGGTGCCAACATTTCTATGCCGGCTAGAAAGTCAAGGGCCTTAAGTACCCGTAGCATCGTCTCGACTGAGGAACCATGCCCACCTTCAAGATTGCGAAATGCCGCCTTAGAAACACCAGCCCTTTCGGCTACCGTGCGCTGATCCAGGTTCCGGAACAGGCGTAGCTGGCGAATTCTCTTGCCGAGCTCAATTTGTAGTTCCGCTGGCGACTTGAATGATAGATCATCCATATATGCCCAAATTATATCACATAAACAACAGAACAGCAATAAATATTGTTTTTAAATCACTTACAGTGAAGAGTATTGAATACAATATGTACTGTAATTAGCAAACTTATATCAAGATATGATTATAAATGTGTATTTTGAAGCACTCATATGACAGCATTTTCAGGAATGTCATTTGCCCCGCAGCGTTTTCGACATTACTGCGCCGGAGCCCAGGAAGTTCTCAAAGCATACCGTTCCGCAAAACTATTACTATCCTTCGAATCCCTTTCGGCAATTCTGAGTAAGCTCGACTACATCTATCCCTGTCACCAGACAATCGGATTCTACATGCAGAGGGCCGGCTATGAAGAGTCTTCATGGGAGGAATTCAAGAAACCTGGATTCAGATACGATTTCTATTTGGCCCATGGAGAGCGAGATGTAGTGTACGACGCCGAATGGCACTTGTATCGGAGAAGGGCAACACGAGACTTCGCAGACTTGAACACAGACGTTACGTCTCATGGTTCAACTCCCGCCCCAGGTACCAACTCCTTTTTTTTTGTTTTTCCGTTCAGTTCTGGCGCTGTCCTTCGCTTCCTGCCTTCGTCGCGCCCTTCCCTGGAAGGAGCTGGGCAGGACCAGCGCTCGCAGCGCGCTGAATATCTGTGTGAGGCATTGGGCCCGCCCGGCGTTGAGTGTCGGCTTCAGTCAGAGCAAGCACGGCATAGGCCGTGGCTGCATCATCCATAAAGCTGGCCGGATTCGCAAATGGGTTGAGGCGCCGCTTGTTTAGCGAATAGCCTTTCCAGTTACCGTTCCACCAGATTTGATTGCGCGCAAGCCAGGAAAGGCCGGTGCTTACATGAACGTCGTCGCGCGAGACGCCGGCTTGCTGCAGCACGTAGGTGATCAATCCGGTCGCGTATCCGTCGCTGCTCGTGACCAGCGGAGTCCTATCTTTGCGCTTCCACGTTCCGACGAGGGAAGAAGCCGACCAACCTCCATCCGCCCGCTGTTCACCGAAAATTTCGCCGATGATGGATTGTTGCCGCCCAGCGTCCAAGATGCCCGGGACCTTCGCTGACGCCCACAAGAGCGATATGCGATTCAGCAATGTTTGCGTCTGATACTCGCGGTTGAAATAACCGCTCAGCAGTTTGAGATTCTGCTGCATTTGCGGAGCGGAGCGGTAATCTCCAGGCGCCAATCCCACCGCAATCGCCGCCAGTGTGGCGCCGTAGAATGGCGAATCGTATGCTTCCCAGGGTTCGTTATTAAACTCAATCCACTGCCAAGCGCCGCGTTCTGGGCCTGCCTTCTGCTGCAAGGACCACATTTCGTCGAAGGCGAGTTGCGTGTCCTCGCTGAGCTTCCCGCTTCGAGCGTCGTTGTTCGCGAGAATCAGGGCGTTGAGGATGGCTTCCGTTCCGCGCGACTGGCCTGGCTGGCTCTTATAGTACGGCTCGATCTCCTTCCAAAGGCGAACGCGCTTCGTGACATCGTCGACGAGTTTGCGTTCATTCGGCGAGAGGTTCGCGTTATGGAGGACTGGATCGACCGCCTGTCTGGCTAAGGCATACGGCATCGCGGTGTGACAAGAGGCGCAAAAGGTTCCGCGATCGCGCGCGGCGTGCGGCCACGCCGCCCATGTATTCTCACGTTTGTCGAGGTACGCGGCCGCAGCCTTCGGGCTCCAAGAATCATCGAGCTTCGTTGCGGGCCGCGAACACGCCGCGCACAATGCTGCGAGAACCAATATCGCGAGCAGACAGACGAAACGGGGCACATTGATATGTGCGGGACATCCAGCCGTGCACGGTGCGTCGAAGCAGTAAACACAGCGGTGCGCTTCGATCAGCGCCTCCGGGCGAACGAAAGGCGGATGAAGCTCCGGAAAGAGCTCTCTCAGTTGAGCAGATTCTTGAAACCCGTACATGGCTGATTCGGTCCCGCTGCCCACGCTCGCCATCCGGGATTGCTAGGGTTTCACCAACGCCTCGTACATGTCTGGGCGGCGGTCACGGAAAAACTGCCAGGTCTTGCGAACCTCTCCAATCATATCCAGATCGAGATCGGCAGTCAGCACCTCGTCTTTGTCCCGGGAAGCCTGAGCGACAATCTGGCCTCGCGGATCGCAAAAATAACTTGATCCGTAGAATTCGCCGATATTCCACGGAGCCTCGGTTCCGACGCGGTTAATTGCTCCGAAGAAGTATCCATTGGCGGCGGCATGGGCGGGCTGCTCGAGCTTCCAAAGGTACTCGCTCAGACCCGCAACCGTTGCGGAGGGGTTGAACACGACCTCCGCGCCGTTTAGACCGAGCGCTCGCGCTCCCTCCGGGAAATGGCGGTCGTAACAGATGTACACTCCGATTTTGACGAAGCCCAGGTCGAAAACCGGATAACCCAGGTTCCCCGGACGAAAATAAAATTTTTCCCAGAATCCCGGCGCCAGATGAGGGATATGCGTCTTCCGATACTTGCCCAGATACGAACCGTCGTTGTGAATCACTACCGCGGTGTTGTAGTAGATTCCTTCATTTTCGATCTCGTAGACGGGAACCACAAGCGCGACTCGCAGCTCCGCCGCAAGTTTCCGCATGAACTGGATCGTGGGGCCGGCGGGCACGGGCTCGGTGAAGTCATACCAACGGACCGACTGCTCGGCGCAGAAGTAGGGGCCATAGAAGATCTCCTGCAGGCAGATCACTTTCGCCCCGGCCCGCGCCGCCTGCTCGATCATGGCTACGTGCTTGTCGATCATCGTCCGCTTGATTTTGTCGAGCGAACTTTCCGGAGATTCCGAGTTTCTCGCTTGAATCAGGGAACAGCAAACCGTTCGAGGCATGGGCACTCCTGGCGATTGATGTTACCTTCCGAAGACAAGAAACTACAAGACCATCGTGGTTGGGGTGCGTCTCCGGTCGCATTCGATCGACGGGCATCCCCGACGGGGGCTGTCGAGGGAGATCTTCGTTCCGTACAGGCCCGCTTTCGCCCTGGACGGTCACGCCCGGTGGCCTGCTGTCGCGGCAAATTCTTTGGATCGGAGAACAGAACAGGTGTATCGTGTGCGAGCGGGAGGTCCAAATCGGACATTCCGGTTCCGGTTGACACGCTGTGAGCCCTGGTATGGCGGCCCGTAGCGGTGTTCTGCTTGCGCCCGGTTCCGATTGGACCGCCAGAGCATTAACGACGACGTCCCAAGCCCAGCCTTTCACCCACGAGAATCGCGAACCCGAATATCGACTCCTGTGGCAACGAGGTGACGTGATGAGGATGAGCCGAACAGTCGACCCCCGAGGGCTTGGCATATTCCTGGCGGTAGCGTTCCTCACCTGCAGTTGCGCTGTGTCCCAAACCAAATCAACTCCGGTGGATCCAGGGGTGCGCGGCGGCCCTGCCGGAGCGGGCGGTCCGCTCAAGGGCTTAACGGCCGACGAAATGGCCTTCTTCGAGGATGGCAAAGCCCGTTTTGCGGAAATTGAGGTCGTGGCGGGCGGCGCGAACAACGGTCTCGGCCCGCGCTTCAACTCGAACCAGTGTGCCTCCTGCCACTCGCAGCCGAGCTTCGGCGGTACGAGTCCAGCTCAGAATCCTCTGCCCTCCGTTGCCGTGCTCAATGGCGCGAAGAACAAGATACCGTGGTTCATCGTCTCCACGGGCCCGGTGCGGGAAGCGCGCTTTCAGAGAACCAACGGCCAGGCCGACGGCAGCGTCCACGATCTGTTCGTGATCGCCGGGCGAAGCGACGCTCCCGGCTGCAACATCGCCCAATTCGACTTCCTGCCTGCGGGCAATCCACAGAGCGGACAGGGCGGGAATCCCAACATCGTTTTCCGAATCCCCACCCCCGTTTTCGGCGCCGGGTTGATTGAAGCCATCCCCGACTCTGCGATCCTCGCCAACAAGACAGCCAACGCCAGCCGAAAATCCGTGCTGGGTATCTACGGGCATGCCAACGCCATCTTGAGCGGCAACGTGAACCTCAGCGCCAACGACGGCACCATCACCCGATTCGGTTGGAAAGCCCAGAACAAATCGCTCCTGATGTTCGCGGCCGAAGCCTACAACGTGGAAATGGGCATCTCCAACGAACTGTTCCCGCAGGAGCGCGACGAAACGCCCGGCTGCCTGTTTGTTCCCTCGCCGAATGACGCGCTCAACTTCACGACGCCAGCAACCAGCGCCACTTCCAATCCGGCAGTCATTTCCGACATCGAAGGCTTCGCCAACTTCATGCGCATGCTTGCGCCGCCGGCACCCGGGCCCTCCACGCCGTCGAGCGAAAAGGGGCGGGCCGTCTTCGAGAAAATCGGCTGCGTGCATTGCCACACGCCTTCGTTCACCACGGGCAAAATGATTGCCAGCGGGTCCGCCACGAACCCCAGTGCGGCGCTCTCTGATCAAACCGTGAACCTCTACTCCGACCTCCTCGTTCACCATATGGGCAGAGGACTTGAGGACGGCATCACCCAGGGCGGGGCGGGCCCCGACGAGTTTCGAACAGCTCCCCTCTGGGGCGTGGGGCAACGCGTCTTCTTCCTGCACGATGGACGCACGTCCAACCTGATCGAGGCCGTTCGGGACCACAAAAGCCCGGGCAGCGAAGCCAATAAGGTCATCGAACAATTCAGTAAATTGAGCCCGCGAGAACAGCAGGAACTGATCGATTTTCTGCGCTCGCTGTAGCGAGACTCGAAGATTGGATCGCTGCTTGACGGGTTTGAGCGGCATGAGTACATTCCAGCGCCGGAGGCCCCGTTTGCTCGAGACTTGATTCCGTTAGCGCCCCGCGGTTTTCCTGCAGTTTCGTTCGACGAACGATTGTTGCTTTCCTGTGGGCCCTCGGTGCGGTTGCAGCCGCAAGTCCGCTTCCCACGCAGACACTGATCAGCAAACTGAAATCGCCTGCTGCTGCGCGTCAATGCGTGCGGCGTTTTCCGGCAGTGCATCCTTGGGAAACTACATAGTGAAAATGCTATCGCAGGCGAATCCAGGGGGATATCGAGGATGGCCCGAAAAGCCAGGTGGACGGAACCTGCGAGATGGCCGCAGGGTCCGTGCAGATTGCGCAGGAGCTATTGAGCGGCCGCCGAGGGCGAGGCAGGTGGCACCGGCTTAACGTACGCATCAAACCAGCGAAGCATTTCCCAAATCATGTGCTCGATGGATTCGCGCGCCTGGTAGCCGTGCGCCTCGTCGGGCAGTTGGACGTACCGTACCGACGCGCCATTGCCTTTGAGCGCCATGTACATGCGCTCGGATTGAATGGGAAATGTGCCGGAGTTGTTGTCGGCCATGCCATGAATCAGCAGTATGGGTGCGTGAAGTTTGTTCGCAAACATGAAGGGCGACATTTTGAAATAGATGTCGGAGGCATCCCAAAAAGAGCGACGTTCATTCTGGAAGCCGAAGGGCGTCAATGTGCGGTTGTAAGCGCCGCTGCGGGCAACGCCAGCGCGGAACAGGTCCGAGTGGGCGAGCAGATTCGCGGTCATAAACGCACCGTAACTGTGTCCGCCGACGCCGACGCGATTCGGGTCGACGATTCCCATGTCCGCGGCTTTATCGATGGCGGCTTTGGCGCTGGAAACGATTTGCTCGACGTAAGTGTCATTCGCGGTGCGTGGCGGGCCGATCACGGGCATGGTCGGCCCGTCGAGGACAACGTATCCGTCCAGCAGGTACCACAGCGATGAGAGCCCCGTGAATTCCGTGAAGCGATTTGGCGAACCTTCGACTTCGCCGGCGACTTGCGCGTTTGTGTATTCGCGCGGATAAGCCCAAACGACGGCGGGATAGCGCTGGCCCTCTTTGTAGTCAACCGGAAGGTAAACGGTCATGGAAAGAGGCACGCCGTCGGCGCGGGTGTAAGTCACCAGTTGCTTGCGGATGTTGCGCAATTGCGGAGTCGGGTCGACGTAATGGGAAAGCGCTTGCGCGGAGTCGTTGCCTGTAGTGCGCAAGAAATAGTTTGGAGGGTCAGTGGTTGTTTCGTGATGCGTGATGAATCTCGAGCCGTCAGGCGAGGCAAGCGCGACGACTGTTTCGTAGCTCTTGTCGTCGCAATGAAAAACCCGGTTGGATTGAAGGGTTTGGGTATTGAAGCGATCGAGGAATGGACGGTCGCCTTCGGGCGAAGCGCCTTCGCCAGCCAGAAAAATGTCATCGCCCTGCTGCGCGATGGCTTCGTGACCGTTGGGGAGCAGGTGCATGACCGGCATGCCGGGGTTCTTGTAGCGCTCCGCCTCGTTCATTTCCCACGCCAGGCGCGGCTTTGCCGATGAATCCTGCGGATTGAGAAACCAAGTGCGCTCCCAGGAACGGCTGCGGTCGATTTCGCGGACGATTGCCAAATCGCCACGTTCACCCCAGGAAATACCCATGAGGCGGTATTGCATTTGCGCGAGCTCGGATGGCTCGGAGGAAAACGGCGCTGAAATCCACATGATTTTGTCACGATGGTCTGCTTTCGTGCGCGGGTTGCCGCCATCGAGCGCTTCTGCCCAGACCAGCGTCGCAGGGGCGCTTGGCTGCCACTGATAATCGCGCGGGCCTGTGGCGATGCCGCCGATGGGTATGGTTTCCTGGAGCGCAACATCCGCCACGTTGTAAGCGACGCGCCCCGTGCGGTCCCACACTTCCACCTTGTGCGCAAAGTCTTCAAACGGACGGACGTAGGAATAGGGGCGATGAATACACGAGACGAGAATGAAGCGGCCGCTCGGCGCGAGTTCGGCAGTTTCGTAGATTCCCGGCTTGCCGACCGGAGTGGCTTTGTCCGTGGCGATGTCGACAAACGCCAGCTGCGAGACCGCGTAGTGATCGAAAAGCTGCTCGTCGCGCGGGCTCGCGAGCAAGTCTTCAAACGTCGGCGCGGGCGCGGCCTTTCCGAAACTTTCCTGAATGATGGGCCCTTCGGGAACGCTCGGTGCAGCGGGCGCGGGGCCGTAGTTCGCCGGAACGGTGCGGCACAGCAGCTCGCGGCTGCCCGGCGCCCAAGAGCACGGTCCGCTCGCGCGCGGAAATTCCGTAACGAGAGTTGAGTTGAGTGCCACGCCCGGGACGCGGTGAATCGTGGCCGTGGCCGCAGTCCCGATCCACAGTTCGACCGACTTGTTCGCAGTCACGGTGAGAAAGAAATGCTTGCCGTCGGGAGCCCATTCCGGACGGCCGAAGCCTTCGCCTGCTGGAAACGCGATCGAGCGCGTCCGGCCGTCGGAGACGCGAACCATTGAGAGGTGTATCAGGCGCGGCGGATTGTGCTGCCCAAAATTGGCCGGGTCCATTCGCACGCCGGCGATGCGCAGCATTGGCCGGGCAAGTTCAGCGATGGGCGGGTAGCGCACAGGCTCCGCGAGCAGGAGCTGGTCACCTTGCGGGCTGACGAAAGTCATTGGCGGCGCGGGTGCGAGCAAGACGTCAACAATTTCCTTCGACGGTTTCTGATACGTGCTTTGCGCGAAGAGACTCGGCGCGGCGACAAGCACGGCGAGCGCGACCCAGGCTATATTTCCCTTCAGGTGACAGACGAAACTGCGGCGGTCGAAGGGTGCCATAACGCCTCCTGGAAAAGGTTAGAACGCGCGAAACCTAACACACCCGCAGTAGCTGCACGTACAGACGCGCAGGATATGCTCTGCGTTTCACGAATGGCTTCGCCGCACGAATCCCTCGGTCAAGTGTCATTATTCGTTCATTTTTGGGCGGGAATGCTATATAAATGCCATTCTTTTGCGTGATTCCAGGAGGATGTGCATGCGAGCAAGGATGCCTGTTCGTTGCGTTGTTTTCGTTGCGATGATGATTGGCGCGCTGGCGGCCTGCGTTCCCGCGAAGGCACAGACGCTCACGAAGGACTCGCTTTCCGGAATGCGCTGGCGGCTGATCGGGCCATTTCGCGGAGGGCGCGCGGAAGCAGTTGCCGGCGTGGCGGGCAATCCGAACGTTTTCTATTTCGGCGCAGTCGCGGGAGGCGTCTGGAAAACGACCGACGCCGGAATTTCCTGGCTGCCGCTCTTTGAGCACCAGTCGGTTTCCTCCATTGGCGCGATTGCGGTGGATCCGCACGATCCCAACGTGATTTACGTCGGCACAGGCGAGCCTTGCCTGCGCGGCGATATTTCTTACGGCGATGGAATCTACAAATCCGTCGATGGCGGAAAAACATGGACGCACATCGGACTTGAGGACACGCGGCACATTGCGAAAATCCTGGTCGATCCGCATGACTCGAACATCATTTTCGTCGCGGCGATTGGCCACGCCTATGGTCCCAACGAGCAGCGCGGCGTTTTCCGTTCGAATGACGGCGGGAAGACGTGGCAGAAAGTTCTCTACAAAGACGACAAGACCGGCGCTGTGGATTTGACGTTTGCGGCCGATAACTCGCACACGCTCTATGCCGCGATGTATCAGGAAGTGCGAACGCCGTGGGGATTTTCGAGCGGCGGGCCCGGCAGCGGAATTTACAAATCGACGGATGGCGGAACGACATGGAAGCAATTGGAAGGGAACGGACTGCCCGCGGGCGTGCTTGGGCGCATTGGAGTTGCCGTCGGCGCGGATGGCGAGCGCGTCTATGCGTTGATCGAAGCTGATAAGAGAGGACTCTATCGTTCCGATGACGGCGGAGAGCACTGGCAGTTCGTTAATGGAGATCACGATTACACGCAGCGCGCCTGGTATTTCATGCACATTTTCGCGGATCCCAAAGAAACCGACACAGTCTACATTCTCAACACGGGAATGTACCGCTCGACCGACGGCGGCGAGACCTTCAAGGGCGTCAACGCGCCGCACGGGGACCGTCACGACCTGTGGATCGACCCTACGAATACCGATCGCATGATTGAAAGCGACGACGGTGGCGCGACGATTTCAGAGGATGGCGGAAAATCCTGGTCATCGGAAGATACTGAGCCTACCGCGGAGTTCTATCATGTGGCGACGGACGATCGCTTCAATTATTACGTCTACGGCGCGCAGCAGGACAACAGCACGGTGGCCATTGCGAGCCGCACAGATTCTGGCGTGATCGATGAAACGAATTGGTACGACGTTGGCGGCGGCGAAAGCGGATTTGTGCTTCCCGATCCAAAGCAGCCTGACGTCGTTTACGCTGGTTCGTACAGCGGATTGATTACGCGCTACGACAAAGCCAATGGCGAGGAGCAGGATATTTCGCCATGGCCGCTCAATCCGATGGGTCACGGCGCAATCGACACGAAGTATCGGTTCCAGTGGACGGCGCCCATTGCGATGTCGCCGTATGATTCGCACACGATTTATTTCGGCGCGCAGGTTCTCTTCAAGAGCACCGATCAGGGGCAAACGTGGACGATCATCAGTCCTGACCTGACGCGAAATGACAGGAGCAAGCAAGGCTCGGCCGGCGGCCCGCTCGAACAGGACAACACGAGTGTGGAATACTACGACACGCTCTTTGCGGTGGCGGAGTCGCCGGTAGAACGCGGCTTGATTTGGGCCGGCAGCGATGATGGACTGGTGCATGTCACGCGCGACGGCGGCAAGAACTGGACCGACGTGACGCCGAAGGACATTCCCGCATGGAGCCGCATCGATTTGATCGATCCGTCGCCGTACGATGCAGGAACGGCGTACATGGCGGCTGACCGCAGCCGCTGGGATGATTTCCATCCGTATCTGTACAAAACGACCGACTATGGCCAAACCTGGGCGAAAATCACAGATGGATTGCCTGACAATGTCTTCACGCATGCGATCCATGAAGACGCGGCGCGCAAAGGATTGCTTTTCGCAGGAACGGAAACAGGAATTTGGGTTTCGTTCGACGATGGCGCGAAGTGGCAGTCGCTGCAACTCGAGCTGCCGACGGTTCCCGTGCATGACATCACGACTCATGGCAATGATTTGATCATTGCTACTCACGGTCGTTCGTTCTGGATTCTCGATGACATTTCGCCGTTGCGCCAGATGACCGCCGAAGTGGCGAATGAGGATGTGCATCTGTTCAAGCCCGAAACGGCGTATCGGTTCCGCGGCGTGGGATTCCGGCTGCCGGGAGGCGTCCCAGCAGGTGAAAACCCCCCGTCGGGAGCAGTCATCGACTACACGCTCAAGACTGCGCCGAAGGATGCGATCACGCTCCAGATATTGGACTCGAAGGGAAAAGTGGTACGGAAATACTCGAGCAAGAATGAACACGGGGCCGCGCCATCCGGATTTGCAGCATTCTTCGGCGGCGGACAAACGCTCCCGGCGAAGGCCGGTATGAACCGCTTCGAATGGGACTTGCGCTACGAGGCGCCAACGCGCGTGCCCGGCGCTGTAGCGTGGGGCGGATTCGAGCATGGGCCGCTTGCGGTTCCCGGCGACTATCAGGTGAAGCTGACCGTTGCTGGGCATGATTACACGGCTCGGTTGCATATTGAAGAAGACCCGCGCATTCGCGTTTCCGCGGATGACCTACAGAAGCAGCTCGATTTCAGCCTGCAGGTCAACGCGCGCATCACTGCGGCGCACGATGCGGTGAATCAGATACGCGAAATACACACGCAATTGGAGGCGCTGGAAAAGCGGCTTGCCGGAAATGACAAGGCCAAGGCCGCGGACGACGCGGCCAAGGAACTCGACAAGAAATTTACGGCTGTCGAGGACGCGCTGATTCAGCCCAAGTCGACCTCTGGCGAAGATCCGCTGAATTATCCGGTCATGATTGCCGATCAGATGCTGGCGCTCACGAGCACGGTGGACAGCGCCGACACGGCTCCGACGCAGAGCGCTCGCGACGTGTTTGACGTGCTGAATAAGCAGCTTGACGCGCAGCTGGAGACCTATCGCCAGTTGAGAGACAAGGACCTCGTCGAACTGAACCGTCAGGTTCGCAACGCGAACATTCCGGCAATTGGCGTTGCTCCGCCGGCGAGTGGTTCGTCGAATCAAAGCTCGATGTGAGCACAGTACTGCCAAATTTGCGGCCGTGATTCGGGATTGAGTTGCGCGGCTTGCTTTTGTCTGGCTCAGTCCCCTCGCATTGCGCTTGAGCGGTTTTCGGTGTCTGACGTATGATTTTCCGAATATGGAAGAGCTGAAAAAACCGATTTGGCAGCCGGTAACGCACTGGGTCGGCGCGGGTGCAGGCTGGCTGCTTGACCGCGTCGTGAAAGTGCTGGCCGCGACGGGGATCACGCCAAATGTTCTGACCGTCGTCGGAATGGTCGTGAACGTTTGGGCAGCCGTGCTTTTTGCGTACGGCTCGTTTCGCAGCGCGGCGGCCGTTCTTTTTTTGGCGGGGTTTCTCGATATGGCCGACGGGCAAGTGGCGCGCCGCGCAGGCCGCGCTACCGCATTCGGCGCTTTTTTGGATTCGACGCTCGACCGCTATTCGGATCTGGGCCTGTACATGGGCCTCGTGGTCCATTACACCCTGATCAGCCGGCCGTTTTACATGGGCCTCGCCGCGGTCGCGATGGCCAGCTCGTTCATGGTGAGCTACTCACGCGCGCGCGCCGAATCGCTGATTCCGCAATGCAAGGTTGGTTTCATGGAGCGGCCCGAACGGCTCGTGCTGCTGATCATCGGCGGCGCGTTTTGGAGAATGGCGCCGGTGCTCTGGGTGATTGCAGCTTTGTCCACGCTGACTGTGATTCACCGCGTGGTGTTTACCTGGCAGGAGATTCGCGCCGGCCGCTTGATTCCCGGGAATCGCGAGATCTTCTAGTTTACGCTTTCGCTTTTGCGGAAGCGCCGCTTCGAGTTGCGGCTTGTTGCAACTGCGCGATGTGCTCCTCCACGGGCGCGGCGACAATTGTGTGGACGCGCTCTCTGAGTTCCATGGCCTGTTCCTTCGGCATGCCTTTTGTCTCGATCGTGTCGTGCAAATACACCGTGATTTTCCCTGGATTCAGCATCCAGTCTCCGGTGCGATGAAACTCATACGAGCCTGCGATGCTCATCGGAACAATGGGAATGCCGAAGCGAATGGCCAGGCGAAAAACGCCTTTCTGGAATGGCCCGACGTGGCCGTCGCGTGTCCGCGAGCCTTCCGCGAACGCGATCAGGCTGATGCCGGACGCGAATGCCTGTTCTGCCTTTCGCGTCATTTCGGCCATGGCCTCGCGGCTCCGGTTATTTTCGTCAGGCACAGGAATATTTCCGAAACGCCCCATCATCCAGCCGTAGGCGGGGATTTTGAAATGCGAAGCGAGCTCAAATCCGCGCACGAACTGCGGTATCGCCGAATAAATCACGAAGGGATCGAAAATGTTGACGTGGTTTGAGACGAACAGGCTGGTGCGCTGGGCATCGAAGCCGCTGGCGCGCCGCGCTTCGAATTTCACGCCCGCAAGCCGGAGAATATTGCGAAAGAAGATCCGTTGCGCGCGGTCGTTCTTGCGCGGGTCTACGATCATTCCCACGCCCACGAGCAGCGTGCAGACGATAAAAAAATGCGCGCCGCTGATCGCCCACAGCAGAAGCGCACGTGCTTTCCGGTACGCCGCTTTCATACGATGACGTCCAGCGCGCCCGGCAGGACACGGAGGCGTTCGCATTTCAAACGCAAGCTCTCGCCGTCGATCGTCACATTCACGGGATCGTCGAGCGCGAATTCCACTTCGCGAACCGACGCGCGCGAGGCAAGCGGGTGATGGATGTGCGTTCCATCGAAGAGCGTGCCGAAATTTCGCAGCAGGCCGATGCGGCCAATCGGCCCCCAGCGAACGTATTCGATCAGCCCGTCGGAAGAATCGGCGTTCGGTGCGATCATCATGTTGCCGCCAGTGAATTTCGTGTTGCTGAACGAGAGAAACAAGCAGCGTCGCCGGTCGAACTCAGGCGCGCCGTCCGTGCGAAGCGGAAAGGCCCGGCGGCTCAGACGCGCCAGGCACGCGATCACGCTGACCGCATATCCGGTATATCCGAATCCCTTGAGGTGACGATTGGCAAATTCGGCCGCGTCGGCGGCAAAACCGAGCGTGAGCAGGTTGATGTAATAAAGGTCGCCTGCGGAATGGTGCAGGCAGATCACGTCGCAGCTTCTCGTTTCGCCGCTCAAAAGCGACTGGAAAAGCGCGTCCGCGCCGTTCGCAGGCCGCCGTTCGCGGAAATCGCGCAAAAACGAATTCCCGGTGCCCAGAGGCAGAAACCCGAGAGTGCAGCGGCCGTCCGGCGACGCTGCCGCCAGCGGAAAAACTCCATTTACGATTTCGTATGACGTTCCGTCGCCGCCGACCGCCAGAAAATTGCGCTCGCCCTTTTGGTACGCCTCGCGTGCCAGGCGTGTGGCGTCGCCCGAGGCGTGGGTTTCTGCAGTCTCAATTTCAATCGCGGCAGAGCGCAATCGTTCGAGAGCGGCGGGCGCGAGCTTTGCGCAGCGTCCTCCGCCGGCTGCCGGATTTACGATCGCGAAAAAGCGCTTCGCTGCCATCGCCCTCTCACACTTCAAAGCGGAATCATCGCCGAGCGATCGGTTTCGGCGCGAATCTCTTCTGCGAGAATCTCGCGCTTGATCTTCATCGACGCCGTGCGCGGGAAATCCCGACTCCAGAGCAAGTATCCACCGATTCTCTTGAAGTCCTGCAATTGCCGGTTGCGCTCCACGATCTGAGAGCGCAGTTCATTCGAACTCACGGCGGCGTCATCCACTCGCGCGACGAGAACGAGCTGCTCGCCGACCATCGTGCGCTGCGGCCAAATGAAATTCGCCGCGAACACGCAGAATTCTTTCACGTTCAGCGCGTCGAATGCGTTTTCGATGTCTTCGGGATAGATATTCTTGCCGCCCTCGGTGACAACCATGTTTTTCTTGCGGCCGAACAGTTGCAGGTGGCCGCTCGCATCGAGCTTGCCGAGGTCGCCGGTCATCAGCCAGCCATCGACAATCGTCGCAGCGGTCATCTCCGGATCATCCAGATAGTGCGACATGATTGTTTTTCCGCGCGCGGCGACTTCGCCAATTCCATCCGCGCTCGGATTCACGATGCGAACTTCCGTGCCCGGCAGCGCTTTGCCCACGGTGTCCGCGCGAAACGGCTTGAAGTCGTTCAAGGTAATGACCGTGCCAGCCTCGGTGAGGCCGTATCCGTTTCCAACAGGAATGCCGAGATCGTAGAGAACTTGCAAAGTCGCAGGCTCGGTGAACGCGCCGCCGACGAACATCGCGCGCAATTGACCGCCAAACGCCCGATGCACGTCGCCCAAAAGCAGCCTGCTGATCCAAAGGCGCGGTCGCCCGCGAGTCAGCGCGCGATTTGCCGCGATAAGCCGGTCCAGCATTTTCCGGCGTCCCGGCGGCAACGTCGCAAAGCGCTCGCGCAGTCCGCGCTCGAGGTTCTTGAGAATCATCGGCACCACGGTGATGTAGGTAATGTGATAGCGCGTAAACGCCTCGCGAATGAATTCCGGCCGCAACGTTCGCAGGTGCACAACCGTCGCTCCGCAAACAAACGGCCCGATGAAGCCAATCATAAAATCGATGGCGTGGTTCGTTGGCAGAATGCTGAGGTAGCGCACTCCCGGCCAGAACGGGAAAAGCGAAGCAAGCGAGCGGCACTGCTCGAGATAATTCTCGTGCGTCATTACGCAACCCTTAGGCCTGCCTCCCGTTCCGGACGAGTACACAATGCACGCCCAGTCGCTGCGTTTGCGTTCGACGAAAACGGGCTCGCGCTCGCTGTGAAATTCTTCCCAGCGCTTCGCGCCACGCAAGTCGGCGTTGGCGGGCGCCTCCGTGACGATAACCGCCTTCGTCTGCAAATTGGCAATTCCTGGATCTTGCGTGATGGCGCGCCACAAATGGTGTTCAACGATCAAGAACTCCGCCTTCGAATGCGCCAAAAGCTGCAAATGCTCGCGCGCCGCGAGTTTGTAATCGAGCGGAACCAGCACGCCGCCGCTATAAAAAACCGCGTACGCGGAAATCAGCCATTTCGACTGATTGGTCATGATGATCGCCGCGCGCGTTTCTGCGCCGAGCCCGGCATCCTGCGCTGCGCGCGCCAGCGGCAACGCCTTTTCCTTGAATTGGCGATAAGTGAGCCGGCAATTCTCGCGTTGGCGGTCCGCTTCAATCAGGCAGATTTCATCCGCCCAGCGTGCAAGCGCGGCGCGCAAAGCTGCGCCCAGCGAGGCATATTCGCGGAGGTCAAGCATCACAAGCGCGCGTGAATGCGCGCGGCGAGCGTGCGGAAGTCCGTGACGCCCTGAAGTTCGTAATCAGGAAGCTCGATGTGAAAATGGTTTTCAATTCGCGAAAGCAGCGCAAGGGCCTGCAGGCTGTCGATTCCCAGTTTCTTGAAGAAATCGTCGCCCGGCGCAAGCTCCGCGCGCGGCACTTTGAAGTGCCCCGCCGCCAGTTGCAGAACTTCATCGGTGACTTCCTGAAGTGATGGCATAGCTCTGTTTTTTCAAACGCGCGCGTCCCACCAAACATCGCGCCGCAAAAAATTATAATGCGACAACGTCCCGCTATTTCAAATACTGGTTCAGCCACCCGATCCAGCGCGTCATCACGTCCTGTCGGTGAACCGGATCGCCGGGAAAATGGCCGGCGACGGGATAGGCGAAAAACTGCGTCGTCACGCCATTGTCTTTCAGCGCGTGGTACATCTCGTACGACTGCGTAATCGGCACGCGAAAATCGCCCACGTCACAAAGAATCAGCGTCGGCGTCTTGATTTGCGCCGCATAGGTGATCGGCGATTCGTCGCGGTAGATTTTCCAGTTGTCGCCGACCCACGGCGAGCCGCCCATCGAGGGATAGTCTGTGCGATTCCCGTCCGACAGAGCTGCTTCCGCGACTAAATCATTCACGGCGGCGCCCGACACTGCCGCCTTCCAGATGTGGTAATGGCCAATCATCCAAGAAGTCATGTAACCGCCATAAGACCATCCGGAGACGCCGATCTTGTCGGTATCGACGATGCCCTTCTTCTCGACCGCCGCCACTCCCGCCATCACGTCGCGTCCCGGCCCGTCGCCCGCGTCGCGATAAATCGCCCGCTGGTACGCGTTGCCGAGATTGTCGCTACCGCGATAGTTCGGCTGAAACACCAAGTATCCTTGCGCCGCGATCAGTTGACCCAGGGTATCGAATCCGGTCGTGGAGCTCGCCTGCGGCCCGCCGTGAATCAAAAGGACCAGCGGGAATTTCTTGTCGCTTGCAAAATTCGGAGGATAGTCGAGAATTCCGTCCTCGTGAAAGCCGTTCGGCCCTTGCCAGTCGAGAGGCGCGGCTTTCGCAAGCGCGTAGGACGAAACCCAGTCGTTGTAATTCGTCAGTTGACGCGCTGCTGCATCCGTCGAATCCATGTAGTAAAGCTCCGCTGGATGTCCCGCGGTGCTGGCCGTAAAGGCCACGTCACCCTTCGGGCCAACCATGGCATCGACCCAAAATCCCCATGAAGGTTCCAGGTCGCCAAGGCTCAGCTTCTTTGCCGGCCCGTTCATCGGTTGCAGCCACATCGAAGTTCCTACGCCATCGTGTCCGCTTACGAGAAGAGACTTTCCATCCGGCATCCAGATCGCGCGCTGAATGTTCCGGTCGATCGCGCGAGTTACGTCGACGCCGTCGCCGCCGCTCGCCGGCGAAACGAAAATCTCCACCTGGTTATTCAGGTCGCCGTCTTTGTTGTACCAATATGCGACCTGTGACCCATCGGGCGAAAGCACGCCCGCGCTTTCGAGCCTTTCGTGCGACGTGAGTTTCCGCGTCTTGCCAGACTCAACGTCAAGCATCTCGAGCGTCGTTTCGTCCCCATCGCCCGGTTCCGCAGTCTCTTGCCGCGTGATCAAAAGCGATTTGCCGTCCGGAGTCCAGGACAGCGGCGACGAGGGCGGCGACGGAGGAAAGACAATCGGCAAACTCCATTTGCCGGAGGTAACGCGTTTCGCTTGGCCTCCATCCGCCGATACCGTCCACACGTGCGAGGACTGAGCCGCAGCCGTTTCCAGAAAATCAGTGTCTCCCACTTCGAAGGAGTCATGATGCGCTTCGACCGCTTTCTTGTCGGCAGGGTCCGGCGTCACGTAAGCGATCACCGCGCCATCCGGACGCCACGCGAATTGCTCGACTCCGTCCGGCGCATCCGTGATTTTCTTGGCGTCACCGCCGTCCATGCGCAACACAAAAACCTGCGGCGTCGCATCTTTGCCCTCGCCAGCGGCAGCGACAAAAGCGAGGCGGTCTCCATCCGGAGACCATCGCGGTGAACTCGCATGTTTGTGTCCGGAAGTCATCACGCGCTGCGCGCCGCTCGCGATGTCTATGAGCACAACCTCGCTGTCGGTGCCGTCTTCTTTCATATTGGTACGGCCCACAACAACAACGATGGATTTGTCGTCGCGCGAGATTTGCGGGTCCGAGACGCTGACGAGCTTTTCTGTGTCAGATACCTGGAAAGTCTTCTGCTCTGCTTGCGCGGCCGTCGGGAGAATCAGATAGAATCCTGCGCATAAAAGCGCAGTGAAATAGGCGATGATCGGTATGGGCCGGACGGTTCGGCGGCTGAAGATCGCGACAGGGCTGGTCATGGGCATGTTCTCGTCTCCTCCTCGGTTTTTCTCACGGTAGATAGGGCATGGCGTCTGCGCTGGTCACAAATTTCCGCAGTCCTTCTTCCACAGCAGGCCGACTGAACAGCTCGCAAAAAATCTCAATTTCGCGCCGTAACTCCTCGTGCGGGATTGGTTTGATGAACCGCTTCGCCGCAATCGCTGTAGCACGGTCGAATTTGCAGATTTGCGCCGCCGTCATTCGCGCGACCGCGAGCGCTTCGCCCTCGGCGGTCACTTGACTCACCAGTCCAGCGGCTTGAGCTTTTGCCGCATTGAAGCTGCGTCCGGTCAGCAGCATGTCCCGAATCATTGCGTTTCCGATGTCCCGCTTCAGGCGCGGTATGCCGCCGAATCCAGGGATCAGCCCCAACCGCAATTCCGGAAAACAAAAGCGAGCGGTCTTGTCGGCGATGATTAGATCGCACGCCAGCGCCAGCTCCAGCCCGCCGCCGAACGTAACGCCATGCACAGCCCCTATCGTGGTCATCGGAGCCGTGTCGATCGTATTCAGCACGCGATGGATGCGCAGCAGGAAGTCGCGCACGCCCTCGATTCTCTCCGCGGCGGAAAGCCCCTGCGAGCGCTGATACAGCTCGCGCAAGTCCGCGCCGGCGCTGAATCCCGCAGCGAGCCGGCTGTAAATAATGAGCGCGCCATAACTCTTGCCCGCATCTTCAAATCCTCTTGCAAAAACCTCCAGCTCCTCGAGCATCGCAGAACCGATTTCGTTGCCCGGCTCGCGATGCAGCTGCATTTCGATCACGCCGGACTCGGCGCTCCACGAGAGCGTCTTGCCCTGAAAGCTTTTCATGTGCTTCGCTTTCGATACAGTTGTTCAATCTCTGTTGCGAACTTTGCGGCGACGGCGTCGCGCTTGAGTTTACCATTGGCCGTCAGCATTCCGCTTTCTATCGTGAACGGCTCGGCAATGCGATGAAAGCCGCGAATCTGCCGGTAATGCGGCAGCCGCGCATTCACTCTTTCCACTACGCTCGCCACTCCCGCATCCGTCATGCCCGAATTCGCCGCCACCAGCGCAATCAGATAGCTGCGACCGTTGCCCGACAGCATCACCTGAGCGCCTGGCAGATGGCTCGCCAGCTCTTCTTCGAGTGGCTCGGGCGCAATGTTGTGGCCCGAATTCAAGATGATCAGATTCTTGATTCGCCCCGTAATCTTCCAATTTCCGCGCGCATTCATTTCGCCCTGATCGCCAGTATGAAACCAGCCATCGCGCAAAACCTTCGCGGTTTCCTCGGGACGGTTCCAGTAACCGGAAAAAACATTCGGCCCGCGCACCAGAATCTCCTGATTTTCCCCAAGCTTCATCTCGACGCCCGGAATCGCCCTACCCACGTAACCGGGCTCGGCGTGCGCCGGATCATCGAGCGTGCAAATTGCTGTCGTCTCGGTGAGCCCGTACGCTTGCAAAACGGAGATGCCCAGCATTGTGAAGAATCTCTGCGTCTCAACCGCAAGCGGCGCTGAACCGCAGATCAGCGCCTTCAAACTCGGCCCTAATCCCCTGCGAATGGTCGAAAAGATAAGCGTTTTCGCGGCCATCAGCGCCGCCCGGTCGGAAAATCCCGCGCTGCTCCCTTCATCGGCAAAGTACGCCCGTTTCGCTTTCGCGAAAATCGCAGCGATCCAGCCGCTCTTTCCGCGAATGTTTTCTTCGATCTTCGTGCGCACGCGTTCGAGCAGCGTCGGCACGTTCAAGAAATAATTCGGCGCCGCAATCTTCATCTCATCCGCGAGCTTGGTCAGGTCCGTCGACAGCGACACCACGCTGTTCCGCGACAGGTACGTCAGCATCGAAATCCACGAAGCCGCAAAGTTTAAAGGCGTCCAGTGGAATACAGAGTCGGGCGCATCGCGTTTGCCCATCAGCTGATCCAGCGCCGCCGTCGTGCGCGACAACATAAAGTTGATGTTTGCTGCCGTCAGCACAACTCCCTTCGCCTCTCCCGAAGTCCCCGACGTGTAAATGATCGTGACCGGTCGCTCGATGCCGACCGACCAGTTGGTCGAAAATCCTGAAGAACCCGCCTCGCTTTCGAAAATGTCATCGAAAAGTGTTGTCGGCGGCGCTTCCTGCAGCGCATCAGCCAAAGATTTCTGGAGTTCTGCGCCGTCGCAAAAAATCGCCGATGCTCCGCTGTCCCGAACCATCGCCGCCAATTCAGCGGGTGCCTGCCGCGAATAAAGCGGCACGACGACAATTCCCTTCATCATCAGCGCCAAATCCATTGCAATCCATCGAACGCTATTCGGTCCAAGCAGTGCGCACCGATCACCGGCTCGCAGTGCCGGAGCTCGTTCCTTTATAGACTCGTGCGCCTGTTGGATCATTCGCGACAGTTCGCGGCCGGATACTTTCACTATTTCGCTTCCGCGAATCTCCTGCACAACTGTAGCGTCTCCCGCTTCACCTAGACGCCGCGGAATATTCGAAATGAAATCTTGCGGCGCGGCGGAACTCATGGATCGTACTTCTCAACCAGTTTGCGCAGGTTTGAACTGAGTGACGGCAGGTAATCTTCCCAGCTCAATTGCCCTTGTCGAAAGGGAAACTCCGGATATCGCTGCGCCACCATGCGCTCGAAGTACATTCCCATGCGCGCCATCAACTGCAAATTTCGAGCCACGGTTCTGCCGATGCCGTCGCGCACGCATTCTTTTTCGCGGTAAAGCTGCCGCAAGGTTTCAAAGAGCCTGTTGTCCAAGTCCGTGTCGTCCACTTCGAGCAGCAGATGCCGCTGCCCGCGCTGCCCCATCAAATTGCGGATGCGTTCGTCCATCGTGATGCCCAGCGACGCCACTCCCGCGGGCATCGATGTGACGATTGCGTGATACCTCGACGAAGCCATCAGATGGCACTCGCGTAGAATGCTCACGAGCTGATACATATCATATTCATCGGAGCAAAAAACCGGCATGCCGCCCAGTTGCGCCGAAAGCCGCTCGCAGGCGTCACGATCCAGCATTTCCATGCCCACGCAAACGGTGAACACTTTCTGCTCTTTTCGAAAGTTCGCCACGCCGCGCGCAAACGCAGATATGTATCGCGAATAGTCTTCCTCCACTTTGCGTCCCGAACGAAAAAAATAGATCGACCGGTAGTGGCTCTTCTTGTATGCGCCCGTGAATGTTTTCGCCGCCGCCTTCATCAGCGACGCTTTCACCGGCCACCAGAAAGGATTGATCGGACAGGCCACCAGCACGGGCGTGGTGCCGTCCCATCCTGCATCGCGTAACACTTTTTGACCGTACTGCGGCCCCAGCGGCTCGAATGTCCACGCCGTGTCCGTCCCCAGTTCCGTCGCGATGCCGAGTTTGCCAAGCAGTTCCTGAGACTCTTCGCTTCGCGTGATCACTGTCGAGCCGCGGCAATATCGCCGGCAGAGTTTTTCCACCAGCGGATCCATGTGCCCGGCCTCGCCGCCGTATCCGACCGACAATCGGTTCTGCGCCGACGCCAGTCCGAGCGCGCCGATCATCATCGTCGTCAGCGCGTTTGCAAACTTGCTCTTGAACATGGACCCTTCGCACGCCACCACGCCGTTGTACTTCGGCACTTCGCGCTTTAAGAACGGGGGAAATAAGTCCGGCAGGCGCACTTGCCGCACTCCCTGAAAATATCCGCGCGTTAACTTGAAGTCCTGCGTCATCACGGCTAGGTCAACATTCTGATCGCCGAGCACGCGTCGCACCTGCCGCAGAATCTCCTCCACGCGAAGATCCGAACCCGTGTTTCGCGCGCCGCAGTAACACGCGAACAGCAGCCGCAGCTTTTCTCCGGGACGCCACGAATCTCCCCGCCCCAGCATCCACGCAATCTTTGCCGACTCAATTGAGCCTGCGACCCACGCTTCCAGGAAAAGATCCATCATCGCGAACTTCCTGGCGAAGCGCTTTGCCTTGCGGGTTGCGCAAGGCGAGACTCGGCTTCGTATGGCCACGGTTTGTACGGGTAGGAGAAATTGTTCTCGCGGCTGAATTTCAGCAGGGGGAAGCAATAACCGGAGAACGGCTCCGGTTTTCTCCCCAGTTCCTTCACCACGCGCGCATTGTCGAACACGGTATTCCAGGTGAGGTATGGGAGAAAAACTTTCAGCAGCGTCGCGAGTTTCCCGGTTTTCCCCGCCCGCCCGGAAAGAAAATTCACCACTCCTGATGTGGATTTCTCGAGCGAAGGCGCAAAGGTCGGCGGCCGCCTGCTCTGCGCTGCCGCCAGCGCCGCCGTCAATTCTTTATATGTCTCCGAATCCGTGCCCGAAGACAAATGATAAATCTCATGCTCCGGTTTTTCCTTCAGATGGAGGCGCGAAATCGCGCCGGCCACGTAATCCACCGGAACGATGTCCACTTTGTCATTCGCCCGGAAGGGAAGCACGGGAAGGGAGGCGAGGAAGACGAAAGCCTTTACCATGTCAAATTGATTCGTTTCCGGCCGGCGGCTGTCCCCCAGCACGATGCTGGGCCGGAAAATCGTGCGCGGCACGTCGGGCAGAAGCTCATGGATCATGTGCTCGCAGAATTTCTTCGTGCGCGCATACGGGTCGTAGTCGGAGCGGTCCCACTCAATCGCCGAGTTTTCCTCGACCACCTCGCTCTGCCTTTGCCCGGCAACCGCCACCGTGCTCACCTGGCTGAACCGGCGCAACCCGTGATCCGCTTTCGCGCGCATGGCCAGCTCAATCACCTGCAGCGTCCCGCGCAAATTCACATTCAAGCAGCTCTTCTCCGATTTGCGATTCAGCGACGCCGCGCAGTGAATGATCGAATCCGTCGTGCGCGCGAGCTCTTTGTAGTCATCATCTTCGATCCCGAAATTCTTGCCCGTCAAATCGCCCAGAAAAATCCGCATGCGCGAATCGAGAAAGGAACCAAACCGCGGGAATTCCATGTGCAGTTGCAGCGATTGCCACAGCCGCTCGCGCGCTTCTTCGGCATTCTTGGCGCGAACGAGCAAGCTGAGCGGCTCGTCGCACTCGTCAAGCAAGTTCGCGGCGATGTGCGCGCCGATATATCCGGTGGATCCGGTGAGAAAAATAGCCATGCCTTGGAATCTCAGGAGGCAGTGGCGGACGCGCTCTGCGTTGTGGGGGTGTCCGGCGGCTCGCCGGCCAGCGCTGCTTCCCCGGGGCTGCGCGTTTCTCCGGCCCGGCCTTCGATGAGAGGATAACACCACTTCCGCAGCGCGGGGATGTGCAGATTGATCCAATAATCCCACCAGTCGATCGAGCGGCAATCGTAGCCGAAGCGCTCGTTTTCCTGCGGCGGCAGCGCGGCGGACAATCGCTCGACATTCATCGCTTCAAACGTATAGGCGTTGTGCAAAATGAATGGCTCGAACAGATTGATCAGCTTGATCACGCGCTCGAGCTCCCGTTCTCGCCGCGTAAGAGGTGCGGTGTTCAGTCCAACGCTTGACGCGCCTCGATTGATCGCCTGCAGGATGGCTTTCTGCGCGGGCGCAGAAAGCTTCTCGTAGCGGGACTTCGACACAGGAATCGCGTCGAAACGCGAGCGCAGCCAGTGATTGAATCCATTCTGGGTCCGATAGAATTTCCGGTGCGCCAGGCTCGTCAGTTCGATGGAGCGCCGCATGTTGCACGGATTCGTCACCGAAGTAGCCAGTTGATAAAGGGGTTCGTGCCGGCGCTCGACCAAAGCGGCGCTGATTAGCGTCATACCGCGCGTCACTTCGTCTACGGGAATAATGTCCAGGCACTTGCGGGCGTTCGTGGGAAGCTGCCGGAAATATGTTCCGAGCAGATACGATAGCGAAGCCGACGTATTGACACCTTCATTCCACCCGCGAAACGGCTTCTCGAGCGAAGTCTCGACGATCGACGGCCTCACAATCGCGATGGGCAAACCGGCTCCGCGCTTCACGATGAGCGATTCGGCGAGGCCCTTTGTAAACGTATAAGTATTCGGCCAGCCCAGTTCGCGCGCACGTCGCGTTCCTTCTTCCATCAAAGTTTGCCGCAGCCATCGCGTCCGATTCTTGCGAACTTGATTGTCGAGCGCCACCCCTTCCAGTTTCTTTGCGGCTTCCGGCTTTTCGAGCGCGGCGCGGCGCAATGTGTCGAGTACAGCAGAGCTTTCCGCGCTCGCTTCCGTTTTTCGAATCATTTCGCGCAGCGAAAGCAGCTCTTTCTCTGCGTCGAAATTTGCAAGATTCACGGGGACGTAATTCGGCGCCAGAGTTTCCGTGACGCGGCCATCTCGGTCGCCTGCCGCATAGCAGGTGGAGAGATGCAAAAGCGCCGCATGATCCGTTTTTCGCAGGAACTCGACGACGTTCGCGGCCGAGTCGACATTCGCACTGAGTGCATCGCGCACATCGGGATTGAAATCCGTCAGGCCGGAACTATTGATGATTAAATCCAAATCACGAGCCAGCCTCGAGACGGTCGCCTCATCGAGTCCCAGCATCGGTTTGCTTAAATCGCCGTCCAGTACCTCAATGTGCTCGGAGAGGAATTCATTGAACTGCGGCCCATGCCGCTTCGCGAGTTTTTCGAAAACCGGCGATTCTTCAATGGTCTTGCGGAAACGCGCCGCGGAAGTTGTGGTCCGGCGCCTGCGCACAAGTACGTAGATTTTTCCGGCTTCCGGAACATCCTCGAGCAAACTGGAGAGCCACACTTTTCCAATGAATCCCGTGGCGCCGGCCAGCAAAATGTTTTTTCCTCGCAGAGCTTCACGCACGGAGAACCGCCCGTTTCCTGGCGGCTCATGAAATTGAACAATTTGAACTTTGTTTCGAACGGGGGGCCGCTCGGCCGGTCGGATCGCAGCGTCCAGAATCTCCGCATGCGCGCCGAAGCCCAAATTCTTTGCGAGCTGCTCGCGCGCAACGCGTCCATCGGGATTGCTTCCGATAAATCGCGCCAGCGGACCGCGCGGCCGGATCACCGGCTCGAGCAAACGTCCGGTTGCAATGCCATCGCGAAAATCCAGCCGGTTGCAGACCAGAAACTTCACGCCCAGATGTTTGGCGAGTGGAATCATCACGTGGTCCAAGCCCTGGCTCACCAGAACAATCTCTCCTCCCTGCTGCCGCGCACTTCTCAGCGCATTCACTCCGGCCTGTTTCAGCGAAGGCTTCAGCTGGTATTCGAAATATTCCTCGCCCAGCAAATCCAGTCGGTCGCGGCTCACCCCGCGCAACACGGTGTGGAGCAAACGCGTGGCTACGGCTCGGTTTGTCAAATACAAAAGGGGCCGCGCGATGGCCAGCGCCAGCATCGTTCCGCGCCGTCCCCAGCGCTCCAGAAATGTTTGCGCGTTCCACGTGAAGAATGCGACGGGCCGCACTGCGGTCAGATTCAGCAGGCTGCCTTCGATGCGCCAGAATGTCGGATTCGACGGGGATTTCGACGAGAAAGGGGAAGCGGCAAAGTTCAGCGAATGTTGGGATTTGGACGGCGAATTCATTGGGTGAAAAAAGGATGCCAGAGATAGAGAAAATATCACTACTGTCGCCATCGAAGCAAGGAGGGTAAGCGTAACCCTTCTGTTTACTACGCGATATAAAACCAGCCCTAGTTTCCTAAGCCGCCTGAGCGCGCGAGACGCTGATGATTCCTAAAATATAGAAAGCAAACATGAGGCTGAGATAGAGTTTCGCGCGTGGCCGGGCATTTTGAAACTCGTGCCACGCAAGCACGCCCCAAAGCGCGGCGACCATCGGCGATGCCTGACCAATGGCGTAAGAGGTCGCAACGCCGGTGAAGTTCGCGGCAACAAGATTGAACACCGTGCCGACGCCCCAGACGATCCCGCCCGCGAAACCAAGCAAATGGTCGCGCGCGGAAGCGCGGAAGAAACCGCCGAAGCGAACTGGCGCGCCCTTCAGGGGGCGGCGCATCAAGTAAACGTTGAAGACAAAGCAGGAGAGCAACGCGCCGAGAGTAAATACAACCGACGTGCTGTAGGGCGTGAGCGGATAGCGCGCCGTAAGCGCGCGCGTGACAAAGGGAGCCCACAGCCCCATCAGGATTCCGGAAATCACGCATACAACGATGTTCTTGCGCGAAACCGCCCGGCCGGCGCTGCCCAGCGCGGCATACGCTTTGCCATCCAAAATCACCGCGACGATTGCTAAGAAGACTCCGAGAGCGAGCAGCCAGGGATTTCCCTTCGGTTGCAATTCGTAACTGAGCACAACCCCGACAACAAGAGCGATGCCGATGGAAACAGGGAAGGCGATGGCGAGTCCGGCCATGTCGATTCCGGCGACGAGCAACAAATTCGCGAGATTGAAGACGGCGCCGCCGATGAGCGCCGCAACGATATTCGAACGGCTGGCAAGATGGAGATTCGCGGTGAACGCGGATTCGCCGCCGTGCATGCTGCCCATCGTGAGCGCGAGAACAAGAGAAATTGCAAAAATGCCGACGGCATAATCCCAATAAAAAAGCTCGAAGCGGTAGTTCTTCACTCCCTTGTAGGTGTTGGCCCAGGAGCCCCAGCAGATCGTGCTGGTGATGACCATGAGCAGCGCGGCAGAAAAGCTGTGAGGAGTGAACATTGTCCGAATTCCCGCGCGTCACATGGCTGCGGCTGCGGCGGGCCGTTGTTCGCGAATGAAGGAGACGACTTCAGTGTACTTCGACATGGCGCGCGCGCCGACTCGCGTGCAGCACAGCGCGGCGCAGGCGTTCGCGAACGCGCCGACGCGTTCGAGATCCCATTTCTGCAGCAGTCCGAAGGAAAGGCCCCCCATGAAAGCGTCACCCGCGCCCGTGGTGTCGACAGGCTTCACCGTGAACGCGGGAACCTGAACGATCTGGTCTTTGCTGGCCAGGAGGCAGCCGTTCGCGCCCATGGTGATGGCCACGATGCCTGGGCCCATCTGAAGAAGTTTTCGCGCCATGCGCTCGGGGTCGTTTTCGCCGGTGAACTCGACGGCCGCAGCCTTGCAGGGCTTTAGAATGTCGACGAATTTCAAAGAAGCGGCGAGCTCTTCCTGCGTCCCAAGGTTGCATTGGCAGAAAAAGTTCGGCGAAACGTCCAGATCGAAAACCACGCGCACGCCGGCGCTGCGCGCCAGTTGCATCGCTTCGCGCACAGGCGTCAAAGGAAGCTGAGACGCTTCGGTGTGGAAGTGCTTCGCGTTTTTGATGTGAGGAGCGAAGCGCGTGAGCACCTGATGAACGCTGATTTTCCCGGTGACATTCGGAAACATGTATATGCAGCGCTCGCCTTCTGCATCGACGGGAATCCAGGTGAGCGCGGAGAGCGCGCCTTTGACGACTTCGATGCCGGAGATGTCCATGCCATCTTCCAGGAAGGCTTTCTCGATGATGCGGCCGTTATCGTCGTCGCCGAGCAAACCAAGCCAGCCGGATTTTGCGCCGAGGCGTGCGACCTGCGTCAGATTGTTCGCCGTCACTCCGCCGGCATGGATTTCAAGGCGGCTGCAGTTTGTTTTTTCCTCGGGGCCGAGAAGACGAGGGACAACCGCGAAAAAGTCGACCGTGCAACTTCCGATGCCGACGACTTCGGTGGCCGCTCGGATGGTGTACGTCATGAAAGCCCCCGCTCGCTGGTTTCAATGCAGGATGAGACGGCAATGGCTCGCGGTGCTTATAGTTCTGGTCGCGGTTGGTGTCAAGCGAGAAGCAGGCGGTATGAACCTATGAGAAATTGGAGATGACGAGAAAGATGGGACTGAGAGAATTTGAAACTTGCGGGCACAGGGACGGGGGTTGGTAACGACTCGATCGGGAGGGAACTCCACGGGGAGTTCCTGACGCCAGACGCGATGTCGCTAATCGCCGGGCCAATCATCCAGTACTGTATCGCGTGTGTTAGCTGTATTGTTAACAGCTATTTGCCGGAGCGCGATCGCTATTCCTTAGAAAATCGCCTTAACTCTTTTTCTTTCAGCAGCCGTTTGACGGCTATTTTCATCGTTCGTGGTGGTTCTAGAACCATGAATTATTCATAGCGAAGGGCGGCCATGGGATCGACCTTCATCGCGCGGCGGGCGGGTAAATATCCCGCAATGAGCGCCACAACAACCAACAGTGTGGCGAATCCGGCAAGCATGGTCCAGCTTGTACTTACAAGCCCAAAAACGGCGTGTGCCATCGTGTAGCTGATCCCCAGGGACAAGGGAACGCCTATCGCCAGGCCAATTCCCGTGAGCCAAATCGCGCGGCGCAACACCAGCATGCAAATTGCTCTCGGCTGCCCGCCGAGCGCCATGCGAATGCCAATTTCCCGTGTCCGCTGCGCTACGCTTTCCGACAGCACGCCATACAGCCCGATCGATGACAGGGCCAGCGCCACGAAACCAAAAATTCCCATAAGCGTTCCCAGGATGCGAATGATGCCGATGGCATCGTTGATTTCCGTGACCAGAGTATTCATGCCTGTGATTGCGATCCCGGCGTCGATGCGGCGAACTGCGCCGCGAACGGCGGTGATGTAGCTTGTCGGATTGCCCGCCGTGCGCAGTGTAAGAAACATGGACCGCTGCGGCGACTGTGCAAATGGCCGGTAGATGACCGCGGCGGCGGGAGCGTCCCACCAGTTGATGGGTACATCGCCAACCACTCCGACAATGGTCAACCAGGCCTCCTTCGAATCGTTTGCGCCGAGTTTGATACGCTGTCCGACGGCGTTTCCCGCAGGCCAGAATTGCCTGGCCATGCCGCCGCTGATGATGGCTACCTGCTGTGTTGCCGGAGTATCCGCTGCGGAGAAGTCACGGCCGGCGATGAGCGGGATGCGCAGGGAACGAAGGTAATTTGGACTGGCGGTTTGCAGGCTCGCGGACGGCGTTTCGTTACGCGCAACAGTGGCGCGTCCCTGGATCGTGAACAGCGATGTATCGCTCTCGATGTTGCTCGCTGGCGGGTTAGCCACGAGCGCGGCAGATTCTACTCCGGGCATTGCGTCTGCCGAAAGAAGCAAGTCGCGATAAAAACTCGCGACGCCTGCGTCAGTCGTGTAGGACTTGTCGGGCAGACTGATTTCAGTCTCCAGAACACTTGCGGGCTGAAAACCTTGATAGAGATTCGCCAGCCGGCTGAATCCCTGGATAGCCAGCCCGCCACACACGAGCAGAACCAGCGCAAGCATCACTTGGATGACCACTAGCGCGCTCCGCAGCCGGCTCCTACCCTTCGTTCCAGGGCCTGGCCCCCCTTCTTTCAGTGCTCGGTTCGGTTCCACACTCCCGCCGTAAAAGACAATCGCCAAGCCAAACACGATTCCCACCAGCAACGCAACGAGCACGGCCGCGGCCAGCACGTTCGCGTCTACCTGAATGCCATCCCAGCCCGGAACCCACTTCGACCATTGCGGTGAAATGCTGATTCGCAGCAGCCGCACGCTCCAGAACGACGCGGCGATGGCAGCCGCGCCTGCAGCCGCGGCCAGCAAAGTCGTCTCGCAAACAAAAAGCTGAGCCAGGCGGCGACGGCTAGCGCCCAGTGCAATGCGCACGGCAACCTCCCTTTGACGGCCGATGGTGCGCGCAAACAGTAGATTGGCCAGATTTGCACCGGCGAGGAGCAGGACAAACAGCGCGGAGGCTTGCAGCAGTCCAAAGAGCGGAAGCGTGTACATGTACAATTCCTTCCGGAGCCCGAGCGCTGTAGCGCGCCGGCCGGAATTGCTGTCGGGATACGCTTTCGCTAGCTGCCCGGACAGTTGCATCAGTGACGCGCGCGCTTCGGATTCGCTCACCCCAGCCTTCAGCCGGCCAATTGCTTCGAGAGACAGTTCTGTGCGGTCGGATTTTTCCGCCGGGCTCAGCGCCAGCGGCGTCCACAATTCCACCGGCACCGGATAATCGAATCCCGCAGGCATCACGCCAATAATCGTGTAATTCCGTCCATCCAGCTGGAGCGTGTGCCCAACAATTTCTGGATCGCCGCCGAATCGCCGTTCCCAGAAAGGATGGCTGACAATGACAATGGCATCCAAACCGGGTCGTGTTTCGCTCGCCGTGAATTCGCGGCCAAGAGACGGATGTTCGCGCAGCACGTTGAAGAATTGAGCCGAGACGGCACAGCCCAGGACGTGTTCGGCGTTGCCCTGCCAGCCGAGGCTGAAGCTGTGAAAACGATACGCCGAAAGGCTATCAAAAACTCCAGCCTTGGCCAGATCGTCGACATCAGCCGGAGCGACGTAGCGGGAGTCGTAGCCCGCATCGACGCCGCGGTCTTCCCAGATTTTGACAATGCGGCCGAGCTGCGGAAATGGGTACGGATGCAGAAGCAGCGCGTTCACCATGCTGAAAATCGCGGTATTGGCGCCGATGCCGAGGGCGAGGGTGAGTACGGCGATGGCGGTGAAACCCGGAGATTTGCGAAGCATGCGAAAAGCGAAGCGAACGTCTGCAAAGAAGGTTTCAAGAGACGGCCACTGCCAGACTTCGCGGCTGCGCTCTTCGAGAAGAGTGACGTTGCCGAATTCACGGCGGGCGGCGCGCGTGGCTTCTTCGCGGGACATGCCGGAGGAGACGAGTGTGTCGATTTTTTCGTCGAGATGCGCGCGCATTTCGGCGGAAAGATCACCATGGAGTTGGCGGCGGGAGAACAAGTGACCAAACCAATTCATGACGGCCTCCTAAAGAGAGCCAAATCTGCCCGCCTGAAGGCGGGCGCTACAGAAACAAGCTTCACTCATAGCGCAGGGCAACCAGCGGATCGACCTTCATAGCGCGGCGCGCGGGAACGTAGGCGGCGAGGAGCGCGACGAGAAGAACGAGAATCGCGACGCCGGAGAAAATCCAGGGGTCGGTGGGCTGAACCTGGTAGAGCTGCGAGGCCATGAGGCGGGTCAGTCCAAAAGCAGTGAGGAGGCCGATCGCCACGCCGATGATAGCGACTTGCGCGGCTTTCGCGATGACCAGGCGCCAGACATCGCGGCGGGTGGCTCCGAGAGCGATGCGCACGCCGATTTCGTGGGTGCGTTGAGCGACCTGGAAGCCGAGAACGCCATAGACGCCGACGAGTGTGAGGAACAGGGCGAGCGCACCAAACGTGCCCATCAGCAGGGCTTCGAAATTCGTCTGCGAGACGGAGCTGGACCCGCTGATGAGCTGCCTCATGGGTTCAAGGTCGGTGATGCGCTGATCGGGAGACACGCTCGTGATGGCGTTGCGCAGGGCGGAGGGGAGTCCGGCGGGAGCGTTGGTGCGAATGACCCAGTCGGTCGAGCCGTTTATGGAACCCTCGGACGCTGGAACGTACATCATGGGAGGGTCGGGCGCACCAAGGGACGTTCCTTTCACGTCAGCGACGACGCCAACGACTTGATGGGGCGGAGCCGCGAAATATTGGTGCCCCTGGTAAGTGCCGACGAGGATGCGGTCGCCGATGGGATTTCCGTCGGGCCACCACTCGCGGGCGAGGGTTTCGTTGATGACAGCGACAGGCGCGGAAGGAGTGAAGTCGGTTTGCTCGAAGGCGCGACCGCGCAGGACGGGGATGTGCATGGTCGAGAAGTAGCCGGAGGAGATGGAACGGTATTCAGTGGCGCCGATGCTGTCTTCCGGATGGGCGTCGCGCTGCGTGGGCATGTTGCCCTTGCCATGCAAGGGGGCGACGGAGATAACGGCCGCGGACTGAACGCCGGGAATTGCCTGGATGCGTTCGAGCACCTGACGTTCGAAGCTCCAAATGATCGCGTCGGACGTGTTGGCTCGAAAGGGTGTGTGCATCATCACGAGGTGCGCAGGATTGAAGCCGAGCTTTTCCTGGAAGAGGTTGTAGAGGCTTTGGATGAGCAGGCCCGCGCTGATGGCGAGCATCAGGGAAATCGCGACTTCGCCGGTGACGAGCGCGTTTAGCAGGCGCGTTCGACCGCGGCTGGCACCGGCGGTTGTGCGGCCATCTTTGAGAGTGCTGTTTAAGTTGAGCTTGCGGGTTTGAAAAAACGAGGCTAGGCCGAACGCGACACTCGCGGCGACGGCGACGAGGGATGTGAAAAGCAGGACGCGGCCATCGAGGGCGATCCGATCGATGGAGGGAAGATCCCACGGAATCGCGGAGAGAAAAACGCGCAACGATGCGACGGCGGCGGCGAGTCCGGCGGCGGCTCCCGTGATTCCCAGGAGCAGGCCTTCGCAAAGGAATTGTTGCAGCAAGCGGCGGCGGCCAGCGCCGAGGGCGAGGCGAACCGAGATTTCCTTCTGGCGGGCGGTGGCGCGCGCGAGGAGCAGACTGGCGACGTTGGCGCAGGCGATCAGAAGAAGCAAGCCGACAGCGCTGAGAAGCATCAGCAAGGTTTGGCGGTGGTCGCTCGCGAGGTGATCCTGCAGGCGATCAAGGTGAAGGATTCCTGAATTTTGGCGTTGCGCGGCAGTAGCCTGGGCAAGAAACTGCTCGCCGAGAAGGTGCGCTTCGGCGTTTGCTTGAGACAGTGAAATGCCGGGCTTGAGGCGTCCGATCACGTCTGTGTTTAGTCCCTCATCGCCCATGCTATGGCCGAGGTGCGTAGACATGAAAAGGTCGGCAGGCTGGGTGTATTTGAAACCCGGCGGAAGGACGCCGGTGACGAGGTAATTTTGATTGTCGAGAACAATTTGGCGTCCAACGATGTGAGGATCGGCACCAAACGCATTGCGCCAGAGAGAGTCGGTGAGCACAGCGGCGTACGCTCGGCCCTCACGTGTGAATTCGCGACCAAACGGGCGGCCGAGCTGCAGATTGATGCCGAGCGTCTCAAAAAACCCATCGGTCATAAGGCCTGCCGTAACCCAGCGCTTCGAGGGGCCCTGATCCAGCTCTTCATCGGGAGTTCCCTGGAATCCAGCAACTGCGGAAAAACTCGTGGCGTGGTCGCGGAAGAACACAAATTCGGGGACCGATAAATCGGGAATGATCTCCGCTTTGTCGAGCCACCCAAAGTAAACAATTTGATTGGGGTGCGGGTAGGGAAGCGGGCGGAGAATAATACCGTCAACCAGACTGAAGATAGCGGTGTTGGCGCCGATGCCGAGGGCGAGAGTGAGGACGGCGATGGCGGTGAAGCCCGGGGATTTGCGAAGCATGCGGAAAGCGAAGCGAACGTCGGCGACGAAGCTTTCGAGAGACGGCCACTGCCAGACTTCACGACTGCGCTCTTGGTGAAGGGTCACGTTGCCGAATTCGCGGCGGGCAATGCGCGTCGCTTCATCACGCGACATGCCCGAGGCGACGAGGAGGTCGATTTTTTCGTCGAGGTGTGCGCGCATTTCGGCAGAAAGATCGGAGTCGATACGGCAGCGGGAGAACAATCGAGAGAGCCAACTCATTGCGGCCTCCTAAGAACGCTTCTGCCCGCCTGAAGGCGGGTGCTACAAAAACCAAACCTCACTCATAACGAAGGGCAACCATCGGATCGACACGCATCGCGCGGCGCGCGGGAATGTAGCAGGCGGCGAGCGCGACAGCGAGCAACAGGAGAGCAACAGCAATAATGGTGAGCGGGTCGCGTTGGCTCACGCCGTAGAGCAGCTGCGAGAAACTCGAGAGAAAACGGATCAGAATCAGCGCAACTGCTATGCCGATGGCAACGCCGAGAAGGGCGACGCGAAGGCCGCGGCCTACGACCAGGCGGAAGAGATCGCGCGGGTGCGCGCCCAAAGCGATGCGAATGCCGATTTCGTGAGTTCGCTGTCCGACTGCGTAGGAAATCACGCCGTAAAGGCCAATACCCGCAAGGATGAGAGCAAGAGCGGCGAACGATCCGAGCAGCATCATGGCGAAACGGCGCGAGGCAAGGGAGGATTGAATAATTTCGTGCATGGTTTCGAAGCCAGAGAGCACCTCGTCGCTGCTCACGCGGCTGCTGGCGGCGCGGAGTGAATTCATCAGTCCGAGAATGTTGCCCGAGGAGCGGACGACGACTCCGGTGTTGGAAGGCACGACTTTCATCGCAGAATCACCCAGCTGCATGAAGGGAAAATACGCCTGAGCGCGCAGGGAATTGCTTGCATCGTTGTCGAGGCCCCACTGGTTGACGTGCCCGACGACGCCAATGATCTCGAAGGGAAACGTAGCGGTGGCATCGCCCTGGTTGATGACTTTGCCGACTGCGTCTCCAGCCGGGAAGTATTTCTTGGCAAGAACCTCGTCGATGACGACCACGGGCTTTGAGTTCTCGTCATCGTGCCCAGTGAAAAAACGTCCGGCCAGTAAAGGAATGTGCATGGCTTTTAAGTAGCCCGGGCCGACGATGTAATCGAGCATGTTGTACATCTCGCCTTCGCTTGCGGGACGGGGCTGGCCGGCAATCCAGAAACTCTGATCGTCCTCTTGGTACATGGGAAATGCGCCCCAGGTGAGGGATTCCCCTTGCACGCCGGGGACTGAAGCAATGGCCGTGTCAAAATTGCGGAGAGTGGCGCGGATCTCTGGAGCGGAGGCCTTGGACATTTGAGGAGACAGGGCCAAATTGAAAGTCATGATGTGATTCGGATCGAAGCCCGGATTGACGTTCCACAGTTGGGCGAGGCTGCGAATCAGCAAACCGGCCCCGGTAAGAAGGACGAGCGCGAGCGCCATCTGGAGCGCAACAAGAACGCCTTGAGTGCGGCGGCGGGAACCGACCGAGCCGCTACCACCTTCTTTTAGAGTTTCGCAGGTGCTTCGGCGCGCTGTGCGGATGGCGGGGAGCAAACCGAAGAGAATTCCGGAGCAAAGAGAAACCACCGCAGTGAACCAGAGCACGCGAGCATCTATGCCGACGTCGCTGGCGCGAGGAAGAGTGGCGGGAAGCGCAGCGAGTGCAGCGCGCGTGCCAACCGCGGCCAGAGCGAATCCGAGCGCGCCGCCAAGCAGCGCGAGCAGGATGCTTTCGGTGAGCATCTGGCGAATAAGACGCATCGTGC
Organism: Candidatus Acidiferrales bacterium; assembly: GCA_035945715.1. Lineage (GTDB taxonomy): Bacteria > Acidobacteriota > Terriglobia > Acidiferrales > UBA7541 > DAHUXN01. The sequence continues at coordinate 145,710 of DASYZX010000035.1, forward strand.
CCGCGCCGAGGGCTGAGCGGACAGCCATTTCGCGGCTGCGGGCCGCTCCCCGCGCGAACAGCAGATTAGCCACATTGACACAAGCGATGAGCAAGACAAATCCAACCGCTCCCAGCAAGAGCAGAAGGAAGCTCCGGACCTTGCCGACCATCTTTTCCTTGAGCGGCCTCAAGGCGGCCCCGGTTCCCTTGTCATAGCCGGGATAGACGCTGGCGAGATAATTGGTCACGCGTTCCATATCGGAGCGTGCCTGCTCGATCGTGATGCCAGGCTTCAGACGAGCGATACCATGAATGTCGAGTCCGGCTGCGCGATTCGAGAGAGCAGGAGCGGGGAATTCGCCAAGGGGAGTATAGACATCGACGCCATCGAAGTAGCCCATCGGCAGGTCCAGATGGCCCGGAAAAACGCCGACAACTACGTAGCCTTTGCCATCGAGAGAGATGCCTTTACCGATCACGCCGGGAGAGGAAGCAAATTTCCGCTGCCAAAGTTCTGTGCTGATGATGACCACGTTGGAGCGGCCGATTTCGTCTTCTGAGGGAGTAAAGTAGCGGCCGAGAATGGGCTTGATCCCGAGCATTGGGAAGAGATCGGAGGTGACCGCGGCGGCGTTCAATTCCTCCGGTGCGCCGACGCCAGTGAGGAGATAGCCAGTGGAACGCGAAACAGAAAAAAATGCGAAGCAGTGATTCAAGCGGTGCCAGTCGAGAAAGTTCGGATAGGAAATCGAGCCATATGGAAAATGGGGTTTGCTCGCGTCTACGGTAAAAAGGCGCTCGGGGCTGGGATACGGCAGCGGATTGAGGAGAACGCCGTTGACCACAGAGAAGAGCGCTGCGTTGACGCCGATGCCGAGCGCGAGAGTGAGGACAGCGACGACGGTGAAGCCGGGAGATTTGCGAAGCATGCGGAAAGCGAAGCGGATGTCGGCAAACAAACTTTCGAGAGAGGGCCAGCGCCAGACTTCGCGGCTGCGCTCTTCGAGGAGAGCGAGGTTGCCGAATTCACGTCGCGCCGTGCGCGTGGCTTCTTCGAAGGACATACCTGAGTTGACAAGCGCATCGATTTTCTCTTGAAGGTGTGAGGCCATTTCGGTCGAGAGTTCGCTGTCCAGATGGCGGCGACGGAACAATCGAGTAAGCCGGGTCATGACTTCGCCGGCGCGAGGACGCGCGCAATTCCTTTCAGCATTTGCTCGAAGCTGGACACCTGGCGTTCGAGATGTTTGGCGCCAACGGGCGTTAGCTGGTAGATGCGCACGCGGCGATTGGTGGATGAAATGCCCCATTCGGCCTTGACGCAGCCTTCCCTAAGGAGGCGCTGCAAAGCGGGGTAGAGCGAGCCCTCTTCGATTTGCAGCAGGTCGTCTGAGGCGCGTTTGATGTGCTGGACCAGCGCGTAGCCGTGAAGGGGCTGGGCCTTCAAGGTGCGGAGAATCATCATTTCGAGAGCGCCGGGGAAAAGGTCGCGCGGCTGACTGTTCATGCGTGCTCCTCGCGATTTATAAAAGGGCCTAGGTCTATTTGGTCTAGGCCTAGAGCAAAATAGTATCAGGAGGAAAGGTTGTCAAGCAGAAAGAAAAGCTGCGACTGGCCTAGGGCTTTTGAGTGGGACGCATGACGACTTCGCTGATGAAGCTTTGAGGCTCGGCGGTAATGACCATCTCGACCGCGTGAGCGACGTCGCGCGGCTGGAGCATTTTGTGAACGTTTTTCGAGGAAGGATGGCCGAATTCCGTGGCGACGGAGCCGGGGCAGACCGCCGTGACGCGAATGCCGTGGGCGCGAAGATCCTCGCCCATGCAGCAGGTCAGTCCAAGCAAACCCCATTTGGAAGCGCAATAAAGCCCGCCGCCTGGGAAGAAGTTCTTTCCTGCCAGAGAGCTGATGTTCACGATGTGACCGCGGCCGTGGGAAATCATTGAGGGAACAACGGCGCGGCTGACCAGGAACACTCCTTTTAAGTTGGTGTCTAACACAGTGTCCCAGTCTGCTTCCGTGAAATCCTGCACGGGGCCGAAGCGGCCGGTCCCTGCGTTGTTGACGAGGAAATCGATGCTGGTGAACCGAGAGAGAGCCTTTTCGACGAACGAAGAAACCTGGCCGGCGTGGGATACGTCTGCGGAGACGGCGAAAGCGTCGATGCCTTTCCCGCGAAGGTGCGTGGAGGCGGCATCGAGCGAACTCTGATCGCGTCCACAAATGCCGATGCGAGCGCCGAGTTGCCCGAGACGTTGAGCGATGGCGAAACCTATTCCCCGGCTCCCGCCGGTGATGAGGGCAGACTTGCCAGTTAGCGTCGGTTGGGTCATTGGGGGCCACGCTCCTGGAAGGGCGACATTTCAGGGCCAGCCGTCATCATATCATTCAAGCGGGTGGTGGTACCTGGGAGTGAAAAGGGCGGCTCAAATGTTTCAGTTCGGCGAAAGGGGCCTTGCAGGAGTTGGGAGGTTTCCCTATAATTCGACCGTTTCTGCGTGCCCGATATCTTCGCCAGTGCAATCGCGGATACCGCTTGGAACAGTGAGAGCGAATTTGGCCGAGGGGGCAGGAGAAAGATGATGCGAAAGTGGGTCGTCGCGAACGCGATTGTGTGGGTTGCGGCTGCGCTGCTCTGCTGTGCAGCGCCGAGAGCCGCCGCGCAGGGTGATCAGCAGAGCTCCAAGACGCCGTACACGCTTCCGGAGTACAACGCGTATCAAGCCGCCGCGGGGCAAACCGACCCGCAGGCCAAGATTCAGGCGCTCGACGACTTTGTAAACAAATTTCCGAACTCGGCGCTACTGCCGCTGGTCTATCAGCAATATTACGGGGCCTACAATTCAACGAAGAACTATCCGAAGCTGATCGAGTACGTTGACAAATTCCTGGCGGTGCCGGAAGACAAGTACTTGGCAATTCCCGGGATGTCGAAAGACAGACTCTTGGGAGACCAAGTGCAGGCGCTGTACTTGCGCGCGCTTGCATTTAATCAGTCCTTTAGCGACAAGGATCCGAATGCGCAAGACGAATTGACAAAGGCCCGAGAGTCGGCATTGCAAGGGTTGAAAGTGCTGGACGAAATTCCAAAGCCCGCAAACCTGACCGACGACCAGTTCGCACAGCAGAAGAAACAGCCGATCATATTGTTCAATTACACGGCGGGTTCCGCCGCATATCAGGCAAAGGATTATAAAAATGCGATCGATTCGTTTAACGCGTTCATTGCCGCGAGCGGAAACAGCACTGACCAAAGCGTAGCGGCCGTCTACTTCCGAATCGGAGTGGCTTACTTGCAGCTGGCGGCACAGCAACAACCAGCGCAATCGCAGACGCCTGCAACAACAAATCCGCCGGGGACTTCAACGACGACGCCACCGCCGGCAACAGGAGCGGCAGCGCCGAATCAGGCGCTCATTGACCTGTACATGAACGGCTTCTGGAATCTGGCGCGATCGATTGCGTTGAAGGGGCCGGGCGAGGCGCAGATGCAATCTTATCTGCATGCTCAGATGTTCAACTATGAGCAGCCTGCATGCGGAAACCTGCTGGACGATCAAATCAAAGAGCTGATTTCGCTGGCAGGCACGCAAGCAACCAGGCCGACCACGTATTCAATTCCAAGCGCCGCGGATTTGGGGCAAGTGCTCCAGAGCAGCAACCTGCTTTCGATTCTGACGGACCTCCAAGGCGGGGGCGATAAAGCAAAAATGACGTGGCTGGCGGTTTGCGGGCAGGAGATTCCCAATGTGGTTGGAAAGATTATCGACATCACCCCGGGCACCGATGCAATCGACTTCAAGGTGTTCACGGCAGCGACGGGCGAGGAAATCCAGGCTGGCAACACGCCTAATTTAGATGTAACCGTGTACACGGCGACGCCGCCTGCCGGAGATGCGAACGCCGCCGGTGGGACCAACGCACAAGCGCCATCGGTGCAGCCGGAGGCTTCGCGGTTGCAGAAAAACGACGCCATTAAATTTACAGGCACGATCACGAAATACGACGCGCAGCCTTTTCTGTTGTACTTCGACAAGTGCCAGGTGGACCCGTCGGTGATCCCGAAGGAGACGCCGGCCAAGCGGCCTCGCCGTCCGGGAGTGCGCTAGAAACAAAGAGAGTCTTGATGTCAAGGGCCGTCACCAACAAAAGCGACGGCCTTTTGTCTTGGTAGAGGATGCGAGGCTGTCGAGCCAACAAGCAGGGTTAGGGGATCAGGCGCGGCGGCGATGACCGTTTTCGAGTTTGTACTCTTCGACTTTGCGGCTGAGCGTGTTGCGGTGAATACCTAAGAGGCGAGCGGCGCGCGACTGGTTGCCGGCCGAATGGTCCATGGCGCATTTGATGAAGCGCCGTTCGAATTCCGTGAGCGCTTCATCGAGCAGAATTCCGCGATCCACCATCTGACCGATGAGCGCTTCCAACTGATCCTTCACGCTTACTTTCCTCCGAGTACTGCTCGGGGGCCATGTTGCGGCGATGCCACTGCAGAAATCCTACTCGAGTTCCCGTCCCGTTAACCGCTTGTACGCTTCTCGATATTTTGCGCGTGTGGCGCTGACGACATCCGACGGGAGCGCGGGCGCCGGCGGCTGCTTGGACCAGCCGATACGCTCTAAATAATCGCGGACGTACTGTTTGTCAAAAGATGGCTGCGCCTTCCCCGGCTCGTAGGAATCGGCGGGCCAGAAACGCGAGGAATCCGGTGTCAGGGCTTCGTCAATCCATACAAGCTCGCTGCGATCAATGCCAAATTCCAGTTTGGTATCCGCGATGATGATGCCGCGCTCAGCGGCAAACTCGGACGCACGGCGGTAAACTTCAAGAGTGATGTCACGCAGGCGCGACGCCAGGGATTCGCCGATTTGCGAGGCAGTTTCCTCGAAAGAAATGTTCTCATCGTGGCCTGTCGTTGCCTTCGTTGCCGGCGTGAAAATGGGTTCGGGCAGGCGATCGGACTCTTTGAGGCCCGCAGGCAGGGGAATTCCGCAGATTCTTCCCGTTGCACGATAATCCTTCCAGCCAGAGCCGGAAATGTATCCGCGCGCGACGCATTCGATGGGAACCGGTTGAGTGCGCCGAACGATCATGGATCGTCCGCGAAGAGTCTCCGCATGCGGAGCGAGTTCGCCGGAGAAATCGGTGGCGCTGATGACGTGATGCGGGACGATGCCCTTGAGTTTCTCGAACCAAAAGAGAGAAAGTTGCGTGAGAACGCGGCCCTTGTCAGGAATGGGCGTAGGAAGAATCACGTCAAAGGCTGAGAGACGATCGGTGGCGACGATGAGCAGGCGGTCGCCAAGGTCGTAAATGTCGCGAACCTTGCCGCGAGCCAAGAGTTTGAGTCCGGCCAAGTCCGTTTGTGAAATTGCGGGATAAATTCCAGGAGAAGCCAAAGTGTCTTTGTCCCTAAATTAAAGAGGAGGTCATTCTAGCGCAGAGAGAAATGATGTCAACGGCTAAACGCAGACCTGAGGAAAACTCTCTTGCGCCGAGAAAACAAAATCTCGCGTTCAATCAAGCCGCGGTCGATTTTGCGCGCTCGGCGGTTTCTTCCCAGCGAACGGAAACGAGTTTCGACACGCCCGGTTCCTGCATCGTCACGCCGTAGAGAACAGAACCCATCTCCATGGTTTTGCGATTGTGCGTAACGATGATGAACTGCGTCTGCTCGCCCATTTCCGTGAGCATGCGATTGAAGCGCCCGACGTTGGCTTCATCGAGCGGAGCGTCCACTTCGTCGAGAATGCAGAACGGGCTCGGCTGGAAACGGAAGACAGCAATGAGCAGAGCGAGCGCGGTCATGGCCTTCTCGCCGCCGGAGAGAAGCAAGATGTTCTGTAGACGCTTGCCGGGGGGCTGCGCAGCGATGTCGATGCCGCAATCGCCGGAGCTGTCGGGTTCCGTAAGGCGCATTTCGCCCGTTCCGCCTCCAAAAAGAGTGCGAAACGCCTCGCCGAAATTGCGATTGATCACCCTGAAAGCTTCTTCGAATTTCTGTCGCGACACGGTGTCGAGTTCGTTGATGGCCTGCTGCGTGTTCTGTATGGACTGCACCAAGTCGTCGCGTTCGCGTGTCAGGAATGCATTACGCTGGTCGCACTCCTGAAACTCTTCGAGCGCCATCATGTTGACGGGACCGATCGATTCGAGGCGCTCCTTCTTCTCCGCGTAGCTTGCTTCCGAAATGGCAAGTTCGTCACCCGTGAGCAGTTGCGGCTGCTGGGCGATGAGCTCCTCCGGCTGGGCGTTGGCTTCGCTGATGCAGGTTTGGCGGAGATGCTCGCGGTCGGAATCGTTGCGCGCTTTTTCGACTTCGCGCTGATTGCGGTTCGCGCGCAGCCCATCGAGAGAATCGCGTTTTGTGCGGAGTTCGACGTCGAGGGCACCGGCCCGCTCGCGGAGAGAATTGCATTGCGTTTCAAGGCCTGTTCTGCGCTGCTCGAACTGTTCTTTTTCAGCGCGATAGTGCGCGGCCTGCTGCTCGAGGTGAACATTGCTGGCTTCGCGTTCGGCGCGGTCGCGAAGAAGAGCTCCGCGCTGTTCAACGAGGACGGCGAGGCGTTCTCCGGATTGAGTGGTTTCTTCGTTCAGGCGTGACTCGAGCAAGGTCGCATTCGCCAGGCGTTCGGCCATGGCGGCGAATTCTTCGCGGCGGGTGGCGAGTTCACTCTGCTGGGCCTGAAATTCTCCGCGAAGAATGACGAGGCGTTCAGCGGCGGCGGAGGCCTCCTGTTCGGCATTCGTACGCGAAAGCAGCGCGTGTTGGCTGGCCTGGTGCGCGTCCGAAGCACGCATGCGAGCGGTCGCGGCTTCGGTCGCGAGACGCGCAACTTCGCTTTGGACTTCCGCAAGCTGCGATGCGGCTCGAGAGGCCTCATCGCGGGCCTGTGCGAGTTGATGAAAAGCGGTGACGCGGGATTTTTCGGCTTCGACGTGCGCGGCCTGCTTCTGTTGCAGCTCTGCCTCGGCGTGCTGCTGGTCTTCTTCGAGTCGATGAAGCTCGGCTTGCATTTCAACGACAACGTGTTCGAGATGAACGACCTCCGCTTCGTGCATGCGGAGTTCGCGTTTCAGTGCGAGCGGACCGGCTTCACCGGGACGGCCGCCGGTGACCATGCGGCCGTGATAGCAAGTGCCGTCGAGGGTGACGAAATATTGTTCAGGATTTTCGCGCGCGAGTTTTTCGGCCTCCGCGGCAGTCTCGATCAAATAGGCGGACTGCAATCGCGACAGGAAATTCTTCGCTGCGGGGCCAAGCGGCTCGCGGAAATTCACCAGGCGATCGAAGCGAGAGACAACGCCCGGAGAAGAAAGCGGCGAGTTTTCCGGCCTTGGCTCGTATTTCAAGTGACGCAAGGAATCAACAAAGAAGGTGGCGCGACCGCCCATTTCTTCGCGGAGCAGGCTGACGCCGGCGCGGGCGTGGTCGAACGTCTCGACGACGACGTACTCGAGCTCGTCGCGCAGGAACTGCTCGACAGCGCCTTCGTACTGTTCTTCGACTTCGGCGTAGTCGGCGAGGACGCCGACGGCGTGAAAGCCACGCGCATCGTTGCCGCTGGCCGCAGAGAAGAGCTTTTGTACGGCTTCGGCAGTGTAGGCCCGGTCGTTCAATATCTGTTCGAGCGAGCCGCGACGAGCGCGGGAAGCGGAAAGTTCTTCGCGAACTTTTTCGTTGCGCTGCGCGGTTTCTTGCTGCGCGCTGCGAAGGGCGGCGAGCGTTTGCTGTATCTGGCGAACTTGCTCCGCAAGAGCAAGCGCATTCAGTTCCGCTTGGCAGTGATTGGATTCGGCGGCCTGAACCTGCTCGGCCTTTTGCAATGATTCCTGCTCGGAGCGCGCGCATACGCTCTCGCGCTGGGCGTGTTCGGCACTGATACGCGCCGCAAGATCTTCGGCTTGAAGCGACTCCACTTGCGCGCGTACAGAGTCTTCGCCACTGCGGGAAGCAGCTTCGCGCAAGCTGGCGATCAACTGCTCGAGTCCAGCCTGTTCGCTGGCGTCAGCCTCGATTTGTCGTGCGCAATCTTGCAGGTGCGAATCGAGCTGAGACGATTCGACGCGCAGGCCTGCTACGCTCTCGCCATGTGCGGCCAAGCGCGCCTCGATTAGCGCAACCTGCTGCTCTGCGTGCGCGGTCTCTTCAGCGAGCGCGTTCACGCGCGAGGCGATCTGCGCTTCCTGTTCGCGATTGAATGCAATGCGGTTTTCGGCACGATCCAATTCGAGAGTCGATTGATTCAGCAAATTGTGGAGCTGGCGCAGTTCGTTCTCGAGTTCGTAATTGCGCACGTCGAGGCGTTCCTGTTCGACTTCGAGTTCACGAAGAGCGGCTGACTGCTCGGATTCGCCCGCGACGAGTTCGGCGATCAGCGATTCGAGACGCACTGCTTCATCTTCCAACTGGTGCGCTTTGCTGGCGAGGACGGTGCGTATCAGGCCGCGCATTTCGTCGCGCAATTCGGCGTAGCGGCGGGCCTTCGATGCCTGGCGCTTCAAAGAAGCGAGCTGTTTTTCGACTTCCACGAGAATATCGTTGACGCGCGAAAGGTTTACTTTTGCGGCTTCGAGCTTGGCTTCGGCGAGGCGGCGCTTGGTTTTGTAGACGGTGATCCCGGCGGCCTCTTCGATGAGGGCGCGGCGGTCCATCGGGCGCGAATTCAGAATCTGGCCGATGCGGCCCTGCTCGATGATGGCGTAAGAATCGGGGCCCAGGCCCATGCCCATGAAGAGCTCCTGCACATCGCGCAGGCGGGCGACGCGGCCGTTGATCAGATATTCGCTCTGGCCGGAGCGGTAGAGGCGCCGACCGACGACGACTTCGCCGGGCTTCATGGCGATGGCCGGTTTCTCCGCCCCGCGCTTCTTCGAGAACTTGACGGGCTTCTCAGAAGGGGCCTCGGATCCCCCTCCGGCGGTCTCCAACGAAGGAGCAGAGGCTTCCCCTTCTGCTGGTGTTTCTGACGTTCCCTGTGGGGCTTCCGGCTGAGGCTCAGGTGAGGACCCGGCTATGGGTTCTTCGCCGAAGATTTTCGAGACGGCGTCTGCGAGTTCGGGATCAACAAGAGTCAGGGTGACTTCGGAGATGCCCATTGGCGGGCGCTTCACCGTTCCGTTGAAAATACAGTCGGACATGCGCTCGGCACGAAGCATTTTGTGGCTCTGTTCGCCGAGAACCCAGGAAATGGCGTCAACGACGTTCGATTTGCCACACCCGTTTGGACCGATGATGCAAGTTACGCCGCTTCCGCTGAACACGATGTTCGTTTTTTCGCAGAAGGACTTGAAGCCTAAGAGTTCGACTTTGCGAAGTTTGAGCACGCTGCTCCTTGGCAATAGGGAACTGCCGCGCGCTGGTGCGGCTCAGTTCAAATTTAGAATGTCGCGAGCAAGATTTCGAGACAAAAATCGTGGCGGGTCGCGCAATGCGGGCCCTGCCGCCTGGCGCTTTGGAGAGGCGGTGATGCCGAGGAAGATAACACGGGGCCAAATACATGTAAAGCATTTGGCGGAGGATTGTGTGCGCAAGGAACGTCTGTTCGTCGGACACCCACCTGCCTTTACTTTAGATATTGCTGATACCAAGCCAGGATGCGATTCAGCCGGTCGAGCAAATGCTTTTGTTCACGGAACCCGTGAAGCTCGCGCGGATATTCAACCAGCTCGGCGGGCGCGCCGTAGAACTTGAGCCCGCGATAGAGCCCAGTGCTTTCGCCGAGAGGATCGGTGGTGTCGGCGATCCCTTGGAGGATAAGGATTGGAGTGTGCGCGTGTTTCAAATACATGAAGGGAGAGTGATTCAGGAATCCCTCCGGATGGTCGTAGGGAAGGCCCCAGAACCACTTGTCGTAGGATGGTCCAGCTTCGGTATTGAACTCGGAGATCAAATCGACCATGCCTGCGCCCGAAACGGCGGCTTTGAAGCGGTCGGTTTGCGTGATGGCCCATTCGGACATGTAGCCGCCGTAAGACCAGCCGCCAATGCCGAGCTTGTTTGGATCGGCAATGCCTTGCGCAACGAGGTAATCGACGCCGGCCAGGACGTCTCTAAAATCGGCGCCTCCCCAGTCGGCACGATTCGCCTCGACGAACTTTTCGCCGTAGCCGGTCGAGCCGCGGATGTTGAAGTATGCGGCGGCGAAGCCGTGGGCCGCGAGCAACTGACCCCAGGAATCGATGGAATCCGACCACGCGCCCGTCGGGCCTCCGTGGACCAGAATGACGGTGGGCACACGCGAGTGTCCGTCATAACCGAGAGGTTTGAGCAATTCGCCTTCAATTTGGAGGCCATCGAAGCTTTTATAGCGGAAGAATTCGGGCTTCGCCAGTGTCAGGTTGTCCCAACTGGAATTGATGTGCGTTACCTTTTCCGCTGGCGCGCCGGCGCTTGCCAGATAGATTTCCGGGGCTTCGGTTGCGGACTCGCCAACGAAAGCCAGTATTCCCGATGATGAAGTTGCGAAGTTGCGCGGGTTGGGCGTCGCATTCTCGACGGCAGTGGCTCGACCACCCGAGGAAATCGAATACAAGGTTGTCTTGAATCCCGTTTCTGCTACGGCCATCATGCCGCCATCGGAGCGCCAATCGATGCCGTTCATCGCACGGTCGATGCTTGCGGCGGTGAGATTGTGGCTGGGAGGATCGTCGGCCTGGGCAGCTGTAGAGTGGACGTAAATGTCGTGCGGTTCCGGGCCATCGACACGTGCGCCCATGTAGGCGAACTGCGCGCCATCGGGGGATACGCGGATGTCGCCAAATGGGCCTTTTGGCGCGACGAGAAGAGACACTTGGCCGCTCGATGGATCCAGCGAGAAAATGCGATTCGTGTTGTCGTCGGATTCCGGGTGATCGGTGGCGGCGATGACCAGCCGGTCTGAGGAGGCCCACTCAGCCTCACGGACTGCCCATTGGTCCCCGGTGATGGCGCGGGCTTTTTTGGTAGCTACATCGAGAATCCAAACACGGGGATGCTTGGTATCTTTGTCGATGACGATGGCGTCGTCTTTGTCTTTTTCTTTCTTCTGCTGCGTCTCTGTAGGTTCGTCGGAAGCGAGAAACGCGATTTGCTTTCCGTCCGGAGACCACGCGAAGGAGGCGATTCCGCGTTTACCAGTGGTGATGGAATATGCGTCGCCGCCGCTCGAGGAGAGCAGGTAAATCTGGCGTTCTCCATCGCGGTTCGAAAGAAAGGCCAAGAATTTGCCGTCAGGAGACCAGCGCGGAGAATTCTCTGTTTTTTCAGAGTACGTGTACTGGCGCGCCTGTTTGGAAGCGACTTCGAGGATCCAAATGTGAGTGGCGATGTTGGTTTCCTTCGCAGGCTCGGTGACGGTAAAAGCGAGACGCGTTCCGTCCGGCGAAAAGTGCAGATCACTGATGCGGCGCATGTTCAGCGCCTGCTGCGGAGTCAATGTTGTGGACGCCGAATCGGCAGGCGGCAATGGGGCTGCGAGTGCGACGGGCGCGAGAAGCAGTACAAGGCCGCAAATTTTTGTGGACAAGCAAGTCTTCATGGCTGGCTCCTTCGTAGACTGCACAATGTATTGAGACTGGGGCAGTTCGTCAATCGCGAAATCGGTGTGACGGGGTGCATTCGTTGACTTGGGTTGGCGTCAGAACTAGGATGGCGCGCGCTATTGTCCTCAGGAGGGAGAATTCATGGAAGTGGCCGACGAAAAGCCGCGCGGAGGTGCATTTGCTCTCTCTCTGGCGCTTTACGCGCTGGTGATTTGCCTGACGGCATGGCGAGCGCGTCCGATTCCGCCGAAGCCCGCGGATGCGCCAGCGGCCGAATTCTCGGGAGCGCGCGCCAAGGCATTACTGCAGCAACTGGTCGGCAATGGCGTCCCGCATCCGGTCGGGAGCACAGCAGATGCCGCCGTGCGAGATGCCGTTGTGGAGCGGCTTACGCAACTGGGTTACCGGCCGCGCGTTCAGGAGGATTTCGTTTGCGACTCCAGCGGAGCGTGCGCCGACGTGAAGAACATCCTGGCGCGGCTCGACGGGCAGCAGTCCGGACCAGCAGTGATGGTCGCGGCGCACTACGATTCCGTTCCAGCGGGCCCGGGAGCGTCCGACGATGGCGCGGGCGCCGTTTCTGTGCTGGAAATCGCGCGGGCACTCAAGGCATCTGCGCCGCTGCGGCATCCCGTGATTTTCCTGATCGATGAAGGCGAAGAAGCCGGCCTGCTGGGCGCCGTTGCGTTTGCTCAGGATGATCTGTGGGCGAAGGACGTTCGGGCCGTGGTGAACATGGACAATCGCGGGACCTCTGGCGCCAGCACAATGTTCGAGACGGGCAGCGCCAACGAATGGCTCATGCGGATGTACGCAAAGGCAGTGCGTCATCCCAACGCAGATTCGCTTTCGTACACGGTTTACAAATCGTTGCCGAATGACACGGATTTCACGGTGTTCAAGGCTGCGGAATATCAGGGATTCAACTTTGCATTCCTCGACGATGTCGCGCACTACCACACGCCGCTCGATAACGTAACCAATACCAGCGCGTCCAGCATTCAGAGTGAGGGCGGGAGCGCGCTCGAGGCGGTTCAAGCACTGGCGAATTCCGATTTGAATTCAGGCGCGGCCTCTGATGCGGTGTACCAGGATTTGCTGGGCTGGAAGATGGTGTGGTGGCCAGCCCGGTGGACCGTTGGTCTTGCGTTGCTGGCGCTCGCCCTTCTGATTCTTGAGATCGCAGTTCTCGCGCGACGCGGCCAAGTACGGATGAAGGGATTTCTCGTCGGTTTCGTGAGCTGGCCGCTTGTATTGATTGTCGCTGGGATTCTCGGAGCCGCACTGCAATTCTTCCTCAGTATGGCTGGCGCAACGCCTTCGAATTGGGTCGCTCATCCGGCGCCTTTGCTCGTTGCGGCTTGGACGCTGGGATTTGCAGCTGTGGCACTGGTTGCCGCGCTCTTAGGATACAGGGCCGGATTGTGGGGAATGTGGGGCGGTACGTGGTCCTGCGGGGGAATCGTCGCATTGCTGCTGGCGACAGTGGCTCCGGGCCTCAGTTTCCTCTTCATCGTAGCCCAGTCAGCGGCGGGAATTTTCGGGCTGGCTGTGGTCTTCGCACGGCGACAGAGCAGCGCTAGCGTTATCGTTGCCGCTGCTATTCCTGGCGTCGCCACAGCACTCGTCGGAGTTTATGCCATTTGGTTTCTCTACGCGGCGCTTGGCGGAACGTTTCTCACAGGAATTACGGTATGCGTAGCGCTGATTGCCCTGCCTCTCGCGCCATTGGCCGGAACGGTTTCGACGGGCCGCCGCTCGAGATTTTCTATCGCCGCTTTTGCGGTTGCCGCCATTGCGACCGCCGCTGCACTGATTGTGCCGCCATTCTCGACGGCGTCGCCCGAAAAACTGAATCTTGAGTATTTTCAGAATGCTGACACCGGCACCTCAGAGTGGCTCGCTTACCCGGCTTCCGGCCGTTTGCCGCTCAGCGTGCGGAGCTTAGCTTCCTTTGCCCGAACGAGCAGCGAGATTTATCCATGGGACCGCGACAACCCACTCGCCGCGGATGCGCCCATGTTGAATCTTTCTTCGCCAGTGTTCACGGTAGAAAACCTTTCATCCTCGCAAGGCAAAACGAGCTATGACGTGCTGCTCAAGTCTTCGCGGGGCGCGCCAGTTGTTCTTCTTGCGTTCGCTCCCGACGTGAAGCCGGAGTCTGTTTCACTGGCGGGACACCCAATTCCGGAGATCAGCCGGCCGATACTCGGTTACCGACGAGGGTGGCGGATATACAGCTGTGTGGATACGCCGGCGGAGGGAATTGAAATGAGGTTCACACTGCCGGGGGCGAATCCAGTTGCGGCGATTGTACTCGATGAAAGTTACGGTTTGCCGCGAGAGGGAATGATCCTCAGTGCCGCGCGGCCAGCAACCACGATTCCGCATCAGGATGGCGACGCGGCGGTCGTGATGCGACACGTCACACTGCGGCCGCAGTAGACCCGGCGCCCCAGGTTTAAGCGCGAGCACGATTTGCCAGCCGCGGGAGCCTCGGCTAAAATGGCCCTTTTTACATGCCAAGTTCTGCGCATCCGGTAAGCGAATCGCGCATCAATCAGAGGCTGCACACACGAAAACATGGGCGAAATCCTGCTCGAAAACACGCTGACGAATCGTAAGGAAGCCTTCACGCCGCTTCGAGCAGGTGAAGTCCGCATGTACACGTGTGGCCCGACGGTCTACGACTACGCGCACATTGGAAACTACCGGACGTTTGTGTTCCAGGACATACTGCGGCGATTCCTGCGCTCGCGCGGCCTGCAAATGAAGCACGTCATGAATTTGACGGATGTGGATGACCGAATCATTCAAAACGCCGCGGAGAAGGGAATCAGCATCTTCGATTACACCGCGAAGTACATCGACGCATTCAAGGAAGACATGAACGCGCTGAGCTGCGAAAGTCCGGAGCATTTGGTGCGTGCGACGGATCACATCGCGGACATGGTCAAGTTGATCCAGAAGCTCGAAGGCAAAGGGTTGACCTACCGCAGCGACGGCTCGATTTACTACCGCATCGCAAAGTTCCCGGCCTACGGCCGACTGTCCAAAGTTGATTTGACCGGAATTCAGGCGGGCGCACGCGTCGAAGTCGATCGCTATGAAAAGGCTGACGCGCGCGATTTTGCGTTGTGGAAAGCGCCGAAGCCGGGTGAACATTTCTGGGAAACGGAGATTGGCCCCGGGCGTCCCGGCTGGCACATCGAATGCTCAGCGATGGCCATGAAATACCTGGGCGATACGCTGGATGTTCACACCGGTGGGATCGATCTGGCGTTTCCACATCACGAAAATGAAATCGCCCAGAGCGAGGCTGCGACCGGCCGTCCGTTCGTGAAATGCTGGTTGCACGCCGAGCACTTGATTATCGATGGCGAGAAAATGTCGAAATCGCTTGGCAATTTTTACACTCTGCGTGATCTTTTCAAGAAAGGGCATAAACCCTCGACGGTCCGCTATTTGCTGGCATCGGTACCGTACCGCCGTCAGCTTAATTTCACGGCGGACGGCATTCGGCAGGCGGCAAGCTCAGTGGAACGGCTGCGAAATTTCGTCGCGCGCCTCAAAGAAGGAAAATTTCCGACGGGCTCCAACACCGCGATGGGCCAGCGCACGCAAAAAGCCATCGCCGATTTCGAAGCGGGGCTGTCGGACGATTTGAATACCGCCGTCGCGCTTGCGGCAATTTTTGATTTGGTGCGCGATGTGAATACTGCCATCGACCGCGGTGAATTCCGGCAACAGGATGCGCCGCATGCCCTCTCCGCGATGAAGAAGTTCGATCAGATTTTAGCGGTACTCGAAGACAACGATCAGGCGAAGCTTCAAGCCATAGGTTTCGCTACCAGTGGTGCGGAGATCAGTCCCGAGGAGATCGAAACGTTGATCGCGGAGCGACAAAAAACACGCGAGCAGCGCAATTTCAAGCGCGCCGACGAAATACGGCAACAGCTTGCGGAACGTGGTATCCTCCTTGAGGACAGCCGCGACGGCGGAGTCCGCTGGAAGAAGAAATGAATCTGCAATTTCAAAACCCGCTCTCCTGGCACAGTTTACCCGCCTGCCAGCGTCCCAGTCTTTTCGGCGTAGACTAACCTCTCTTCCTCCCATGAGGCAGTTCGCGCCGTATAGCCGGCGCACAAAATCCATTTCAGGAGGAAGATATGAAGAAAGCGAACGATTGGAAGCTTCCGCGCCTGGTTACATCGTTGCCGGGCCCGAAAGCCAAGAAGCTCGTCGGTTTGGACACAAAGTTTGTCTCGCCGTCGTATACGCGAACCTATCCGCTGGTTGCGAAAACGGGGCGCGGCGCCGTCATCGAGGATCTCGACGGCAATCATTTTCTCGACTTCGCCGCGGGCATCGCCGTGGTGGCGACGGGGCATTGCCATCCGGAAGTCGTTGCCGCAATACAAAAGCAGGCGGGCGAGCTGATTCACATGTCCGGCACGGATTTTTATTACGAGAACATGGTCCAGCTTGCGGAGAGACTCGCGATGATCGCTCCCGGCAAGGACCCGAAGCGTGTTTACTTCGGCAATTCCGGCACCGAGGCAATCGAAGCGGCAATCAAGCTGGCGCGTTATCACACCAAGCGCGACAAATTCATCGCTTTCTACGGGTGCTTCCACGGGCGCACGATGGGCTCGCTCTCTCTTACGGCAAGCAAGGCCGTGCAGCGCAAGGGATTCGGCCCGCTGCTGGGGGGCGTTACTCACATCCCCTATCCGGACACCTACCGCTCACTCGGGCAGAACGCTGAGGAGTGTTCCCGGCAGTGTCTGGAGTTTTTGGAAAACGAAGTCTTTCATCGCTTGATGGATCCGGCGGATGTCGCGGCGGTCTTCGTTGAGCCGATTCAGGGCGAAGGAGGCTACGTTGCTGCGCCAGCTTCGTTCCTGCAGGGTCTGCAAAAAATCTGCCGCCGCGAGGGAATTCTCCTCGTTGCAGATGAAGTTCAGTGCGGAATGGGCCGCACCGGAAAATGGTGGGCCTCGGAGCACGCGGGCATTGATCCGGATATTGTCTGCGTGGCGAAAGGAATCGCTTCAGGGATGCCGTTGGGTGTGATGATCGCGCGCTCGGGCGTCATGGACTGGACGCCGGGCGCTCATGCATCCACATTCGGCGGCAATCCCGTTTGCGTGGCGGCCTCGCTTGCGACGATCGACCTGGTCGAAAAAAAATATATGGAGAATGCGCGCAAGATGGGCCAGGTCATCTTGGATCGAATGTCCGATTGGACAGAAAAGTACCGGATCGTCGGAGACGTTCGCGGGAAAGGCTTGATGATCGGTGTAGAAATCGTCCTTGACAAGAAAACGAAGGAGCGGGCTGGCGATTTTCGCAATAAAATCGTCGACCGCGCTTTCGAGAAAGGCCTGCTCATTCTCGGAGCAGGAGAAAATACGGTTCGCGTTGCTCCTCCACTTGTCATTGACGAAGAACAGGCGGAATATGCTGTGCGCATTCTCGGCGAGTGCATCGCCGAGGTGCAGCGGTCGCATTAGAGTCGAAGCTTTGCTTCGGAGGAAGATTGCCTCGCATTCTGGATGTCGGCTGCGGGCCAAAGAAATATCCGGGTTCCATCGGCATCGACATGAACCCGAATACCGCCGCCGACGTTCTTTGCAATCTGGATCGGGGCTCTCTTCCGTTTCAGGACAGCGTGTTCGATGAAGTACACGCAGTCCATTTGATCGAGCATGTGGAAGATGTAATTCGGACGATTGAGGAATTTCACCGAGTGTCGCGGCCGGGTGGCGTTCTTTTTCTGGTGACGCCACACTACACCGACTTCAGCTCATTCTGCGATCCCACACACCGCTGGCACCTCAATAGCTTTTCGTTCTGGTATTTTTACCCGGAGGGACTGCACGGAGAAGCATCATGGTATTCGCGTGTTCGGCTTCGCCAGAGGCGCCTTCGCGTGCGTTTGCTTCAGGTCTGGCGCTATCTCGGGTTCGAGTTCCTTGTGAACCACTCGTTGCGCTTCCGCCGATTTTGGGAATTCTATCTCTGCTATTTAGTGCGAGGCAAAGTGATGGAGTTTGAGTTCGAGGTACTGAAGTAATGTCGCTTGTCTCCCGCGCTATTGCTGGCTTTGTGCGGCTCGCGGCACGCCACAGCTTGACGCCCGCAAAGGGTGACGACACGAAGAAAGAACCATCGCGGAGGAGCGGAGTTGACGGCGAGACGTACGCCTACTGGTATTTGCGGCGGCACGGATAGGTGTTCGTGGCGCGCAACTATCGCCTCCCGGGCGATCGGGCCGGGATTGACATGGTCGGCTATGATGGTTGGGGTGCTCGCATTTGTCGAGGTGAAGACGCGCGGCGGAACAGAGCAGCGTCCTGGCCGTCCGGCGGAGGCTGTAACTCAGGAAAAGCGCATTCACCTGGAGCGTATAGCGAAACGATTCTTGGCGGAACGGAGAACACCCGGAGTTCCATGGCGCTTCGATGTCGTAGCCATCGAAAGCCGGTCCGCGCGCCCGCCGAGCGTACGCTTGCATAAGAAGGCGTTTGGAAACGCGCGTTGAGGCAGGGAATCGCTCGCACGGTAACAACAGGAAGCTTTTTCAGTCTTCATAAAACCGGAGAAGGAGAAGAGATTGCCAGAACTACGTAAAGATCCAATCACGGGGCGGTGGGTCATTATTTCTACGGAGCGGGGGAAACGGCCGTCGGACTTTGTCCGCGAAAGCGTGCAGATGAAGGGAGGTTCTTTTTGCCCCTTTTGTCCGGGCAATGAAACGCGCACTCCTCCGGAGATACTGGCGTATGGCCGGAACGGCAGCGGGAAAGACACGCCCGGCTGGACAGTTCGCGTCGTGCCGAACAAATTTCCGGCTTTGGGGATCGAAGGAAATCTTGATCGTCAGGGCGAAGGGCTGTTCGATCGCATGAACGGAATCGGCGCGCATGAGGTCATTATCGAGACTCCCGATCATCAGAGCACACTGGCGATGCTTTCGGATAAATCCGTTGAAGAAGTGTTGTGGGCCTATCGAGACCGCGTCCTGGACCTCAAAAACGACAAGCGTTTTCGTTATATTCTGCTTTTCAAGAATCACGGTGAGGCGGCGGGCGCCTCACTCGAACACACGCATTCGCAATTAATTGCTTTGCCCATCGTTCCCAAGCGTGTTCGCGAAGAAGTTGACAGTTCGAAACGTTATTTCGAAATCAAGGAGCGTTGCATTTTTTGCGATGTCATCCGGCAGGAAATGGAAACGGGCACGCGCATAATTCTCGGTAATGATCAATTCATCGCACTCGCTCCCTATGCGCCCCGCTTTCCCTTTGAAGCGTGGATTCTTCCGCGCCAGCATAGCTCTTCGTTCGAAAATCAACCTGGATCCGTCTACGCCAGCTTGGCCAAACTGTTCCGCGAATTTCTGGCGCGTCTGGATTCCGTGCTGAACTGCCCGGCGTACAACTACGTGATACACACGTCGCCTATCGGTGAGGAGATCAACGATCATTATCACTGGCATGTGGAGATGATGCCGAAATTGACGCGCGTGGCGGGCTTCGAGTGGGGAACCGGATTTTACATCAATCCGACTCCGCCCGAAGAGGCTGCACGATTCCTGCGAGAAGCCGAGCTCAAGGCCGGGGACTAGACCAGCACTTCGGGTACTTCCATGCGGCCCGCGCGGAACGCGGACTCAAATGCCGCGACGCACTTCGGGTCGAAGTCTGTTCCGGCGCCCTTCGAGATGATGTCGCGCGCTTCGAAGGGAGACATCGCCTTGCGGTACGGCCGGTCACTGACCAGCGCATCATACACATCGGCGACGGAGATGATGCGGGCCTCGATAGGAATGTCCTCGCCCTTCGTGGCGTGGTAGCCGGAGCCGTCGAATTTATCGTGATGCGCCAGAATGATCGGCAACACACGGCGAAGTGTTCCGCCAACGGCGACTGGCCTGAGCGCTTCCACTCCCCGAGGCAGGTGACTCTGCACCTCGGAGATTTCGTCCTCCGACAGCCGCGCGGACTTATACAGAATCGTGCGGCTTACTTCCAGTTTTCCGATGTCATGAAGCAGCGCAGCGGCGCGCACATCCTCAATCTGGTCTTCCGGCAGGCCCATTTCCGCAGCCAGCCGCGCGGCATACACGGAGACGCGGTAAGAGTGGTTTTGCGTGTACTTGTCGTTTGAAATGACCTGGCAAAGGATTTGCAGAACGCCAAAATAGGTCTCGCGCAGTTCGTGCATGCCCCTTTCTTTGACTTCGTACAGCGAACCCATGGCGTAGGCGGTAATCACGAGGAAGCCGCCCCAGACGGCAACGTCGGCCCATCCGATTAAGTGCCTCATCGCCACCTCGTGGCCGGAAGCCAGCGCCAGCGGATTCATCAGGTTGAGCCAGCAGACGATCAGCACCGATGCCACGGCCGTTTGGACCGCACGCGCGCGCCCAAAGTAATAGGCTGCAAAGAGCGTCGGCAAGTCGTAAAACGACAGGACCAGCCGCTGGCCTGACACGAAGAAATTGATCACTGCCGCGAAAGCAATGATGGACAATATAAGCCAGAGCTCTTTGTTGATCTCTAGCATTCGGCTAACGAAGGTCTTCTTCACAGCTGTTCCTCCGGTCAAGAAATACGGGGTACCCACGTTGCTGATCGTCCCATTGATGGTAACAACCCGGGCGCCACACGGAAGCATTGCCGTGACCGATTTTGCCCATCCGTGTAACTGTACGAATCAACTCCGTGCCTGTACCAACGAACAGGTGCAAACGATGCCGCTTTTTCGCGTCAAGCGTTAGTTTCAAAAAGGCTCGAGCAGCGGAGTGCGAGCGGGAGAGTGCGCATGACGTGGGTACAAGGACGAACTCAGATAATTCTGCTTGTTATCGCCGCCGACGTGGTTTTGCCCGCGACCATTCCTCGCCGGCCTTTCTCCGGCCCGCAGATTCCTTGAAATCCGACTCTTGTTCTCACTGGCCTGCAGCCGCAGGGCTCCATGAAATCGACGATGCCATCGACCAACCCAAATCGGACTCGCGAATCCGAGGATTGACATGGCGAATTCGTCAGTAAGCGTCCGAGATTTTCGCTATAATGGGCATCTGCGGCGCGGTACCCAAGTGGTAAGGGAGAGGTCTGCAAAACCTTTATACGTGGGTTCGATTCCCACCCGCGCCTCCATCGTTTTTCTTGCGAAACATTGCCGACCGCGCCTGGTCTCTGGAAGAAATCGTGCAACTAGCGAACTGAGGCATTTTATGAATCCTCCCCCATTGTGGCAATGGATTCTATCGGTCATGGTGCTTGTAGCGCTTTTACGAGTCGTGCGTAGCGGCTTAGACAAGAGCGTCCCGTTATCAAAAACCAGTCGTTGCATTCGGGTAATCGGAGGATCGATTTGGGCAGGAATGCTATTCCTTGGAATGTTGTATTGGGTTTGGCGCGCGCCGCGATGAAAAACCAAACTGATCAGGAGCGAAGCGTAAACGATTGAAAATACCCACTCCTCGAACCGACAGTCGTTTCTCCAACGATGTCGGTTGGCAGCCGTGGCCAAAGGCCTGTAGGCGAACGCAGCGCGCGGTCGTAAAAACAAACTATGACGAACACCCAGCGTTTTCGGGCGATTCAGCCCAATAAAATCACTGAAACGGTTTATTACAGTCCCCAAGAAGTCGCTGAAATGCTCCACGTCAGCACGAAGACCGTCGTGCGTCGTTTTTCAGAGGTTCCCGGCGTTGTAGATATTGGAACGCCTGAGACACGTAGAAGAGGGTGCGCCTGCTGCGAATCCCAGTGTCGGTACTCAACCGCTTCATTGCCGAAAGGCAGGTGGCGGCATGAGAGAGAACGGTTGCAGAACGAGGATTTTGCTGAAATTACCGAAAAGGCGAGGGCGCAACTATTTTCGGCTTTTCGAAAATCAGGAAATAGTAGCTGCGGCTGCCTTGGTCGGGCGGCTTGAATGCGTTCCCTTCGCGCACAAAGTGAAAACTGTTTCGTGTCAAGTCGTCGCGCACAAGCTCCTTGGGAATGTGGTGCGGCTGATAGTAGCTCTCTCGCGGCTGGCCCGGCTCCGCCGTTGCGTCGATGATTCCAATCATGCCGCCCGGCTTGAGCGCTTTGTACATTCCTTGCAGCATCGCGTCGTAGTCGTGCATTTCGTGATAGGCGTTGCAGACCAGAATCGCGTCCAGGGTTCCGACGGGGAGTCGCGGATCGTTAGGCACGCCCATGATGGTTTGGATTTGCGAAAGATTCTCTTCTTTGGCGCGCCTAAGAAGCTTAACCATTTGATCCGGAAGAACGTCCTCCGCATACACTTTGCCTGACGGGCCGACGCGCTCCGCCAAATGGAAAGTGAAATAACCGCTACCAGCGCCAACATCCGCGACAACGCTGCCGGGCTTGATGCCCAGCGCGTCCATTACTTCATTGGGACGCTGCCACACGTCGCGGGCTGCCGATTCGTTCTGCGCACCGAGCGGGAGCGCGAGCCCACAAAGGCTCATGACGAACAACAGCACGAAAGCGAACCTGAAGTCTTTCTTACAAGTCCATTTCAGCATCGCCATTCCTCCTAGAAAAACTCGCGTGCTCTTTATGGTTCGCCCAAGCCGGTTGCACTCGCAACCGAATCGCCCCGCCTCTGGCGCATCGTCAACCAATATATCGGCAGACCGGCAGCTACAGTCAGAATCGCCAGGAGAGACGGAAGCGGACGGCTGACCAACGCTGCGCCTAGAATATACGCCGTCGCCACCAGATAATATAAAGGCACCAGCGGATAACCAAACACGCGATACGGCCGCTCCCGCGCTGGCTGGCGTCGGCGCAACACAATCACCCCGGCCACCGCCAGCCACGGAAAAACCCCCAAGGCGAAACCGATATACGTCAGCAACTGTTCAAATGTGCCGGTCAAAATCATCAGCACAGCGCAAAAGCCTTGCGCCAAGATGGAAAGGCCCGGCGTTTCGAACCGTGGATGAATGCGCGCAGCAAATCGGAAGAACAGTCCGTCACGAGCCATCGCGAAGTACACTCTCGGGCCGATGAATACGTACGCGCTGACCGCGGAGAACAGCAGCAAACTCACAACAATCGCCAGCCATGTCGCAGCACCCGGTCCCATCGCTCGGCGTATCGCCACTTCGCCAACTGCAACATGGCCACTCAGCTCAGCCGACGGCGCGGCATAGAAGAAAAACAGATTCACCGCCACATATAGCGTCGCGACAATGAGCGTCCCGAACAGCAGCGAACGCGGCAGCGTGCGCTCCGGTTCCTTCACCTCCTCAGCCAGATACGCGGACGAATTCCACCCGCTGTACGCGAACATCACCCAAAGCAACGCCAAACCGATTTGGCTCGCATCGCCCGGCTTCCAAAGGCTGCCTGAACTTCGGAGGGACTCCCAATCCCCGCCGCCGCGCGCGAAGCCCCAGCCAATGACTCCAAGCAGCGCGCACACGTTCAAAGCGGCAAGGATGCTTTGCACCCGGCCACCGCGGCGGACGCCGCTGTAGTGGAGCACTGTCAGACAAAGCACAATCGCAGCAGCGGTTCCCTTCTGTGCAATCCACGCGCTCGGCAGCAGCCCAGCGGCCGTCAGATACGCCGCACAGCCTACCGCCGACGCGGCAATCGGAGCCGAGAATCCAACGAAGAAGCTTGTCCAGCCCGTGAGGAAAGCAGCAGGCCGCCCATAGATTTCACGCAGATAGACGTACTCCGCGCCTGCCTGTGGCATCATTGTGGCCAGCTCGGCATAGCTGAGCGCCCCTGCGAGCGCCACCGTGCCGCCGAGGACCCAGCACACCAGTACGAGCCAATCGCTTCCAAGTCGCGCCAGCATCAGGCCCGTGGTTGTGAAAATCCCAGCGCCGACCATGCTTGCAACAACGAAGCTCGACGCCGTTGCCGGACCTAATCGCCGCCGCAAGCCGTCAGGCGGCACTGCCCTCGCCACCGCGCCGCGATTTTCCATCGCTCCACATTACTGCAAGAAGTCTGAAACCTCGAATAAGATCATTTCCGCTTTCCGATTCCGTGACAGCTCGAAGAATGAAGGCGGAGAGGCTGCGCCGGTCATGTTGGATACCTCGCCAAGGGCTATGGCGCTTCCGGATGCGGGGCGTTTTAAGCCTTTGGGATAGCAGGCTCGGCGCTCCCGCTTTTGCTAACGCAAAATCAACTGTCGGTGTCGCCGTTCACGTTCGGAAACGCGTGTATGACGGTGAGTAGGGAGCACGCACAACCCTTGAATGGTCGCCTTACTATCCAAAAACCAGGGGTTCTTAAAATGCCTGGCAACCCATTTCAGGTCAGTGAGTGGATCAGGCAATTGGCGTGCCGGTGGCCACTCAACCATTTTCTCCGGCTCCTCTTTTAGATCCGCAAGCTCAGCCATGAGTAGCGCTGCTCAGGAACTCCCTGTTGGCTATGAATCAACGCCGTGTACCTGCGGCGTACCTCAATCCGGAGAGGTGCCCCTTCCGGCGTTTCTGGCGTCTATTTGAATCAATAAGTTGCGTGGCATCAATGGGCCTCAGGGGTTCGAATTCCACCCGCGCCTCCATCGTTTTTCCTAAATATTGGAATGAAGCCTGTTTATTTTCGCGCTTTTCTTTGGCCCCAACGGTAGTGGCGCTACTTTGACTTTTGAGGTCTCTTCTTGCGGCGTTTTGCGTTCGCCTGCTTCACGGTTAATTCAGCGATTCGCCTGATCGTATTTGCAGAGACCTCATTCCACTTGGCGAGGTCCTTTTCGTCCGCGAGCCTCTTTGCGAATTTTCATTTGTCTTTCACGACTCCCAGCGCAAAGACACCTATGTAAAATAACGCCAATGCGGCAGGGGCCACGAGCAGAACGATGAGCTTAGCGCCGTGAAACGTAAATTCTGCCCCGAAGAAGTAAAGTCGCAGCGCCACAAGCAGTGTTGGGATAGCGAACAACACAATTGCCGCGCAGCGAAAGCCGAAACGCGAGGTGTTCAAGGGTTCGCTGGCCTTGCTCCAGAGTCCGGCAGCCAATGCAAACGCCACGCTTGCGCAGAATTTGAACAGATTCTTTTCGAGGTCGCTATGCCCCGCGAGATAGAGATCACCTATGCTGTCGGCAATAAACCAATCGCCGCACGCGCAGAGTGCGATAAACGTTGAACCACGCTTCTTCGGGATTCTGGAAGCGCCGTAAATAGCTCCCGCCGTTACAGTGATGCCTCCCCCGGCGACAAAGACAGCTATCAATCCCTCGCTCAATAGATGGGGAATGATTACGTGGCCGTCAGCGATGGCAACCGCAAGTCCGCCAGCAGGTATGGACACACCGAGAGCGACGGCAATCAGGATTGCGAGGCTCCTTGTGTCTAGGTCGTTCTGAGCCATGTCTTTGGTTCCAGAGCGCGAGAGATTACCACAAGGGACCGCATCAACCCACTCAGCAATTGCCAATTATTAGACTGGGATCGTCTCTCGGGATCTATCGAGGAGGTGCGTCTCGACCAGCCAAGGGACAGCTTGCTAGCGCGCGTCGAAAGATTGGCACGGAAGTCACGGAGAGAATTAGTTCGCTTCCGGTTGAGACCGGCGACGTTGTACCTCACGGATGGCGTTCAGAAGTATCCCGCTGCCATCAGATTTCGAGACATAGCCGTCAAAGCCAACCCGCTGCGACTCGTTCAAAAATCCTTCGGACTTAAGGATCGTGTAAGCCAGAATTGCAGTGTTCGGGAGAAGGTCTTTGATGGCCCTTGCTGCTTCAAACCCGTTGACGAGTGGCATCGCAATATCGAGAATCACGAGGTCCGGCTTGAGTTCCTTGGCCCTTTCGATGGCCATGCGGCCGTTGTCGGCCTCCCCGCAGACAGTCCAGTTACCTTTAGATTCCAACATGGACCGCAGGCAGTGCCGCAACACTTCGTGATCGTCGGCGAGCAGAATCCGCATATGCCGTTATTAGGGCTGGAGGCTACCTAACCGTCAAGCCAGTGAATCCTGTAGATTAGAAGCTGCGTTTCCCTGACAGCGGCTCCACTTCAAGTCGGTTCCGATGATGTCGTTCTCAGGCCAGCGGTCAGACACGCTCGTCCGATTCTTTACGGGTCTCTCTTGAAGTCAACGGGCCGAGGCCTGTGCCGCGAAAGTGACAAACGAAGGCTAGGTTCTGCACCAGGCGGAGACCATAGGAGCGACGAAAGCAGCATAGCCAAGGGGTTTTATGTCGGCGGCGATGCGCCGAGGCAGTTCGTCCACGGAACAAACATCTTCGGCGGTGGGGACGCCGAATTCGATGGCCTTGGGCAAGAGGCTGGCGTAGGTATCGGCGATGTACTGAAAAACGGGCGAGTCAGGAGCTCCGTCCATAACGGCTTCGAAGCGCATGCGTGGGAGAGGCAGCCCAGCCGAGGTGAAAACGGTGTGGAGGCGCCCGCCAAGGTCGAGATGAGCGCCCGAGCGGCGGAGGGTTTCGACAACGCAGCGGCCGACGCGTCCGAGGACGGTTTCGGATGGTGGCATGGGCATGAACCACGGTTCGAGGAAAGCGACAATGCCACCGCGTTTGAGATGTTTGGCGAGGGCGGCGAGAGGGACAGCAGGATCAGCCTGGTACATGAGCACGAAGCGGCCGACGATCGCGTCGAGTGGCTTTTCTGGAGCGTAGGTGGAGAAGTCGCATTGGGCAAAGGTGATGTTTCGAAACCCGGCGGCGGAGACGCGTTCGCGGGCGTGAGCGACGACGTTCGGGTCGAGGTCGAGTCCGATTACGCTGCCGGAAGGGCCGACCATGTCCGCGAGGAGTATGCAGACGTCCCCGGCGCCCGAGCCGAGGTCAAGGATGCGCATACCGGCGGCGATGCCAGCATCGGCGAGAGTCCGGCGGGTCATCGGTTCAATGAGCGCGGACTGGCGCGCGAGGCGTGCGTATTCCTGCTGGGTGCGGCCGAGGGCGTAGTTGCCATGCGCAGCGCTCATAGTTGATCTCCGCCGATGCGCCAAGAGGCTACGGCGCGGTGCGCGTACAATAGCATTTTTCGGTGGGTGGTGGGCGGTTAGTCAAGGATGAGGAGGGAGGCTCCGGACTTGGAGAAGATTCTTACTGCGCCATCATGGAGATGATGACGACGATTAAGGGGCGGAAAAGTGCCGCACACCTGAATCTGTGCTAAAACCTGTGCTAGCCACCAGCCTAATGTGTCCTTTTAGTCGCGTTCGGCAAATGACAAATCAACAACCTGCGTGTTATCAATAGAACTCATTTCAAAACCCTGCGTAAGGCAATCATGAAGCAGGCGATATGAAAGAAAGCTTCGTAGATGATGATCGAGCGGTCGTAGCGAACGACCAGGCGGCGGAAGTTTCCGAGCCATGCGAATGTGCGTTCGATCTTCCAGCGACGGCGGTAACGTCGCAAAGCTCGACCGTCCTGGGTGCGCGGCTTGCTGCGATTCCAGCGATGCGGTGCGATCAATTCAATGCCTCGCGCCGCCAAGCGCGCGCGCAACGGGTCGCTGTCGTAGGCACGATCGGCAATCATGCGACACACCTTCTGGCGCGGCCTTCCCGCACGCTGTCGACGGCTCACGCGGATCGACGCGAGCGTCTCTTCCGCGAGCCGGACCTCGTTGGGGGACGCAGAGTAAAGCTGCTCTCCCAGAGGAATACCCTCGCCGTCGACCACCACCATCCACTTCGTGCCCTTGCCCCGCTTGGTTTTTCCGACTTTGCAGCCCCTTTTTTGGCCGGAGCAAAACTGCCGTCCAGAAACGATTCGCTCCAATCGAGTTGCTTTCGTTGGTTCAGTTCGGCCAGGAATGCACGCCAAATGGTGAGCCAGATCCCTTGCTCTTCCCAATCGCGCAGCCGCCTCCAGCACGTGGCCGGAGAAGGAAACTCGTCGGGCAGGTCGCACCAGCG
>DASYZX010000036.1:0-38979 GCA_035945715.1 Candidatus Acidiferrales bacterium
AACCCGCTGATTAAGAGTCAGCTGCTCTACCAATTGAGCTAGCGGCCCGCAGAAAACGCGCCGCAGAACGCCGCGCGTATGCAACCTCAAGGTTGAAATTTTATCACGAATCTCCGTGCCGCAATGCTGGCGGCAGCAAACGCGGAATCGTTATTTTCCTCTATTCGAGTTCCGTTCCTATTGTTTTCGCTTGCGCAGCGTTTCTGCAATTTCCTGCGCCGCTTGCCGCGCTCGCTCCAAATCGTTAGGCGCGAATGAAATCGCGGCCACACGAGCGTGCCCCCCGCCGCCATATTTCTCGCACAGAGACGCCAGGTTCACGTCCGCAGGCGCCTCTTTCCACGGATTCGTTCCAACCGACACCTTTGCTCGCGTCGCCGAAGCGCTTAGCCCCACGGTGTAAAGAAAATCCGGATACAAATAGTACGGAATGAATTTGTTGTAGCCTTCCATTTCCAAATCGCTTACATCGAAATAAATGACGCCGTCCTGAGCCTGCGCGCGCTCCTTGAGAATGCCCACCGACTTGCGATGACGCTCGAGCAGCGGCTCAAGATGCTTCTCTACCATCGGCAGCTTCACCATTTCCGCCAGCGAACGCTTCGTCAACTCCGGAATCAACCTCGGAACCAGATCCGCCTCAGGAGCCGCTTCGATCACGAGCGCCAACTGCATCGCTGGTTCGCTCAAGCTCACTGCAACGGCCGAAGAGGCGAACTGCGCTCCGTCAATGATGTCTCCCCATTGGATCAGCTCAGCGAGCGGCTTCGCGTCGAATCCGAATTTTTCGCTGGCGATCGTCGCCAGGAATTTCGTGCACGATTTGAACGTCGGATCGTAAAACTTTTTCCCCGAATGGTCGGAGCGAAAATGCTCCGCGTCGGCGAGTGTGAGAAACGCGCTCTGATGATGATCAAACCACCATGTCAGTTTCGGCGAGCTCGAATACTTGAAATCCACGATCGCATTTTCATCGCCGTCGAAAATGTCGGACTCAAACGGCTGCGACGCTTTGTGGATCATTCCCGTGTAACAGAAATTCGCGTTTGCGTTGATTCGCTCGCGGTAAAACCGGGAGAAAATTGCCGCCGAAGCCGCGCCGTCGAAACACTTGTCGTGAAAACAAACCCGGACGTCCAATTCTTACCCTTTCCCACAGCACAAAACCGGCCACAAGGTAAAGCCAATAAAGATGGCCGGACGCGCCGAGAAAGTCAAGCGTTCGGTTGATGATTCCGTGTACTCCAGCACGCTCGAGCGTCGCGAATGCCCCGCTCCCTGATACAATCTCAACCCGCGCATGAAACCTCCGGCCGAAAAACATAACGCCCGCCTCATGCGCCGCATGTTCAGCGTCATCGCTCCTCGCTATGACTTCATCACTCGCGCGCTTTCCTGTGGCATGGACGGACGCTGGAAGCGCCACGCCGTTCTGCGCGCGGCACTGCCTGCGAAATCCGTCATTCTTGACCTCGCCTGCGGCACTGGCGATTTTTCGCAACTCGTCGCGCAACACTCTCCCGGCTGCACATCGATCGCCGCGGATTTGACTCCGCAGATGCTCACGCTCGCGCGGGGCCGCGGACAACCTAACATCGTTTGCGCCGACGCCGCGCATCTGCCCTTTGCCGACTTCTCTTTCGATTGCGTTTTCATCGGCTACGGTTTGCGGAACTTCCCGGATCTCGATTCATCGGTGCGCGAAGTCAATCGCGTCACCCGCAGGGATGGAAAGATCGTCAGCCTCGATTTTTTCCTTCCCGAGCACCGCGTATTTCGCAAACTGTATCTTGGCTGGCTCTTCCTGCAGGGAGCGTTCTGGGGACTTCTCCTTCACGGGCGACCGCGAACGTATACCTATATTCCTGATTCCCTCCGCAGTTTCGTTTCCGTCGACGGACTTTCGTCCGTTTTTCGTCGCTGCGGCTACGGTCAAATTCAAACGCGCGCGTACATCCTTGGCGGCATCGGCCTCCACTGCGCCACAAAAAAATAAAGTTCAATCCTTCGCGTTTGCGGTTTGATTGGCTGGCAAGCAAGAGAAGAAGAACTTCACGGCTGTACAATTTGATTGCGAATCGCGTACCGCACCAATTCGCTTACCGAGTGCACCTGCAGTTTGCGCATCACGTTTGCGCGATGAGTCTCCACCGTCTTGACGCTCATGTCCAGTTCCGCGCCCACGTCTTTGCTGCTTTTCCCTTCCGCAATCAAGCGCACTACTTCGCGCTCGCGCGAGGTCAGCCGGTCCTTCACGTCTGTCGATTCACCGGACCGCCTGTTAAACAATCCGTGGCCAATCACATCAATCGCCGCTGCCGTGAAATAGGGCTGATGATTCGACAGCGCGTCGACAGCCGTCAGCAGATCCTTGTCCGCATCCGACTTGATCATGTAGCCGCGAATTCCCGCATCGACAACGTCGCGAACCAATTGATCCGAGTAGTGCACGGAAAGCACGAGCATCTCCGTCTTCGGAGAAACAGCATGGATTTGCGCCGCCGCTTGCAATCCGCTCAACTCCGGCATGTTGATGTCGAGAATCGCAACGTCGGGTTTCAGCGCCTTCGCCTTCGCAACCGCTTCTGTGCCCGTCTGCGCTTCACCACACACGTTCCACCCTGGCCGCGCTGTCAATATGTCGCGCAAACCGCGGCGCATCAAATCGTGATCGTCGGCAATAAGAATTCTGAGCGCGCTCATGGATTATTCAATCCTCTGTCGTCGAACCACTTCGTTCGATGCGGCCCAAGGTGCGGAACTGCCACTACCGCGTGCGAAACAGAAACCCAATCCTAATGCCTTGACGGACTTACGTCAACGGGGGGACACGGGGGGAAACCTGCATGACTCGAGGCCCCTCAAGTGTCAAAACGAGGCCCTTTGCCATTCGAAAACGCTTCGAGTCTCGCTCAGCTCATTTTGCATCACGCGGCAGCCCGGCCCTGGCGCTCCACAATTTCCGCTTGCACCGCTTGCTCATAAGGAGTAAACGTACCACTAAATGGAGGTGCGTTATGCGTGCTGATCGCGTGGAAGTGTCTTGGGATACGCAAAAGTCGCAGTGGCTGGTTCGCATCACGAGTGGCGAAGAGGTGCTCCGGCGCCACCTGAATTTGCCGAGCAGCGCCGACGAACAGACCCTCCGCGCCGCCGCGCAAAAAACAGTCGCCGACGAGGGCTACGAGGCCGACACCTCGACCATTTCGATTGCCCGCGCCCAGTCCGCTTCGTGATCGTTAGTCAGGGGTTCGACGGTTCGCGGACGATGCTGCAAGCGCTGCGGCGCTGACTTGCCCTTTCTGCCGCAATACACTGAAGCGTAATGACCTCGAGATGCGGGAATCGTAGAACTGCCCACACAGCTCTAAGCTTCTCCGCGTGCGCTGAAGCTGCGCGGGACGAATCCTTCGCCTTGTCGTGATTGCCTGTATCACGTCTCAGTCCGGATACGGGAACACAGCGGGATAGGTCTCAGTCTAAATTTATTCGCGGTAGGGGTGATTGATGAATATCTGATGCGCCTGCTGCCGGCAAAACTTGAGCCCGCCAGCCCCGGTGACCTAATTAGCTCATAATCGGAACATTTGCTAGCTGCTTGAGGCCGCCGGTACATGAGCTGCGCGCGCAGCACTTCCGCGTTTTTTGCGGTTGTCCGCGGCGGCGCCGATGAATGCGGCGAACAGCGGATGCGGTGCGAGCGGCTTTGACTTGAATTCAGGGTGGAACTGACAACCCAAGAACCACGGATGGTCAGGGGCTTCGACAATCTCAACGTAAACTCCGTCGGGGGTCTTGCCAGTGATCTTGAATCCCGCAGCTTTCAGTTGCGGCTCGTAATCGCGATTGAATTCGTAGCGGTGGCGATGCCGTTCGTAGATTTCCGTAGCGCCATAGGCACGCGCGGCAAATGAACCTTCCTCCAGTTTGCATGGCCATGCGCCGAGGCGCATCGTCCCGCCCATTTCATCAACGCCAAGAAGTTCGCGCAATTTGTAAATCACACGATAGGGCGTTTGCGCGTCAAATTCCGTCGAATTAGCCTTCGTCAAGCCTGCAACGTGGCGCGCGTACTCAATCGTCGCGCACTGCATACCAAGGCAAATCCCAAAGAACGGCACTTTTCTCTCACGCGCGTACTGAATTGCGTAAACCATCCCTTCGATGCCGCGCTTGCCGAAACCGCCGGGGACAAGAATTCCGTCCACGTGGCGCAAACGCTGTTCAGCCATTTCGAGCGATTCGATTTCGCCGGACTCAACCCACTCAATCACCACGCGCGACCGATGCGGCAATCCGCCATGCATCAGTGCTTCGCGCAAGCTTTTGTACGCATCCTCGAGCTGCACATACTTTCCCACTACGCCGATGCGCACTTCCCCGTCCGGATGCTCCAATTTCTCGAGCATCGCGAGCCAGCGCGACATATCCCGCGGCGCGGCTTCCAAGTGCAGAAGCTTCAAAATCTGCTCGTCGAAACCTTCCGCCGCAAGCGACATCGGCACTTCATAAATGTTTTTCACGTCGGGCGCGGAAATAACGCTCGAAGCAGGCACGTTGCAGAAAAGCGCGATCTTCGATTTCAGCTCGGGCGCGATGGGATGGTCGCTGCGACAGAGCAAAATGTCCGGTTGAATTCCAATGCTCAGCAGTTCCTTGACGCTGTGCTGCGTGGGCTTGGTCTTGTGCTCGCCCGCCGTCGGAATGTACGGCACCAAAGTCAGATGAACGTAAATCACGTTCTCCGGCCCCATCTCCAAACGCATCTGCCGGATCGCTTCAAGGAATGGCAGCGACTCAATGTCTCCGACCGTGCCGCCAATTTCGACGATCACCACATCCACATCGTCAGCGACCTTGCGAAATGCAGCTTTGATTTCGTCCGTGACGTGCGGAATCACCTGCACGGTTTTTCCGAGGTAATCGCCGCGGCGTTCCTTCGCGAGAATCGACTCGTAGATTCGCCCCGTGGTCCAATTGTGATCGCGGGTCAGCTTGGCGCTGGTAAACCGCTCATAGTGGCCCAGGTCCAGATCCGTCTCGGCGCCATCGTCGGTAACATACACTTCGCCGTGCTGATACGGTGACATCGTTCCAGGATCAACGTTCAGGTAGGGATCGCACTTCTGGAGGGTTACTTTGAGGCCCCGCGATTCCAGCAGGCAGCCCATGGAGGCCGCCGCCACTCCTTTGCCGAGAGAGGAAACCACGCCACCCGTTACGAACACATACTTCGGGCGCGTCCCCAAGGCTCTTGCGATTCCTCCCAGCTAAGGTAGGCGCAACTAGTACAAATCATTATGTTCGCTTCTTCGTTTTCTGTCAATGAACTCTTCTGAGATTTTGATCCGCTCCATGTTTGACTCGAGTACGCAAAAAAAAGAACCGCTTGCCCTTCGGCGAGCGGTTCTTAAATCGAGATTCGTTGCGCGGGTTTCTACGCCGCAAACCGCCGGCGAGCCATTGCGCCCAATCCGAGCAACCCTGTGCCGAGCAGCAACAGAGATGCCGGCTCAGGCGTTGGACCGGGTTGGCTGTCGCCAGCAAATCCCGTTGGTCCCTCTCCGTTCGCCATGTGTCCAGAGAAGTCGGTGCTGCCATTGTCACCGCTGCTGGCAACTTCGAAGCTCGCCAGCGTAAGGCCAGTCCCCGAGAGCGTGAAGCTAAACGTGCAGCCGGCTCCAGGAGATCCGCCGGTAACGACGCAGTCGCCGCCGTCGGAACCGCCGTTCTTGCCGGTATCAAACACCCAATTGAACTTGCCCCAGCCGCCGAAATCCTTGTTGGAAGTACCCAATGTGGGGCTGTTCACCTCGCCACTGGTGGTTCCGAGAGTGAGTCCGGAAGGGCCGTTGAACGAGAAGCTGTCGAACACATATCCGTTTAGCAGGCTGCTTACGGTAAACGTCGCCATGGTACCGGCAGAATTGACGTTGATCGTCACCTCAGCGCACGGTGCCGTCGCGTTGCAGACCGGCCCGCCCGGGTTTGCACCGTCGAGAAAAAACGTCACCGAGCTCGCACTGGCGCGCGGCACGCAGGCAAACGCCACGAAGAACGCCACCGCGGCTACTCCACTCAATATCTTTTTCAATTTCGCACCTCACTCCACGAGATTTGCAACACTCATATTGCAATCAGGAGGCCAATATCGACATATCACGTCGCCGGAATTCGTCACAACCTAACTC
The DNA here is from genome assembly GCA_035945715.1 of Candidatus Acidiferrales bacterium. Taxonomy (GTDB): domain Bacteria; phylum Acidobacteriota; class Terriglobia; order Acidiferrales; family UBA7541; genus DAHUXN01. The sequence continues at coordinate 6,192 of DASYZX010000036.1, forward strand.
GCTGATAAAGTTGGCCTTACTGTCCATATTCTCACAGTAGGACTAGAACCCCCTAACCGTGTCGTAGGAAAACGATTTCACATTCTTGTCCGCGCAGCCTGCAGAGTTCTGCTCCAGCCTTGATTCTCGTACGCATGTTCCACCGTCAAATTTCCGTGACAGCCACACCGCCTTCGCGTAAGAATGCCGCCTGCATAAATTATTACGCGACAGTCATACAGGAGTCATACCGATGAACAGCGAGCCTCGCATGTCCCGCCGTTTCTTCCTTCGCGCATCCAGCTTCGCCGGAGCCGCCGCCTTTGCTGGAGGCTTGGCGCCATTGGGTACGCTTCGGCCCGCTTCCCCGGGCCGCACAGCAGGCAACTCTGCCGCCCAGTCCTCCGCTGGCTCCGACTCTGTTCCCAACTCTCTCGACGAGTGGATCGAACGTATCTTCTCCGGGGAATTCTTCGGCAGGCGATTCGGCCCGATCCGCTGGGAAGAAGGCGGCAGCTCCTACACGATTCTCGAACGTTCCCGCGAGGAAGGAGAAAAGCAGGAGCTTGCCAGCTACGATGCCGCCTCAGGGGCGCGTACGGTACTGTTTTCCTCCGCGGAACTGATCCCTGCCGGTTCGAAAGAACCGCTCTCCATCGATGATTTCGAATGGTCGAAAGATCGCACGCAGATTCTCGTTTTCACGAATTCCGAGCGCGTTTGGCGCGAAAACACGCGTGGCGACTACTGGGTGCTGAATCGCGCGAGCAAGAAGCTCGAAAGACTCGGCGGCGACGCCCCTCCTTCGACCCTCATGTTCGCAAAGTTCTCGCCCGACGGCCGCAGCGTTGCGTACGTGCGCGACAACAATCTTTACCTCGAGGACCTCGGCACCCGCAAAATCACTCCGCTCACCTCTGACGGCTCCGCAACCACCATCAACGGCACGTCCGACTGGGTCTACGAAGAGGAATTCGACGTTCGCGATGGATTCCGTTGGAGCCCCGACGGCCGCAGCATCGCGTATTTCCAGTTTGACTCGAGCCCCGTGCGCGAGTTTTCGATGATCAACGATCTCGGCGGCGGCTTTCGCCAGCCTGTCGCGGAGGTTCCCTACCCACAATACGGCGTATACCCGAAAGTCTGGACCTACCGCATTCCATCGGCCGGCACTCCGAATTCCAATGTGCGCATCGGAGTGGTCAATATCAGCAGCGCCCGCACAACGTGGATCGATGTCGTCGGCGATTCCCAAAAATCCTATCTTCCGCGCATTCAGTGGGTTGAAGACTCGAACGAAATCCTGCTGCAGCACATCAATCGCGCGCAGAACAGCAACGACGTTTACCTCGCCGACGCTTCGACCGGCCGCGCCCGCCGCATTTTCCGCGACGAAGACAAAGCCTGGGTCGACGTCAACGACGACACCCGCTTCCTCACCCGCCATAACGGCTTTCTCTGGATGAGCGAGCGCGACGGTTGGCATCACGCTTACATCATTCCGCGACGTGGCGGTGAACCGCAGCTCATCACCCGCGGCGATCTTGACGTCATCGAGCTTCTCACCGTCGATCCCGCCGAAGAATTCGTATACTTCATCGCCTCGCCCGACAATGCAACGCAGCATTACCTTTACCGTTCGCGCATTGACGGTCCCTCAGCGCCCGAGCGCCTCACCCCTGCTGGCGCCGCGGGCGTTCACATGTATGACCTCTCCCGCGATTGCCGTTATGCGCTTCACATTTCTTCCACATTCGACACCCCGCCCGTCACCGAACTCATCAGCCTTCCTGACCATAAAAGCATCCGCATCTTTGTCGACAACGCCGCCTTACGTCAGAAAATAAAACCCCTCATGGCCAGCCCGACTGAGTTTTTTCAAGTGGACGTCGGCGGCGGCGTGAAGCTCGACGCTTACCTCATCAAGCCCGCCGATTTCGACCCTTCGCGCAAATATCCCATCCTCTTCAACGTCTACGGCGAACCTGCCGCGCAAACCGTCATGGACAGATGGGGTAGTGAAACTCTTTTTCATCGCGCCGTCGCCAACGAAGGCTACCTCATCGCCAGCGTGGACAATCAGGGCACTCCCGCGCCGAAGGGCCGCGCGTGGCGCAAATGCATCTACGGCGCCGTCGGCGTGCTTTCGTCGCAGCAACAGGTTGCCGCGGTCCGCACCATCGCGCGCGAACGCAGTTACGTGGATGCCGACCGTGTTGCCGTCTGGGGTTGGAGCGGCGGAGGCACCAACACGCTCAACCTGATGTTTCGTTCACCCGACGTTTACAAGGTCGGTATTTCCGTGGCGCCGGTACCCGATCAGCGCATCTACGATTCGATTTACCAGGAACGTTACATGGGCCTGCCGCAGGATAACGTCGAAGGCTACAAATCCGCTTCCGCCATCAATTTCGCTGAGGGCTTGCAGGGAAAACTTCTGCTCATGCACGGCTCCGGCGACGATAACGTGCACTTCGCCGGTTCCGAGCTTCTCGTCAATCGCATGATCGAGCTCGGAAAGTCCTTCGAATTCATGGCTTTCCCAAATCGCACGCACGCCATCTCCGAAGAAGCGGGCACCACGCTTTTTCTGTTCAAGCGCCTCGCGCGCCACCTCACGACTTATCTTCCAGCAGGCCCGGCGACGCGCACCATGACGCTTCTTCTCGGCGACCGCTCCCGCGCACGCCCGGCGCGCTGAAGGGACGAAAAATATTAGCGAATAAAACATCCCCGCAGGACAAGATGTAAGCCCGTCCCGCCTTCTGTGTGACAATCTTCTCAACGCTCATTGTTCTTCTGAGGAAAACCGGGGAACAGAGTAGCCCGATGAACTCGATGGCATCGGTTGCCAGCCAAAGGTTTCCACATGTCTGCCGGACGGATAAGGAGGTCCGGGGGCCCGTCAATTTTCTGTTGTTCGCTGTGAGCGGACTTTTTCTATCCCTCACTGCCCTCTACCTGGGCGGAATCCTCGACTACCGCGGTCATCTGCGTGGCTTATTCTTGCTCGACCTTATCGTCGCGGGAGTCGTGCTGTTTATGGGATCCGGATACAACAAGCGAGCCATCCTGCGCGAGGATTCCATCGAAGTCGCCGGGTGGTTTCGCAGCCGCAAGCTGCACTTCTCAGAAATTCGCGGACGTCAAACCATCGCCAGCTCGGGAGGACTGCTGACTCACGCGCAGGTACTCGTTCCCCACGATGACAGTAAACGCAAGCTGGGCTTGCCTATATACCTCCACATGGACCAGTTTTTTCTGGATTGGTACGACGCTCTTCCTGAAGTCCCGTTGAAGGTTCGTGTTCTAAAGTAACCCACAACTCGAATTCGCTGGCCGGCCGTTTACCGCTCGCTACCCTCGTCCATTCCAGCGCTTTCCATTTGTTCGATCTGCCGCCGCCAGTCGAGCTGCTTGACCATTGCGCGGTTCTGCCGCCAGTTCGGCTGGACCTTCACGTGCAACTCCATGAAAATCTTTGCGTCGAGAATTTCCTCCAGCTCCTTTCGCGCCGCTGTGCCGATTTCTTTCATCTTCGTGCCGCCGCGCCCGATCATGATTCCCTTTTGCCCCTCGCGCTCGACGTAAATCGTGGCGCGAATCTTCAGCAGCTTTTCGCCTTCCTCGAAATTGTCCACCAACACTGCCACGGCGTGTGGCACTTCTTCGCGCGTCAGCACAATCGCTTTTTCGCGAATCACTTCCGCCGCCAAGAATCTCTCCGGCTGGTCGGTATACTGCTCCACGGGAAAATACGGCGGACTCTCCGGCAGCCGGGCGACCCAGCTCTCCAGCAAGTCGTTCAGTCCCGCCCCGCGCAGCGCCGACACCGGAAAAATCTCCTCAAAGTCGTGCTCGCGCCTCCACCGGTCGATCAGCGGCAGCAGCCTGTCCTTCTTCACCCGGTCGACCTTATTCAGCAACAGATACGCCGGCCCTGAGAACCTCGTCACCCATTCCAGCGAATACCGGTCGCCCGCTTCAAAATCGCTCGTCGCATCCACGATCAGCGAAACGATATCCACTCCTTCCAGCGCCTCGCTCACTTCCTGCATCATCTGCCGGTCCAGGGCCTTTGTCGCGCGATGAATCCCCGGCGTATCCGTCAGCACCACCTGCCCGTTCCCACGATTCACAATCCCTTGAATCCGGTTCCGGGTGGTCTGCGGCTGCGGCGACACAATCGACACCTTGCGCCCCACCAGCGCATTCACCAGCGTCGACTTCCCCGCATTCGCCCGCCCGATAATCGCCACAAACCCCGAATGAAATCCCATCGTCCGCCCATAGTACCATTCTCGAAATCCAAAGCGCGCATGCGGTCGCCGCGCGAACCCCGGGGCAGTTGTCGAGCAGGCTTCTTACATCCTTCGTTGTCGCCCGGCCAAGGACGGTCGGTTACTCGTGCCGCAGCGCTTCCATCGGATCCACTCGCATCGCTCTGCGCGCCGGCATCCAGCACGCCACGAGCGCCACAATCACCAGCAACACCGCCACGCCCGCAAACGTCGCCGGATCGGTGGCGCTCACGCCAAAGAGCAAACTGGACATCAGGCGCGTCAATCCGAGCGCCGCGCCGGTGCCTATGACTACGCCAATCAATGCCAGTTTCAACCCATGCCCAAGAATCAAACGCATCACCTGCGCCGGTTCGGCGCCCAGCGCCATGCGAATTCCGATTTCGTGCGTGCGCTGCTTCACCGAGTACGAAACCACACCGTAGATTCCCACAGCTGCCAGCAGCAGACCCAGCGCGCCGAAAGCTCCCAGCAGAAAACTCTGAAACCGCGGCTCGGCGACCGAAACGGAGAGGCTCTGCTGCATGCTTTGTATTTTCGAGATAGGCTCGTCTTTATCGAACGTCCACACTTGATTTTGCGCTATAGGGACCAGCCCCTCAGGATTTACACGCGTCCGCAACAGCAGGTTGACGCCCATGAACATGCCTGTGGTGAAATCACCGTGATAAAACGGCGTATAGATGACCGGCTCGGCGGCAATGCGCGGATTGCGGTCATGAATGTCGCCCACTTCGCCAACGATTTCCTCCCAGATTTTGTTATGTCTGGCATCTTCATCGCCCATATAAATGCGCTTGCCGAGAGGACTCTTCCCGCCAAAGAATTTCTGCGCAAAGGCGTGATTGACGATCATCACCTGTGGACCTTTTCCACCATCGAGCGCGGTGAATTCCCGGCCCTGAAGCAGCGGAATTCCCAGCGTCTGGAAAAAGCCGGGCCCGACCGACTCCGTTCCAGTCATGGTCTGCGAATTGGGATTGTCCCTCACTCCTTCTATCGAGAAGAAGCCCTCGCCGTGAGTGCCGGAAAGCGGGCTGTACCCGGCAGCCGCGACCGAATCCACCCCAGGAGTCAGGCGCAGGCGATCGGCAAGCGTACGTACATAGGCGAACATATCCGCGTTGCTCTTGAACTTCGCCGAAGGGAAATCGAGCCGCATGTCCAAAACGCTCTGCGTGTCGAAACCCAGATTCACCCGCAGCAAACTCGAAAAGCTGCGCAGCGCGAGGGTGGCGCCGATCACCAGCACCAGCGCCAGCGCCATTTCCGTGACCACAAGAATTTGCCGCAGCGGATGATGTCCGGAAGTCGAAGCTCCCGTCTGCGCTCCCGCACTGCCTTCTTTCATCGCCGCGCCCGCATCGCTTCCGGAAGACAGAAAGGCGGGAGCCAGCCCGAAAAGCAGGCCGGTTAGCATCGCCACGCCCAGCGTGAAGAGGAGAACCCGAACATCGAGCGCAACTTTATCGACGCCGAACAAGATCGGCTCCATCAGCGTCCTCAGCCCGTCCAGGCTCCAATAAGCAAGCAGGAGCCCTGCGATACCTCCGGCAAACGCCAGCAGCAAGCTCTCCGCGAGCAATTGCCGCACTAAACGCCCGCGCGTGGCGCCGAGCGTCGAGCGAATGGCCAGTTCACGCCGCCGCGCCCAGCCGCGCGACAAAAACAAATTCCCCACGTTCGCGCACGCAATCAGCAACACGAATCCCACGGCGCCCAGCAGAATCAACAGCGGCGTGTGCGTGTCGCGGTTCATGTCATCCCGCAGCGCATTGACGCGGAAGCTCCATTGCCCGTCCTCATTCGGGTAAGCTTTCGCGAGACGCGCGGCGATACCGTCAAGTTCCGCCTGCGCCTGGCGCACCGTAACGCCAGGCTCGAGACGCCCAAGAGTCGGAATCCCATGCATTCCGCGCATCACCTGCTGTTCATGACTGGGCGCAAACGGAACCCAGATATCCGCGCTTCCCGGAGAAAGGAACAGCTTCGGCATCGCCGGCATCACGCCAACTACGGTATACGGCTTTCCATCGAGCGTGATGCTCGTCCCCACAACGCGCGGGTCAGCGCCAAATTGCGTTCGCCACAGCCCAGCGCTCAGAATGGCCTCGTGGTCTGCTCCTTCCTGGGTCTCCGAAGGCAGAAACGTTCGGCCGTAAAGCGGCGTGACTCCGAGCATCGAAAAATAGCCGGCGGGGATCTTCGTGGCCTCGAGTTGCCGCGGCGCGTCGCGGCCGATCAAGTCAACGGTCATGCCTTGAAACGGAACTACACTCGAGAGGGATTTGCTCTGCGAGCGAATATCGTTCACATCGGGCAGAGACAGCCCCAAGTTCCAAAAGTCGAAGAACGTTGCATGCGCGTGAATATCCACAAGCTGCCCGGGGTTCTTGAACGGCAGCGGCGCAAGAAGCGTGGAATTGACCACCGAGAAAATAGCGGTATTCGCGCCAATTCCGAGCGCCAGAATCAGCACCGCTACCGAGGTGAACCCCGGCGCTTTCCGCAGCATTCGCAGCGCGTATTTCGCGTCCTGCAGCCACTGTTCCAATCGAACCCAATTCCATACACTCCGCGTTTCCTCTTTCACGCGCGCTACATTTCCAAACTTCCGCATCGCTGCCGTTCGCGCCTCTTCCGGCGCCATTCCGCACAGAACGTTCTGCTGCGTCTCTTGTGCGATATGCTCCCGAATGTCCTCATCCAGTTCGTTCATCATTCGCTTCCGGCGCGTCATCATGCGTTTTCTCCCTCGCACCTCGCTTGCCTTATTGCTAACGTCGATTCCTCAGAAAATAACAGTAAGCCGTTTCCTTTGAGCGCCGCCGTGCGGGTTGTTTTCATGGTTCGTTGTGGCTCGAAGAACCATGAATCACTCATATCTCAGCGCTTTGATCGGATCCACGTTCATCGCCCTTCGCGCCGGAATGTAGCAAGAGACGAGCGCCACCATCGCCAGCAGAATCGCCGCGCTTAGGTAGCTCAGGGGGTCAAGCGCGGTAATGCCAAACAGGAAACTCCCCACCAGCCTCGACAACGCCGCCGCGGCCACAACCCCCGCGATCACGCCGAACCCCACCGTTGCGAACCCTTGCCCCAAGACCATTTTCAAAATCTGTGACGGCGGCGCGCCCAGCGCCATGCGAACTCCTATCTCATTGGTGCGCCGGCTCACGGTGTAGGAAAGCAATCCGTAGATGCCCAGCGATGACAGGAGCGCAGCGAGCAAGCCGAAGAATCCCGACAATTGCGCCACGAGTCGGGGATAAAGAATCGACTTCTCCACCTTTTCCGACATCGAAAACACGCGGCCGATCGGCAGCCTCGGACTCGCGATTTCAATCGCGTGCTTCACTTCGGGCACGACTTGCCGCGCATCGCCCGAATAGCGCACCACGAACTTGCCGAGATACAGCCCCACGCCCCAGTCGGGCACGTACTGCGTGTAAGGAAGATAAACCATCGAGATTGGACGTTCGTCGAGGCCGAGGTATTTCGCGTCCGCCACCACTCCCACCACTTCCTCCACAGCCTCTTTCCCGGACAGGCCTCCCAGTTCGAATTCCTTGCCCAAGGGTGATGCGCCGCCGAAAACACGCTCCGCCATCGTATGATTAATCATCGCAACTCGCCGCCCCGAGGCGCTATCTTCCGGCCCGATGCTCCGCCCCATCAGAATCGGCAAGCCCATCGCCTGAAAATATCCCGTCCCGACCGCGTTGAGCGACACATTCTCTTCTCTGGCCCTGGCGCTTCCCTCTGCGTGAGCCGAATCTCCCCACTGCCCGCCGCTGAACGTGAAAATCGAAAAGCTTGACGCCACGACTCCCGGCGCCGCGTCCACGTTTTGTTCGACCTGATGGTAAAGCGCTGTGAGCCGCGCATCGTCGGTATAGCCGGTCGCCGACGGATCCACCCAAATCTCCAGCATGTGCTGCGGATTGAATCCTGTGTTCACCTTCGCCAAATCGATCAGGCTATGCACAAAAAGCCCTGCGCCAACGAGCAGCACCAGCGACAGCGCCACTTGCCCCGCGATCAGCGCTTTTCCCAGCAGGCTCCGCGTCGGATACGAAACTGCGCTTCTCCCCTCGCCCAGCCCGAGGTTCGGATCCACGCTTGTCGCCTGCCACGCCGGCAACGCGCTAAAGAGCACCGAAGTAATCACCGTCACCGCGAACGCAAATGCCAGCACCATCCTGTCCGGCGTCAGATCAATCGGAATCAGCGCCGGCCCGGAGGAAAGCATCCGCAACAGAAATTTGCACGCCCAAACCGCAAATAGCATTCCCGTCGCTCCGCCCAGAACCGCCAGCAGCAGTCCTTCCGTCACCATCTGCCGGAACAGCCGGCTCCTTCCGGCCCCGAGCGCCATCCTCATCGCCATTTCACGCCGCCGCATGGTGCTGCGCGCCAGCAGCAGGTTGGCAATGTTCGCGCACGCAATCAGCAGCACGAATCCGACGATTCCCATCAGCATCCACAGCGGTTTTGAGAATTCCTGCCGCAAGAACGAAATGCCCGTCGCCGCCGAATTCAGCGTGATATGCGCCTTGCGGATATCATCGAGTCGCGACGCCGGTGGCGCCGCTCCTGCATAATCGCCAAGCAGGGTCTTCAACACGACGTTGACATCCGCCTGCGCCTTCGTCATGGTCACGCCAGGCTCCAGCCGCGCGATGATGTCGAGCCACCTGTACATCTTGTCATTCACTTTGTGCGGCCCGCGCGATACCGCGTCGGCCATCTGCAAGGGAATCCACACATCCGGCGATTCGCCGACCGTCGTACCTTGAAATCCCTGCTGCGCCACGCCAACAATCGTGTAGCTCGTCCCGCCGATCTCGATCGTCTTCCCCATCGCGGAGGGGTCGCGCCCAAACCGCCGTGTCCACCAGCCATAGCTCGCTACCGCGACCGGCGAACCGCCCAGCACCCGATCATCTCGATCGCTCAGCAGGCGCCCCGCTGCGGGACTCACTCCCAGCACGTTGAAGTACGTCCCCGAGACGAGCCGCACGTCCACCGGCTCCATTGCGCTGCCCGGTCCAACCAGTCCGTGCTCCACATAGGAGAAACTGGCAATCGCCGCCACTCCCGAAAAAACTCCGCATTTCTGCTGCATTGTCCGGTACATCGAGTACGAGAAGAGGTTCATATCGTCATCCGGGAACCCGTCGGAGTTCCCTGCACCGTCTGCCGGCCCGAACAGCACCAGTTCTTTCGGGTTATGAACAGGCAGAGACTTCAGGATCACCGCCTCGATAAAACTGAAAATCGCGGTATTCGCGCCAATCCCCAGCGCCAGCGTCAGAACAGCGGCGGCGGTGAATCCAGGGGACTTGCGCAGCATGCGGGTCGCAAAGCGCATGTCTCGCAGCAACTCCTCGACCCAAACAAAACTCCACACGCTCCGCGTCTCTTCCTTCACACGCGTCACACTTCCGAATTTCCTCATCGCTCGGCTGCGCGCTTCCTCAGGAGTCATTCCGCGTTCCATGTTCTCCTCGATCTCCCGTGCGATGTGCTCGCGGATGTCTTCATCGAGTTCCTCCATCATCCGTTTGCTTTTCCTCATCGCTCGCTCCTCACTCGGCTCTGAGCGCGCTCGATGGATCCACTCGCGACGCTCTCCACGCAGGCAAACTGCAGGCAATCATCACCACCGCAACCAGAAACATCACTGCGCCGCCGAACACGAGCGGGTCGATTGCCGATCCTCGAAACAGGAGCCCGCTGATCAGCTTCTGCGCCGCCGCCGCGCCAACAATCCCAATCCCTGCGCCAATCGCCGCCATTCGCAGCCCGTCTTTCAACACAAGCCACAGAATATTCCTCGCGCTGGCCCCCACTGCCGCCCGCACCGCCAATTCATGCCGCCTCTGTGCCACCAGGAAAGACACAACTCCGTAGATTCCGACGGCAGCCAGGGTCAGCCCAGCCACTGCAAACAGTCCCAGCAATACCGTCGTAAAACGCTGGCTCCCCGTCTGCTGCTCGATAATTTCGTCCATCGTCCGCACTTGCGCAAACGGCAGAGTCGGATCCATTCCGTGGAGCTGGCGCGTGATTTCCGGGACCATCCCATGCGGGTCCGCCGCAGTGCGGACCACGATGTCCCTGAATCCGTAGGTCACCAGCGGATGCTGCGAATACAACGCGACGATTTGGGGTTCCGGCGGCGCGGCCAGCCCGCTGTTCCGAAAATCGCGGATAATTCCGACGATCGTCACGTCCGCTGAATCGGTGATATTTGCTCCCGGCGGGATTCCCAGCGACGGCGGCGGGCCAATATGAATCCGCAAGCCTATCGGGTCCTGTTTCGGGAAATACTGGCGCACGAGTTCCTGGCTGACCAAAACCACCGGCGGGCTCGTCTCGCTGTCCGATTCGCCGAAATCCCGCCCGCTCACCAGCGGAATCCCCATCGTCTTCAGAAAATGCGCGTCCACAAATCCGCACTGCGCCCACGGGACGTCCTGCTCGCGCGCCGCCGGACGCCCGGGAATCTCGAACCACTGCGCCCAACTGTACGTCGGCGGCCATATGGTCGTAATGCTCGCCTCGACAACGCCGGGCAGCGCGCGCACGCGGTCCGCAAACTGATCGCTGAAACGGACGATCGTTCCCGCGTTCGGATAGCGAACCGGCGGAAGATAGAAGTGTCCCGTCATCAAATGATCCGCGCGGATTCCCAGCGCTTGGCGCTGCAAACGCAGAATGCTTTGCACCAGCAGGCCCGCTCCGACCAGCAGCATCAGCGACATCGCCATCTCCGTCACCACGAGCGCGTTTCTCATTCGCCGCGCCTTCGCTCCGCCGGCAACCGTTCGCGACCCAATCTTCAACGCTTCCACCAAGTCCACCCGCGTCCCCGCCAGAGCCGGGCCCAAACCGAACAGCAACGCCGTCGCCAGTGACGCCAACAGCGTGAATGTCAAGACTCGCCAGTCGATTCCGAGCGACGCGAGCTGCGGCAGATTCTGCGGATGCATCTTCCCGAGGCTCTCCACTCCAACCTCTGCGAAAAGCAGTCCAATTCCGCCTCCCAGCAGCGACAGCAGCAGCGTCTCCACCAGCAGCTGCGACACCAGTCGGCTTCTTCGCGCTCCGAGCGCCGTCCGCATGGCCAGCTCCCGTTCTCTCGCCGCGTTGCGGGCCAAAAGCAGATTCGCCAGATTCACGCAGGCAATCAGCAGAATCAGGCTGACCGCTCCCATCAGCAGAAAAAGCATCGGTCGCAGATTGTCGGCGCGCGTCTCCGAGAGCTTTTCAAGCGCCACTCCGACTCCTTTGTCGACCGGATGCGCCGCAGCCAGCCCCGCCGCGATCGTCGTCAGGTCCGCCTGCGCTTGTTTGAGCGACACGCCCGCCTTGATTCGTCCGAGCGAGTACCAACCGCGCGCTCTGCGCCCCGCCTCGGTCCACTGATCGCCAAGCGCATCGGCAAATTTGAGAGGAGTCCAAATCTGAACATCCCGCGCATCCATCCACTCCGGAATCACGTCCGGCATGACTGCGATAATCGTGTACGGCTCATCGTTGACGAGAATCTGCCGGCCTAGAACCGCCGCATCGCTCCCGTACCGTGTTCTCCAGACTCGCGCGCTGATCGCCGCCACGTAGTGTTTTCCGACGTAACTCTCATCCCCGGTAAAAAGCCGCCCGAGAATTGGCTTCACGTTCAAAGCGTCGAAATACTCCCCGGACACCAGCCCGACCCACATCTGCTCCGGTTCTCCCCGGTGATTCGAAAAGCTCACGTTCTTTCGCCACGTGTCGTATACGGTCATTGCTTCGAACGTCCGATTGCTTCGCGCAAAATCCCGCATGTCCATCGGCGATGGCCCGCCGGGACTGGCGACGCGTCTGCCGTCTTCGGTCGCATACACCCGTACAATCTGGCTCGCGCCGGAAAACGGCAACGGCTTGAACATCACGCTTTCGATTACGCTGAACATCGCCGTGTTCGCGCCAATTCCCAGCGCCAGCGTCAGCACCGCGACCGCTGTGAACCCCGGCGCCTTCGCCAGCATCCGCAGCCCATGTTTCCCGTCCCGCAACAATTCTTCCAGCCAGACGAAACTCCACACCTCGCGCGCCTCTTCCTTCACTCGTCTCACGTTTCCGAATTTCCTCATCGCCGCCGTGCGCGCCTCTTCGACCGACATCCCGCGCTCGATGTTCTCCTCCGTCTCCCGTGCGATGTGCTCGCGGAAGTCCTCATCGAGTTCTTCGATCATCCGCTTCCCTCGCCTCATCGCTCCCCCTCACCCCGCGGCACTCTTCTCGCTCGAAGAACTGCTGCGCACGTAAGCGTGCATCTTCCTTTTTGGCGTATCACCGGCCGAACGTCGCCGCCTTCGTCGTCACGCTTCCTTCCGCTCACTCGTCGCCGGTCGCCCTCGCCGGCCGCAGAATCTGCGAAATCGCCCCGGCGATCTTGTCCCACCGGCTCGTCTCCACCGCCAGCCGCCGCCGCCCCTTCCCCGTAAGCTTGTAAAATTTCGCCCTCCGGTTATTTTCCGACGTGCCCGTCTCGACCGAAATCCACCCGCGCTTGATCAACCGGTGCAACGCCGGATAGAGCGATCCCTGCTCCACCTGCAACACGTCATCGGAATTCATCTCGATGGCCTTCGCAATTGCGTGCCCATGCGTCGGCCCCGGCTGCAGCGTCCGCAGAATCAGCATGTCCAGCGTGCCTTGCAACAAATCAATCCGTTCTTTTTGCTCTCTTGTGGTCATCGTTCCGCGCTTTCGCCCAAACGATTCTCGATCGTCAACTGATGCAGCCGCGCCCGGCTTCTTCCGTAGACATTCTAGGTGAAACCTACTCTCCTTCACCTAGAATGTCAAGGTGAGTGAGCACACCTTCTTCGACGCGCTCGCTCCGAAAAGGTTATCCATGGAAGACGAAGGGAGGAACCCTGCTGAGCCGAATGATCTTTCGCGCGCATTGTCCGCGCGAGGTGTTTCTGTTTCTTGCTTCTCGAATCCCGGCCTTCGCAGCAGCCAGCCAACCGCCGCTATCTTCGCGCCACCCAAATCCGGCTCGTTGCCGGCTTGCCCAAGTAGATTCTCCTTGCCGACGCGCCCAGCGTCACGGTCATCGTCTCGTCGTACTCGCGCTTCACAACGCGCATCCGTGCGCCCGGCAGAATTCCCAGCCCGGCCACGAAATCCAGAAACTCTCTCTCTTTTTCATACACGCGCAGCACTTCGTAGGAGCGGCCCGCCGGGGCATCCGCCAGTTTCACCGCGCCGTATTTTTTTCTCAGCTTCGGCAATCCGCCAAACAGCGGCACGCCGTGCGGGCACCGGCTCTCTCGTCCGAATCTTTTCAGCAGCAGCTCCACGACTTCCGGCGATATGCCGTGCTCGAGCTTCTCCGCCTCCTCGTGCGCGCGCGGCCACTCCACGCCGATCACCTCCGTCAGCAGCTTTTCCGCCAGCCGGTGACGCAGCACCAGATGCTCCGCGATTTTTCTGCCCTTTGGCGTCAGCGCGATTGCTCCGCTTCGCTCCACGCGCAAAAATCCGCCGCGGGTCATGCGCTTCAGCGCCGCAGTCACCGCCGGAGGAGTCACTCCCAAATCCTCCGCCAGGCGCGCGCTGATCGGCGCCTGCTCCTCCTGCGCGGTTTCCCAGATTTCCTTCAGATAATCTTCCTGCGAGACGCTCGTCTTTTCTCTTCTCACTTCTTCCCGTCCGAGAGATCGCTCACCAGTTTTTTCACTTTTTCGTCAATGTTGTCGCAAATTTGCCGGTAAATTTCCAGGTCGCTGCCATACGGATCCTGCACTTTCCAGTCGACCACATTGTCCGTTGCAAACCACCCTTTCAGTTTCTGCCCGGACATATTCACCACCATTTCAGGTTCGAAAAACTGGAGCGCATCATTGATGCTTTTCGAGTAGTGCCCTTCGGCGCGAATACCCATCTCCTGCAGCACCGCAAGCGCTTCCGGCGCCACCTGTCCGAGCGGCCTGAGGCCCGCGCTCTCCGCTTCGATCAACTCCGGCGCATAATGCCGCGCCAGCGCCTCCGCCATCTGGCTGCGGCACGAATTTCCGATGCACACAAAAAGCACTTTCTTCCGTCGCGTTTTATTTCCGCGCTGCGTCATGAACGAACTCCCCGCCTCCGCATCCCTCACGCCTCGCTCTTACTTTCAACTCTTAACTCTCGGCTCCGAAACCTCCCTCTATTCGTATCGCAGCGCCTCCATCGGCTCAACCCGCATTGCCCTCCGCGCCGGTATCCAGCACGCCGCCACGGCTGCCATCGTCAACACCACCGACACCAACAGCAGCGTCAGCGGATCACTTCCCCGGACGCCATAGAGCAGTCGCGAGAAACTTGGCAGCGTTCGCGCAAGAATCAGCACCGCCGCCGTGCCCACCAGCAGACCGGCAAGCGTCAGCCGCAGTCCTTCGCCGATAATCATGCGCAAGATCCTAGGTTTCTCCGCTCCCAGAGCCATGCGCACGCCAATTTCGTGCACCCGCAGCGTCACCGAGTAGGCAATCACTCCGTACACTCCGATCGCTGCGAGCGCCAGTGCCAACACTGCAAATGTCCCCAACAAAAACATCGGAAATCGTTGCGTCGACATGGACTCTGCCGCGATCTCCTCCATCGTTTGCACGTTGTAAATCGTCTCGCCCGTGCCGCCGCCGTAAACCGCTTGCCGAATCGCGGCCATCAGGCTGCCCTCGTCCAACGACGAGCGCACCACGATGCTTATATCGGGATAGCCCACCGGCCACCATTTGTCTGGCACCTGAAAAAGAGGATAGTAACTTTCCGCGCGTGTATATCCCTCGGGTTCGTCCAATCCAAAGTGCTTGACGTGCCCGACCACTCCCACAATCGGGCACGGCCCCCACGGAGGATTCCAACCGTACGTGAGCGTTTGACCGAGCGGATTCTTCCCCGGCAAATACATTTGCGCAAACACGCTGTCGATCACTCCAATGCACGCGGTTCTCGTCGTGTCTGCTGCATTGAAAAAACGGCCTTGCAGCAGCGGTATGCCCATCGTGCGCAGATAGTCCGGGCCAGTATTGAACACCAGCATGCGCGCCGCGTTCTGAACGGCTGCGGGTTTTTGAGAGTCGAACCAGAACGGAGCTTCGTTGTCGCCGCCGCTCAGTGGGACAAGCATCGTGAAATCCGCTGACTCGACGCCCGGAACTTGCCGAATGCGCTCCACGATCTGCTGGAAACCGGCGCGGATGCCGGCTCCTGTTTTTGTTACCGAAGGCGAAAGCCCCAGTTGGAAAGTAACCAGATGCTGCGTGTCGAAGCCAGGGTTCGTCCGCCACAGATTGCGAATCGTTTGAAACAAGAGGCCGGCGCCGGCCAGCAGGATCAGTGTCAGAGCCATCTGCACAATTACTAAGCTGCTCTGCGTTCGATGGCGCGCTGCACTCGCACCGCGCCCGCCTGCCTTTAGCGAACTGAGCAGATCCGCCTTCGAACTTTTCAGCGCCGGCGCGAGGCCAAACAGAATTCCAACCGCGACGGACACTCCCAGCGTAAACAGCAGAACGTAGGGGTTCAGCCCGATGTTCTCTGTCCGCGGCACGCTGTCTGCCATCGCCACGAGCACAAATCCGATGCACCATTTCGCAAGCAGCAGCCCCACAATGCCCCCGGCGAGCGAAAGCAGAACGCTCTCGGTGACCAACTGGCGCACCACACGTGCGCGGCTCGCGCCGAGCGCCCGTCGAACCGCAAACTCGCGCGCCCGCGCTGCCGAACGCGAGAGCAACAAATTAGCAACGTTCGCGCACGCAATCAGCAACACCAATCCGACCGCGCTGAAAAGCAGCAGCAGCGTGCCGCTCACCCGGCTGACGAGCACCTGTTGGAACGGACGCACTGTTGCCCCCGTGCCGCGGTTCGCATCCGGATAGAGCTCGTCCAAGTGACTCTGAATCGCGTTCATCTCCACGCGCGCCTGTGCAATGTTCACGCCAGCATTCAAGCGAGCGACGGCGACGATGTCATCATGGCTTCCGCGCGCGTCCAAGATCAGCGGGCTGGCCTGACCGATCGGCGCGAATACGTCTTGATGATTGATGAGCGGGCGAAATCCGGGCGGCGTGACTCCAACGATCGCGTATGCGATTCCATCGAGCGTTATCGTTTTTTCGAGAACCTGAGGATTGTTCGCGAAGCGCTCTCTCCACAATCGATTGCTGATGACTGCGACGGGCGCTCCGCCTTGCCGGTCGTCTTGCGGAGAAAACTCGCGGCCGAGCGCCAGCGTCACGCCCATTGTGCTGAAGAAACCCGCGGAAACTCTCTGCCCATCGAGATGCTCCGGCGTTCCGGGAGCGGTCAGATTAAAACTCTGACTCCCCATAAGCGCAGCCATTTGTGTGAACGAGTGAGCTGAGCGCTGCCAGTCCAGAAAATTCGGGTACGAGATCGCATCTTCGGGAAAACGCTCGTTGCTTTCCAACACCATAACCAGACGATCCGGATGTGGATAAGGCAGCGACGCCAGCACCACCCCTTCAATCACGCTGAACATCGCCGTGTTCGCGCCGATGCCAAGAGCCAGCGTCAGCACCGCCACCGCCGTGAATCCCGGCGCCTTCGCCAGCATTCGCAACCCGTATCGAATGTTTTGCCACAGCACGCTCACGCCCAATCCTCGATCCTGCAAAAATCAAAATGCCGGCCGATCATCGTGCTTTTGCCCGAGGCCGCTGGGAATCTCCGTTCCGCGCAAAGACTTTTCGCGCGTAGAGCGGCTGATTTTCTGTGAGTCAGGTGCGACGCGCTCATGCTGCGGACCCTCGCTGCCCCTCGATGAAATGATGCACCTACACATCGCTTTGCGATAGAGACAAATTGTCGAATTGTTTTCTGTCCAAGGAAGCGAAGGGACGCGGCAAATCGCTCGGCGGAGCGCTATTTCTTTGCGGTGCGGCTGCCGGCGTTTGCCAGCTTCACAAATTGTTCGTGGATGATCGTGTCGTTCGTCAATTCGGGATGGAAAGTCGACGCCATCACTTTTCCCTGGCGCACCAGCACGGGTTTCCCTTCGCGCTCGGCGAGCACTTCGACGTTTGCCCCGGTTTTGTCAATCAGGGGCGCCCGAATGAAAACCATTTCCAGCGGAGCTTCGCGCAATTTCGTCGGCAATGTGAGCACGTCGCTCGAGAGTTGGCGTCCATACGCATTTCGCACTACGGTCATGTCAAGAAGCCCCAGCGATTTCTGCTCCGGCGATTTCACTTCCCGCGCCAGCAAAATCGCGCCGGCGCACGTTCCGAAAAACGCGCCGCCATCTGCGGCCATTTTTTGAATCGCTTCTTCGAGTCCCGTTTCGGCAAGCAATTTCATGTGCGTTGTACTTTCGCCGCCGGGCAAAATCAGCGCGTCGACATTCTTCAGGTCTTCCGGCGTGCGCACGAAAATATATTCCGTTCCCAATTTTTCGAGCGCGCGCGCATGCGCTTCAAAATCTCCTTGTATCGCCAAGATTCCGATGATCATTTCTCGATCGTCCAAAATACCTTTGCGTTGCGCATTTCGCCGCTGCGCCTTTTCTCCCGCCGTTTATTTTTCCGGGCTACATTCCATGTAATGAATATTGTAACTGGTTGCGCGATTGTTTCTTACGCTGCAAGGGAGGAGTTGCAATGCCAATTTGGCTGGCGCAGGTTTTCACGGCCACCGTGGGAACCTTCGTCCCAGTGCAAACCCATCGGCATTTTACTGGCAGAAGGGGGCGAATCATGATCGAGCCGCTCTTCATTGAGATCGAGGTCGGCGTGGCGGCGAAAGAGCGAGCGCAACCGCGACGAAGTCATGCAGAGCCAATTTTCAGCACGCATGCCCCCTCCCTCATTCGTACCTCAGGGCTACCATGGGATCAACTTTCATGACGCGGCGGGCGGGGATGTAGCAGGCGGCCAGGGCAACGGCGGCAATTGCGATGGAGACGGCGACGAAGGTCGCAGGGTCGTAAGGCTTGATTTCAAAAAGCAAGCTATTGAGCACGCGACTGAAGGCTAACGTGCCGCCGATGCCCAGAATGATCCCCATGACGGCGATGAACATGCCTTCGCGAATGACCATTCGGAGAACTGTCTCGGGTTGGGCTCCGAGGGCGAGACGCAGACCAATTTCGCGAGTCCGCTGGGTGACGTTGTATGAAATGACTCCGTAAATTCCGACAAGGGCGAGAATGAGGCCGAGGGCGCCGAAGGAACCGAGCAAGAGCGCCTGAAAGCGCGGCTGAGCGACCTCGTCGGAAATGACTTGGTCGAGGGTGGCGATGGCGGTGACGGGTGCGTCCCGGTCCACGGCCCAGACTTGCTGCTTCACGGCGGCGGCCATGGACATGGGATCGGCGGCGGTGCGCACAATGAGGTCAGGCAGAGGGGAGTCTTCCACGTCCTGCAGAAACGAAGTGTAAAACTCCGGAAACGACTTACCTGTGACATCCCAGTCATGGCTGTCGTTCACTTCGCCGACAATGACCATCCATTGAGGCTGGCCGCTCTTGTCGTCTTCCTCGCTGATGCGTTTCCCTAAGGGCTGACCGGACAGAAACGTTTTCGCAAAGGACTCGTTGACGATGGCGACAAGCTGGGAACCACTGACGTCATTCGGGGTAAAGCTGCGACCCTCGAGGATGCGCATTCCGGTGGCCTCGAAAAAACCTGCCGAGATGATGCGCTGGAAGACAGCGGAGCCGGCGCCGAATCCGATTTTTTCCTTATGGCCTTCGATCCGCAGGTCCATGCCGACTCTGGCTCCCCGGCCGGGAAGGCCCGATGTTACGGCGGCGTTCTGCACACCTGGCAGCGACTTCACGCGAGCCAGGAGGTCGGTAACCGCCAGGGCGCACTGCGTTGTGGACTTCTGATTGTCGGGGTCGCAGACGGCTTTGCTGAAATTCACGGCGAGAGTGAGGATGTGATCGGTGCGAAAGCCGAGTTTTACGCTAGTGATTTTTGCAAAACTGCGCGCAAAGAGAGTCGCGCCGATCACGAGAATCACCGCCAGGGCGACCTCGACGACGACGAGCGTGCCGCGCAATTTGCGCGGGCGGCGAGCGGAGAATCCGCCAACCGAACCGCTGAGACTCTCCTTCAAAGCGGCGCCAATGTGGCGGGCGGAGACCTGCAGGGCGGGGACGAGGCCCAGGAAAATTCCGGCCAGCAATGTCACGCCGAGAGCGAAGCCGAGGACCGGGAGATTCAAGGTCATATCATCCAGGCGGGAAGAGGAAGTGTAGGGTTGTGCGAAGACACGGAGTCCGGCGGTGACCCATGGGGCAAGCAAAAGTCCGAACGCGCCGCCAGCGAGGGAGAGCAAAAGGCTTTCAGACAGGAACTGACACACGATTCGAAAACGAGCGGCACCGAGGGCGGTGCGAATGGCGACTTCCTTGTGGCGATCCCAACCGCGAGCGAGAAGGAGGCCGCTGACGTTGACGCAGGCAATCAGCAGGACAAGTCCGGAGGCGCCGAGGAGAAGAAACAGGCCTTCATCGATTTGCGAGTGCATTAGATCTTCGAGACCGCGCGCTTGCAAAGTCCAGCCCGCGTCAGTTTTCGGATAGGCCGCAGCCAGGCGATTGCTCAAGGTCTTGAGTTCTGCTTGTACGGCGGCCTGCGATACTCCGGGCCTGAGGCGCGCCAAGAGGCCCACAAAACTCGAGTCGCGCTTGGTGGCCTCGCCCGGCGCAGGTATGCGCGGCACCCAGATTCCGTTGTCGGGATTGACCTCCATATCAAACTTCGGCGGCATCACGCCGATTACGGTGTAGAGCTTGCTATTGAGAGTGATCCTGCGTCCGATCCAGTGCGGATCGCCGCCGAGCAGTGCTTTCCACACGTGATAGCTGAGGACGACAACATCGCTGTTGCCCGCTGTTGTGTCGGCAGGGACGATCGCGCGCCCCAGTAGCGGAGGCACGCCGGCGAAAGAGAAGAACCGGCCGTCCACGCTGGCAACGTTGAGAATCTCTGGCACAGACTGGCCGGTCAGGGTGAACGATTGGCCGGATTCGAAGTTGCTGAAGGCTTCAAAGACCTGAGACTCTGTTTCGATGTCGTGAGCAGTGCCGGTCGAAACAGGCATTATGAGGCCAAGCTGTGAACCAGCCGAACCGCTGGTCTTTTCGGTCATTATGTCGAGGAGCTGCGATGAGTGGGGGTACGGCAGGGGCTTCAGAAGAAGGCCATAGACGGCGCTGAAGATGGCGGTGTTGGCGCCGATGCCGAGGGCGAGGGTGAGGATGGCGACGGTGGTGAAGCCGGGGGATTTCGAGAGCATGCGAAGGGCGAAGCGCATGTCCTGGATGGACGCGTCGACGAAGTGAGCGCGGCGGGCGTCGCGGCAGTTCTCTTTGGTTTGCTCGAAACCGCGGAGGTCGATAAGCGCCTGGCGGCGGGCTTGTTGTGGCCCCAGGCCGGCGGCGATGTAGGCCTGGGTTTTGCGGTCGAGATGATCGAGCAGTTCTTCGTTGAGGTCGAGATCGGCCTGGCGGCGGCGAAATAAGAAACGGAGCTTGAAGGGCACGGAGCGGAACCAGTTTTTGAGACGCATTCGCGAGTGCCTCATTTCTTTAGCGTCGTTCCGGCCGGGCACTCAAGCCTCCTTAAGCTTTACCACGCGAGAAATCGCAGAACAGAGGCGGCTCCAATCGTGCGCTTCTCTTTCGAGCTGGCGGCGGCCGAGGCGGGTCAGCGAGTAGAAGCGTGCGCGACGATTGTTCTCGGTTGTTTTCCATGACGCGGAGATCCAGCCTTGCTGTTCGAGCTTGTGCAGCGCAGGGTAAAGCGAGCCGTCGCTGACCTGAAGAATTTCGCCGGAGACTGCGGTGAGGCGCTGGCTGATGGCAAAGCCGTTCATCGGCTCGAGGGCGAGGATTTTCAGGAGGAGCATGTCGAGAGTGCCCTGTACCAGATCGCAAGGTTTGCTCATGCGCTTCTCTCGGTAACCGATGGAAGGAGCCTAGCACTGTTCCACTCGGTAAGCAAGGGGAGTGGGGGGGCAAAACCCGCCGGGGCCCGGCTGAATCATTCCTGACGGTACGCGGCCAGCGTGCACTGCGCCACAGCGCAGCGCACGGCTTACGGATCATTCTCGAGGAGCGAGGACGCTTACGCCTTGACGAACTGCACGTCGAGCGTGATGTTCACTTCGTCGCCGACAAGAATGCCGCCGGTCTCGAGCGCGGCGTTCCAAGCCAGGCCGAAGTCCTTCCGGTTAATCCTGGCGTTCGCGGCGAGGCCGACTCGAGTGTTGCCCCACGGGTCTTTGGCCGGAGCGGAAGGCCCTTCGACGTGAAAGACCACGCTGCGAGTGACACCGTGAATGGTGAGGTCGCCGGTGACGTCCAATTCTCGATCGCTGGTGCGCCGGACGTCGGTCGACTTGAACGAGAGAACGGGAAACTTCTCGACATCGAAGAAATCGGCGCTTCGGAGATGCGTATCGCGCTGGGGCTCGCGGGTATTCACCGAGGCGGCGTCGAGAAAAGCTTCGATGTGTGATTTGGAGACGTCGGCGTCATCCAGCTGGAGCAGTCCCTGGCGCACGGCGAAGTGGCCCTTCACGTTGGAGATCATCATGTGCTTGACTCTGAACTCCGCGACGGAATGGGCCGGGTCGACATTCCAAGTGGTCACTTGCGGTAAAACGGTTGTTGTGTTCATGGGAGCCATCCTTTCACCCGGATTCGATGCGTTATAACGATATTCGTTGCAACGAATATTGAAGTTTTTGAAAAGAACCACCTTCAGGCTAAGGCCCCCTCGCGGGCCGCGCGCAACAGCTCGGCAAGCTTCCGCAGACGGCGCGGCCCGAGATGGGCCAACTGACGGCGATGGGCGCGCTGGACCGGGCCGTCGAGCGTGGCCAGAAGACGGAGGCCGGCCGGGGTGATGTGCGTCAGTACGGTCCTGCGGTCCTTGTCGTCCCGCGCGCGGGCGATCAGGCGGCGCCTCTCGAGGCGGTCGAGCAGACGGGTAATGTCCGGATCGCGAGTAATCATGCGGCCGGCGATTTCGCCGCAGGGAAGGCCCTCCCGTGCGCCCCGGAGGATTCGCAGAACGTTGTACTGAGTCGGAGAAAGGTCTCCGAGCTTCAGCACGGGGATGATGCCGCGAGAAAGGATGTCGGCGGTACGAACCAAGTCCAGAAGGGCGGCCTCCTCCGGAGAGCTGATCGGACGCTTCCCTTCCCGGGCGGGATGTGCTGTCTTGCTCATAGTGTCATCTATAGTCGTTATAACGACTAATGTCAAGAGGAGCATCCGGACGGGAGCGGCGCCGCGAGCCAAGACAGTTCTGAAAGCGAGGCTGAGGAAGAAGCGATTCCTGGAAACGGGGAGGGCGCGGAGCGCGTCGCAGAGAGGTACGGTAAAATCCGAAAAGCGAAACTCGAAAAACGCAAGAGCGATGACGACGGCGCTGCGGGGAGATGAATGGAGGCGATGAGGATGAAGATGAAATGGTTCGGGCGATGTGGAGTTAGGGGAGGGTTCGCGCTCGCGGGTGCGCTCGTATTGGCGGCGTTGTTTGGTGCGGGTCGGGCGATGGCCCAGGACCCGGCGGAGCCTCCAAACGGCCTGCCGGCGGTGAACCGGTTGCCGCGGCCGGCGGGAAAGCTGGACCGCGCGTCGATTGACGAGAATTTCCTGCGCGAAATTATCGAGGAGCAGGTGGCGTGCGGCACGCGGGACACGTTTTCGTCGTGGACGGACCCGAAGCGCGGGATCGGGTGCGGGCGCGACAAGGCGCTGGCGCGTTTTCAGGCGGTCGCGCAGGAGTCGGGCGGGAGAATGCAGGTGGTGGTGGACAAATTTGACATGACGCTGCGGACGGGCGAGAAGGCGCATTTGGAGAATGTGTACGCGATTTTGCCCGGGAGCGACCCGGCGCTGCAAAAAACGGTGTTCATTACGAGCGGAGATTTCGATTCGCGGCCGTCCGAGACGAACGATCCGAACGCGGATGCGCCGGGAGCCGACGACGATTCGTCGGGAGTGGCGGTGGCGATTGAGTCGGCGCACTTGCTGGCGAAGGGGACGTATCGCGCGACGCTGATTTTTGCCGCGCTTTCGGGTGAAGAGCAAGGGCTGCTGGGCGCGCAGGGAATGTTGAAGTACTTGCAGAATCACGGCTACACGGTGGGCGGATATTTTGATAATGACATTGTAGGGGCGGACCCGGCTCCGGGCGGGCCGCATCGGCTGCGAATGTTTTCCGGAGGCGGGCCGGATGGAGTGGATTCGCCTTCGCGGGAGCTGGCGCGGGCGACCGAAGAGATTGACGGGCGCGACAACATTCGTTTGATTTTCCGAATCGATCGACTGGGGCGCGGCGGCGATCACATGCCGTTTGTCGCGGCGGGATTGCCGGCGACGCGTTTCACAGAGCCGCAAGAGAATTACGATCATCAGCATCAGACTCCGCGAACGGAAAATGGCGTGGAGTACGGCGATTTGGAAAAATACCTCGACTACAAATTCATGGGGAATGTGACTTGGGACAATGCCGAGGCACTGCGCGAATTGGCACTGGCTCCTGCTCCGGCGACGGAAGCGACGATCACGCACGTGCCTCGTACCGCGATGGGATATGCGTGGATGAGATGGTCGGCGGCGGATGATCCGGAGCGCGCAGGATTTGAGATTTTGTGGCGGGAGACGACAGAGCCCGAGTGGTCGGTGTATGAATTCGTGCCGTCGGGGAGTGAGGCGACTCTCGACGGCGTGTCGCCGGACAATCATTTCTTTGCGATACGCGCGGTGGGGAAAAACGGGGCGCGTTCTCTGGCGATTCCGGCGATTGCGCCGACCAGAAGGCCGGCGGGAGCGCAGAGCGCGACGCCACCGCCGCATGATCAGCGGTGAGGACTCAAGACCAAACGAGAGCGGTTACGAATTCCCTTCCCTGAAAATCAATGAGACGCGGAAGCGGGCCGCATCAGAAATGAAATGCTGCCGACGCGGTAGATGGCTTTGCCGGGGCCGGCGGGGCTGGATGGAATTTTGCCCGCGCGAACCTCGGTGAACGCGGCTGCGAGTTGCGGCAAAACCGCAGGACTTGCGACGGGTTCATTATGAGCGCAGAAAAGCGTCCGCAGATGAGGAGCGAGCGCGGCGAGACGCTGCACAGAACGGGAGTAGGCGTCGAGATCGGTTTCGGGGCGATATAGCCAGATCGTGCCGGGATAGAAAGTGTCCCCGGTGAAGAGTAATCCGTTGGTGCGATCGAGGAGGCAGATGGCGTCGGGCGTATGGCCGGGAGCGGCAATGACCTCCAGAGTGCGTCTACCGAGGTCGACTCTGTCTCGGTCATGAAGCCAGCGCGTGATGTGAAACGGGCGCGTGGAATAGGTTTTTGGATCGAAGCCGGAGGGCAGCGCGCCGCACAGGTTGCCGGGAGCGAGTTCGGCCTGTGCGTCGGCAGTTGAGCCCTTTGCATTTGCGCGCGTGAAAGCCGTATCCATCCCATCGATCGAATCGAACTGCCAATTGCCGCCGACGTGATCGTTGTGGGTGTGCGAGTTGATGACCGTGACCGGCAGACGCGTGAGCGATTCGGCGACTTTGCGGATGTCTCCGATGCCCATGCCCGTGTCGAAGAGGACCGCGCGGTCCGCGCCAACAATCAGATAAGAGATCGCTTCTTCGGACTGGCGCGGCTCGTAAATGGCGAACACGCCGGGCGGGACTTTGTAGACTTCAAACCACGGGTCGGGAGACGAGACGCGTTCGAGATGGGCGAAGGCGGCGCTGTGCTCCCCGCACCAAGCCGGCATGCCGGAAGCGGGCTGCTGCGCGTGCGCGGCGAGCGGGACGAAAAACAGGGGCAGGAAAATGAGCGCGACGCGAAATCGAAGCGGCATGATGGAAGGATGGTAGCTGAAAGTCAGGAGAAGCGCACTGGCCCAAGCGCTTCGGCAATACCCGCGGCGGGCGAAAACGAGGCGGGTTCGCTGGCCCTACTCATGTGCCCGCTTTGGTGGAGGATTTTGCTGGCGCTGTGGCCTGCGGCGCGGGTTGGCGCATGGGGGAGTCGTCCGGGGCGGCGCGGAGATACTGCGCAGGCCAAGAGGCTGACTGCCCGAGTTCGCGGGCGGCGCGCAAAGGCCAATAGGGATCGCGGAGCATTTCGCGAGCGAGAAGAACGATGTCGGCCTGTCCGGTGCGAAGGATGTGATCGGCCTGGGCGGGATCGGTGATCATACCGACGGAAGCGGTGAGAATTTCGGCTTCACGGCGAATTTTTTCTGCGAATTTCGTCTGGAAGCCCGGACCTATGGGAATCGAGACGCCGGGAACCACGCCTCCGGAAGAACAATCGATCAAATCGACACCGAGTGTTTTGACTTCGCGCGCGAGCGCCACGGATTGATCCGCGTCCCAGCCGCCGTCTTTCCAATCGGTGGCAGAGATGCGCATCGAGAGCGGCTGAGTTTCAGGCCAGGAAGCGCGGACGGCAGAAGCGACTTCGCGCGCGAGGCGGGTGCGGTTTTCAAATGAACCACCGTATTCGTCGGTGCGACGATTGCTGAAGGGCGAGAGGAATTCGTGAATTAGATAGCCGTGGGCGGCGTGGATTTCGACGATGTCGAACGCAGCTTCGCGGGCGCGGCGCGCGGCTGCGCCAAATGCTTGGGTGACGGCGCGAATTTCATGGTGAGAGATCTCGCGCGGCTGCGGATAGTTCTCCTGAAACTTAATGGCGCTGGGAGCGAGGACGTTCGTCCAGCCGCCTTCGCTGGGCAGAATCGCGCCCTGCTTGGGAGACCACGTGCGATAGGTGCTGGCTTTGCGTCCGGCGTGGGCGAGTTGAATGCCGGCGAGACTTCCCTGCTGGTGAATGAAATGGACGATACGGGCAAGCGCCTGGGCGTGACGGTCGCTCCAAATGCCGAGGTCTTCGGGACTGATGCGGCCTTCGGGCAAGATGGCCGTGGCTTCGCAGAAGACGATGGCGGCGCCTCCGACAGCGCGGCTGCCGAGATGGACGAAGTGCCAGTCGTTGGCGAGGCCGTCGTCGCAGGAGTATTGGCACATGGGCGACAGGGCGATGCGGTTGCGAAGCGTGACGGCGCGAAGCTTCAAAGGCTCAAATAAATGTGCCACGGGACGAGAATCGTACTAAGGCCGCCGCAGAACGAAAATAGTTTTCTTGCTGGGAGCAGGACCTACCGCGGATAGGCGATCTCCGAAGTCCATGTGAAATTGAAGAGAAGCCGACCCAGCAGATTTTCTGGAATATCCCACTCGACCGGGCAGCGTTCGACGGCAGTAATCGCTTCGGCAGCACTCCGTTCGACGAAATGCTGCCATGATTCTCGACACCGGCGGTCCGACTCCCAGACATACACGCCTGGGGGCGGAAGTTCCCAGGATGTGGACCCATCCGGAACCCACCACAGCTCTCCGCCCAGGATTCCCAGACTTTGATCGCGCAGAGCCCTGATGACCGAAGGGACCTGTGCGCGAGTCCACCCGAATTCGCCGTTGTTGCTGCGGAAGGCATCTCGTTCTAGATCAGATGGAAACACGGCAGCCTTGTAAGACACGCTCAAGAAGACGCCAGCAAGATGCCTCGCTTCCGGCCCGATGAAAACAGAATCACCAGCCGCGGGTTTGGAGGAGGTCCTTTTCGTCCATTTGGCGGACGTCGAGGCCCTTCATGGCTTCGCCGAGGTCGTCGGAGGCGGCGAGGACTTTTTTCGCGTCCTGATAATTCGTGGTGGCATAGACGATGGCCTTGGCGCGCTTGGCCGGGTCGCTGGACTTGAAGATTCCGGAGCCGACGAAGACGGCTTCGGCGCCGAGCTGCATCATGAGCGCCGCGTCGGCGGGAGTGGCGATGCCACCGGCGGAGAAGTTAGGCACGGGGAGTTTGCCGGTCTTGGCGACGTGCTGAACGAGATCAAGAGGAGCGCCGAGTTCTTTGGCTTCGTGCATGAGCTGCTCTTCGCCGAGCGTGGTGAGGCGCTTCATCTGATTGACGATGGTGCGCATGTGGCGGACGGCTTCGACGATGTTTCCCGAGCCGGCTTCGCCTTTGGTGCGAATCATGGCCGCGCCTTCGCCGATGCGGCGGAGGGCTTCGCCGAGATTACGCGCGCCGCAAACGAAGGGGACTTTGAAGGAATGCTTCCAGACGTGGTTTTCTTCGTCAGCAGGGGTGAGGACTTCGCTTTCGTCAATGTAGTCGACTTCGAGGGCTTCGAGGACTTGCGCTTCGGCAAAATGGCCGATGCGGACTTTGGCCATGACGGGAATGGTTACCGTGTCCATGATTTCGCGAATGATGCGCGGAGCGGCCATGCGGGCGACGCCGCCTTCCTTGCGGATGTCGGCAGGGACGCGCTCGAGCGCCATGACTGCGCAGGCGCCGGCGTCTTCGGCGATTTTGGCCTGTTCGGCGGTGGTGACGTCCATGATGACGCCGCCCTTGAGCATTTCGGCGAGGCCGACTTTGACGCGCCAGAGGTTTTCGTGGGCATTATTCGTCCCGTTGTTCTTTGCACCGTTGTCCATTTGCGTTTTCCTCGTAAGCCTATTTTAGTAAAAATGACAGGAAATGCGAATGGGGTGCCTGGCACGGCAGCAGGCCAAATTGGACGGCGGGAGGAAAGATGATCGTTGGCAGTCGAGAGTTAAGAGTGGAAAGTCGAAAGCCCTCCAACCGAACGGGCCGTCTAGCCTCGTTTGGTGACGAGAGCGGTAAGGCGGGAGGCGCACTGATCGAGAAACTGGACGTCCGCGTTCGAGAAAGCGTTGACTTTGTCGGCGTCGGTTTCGATCGTGCCGACGACGCTGCCCATGGCGTCGATGATAGGAGTTACGATTTCGGCGCGCGTGGCTGAGTACGCGACGAGATAGCGCGAGTCTTTCAGAACGTCGTTGACGAGCGCGGATTTGCGTGTGCGTACGACGTCGCGGGTAATGCCGCGGGTCAGCGGAAAATGCAGAAATGCGGGAGCTTCGGCGCCGGTCCAGGCGACGGCGTGAGCTTCGTCACTCGCGATCTCGAAAATGCCGACCCAGAAGCAGTCGCAGGCCTGCCGAATCATCTCGGCGACGCGCTTGCCGCGGGTTGCGGCGTCTCCGGTCGCGGATGCGGCGGCGGCGATATCATTGAGCACTCGGGCATCGTAGTTCGCTGGACTCATTTGGACTCCCCCCAGTAAGTCTCCCACGTAAACCGGCCTAGGCTGGACATCGAAAACGAAACTCAGCAAAACCGCAGCGACCCTGAGCTGTGCGGACGACTATTTTGGACGATCGCCGACGGCGACGAATCTTCCCTTCCCTCGCGCCAGGATTTTTCCGGCGGCGTTGCGAATTTCGCCGCGATGCATCAGATTGCGGCCTTCGCGTGAAACCTCCTCGGCTTCGACGACAATGTCTTCACCGACAGGCACCGGGCGCAGATATTCTACAGAAAGTTCGGCGGTAACGGCGCGCACGTCACAGAAGCGGTTGAGCTTGCCCATAGCTTCATCAAGGAGAACGGCGATGATGCCGCCGTGGAGGACGCAATTGCCGCCTTGATATTCAGGACCGAAGCGAAAGCGGCCGATGATTTTGCGCGCGTCGTGATCCTGTTCGAAGGTGAGCCTCATGCCGCGAGGATTGTCGGCGCCGCATCCGAAGCAGGGATTCCCGGGCCTGGGTTCGAGCTTTTCGATGGACATGGGAAACAGCCGATCGTTGACGGCTAAGAGTTAAAAGTAGATTCAACCACGCAGGGGCGATGCTATCACGAAGCGGGCGAACGGCGAGACAAAGTCGAGGTTAACGACGCAAATGGATCATTCGTACCGGAGGGCCTCGATGGGCGCAACCCGCATGGCGCGGCGCGCGGGAATGTAGCATGCGAGAAGCGATATGCCCAGAAGGACTGCGCTTACGATGACGAAAGTTGCGGGATCGGTGGGCGCAATGCCGTAGAGAAGCGAAGAAAGCAACCGGGTAAGAGCCAAGGCAACCCCAACGCCAATCAGGATTCCGAGAGCGGTGAGAGTCATTCCCTGACGGATGATGAGTTTCAGGACGCTCGAGGGCTGCGCGCCGAGAGCGAGGCGGATGCCGATTTCCGGTGTGCGCTGCTTGACGGAATAGGCCATTACGCCGTAAAGGCCGATTGCGGCAAGGAAGAGGGCGACGGCGGCGAAAACTCCAAAAAGAGAGGTCTGGAAGCGGCGAAGGGCGCTGGCTTCGTAGACGCGCTGATCCATTGTTTGGAGGTCGGCGACGGCGAGAGCTGGATCTATCGATGCCACCGCGCTGCGAATTGCAGGCACGATTTTCGTTGGCGGCAAGGAAGAGCGAAGGGCGATGTACGCCTGATCTGCGTCCTGTCGCCAGAAGGGCTGATAAACCTGAGGAGGCGGAGTGTTTTCGAGGTTGGAGAAGCGCGTGTTTGCGACAACCCCGACCACCGTCGACCACTCCGGGGCGCCGCTTGTGAAGTAGCACATGCACATGTGTCCACCGATCGCCGAGCGCCCGGAAAAATAAGCCTTCGCAAAGGCCTCGTTGACGACGACGACACCCGGGGCCTTGGGCCCATCGTCCGCCGCCGTGAAAGTTCTGCCGGCGAGAAGCGGCGTGCCAATGGTTTCAAAATAATCGTCCGTGGCATAGCGGGAATCGACAATTTGGTCCTTTTTGTTGGGATACCCCTCAACCGAGAACATGGCCATTTCTTCGGTGCCACTCAGCGGAAGGGCGTCGGTTGCGCCAATCGCGTTGACGCCAGGAAGCCCACCGAGCTTGTCGAGAACGGAACGAAAGAAAGCCTGGCGCTGTGCAGGTTTGCCGTAGCGCGCGTCGAGAGCGATGTGCATCGTGAGCGCGGAATCCGAGAAACCCGTGGAGACGTTTTGCAGATTGACGTAGCTGCGCACGAGAAGGCCGGAACCGCTGAGCAACACCATGGCGAGCGTGACTTCCGCAACGATCAGGACCTGACGCCAGCGCTTTGACGGGCCGACGATGCCTTTGTTGCCGCCCTGCTTAAGAAGCTCCGACAAGTTGGTACGCGAGACGCCGAGAGCAGGAAGGATGCCGAAGATGACGCCGGTAAGCAGCGAGATGGCCAGCGCGAAAACGAGAACACGCAGGTCGAGAGAAGTTTCGTTCAGGCGCGGGATGTTGCCGGGATTCAAGTGCAGGAGAAGGCCAATTGCGTAGCTGGCGATCAGGACTCCCAGAACGCCGCCAGCGCATGCGAGCAGCAGGGCCTCGGTGAGGACTTGGCGAATGAGGCGCCCGCGGCGGGCGCCGAGTGCAGAACGGATGCCCATTTCGTGAGTACGGCTGGCTGCGCGCGCAAGAAGCAGATTCGCCGCGTTGGCGCAAGCGATGAGCAAAACGAGAGACACGGCGCCGAACAGAAGCCAAACGAAGAGACGTACCCCGCCGAGGACCGTCTCGGTAAAGGGCTTCAACACGCAATAAACGCCTTTGAACGGACTATTTCCGGCGTGAAGAGCGTCGAGGCGGGGCATAATCGAGTTCATTTCCGCTTGCGCCTCGGCGAGTGTGACTCCGGGACCGAGGCAGGCGATCGAGTCGCCGGTGGAATTGTCGCGTTCGGTTTTCTCTGCCGGCGTCATCGCCCATGGCAGCCAGACCTGCGTTTTGCCCGCATTGGAGTAAGGCATTTCGTTGCCGCTCGGATAACCGAAAGAAGCGGGCATCACGCCAATGACGTGATAGATCTGACCGTCGAGCGTGATGCTCTTGTCCAGAACCTGCGGGCTGCCGCCGAAAGCGGATTGCCAGAGAGAATGGCTGATGAGGGCCACGTGCTGGCGGCCAAGTTCGGTGTCGGCGGACTCGAAGGCCCGGCCAAAGACGGGGCTGACTCCGAACGTCGAGAAGAAGTTTGGCACAACGAAGACGCCGCTGACGCGCTCGGCTGACCCTTCGGCAGAGAGATTGAACCAGTGTTGATCGAACAGAGTGATTGCGGAGAAAGAATGAGCTTGCCGCTCTATGTCGAAGAAGTCTCCGTTGCTTGGGCCGAATGCTTCGATGGGAACGCCAGAAAAGGCATGGGTAGGGATGTAGACGTTAACGAGCCGGCCTGGATTGGCGTATGGAAAGGAGCGAATCAGGACGGCGTTGAGCAAACTGAAAATCGCAGTGTTGGCGCCAATGCCGACGGCAAGAGTAAGAATGGCGACGGCGGCGAAACCCGGAGACCTGGCAAGCATTCGGAGAGCGAATCGGATGTCCTGAATTAGTGTGCTCATGGCCACAGGGATCAGCAAGACCGTCTAACATTCACTCATAACGCAGCGCCACAATTGGGTCAACGCGCATGGCGCGACGCGCCGGAATGAAACATGCGCCGAGCGCCACGAGAATAAGCAGCGCGGCAGTCGTGAGGAAGCTCGCCGGATCGAAGATGCCGATGCCATAGAGCAGCGAGGCCATGCTCTTTGAGAGCAGGATGGAAAGGCCGAGGCCCACGCCGATGCCGCCGAGAACCATGGCCATGCCGTCGCCCAGAATCAGACGGAGGACGTTGGCAGGCTGCGCGCCAAGAGCCATACGGATGCCGATTTCATTGCGCCGCTGGTTGACGGAATAGGACATTACGCCGTAAGTGCCGATGGCCGCGAGAATGAGCGCGAGCAAGCCAAAGGTGCCGAGCAGTTCAGCGCCCATCAGCGGCGCCGTGAGAGACAGCGCGAGCACCTGCGGGACCGTTCGGACAAAACCCAAATCAAGCGACGGGGCCATGGAATGAATCAGGGAGCGAACCGTGGGAATTACCGTCGCAGGATCGCCCTTCGCGTGAACCCAAAGCGTCACACCCGGGGAATAGTGCTGCTTGAGCGGCATGTACACGAGCGGCTGTGGCGGTTCGCCGAGCGTTGCGAATTTCACGGTATTCACTTCGCCGACGACGGTAACGACCCAGGTCTCGCCGAGAAAATGCAGATGCTGGCCGATGGGATCCTTCCCAGGCCAGAACGTGTCGGCGGCGGCGCGGTTGACGATGGCGACCATGGCGCTGCTGGCGTCATCGCTTTCGGTGAAATCGCGGCCTTCGCGCATGGGAATGACCGCGGCGGAGAAGTATCCCGGCGCCGTGTTAACAACAGGCGTGAGTTTGCCGTTACGAGGGTCGGTGAAATCGACGCCGTCGGTGAATGTGGTGCGCGAGATGTTGCCGCCGCTGAAGGGTCCCGAGTCAGCAATGCTTGCGCCGGCGATCATGGGAAGCGCATTGAGGCGCTGAACAACGTCGCGATAGAAGGCTTCAGCTTCTGGCTGGGCGTAGTGCTGGGCGCCCATGTTCAGGGCCACGACCAGCTCATGCTGGACCTCAAAACCGGGATCGATGGATTGCGCGTTTCGCAGGCTGTGAATGAAAAGCCCGGCGCCGACAAGAGCGATGAGGGAAAGGGCGACTTGAATCATGACCAGCACGCCGCGAAGTCCGTACCAGCGGCCGCTCCCGGTGGGGGCG
>DASYZX010000037.1:0-16582 GCA_035945715.1 Candidatus Acidiferrales bacterium
GAGCCGCGACGCCCAGCACGGGGTCGAGCAACCCTGCTGCGTTGCAAGTCGCGCCGGCAGCCGGTGCCGGACCCATCACCGTCAGCGTCGGAGGAAAACCGTCCGAATACGTCGAGTTAAACGTAATCGCAGCCGTAACGATGGTACGAACCGAGCCTACGGCTGACGCTTCGTTCGCAGCCATCTTCGAACGGAGCAAGTTCGGAATTGCAATCGCAGCGATAATCAGGATGATTGCCACCACGATCAGCAACTCAATCAACGAAAAACCCTTCTGGTTCTTTCTCATGTCCTCTCCTTGAATGTGTCCTAAAGCCTTAACAGAATCTCGCTAGACTCCGTAGCGTGCCGCAGTCTAGTACTGCACGTCGCCAGCCATTGCATGCCATTCGGTCGAGCAGTCGTTCCATGGGTACAAGAGCCCCATTTTGTGAGAGTTATGCCCGCTATTGCCTCTCTCCGTTGGCCCGGTCGCAGACTCTCCGCCCAGCCCTGGCTCAAAACTGACAGAATCCGTCACGTCGCCTTGCCCTTTCCCGCCTCGGCCCACCACGCGCCCAATGGCCACCGCTTCCTTCGTCCCCAAGCAAGGCGCATTCAGAGCACGGAAAGGCAACACGGGGTTAAATCTCGTACTTCTTGGCGTAGTGGCGGAACGACCGATAGGTCATGTGCAGCAGCTCCGCAGCCCTTACGCGGACGCCTCCAGAGCACTCCAGCGCTCCCAGCAGATATGCCCGTTCCATTTCGGCAATATGCTTTTCCAAATCGAGCCCGCCTTCCGGGATTAATCGCGTCGATTCCTCGAGAATCTGCCTCTCGGCGAAATGGTTCTGGTAATACATAATGATTCGCTCCGGCAAGCCCTCCAAGGAGATCCTTTTCTCTGTTTCCAGCGCCACAGCCCGTTCAATCGTATTTTCCAGTTCGCGAACGTTGCCCGGCCAATCATAGGCTTCCAGGCGCTCCATCGCTTTTGGTTCGATGCCTTCAATCTTCTTTCCGGTCGTATTGCGGAAACGTTCCAGAAAGTGCCGCGCCAACAGCGGAATGTCTTCGCGCCGCTCCCGCAGCGCCGGCAGGTGCACTGGAATCACGCTCAACCGGTAATACAAATCCTCGCGGAATCGCCCTTCGGCAATCTCTTTCTCTAAGTCTTTGTTCGTCGCGGCGATCACCCGGACGTCCACGTCCATTTCTTCCGTGCTTCCGACCGGACGCACCTTCCCTTCCTGCAGTACTCGATACAGCCTCACCTGCATCGTCGCACTCATGTTCCCGATTTCGTCCATGAACAGCGTCCCGCCGTCGGCAGCCTGGAACAGTCCGGAGCGATTCTCGTTCGCTCCTGTGAACGCCCCCTTCACGTATCCGAACAGCTCCGACTCCAGCAGCGTCTCCGGGAACGCGCCGCAATTGATCGTGATGAATGGAGCCTTTGCGCGCACGCTGTTCTCGTGAATCGCGCGGGCCACAAGTTCCTTTCCCGTACCGCTCTCACCCGTGATCAGAACCCGGCTCGACTGCGGAGCAATCGTGTGAATCAGGTCGAAGATCGTCCGCATCTTCGCACTCGCCCCCACAATATTGTCCAGGCCCGTCAGACGCCGCAGCTCGCGCCGCAAAATCCCCGCCTCTTTTTTCAGTTTCAGGCTCTCCGCCACCTGCTGCACTGCCGGCTTCAATTCGTCGAGCAGTTTGTCCCCTTTAATCACATACCGATCCGCCCCGAAATTCACCGCTTCGATCGCCGTTCCAATCGTGGGCACTCCCGTGATCAGGATAAAAACGGTCGCCGCGGACATCTCCTTCGAATACCTCAGCAAATCCACTCCGGTCATATCCGGCATGCGGATATCCGAAATCACGATGTCGTAAATCTGCGATTCCAGCCGACGCTTCGCCGCGTCGCCATTGCTCGCCACTTCGACGCGATGCCCTTCTTTTCTGAACGTGATTTCCAGCAGTTCGCAGATTGACTTTTCGTCATCCACGACGAGCATGTGTGCCATTTGTCCTCACTTCCATCCCATCGCAGCTGGTTCTGATGCCGCAGCGCGGCTCGCCTGGGGGCGTACGGTCGGCAGCTCCAGGGCCCCGAGACGCGGCAGCTCCACTACAAATTCCGAACCGTGCCCCGGTTCGGACTCCACGCGGATCCGCCCCTCGTGCGCTTGCACCACCTGGTAAACAATCGCCAACCCGAGCCCCGTCCCTTTTGGAAACCCTGACTGGAACGGCTCAAACAGTTTCGCCGCCTGCCTCGCGTCCAAACCAACGCCCGTGTCGCGGATAGCGACCCGCACCCATTCCTCGTCGGCATTCAGCTTCACCGTCAGCGTCCCGCCGTTGGGCATCGCCCGCAGCGCGTTATTGCAAAGGTTCCAGATCACCTGCTTGATGCGGTCGCGATCCACTCGCGCCATGGCGCGCTCTACCGCGAACTTCCGCTCGATCCGGTATTTGCCTTCCGCGCCCTGCCCCTGTTCGATCAATGTCAAAGCCTCGTCAATCAGGACGTGGATGTCGCTTCCCAGAAACGAATACGTCTTGTCGCGCGAGTAGTCCAAGAAGTCCGTAATGATCTGATTCAGCCGCTCCGATTCCCGTCCGACAATCTGCACCAGTTTTTTGTCGTCCTCGTCGAGCGGGGCCAGTCGCGCCAACTCCTTCAGCGCGCCGGTCATCGCCGTCAGCGGCTGCCGGATTTCATGAGCAATCGCCGCGGAAAACCGCCCCACCGCGGCCATCCTGTTTTTCGTCTCTACCTCATGTTCGAGCCGCTTCAATTCCGTCAAGTCCTGAAAACTGAAAACGTATCCGCTCACTTCGTGCTGCCCCGTTTGCAGCGGTGACACCGACACCCCCAGAAAACGCTTCTCTCCCGTCGGAGTATGAAACTCCGTCTCCTTCCGCGAAGCGAGGAATCCAGATTCCGTGTCCGCATCCGTCAGCCAGAAGCCCGGCAGCACTTCGCGAATCTGCTTGCCAACAAACGCCGACGGCGAAATCCCCGCAATCTCGCCGCCGGCGTGATTCACCAGCAGAATCTTCCCCTCCAGATCCGTCGTGATCAGTCCCCCGCGCATCGACTCAATAATGTTTTCGTTAAATGCCTGCAGGTCGCGCAGTTCCTCTCGTTTTTCCTCCAACTCCACGCCCTTGCTCCGCAACATGTGCGCCAGCAAGCTTCCCAGATAGGCGACCGCCAGAAATCCGAGCAAGTTGCTCAATACCCAAAACTCCAGCGCTCGCGCCGTTGGCGTCGTCAGCGACGTCCGCGGGACCACACCGTATTCGGCAAGCTCCACCAACGTTCCCAGCAGCGCGAACGCTCCGCCCGCCGCCAGAAAAACTCCGCGCCGCTCAAACAACACGCTGGCCATCAGGATCGCGAGCAGGTACAAGGAGATGAAATAGCTCTCGTGTCCTCCCGTCGAGTACACCAGCCCGGTAATCAGAATGATGTCGCTGGTAAACTGCAGCGGCGCGTGCCACCGCGCTTGCGGAATCCACCGCAACAGGATCACAAAGCAGACCGCCAGCAAGTACCAGAGCAGGATCACGGAGACAAAATACTTCGCCACCAGCGGAAGCGGCGTGAGCTGGTGCACGGCCAGCACCACTGCCAGCAGGAAGGAGATCACCAGAAACCGCACTCGTCCCAGCCACCCCAGCCACTGCGTCGTATTTTGAGTGAGCTCCATTCCGGTTATCCGTGAAGTCCGCCGCCGCAGGACTCGGGACAAGTCGCGCTCTGAATCGGAAGCCGGAACGGCCTTCGATTCAATTGCGAATCGAAAGCCGTCCCATCCCGAAGGCCCGCAATCGCCCGCCCCCCCCGACAATCGGCCTAGCCGCCGCCCGTCGCCAGTTTTCCGATCAGCGAGAACAGCGGCAGATACATCGATATCACAATGCCGCCAACCACGATTCCCAAGAACATAATCATGACCGGCTCCATCAACGTCAGCAGGTCCTTCACCGCCGCATCCACTTCGTCTTCGTAGAAGTCCGCGATCTTCTGCAGCATCGCATCCATCGCGCCGGTCTGTTCGCCGACGGCGATCATCTGCGTCACCATGCCGGGAAACACTTCCGTTTCCTTCAACGGGTCCACCAGCGAACGTCCCGCTTCGACCGCTTTCCGCGTTTTTTGGATGGCGCGCTCAACCACCGCATTGCCGGAGGTCTTCGCCGTGATGTCCAGCCCTTCGAGAATGGGCACGCCGCTCGAAATCAGCGTTCCCAGCGTCCGCGTGAACCGCGCCACCGCGATCTTCCTCAACAGCATCCCGATCACCGGCAGCCTCAGCAAACCGGTATCAATCGCGAGCCTTCCCTGCGGCGTCCCGTACCACACCTTCATCGCGAAGCCGCCGCCCACGACGAACACCACAATCAGCAAGCCCCAGATGCTGCCCACGAAATTGCTTAGCCCGATGACAATGCGCGTTGGCAACGGCAAGTCCGCCCCCAAACCCGCGAACAGGGTTATGAAGATCGGCACCACTTTCCACAGCAGCAGCGCGATCACGCCCGCCGCGATGCTCATTACCGCTGCCGGGTAAATCATCGCCGACTTCACCGCGCGCTTCAGCTTCACGTTCTTTTCGATGTAGGTCGCAAGGCGCTGGAGAATCGTGTCGAGAATACCGCCCGTCTCGCCGGCCTCCACCATGTTGTAATACAGCGGGTCGAACACCTTCTCGTACTGCTTCATCGAAGACGACAGTGTCGCGCCGCCCTCCACCGAGGAACGCACGCCGGTCAGAATCTTCTGGAAGCTCTTGTTCTCCTGCTGCTGCGCGAGGATTTCCAGACACTGCACCAGCGGCAATCCGGCGTCGATCATCACCGAGAACTGTCGCGTGAACACCGCCAGTTCTTTGTTTTTGACCTTGTCGCCGCCGAACGAAGGGATCGAGAATTCCTTCCCCTTCTCCGACACTTTGCTGACGTTGATCTGCTCGCGTCGCAACACGTTCTGCAACTCGGCCTTCGTGTTCGCGGCGCGCTCCCCGGTTACTTTCGTTCCTGCTCGGTTAACTCCGGTATATGTGTAGACCGGCATTTGAATTGCCTCCTGTTTCTTCTTCCTCGGATCCGTTTACCGCTTGCCCGGCGTTTTTCCGACCATCGCGGGCGAAGTCACTCCGCGATTGATCAAATCCTGCAGCTCATCGGGATTCGACGACCGCAAAAGCGCGGTTTCCATGCTGATCGTTTTCTGGAAATACGCGTTCGCCAGAGACTGATTGAAGGTCTGCATTCCCGTTACACCGGTGCCTGTTTGCATGGCCGAATAAATCTGGTGAATTTTGTCCTCGCGAATCAGGTTGCGGATGGCCGCGTTCGGAATCAGGATTTCCATCACCATCGCACGGCCTCTTCCGTCCGAGCGCGGCAGCAGCGACTGGCAAAGAATTCCCTCCAGCACCATGGAAAGTTGCGCGCGCACTTGCGGCTGCTGGTGCGCCGGAAAAACGTCGACGATGCGGTTGATCGTGCTCGACGCCGAATTCGTGTGCAGCGTCGCGAACGTCAAGTGGCCCGTCTCCGCGATTCGCAACGCCGACTCGATTGTCTCCAGGTCGCGCATTTCGCCGATCAGCACCACGTCCGGGTCTTCGCGCAACGCCGCGCGCAGCGAATTCGAAAACGAATGCGTATCGGAATGCACTTCCCGCTGGTTCACCAGGCACTTCTTGTGATTGTGCAGGAACTCGATCGGGTCCTCGATCGTAATCATGTGTTCTTCGCGTTCGTTGTTGATCTTGTCCAGCATCGCCGCCAGAGTCGTCGACTTCCCCGAACCCGTCGGCCCCGTCACCAGCACCAAGCCGCGCGGCTTGTCGCACAGTGTCTTCACCACCGCAGGCAGCGCCAGCGCGTCGAAGCTCTTGATTTCCCAGGGAATCGTTCGGAAGACCGCCGCCACTGCGCCGCGCTGATGGAAAATGTTTCCGCGGAACCGTGCCAGGCTCTTCAATCCGAACGAAAAGTCCAGTTCCAGATTTTCTTCCAGCCGGTGCTTCTGCGCGTCGGTCAGAACGCTATAGGCCAGCGCCTTGGTGTCTGCTGCCGTCAGCGGCGGCATGTCCAGCGGCCGCAAATGTCCGTGCACACGCACGCGGGGCGCGCTGTTCGTCGACAGGTGCAAGTCGCTCCCGCCCATTTCAATCATTTTTTTCAGCAACTCGCTCAGCGGAATCGTCGCCATCCTCTGCTCCTTCGTTTACAGCACCGTCTCGCGTACCACTTCTTCCAGTGTCGTCATTCCCGCCGCGACTTTAATGAGTCCGCTTTTCCGCAGCGTAATCATTCCGCTTTCCAGAGCCTTCTTCTTCAACTCCAGCGCGGAAGCACCCACCAGAATCAGTTCCTTCAGGTCGTCGGTCACTTCCATCACTTCGTAGAGCGCCACGCGCCCTTTGTAGCCCGTGTTGTTGCAGGTTCCGCAGCCCCGCCCGTGGTAAATCGTCGTGCTCTTTGATTCTTCCTGCGAGTATCCCGCGTCCACCAGCGCCTGCGGCGTAATCTGCATGGGTTCCTTGCATCCTCCGCAAACGCGCCGCACCAGCCGCTGCGCCGCGATCAAATTCACCGAAGTCGCCACCAGGAACGGCTCAATTCCCATGTTCATCAACCGACTGATCGTCGACGGAGCGTCGTTGGTGTGCAGCGTGGACAGCACCAAATGGCCCGTCAATGCCGCCTTTACGGCAATTTCCGCGGTCTCGAAGTCTCGAATTTCGCCGACCAGAATAATGTTCGGGTCTTGCCGCAAAAACGCGCGCAACGCGGACGCGAAGTTCAATCCAATCTGCTCTTTCATCTGCACCTGGTTGATTCCCGGCAACTGAAACTCGACCGGGTCTTCGGCGGTCATGATGTTCGTGTCCGGCGTGTTCAGCCGCGCCACCGAGGAATACAGCGTGTTCGTCTTGCCCGATCCCGTCGGCCCGGTCACCAGCACCATCCCGTACGGCCGCAAAATCGCGCGCGTGAACTTGTCGAGCGACTCTTTCTCGAATCCCAGTTTTGTCATGTCCAGCCGCAGATTCTCTTTGTCCAGCAACCGGAGCACGATTTTTTCGCCGAAGAGCGTCGGCACCGTCGAAACGCGGAAGTCCAACTCCTTCTTTTTTCCGTCCTTGGCGTACTTGATCATGATGCGGCCGTCTTGCGGCAGCCGCTTCTCGCTGATGTCCAGCTTGGCCATGATCTTGATGCGGCTCGTGATCGCATCCCTCAATTTCAGCGGCGGCGACATCACGTTCTGCATCACGCCGTCAATGCGGAACCGCACGCGGTACTCTTTCTCGTACGGCTCTACGTGAATATCGCTCGCTCCCCGCTTCACTGCGTCGGTCAATACCAGGTTCACCAGCTTGATGATCGGCGCTTCTTCCGCCGCCTTCTCCAGCGACGCAAGGTCCATGTTGTCCGCTTCTTCTTGGGACAGCTCCAGCGCCGCTTCCTCATCGGCAAGGTCTTTCATCACCTTGTCGAGCTCTTGCACGCTCTCGATTGCTCCATAGAACTTGCCGATCGCCTCCACGATCGCCGTTTCCGATGCGACCACCGGCTCCACGTTGAATCCCGTCATGAACTTGATATCGTCCATGGCGAAGACGTTCGTCGGGTCCGTCATCGCAATCGTCAGCGTCGATCCCACGCGCGACAGCGGCACAATCTGGTATCTCACCGCCGTTTCTTGCGGAATCAGCTTGATCACCGTGGGATCCACTTCGTAGAACTTCAAATTAATGGAGGGAACGCCATACTGCCGCGAAAGCACTGCCGTTATATCTTCATCGCTGACGATGCCCAGCTTCACCAGGCACGTGCCCAGCCGCCCGCCTTCCCGCTTCTGATAATCGAGCGCCTGCTTCAACTGATCCTGTGAGATCAGGCTGTCTCGAACCAGTATTTCACCCAAGCGCGACGACATTTACCCATGCTCCTGGCGCACGGCTGCGGAAAAATTTGCCAACAGAAGACCCAACCTTAGCATGTGCCCAACTGGGAATCGCGCTTCCCGTTCCGAGTCGTTCTGTAACAGGAACCTGTACACGCGTACAGGCGCTCCACCACTCCCATCGCCATTTCTTGACCGGACGCTTCTTGCTCGTTATCTTTGGCGCTGCGAGCGCATCCTACAAATATGCCCATCGTTGCACCGACGCTGGAGAACCGCCTTCCCCTATATTACCGGGCCCTTTCTGACCGCCTCGGCCCGCAGAACTGGTGGCCAGCCAAAACTCCCTTCGAAGTCATCGTCGGCGCCATCCTCACGCAAAATACTTCGTGGACCAACGTCGAACGCGCCATCGCCAATCTCCGCCGCGAACGCCTGCTCACCCCTCTCGCTCTCGAACGCGTCCCGTTTGCGCGTCTCGCTTCGCTGATCCGCTCTTCGGGCTATTTCCGCCAAAAGGCGAAGAAACTGAAAGCCTTCGTTCGCTTCCTTCGCAGGCACTATTCCCTCTCTCTTGCGCGAATGTTTCAGACTCCCACCCTGGCACTCCGCGAAAAGCTTCTTGCCGTTCACGGCATCGGCCCGGAGACTGCCGACTCCATCCTCTTATATGCCGGCCACAAGGACGTCTTCGTCGTCGATGCTTACACGAGGCGCATTTTCTCGCGCCACGGCTTCGTCCCCGAGCGCGTGCCCTACGAGGAACTGCGCTCCAAGATTGAAGCTGCGCTTCCCCGCGACGTATCGCGTTACAATGAGTTTCATGCGCTCCTCGTCCAGGTCGGCAAGAACTGGTGCCGCCCGCGCGACCCGCGCTGCGCCGAGTGCCCCCTCGATCCTTTCCTCGGCGACGCAACCGCTTTGTAGCGCAGGCGTATCTGTTTCACGCATGCGGCTTTTTTGCTTTCTCGATTTTCGAAGGCGAGGAATGCTTTTCAGGAGGCGGCGGCGTTAGCCGCCACAATACCCGCGTAGGAAGGACCGGGCTTCAGCCCCGGAAGTTTGATGGCGACTAACAGAAAGTGGACTCGTCGTCTCTGGCTCGCTTTCGGCGGCCTTCTCCTCGCCATGCTGGCCGCCGCCATCTTCACCCTCGGCTCGCTCAACACGCCCGTGCGCCCGCAGGACGTTCACGGCGCAATCGTTTTCTTCGCGCTCTCCACTTTCATTGCCATCGCGTTCATCGTTTTCGGCCTCATCCTTGCTCGCAACATCGTCCGCATTGTCGCCGAACGTCGCGCCGGACTCCTCGGTTCGCGCTTCAAGACAAAAATGGTCCTCGGCGCCATGGGCGTTTCTCTCCTTCCCGTCGTCTTCCTCTTCTTCTTCAGCTACGGGCTCCTGAATCGCACCATGGCGATCTGGTTCCCCAAGCCCCTCGAAGCCGCCAACGAAGAGAGCCGCGCCCTCATTACCGAAATGAGCACCAAGGAGCGCGTGCGCCTCGACGCGCTGGCTCAGAGCGTCTCCGATTGGCTCTCCGCTCCGGCGCGCAAAAAACACGATCTCCGCCACTACGTCATTCGCTCCGATTCGGAATTCGATGTCGTCTGGACCACCAATCACAACGGCGCGGAAACTGCGAGCGTTCCACCGTACGCTCCATCCGCCGCTTTTTACCGGATCTTTATTCTTCCCAGCGGCTCCGAGGTCTGGCAGATCGGCCGCAAGCTCTACATCTCGGGCCGCGCTCCTTTCGACTCCGGCTCGGTTCTTGTCGGCCGTAATATCCCCGACGATTTTCTGGACCGCCTGAATCGCATCCAGAATGAAAACCTCACCTACGGAACCGAATATCAGAGTCTTCGTCTCTTTAAGAGAAATATTCTTCTCGGCCTTGCGCTTATTACTGTCCTTCTTCTTTTCGCTACCACCTGGGTCGGGCTTTTCCTCTCGAAGCGCGTCACCGTCCCCATTCAGGCTCTCGCCAAAGCCACGCAGCAAATCTCTCGTGGCAATCTCGACTACCGCATCACCACGCGCGCCCACGATGAACTCGGCATCCTCGTCGAATCGTTCAATCAGATGGCCGGCCAGTTGGGGCGCTCGCGCAAGCAGATCGACGATTTCACTTCCAGCCTCCAGCAAGCCGTCGAAGAAATCGAAAGCCGCCGCAAATTGATAGAAACCATCCTCGAAAACATTCCCACCGCGGTTCTCTCCCTCGACGCCGACGGCGCTGTCAATCGCATCAACTCCGCCGGTGTCGCCATGTTCGGCCCGCCGTCCGCTTCCGTCGCTTCGCTCTCCGAACTTCTTGGCGCCGACG
The DNA here is from genome assembly GCA_035945715.1 of Candidatus Acidiferrales bacterium. Lineage (GTDB taxonomy): Bacteria > Acidobacteriota > Terriglobia > Acidiferrales > UBA7541 > DAHUXN01. Next base: position 10,254 of record DASYZX010000037.1, read on the forward strand.
CTGCCCGCCACATCTTGCATCTCATGCGCCGCTCCGCGCGCATGGGAGTCGCCTCGCAGGAACTTGAAATTTCCACCGCCGGCCGCCTGCATCACGCCGCCGTCACCGTCAGCTCGCTCGGTTCCAGCCGCGACAGCTCAGGATTCGTCGTCGTCATCGACGACCTGACCGAACTCCTCCGCGCGCAAAAAGCCGCGGCCTGGCAGGAAGTCGCCCAGCGCATCGCCCACGAAATCAAAAATCCGCTTACGCCGATTCAACTCTCCGCGCAGCGCCTGCTTCGCCATCTCGAACGTTCCGCGCCTTCGCGCCGCCGCGAAGACCGTTCCGATTTGCCCGCGCTGGTCTCCGAGTGCGCCCGCCTCATCGAGCGCGAAGTGCAAACTCTCGAATCTCTGGTCAATGAATTTTCGCAATTTGCGCGCTTCCCTGCCGCGCGCCTTGCTCCCGCCGACGTCAACGCAATCGCCTCGCAAGCGCTCGACGTGTTTCACGGCCGCCTCGACGGCATCGCTTTAGAGCGCGACTTCGCTCCGTCGCTTCCGGTCGTGAAAGCCGACGCCGAGCTTATCCGCCGGGTCATCGTCAATCTTGTCGACAACGCCGCCGAAGCCCTCGAAGGCGCCACTCTCCGCACGATCTCCGTCACCACGCGGCTCGCCAGCAACGGCGACGCCGTCGAAATCGAAGTCGCCGACACAGGCCATGGCATCTCTCCGGAAGACAAAGACAGACTTTTCCTCCCGCACTTCTCGACCAAGGATCGCGGCACCGGCCTCGGCCTCGCCATCGCCAGCCGCATCGTCGCCGAACATCACGGCACTCTTCGCGTCGAAGACAATGTCCCCTCCGGCGCCCGTTTCCTCATTCGTTTACCCGCCGTCGAAGTCCCCGCCCCTCAGCCCACCGAATAACGCCGGTCAAAAAAATCGTTCGATGAGATCGTTGCGCGCATCCATGCGGTGACATTCGGCAGGTCTCGGCAGGCGAAAACAATAAACCGTGGTGGGGCGAGCAGCTTGGTGTGGCTTATGTCCCGTGATGGCCGTCGGCACCCGAACCGGACAGGAAGCATCCGCCATCTACCCTACCCAGGCGTCATTCGTACCTGAGTGCAACCATGGGATCCACCTCGATCGCCCGCCGCGCGGGAATGTAACAGGCGATGAGCGCCACAACGCTAAGCAGAATCGCGACGGCCGCAAAAGTTGCCGGGTCTGTTGGCTTGACTTCAAAGAGCAGGCTCGTCATCAAACGCGTGAGCGCGAGCGCGCCCAGCAGTCCGATGACAATTCCTGCGAATGCGAGCTTCGCTCCGTCGCCCACGACGAGACGCAGCACGTCACCCCTCTCCGCCCCGAGTGCCATGCGTACGCCGATCTCGTGCGTGCGCTGGCTGACGCCATAAGCCATCAGCCCGTAAATTCCGACCGAGGCGAGAATCAGCGCGAGCGCGGCGAAGATTCCGAGCAGCACCAGGTTGAACCACTGCTGCGCCAGCGAAACAGACATCCGGTCGTCCATGGACTGCACGTCGCTTACGGGAATCTTGCTGTCCTTGCTCCAGACCTGCTTTTTCACCTCTTGAACCAGTCCGGCCGATGCGCTCGGCGTCCGGATAGCCAGCGTCATGAAGTGCCGCCATGCCTCGTCGTTTTGCGCAAATGGGGTGTACACCGCAGGGTCCGTCGGTTCGTTCAGCCCCGAATGTTTCACATCGGCAACCACCCCCACAATCGTCATCCACTGATGCGACTCGTTTATTCTTGTCCAGTCAATGCGGCTGCCGAGCGGGCTCCCGCTCGGGAAGAACTCCTTCGCGAATTCCTCGTTGACGATCGCCACCAGCGGCTCACCTTCGCGGTCCCTTGGCGTGAAGTCACGCCCCATGCGAGTTGGGATTTGCATCACGCGAAAGTAATCGCCCATCACCGAGAGAGTCTGCACTTTGGGTTCAGCGCCCGCAGGAACCGGCGGACGCCCGTCGAAGACGACGCGGTGACCGACATAGTTCCCCCCGAGGGGAATATCGGTGATCATTGCGGCTTCCACGCCCGGCAAAGAATTGAGTTTCGCAAGTAATTCGCGACGGAACTCGGTTTGCCGGGGAATCGCATACCGCGTGGCCGGCAAATCCAGATACATCGTCATCACGTTCGCTGGATTGAATCCCGGATTCACGGAACGCAGCCGCGAAAATCCTTTGATCAACAATCCCGCGCCTGCAAGCAGCACCAGCGCGAGCGCGAATTCCGCTGTGACCAGCAGCTTGCGTAGCCAGTGGCCCGAAGGCCCGGCCGTCGCACTGCGCCCGCCTTCCTTGAGCGACTCCGAAACATCGGCTCGCGCCGCCGACCATGCCGGAGCGAGGCCGAAGACCACACCGGTCAGCATGGAGATGCCGAACACGAACAACAGCACCTTTGCATCCAGGTGGATCCCGTTGAAGCGCTCGAGCGCCGCCGGCTTCAGCGACAAGAGAAGACTGGTGCCCCATTTCGCGAGCAGCAGTCCCGCTACGCCGCCCGTGACCGCCAGCAGTCCGCTCTCCGTCAGCGCCTGGCGAATCAGTCGGCTCCTTCGCGCACCGAGCGCGGCACGAATCACTAGCTCATGCCGCCGCGTGGCGGCGCGAGCCATCAGCAAGCCCGCGAAATTCGCGCAGGTGATCAGCAACACGAATCCCACGGCTCCGAACAGCACGAGCAGTGCCGGGCGAATCTTGCCGACGAGCAACTCGTCGAGTGGCACAAGCAAGGTTTCCCGTCCCCGCTCATCACCGGGATATTGTTCCGCGAGCCGGTGGTCGATCGCGGACACATCCGCCTGGGCCTGCGCAAGCGCAACCCCGGGCTTCAACCGCCAGTAGGCGTGCATGAAATGCACGTCCCGGGAAGCAGCCGCCCCGGCATCCGCCACCCAGAGGGAAACGAAAACATCGGCATGCTCCCGCGGCAATTGGAAACTCGCGGGCATCACACCAATGACCGTGTAACTGTTTCCGCCGAGCGTGACGGTCTTCCCCAGCGCACGAGGGTCGCTGTTTAGGAAGTCTTGCCAGAATGGATAGGTCGCCACGATGTTTCGCGGGCCGCCTTTCACATCTTCGCTCCGCGAGATGATGCGTCCGAACTTCGGCGGAACAGCGAGCGTCTCCAGAAACCCCGCATTGACGAGCCCCGCATGAATCTGCACGGGTTCTGCCGGGCCCGTCAGGTCCATTGCCGCGACGTTGATTGCGCCGCCCTGAGAGAACGAATGATTCTGCCGCTCAATCTCGATCAAGTTTGCCAGAGAATCGTTTGGCCGCATCGCAATCAGCTGCTGTGGTTCGGGGTAAGGAAGCGGACTGAGGAGCACGGCGTCAATCACCGAGAAGATGGCCGTGTTGGCGCCGATGCCGAGGGCGAGAGTCAGCACGGCGACGGCGGTGAAGCTCGGGGACTTGCGCAGCGTGCGGAACGCGAAGCGAATGTCTCGCAGCAAAGTTTCGAGGAACAGCAGCCCGCGCTCGGCCCGGTAATCCTCCTTCATCGCTTCTACCGCGCCGAATTTCAGCACTGCGTTCCGCCTCGCTTGGTCCAGAGTCATGCCCGCGCGACAATACTCAGCAGTTTGCAACGCGATGTGCTCGCCAATCTCTTCCTTCATCCGTTCGTCATCCTCCCGCCGCGTCAGAAAATTCCCCGCGCGCCGGAGCCACCGCCGCAAAGGCCTCATGTCACGCCCCTCCCCCGCTTTCGATTCTGCCCTTTTGCTTACCAACAGGAGAGTGCCACAGCTCTATTGGGAAAGCAACAGGTAGTCTCAAACAACCGAAGAACGCACTCCTGTTATGATAGGGGCGCTGCTCGATAGGATTTGCCGATTATGCCAGCGTCCATTCTCATCGTTGACGACGAAGGCGGCATTCGCGAGTCGCTTGGTTCGCTTCTCCGCGACGAAGGCTATGAAGTCGAAGCGGCTGCGTCCGGCGAAGAATGCTTGAACGCCGTCGAACGCCGCTCGTTCGATTTAATCCTTCTCGACGTGTGGCTTCCCGGCATCGACGGCCTCGCCACGCTCGAGCGTTTGAATGAACGCGAAGCGATTCCCATGGTGGTGATGATTTCCGGACACGGGAAAATTGAAACTGCTGTTCGCGCAACAAAGCTTGGCGCGTTTGATTTCATCGAAAAGCCGCTGTCGCTTGAAAAAACAGTCCTCGCCGTCAAAAACGCGCTGCACTACCTTCGCCTCGAAAAGGAAAATCGCCGGCTGCGCGCGGAACTGGAGCAGCGCCATCAAATTCTCGGCGAGAGCGTCCCCATGAAAGCCCTGCGTCAGCAGATTGCGCTGACTGCGCCGACGCACGGCCGGGTCTTGATCTATGGCGAAAGCGGGACCGGAAAGGAACTCGTCGCGCGCGCACTGCATGCACAGAGCCCGCGCAGCGACAATCCCTTTGTCGAAGTGAATTGCGCCGCGATTCCCGAAGAACTGATCGAGTCCGAACTCTTCGGCCATCGCAAAGGAAGTTTCACCGGCGCGAGTGAAGACAAAATCGGAAAGTTTCAAAAAGCCGACAGCGGCACGCTGTTTTTGGACGAAGTCGGCGACATGAGCTTGAAAACGCAGTCGAAAGTCTTGCGCGCTCTCGAAGAACAGCGCGTGGAGCCGATCGGCTCGAGCGACATGATGGCCGTCGACGTGCGTGTGATCGCCGCAACAAACAAACAACTCGAAGACGAAATCGCGCGCAATTTGTTCCGCGAAGACTTGTTTTATCGTTTGAACGTGATTCCCTTCACCGTTCCTCCGCTGCGCGACCGCGTGGAGGATATCCCCGTGCTGGCGCGGCATTTTCTCGGCGAGTTCAACCGCGCGTACGGGAAAAAGGCAAAACAACTTTCGTCTGCGGCGATTGAAATTCTGATGCGCTATCCGTGGCCGGGGAATGTGCGTGAACTGAAAAACCTGATCGAGCGCCTGGTGATTATTTGTCCCGCGCAACAGATCGAGCCGCAGCATTTGCCGCCGGAAATCTTTCGCGGTGCGCCGCGCGGCCCGCAGCAAACGTTTGCGACGCTGCACGAAGCGCGATCGGCGTACGAACGCGAATTTATTTTGCGCAAGCTCGAAGAGAATCAGTGGAACATGACGCGCACGGCAACCGCAATCGGCCTCGAACGAACTCACCTGTACAGAAAAATGAAATCGCTGGGAATTGCTTCCGCGCAAAACTGAAGCCCCTGGCGCAAAGCGGAGGTGAGGCGAAGCCTGCTTTGAACGAGAACAGGCCAAATGGTCTTTTTTCCACAGGCAAGACCGGGTTGAACTGGCCGGGTCCATCAGGCCATTCAAAAATGTCATTTTTGACGATTTTCGAGGGGTGCGAGATTTGAAATTTGTGAATTCCGCAGGGAAAACGCGAATTTCGGCTGCCGGCACGCACTCGGACTGGAGAGGCGCGCAACAAAGCGACCAGGCCAATTCCGGGAAAATGGCTCAAAACCCCGGGTTAGAGGAACAGCCCATTCAGATTGACTGTCTATAGGGGAGGTTTGGGCGCGGAAAAGAAGTCAGAAAGCGACTCGCTGGCCACAATGCCGGACGAATTGTAGAAATAGACGGTTTCGTCCTGGGCTCCCACGGCGATGTTGATGGGCGCGAGACCCCAGGAGATGTCCTTCGGCGAAGGCGGCTGAATGAAAGTTTCAATTATTTTGATCTCGGTCACGACGCCATTGTGCTTGGTCTTGCGGTCTTCGATGATGCCGCCGCGAGGATGAATGTGCCAGTCGCCGTCGACGCTGCCGATCTTGTCAGAAGCGATGGGAACCACCGAGAGTTCGGGATCGATGTGCGAACCTTCGTTCGGTTTTGCGTATGCGCCGGGGACTGCGGGCAGCACGGCAAGTTTTCCGTCCGTGGTTGTGACCCACATGCCGCCCTCTTCGTGAAAGCCGCCCATCTTGTCATCCGCGGTGGGTGAATTGCTGGCGTTGACCGACGCGCGGATCGCGTCTTTGACAGACTGAGGCACGCGCGCGGCGAGCGATTGAGCGAGCGGCGACGGCGGAGGCGTCTGGCCGGGTTGAGGCGACTCGGTTACTGGAGCGAGCAGGCAAAGGGCAAGGAATGCGGGAACGGCGCAGAAAAACGCGCGGCTGTTTGGAGACATTGTCAATTCACGTCTCGAAGCGCTGAATAGGGCGGGCGCCGTTCAGCCCGGCCGCTTCGCGTTGTACCGGAATTATAGACGGAAAGCATTGCGCAAGACATTTCTTCATCTCTTTACTTGGCCCAGGTGGGTTCAGATGTGCTTTTTTCTTCGGAGCGCGAACAGA
>DASYZX010000038.1:0-39539 GCA_035945715.1 Candidatus Acidiferrales bacterium
CGACGGAGCGCGTGGCGGCTTACGATGCGGAGCGAGAAGCGCGCTCGATTAGCGATGAGGGCGGTCGCCGTGCGGATTGCGGTCGCCCTTGTCGGGATGATTGCTCTTCTCGTTGTGAGCCGGCTTGTTCTCTCTCTGCTGCCGGTTGTCGTTGCGGACCGCACGGTTGTCGTTCCGGACCGCACGGTTGTCGTTGCGGACCGCGCGGTTGTCGTTGCGAACCGCACGGTTGTCGTTGCGAACTGCGCGGTTGTCGTTGCGAACCGCACGGTCGTCGTTGCGAACCGCACGGTTGTCGTTGCGAACTGCGCGGTTGTCGGCGCGCATGTCGCGATTGTCGCGGTCACGAACGGCCATATCGCGATGATCCATTTGGTCGCGGGTGGCGTCGAAGTGGTGCTCGTGTTCGGCGGCCATTTCTTCACGGTTCGGGAAGGCGCGAACGCCGCCCTCGCCGTTGAAGGCCACGTGGCTGTCGTTGCGAACGATCACGCGACGGTCGATGTATGTGTTGTGGATGAAATGTTCGTCCACACGGACAACGGCGGTGTTGTAGAAGAAATGTCCGCCGCGCCATTCGCCACCGCCGAAGCCGACGCCACCGTAGCCGAAGCCGTAGTTAATGCCGCCGTAGAATCCGACGTGGGGGCCCCAGTAGCCGCGGTGCCAGACGTAGGCGCCCTCAGCGAAGCCCCAGTAGCCGGGCGTCCAGAGCAGGCCGGGTTGAGGAGCGACGACCCATGCGCCGGGGACCCAGTAGTATCCTGCATCGCCGTAAGCCCAGTAGCCCGGCGTCCACATGTAGTCAGGACCGGGGCAGATGGGCTGAGCATATACGCGCAGCGGAGGCGGGCCGATGTGAACGGAAATTCCGACGGCGACCTGCGCCTGGGACGGAGCAGGGGCCGCAAGCATTACGAAAGCGAGCAGCAGGCACTGCAAAAGAACGAATTTACGCATCTCTCTCACCTCGGTGCAGCATCGATTGCCGGGCAGTGTGTAAAACACCCCGCGAACGGAAAAGTTGCGGCTGTGCGAATTCGAGCGTAGCGCGAGGAATGAGCAGGTTCAAGAAGGCGACGCGAAAGCGGTGTGTAGAGAGCACCTGTACGATTGGGCAGGTGCATTCGCGGGCGCGATGGTTTTGAGGCGTGAACCCTGCGATAATCTGCGACGCTATGACCCTGAAAACCGGGACACGTATAGGCCCGTACGAGATCAATACGCCGCTGGGCGCGGGTGGAATGGGCGAAGTGTATCGCGCCCGCGACACAAAGCTTGGGCGCGAGGTGGCGCTGAAAGTACTGCCGGAGGGGTTCGCGCGGGACGCCGAGCGGGTCGCGCGGCTGCGTCGCGAGGCGCAAACGCTGGCGTCGCTGAATCATCCCAACATTGCGGCGATTTACGGATTCGAAGATTCGGGCGCGACACATGCGCTGGTGATGGAGTTAGTGGAAGGGCCGACGCTGGCGGAGCGGATCAAGCAAGGAGCGATTCCGCTGGACGAAGCGCTGCAGATCGCGAAGCAGATTGCCGAAGGCGTCGAGTACGCGCACGAGCGAGGGATTGTTCACCGGGATTTGAAGCCGGGAAACATAAAAATTACGAATAGCGATGCAGTGAAGATTCTGGATTTTGGGCTGGCGAAAGCGGTGGAAGGCGAGCCCGGGTCGGTGGACATTTCGAGTTCGCCGACGATCAGCCGAATGGCGACGCAGGCGGGAGTTATTTTGGGCACGGCGGCATACATGTCGCCGGAGCAGGCGAAGGGCAAGGCGGTCGACCGGCGGACGGATATTTGGGCGTTTGGGTGCGTGTTGTACGAGATGCTGACGGGGAAGATGCTGTTCAGCGGCGAGACAGTGACGGACACGCTGGCTGCGATATTGAAGAGCGAGCCCGACTGGACGCAACTTCCTTCGGCAACTCCGGCGCATATTCGTGTGCTATTGCGGCGGTGTTTGCAGAAAGACCCGCGGCAGCGTTTGCGGGATATCGGGGATGCGCGCGTTTCGTTGGAAGAGGTGCTTGCTGGCTCGCCGGAATCGTATTCCTCGGAGGGTGTCGCGTTTCCTCTGGTGCGACGCTCGGTGCCGTGGGCGGTAGCGGGGTTGATTGTCGGCGGGCTGATCGCTGGGCTCGCTGTCTGGAAATTCGCGCCGGGCTTCGGGCCGCGCACACACATGCATTTCCGGGCGGTAACGAATTTTTCGGGAGTGCAAGCGCAGCCCGCGTTTTCGCCGGATGGACACTCGGTGGCTTTTGTTTCTAATCGGGACGGGCATTACAACGTTTACGTAGGTTTGACGGGAGGCGGAAGGCTGGTGCAGGTGACGAATGATGCGAATCTAAAATCGCGGCCGGCGTGGTCGCCGGATGGAGCAACGCTCGCGTATGCGCGACTGAACGATTCCGGGCTGTGGGATATTTGGGAGGTTCCCGCGCTGGGCGGAACACCGCGTCCGGTGATTTTGGATGCGACGGACCCGGCATGGTCGCCGGATGGTCATTCGCTCGCTTACGAAAACGGGACGGACCATACGCTTTGGATATCTGGAGCTCAGGGCGAGAACGCGCATCGAGTTCTTCCGGCTCCTGCTCCCGATTCGTTGTTGCGCTACACCGAACCGCGCTTTTCGCCGGACGGCAGTCAGATTGCGTTTATTTCGAGGGTGCAAGGGCCCGGCGGGGAAGTTCGCGTTGTAGATACAGCTTCCGGTAAGGTGCACGAATTGACGCATGATGACGTGCTGGCTCTTTCTCCCGCGTGGTCGCCGGATGGCCGCTCAATCTACTCTGCATCCGGCCGCGCAGGCACGGTCAATATCTGGAAGGATTCACTGCGGGGAGGCGCAGGGGAGCAAATCACCGCGGGGCAGGGAGAGGATGCGCAACTGGACGTTTCGTCGGATGGGAAGAGCATTGTGTTTTCCACCTGGCGCACGAACACCAACATCGCCCGTTTGGACCTCTCCGCAAAAGGGCCACAGCAGAAGGTCGAGATGCTCACGACAGACCCGGCGCGCAATCAAGTCGCCCCGGCTTATTCTCACGACGGAAAACGCATCGCTTACTTCTCGAATCTCAACGGAGTGGAAAACGAGAGCATCTGGATTTCCGATGCGGACGGTTCCAATCCTCTACCGTTAGTGCGAGACGACCAAATCAATGTTTTTCCGCATTGGGGGCCTGGTGACAATCGCATCGCTTATAAGTCATTCACGAAAAACCCGGCCGGTTTTCTTGAAACGAGCGAATACCGAGATGTTCCCGTGTCCGGGGGCGCCCCGAAGACGGTTTACAACAATTCAGCCGGCGACAACTTCGAAATTGGAGCTGACGGCCGTTTCCTTTTCGTGAATTCCAAGAATGAAGCGGAGATATTCACCCCGGCTGCGAACAAAACGGAGGTTATCGGGCCAATCCCTGTGAGTCCGAGGGATACCCCGTTGCGATTCTCAGCGGATGAACATTCGGTTGCATACATTGTGGACGCAAGCCGCGATCAAGATCCAAATGCCGGGCTATGGGTGACTGATTTCAAAAACCCTCCGCGGCAGATCTTTCGCGGCTGGGTTGTGTGGTTCGCGCGCGGACCGAAAAACCGGCTTTACCTGCTCGAGGGCGAGCCGGATCTGAACGGAGTGCTGCAGAGCGTGGATTGGGACGGCCGGAATCTGGAGAGGACTTCTGTCCTTCTGCCGATGACCTATTCCTACTGGACTGATCCGTCGGAGGATCCGCAAGTCTTCTTCGACATTTCGCCAGATGGACGCTATATCGCGTTCATGAAACAGACGGTGCTCAGCGCGAACGTCGGCATGGTTACGAGGATGGAGGGAATGCAGTAACGTGAGACTGGGGTTCGTCATGGGGTAGGGGCGACTCGATGAAAACAGGGATTACGATTATGGCGTTTATCACGGCGAAGGCGGGAATGCAGCCGCAGGTGCGCGAGGTATTGCTGGATTTGGTGGCGCAGACGCGCAAAGAGAAAGGCTGCTTGAATTACGACCTGCATCAATCGCAGGACAACCCGAGGGAGTTTGTGATGTATGAGAACTGGGAGAGCGCGGCGGACCTGGATGCGCATGCGAGGTCCGAGCATCTGCAGGCGTTCGGCAAGGCCGCGAAGGGCTTGTTGGAGCGGCCGGCGGAAATTACGAAGTGGGATATGGTTTCGGATTTGGCGGGGCGATGATTCCTAAATGTGGAGAGTAAATCAGCGGCTTGCGCTGTTGTCCGGATCACCTCATGAACTTCTGTAGCTGAATGTGACTGAGAGAGGGGAGGGGAATGAAGGTTCGCTTTGCTTGTTTGCTGTGCGCCTTAGTTGTCTCCGCGAGTCTCGCAAATGGGCAAACTCCATCCGCGAACTCTGCCGGATGCGCTACGGCCGATTTTCGTGCCGCGCATCTCGAAGGCAAGGAGATGAAGTTCAATATGATCCTGCCGGCCGACTACGCAAAGGGCGCCGAGCGACGTTTTCCCGTGCTGTACCTGCTTCACGGTTTCTACGGAAATTACGCGGATTGGTGCACGAATTCGCGCCTGCTCGATTATGCCGGGGCTTATGAAGAGATCATCATCATGCCCGACGGCGGGAACAATTGGTACGTGAACAGCTATTCGGATTCGAAGGCGCGCTGGGAGGATTACATTGTCGACGATCTGATTGGTTATGTGGATGCGCATTACAGAACGATCGCGTCTAGGCAGGGGCGTGCAATTGCGGGACTTTCGATGGGCGGTTACGGCGCGCTGTTCCTGGGATTGAAACACCATGAAACGTTCGCGGCGGTGGCGAGCCTGAGCGGCGTGGTTGCTGCCGCAGACTTGGGGCGATGGGACGTTCAAGGGCAGAATCAAATAAACAGCAGCCACTCGCAATTTTATGAAGACGTTCGAAAGACACTGGCAGCGGATTTTGGCCCTGTGGATAATCCAGCGCGAAAGAGCGAAGATCCATTTTGGTGGATTCGCACGCTGACGCCGGAGAATTGTCCGCAGCTTTATCTTGCGATCGGCTGGGGAGACAGTCTGCTGGCGGAGAATCGGGAGTTTGTTGCTGTGCTTTCCGAATTAAAAATGCCTTATCGGTATGCCGAAGTGCCCGGCAAACATGAATGGAAAGTGTGGGACGAACAGATTCAACGCGTGCTGGCGGTGGAGGCGCCGGTGATCGGGGCACAGCGTTCGGACTCGATTGAGAAGTTCCATATGCTGAATGAAAACCGGGGCGCAGAGTGATTTCCATCCGGCAGGCTAAACGCGAAGACGACGGTGATATCTGGGCCATCCTTGAGCCGATGATTCGGGCCGGCGAAACGTACGCTTTGCCGCGTTCGCTTTCGCGCGAAGAGGCTCTTGCCTACTGGCACGCCGCAGGCAATACGGTGTTTCTTGCGGAGGAAGATGGCCCTGTTGTTGGCACCTACATTCTTCGTGCAAATCAACAGGGGGGCGGCGCTCATGTATGCAACTGCGGTTATGTGACGGCGCCGTTCGCGACCGGGCGCGGTGTGGCAAGCGCCATGTGCCGCGACTCGGTAACGCGAGCTACTGCTGCCGGATTCCGCGCCATGCAGTTCAATTTTGTGGTTAGCACGAATGAGCGTGCGGTAAACCTGTGGAAGCGCCACGGGTTCGAAATTGTGGGGACAGTGCCAAAGGCATTCCTGCATCCGAGGGCTGGTTATGTCGATGTTTTCGTAATGTTCCGATCTTTCTGCGGCGGAAACCCTTCCTAAAAATCCTCGAACGCGCGCTCGTCGTCGAGAGACACGTCCAAGCCAACAGGCAGGAACTATCCGTTCGCTCTTGACCTGCGGTAACGTCTCATGTTGTGCTGCGGTGATGTACGTAGTCTGCCAGCCCTGCACCGCGCTCGCTTCATATGTAGAAAAGCTGTGGTCTTGCGACGGACACCCAGGGGTCAAGGGCACGGACCGAGCGCTGCCCGATGGACGATTTCAGCTGGCCTTCAGTCTTGCAGAGGGCCCCATCTCTGCGCTGACCGATCCGATGGGCGCTGGCGGAGGGATCGCGCCCTCACTGCTGATTGGAATACGCTCGCGCTTCGGCATTATTGATACCGCCAAGCTCCGTTCGGCGATGGGAGTCGTGTTCCGGCCAGGCGGCGCGCACGCTTTTTTGAACATGCCCGCGGACGCGTTTCACGACAAGAACGTATCGCTCGATTTGATTTGGGGTTCGATGGTCCGAACCTTGCGCGACCGGTTGCGCAGCGCCGACGACCCGGCCAAGAAATTTCAAATTCTAGAAGGCGCACTTTCGAGCCGGGTCAACGAACGCGTCCAGTTGAATCCCGCTGTGCGTTATGCCCTTCAAGAGTTTGCGCGCAGACCCGAGATCCCAAGGGTACGAGAGCTCGCCCAAGAAGCCGGTTTGAGCCGCCGTCGGTTTGCCCAGTTGTTCCGCGAGCAGATCGGGCTCACGCCGAAGCTCTATTGCCGAGTACAGCGCTTTCAAAACGCGTTGAAGCAGATTCCGTCTGCCGCTTCGGTGGATTGGGCGCAGCTGGCTCTAGCGGCGGGCTATTGCGATCAGGCCCATCTGGCTCACGAATTCCGTGATTTTTCGGGGCTCTCGCCAAGCGCATATCTGGCAGGCTGCCGTCGCGCCGCGAGCCACGCTCCCGTCGATTGACCAGCCCTCGGCTGGCCAACCCAGCCAGTGCCCATTTCTACAAGACAGCCGCTAGCTTTTTCGGGAAGCTGCGCATCGGTTTGCCACATTCAAAATGGGACGGAAACGAGACATGAAATCGAACTACAAACTTTTCATCTGCGTCGTCGCCGGTCTTTTAACCGGAGTTGCGGGCAATCGTGCAATTCATGGGCAGGAGGTAAAAACACCTGTCTACGTAATTGGGGAGGCGGATGCAATCACCGACCCACTGGCCATAAAGGAGTATGGAGCGAAGGCCTCCGAAACCCTCGTGCCTTTCAATGGCCATTTTGTCGTTCGGGGCGGCAAAACCGAAACTCTCGATGGGGGCGCGCCGCCCAAAGGAATTGTAGTCATCGCATTCGACAGTTCCAAACGGGCACACGCTTGGTACAATTCGCCGGCGTACTCAGCAATCAGACCGATCCGGCTAGGCGCTTCGAAGGGCCGCATGTTTATCGTGGCGGGGGCCGCCAAATAAAATGTGCGGAGTTGATCGGTTCGCGCAGCGCGAACCCATGAATCAGAACTCCTCATAGGCGCGCTCGCCGTGGAGAGAGACATCCAAGCCAGCCTGTTCGCTGGCTTCGTCGACCTTTACAGTTGTGAACATGTCAATGATCTTCAGCATGCCATAGGTGAAGAGGAACGCCCAGACGGAGGAAAAAAGCACAGCGACGAGTTGCTTGAAGAAGAAACTGGGGTCGCCGTGAAGCAGCCCATTGCTGCCGCTTGGATTGAATCGCTGATCGGCGAAAATGCCCAGCAGGACAATGCCCAGAAAACCGCCAACGCCGTGCACGCCCCAAACATCAAGGGCGTCGTCCCACTGCAACTTGTTTTTCAGCTCGACCGCGTAATAACAAACGACACCGGAAACGACGCCGATGATGACGGCAGTGGTTGGAGAGACATAACCGGCAGCGGGCGTCACCGTAGCCAGTCCTGCGACGGCGCCAGTAAGCAACCCGAGGAATTTGGGCTTCTTCTCACTGGCCCACGCCATGAGCAGCCATGCAATCGCGGCGAAAGAAGCGGCGACGTCGGTGTTGAGAAACGCTGTAGCCGTTACTGAATCCACGCGCATTTCGCTTCCGGCGTTGAATCCATACCATCCGAACCAAAGCAGCCCGGTTCCGAGCGCGACCAGCGGAATGCTGTGCGGGCCGGTGTCGCGGGTGCGGCGTCTGCCGACATAAAGCACGGAGGCGAGGGCGGCGATGCCGGCGATATTGTGCACGACGATTCCGCCAGCGAAGTCCCGCACGCCCCACTGCTGCAGGATGCCGCCGCCCCAGACCATGTGCACAAAGGGAAAATAGACGAGCGTCAACCAGCCGGTCAGAAACACCATGTAGGCCTTGAAGGTCACGCGGTTGGTGAACGCGCCGGAGATAAGGGCGGGCGTGATGATGGCGAACATCATTTGATACGCAACGAAGACCATCATGGGGATCGTGACGTTGGGAGACGGCGTGGATAGATTGATTCCGCGCAAACAGACGTTGTTGAGATTTCCGATGATGCCGTGCCAGTCGCCGCTGAAGCACAAAGAGAAGCCGTATAAGTACCAAATGACAGTGGTCCAGCCCATCGAAACGAAACTCTGCATCATGATGGCGAGGACGTTTTTTCTGCCGACCAGTCCGCCGTAGAAAAATGCCAGCCCGGGAGTCATCAACATCACCAGGCTGGTGCACAGAATCATGAATCCTGTGTTGCCAGTGTCGAGATGCAGCATCGGAGCCTCCTTATCAGGCGGGCCGGCAGGAATTCAACAGATGGATCACGATTTCGCAGGAAACGGGCATATTCTGCGCATAATTGATCGTTCTCGCAAGTTGTAAATGAGAATGCGGGGGGCGAGGGGGGCGGACCACCGGTTGGAGAAGAAAAAAAGGGGCGGGATCAAATCCCGCCCCTGTGAACCACCGAGCAGAATGTTTAGTACATGCCGCCCATGCCGCCGCCCGGGCCACCGGGACCGCCGGCAGCCATGGCCTTTTTGTCGTCTTCCTTGATGTCGGCCACGAGAGCTTCGGTGGTGAGCATCAGGGCAGCGATGGAAGCGGCGTTCTGGAGAGCGAGTCGCGTGACCTTGGCCGGATCGATGACGCCAGCCTTGACCATGTCGCCGTACTCGCCGCTATCGGCGTTGAAGCCGTAATTGTCGTTCTCGTTTTCGCGAACTTTACCGACGACGACTGCGCCTTCTTCGCCAGCGTTGTGCGCGATTTGCCGCATGGGCTCTTCCAAGGCGCGCTTGACGATGTTGACGCCAATTTCCTCATCGCCAGTGACCTTGATTTTCTGAAGCGCCGGAATGCAGCGAACCAGAGCCGTGCCGCCGCCGGGAACGATGCCTTCCTCGACCGCAGCGCGCGTGGCGTGCATGGCGTCCTCGATGCGAGCCTTCTTTTCCTTCAGCTCGATCTCCGTTGCCGCGCCAGCCTTGATGACCGCGACGCCGCCGACCAGCTTGGCAAGACGTTCCTGGAGCTTCTCTTTGTCGTAATCGGAGGTGGTGTTGTCGATCTGGGTGCGGATCTGCTTCACGCGTCCTTCGATTTCGCCGGGCTTTCCGGCACCTTCGACGATGGTGGTGTTGTCCTTGTCGATGGTGATTTTCTTGGCGCGTCCGAGGTCCTCGACTTTCACATTCTCGAGCTTGATGCCGAGGTCTTCGGTGATGGCGCGTCCGCCGGTGAGCGTGGCGATATCCTCGAGCATGGCCTTGCGGCGGTCGCCGAAGCCGGGAGCCTTGACGGCAGCGCACTGCAGCGTGCCGCGAAGCTTATTGACGACCAGCGTTGCAAGCGCCTCGCCTTCGACGTCTTCCGCAACGATCAAAAGCGGCTTGCCCATCTTGGCGAATTGCTCGAGAAGGGGAAGCAGGTCCTTCATGGAGCTGATTTTCTTTTCGTGGATGAGAATGCGCGCATCTTCGAGAACGCATTCCATCCGTTCCGGATCGGTGACGAAGTAAGGCGAGAGGTAGCCGCGGTCGAACTGCATGCCTTCGACGACCTCGAGCGTGGTTTCCATCGTGCGGGATTCCTCGACGGTAATCACGCCGTCCTTGCCGACCTTCTTCATCGCTTCGGCAATGATGTTGCCGATTTGCTTGTCGTTATTGGCGCTGATGGTGCCGACCTGGCCGATCATGTCGCCCTTAACGTCTTTGTGGAGCTTCTTGATTTCCTCGACGGCGATTTCAACGGCCTTCTCGATGCCGCGCTTGAGAGCCATAGGGCTGGCTCCAGCGGCCACGGTCTTCACGCCTTCGCGGAAGATTGCTTGGGCAAGAACGGTGGCGGTGGTGGTGCCGTCGCCGGCGACGTCGGAAGTCTTCGACGCCACTTCGCGGACCATCTGCGCGCCCATGTTCTCGAGCCCGTCCTGCAGCTCGATTTCCTTGGCCACGGTGACGCCGTCCTTGGTGATGATTGGTGAGCCGAACTTCTTCTCGATCACCGCATTGCGGCCTTTGGGGCCGAGGGTGATCTTCACGGCGTCTGCGAGAGTATTGACGCCACGGAGAATCGACTGGCGCGAATTCTCACCAGTCACAATTTGTTTCGCCATGAGACTTGTTCCTCCTCAACTTTCATGAATGCTTGCCTGGGCAAGCGAAAATTGCCGCCAGATTGCTCCGCGCGGGTGTTACTTTCTGCTGGAGGCGGCCTTAGCAGCTCCGCCGAGTTTGGCCAGAATCTCGTCTTCCTTGAGAATCAGGTATTCTTGCTCGTCAATTTTGATTTCATTGCCGCTATACTTGCCGAACAGGATGCGGTCGCCAACTTTGACGTCGAGAGGAATCAATTCGCCCTTCTCGCGCCTTCCACTGCCGACAGCGACGACTTCGCCTTCTTGTGGTTTTTCCTTGGCGGTGTCGGGGATGATGATGCCGCCGCGCACGCTTTCCTTCTCTTCGATCCGCTTCACGATGACACGATCATGGAGCGGGGTAATGTTCACTGCCATTTTTCGTAACCTCCGGTTTGGCCCGCCGAAGCGGGCTGAGCACTTTGGATTATCGCGAGGAAGGATGCAGGGATCGGGTTAGCACTCCTCAACGACGAGTGCTAATATAGCAGGAAGCCTGTAAGTGTCAAGCTCATTTGTGGGGCCAGAACGAGCGATTGGGCCGGGCTGGTTGTCTGCTATCCATAGTTGTATCATATACATACATTGGCCAATGAAACAGCATGAAGAAATCGGTGCATTTGTACTTGCGGGCGGGGCGAGTTCGCGCATGGGGCGCGCGAAAGGATTGCTGACGTTCGCCGGGAAGCCTCTGATCGTGCACGCGGCGCGGCTGGTCGAGTCTGTGGCAGGGCCGCCCGTGATTGTCGGATCTGCGGGCGTGTACGGCGGAATGGGTTTTCGCACCTTTGGTGACGACCGGCGAAACCTGGGGCCGCTCGGGGGGATTTGCACGGCGCTGCGCGTGACCACGCGCGGATGGAATCTGATCGTTGGATGCGATTTGCCGTTCTTGACGCGGGAGTGGTTGGAGTTTCTGGTTGCGCGCGCGATCGGTTCGCCAGCCGATGTGGTGATTCCGCTCAACGAGCGCGGATATGAGCCGCTGTGCGCGATGTACCGCAAGCGCGCGCATCGCGCGATTGAGGCGGCGCTCGGGCGGGGCGTGCGAAAAATCACCGATGGATTGAAGGAATTGACGCTGACTGCCATTGAACCAGCGGAATGGAAAGCCTTTGACCCCCGGGGACGGCTGTTCAAAAATGTAAATACGCCAGCAGACTACGAAGAGGCGCGGAGGGAAGCGGAAACGTCATGAGCGAGCGGTACATTGAGTTTCGCGACGTGAATAAGTCGTTCGGCGACCAGCATGTGCTGCACGATGTTAGTTTCCACATGAATCGCGGCGAAACGACGGTGATTCTGGGGCGCAGCGGAGTGGGGAAATCGGTTTCGCTGAAGCTGATTCTGGGATTTTTGAAGCCGGATAGCGGGCGCGTGATTGTAGCGGACCAGGACGTCACCGATTTGAGCGAGAGGGACCTGATGCCGATACGGCGGCGCGTGACGATGGTGTTCCAGGCAGGTGCGCTTTTCGATTCGCTGACGGTCGAGCAGAACGTGGCCTTTCCGATGCAGGCGCTGAAGAATGTGCCGACGGATCATATCGAGGAACGCGTGGCGGAGTTGATGGCCATGCTCGAAGTGACGCAATTCGCCGACAAGCTGCCGGCGGAGCTGAGTACGGGAACGAAGCGCGCGGTGGCGATCGCCAGAGCGCTGGCGCAGGATCCGGAGGCCATTCTCTACGACGAGCCGACGACCATGGTCGATCCGCTGATGGCGTCGCATACGGGCGATTTGATCCTGAAGCTCAAGGAGAAATTTCACAAGACTTCTGTGGTGGTGACGCACGACACGCACCTGGCCCGAAGGCTGGCGGATTCGGTGATCTTTCTGCACCACGGAAGGGTGATATTTTTTGGAACGTGGCCGGAATTCGAGCAGTCGCAGGACCCGTTCATACGAAATTTCCGAATTCAAGATGAGTTGATCCCCGCACTGGACGTCACGGTCGCGAGCGAAGCTTGATGAGCGCTTCCGCTCCGGCAGACCCCAAGAAACAACTACGGCGAGTTCTGGGCTTCTGGGATGTTCTGCTGTTCAACATTGCCACGGTGCTCGGGCCGCGGTGGCTGGCGGAAGCGGGACATAACGGAACTTCTTCGATCAGCTTGTGGATGGTCGCGGGGGCTCTGTTTTTTGTCCCGAGCGCGTTTGTGATTAACGAGCTTTCGACGCGATTCCCGGACGAGGGCGGGCTGTACGTTTGGTCGAAGGAAGCGTTCGGCGATTTTCACGGATTCGTGGCGGGCTGGACGTACTGGATTTACACGGTGTTTTATTTCCCCGGGCTGCTGCTGGCGAGCGCGTCGATGGCGGCTTACATCGGCGGAGCGGGTCACGCGGACCTGGCGACGAATCGCGAGTTTCTGGTGATTGGGTCGTTCGTGCTGCTGTTCGTTGCGGTGTACCTGAATATTATCGGGCTGAATATCGGGAAGTGGCTGCAAAACGCGGGCGGGGTGGGATCGTACGTTCCGCTGCTGATACTGGTGGGAATCAGCGTGTGGGTGTGGCACGTGTTCGGGTCGGCAACGCACTTCACGTTCAAAAATATTCTGCCAGTGTGGAATCAAGCGACGGTGAATTTCTGGCCGCAGATGGTGTTTGCGTTTGCGGGATTCGAACTGGTGTCGGCGATGAGCGAAGAAGTGCGGGACCCGCACAAGACGCTGCCGCGCGCGGTATGGGGCGCGGGAGTTGCCGTGGCGCTGATTTACATTGTCGGGACGATGTCGGTGCTGGTGCTCGCGCCCGCGGATCAGGTGAATCCGATCAGTGGCGTGTTTGGCGCGCTGACGTCGGGCTCGGTGATGCTGAAGGTTGGATTTGTGGGCGTGATTGCGGCGCTGCTGGTGACGATTGGAAATGCCGGAGGCATTGGTTCGACGGTAGCGGGCATCGCGCGCGTCCCGTTCGTTGTGGGAATCGACCGGTATCTGCCGAAGGCGTTTGGAAAGATTCATCCGCGGTGGCGCACGCCGTATGTTTCGATCATCGTCCAGGCGGTGCTGTCGTGCGCGATTCTGCTGCTGGCACAGGTTCATGCGACGGCGACGACGGCGTATCAGGTGGTGGTGGACGCGGCGGTGATTCTGTATTTCATTCCGTTTCTGTACATGTACGCGGCGGCGATCAAACTGTCGTACCGCAAAGATCGAAAGAGCAATCCGAACACAGTTTTGATTCCGGGCGGGGCATTGGGCGCGTGGATCGCGGGAGGACTGGGATTTGCGATTACGGCGCTCGGGATTGTGCTGTCGTTCATTCCGCCGGGGGGAACCGAGAGCAGTCTCAGCTTTCTGGCCAAGCTGATTGGCGGAACCTTGGGAACAATCCTGGTGGGGTTGGGACTGTACTGGCGCGGGGCGAGAGAGAAGTCGCGCGAGCGATCGGGGGTATAGGTCGCCGGGGAAGATTGCTGAAGAGTGTGCTGAAGAGTGTGCTTGACGGCGGGTCCGGAGGCGTGTAGCTTTCCCGCATATCGGCCCTGTGCTTGTCCGGCTTGAGTCTTTATTTGGAAAGCCACTCGGAGGTGGAATATGGAACGTCCGTCGGGAGTGACCATCCTTTCGATTCTGAGCTTTCTGGGCGCGGCTCTGACGCTTCTGGGAGCGTGCGCCATGTTTGTTCTGGGTGCAGCGGGCATCGCAGCCGCATCGGGCGGACGCTCGATGGGCGGGCCGCTGGCTGCGTTGGGAGCGTTTGCAGGCGTGGCGTTGCTGATCCTGGCGGCGATTTACGTGGTGAACGGAATTGGGCTTTGGAAACTGTTTGGCTGGGGCCGATTGCTGACAATCGTGTTGGTGGCGATTGGCGTGATTTTTGAACTCATTGGCCTGTTCCGCGCCTTTCTGCCGCTGCATGTGGGAACGGTTGTGTGGCAACTGATCTGGCTGGCGATTGACGTATGGATTTTGACGTATATGTTCAAGCCGCACGTGAAGCAGGCGTTTGGGCAGTAGAGGCGGGCTTTCCCTCGAGGCAGTTTTGGACGGCGCGGCGGAGAAATTCGCCGCGCGTTTTATTTGGGTGGCGGCGGAGGCCTCCGTGGATGTGCTACGCCAAACCATTCCACAACGGATCGGTCACACTTCCCGAAGATTTGGCACATTGACGAGCGGAGCGCGTTTGGCGTACTGTCTGGCCATATCGCGGCGTGAAACGTTTGTTTCTACCGACGCTGTTTACTTCTCCCAGAGGACGGGGCCCGATGGCATCACAAGCTACGACAACGGACGGTTTGGCAGTTCCGGCGGCAGCCGTGGAACCGGCGGCAGTTCCTGCGGCTTCCCGCTGGACCATGGCACAGCGTTTTGGGTTCCGGTTGTGCTTTGTGTACTTCAGCTTGTACGTGCTGAGCAATCAGATGTTGGGCGGCATTCTGCCGTTCATCAATTTCGTTACACCGCTGGAAGAAATGAAATGGATCCAGGGTATCATCGCGTGGGTTGCGAAACATCTGTTTCATATCAGTTACACGCTGGTAACGATGGAGACGGGGAGCGGCGACCGCACATTCGACTGGGTGATGAATTTCTGCATCTTGGCGCTGGCCATTTTGGCTGCGGTGGTATGGTCGATTGTGGATCGCAAGCGCGAGAATTACTCATCGATGTACAAGTGGTTTCGGGTGGCTATACGGTTTGCGCTGGCAGCCCAGATGTTCGGTTACGGCTTCGCGAAAGCGTTTCCGCTGCAGATGCCATTTCCGTCTTTGAACCGGCTGCTGGAACCTTACGGGAACTTCTCGCCGATGGGAGTTTTGTGGTATTCGATCGGGGCTTCGCAGGCCTACGAGATTTTCGCGGGTTGCGCGGAAACCCTGGGAGGGCTGTTCCTGATCTTTCCTCGAACGACGACCTTCGGCGCCATGATCTGCCTAGCGGATATGACGCAGGTGTTTCTGTTGAACATGACATACGATGTGCCAGTAAAGCTCTTGTCGTTCAATTTGATTTTGTTTTCTCTGTTCCTGCTTGCTCCGGATGCCAAACGGTTGGGAGACGTGCTGTTTTTCAACCGCACGGCGCCTCCGGCTGTGCCCCGGCCGCTGTTTCGCCGCGGATGGGCAAACCGCACGGCGCTCATCGCGCAGATCGCATTTGGCGCGTTGCTTGTGGGAGCGAATGTGTATGGTTCGGTGCAGGGGATAAGCGAATACGGCTGGAAGGTTCCGCAGCCGGTACTTTACGGGATATGGGACGTGAAGCAATTCTCTGTGGATGGGCAGGAACGGCCGCCGCTGCTGACAGACACAGAGCGGTGGCGGAGGGTCGTTATCGAGTCCTTTGCATCGACCATGTCATCTCTCACGGTGCACGGCATGGACGATGCCCTTCACGGCTACAGCGTGGCCATCAATGCAACGGCAAAGACGCTGGTGCTGACGAAGCGGGGCGACAAGAAATGGAATGCGAGTTTTACGTTTGAGCGCATCGGGCCGACAGAATTGGTGCTGGATGGCACGATGGACAATCACAAAATCCACTCGCGACTGGAGCAGCTCGACCTTACGAAATTCAACTTGATCAGCCGGGGATTTCATTGGGTGCAGGAGCGAGGGTTCAATCGGTGACGCAGGGACCCTGCTGCAAGTTAACGGACAGGGCGTTTCTTTAGGGTTTGCGATCTGCTCGTCCACAAATTCCAGGCGAACGTTCCCGCCGCCAGGACTCCGAAAGCGAAAACCCCGCCAAAGTTTGCAGCTGTGACGGGATCGCCCATGCCCTGGTGGGAGGGTAAAGACATGGCCCAGGACGAGTAGACCCGCGCCGTCTCGATCACCGCGAGGAGTGTGCATACGAGGTGAATCCTTGTGGCGGACAGATCGAATTGCCGTCCGGCGAAGAATTCGATTCCCCAGTAAATCAGAGCAAAAGAGGCGAAGGGCAGCGCGGCAAGCATCCAGAGGTTCCCAAATGGGACATGCAAGAGCTGGCCCTGCCACCGGAAGGGCAGTTCGATGGCAAAGGGGCGCACGAATTTGAGAAGGAGGCCCAGTCCCGCAAAAAATGCTGCCGAGAAGCCAAAGGACAGGGCGGGCGAGCGCGGCCAGGTTCGGTTTGGTAGTTTTCCGGCGTGCGGCTGCTGTTTCGGCTGAAGAAGCGGCTGGAGCCCCGGCGGTCTCGGGAGTTCTACGCCCGTCGATTCGAGGTAACTCCAGACTACGTTGCCGAGGAAAACCGCCTCGCCGAAGATGGCCAGGACCAGGAATGTGTAATCGGAAACGGCGCCTGAACGCGATCCCATAATTGCGCTGCTTAGAATCTGCAGCAGGCCGTAAAGAACGATAACCAGACATCCGAATGCCTGCACATGGCCGAGGCGCAGGTTCAGTGTGACCTTGGCCATTGTCTCGACGATTTTGTACTCAAGAAAAAACAGCAGGAACAAAAACACAGGAAGAATGAAGAAGCCGGACAGTTCGCGGGAGAGGCCAACCTGACCGCGGGATAGGAGCCCGCACAGAAACGCGGCGGCGAAGAACGTCACCGCACTGACTCGCAGTATGGTGCTTGGCAGGGGCAAATCGAAGGATCGTTTGTAAGGGGCGTTTGCCATCAAAGTGCTCTCCTGGCACTGATTTTCGACGCCTGATTGCCGGGCGATGACGAGAGTTCACAAAAACCTATCACGAATCCGATTCATTTCGCGATTGACGGTCGGCGGGTGCAACCGACTGATAACGCCTGCGGGTAAATCTTGGAGTGGCGGGAATGTCCAGGCGACGCGCCGGGGTCAGTGGACGGTGCGTTTCTGAATGGTTTGTTTTGAGGCGAGGGAGAAGCGGGGATCGGTTTGGCCCCCTTCGAGAATGAGACGGGAGACATATTCGCCCAGCGCCGGACCGTGCTTGAAGCCGTGGCCGGAGCCGCCGCCGACGAGCCAGACATTTTCGAAATTCGGATGACGGTCGATCAGGAAATCGCCGTTGGAGCTGTTTTCGTACTGGCAAACGCGCGACTCGATGATGGGAGCGCTGCGAAGAGCAGGAAAGCGGCGGTGAACATAATCGCGGACCAGAGGAAGGGTTTCGCCGGCGACGCGTTCCACGGCGTCGGGATCGACGGCGGCGCCGTGAACGTCGCTGGCGACTTTGAAGCCGCGGCCTTCGATATCCGGGATGCCATACATTTCGCTAGTGGTGTCGAGCCAGGTGGGGAAATTGCCCGCCGAATAGCTGCGGTCGCCGGAGGGAACGCCGAAGAAATAAATTTCCTGACGCGATGGGAAAATGCGGTGGCCCAAGAGTTCCGGAAAAAGCTTTGCGAGCCAGGCGCCGCAGGCGAAGACGTAACGTCGCGCACGAAAGGATTCTCCGCTCCAGGATGCCAGTGAGGTGACGCTTCCGCTGCCAGTGGGTATTTCGGATTCGGCAGTTTGGTAGGTGCCGCCGAGGCGCTGGAATTCTTCAACGACCCTCTGGACGCTGCGGCGAGCCATGAGCGCGCCGCTCTCCGGTTCGTAGATGGCCATTTCGCCTTCTTCACATGCAATTTGAGGAAAGCGTTTTTCGATTTCCGCCCGCGAGAGCGTTTTGTGGCGGACTCCTGCTTTTAGGAGCATGGCGAGAGTGGCGGTGACATTCGGTGCGTTTTCGCGGCCCAGCCAGAGAACGCCGGTGCGATGAAAGATGCGGGATCCGGTCTCCTGATCGAATTGCCGCCAGAGTTCGAGGGCGCGCTGGGACCAGCGAGTGTAAATTTCATCGGCGCCATAGCCCATGCGAATGATGCGCGATTCGCCGGAGGAGCTCGAGCGGCTGCTTCCCGGGCCGTAAGCGTCGACGAGAAGCGCGCGGGCTCCACCGCGAGCGAGCGTGTAGGCGGTCCACGCGCCGAAGACCCCAGCGCCGATGACCATGACATCGTAGGTGCTGTCCGGGCTCATCGAAGTGAGGGCCTCTTAGTCGAGTTGGGCTGCTCGATCAAAATCGTCGGTCGCCATCCTGCTCAAAATCCCTGTTCCGTCAACTTCTCGATCGTGAGTCGTTCGGGGACGGGGTGAACGCCGCCTTTGAGAAGGCTTTCGACGTATTTGGCGAGGATGTCGCATTCGAGATGGACGGCGTCACCGACGGTGAGCTGGCAGAGATTGGTGTTGGCGTAGGTGTGGGGAATGATCGCAAATTCGGCGATGCCGTCGGACCAGCGTGCCAAAGTGAGGCTGATGCCGTCGACGGCGAGCGAACCTTTCGCTGCGACATAGCGGCGCAGGTTTTCAGGCACGCGGACGCCGAGCCACCAGTTGTGGTCTTCGGGAACCATACGGGCGACGCGCGCGACCGAGTCAACGTGGCCTTGGACGAAATGCCCGCCGAGGCGCGCGCCGGCCGCGAGCGGCAATTCGAGGTTGACGATGCGGCCGGGGCCCATTTCGCCGAACGATGTTCTCTCGAGAGTTTCGAGGGAAAGGTCGGCAGCAAATGATTTTGCGTCATGCGAGACAACGGTAAGGCAGCAGCCGTTCACAGCGATGCTGCAGCCGGTCGTGAGTTGGTGCGAGAGATTCTTGGCGCCGGCGAGAGTGACGCTGAGACGCCGGCCATCGTTACTGGCCGTGAGGCTGCCAATCTTTCCGAGGTGCTCAATGATTCCGGTAAACATCGTGAAAGTATCCCTCAACAGCGAAGTCAGGTCCAAATCGGTGCAACGTAAGATCGTCGAGCATAGGGATTTTGGCAAGGGGATGGGGACGGCGGCGCGCGACGGGAGTGGTGACCGCGCCCAGCAGGCGCGGGGCGTAAAACAGAATCATCTTGTCGACCAGATCGGCGTCGAGCATGGCGCCGTTCAATTCGCTGCCTGCTTCGAGAATGACGCTGAGGCATTCGCGTCGGCCGAGTTCGCGGAGAACGGCGCGGAGGTCGGCGTGGCCTTTTTTTGCAGGTACGCGAACGACGCCGATGCCCAGAGTGCGGAGTCGCCTGCTCTTCGCCGATGTTGGCGGCTGCGTGGTGAAAATGAGCACGTCGCTGTTTGCGGATTTGACGATTTTGCTTCGCAGCGGGGTGCGCAGTTTGGAGTCAATGATGGCGCGCAAAAGAGGGCGTCGACGCGGCGTTCCGGAGCGGTCCGTCAAGCGCGGATCGTCGGCGAGAACGGTGCCGATGCCGGTGAGCAGCGCGTCGGAGGAATGGCGCAGGCGGTGCACTTCCTCGCGCGACTCGGGTGAGGTGATCCACGTGGTGCTGCCGCCGGGTGCGGCGATCTGACCGTCGAGCGTCAAGGCGGTTTTCAGTGTGACGAAGGGCAGGCCGGTTCGAATCCATTTTGCGAAAGATTCATTGAGGCGGCGCGCTTCCTGCTCGCGAACTGCTACGGCGACCTCAATGCCTGCGTTGCGCAATAGACGAAAGCCGCGGCCGGCGACCTTCGGATTGGGATCCTGCATCGCGGCGACGACGCGCTTGATACCCGCTTCGATGATGGCATCGGCGCACGGGCCGGTGCGGCCCGTGTGACAGCAAGGTTCGAGATTCAGGTAGAGAGTGGCGCCGCGAGAGGCACCCTGAGCCTGTTCGAGGGCGAGGATTTCCGCGTGTTTGCGGCGGGCGAACGTATGGGAGCCTTCGCCGACGCTGCGGTCATTCTTAACGACGATCGCGCCGACCATGGGATTGGGGTGCGTTTGTGCAACGCCGCGATGAGCGAGGAGAATCGCGCGAGTCATCCACGCGTCGTCGATGTTTCGTTGTGAGTTTTCGGTCAAGTGTTCAGTCGAAGAGTGAATTGACGTAGGTTTGGGCGTCGAACGGCACCAGGTCGTCCATTTGCTCGCCGGTCCCGACAAAGCGAATTGGCAGGCCAAGCTCGCGAGAAATAGCGATGACAATGCCGCCCTTGGCCGTTCCGTCGAGTTTCGTGAGGACGATACCGGTGACACCGACATGGCCAGTGAATTCGCGGGCCTGCGTGAGGCCGTTCTGACCGGTGGTGGCATCCATTACGAGCAAAACATCATGAGGCGCATGGGGCACGATTTTTGCGGCGGTGCGCTTCATTTTTTCGAGCTCGGCCATCAGATTCGATTTTGTGTGCAAGCGGCCGGCGGTGTCGACGATGACAGCGTCGGCATTTTTTGCGCGCGCGGCGGAGAGGCCGTCGAAGACGACGGCGGCGGGATCGGCGCCTGGTCTTTGCTTCACCAGTTCGACGCCGGCGCGTTTGGCCCAGATATCCAGCTGCTCAATGGCAGCAGCACGGAACGTGTCGGCGGCGCAGAGAACGACAGAGTGATTTTCGGCGCGGAGGCGATAGGCGAGCTTGCCGATGGTGGTTGTTTTGCCGGTTCCGTTCACGCCGACAACGAAAATAACGCGAGGAGCGGCGGTAGCGCCGTCGCCGTTGCGTGAGGATGCGGCAGAAGCGGCGGTGAGGATACCGATCAATTCGCTTTTCAGTTCCTGCTTGAGGGCGGCGGGCTCGGCGAGTTTTTTCTCTGTGACCTGGCGGCGAAGAGAGGCGAGGACTTCTTTGGTGGTGCTAACGCCGATGTCCGCGCTGAGAAGAGCCGCTTCGAGCTGCGCAAGAAGCGCGGGATCGACCGGACGGTCACCTGTGAGCAGCTCCTCGACACGAGCGGAGAGCTCGCTGCGCGTCCTGGTGACGGACTTTTTCAGGCGGTCGAGAAATGACTCTTCCGGTTTGCCAAATAGAGAAATCATAGAGCGTCCGCGGTCTGTACGGCGGAGACAAGCATTCTAGCAGAGGAACACGGATGACGTTCAGACTTCGACTTCGACGAGGGTGGCGCTCAGTTTCAGCTTGCCCGTTTCGACGGCATGGTTGAAGGCGTGAACGACGTCCAGGTCGAATTTTTCGCCCCCCAGCTGAGTGATTCGTTTTACCGCGTATTCGAGATCCATCGCGGACTGATAGGGGCGGTTTGTGGTGATGGCATCGAACGTGTCCGCAACGGCGATAATGCGAGCCATCATGGGGATTTGGTCGCCGACGAGGCCATAGGGATAGCCTTTGCCGTCCATGCGTTCATGGTGAAGTTCGATGCCCGGCAAAACGTCTTTCAGCTTTGCGACGGGCCGCATGATGTTCGCGCCTTTCAGGGGATGCTGCTTCATGAGCGCGAATTCTTCTTCGGTGAGCTTTCCGGGCTTCTTGAGAACCTGATCGTCCACGCCAATTTTTCCTACATCGTGCAACAGAGCTGAAATGCGGAGTTTGTCGATCTCCTCAGCGCCCAAGCCCAGTTCATTGGCGATGATGAGCGAATATTTGGCGACGCGGCCGGAGTGACCGCGTGTGTAAGGGTCCTTTTCGTCGATGGCGGCCGCGAGCATGCGGATTGAGCCCATGAAGAGCTCGCGATTCTCGTTGGCTGCGAGCTGCAGGTTGTCGACGTATTGCTCGATGTCGCCAGCCATGGTGTTGAAGGTCTCGGCGAGCTCGCTGATTTCGGCGGTGCCGCGCACCTCAGCACGCTGATGGAATTCGGCGCGCGCGATGGCCCTCGTGGAGCGCACCAGGCCCTGAATCGGGCGCGTGATTCCGAGAGCTGAGAAATATCCGACAAGCAAGGCCAGCAGAGTGACAGCGATGACGAAGCGCATCGCCTGCGTGGTGAGCTCTTGGACTCCGGCGTCAACGCGGGCCTTTTCGAGACTGCGCTGTGCGACAACGGCCCAGTGAAGCTCGGGAATCGAGCTGTAGGTACCGATCATCTCGGTGAATTTTTTGCTGTTGTCGAACAGCTGGAACTGAGTGGTCTCGGTGGTGCGCACCGCGGGGAATTTCTTGTACTGGGCGACGACCGGATTCGTGCTCAGATCGCGTCCGGGGACCATTTCAGGAGTATCCGGATGCACGATGATGCGGCCGTCACCGTCGACGACAAACACAGTGCGGTCACGCACGCTGGCGTCCTTGAGCCGGGCGAGCACGCGATCGAGGGACACAACTGCCGCGAGCATGCCCGTGAATTGACCGTTGAACATGAGCGGAACAGAGATGACCATCGCGGGGCGGTTGTTGCGCCCGAGGGCAAAAGCGCCGCTGACCGAAGGACTGCCTTGCACGCTGGCGGTGAAGGCATGCTTCAAGGCGGCGTTCACGAAGGGATCTTCGTCGGCACGGATACTGCCGGCCTGTTCTCCCTTTGCGTCCTGGCCAATCGCGGTGACATAAAGAATGTCCGGATTGGATTGGACCACGTTCTGCAGCATGCGGCTGAGCTGCGGCGCGTTTGCCGGGTCGCTGACGTTTTGAATCCAGCCGGTAAGCGCGAGTAACTGGCGCTCGGTCTGCAGTTGGCCGCTCAGATTCGACTCGAATTGGAAAACTTCCGAGGCGAGCGAGTGGGTAATCTCGGATTGTTGCACGCGCTCGGTGTCCTGCAATTTCTGATCGCTCAGGGTGAGAACTTCCTGGTGATAGAGCCAAAGCGGCAGGGCGCTGGTGAGCAGCAGCGCACCCATGACGATCCAGAGGATGCGCACGCGTCGCGCTTTCGTCGAATTCGTGGGCGTTAGGGTCACACGTTTACCTAGCCTAGGAATCGTATGGGAGTCCTGCACCGTAGGACAACTGGCCGAAGGTACTATCTGTTATCGGATTAGCAACTTAGCCGGTGTGGTCGGATTCGGGCTTGAGGCGGCGTTCCATCAACTCGCGGAGGGCGGCCTTCGGAGAGCGCCGGTTGTGAAGAACCGCAAACATCTGCTCGGTGATCGGCATCTCAACGCCCGCTTTGTGAGCCAGGGTACGCGCGGCTGCGGTGGTTCCGACGCCTTCGGCGACCATGCGCATGGACGTGAGGATGTCTTCGAGCTTCCGGCCGTGCGCGAGCTCGATGCCGACGAAACGGTTGCGGCTCAGGTCGCCGGTGCAGGTCAGCACCAAGTCGCCCATTCCGGCGAGGCCGGCGAGCGTCTCGCGGCGCGCGCCCAACGCGGTTCCGAGGCGCGTCATTTCGGCGAGGCCGCGAGTGATGAGGGCAGCGAGGGTGTTGTGGCCCAGTCCCAGACCCTCTGCGACTCCTGCGGCGATGGCGATGATGTTCTTGAGCGCGCCGCCCAATTCGACGCCGATTACATCTTCGTTGGTGTAAAGGCGCAGGGTCGGCCCGGAAAACTGGCGCTGAATCTCCTTGGCCGTTTCCCGGTCTGTTGAAGCGACGACCACGGCGGTTGGGTCGCCGCGCGCGACTTCTTTGGCAAATGAGGGTCCGGAAAGCGCGGCGACGCGTGAGCGAAATCTTCGCGATACCACTTGCGTCATGACTTCCGTTATGCGCAAGAGCGTGTCCGGCTCCAGGCCCTTCGTGGCGCTCACGAAGAGCATTTGCGGGTGCAACAGCGGCAGCATTGCCGAGTACATGGCGCGAGCGTAAGCAGCCGGCATGGCGCCGATGACAATTTCTGCGTCTCGCAGCGCCGCTTCCAGTTCGCCCGTGACAACTACCTTTGGCGGCACGCGAAAGCCGGGAAGGAACGCAGAGTTTTCGCGCGCGGTTTGGAGAGATTCAAGTACATCATGCTCGCGAGCCCAAAGGGCGACTTGGCACGATTCCTTCGCGCTGCCGAACACGATGGCCAGGGCCGTGCCCCATCCTCCTGCCCCGATGATTGCGATTTTTTTCATTTCGTCGGCGGGTCACTTGTGGTCAGTGATCCGTCCTTCCTTGCCCGCGATGAGCCGGCCGATGTTGTCGCTGTGCTTCAAAATAATCAGCACGGCGATGATCGTGCTGCCGAGAGAAACGGGCAGTGGGGGCCCATGGTGCGGCGCGTAAAACGCATAGACCAAAAAAGGCAAAGCCGCTGCCGCGGCGACAGAAGCCAGCGACACGTACCTCCAGAATGCCAACACGATCAGCCAAAGCGCCACCGCCGCGACCATCGCTTGCCAGGAAATGGGCAGAAAGACTCCCAGTCCAGTCGCGACGCCCTTGCCTCCGCGGAATCTGAGCCAGCACGAAAACATGTGGCCGAGGACGGCGACGACCGCCGCAATCATCACCCAAAGAGCGTCGGCGCGGAACCAGTCGATCGCCAGCCAGACCGCGAGGTACCCCTTGCCTCCGTCGAGAAGGAAGGTCACCAGGCCGGCCGGTTTTCCGGCGACGCGCGTGACGTTGGTGGCACCGATGTTTCCGCTGCCGGAGGAACGCACGTCGCGTCCATGAGACAGCTTGACGATCAAATAGCCGAACGGAATCGAGCCAAGAAAATACGCGATCACCGGAATGAGCCACAGCGACTTCACGCGCAAGAGCCTTTCAAATCGCGAAACGATACGTCGAGAGCTTCGTGTACACTGCGCCGCCGGACTTTAACATACTTTGATAAAGATGGAATTCCTCGACTGCGCCTCCGCCGAAGTCCTGTGTGGACAGCGAGGCAATTCTCTTGCGCAGCTCCGGTAATCCTTCGCCGGTCTTGAAACGCGCGAGAGTCAAGTGAGGCTGAAACGCGCGCCCCTCTGTCGCGATTCCCAGTGGTGCGAGCTGATCTTCGATTTCGGCGGCGAGTGCGGCGAGATTTTTGCCCGATTCGATGCCAACGAAGAAGACCCGCGGGTGCTTTTCGTTGGGGAAAAATCCGAAGTGCCGAAACGCCACAGTGAGCGGTCTGTCGCGGCGCACGCCTGAGAGGGCATTCTGGATGCTGGCGACCACTGAGTCGTCGACGTGCCCGATGAACTTCAACGTGATGTGGATACCTTCGGGGCGTACGAAGCGCGCGCCGCGGCATACTCTAGAGAAGTCCTCCATCGGAAGGCGTAAAGCGCTGCGAGTCTCTTCGGGCACGTCGAGGGCAACGAACAGGCGCACACGCTACCCCTTGGCCGCTGCCGCAAAAAGATGCCGGCGGATCGTGTCGAGGGCCGCCTGCGTTGCTTGATGGCGAATTCGGTCGCGGTCACCGGGGAAGCGGAAGGCGCGCTCCTTCGAACTGTTTTCATTTACGACGGCGATGTGAACCAGCCCCACGGGCTTTTCAGCGGTTCCGCCACCGGGGCCAGCGATTCCGGTAATTCCCACGCCGAGAGTTGAATTGGTTCGTTGGCGAATTCCGTGCGCCATTGCGAGCGCGACTTCGGCGCTGACAGCGCCCTTGGCGTCGAGCAGTTCCTTGGGCACGTCGACCCATGCCGATTTCAAGTCGTTACTGTAGGAGACCACCCCTCCGCGAAAATAGGACGAACTTCCGGGCACGTTGGTGAGCCGCGACGCAAGCATGCCGCCTGTGCAGCTCTCCGCGACGGCGATGGTGGCGCGGTGTTGGTGCAATTGGCTGGCGACGACAGCTTCGAGTTCTTCGCCAGAGGTAGAGAAAAGATTTTCTGCGAGAACCACGCGGAATTGCTGCACGATTTCGTCGAGCAGTTTGAGTGCGGCCCTCTCGTCCTCCGACCAGACGCGCGGATGAAGCTGAACTTCGCCCGGCGAGCCGAGGATGGTCGTCTCCGTTCCGGGAAATCGCCCGCAAATCGGCGCGATGCGCTGGTCTACTTCGGATTCCGGCAATCCGGTGATGCGAAGGTCGCGGGTGTAGAGGCGCAGGTTGCCGCCGCGCCGCGCGAGGCGCGGTTTCACTTCACGGACAAACATGGCCTGCAATTCCGATGACGGGCCCGGTAGAAGAACCACCACTCGACCGTCCTGCTCGATCCACAATCCCGGCGCTGTGCCGCGCGTGTTTTCGAGAGGCTCCGCGCCTTCGGGAACCATCGCCTGGCGCGCGTTTACTTCGGGCATGGTGCGGCCGAAGCTGCGGAAGCGCTCCTGGATCCCGCGCAGAATCGAATCGTTCAGTTTGAGCTTGCGGCCAAGCAGGTCCGCGACGACCTCGCGCGTGAGGTCATCGGCAGTCGGGCCAAGTCCTCCCGAGGAGACAACGACCTCGACACGTTCGAGCGCGCTGCGAAAAACCTGGCGCAGATCTTCGCCGGAATCGCCGACGATGTGCTTTTGACGAACCGGGAAGCCGATGCGATTCAGTTCAGCGGTGAGGAAGAGGGAATTGGTGTCGAGGCGATAGGGCGTAAGCAGCTCAGAGCCAACAGCGATGATCTCGGCATCCATCGAAGATGTTGTAACCGATGGGGCGGGCGGCTCGCAAGAGGCACATTCGGTATGGCGGCAAGGAAAAACACTGCGCGGTCATTCTTCGCGCAGCGCCGCAAGGGCGTTGACGCGTGACGCGCGCGCGACCGGGATCCAGGAAGCAGCGAAGGTCAAAGCAAAAACCGCAACAACTGTTGCGGCGACAGTCCAAGCGTCCAGCGGTGAAACGCCGAAGAGGAAACTCTTCGCGGCGCGGATGGCGAGGATCGAGAGAATTGCGCCGGGAATGAGGCCCATCAGTGCGAGCGACACGGTTGCGCGGGTGATGAGCAAGCGTACGCTGCTCGCCGATGCGCCGAGCGCCATGCGAATGGCGATTTCGCGCCGGCGCAGTTCGACCAGATGCGCCAGCGTGCCGTAAAGACCCAACGCCGCCAGCAGAAGCCCGACGAACGCAAAGCTATCGAGGAGCCAGGCGACGAACCGCCGCAGTTTCACAGAATCGAGAATCCGCTCCGGCATGGTTTCCACATCGAAGAGGGCAACGCTGCTGTCCATGCTTCGCAGTGTCTGGCGCACGCTCGAAGTGATGTCCGCGTTTCGTTTTGTGCGCGCCACGATGTACATGGACGAATTCGGATGCTGCAGCACTGGAATGTAGATTTGCGGACGCTGCTGCTCGGCTAAATCGCGGGTGGCTACGTGGCCGACCACGCCAACAATCCGATAGGGCCTCTGTTTCTCGGCGTTGTTGGCGACCAGCGTGCCGACGGGACTTTCCCCGGGCAAGTATTTCCGCACGAAAGAGTCATCAACCAGCGCGACTGACGGCGACCGGGCGTTGTCACCGTCGGTGAACAGGCGGCCTTCGAGCAGCGGGATCTTCATGGTCTCGATGTATCCCGGCAGAACCACAGCAAAGCGCGCGGCGGGGCGAATCGCAGCGGCCGGCCGGCCAGGAAAATACAAGTCGGCGGTCCAGCCAGAACTTGAAAACGGGAGCACCACGGAGGCGGATGCAGACTCAACTCCGGGAAAGCCGGAAACTCGTCCGGCAAATTGCTGGAAGAAACGCGAATAAACCGAGTAGTCGGCGGCCGATTGGTTGTTGTGAAGCGTTTCTGGCAAGCCAATGTTTCCGGTCCAGACATTTTCTGGTGAAAAGCCCGGCGAGACATCGAGCAGTTTGACGAAACTGCGGCTGAGCGCGGTGGCCGTGAACAGCAGGGCAATGGCGATTGCCAATTGTCCAGCGACCAGCACGCGGCGCCAGTTGCTTCCGCTCGCGGACGCTCGCGGCCCGCTCGATCGCAATCCTTGTTCGAGCGGCAGGCTGGAAAATGCAGTTGCGGGCAGGATTCCCGCCAGAAATATGGCTAGCAGGCACAGGCCGAGCGAAAAAATAAGGGTCCACGGCTCGATTGTTGTGCGATGAATCGGGCCGAACTGATTGCTCAGTCGAACCAGCCCGATGGCGAGCAAAACGCCAGTGGCGCACCCGAGGAATGCGAGCACGCTGGTTTCAGCGAGAATTTGCCGCACGAGCCGCCATGGTCCGGCACCCAGTGCGGAACGCACTGCCCATTCGCCTCGCCGCACGCTGGCACGCACAAGCAGCAAGCCGGAAACATTGATGCAGGCGATCAGCAGCACACAAAACACTGCGCCAAAGGCGAGGAGCAGCCAGCTCCGTATCGACGTCGTTTGCACTTCGAGGATGGGCGCGCAGGAGAAGCGCCAGCCAGTTTTTTCGGGGTAATTATCGGGATAGGCGGCGGCGAATCCGCGGCTGATTCCAGCAAGCGCGTTGTTGGCGCGTTGGGGCGTAAGACCCGGTGCGACCCGAGCAATCATCTGCAGCCATTTATCCCCGCGTTCGCCGGGGGCCAGGTCCGCAGGCCGAAGGGCAAGCGGAACCCACATTTGCGTCGCGGGATAGGGAAAATTGAAATCTGCCGGCATGACGCCGATGACCCGGTACGGAGCGCCATCGAGAGAAATCGAGCGGCCAACGATGTTTTTCCCGGCGCCGAAGGCGCTGCGCCAGAGTGTGTCGCTCAAAATTACAACCTTTGCCACGCCAAAGCGGTCTTCTTGCGGTGTGAACGTGCGTCCCAGCTCCGGTTGAATGCCCAGCAGGGGGAAGAGCGCCGCCGATGCGTTTACCGCGTCGACATGCTGGGCGGTGCCGGCACCTGTCATCGTAAAATCGTTGAAGTAATAGGCTGCTGTCTCGCTGAAAATTTCCTGACGCGCGGTCAAATCTCTGTAATCGGGTCCCGAGGCCGGGGTCCTGGCGAGCTGCGAGCCGGGAAATTCGTTGTGCACAAACACGAGATTGGCCGCCTCGCGGTAGGGAAGCGGCTTCAGGAGCGCGTCATACAAGACCGCAAAAACCGCCGTGGCGGAGCCGATACCGATGGCCAGGACGGCGACGCAGACAACCGCGAGTGAAAGATTGTTGCGGAACTGCCGGAAGCCGCAACGAATATCCGAGGAAAACTCCGCGAGGATTCTGCGCATGGTGGCCTCCGATTGTCGAGCCGACCGGTCTGCGAGATTATAGACGCATCGAACGAGAATCAGTTGTGTCTCAGAGTCGCGGGTTTCCTTCAGGCGGGCAGCGCAGCGCCCTGCACGGCCCAATCCAAAGAATACAGCGAGGTTGTCGTCGCGACCAAGGCGCGCTTCGACGGTTCAATTACCAGCCCGACGACGTTGTTTCCGCTCAGCGCCAACTCCGCCTGGCCATCGGGAGCAATTCGCACGACGCCGCGCTTGCCGCCGTGGGAAGCGGCGACATACAGGTTTCCGCGCTGGTCAAACGCCATTCCTTGCGGGCGGCCGAGCCCCTTAAAAAAAACATCCACTTCGCCGGCGGGCGTAATGCGGTAAACGCGGTCGAAGCTGGACGTCGTGGGCCCGGTCACGTACAAATCGCCGCTGGGGTGGAACGCCAGATGATAGGCCGACAGGGACGGTTCGAGCGTGGCGAATACAAAAATTTGGCGGTCAGAACCAATCTTGAAAATTGTTCCGCTGCGGTCTCCGACGTACAGATTCCCCGCATGGTCGAATGCCAGGCCGGTTGCGATTCCCATACCTTCAACCCACTGCTCGCTGTTTCCGTCGGCGAGAACGCGGTGTACCGTCCCGTCGCTGCGGCAGGAAACGTAAAGCGCGCCGTCGCGGCCAACGGCAAGGCCCGTCGGATTCATCAGCTGCGTAACATATGGTTTTACGGTCAGGCTGGGCGTTACCTTGTAGAGCGAGACAGGGACTTTTTGCCCCCGCTGGCCGCTGAAGGTGATGTAGACATTTCCTTCGCGGTCGACCGCAGGATTCGCGACCGGATTCAGATTGTCTGCGACGAGTGCGCCCAATGCGACGGGAAAGGGGAGGCTTGCCGATTCTCCCGAATGGATGCGGACGGCGCCGCCGTCGGCGCCGTCCGGCACGCGCGCGATCAAAAAATTTGGGGACGCCAGCAGCACGCTGGCGGCAGCCCTGCCGAAGTGCACCTCGGGGCGAGCGTGATTGCCGTCCGTGAAGCCCGCACCGTGAATCGCGATTTCACCGCCGGGAATCGCGGCAGACGGCCGAACGCGTTCAATTGTGGGGATACCGTTTGTCTTCAAGCGAGTCGCCTAAAAAGTTAAAGGCCAATTCCCCGTGCGATCCAGAGCCCCATGGCGGCGTAGACTCCTGCCACCCAATCATCTGCCATAATACCCCAGCCGCCGGGCAACGACTCGGCCTGCCGCGCTGGGAACGGTTTCCAAGTATCGAAACCTCGAAAAAGTATAAAACCCAGGAGCAAATATTTCCAGTTGAGCGGAGCGAGAGCGAGAAGATATACAAGAAACTGCCCGGAAACTTCGTCAATCACGACCAATTGGGGATCTTTGCGATTAACGAATCTTGCCACGCGGCTGGATACGGCGACGCCGAGCAACGCTATGAATAACGCGACAGGGACCTGCAGATACCAGCGAGGGAAAACGGAATAGGTATTGTCAACGAAACGATGGAGTGCCGGCATATTGGGCGTGTCCATGACCGCGTAGAGAAGAACACCAACCAGCGAACCCCACGTTCCGGGAGCTGCCGGCAGGTAGCCCGCGCCTGCGGCAGTCGCGAGGAAAAAAGAAAGCCGCGGCTTTCGACTGGGTGCCGTGTTTGAATCGACGTTCGTACTCATGACTCGTTTTCGTCGTGCGGAGGCGCTTGCCGACTCTCCGGCTCTGATTCGTCAATGGCCGGCTGGGACACTTTGTATTTCCCGCTGGCCCAATTCCCGAGGTCGGTAAGGCGGCAGCGCTCGCTGCAAAATGGAAAGTCCTTACCCTTTTCCGAATCCGCAGGCTTCTTGCAAATGGGACAGCGTGTTTCCATGAGCATGCGCTGTGAGGTGTTCACGCGAGTATCGGAAACGGTTGCGCGAGCGCGACGGCCGGCACGTTCGCCGCGCCCTCGGAGAGGATTTCCGTAACTCGTCCCACCAGGTCGTAATCGTGCGCCTCGGTAATTTCGATTCGCGCAACCGTTCCCGGCGGAGGCAATTGAGAGGCGTCGTTCACGCCGCAAATATCGGTGACGTATACCTTTCCGTCGATTTCCGGGGCCATTCCCTCAAGGCGCGCTTGCCAGACGAATTCCGTGTCGGTCGAAGGCCCTTCGAGCAGGGAGGTGAAGGTTTTTCCGACTTTGGCGCGGAGCTTTTGTCGCGAGACTCTGCGCTGAATGGACATCAACTCTTCGCGCCGCCGAGAGATGGTTTCCGTGTCCACCTTGCCGGCACACGCGAAACTCTTCGCGGTTTCTTCGTCGGAATAAGAAAAGACGCCCATCCAATCGAACTTGGCGTCGCGCACAAAGGCGCAGAGCTCGCGAAAATCTTTTTCGGTCTCGCCCGGGAATCCCACGATGAACGAAGTGCGCAGCGAAACGCCGGGAATTGTATTGCGAATGCGTTCGAGCATTTTCAAAAAGGCGTCCGCGTGCGAGCCGCGCTTCATTCGCGCGAGGACGCTGCGGCTGGCGTGCTGAAGCGGAATGTCAAGGTACTTTACGAGCCGCTCGTGGCGCGCGATGGTTTCGAGCAATTTCGGTGTAATGCGGTTCGGATAGCAATACAGGAAGCGAATCCAGCGCAGATCGTGAATCTTAGCGAGCTCTTCGAGCAGCCGGGGCAATCCGTCGCGAATGCCGAGATCTTCTCCGTAGAAGGTGGTGTCCTGACCGATCAGATTGATTTCGCGGGTGCCGGAGGCGGCAAGATTGCGCGCTTCGTTTAGGACGGATTCGAATCGGCGGCTGCGGAAACGTCCTCGCAATTGCGGAATGATGCAAAAGGCGCACGGATGATCGCAGCCCTCGTTGATTTTGACGTAGGCGGTGTGCGGTGGAGTCGAGAGGAGTCGCGGCGTCAAATCGTGATAGAGAAATGCGGGTAACCCTTCGTCCGACTGGCGCAGTTCACCCTCGCAAGCGTCCAGAATCTTTTCGACTTCTCCGGTGCCGATGACGGCGTCGACTTCGGGAATTTGCTGACGAATTTCGTTGCGATACCGCTCGACGAGACACCCGGCGACAATTAATTTTTGTGCGCGGCCGGATTTCTTGTATGCGGCCATTTCGAGGATCGAATCGATGGATTCTTTCCGCGCCGGCTCGATAAAGCTGCACGTGTTTACGACAAGCACGTCGGCATTCTCGGCGCGCGCCGTGATCTCGTGGCCCGAACGTGCCAGAATGCCCATCATGACCTCGCTATCGACGAGGTTCTTTGGGCAACCCAGGCTGACAAAACCGATTTTCATGGCCGGCACGAGAGATAAGAAGTTTAGCACACGCTTGGAACATGCTGCGCCGCGGAGCCGGAAAGCGTCCCCTCGTATCGATTATTGCTGTTGGGAGAGAAGATCGCGTGGCCTGTCGAAGATGAATTCGCATTTGCCGGCTTTTGCCGAACAAGCGACAGTGCCGCCGAGAACAATACGGGCGCGCGAACCCGGAGGCAGAAGCGCAGGAAACGAAACGTCGTGAAACCGTGCCGTCAGCGCGGCAAGTTTGGAATCACCGACAAGGAAACGAGCATCCCGCACGACCGGCCCGCCGGGAGCCCGTTCGAGCAAGAGCAGAAACCTGGCCTTTCCGGTCTCGGTCGCGGCCCCCAACGATACTGCGCGCTCACGGACGAGTTCGGTCGAGCCTCGCTTCATGCGTGCGTCGAGGGCGGCAGGGGTGGCAGTTGGCCCGAGGAGTTTTTTCAATCGGTCGCGCGTGGCCGGCAGTGCCGTGCCGGCGGCAAGGGCTTCCTCGTACATGCGAGCCGCCAACTCTTTTTGACCGCGCGCTTGGTAGAGTTGAGCCAAATGATCGCCCGTGTCGCTCATTTCATTGAGGCGCCAGGCGGCCTCGATCAACGGTTCGGCTTCCGCGGTCTTGCCCTGCTGGAAGTAGACCCATCCGAGCGTGTCCCAGAATGCCGGGAGCGCGTTTAGTGCCACCAGATCGCTCGAGGTGATGTGGTGCAAGTCGATGTGGCTAAGGCCGGTCTCGGCTGGACCTACCGCTCGATCGGCGTATTCTTCGGCGCGACCCAGAGCCGCCTTGTGCTCTGCCAGTGCGTAGGCAATGTCATTCGCCACAAGCGGCGACGGCGAGAGCGTGGAGGCTTTTTCAAAGTCCGCCAAAGCCGCGTCGGTTTTTCCCAGCCCCAAATCAGCCTGGCCCAGGCGGACTTGAATGCCAGCGCTCTCAGGACTGAGTACGGCGGCTTTTCCGAGTTCCGTGCGTGCTTTGTCGAATTCGTTTCGATCGATATATACAGCGCCCAGATAGGTATACGCATCGGCATCCAGGGGCTTAACTTGCAGCTGTTTGCGGAACGCCGCTTCAGCGTCGCCGTATTTATTTTCATCGTAGAAGGCGATGCCCAGGCGGACATTTGCGGAGTCATCTTTAGGGTTGGCTTCGAGTTGCTTGCGGAACGAAGCGATGGCATCGTCGTATTTTCCGAGCTCCATCTGCACTGTGCCCATATCGAGCCACAAGCTCGCCTGCTGGGGATTGATCTCCGCCACTTGTGTGAGAAGCTGCAGCGCGTTTGCGAAGTGTTGGTCTTGGATCTCCGAGGTGGCGGCCTGCATCAGTTCCTGCGCGGTCGCCTCGGCTGGTACGCCGGGGATGATGTTGTCAACCAGGAGTGCTTGGGCTTCGTCTGCTTCGACGGCCATCGAAAACGCCGCGTAATCGCCCCGGTTCGAGGGGGGGAGTTCCCGGGAACTGAAACTCAAGGTGCGCTGGGCTGTGATGGAGTGCTCCTCGGCGCTGTAGGTGGACTCGTAATCCGCATAACTGCGCTTCACGCCCGCACCCACGCCGACGTGCGGTGAATCGTTCACGGGAAGGTCGAGCGTCAATTTCGCAGTCACCGTGAGCGGGCTGCCGAGTTGGATCGGTTTCGAGGAGTCTGCAGGCGCATCCGGCAAGCCAAACGACGGCAAAAGGAGCGGCACCAGAACCTTGGGCCGCGACCAGTCGAGAAAGTCCGGCGAAGTCAGAACAAAGCTGAGCGTGAAAGGGTCGTGTGTGTCCGCGGGGTTGCTGGGCTTGGCCTCCGTAACGGTTCCATGGAGACCGTCGAGAGCGGCCACGGTTTCGGCTACGGAATTCCATTGCGTTTGCGGGGTGCGTTCGAAGGCCGTGCGCAGCGAAAACTCATTGTCGCCCCGCAGCTTGTACTGAACGTGAGCCGTCAATTTTCCGAGCGAGGTTACTCTCCCGGTGATTTGTACATCTTGCGTCGAAGGAAAGGGAGGATCGAGCGGCGTTTCGACGAGGTGCGGCGCATTCACGGAGGCAACTAGGGCGTTTCTGCCGCGAGAGGTGGGCAGGAGCATCCGGAAGGGAAGAGTGTCTTCGGAGGGGTCCATCCAGAATGTTTCTTTGCCCGCGCTTACGAGTACAACCTCGCGGCCGATGCCGCCGGGCCAGGGCATGGCGGGGTCGAATTTGTCGGCAGCGGGCAGAAGCACGAGGTCCGGGTGAAAGCCGTCCAGGTTGAGCATCGCAACAAGCAGGGTGCATTTGTCGGCCTGGTCGCCGTAACCTGCGCTGAACACCGTTGCGGCATCGTGGATTTGAAAGCCGGCCTGCGCTGCTGGAATGCGCACAATACGAATCTGCGAGGCAACATAGTCATAGAGGGCTTCGATCTTGTCCGCGTCGTTCGTTTTGTCGGAGACCAACTCGCTCGATTTTTTTGTCATGTCATCCGACGCAGCGGTCGCCCGATGCTCCCTAGAAGCGAACCATTTCGCGAGCGCGTCCCAGTCCGCAAATGTAGTGAGTAGAACATCGGGCGGCTTGCTCGACTGATCCGCGTTCTCCTCTGTCGGCGGGGCGTTCAACCGTTTCCAGGAATAAACCTTTCGATCACCGGTGGTGGAAATCTTCGCCGGGAATTGCTCGGCCGTATGGAGGTGGATTGCCCGCTGTGCCGGCACGTCGATTTCGAGTTCCTCGTCGAGAGCGGGTCGCTCAGAGAGAAACTTGTGCGCGAACCAGAATTCTCCGGAAGCGGCCGGTTTCACAATGCGCGTAACGGCTTCGTACGTCAGGGTGTCGCCCGGCGCCATCGCCGGAACGGTTATGCACGCTTCGCGCAACTCGGAGAACGCGGAGGCGTCTTTTGCGGCCGGCGCAAGGCCGTCAGCCAAAGTGTCGGACTTTGCTTCCACGACGTTGCCATTGGGTTCGGTAACGCGCAGAAACCCTAGTTTGACTTCTTCGCTCGACGAGTTGTAGTCGAACGAAAGCGTCTTCAATTCGGCGACGCCTTCCTCCGTTCCGGCTTTTACCCGAACGTCCAGTGTGCGAGTGCCGGTGCCGTCGTTTTCGAGACGCACTTTCAAGGAATACAATTCAATCGTCAGTGCGGCGGTGGGTTTGGTCTGAGCCGACAGTTGTTGCGGCGCGGTTGTGTGCGCCCGGATGGGTGCTGTCGCGAAAGCAGTGCCCGCGGCGTAGAGCACGGCGATTCGCACCAAGGTCTTTCGGCGGTTGATCAAGTTCATCGCGAGTCAAACGAGTGTAGTGAGCTGGAATTGCGGCGTAAAGTCCGCGCCGCGCAACTGTTTCCAGAAAACATCGACTTCTTGTCGTGCCCGCCTGTCGAGTGGCGCGCGTGCCGAACAGATTACGGAAACGGTATCGTCAGGATGGGTATGAACTTCGCCGGAGTGCAGAGGGGGCCCTGCGACCTGGGACATAACGAGGGCCGGCAATTGCCGCTCGTTTCCGGCAGTGTCGGGTGGCTTGGCGGGGTTGGTCAGTCAAGAAGCCAAGGAATCGTAAGTCATTGACAATAATAGCTTAGGCGACTTCGGTCCGACAGGTTACGGCGCCAGAACCTGGGTGAGGCAGCTGACACGCCGCGGCCGCAGGTGGGAGTTCGATAACTGCAGGATTCTGAGGCTCGGCATCTGCAGGAATCTGTAAGATTTAGAGTTGACAGATGTAGGGGTCTTCTCTATACTCGCTGGTTTGTTGGTGGTCTTGCAGGCGAAACTGTGCTTGATAGGGGTTTCCCCCTTACTCCGGAACAGAGAACGAAGGAACGGGGTTTTGGGGAGCGGCCGAAATGGGGCGCCTGCCCCGCAAAGCCGTTTGAAGCTCTCCGCAAGTGAAGTGGATGTGTTCCTGATGTTTTGAGCACGCCCGCGCGGAGTACCTTGCCGGTTCCTTCGGGGTCATAAGGCCCGTTCTGTTCTGCCACCTTGTGCGCGTTTGCGCGGCTTAACAAGCCTCGCAAAACTAAAGAAACTGGTTTTCATTCGGAGGCTAGGAGTGCCGACGTTTGCACAATTGGTTCGACACGGCCGCGAGCAACTGAAAGCGAAGACGAAATCACCAGCGCTCGAAGGCTGTCCGGAGAAGCGCGGTGTCTGCGTGCGCGTTTATACGCAGACTCCGAAGAAGCCGAACTCGGCGCTGCGCAAAGTGGCGCGCGCGCGATTGACGAATGCCGCCGAAGTGACCACCTACATCCCCGGGATTGGTCACAATTTGCAGGAGCACTCGATCGTGCTGGTGCGTGGCGGCCGCGTAAAGGACTTGCCGGGGGTCCGCTACCACGTGATTCGCGGAACGCTGGATGCGGCTGGGGTTGAAAATCGCAAGCAGGGACGCTCGAAATACGGAGCGAAGCGGCCCAAGGCCGCACAGAAGTAGGAGAGTCTCGGAATGCCACGTAAAGGATTTGTTCTGCGGCGCAAGATTCCCGGAGACGCGGTCTACGGGAGTGATCTGGTGCAGAAATTCATTTCCAGCATGATGTACGACGGCAAGCGGGCCACCGCGCAGCGGATTTTTTACGACGCGATGGAGAACGTTGCGCAGAAAACAAACAGCGATGCGCTCGCCGTATTCAAGAAGGCTGTGGAGAACGTCAAGCCTGTGCTGGAAGTGAAAACACGGCGCGTGGGCGGCGCCAACTATCAGGTTCCGGTGGAAGTGAATCCTTTCCGGCGGCAATCGCTCGCGATTCATTGGCTGATTTTGTATGCGCGGCAACGCTCGGGAAAGAACATGACCGACAAGCTCGCGGATGAATTGATGGACGCCGCAAACAGCAAGGGCGGAGCCGTGAAGAAGAAGGAGGATGTGCACCGCATGGCCGAGGCCAACAAGGCCTTTGCGCATTATCGCTGGTAAGCGGGAAACGTTTCGATGGCGCGACAATTCCAACTCGACCGTATGCGGAACATCGGGATCATGGCCCATATCGACGCCGGAAAAACAACGTCGACCGAGCGCATCCTGTTCTATACGGGTGTGACCTATAAGATTGGCGAAGTGGACGAAGGCACCGCCACGA
This sequence comes from Candidatus Acidiferrales bacterium, assembly GCA_035945715.1. Classification (GTDB taxonomy): domain Bacteria; phylum Acidobacteriota; class Terriglobia; order Acidiferrales; family UBA7541; genus DAHUXN01. Next base: position 37,214 of record DASYZX010000038.1, read on the forward strand.
TGGACTGGATGGAGCAGGAGCGCGAGCGCGGAATCACGATTACGTCTGCGGCGACGACGGCTGCGTGGAAGCGCTTTGGGCAGCAGTACCGCATCAACATAATTGATACGCCGGGCCACGTGGATTTCACAGTGGAAGTGGAGCGCTCGCTGCGTGTGCTGGACGGCGCGGTGGCGATTTTTGATTCTGTGGCGGGCGTGCAGCCGCAGACAGAAACAGTCTGGCGTCAGGCGGACAAGTATCGCGTGCCGCGCATTGCCTTCGTCAACAAGATGGACCGCGTTGGCGCGGATTTCGACCATGTGATTCGAACCATGCGGCAGCGCCTCTCGGCCCACCCCGTTCCTCTCCAGTTTCCTCTCGGCAAAGAGGACAGTTTCATCGGCGTGCTTGATTTCATTGAAGAACGCGCGATTGTGTGGAAGGACGAGACGCTCGGCGCTGAATTCGAGTACATCGCGCTTGACAAACTGTGGGATCCCGCGTTTCAGAGCACGCGTCCGGATATCGCCGCGGCGCTGAAAGCGTCGGCGGTGAACGCGGAGTTTTACAAAGAGCATCGCGAAAAGGTTGTCGAATACATCGCGGAACACGACGACGCCGTGCTGGCAAAATACCTGGCCGAGCACAAACTCACGCCCGAGGAATTACGCGCGTCGATCCGGCGTTCGACGCTGGCGCTGAAACTTGTGCCGGTACTGGCCGGTTCGGCATTCAAGAACAAAGGCGTGCAGCCGCTGCTCGATGCGATTGTTGATTTTCTGCCGGCGCCTGCGGACATCGCTCCGGTGGAAGGCATAAATCCGGATACAGAAGAGCCTGAACTGCGCCGCGCGTCCGACGATCAGCCGTTTTCTGGGCTGGCGTTCAAGATCATGACCGATCCGTACGTCGGTCACCTCACCTACGTTCGCGTGTACTCGGGCATTTGCAAGACCGGCTCGACCGTTTACAACGCAACAAAGCGGACGCGCGAGCGCGTCGGCCGCTTGCTGCGCATGCATGCGAATAAGCGCGAGGAAATTGAATCGATTGATGCGGGCGATATTGCCGCGTGCGTGGGATTGAAAAACGTTTCGACGGGGGACACGCTGTGTGATGAAGATAAGCCGATTGTCCTTGAGGCCATTGAGTTTCCTGCTCCGGTGATTTCTGTAGCCATTGAACCAAAGACCAAAGCCGATCAGGAAAAAATGGGCACCGCGCTTGGCAAGCTGACGCAGGAAGATCCAACCTTCCGGGTCCATACCGAGCCGGATACCGGCCAGACGCTGATTTCCGGAATGGGCGAACTTCACCTGGAAATCATCGTAGACCGCATGATGCGCGAGTTCAGCGTGCAGGCCAACGTAGGCCGGCCGCAAGTCGCCTACCGCGAAACCATTACGAAGCAGGCGCCGGGCGAGGGGAAGTACATTCGCCAGACCGGCGGGCGCGGACAATACGGCCACGCAAAACTCTCCGTGCATCCGCTGCCGAGCGCGGGCCACGAGGACATGCACGAACTCTCAACCGACGAGCTCGACGAGCTGGCGAAGCAGGTTGCCGGCAAGGGCGGGAAGTGGCGTTTCGACAAAGAACACCGGTTGCTGTTCATCGACAAGATTTTCGGCGCGGCGATTCCGAAGGAGTTCATTCCTCCGATTGAGAACGGAATCAAGGAAGCGATGGAGAACGGCGTCCTCGCCGGATACGAAATGGTGGATATCGCCGTGGTGCTCGAAGACGGCAGCTACCATGAAGTCGACAGCTCGGAGATGGCGTTCAAGATCGCGGGCTCGATGGCATTCAAGGAAGCCTGCGGACGCGCGCATCCGAAACTGCTTGAGCCGATTATGAAAGTCGAAGTGGTGGTGCCGGAAGAATACATGAGCCAGGTGTTCGGCGATTTGAATTCGCGCCGTGCGCATGTACAGGGCACGGAGAATCGTGCCGGCAGTCACGTGATTCGCGCGGAAGTGCCGCTGTCGGAGATGTTCGGGTACGCGACGGACCTGCGCAGCCGGACGCAGGGGCGCGGCAGCTTCACAATGCATTTTTCGCACTACGCACAGACGCCTGTGAATGTGTCGGAGGAAGTGATCTCGAAGGCGACGGGCAAGGTAGGGGCGAAATAAGTGAGCCGGAACCAAATTGGGGGGCATTCAATCGGGAAGTAAGTACACGCTGAGGAGCAGAGCGGAACATGGCGAAGGAAAAATTTGAGAGGAACAAGCCGCACCTGAACATCGGAACGATCGGGCACATCGATCACGGGAAGACGACGCTGACGGCGGCGATCACCAAGGTGCTGTCGAAGCACAACCCGAAGGTGCAGTTCCGGGCG
>DASYZX010000039.1:0-9121 GCA_035945715.1 Candidatus Acidiferrales bacterium
ATCGGCAGCGCCTCATCGATGGGAATCGCGCCAGCCTTGATTCGCTCGGCCAGCGTCGGCCCCTCGACCAGCTCCATCACCAGCGCGTGAATATTACCGGAATCTTCGAAGCCGTAAATCACCGCAATGCTGGAATGATTCAGAGATGCCAGCACTTGTGCTTCGCGGCGCAGCCGCGCCATTCGTTCGGCATCATGCGCAAACGCTTCCGGCAGAACTTTCAGGGCCACGCCGCGCCCCAGCCTCGTGTCCCTCGCGCGGTACACCTCGCCCATCCCGCCCGCGCCAATCGCTGAGATAATCTCGTAGGGTCCCAGTCGTGTTCCTAAGGACAAGGCCATCAGTGTTGGCAATTATACTCCACGTGCTGCTTCCAACGGCGCAAGCCTTCAGCTTATCCGACCAAATGGACTTGCAGTCGGGTTACCGGACATCTCTAACAATGTCGGCCCTGTCAATCGTTTTTTGAGCGCACTTCTCCGATCACTCTCCTGAGTGGTCTTCGTTGCTCTGTTTCGCTTCTCGCGTAACGACCACGGCTCGCTCGTAATCTTTCGGTCGTTTTCAGTCCGACCCAAACATCTCTTCGATCTTTACTTCGGCCATGATTACCTCTTCAAACTCCCCTTGTAGGGAGCGGGACGCCCATTCAAATGGACCGTGCTCTACTTCCCGCCATGTCCGGTACCGAGCTGTCCCGCGTACGAACCGCACTTACCTGACTGCGAATACTCGCAGCCATTCCGCCATATCCAGGACAACTTAATCGCCAGCCGGGCGCCCCGTCGCGACCTTGGCAATGCTCTTGTGCCGACGCATCGCCAGGTGCATGTAGCGACGTCTCCGGTCCGGATGAATTCGTGCCGCCGCCTGCCAGGGAAAACTTCTCTCTCACGAAGTGGTGTACGGTGTGACCAGCCTGACCCCGGAACAGGCCGGGCCCGAGCGTCTGCTGCAGTTGAGCCCCCGCCACTGGATCATTGAAAATGGCCTGCATTATGTGCCGGACGACACCTTTGAAGATCGCTGCCGCATTCGCAAAATCTCCGGGGCCCGAGTCATGGCCTCGCTGCGCAATCTGTCCATCAGCCTGTTGCGCCTGGCCGGGGCAAAGAATATCGCGCAAGGGCTCCGCACCTGCGCCAACGATCGGCGGCGATCCCTGCGCCCCAAAAGGGGCCAGGGCGACTTGCGGGTGACACGACGGGGCAGAAGGGCTAGGCTTTCGGGCGAAGGGGAAGCTCAAAACGGAAATTCCGGCTTAGGCGGGCTTCGAATTCAAGTCAACGCGCAAAACGGAGCGGGCCTGCAATGTCACCTCAAACGAAGCGCCGCGAAAAGTGGCTTTATTCCACCTAGAGACGGTCTTATCATCGTTCCATTCTCGGGGGAGGTATCCATGCGAATGGTCGGTCAGACCGTTTCTCACTTCCGCATCATCGAAAAGCTTGGCGGCGGCGGCATGGGCGTCGTCTATAAGGCTGAGGACACGCAGCTCGGCCGCTTCGTCGCGCTGAAATTCCTTCCCGAAGATACGGCGAAGGATCCGCGCACGCTCGAACGGTTCCAGCGGGAAGCGCGCTCCGCTTCCGCTCTGAATCATCCCAATATCTGCACAATCTATGAAATCGGCAGCCACGAAGGCCGTCTCTTTATCGCCATGGAGTTTCTCGATGGCGAGACGCTGCGGCGCCGGATCGCTGGGCGGCCTCTGGAATTCGAAACTCTGACCGATCTCGCAATTGAGACTGCTGATGCACTGGACGCGGCTCATGAGCACGGCATCGTTCACCGCGACATTAAACCCGGAAACATATTTGTGACACGCCGCGGCCACGCAAAAATTCTGGATTTCGGCCTGGCAAAGTCATTCGGAGCGCCGCCTGCCTCGATGGGGGATTCGCTGACGCGCGACAAAGCCGCTATGCTCGATGAAGAACATCTGACCAGCCCCGGCAGCACGGTGGGCACTGTCGCGTACATGTCTCCAGAGCAGGTGCGGGGAAAAGAGTTGGACGCGCGCACAGATTTATTCTCCTTTGGCGCTGTGCTCTACGAAATGGCCACCGGCGCGCTGCCGTTTCGCGGAGACACAACCGGCGTGATTTTTGACGCTATCCTGAATCGAGCGCCCGCCGCTCCGGTCCGGCTGAATCCGGAAATTCCAGCGGAACTCGAACACATCATCCGCAAGGCGCTCGAAAAGGACCGCGACGTGCGCTACCAGCACGCCTCAGAAATGCGCGCGGATTTGAAGCGCTTGCAGCGCGACACAAGCTCGACCAGCGTAAGGGCTGCTCCCGACGAACCGGAACCTCCCGCTACCAGCCTCCGGCGGGACTCGCGTGCCGCTGGAGCTGGCGCTGCGTCTAGCTCATCAGTACAAGCCGCGAAGCCTGCCTCCAGCGCCAGTACTGCTGCGACCCCTGCTTCGCAAACGCGCAAGAGAGCGGTCATCTGGATTGGTGCAGCGGTGGTCGCACTGGGAACGATTGCCGTCGGCACCTATTTCTGGACCCACCGCGCGCCGATACTCACTTCAAAAGATTCCATCGTCCTCGCGGATTTCACGAACACCACCGGCGATTCTGTTTTTGACGGCACGCTGCGCCAGGGACTTGCCGTGCAGTTGGAGCAATCGCCGTACCTGAATCTCGTCTCCGATCAGCAGATTGCGGACACGCTCCGGCTGATGGAGCAGCCACCGGATGCACGCCTCAGCGACACTCTGGCGCGGCAGGTTTGCCAGCGCGCAAATGCGCAAGCCGTGATAGAGGGTTCGATTGCAAGCCTCGCGCCACAGTATGTCATCGGCCTCAGCGCCGCAAACTGCCGCACGGGAGAAACCCTTGCCCAGGAGCAGGTCACCGCTACTGACAAGGAGCACGTTCTCGATTCCCTGGCGAAAGCCGCATCCGCGATGCGCTCAAAACTCGGCGAATCTCTTGCCACGATTCAGAAATTCGATGTGCCACTTGCGCAAGCCACCACATCTTCGCTTGAGGCTCTGCGAGCGTACACGCAGGGTGAGAGGCAGCTCGTTGAGACATCGGACTTTTCGGCAGGAATTCCCTTCTTTGAGCGAGCCATCCAGATTGATCCGAGTTTCGCCGCCGCTTATTCCCTTTTGAGTGTTTGCTACAGCAATACGGGACAGGCCACGCTGGCGGCCCAGAATGCGGCAAAAGCGTACGAATTACGTGACCGCGCCAGCGAGGCCGAGAGGTTCGGTATTTCGGCATTCTATCAACGGTTCACCACGGGAAATTTGGACGAGGCCCTTCAGGTCTATCAGCTCTGGGAAGAAACCTATCCCCGGGATGCCTCCGTCCATGGCACTGAAATCGGTGTTTACGTCCCGTTAGGCCAATGGGATAAGGCTCTGACCGAGGGGCAGACGGCTCTTCACCTTCTTCCGAGCGGCATCACCTATGGAAATGTCGAGCTCTTGTATGTATTGCTCAACCGACAGGATGAGGCCAAAGCCATTGCCACCCAAGCCCAGGCGCAAGGCTTGGATTCCGTTGATAATCGCGGCAGTTTGTACTTCATCGCATTCCTCGAGCACGACGAGGCTGGCATGGCGCGCGAGGCGGAGTGGGCGATGGGCAAGCCGGGAGTCGAGGGTTTATTCCTCTCGATGGAGGCGCGGACCGCTGCCTACTCGGGCAAACTGGGAAAGGCGCGCGAGTTCTATCAACGCGCTTCGGCCTCTGCTGAGCGCACAGGGGAGAAGGAAACGGCTGCAGTCTACGTCGCCAGCGACGCCGTCAACGAGACTCTTTTTGGCAACGCTACGGAAGGCAAGAAATCTGCTGCGGCGGCGCTTGCTCAAGCAAACGATAAAAATATTGAGGCCGCCGCGGCGCTGGCATACGCGTTTGCTGGCGACACGGCCCAAGCCCAATCGCTTGCGACCGACCTGGCAAAGCGCTTCCCCGAAGATACGATTGTGAACTTCAATTACCTGCCTGCGATTCGCGCGCAGATTGCGCTCAATGAGCATGATGCCGCAAAGGCCATTGAAATTCTGCAGGCCGCCTTTCCCTATGAGCTCGGCACGCCAAACACATTGCTCGGAAACGCCCTATATCCCGTTTATGTTCGCGGCCTAGCCTTTCTCGCGGCTCACAAGGGCACGAAGGCTGCCGTGGAGCTTCAGAAGATTCTCGATCATCCTGGCGTTGTCCTCAACGAGCCCATCGGCGCACTGGCGCATCTCCAAATCGCCCGCGCGTATGCGCTCGCAGGCGAAAAAGACAAGGCCCGGACGGCCTATCAGGATTTTCTCGCGCTGTGGAAAGATGCCGATCCCAACATTCCCGTACTCAAACAAACGAAAACCGAATACGCCAAGCTGCAATGATCTTCTGCTGAGTTGGGTTGCGAGGAGAGGCAACTCCTCTGGCGTTTGCGGGATGCCGAGGACCGAGGACTTGAATCTGCACCGAGGGTTCGCGCGGCCCGTCAAGCTCGGCGAAAATCACCGACTGCCAGTTCCCGATCGCCAGTTCCCAGCGTATGCCCCAGAACCATCGCGCGCAAATGAGAATCAGCGTTCTTGCGGAAGCATTCCGACTTAAGCACTTCGGTAACTTATTGGCTCTATGAGGATTTGGCTCCCCGGGCTAAATTCGAACTAGCAACCCTTCGGTTAACAGCCGAACTGGTTGAAATCCTAAAATGCTTTGTCGTGCGCATTGGTGAGTGCCGGGCGGGTAAGCCTTTTCCGCCGAACTGGTTGAAATCCTAAAATGCTTTGTCGTGTGTCGCTTAGCGCTGTTCGAGAAGCCCAGCGTACGCGGCGACGCTCGGGTAGTACCAGGGATGGGGTGTGGAGCCTGCGAATTCCAAACCGGACCATGCGCGAGAAGCAGCCGCGAAAAATTGGGCGATGTTGCCCTTGCCACTGAATTCGGCCATGGAAAGCGCTACTCGCACCAGCGCCGCCTGACAAGGACCGCGCTTGAGACAGCGAATACGGTTCTCTCGGAACGTGCGAAGCGAGTCTGCGGAGCCCGTGATTTCGACCAGCTCTTGAACATAGTCGACGCGGCCGTGGACGACGTTCCGGGGCTTGGCGAGCTGTATGTCTACGACACGGCGTTGCGCATCGGCGCGAAACTGAATCTGTTTCCGGCGCGGGTTTATCTTCACGCAGGCACGCGACAGGGAGCGTGGGCCCTGGGCCTGGATGCCCGAGCGGACGCCCTCGACATGGCGGACCTGCCACGGGAGTTTCACGTCCTGAAGCCCCATGAAATCGAAGACGTGCTGTGCATCTTCAAGAGTGAGCTCGCTTCCTCTCGGCAACCCCTTGGTGAGGCCTCCGGGCGAAGTTGGTGGGCGTAGAACTTCACGGCTCTTGATACCCTTTATTGTGTAAGATGATCATATTGATGCATTTTAAGGTATCACTTGTTTTCTGCTCTGATGTATTATATTGTATCAATCATGAAGAATGATGCAAAAAAGGGTGTCAATCCTCTGCGGCATAAAGCGCTGCCCGCCGACCTGCGCCGGGCCCTCAGGGAGGCTCGGGAGAAACGCGGCTGGAGCCAAAGAGACCTAGCGAGCCGCCTCAGCGTCGGCCAAAGGCATATATCCGGCATCGAATCCGGCAAGATCGTGCCGCGCTATGACACGCTCCTTGAGCTGGTCCGCGCCCTCGACCGCGACCTCCTCATGGTGCCTCGCGCTCTTGTGCCCGTGGTGCAGTCCCTTGTGCGGGATCACCTCAAAGACCAGCCAGGCGAGGGCGAGGAACGCCCCCTTTACGCCGCCGACGGCGACGAAGACACGGCGGGGGAGCCGCGCGATGAAGTTTGATCCGAAAACACTGAACGCGCTCTCGGTGCGCCTACACAAAAGGCACATCGGTGTCATCACCCGCCTCGCGGGCGACCGCCAGTTTTTTGCCTTTGAGCAGGAGTATATAGATGACCCGAAGCGTCCGACTCTGAGCCTCTCCTTCAAGGGCAGCACTGGCGGGCTCGTGACACAAACGCGCCCCACGGCGCGCCGCGTGCCACTGTTCTTCTCTAACCTTCTCCCCGAAGGTCACCTGCGCGACTATCTCGCCAAGCGCGCGGACGTCAATCCCGAGCGCGAATTCTTTCTCCTCGCCGTGCTCGGCGCCGACCTTCCCGGCGCGCTTGTCATTGCACCGCTTGAAGGTCAGGGGCAGCGGCCAGAAGCTCATCATGATCATGACGATGAGCACCGCGAGCACGACAGCGAAGAACCGTTGCGCTTTTCTCTCGCCGGAGTGCAGTTGAAATTCTCGGCAGTCATGGAGGCCTCTGGCGGCCTGACCATCCCCGTGGACGGCATGGGCGGATCGTGGATCGTCAAACTGCCTTCAGCCCGCTACAAGGCGGTTCCCGAGAATGAATTCGCCATGATGGAACTGGCCCGACGCGTCGGCATCTCCGTCCCTGAAAACAAGCTCGTAGATATAGCGAGCATCAAAGGACTGCCTGAACAAGCGCATACGGTGGAAGAGCGGGCGCTCGCCGTGAAGCGGTTCGACCGGCTGTGTGGTGGAGAGCCCGTTCACATGGAGGATTTCGCACAAGTCTTCGGCGAATTTCCCAACGACAAATACAAACGCCACAGCTACGCGAACATTGCTGCTGTCCTCTGGGCGGAAATCGGCGAGGATGCTGTACTCGAATTCGTGCGCCGCCTGGTATTCTCCGTGCTAATCGGCAACGCCGATATGCATCTCAAGAACTGGTCCCTCCTTTATCCGAACCGCCGCACGCCCGTCCTGTCCCCGGGCTACGATTTTGTCGCCACGCTGCCCTATATTCCGAACGACAAACTCGGCCTGAGCTTCGGCGATAGCCGCAGCCTCTCTGAGATCACTCCAGACCAGATGCGCCGCTTCGCCGACAAGGCAAGAATTCCAGCAAGTCCGCTCTGGAAGATCGCCGTCGAGACTGCGCAGAAGACCGCCGCAAGTTGGAAATCGCTGGAACAAGCGGACCTCCTCCCCAAGGATCTGCGCTCTACCATCCAAAGACAGATTCTTCGCGTCGCCGCCACAGTTAAGTGAGAGTATCCTGATGTCCAATATCTGGTTCACTGCCGATTTTCACCTCGGGCACAAGAACATCATTCGGTATTGCAATCGTCCCTTCGACACGGTCGAGGAGATGAATCGGACAATCATCGAACGGTTGAATAGTCTCGTCAAAACGAACGACATCTTGTACTTCCTCGGGGACTTCTGCATCGGCCCAAAAGCAAGGGCAGTGGAGCTACGGCGCGAGATTCGATGCAAGAAGATATTCGCTGTGCCCGGCAACCACGACAAGGACACGCGCAAGCTAACTCAGGAGTTTTCTTGGCTTGGCGATCGAATGAAGGAAGGAGCTGCGTCAACTCTTGGATAAAATGAGAGTATTGCTCGGCGTCACAATCAATCTGACTGGGGAATGTGCCAATACGCAGGAATGGGTATGGTTGGTCAATTGGCCAATACCACGCCGCCGCGCGCTTCCTATCGAGCGGAACCTTCGGCGCGGAACCCAACAGTCGGAAATGGCCGAAGCGAATATGGTTGACCAATTGGCCAACTCAAGCGCGATCTGAAATTCGTAAATGACGCCAAAGCAACGACTTTGTGATTTTCACCCCCGGCTGTTAGCCGAAGGGTCGGGCTCAGAGATCGCTAGCCCGGCCCGTTCGCTTCCGGTTTTCCGATAGTGTGCTCGAAATTCCTCGTTAACCTATAGGAGGTGCTTCTTCCTCCGGCCTCCTCTTGTTCAATGATCCCTATGGCGATCAGCTCTTCGATATCTCGAAGCGCAGTGCGCGAAGAAGCTTTCGTCAGCTTCATCCATTTGTCTCTGGTCAGCTTTCCTTCGAACCCGCTGAATAGTTTGTTCAGGACTTTTGTCTGCCGATCATTCAGCGAGACTTTCCGTTGCTTCAAGCTCTTCCAAAACAGTTCCTTCTCCAGAGCACTGCTTGTGATTTGATTCGATTGTTCGATGGCCCTGTCCAGGCAACCGAGAAACCACCTCAGCCATTCCGTGATGTCCAACGAGCCAGCCTGTGTTCTCTCAAGAAGTTCGTAATAGTCTTTTCGCTCTTCGAGTATTTGCGACGACATGCTGTAGAAACGCTGAGCACTGCCGTCCGATCTGGCCAAACACATTTCCGCAATTGCTCTTCCGATTCTCCCATTGCCATCTTCAAAGGGATGAACGGTAACAAACCACAAGTGCGCAATTGCCGCCTTCAGGAGCGGATCTTCCTGTTCATCGCCTTCGAACCACGCAAGAAACTTACCCATCTCGCTCTCGACGCGATCAGCCGCAGGCGCTTCGTAATGAACTTTGTGGCGACCGATTGGCCCGGACACAACTTGCATTGGACCCTGACTGTCATCACGCCATGCGCCGACCCGACATTTTTCGCTGGTCGTGCGAATGCCGGGGAAAAGGTGTGCGTGCCAGCCAAACAACCGCTCTCTTGTTAGCGGCGTGCTGAATTTCTGCGTCGCGTCCAACATCATTTCAACGACGCCCTCGACATTTCGATCCTTGTGAGTTTTCAGCCCTCCCACCTCCAGCTTCAGCGTGCGTGCGAGGGATGAGCGGACATTCTCTGGGTCAAGCACAACCCCTTCGATGGCGCTGGATTTGATCGTTTCTTCCGTAAGGACGTTTAGAGTTGCAGTCCACCTCGAAGTCAAGCCATACCCGCGCATCTTGCCCAGCAGTAGCCCCTGGTGCAGTCTGACCCCAGACAGCAGGGGGGCAAGAGTCTTTGCGTCCCAGGTAAACGCGGGCCAGGCAACAAGTTCGTGTATGTATTTTCTCGCCATATTCTCGCCGTCAATCTCGCCAAAATCCTACCATATTCTCGCCACAATCTCGCCAGGAATCGCGCCGCGACGGCGGCGAGAGCGAAGGAAATCGAGATCCCCCGCGCTTTCGTGAAGGCGCGTTTGGCCGAGGAGAAGAAGCGTGAGAAGCGCAGCTAACAAACCTACGCATGTGACGCAGGGGAGCGTGCTCGATGACCTCGGCTTTTCGCCGGAGCTCGCAACGGCGCTGAAGTTCAAGGCCGAGCTGTATCAGGCAATCCTGAAGTACTCGGAGAAGTA
>DASYZX010000040.1:0-200730 GCA_035945715.1 Candidatus Acidiferrales bacterium
GCTTCCCCTACCCAAGACTCTTCATCCCTATCCCATGGTGCGCTTTGACGCCAAGTATCCGCGGTAAGAGCCGTGTGCGCTAACGAGTGCCCGCACGGATCCGCGCGGGGGGCGCTGGGCAACTGGCGTCCCTACCGCGACTTCATGGCTCGTTCAGAGCCACAACGAGGGATCAAAGAAGCCACTGAATGCCCATTGATTAATAAGGGTTTAAGGCTTCTTTCATAGTGAATGGCAGGCTCATTCAGGGAGAAGCACATGACCATTTTTCGGCGGAACAGGCGGCAAGAATTGGGCGAAGAGGTCCAGAGCCACCTCCACATGGCCGAGGAGGATCGCATCGCGCAAGGTGAAAGCGCCGTCGAAGCGAAGCAATCCGCGCGCCGCGAATTTGGAAACGTCGACTTGGTCAAGGATGTGACGCGCGAGATCTGGGGATGGGCATCGATCGAACGTCTGGTTCAGGACTTACGTTACGGCTTGCGCATGTTGCGCAAGAATCCGGGCTTTACGATTGTCGCCGTTTTGACGCTCGCGCTGGGCATCGGCGCGAACACCGCGATTTTCAGCATAGTGAATGCCGTTATGTTGCGCCCACTGCCGTTTGACCACCCATCACGCCTGGTATTGCTTCACGAAGGTATCCCGAAGATCGGCTATCCGAAGATGGAGTTTTCGCCCCCGGACCTTGTGGTCTTCGCGCGCGAGCAACGGTCTTTCAGCGCGCTCGGCGCTTTTCAGGATGAACGCGTGAATATCTCTGGACAGGGTGAGCCCGAGCGGGTCCTCGCCGCGCGCGTTTCGGCCCCATTGTTCCCAATGCTGGGCGCGCAACCCGCTCTCGGCAGAACGTTCTCGTCACAGGAAGACGCGCCCGGCCACAATGTCGCCATTTTGAGCTACGGGCTTTGGCAACGCCGTTTTGGAGGCGCGCCGGACGTCGCCGGCCAAACGATCGAACTTGATCGTCAGCCCTACACGATCGTTGGCGTCATGCAGCGATCGTTTGTTTTTCCCTTGTCCGGACCTGAAGTGAACGGTTCTCCTGCGGAGATCTTCGTTCCTATGGCTTTCACGCCGGACGAATTGCAGGCCTGGGGCGGAAGGTACTTCATAAGCGTACTGGGGCGATTGCGCCCCGGTGTCACGCTTGACCAAGCGCATGGTGAGATGGAGTCACTGGCGGACCGTGTGGTCGATAGCTATCCGACGGGAATCGCCGATTTGTTTCACCGCGTCCTGACGATCACACCTGTTTCGTTCCAGACCGAAGTCGTAGGCTCCGTCCGCACTTTGCTTCTGGTTTTGATGATTGCGGTCGCCTTTGTCCTGCTGATCGCTTGTGCCAACGTTGCGACGTTGCTGTTGTCGCGCGCTGCAACCCGGCAGAAGGAAATCGCCATTCGCACTGCGCTCGGGGCCACGCGAGTCCGCTTGATCCGCCAGATGTTCACAGAAAGCCTTTTTCTCGCGCTTGCGGGTGGGGCGCTCGGTCTCCTCGTCGCGGTTTGGAGCAAGAGCTTTATTCTCGCGCTGGTTCCGGCGAGCATCCCTCTTCCCCGGCAAGTTCCGGTCAATGCCGGGGTGCTTGCTTTCAGCCTGGTAGTATCCATTCTTGCTGCTCTGTTGTTCGGGCTCGCTCCAGCGCTAGAGTCCTCTGACGCGGCCTTGCAGGCTCCTCTGCAAGAAGGAGGCCGCGGCGGAACGCCCAGTCGCCCGCGCCACCGCCTGCAGGGCGTATTCGTCGCCGCAGAATTTGCGTTGGCCCTCGTGCTGCTTGTCGGAGCCGGACTGTTGATCCGCAGCTTCGCCAAGCTCCTGGGGACACATCCCGGTTTTCGTCCCGACCATTTGCTCACGTTGACCATTCCGCTTTCTCCGCAAGCCTATCGTCAGGGAGCGCAGGTGTACGATTTCTATAAACAAGTTCTTGAACGCACCTCGAGTCTGCCAGGCGTGCACAGTGCCGCACTTTCCAACGACTTGCCGCTCAATGGACACGAGATGGTCTCGTTCTCCATCGAAGGCCGGCAAAACGCGGAAGGGAACACGCCCGAAGCCGTTTGCCAATCGTGGATTCTTGGGAATTACTTCGAAACGATGGGTATTCCGCTGCTCCAAGGCCGATGGTTTACGCCAGGGGACCAAGTCGGCTCGCAACTCGTCGCCATCGTGGACCGGTCCATGGCGCGAAAATACTGGCCGCAGGGCGCTATCGGAAAACGCATCAAGTGGGGCGGTCAGCCGTGGGAAACCATCGTTGGAGTTGTCGGCGATGTCAAAGAAGGCCCGCTCAATAGCGATCTGGTGCCGCACGTCTATCGGCCCTACTCGCAAATCCCTGCTTTTCTCATCGGACAGGATCCGTTCGGTGATTGGCACGCCATGAATCTCTCCGTGCGTACGCAAACCGACCCCGTCTCGCAAAGCTCGAGCGTGGTCGCGCAAGTCCATTCCCTTGATCATGACCTGGCAGTCTCCAATATTCGAACCATGACGCAGCTCGTGAGTTCTTCATTCTCGGGGCCTGAGTTCACAACGGTTCTTCTTGGCGCTCTCGCAGGTTTGGCACTGTTTCTCGCCGCCATCGGTATCTATGGCGTCCTCGCGTATGTCGTTGCACAGCAGACGCACGATATTGGCGTTCGCATGGCGCTTGGAGCGAGACCGCGCGACATTTTCGGCCTTGTGATCCGCAGGGGAGTGCGCCTCGCTGCAATCGGCTCCCTGATCGGGCTCGCGGCCGTGATCGGCCTCACTCGTCTGATGAAGAGCCTGTTGTACGGCGTTGGTGCAATGGATCCGCTCACACTCGCCGGAGTTGTCGTTTTGCTCATTGCTGTGGCGCTTCTGGCGGTTTGCATTCCCGCGCGTCGCGCGATGCGGGTCGATCCGATGGTTGCGCTGCGGCATGAGTGAGTGCGCCGGGATAAACCGGCGTGGAGGAGCGGATGAAAGAGCCGTACGGTGAAGGCGTAGCGAGCCACACCGACCCCGAGTCATGCGTGTTCAGTCGCGAGGCTGGACGCGAAGCGTTGACAGGGGCACATGCAGGGAGGGTATTGAGCCGCGAAATGCCTGGGAATCAGGATGCCGACCTTGTTTATTCATGGGGAAGGCAACACCGGTGGGTGCGATATCGCGAGCACCTACTGGACCTGCGAGGTCAGAGACCCCTGACGCGCGAGAACCGGGAGACCCTATCAGTGCCCGACACGAAGTTGTGAACGGGCCGGTCGAGCAAGGTGACGAGCCATAATCTCGACACGAACGCTGGTAGGGAGTCGGACGGTCATGCAGTACCTGCGAAGTGCCCGAACAAGGGTGGAGGTCTCTCACCGGCGGAGGGCATGGAGGGAAGACGACCGACCAAGGAGAACACGGGGCAGAGGGCCGCGTCCCAGATGCAACGCTGGGAGCACGCGTCAGCTGGGTTGCGCCGTGTACGCGGAGCCGCAAATCGGATACATCATTTGCGCTTCGACGTAACCTCTCTGCGGTACGAAGGATGAAAGAAGCCAGGGATATCCATTGATAAATAAGGGTTTAAGGCTCCTTTCATAGTAGGTATCGGCATTAAGGAGGAGAAAATGAACTTCTGGAGGCGCAAGCGGCGGGAACTGTGCGAGGAAATCGACGCACATCTCCGCATGGACGAAGGCGACCGCCTCGCGCGCGGCGAGAATCCCTTGCATGCCGCGCAATCCGCCCGCCGAGAATTGGGCAACACAACGCTCATCCGCGAAACGGCGCGTGACCTGTGGGGCTGGCGCTGGCTTGAGAATTTGATGCAAGACACCCGCTACGCCCTTCGCATGCTGCGCAAGTCTCCCTGCTTTACGACCGTTGCGGTCATCACTCTCGGACTCGGCATCGGCGCGAACGCGGCGATTTTTTCGGTCGTGAATGCAGTGCTTCTCGAGCCGTTGTCCTACGCGAACCCCGGACAGCTTGTCTTCTTGCCGGAGGCCAATCCAGAACAGGGAATTTCCGGCAGCGGAATGTCGTATCCGACTCTGACTGAGCTGCGCGATCACAATCGCGCGTTCCGTGCTGTCGCGGGATTCGCAAGCCACTTTCTGACCCTAACGGGCCGCGGTGAGCCGTCCGAAGAAAGAACCGTCTCAGTTACTTCGGATTTCTTTGCCGTCTTTGGAACCAAGCCTTTGCTCGGTCGTGTCTTGCTTCCGAGCGATGCCCCGCGCGGCGCGCCGCCGGTCGTCGTTCTCGGCGAAAACCTTTGGCGCAGCCGGTTCGGAGGCGACCCGAACATCATCGGAAGCGCGGTTGCGCTCGACATGCGCTCGTTTACCGTAGTCGGCGTCATGCCCGCGGAATTTCGCAGTCCGTTCTTCAATCAGACGAACCTGGTGTGGATTCCCTTGGTTCAGGACCCTCTCTTTGCCGGCTGGATGACCGATCCTCAGCAGACGCACTGGATGCCGGTCGTCGCGCGCCTGGATCCCGGCGTTTCCCTCGCTCAAGCTCAAGCCGAGATGAGCACGATCAGCGCGCGGCGGGCTAAGGAAGTTCCCGAGGAACACGGATGGGTGATTCAGCCGGTCCAGACACTGCAGCAAGCGATTGTTGGAGATGTCCAATCGCCGCTGCTGATTCTGTTGTGCGCCGTCGGCCTTGTGTTGGTGATTGCGTGCGCCAACATCGCCAACTTGCTTTTGACTCGCGCCACGTCGCGCTCGAAGGAGGTTGCCGTTCGCGTGGCGCTCGGCGCCAGCAAATGGCGGATCATCAGCCAACTGCTCACCGAAAGCGCCCTATTGGGCCTTCTTGCTGGCGTAGCGGGAATCTTGCTGGCCGACTGGGGAGTTTCCGGCTTCACTGCGCTCCTGCCCGCCGGATTGCCCCGGATTCATTCGATTCGCGTGGACGGTCATGTTCTTGGTTTTGCTCTCGCCCTGTCTCTGGCTGCGAGCCTGCTCTTTGGCTTGGCGCCGATCTTTTTCGCCGCGGGATCTGATCCGCAGGCAAATCTTCGCGAAGGCTCCCGTACGGGCGAGGGAAAAAGCTCGCGACGCCTGCGCACCATCCTCGCCGCGGCCGAGGTCGCACTGGCCGTTGTTCTCTTGGTCGGCGCCGGTTTGCTCGTGCGCAGCTTCGCTCGCCTCACCTCTGTCAGCCCAGGTTTCGATCCCGATCACGTCGTGAAAGCGATGGTCTCGCTTCCGCAATTTCAATATCGGTCGCCTCAGCAGTGGACCGAGTTCTCAAGCGCGCTCATGACAGGCCTTCAATCACAGCCGGGCCTGCAGGATTCGGCTTGCATGGCTCCGGTGCCAATCGCGGACGGCGCAATCCCGATGCCCTTTACGATTGTTGGCAATCCTCGGTTGCCAGCGGGCTCGAGCAACACCGCTGATTACGTCACCGCCAGCCCGCACTACTTCTCCATCATCGGAATTTCGCTCCTTCGCGGGCGCCTCTTCGACGCAAACGACATCGCCTCAACGCCGCCAATCACCGTGATCAGTGCCGCGCTCGCGAAACGCTACTTTCCCAATGAAAACCCACTGGGCCGTCAAATGACCTTCGGGTTTCCGTTGAATGGCAGTCCTGTCTCCCGGACAATCGTCGGTGTGGTCAGCGACATACGCGATGTTTCGCTCGGTCAGAATCCGGGGCCCATGATGTACGTGCCCTTCGCGCAGGCACCGATCTACGGATGCGAAGTGGTCGTCAAGAGCAGGTTAAGCCCTTCGGCAGTTGTTGGCGCCATTCGCGCCCAAACTCACAACATTGACAAAAACCTGCCCGTAACCGACATTGCGTCGCTTCCGCAGGTCCTCAGCTCGTCGGTTGCCGAGCCGCGTTTCCGAGCCTTGCTTCTCGGTCTTTTCAGCGCGATGGCTCTCGCGCTCGCCGCGGTCGGCATTTTCGGTGTGGTTTCTTATTCCGTATCGCGGCGCACGCACGAAATTGGCATTCGCATGGCGCTCGGGGCGACTCCCGCGAGTGTCCGCCGATTGGTGATTCGGGAAGCGGCGGCGCTAGTGTCGTGGGGCCTCGCGGCGGGCATTCCTGCCGCGCTTGTGCTGACGCGCTTTCTGTCCAGCCTGCTTTTTGCCGTGCGTCCTGCCGACCCTTCGACGTTCATCGGCGTCGCCATCCTGTTAATGCTCGTGGCTGCTGTCGCAGCGTACGTTCCGGCTCGCCGCGCCATGAAGGTCGATCCCATGATTGCCCTCAGGTACGAATGACCGTCCGCACGGTCAAGTAATTCATAGGCTACGTCGCAGCTCACTGCTTCCTTGATGGAAAGCCCCGCGGCATTACACTAATGCTGAAGCATCCCTCAGGTTGCTCAGAGCAGGCGAATAGCAGTTTCGGAGTTTCAGAAATGGCCGAGAATTCTTCTGTGCCCTTGCCGTCGACCGCCGCGCCACCGGCCCGTGAGCTGATGCCGACGCCGTCGATTATTTCCGCCATGTTGAAGTGTGCGCCGCACATCAGCGACTTGATTTTTTCCCCGGGCAGGTTGCCGCAGATCGAATCCAACGGTCAGCTCGTCGGTGTCGACATTCCCTCGATCCAAATGCTGCGCGCCGAAGATACTGCCCGGATCGCCGCGGACTTGATCGGCAACAACAAGCAGGCCGTCGAAAAACTCCGCCAGGATGGCTCGTGCGACATCTCCTACAGCTTGCCCAAGCTGTCGCGTTTCCGCGTAAACATCTTCACGCAGCGCGGCAGTTGCGCGATTGTCATGCGCGTCATTCCCAGCAGGATCCCGACATTCGATGACCTCAAGCTGCCCTCTCAGCTTCAGGAGACAGCAGAACTGCGCAACGGAATCGTGCTCGTAACTGGACCCACCGGCTCCGGAAAATCCTCTACACTCGCGGCCATTCTCGACAGAATCAATGAACAAAAAGCGTTTCATATCCTGACCATCGAAGATCCCATCGAATTTCTTCACTCCCACAAGAAGGGCACGATCCATCAGCGCGAACTTCACAGCGACACACCGTCGTTCGCTCTCGCCCTGCGCGCTGCATTGCGCCAGGCGCCGAAGGTGATCCTGGTCGGCGAAATGCGCGACCGCGAGACGATTGAAATCGCTATGGAGGCGGCGGAAACCGGCCATTTGGTTTTTTCAACTCTTCATACCATCGACGCGTCGAAAACCATCGAGCGCATCATCGGCGTCTTTCCGCTCGCAGACCAGCACGTCATTCGCACGCGCTTTTCAAAATCCTTTCGCTACATCATTTCGCAGCGGCTTATGCCGCGCAAAGATGGGCAAGGCCGCATTGCCGCGATTGAAATCCTCAAGTCCACGATGCGCACCCGCGAATATGTTGAGAAAGGGGAGAGTGAAGGCAAATCGCTCGTGGATGCCATGCACGATGGCTCACTCGACGGGATGCAGCATTTTGACGGCGAGCTCGAGCGAATGGTGCGGGCGGAGATTATTGACCTGCAGACTGCTTTCGCCTTTGCGACCAACGCAGGAAATCTGCGCTTGCAGATCTCCGACCTCGCGGAGGCGGCATCGTCCGCGAGCCACAAATCCCCGGCGCCCAGAGCAGCAGCGGGGAAGCCAGCGCCGGTCTCGGAAGAAAAACGCACTCTCGACGGCATCGAAATCGAACGCTAAAGAGCTAGGGCGCCTACTCAAGCTGTCGGCCTTTTGTCTCTGGCAGCGCCAATGTCAGTAATGCAGCAACAAAAAATGCTCCGCCCAACATAAAGAACGCACGCCCCAGTCCGATCTGAATCGCCAACGCTCCCACGGCAAATGGCGCGACTGCCGAGATTCCGCGCCCCACGTTGTAGCTCAAGCCCATTGCCGTGGCGCGAATCTCGGTCGGGAATAGCTCTGACGCGATCGCGCTGAATCCCGAAAAGAATCCTGTGCCGAAGAAAGCGAGCACCGGCCCGAGCGCCAGCAATGCCAGCGGGGTGTGCACCACGCCGTAAATCGGCGTCAGAATCGCCGCCGCAAACAAGTATCCAAAGTATGTCCTGCGCCGTCCAAACACATCGGCGGCGAATCCGAACAGCACGTATCCCAGCCACTGCCCCACGCCAAGGATCAGCAGCCACGAATAGGTTGTGGCAATGCTCAGCCCTCGTCCTCCTTGCGACACCGGCAGAGAGAAATACGCCGGTATCCAGGTGAACAGGCCCCAATATCCGAGCATGCCGAACGTGTTCATCGCCGTCGCCAGCAGCCCGTTCCAGCGAATGTCCTGTCGCCATAACACGCGCAACGGCACGCTTCGCGCTGCACTTTGCCGATCCTCATGGAGCCTCCAGATTTCCGGTTCGGACACGCCCCGCTGAATCCACAGCGCCATCAATGCAGGTAGCACCCCCACGAAGAACACGCCGCGCCATCCCCACCGCGGCAACACCGCCCACGAGACAAGCGCTGCCAGCATCCCCCCGATAGCCCAAGTGGACTGCATCAAGCCGAGCGCCTTGCCGCGGTGTTCCGCCGGCCATGTTTCCGCAACCAGTGCTGCGCCCGCCGTCCACTCGCCGCCCATGCCAAGGCCAAGAATGACGCGGAAAACAGCCAGCATCACGACCGTGTGGGCGAATCCGCACGCCGCTGTCGCCACGGAGTAGATCACGATTGAAGTGGAAAGTGATCGCGACCGCCCGATCCGGTCGGCCACAAACCCGAACATCACGCCACCCACAGCCGAAGCGATCAGTGTCAGCGAGCCAAGCAGCCCGCCCATTTCCTTGCTGATACCGAGGTCCCGCATCAGATAGGCGAGGACCATCGCGTACAACGTCACGTCGAACGAGTCAAGCATCCATCCCACGCCGCCGGCGAGCAGGGAATTGCGCTCCGCCACATTGATTTTCCGCGGCCATTCCAGCCCCAGAATTTTGCGTGTAGGTCGTACGTCGGCCAGTTCTACGGACAGGGCGGCGCTCCTCAAATGCGCTCTTTGGAACGTTCAGCGAGCGGGTCTTCGCGCGCCGATTCTACTCGCGCCGCCGTCGGGGAGTGCAAAAAACTTGCCCCTGTGGAGTGTGTCTGGTAGGCTCGAGCCAATTCTTGCCGAAGGAGCCACGGATGCCTCATTGCTCGAAGTGCGGAAACGTGGTGGATGCAGGAGCCGCTTTTTGCCATAACTGTGGCGCCTCCCAAGGAGCGGCGGTAGCATCTGCGCCACCGATGGCTTCTACCCAACCGAACCTCGCCGAAAATGTTGCTGGGCTGCTTTGTTACGTCCTCGGCTGGGTCACCGGCCTGATTTTCCTGCTCATTGATAAGCGCCCCTTCGTGCGTTTCCACGCCGCGCAGTCGCTCATCCTGTTCGGAGGGCTCCACATTATCAGTATCATTCTCGCCACGGCTTTCCTCGGGGGCAACTTCTTTCGCGGCTCTTTCTCCTGGTCGACGTTTAGCTTTTGGGCTGCGATTCACAGCCTGGTTGACTTGGTCGCCCTGATTGCCTGGATCGTTGGCATGATCAAGGCTTATCAGCACGAGCGTTTTCGCTTCCCGATCGTGGCCGAATTCGCGGACCAACTCGCCGGTAAATAGCCCGCGGCCGTGCGGCTAAGATCCGTGGTGCAGTTTTCGGAATACGGGATGCAGGAATTCGAGGGCGATCTTCATTCCCACGCTGTCGAGCAGGTCGTAATTCCCGGTGCGAAACGCATCCTTCGCTCCATACCGCGCCGGATACCATGTCAGCGTCGAAAACGCGCCTGCATACGGCGACACGATCGCCGGCGGCGAAAAAACTCTGTGCCCGTCCTCGCCTGCGCGCGCCGTTAGGCTCGAGATAAGCGCATGTTTCACGCGCGGCCAAACGCCCTTGCAGGTGCACGGATAGTATTTAATATCCAGATGGAGCGCCTCCCCCAATAGGAAATTCGTCGTCCCTGCTGTCGTCGAAGAACCTACATCGGAAACAAATCGCTCGCCATATGCACCCCATCCCTGTCCCCATTCAGGCGGCACGTCGTCGGCATGGCTAATGGCCGACCCTGCCACGAGCGTAACCATCTGAATCGGCCCAAAAGTGCTCAGCAGGTAGCTGTGAAACCGCCGGTGCAAATTCGGCCGCACATAGATGGTTTCCTGTGTATCGGTGTTCTGGTCCGAAACGGCCTTCGTGTCGGAATTCTTCAATCCCTGCCCAAACGTGGCACCCGCCGCCACACCGATCGAGCCGGCAAGCAACAGCACCAGTCCGGTTCTCGCCATCCTACTGCACAAAATATCGTCCGTTGCTTTCGACAACCTTGCTCGTTTCATCTGGTTCCGTGGCCTTTTTACGTTCATTAGGATGTCCTGGGCATGATGCCCGTGACCGTCACTCTGGCGCATCCTGTACCTACCATGGATTCCGCTTTTTTGGTCAGCATTTGACAACATTTCATCCCTCCGCTACGCTCATTTGCTTTCTGAACTGGTTTTTCGAGTGACTTTGTCGCGCCACCGCTGTCTTGGCGCTCCCGGAAAAGCATGGCTGACCGCAAACTTCCAACGCGCGCCGAGGATTTCGCCGAGTGGTACAACCAAGTCGTTCTGCGCGCGGAGATGGCCGACTATGCTCCCGTTCGCGGCTGCATGATTGTTCGACCCTACGGCTGGGCTCTCTGGGAGAACATCACCAGCGCTCTCGACCGCCGTTTCAAGGCCACCGGCCACATGAACGCCGCCTTTCCGCTGCTCATTCCCCGCAGCTTCATCGATAAGGAACAGCATCACGTAGCCGGATTTTCTCCCGAACTGGCCGTCGTAACCGTCGGCGGCGGCGAGGAGCTCGAAGAGCCTTTGGTCATCCGTCCGACTTCCGAGACGATTATTGGCCACGCCTACGCGAAATGGATTCAGTCTTACCGTGATTTGCCCGTGCTCATTAACCAGTGGAACAGCGTCGTCCGCTGGGAGTTGCGCACCAAGCTCTTCCTCCGCACGCTGGAGTTTTTCTGGCAGGAGGGTCACACCGCACACGCCACCCTCGACGAAGCGGAGGCCGAAACGCGGCAGATGCTCGATATTTACACCGACTTCGCTGTGCGCGACGCCGCCATCCCCGTCATTCCCGGGCGCAAATCCGACGCGGAGCGCTTCGCCGGCGCCGACCGCACCTATTCCATCGAAGCGATGATGGGCGATGGCAAAGCCCTGCAAGCGGGCACTTCGCACAATCTGGGCCAGAATTTCGCCAAGGCCTTCGAAATCAAGTATCTCGATAAGGGCGGCGTGCACCAGTTCTGCTGGACGACTTCCTGGGGCCTTTCGACGCGCTTCGTCGGCGCAATTGTCATGGTACACGGCGATGACCAGGGGCTCATTCTTCCTCCCCGTCTTGCGCCGTATCAAGTCGTCATCGTCCCGATTTTCAAATCGGACGAAGAGAAAAACACGGTCTTCGAAGCCGCCCGCAAGATTCGCGCCGAACTTGCCGCCGCGGACATTCGCGTAAAAATGGACGAGCGCGACGGCATGAGCCCCGGCTTCAAATTCAATGACTGGGAGATGCGTGGCGTCCCATTGCGCATTGAGCTGGGACCCAAAGACGTTGCCAGCGGCAATGTCGTCCTCGCTCGCCGCGATCGTCCCGGCCGCGAAGGCAAGACGTCGGTCGCTCAGCTGGGAATCGCGCCTGTAGCTGCCAAGCTGCTCGCCGAGATTCAGGACGCACTGTTCCACCGCGCCTTAGCGTTTCGTAAATCCAACACCGCCGAGCCCAAGGACTACAACGAATTCAAAGCCGCCGTCGAGAAGGGCTTCGCGCTCTCCTATTGGTGCGGCAGCGCCGACTGCGAAGCCAAAATCAAGGAAGAAACCAAAGCAACGATGCGCTGCATTCCTCTTGAGCAGACCCAGGGCCCAGGGAAATGCGTCTACTGCGGCCAGTCCGCACCCGAACAAGCCATCTTCGCAAAGGCGTATTAGACCGCCCCCTGCCCTGTACGGTCGTTCAGGTGACCGGTCGGGAACGCCTCGCAAACCCTCCGTCGCTGCTCTGCGGCCCCAGTGCTAGCATTTTAGAGCACGAGTTGTCGGTATACAGGGGTGGGGTGGAGGCTACCGTGAACAGCAGTTGGGTCCATGGCGCAAAGGGCGGCACGAGGCTCAAGACCCTTCTCGTCTTGCTGATCATCTTCGCTTTGGTGTACGGCTCCGTTAAACTCGTTCCAGTCTATGTGACCAATTACGAATTGCAGGACTCCATGCAAGAACAGGCCACGTTCGCCTCGGTCAATCGCACGTCCGCAGACAAGATCAAATCTGACCTCGAGAAAAAGCTCCACGACCTTGGCATTACGGCCGACCCGAACTCCCTGCAAGTGACCTCGGATGTCGGAAACGTCTCAATCTCGTTCGAGTACACTGTCCCGGTGGACCTCACTGTTTATCAACTTCAGCTACATTTTCACCCCCATGCAGACAACGCTTCCCTTTAGAATATAGTCGAATGAAGTGAGGCTCCGGGGAGCTTTTCGGGGACCGTCGCGCAGGCTCGCGGCGCATCCCAGCCTCCGACTGTGCGGCTCCGGAGGGAGAATCGGAGGAAGGCTTGCGCATTCGCATCGCCCGCGGCTTTTGGACCTCTCGCGTCGGACTGACTGTTCTCGGTCTCGCGCTGGCCGCGCTTCTAACGGCGGCCGGGGTATACACCTATTATTGGGTCCATTTCAGCCACCTAATCGACGAGCGTCTTAGCGGCCAGGTCTTCGGGCACACTTCCCACATCTTCACCGCGCCCGAAAAGATCTTCGTAGGCGAACATCTTTCGCCAGGCAATCTCGCAGGCTATCTCATTAATAACGGCTACAGTGAATCTGACGTGCCGGGATCCTCGGGCCATTTTGAAGCCACGAAAACGTCAATTGAGATTGACCCGTCGGAAAGCTCTTACTTCGACGGCCAGAATGCTATCCGCGTCGATTTCTCGCCGAGCGACATCTCGCGTATTCATCTGCTCTCCGACAATCTCTCGGTAAGCTCCGCTCAAATCGAGCCCGAACTGCTCACCAATCTTTTCGACGATTCCCGCGAAAAGCGCCGCGTCGTGCGTTTCGAGGACCTGCCGCAGAGCCTCGTTCACGCCGTTCTCGCAGCCGAAGACAAGCGATTCTTCGAGCACGGCGGCTTCGACCCCATTCGCGTAATGGGCGCGGCCATCGCGGACCTGCGACGGAATAAAGCGGGCGGGTCGGGAATGCTCGAAGGCGCAAGCACCATCGACATGCAAGTCGCCCGGAGCTTCTTTTTCTCAACCAAGCGCGTCTGGCGCCGCAAGCTTGCCGAAACAATGGTGGCTCTTGAACTCGACCACCGGTTCAGCAAAGAACGCATTTTCGAGCTCTACGCCAACGAGATTTACCTGGGCAATCGTGGCAGCTTTGCGATTCGCGGCTTCGGAGAGGCCGCGGAAGCCTATTTCGGCACCGATGTTCGCGATCTCGATCTTGCCCAGAGCGCGTTCCTTGCGGGAATTATTCGCTCTCCGAATCGTTACACGTCCGCCGAACGGCATCCGGAGCGTGCCAGCGACGCGCGCGACCGGGTTCTCAAACAGATGCTCGACGACGGCTACATTACCGCCGCGCAGGAGAAGTCCGCGCAAGAGGAACTGCTCGAATTCGTCGGCGGCGGCGCAACCTCCAGCCGCTCCGCGCCGTATTTCGTCGACATGGTTCGCGATTCGTTGCTCGATCAGTTCTCCCAGAGCGATCTGAGCACGCAGAGTTATCGCATTTACACGACTCTCGATCCAGCACTGCAGGCGGCAGCCGAAGAGTCTGTGGATGCGGGCATGAAAATCCTCGACGACACCCTGGCGCGCCGCTACGCCGCCGAGAAACGCCGCCATATCGCGGTGGTCA
Organism: Candidatus Acidiferrales bacterium; assembly: GCA_035945715.1. Classification (GTDB taxonomy): domain Bacteria; phylum Acidobacteriota; class Terriglobia; order Acidiferrales; family UBA7541; genus DAHUXN01. The sequence goes on from DASYZX010000040.1 coordinate 13,834, forward strand.
AGCCGCAGGTCGCTTTGATCGCGCTGGACCCCAAAACCGGTGCGATCCTCGCCCTCGTCGGCGGCCGCAACTACGGCGAAAGCCAGCTGGATCATGTCCTGGCGCGCCGTCAGCCGGGGTCTTCATTCAAGCCTTTTGTCTATGCGGCTGCGTTCGACAACTCCATCGCGGGCCTTCAGCCCATCGTTACTCCCGAAACGACCGTCGAGGACGAGCCGACAACATTCACCTTCGACGGCAAGGACTACACGCCCAATAACGATGAAGGTGAGTTTTACGGTACCGTTTCCGCCCGCGATGCTCTTACTCATTCTCTGAACGTCGCCACCGTCAAATTCGCGGAGATGGTCGGTTACGAGCGTGTGAAGGACTTCGCACGCGGGCTTGGCCTTGACCCTGACATCGAAGCCACTCCCGCGATGGCCATCGGCTCTTATGTCATGACGCCGCTTGAGGTCGCCGCAGGCTACACGATTTTCGCCAACGACGGTGTTCGCGCCGAGCCGCGGTTTCTCAACGAAATCGTCAATACCGACGACAAGGTCATTACTCGCTCCACACCACAAGCCCATCCCGTGCTCGACCCGCGGGTGTCCTACCTCGTGACCAGCGTGCTCGAAGATGTCATTAATCACGGCACTGGGTACACCGTGCGGCAGAGGGGCTTCACCGCTCCCGCCGCTGGAAAGACCGGTACGTCCAAGGACGGTTGGTTCGCTGGCTATACTTCAAACCTGCTCTGCGTCGTATGGGTCGGCTACGACGATGACCGCGATCTCGATCTCACTGGCGCGCTGTCCGCCGCCCCGGTTTGGGCTGAATTCATGAAACGGGCGCAGGCACTGCCCGCCTATCAAGACATGCAGCCGTTGCCCGAGCCTCCGGGATTGGTTCACGCGGTCATTTGCCCCGAGTCAGGTGACCTTGCGACTCCGTCCTGCCCGAACACCCGCGACGAAGTCTATATCGCCGGAACCGAGCCGACTGTCTTCTGCCCGATTCATGGAACCGACAAGCTCTCCTCGACGCCGGTCGTCGGCTGGCTGGACCACCTCTTCGGCAAGCCCGCAAGCCCCCCTCCGCCATCCTCGACTGCCGCGGCTATCGAGCGGGAAAAAGGCCTTCCCAGTCGGCCAGCCGGAACGCCGCCTGCCGCCGTGTCGCCTTCGCCCCAGCTTCCTGGAGCGGCCCCCGCCGAGCCTGAAAAGAAAAAAGGCATCCTGAGCAAGATTTTTGGTGGTATCTTTGGAAGCAGCAAGAAGCCACCAGCCAACCCGAAGCCGAATTCCTAGACGGCCGGACTGGAGGAGGTTGAGCCATGAAGTATGCGATCCCGCCTCTCGCTTTTCTTTCTCTGGTTTTTGCGGTTCCGTCCCACGCACAGCGTCTCGGTCCGGCAACGCTTCGCCAGGTTTCTGCCGCGCAGCCCACTTCGCAACCGGCGATGACTCCGCGTCAGCTGGAAGAATTGCGCGCCGATATTCTGATGGCGCGTAAGTTGTATCCCGATGCAATCAAGTCCTACGAGCGGCTCGCTAAACAAGAGCCGAAGAACGCTTCTCTGCTGAACAAGTTGGGTGTCGCTTACCAAGTCTCCGGGGACGACGGCCGCGCAGAACGCACCTACAAGCAGGCCATTAAAGCGGACAAGACTTATGCAAGCGCGTATAACAACGTCGGAACGGTCGAATACTCGCATCACAAATACAGCCATGCAATCGCGTGGTATGACAAGACGCTGGCCTTGCGTCCCGACATGGCCACCGTCTATTGCAACCTCGGTTACGCCTATTTCAGCGACAAGAAGTATCCGGAAGCTATGGACGCCTTCGAGCACGCCATCCACATCGATCCTCAAATTATGTCCGAACACGGAGACAATGGTTCGGTCATACAGCAGCGCGGCACGACGGATCCGGGCCTCTTCTACTTTTTTGTCGCGCGCGCCTATGCACAGCTCGGTAATCCGGAGCGTTGCGCGCATTATTTGAAAATGGCTCGCGACGAAGGCTATCAGCAGTTTGTGTCCGCAAAAACGGACTCGAGCTTCTCTAAGGTGATCGCCGATCCGCAAGTGCAGGCCGTGTTCGCGCCAGTGCCTCAGCTGGCGAACTCCAAGCCTCACTGAAGGGTTTCCGGGCGCCTCGGATCTGCGAGTTCTGGCCGTCAATCCGCCGCGACACGCGCGAGTCTCTGCTTCCTGATAGAATGGACGTCTCCATGCGCAAACTGTTAAGCCGCCACTCGTTCCGTTATGAGTCCGTGCTCTCGCGTCTGGCCGCTGTTTGCGGCGCAGCCGCCTTCGCTGGCCTGTTTGCGCAGCCGCTCGCGGTCGCTGCCGCGCCTCCGCCGGCATCCTCGTCAGTCTACGAATTGCAGATCAATGGCGAGATCGAGCCGATCGTCGCCGAATACATTGTTGACGGAATCGCCGCCGCCAATCGTGAAAACGCCGGCCTTATTCTCATCACCATCGATACCCCGGGCGGCCTGGATTCTTCGATGCGCGAAATCATCGCCGCCATCCTGCATTCGCGCGTTCCCGTAGTGAATTATGTAGCGCCTTCCGGCTCGCGCGCCGCTTCGGCGGGCTTCTTCATTCTCATTTCCGGCGACGTTGCGGCGATGTCCCCTGGCACGGATACCGGCGCGGCGTCCCCTCTGCTCGAACTTGCCGGCAGTCCCGTAAAAGTCGACGACACGCTCTCGCGCAAAATCATGAACGAAGCGACCGCCTATCTCCGCAGCTACGCCTCGCGTCGCGGACGCAACGTGCCGGTCGCCGTTACCGCCGTCACCGACGCCAAAGCGTTCAGCGAAAAGGAAGCCCTCGACGGCCATCTCGTTGACTTGATTGCTCCCAGCACCGATGCGCTGCTCGCGCAGCTCAACGGCCGCACCATCACGCGCTTCGACGGTTCCGAGCAGACGCTTCAGCTTTCCGCTTCAGTCGTAGCACTTCACCAAATGAGCGGCCGCGAGAAATTTCTTGACCGCATCGTCCAGCCCGACGCGTTTTTCATCCTGCTTCTCGTCGGCATCCTCGGTCTTTATGTGGAATTCACGCATCCCGGCATGTTTGCGCCCGGGGTGATCGGCGGCATTGCTCTGGTGCTCGCGCTTTTCGCCATGCACATGCTGCCGGTGAATTTTACCGGCCTTCTGCTCATCATCCTTGCGCTCATCCTCTTTGTGCTGGAAGCTAAATTCCCAACGCACGGAGTCCTCGGCGTCGGCGGCGCCATGGCCATGCTCCTTGGCGCGCTCATGCTGATTCGTTCCCCGATCACTCCCGGAGGCGTTCACTTGAGCACCGCGCTCGCTGTCACCATTCCCGTCGCCCTCATCGTGATTTTCCTCATGCGTCTGGTTCTTCGCTCATTCCGCTGGAAGCAATCCACCGGAAGCGAGCAGCTTGTCGGATCCGAAGGCGAGCTCGTCGAGCCTGTCGAATCGGTCGGCGCCAAGGGCATGGTTCTGATTCATGGTGAACTCTGGCGCGCCGCATCGCGAGAATCGCTTCCCAAGGGAACGCGCGTCCGCGTCAGCCGCGTCGACGGGCTCACCCTCACCGTAGAGCCGGCCCGCACCAGCGCCCCTGTTCCCACCACCCTCGCTCACTAACTGTGTTACAGTTCTGCGGGTCCCCGTAACTGTTCGGCGATTTCGCGCGGGCAAACGAAAGCATTTGGAGGCAGCGATGGGTGGCGGGCTGATTGGTACTGCGATAGTCATCTTCATCTTTCTGATTTGGTTCTTCAATTCCGTTTTCGTGATCAAGGAATGGGAGCGCGGCGTTGTCCTGCGCCTCGGCCGCATGCTCCCGACGCCAAAGCCGGCGGGCCTGCGCCTCGTCTTCTGGCCCATCGATAAGATGATTCGCGTTTCGTTGCGCGTGGAAACTCTCGACGTTCCTCCGCAGGACGTCATCACCAAAGACAACGTCTCCGCCAAAGTAAACGCGGTCTGCTATTTCCGTGTCGTCGATGCGAATCTCGCCATTTCACAGGTGCAAAACTATCTCTACGCCACCTCGCAGCTCGCGCAGACCAACCTCCGCAGCGTTGTCGGCCAGTTCGAATTGGACGACGTTTTGTCAGAGCGCGAAAAGGTAAACGAGAAGTTGCAAACAATCCTTGACCAGGATACCGAGCCTTGGGGTATTAAGGTAACGAAGGTAGAGGTGAAGCAAGTCGACATTCCGGACAATATGCAGCGCGCCATTGCGCGCCAGGCGGAAGCCGAACGCGAGCGCCGCGCGAAAATCATCAACGCGGACGGCGAGTTGCAAGCCTCGGCCAAACTTGCGGAAGCCGCCGCGGCGCTGCAGGAACAGCCAGTTTCCGTGCAGCTTCGTTACTTGCAAACGCTGCAGGAAATCGGCACGGAGAAGAATACGACGGTGATTTTTCCGGTTCCTATCGACTTGGTCAGCGGGTGGATCAAGGGCCTCAGCAAGTGAGTCGCGAGGGAGTGTTCTAAACGATGAGCGGTTCGAAACGTGGGGGCGAGCGCGTACTGGAAAGCCGTCACCTGATTGCCCTGTTTCTTGGCGTAGTTCTGCTCTGCTGCGTGTTTTTCACGCTGGGCTACGTCATGGGTAAGACGCAGTACGTCAATTCGCCCGTGCAGGCGGCTTCGCTTGATACTGCGCCTAAACCATCTGGCACGCCCGGCCCGAAAGCTTCCGCGAACGAGCCGCCCGCCTCTCCCGAGTGGGATTTTTATACCGAGAAGAAAACTACCGATGTTCCTTTGAAGCCGTCGCGCTCGAAAGCGTCAGCTCCTCCGGCTGCGCCAGCTTCTGAATCCGATGCCGCACCGGCGCCGCCGGCTCCGAAGCCGGCAAGCTCGAAATATGCGCCCGACCGCGCCACGTCTGCGCCTCCTCCAGCGCAATTCCGCGCGCCGCGCATGTCGCGCAATGCCATCGTTTTGCAGGTCGCCGCTCTGCGCCATGAAAGCGACGCTCTCGCGCTGGCCGATGCCCTGCAACAGAAGGGCTTTCCCGCTTTCGTCATCACGCCGTCCTCCGACAGTTTCTATCGCGTGCAGGTTGGCCCGTTTCACACGCAAGCCGTCGGCGACAAGGCCAAGCAATCGCTCGAGCGCGAGGGATTCAAAGCCATCTATAGACGCTGAATGACGCGATCGCGGCCTGCTCGACTTTTTCTCGCCGTCGCCTCCGGCCTGGCGCTTTCCTTCTCATTCCCGAATTACAACCTGCCGTTGCTCGCCTGGATTTCCGTGGCGTTGCTGATGCTCGCCGCTCTCGGTGCGCGCACCCGCGACGCCGCGCTCTACGGTTTCATCAACGGCGCGCTTTTTTACCCGCTCAGCCTTCCCTGGATTGCCACGGTGATGCAGCAGTACGGCAACAACATCAGCTGGTTTGCCGCCGCCGGAATTCTCGCGCTGATGACCCTCGCTGGCGCTCTTTTTCCCCTGGTCTTCGCCGTCATCGTCTCGCGCGCTGGAAAGAAAAGTATTCCAGTCGCTTGCGCTGTCGCGCCGTTTCTGTGGGTCGTTCTCGAATTCGCGCGGGCCAATCTGCCCATTATTGGTTTTCCTTGGAACTTGCTCGGTTACGCCGCCTCCGGCAATCTCGCGTTCGTCCAGCTCACCAGCATCACCGGGATTTACGGCCTTTCGCTCCTCGTCGCTGCTTTCAACGCCTCGCTCGCGTGGACATTCGCGTCGCCCTCGAGCAAGAGCCGCCGAATCACGCTCGGCGCCGCGGTTGTACTCACCGTGAGCGCACTGGTTTGCCCGCGCTTCATTCCACGCGCGTCCGCGGACCATGTCGCCCATCTCGTCCAGACCAATCTCCCACAAGAGGAAGTTTATCCTTCGAACTGGATGCAACTTCACGCTTCCGACATGACACAACTCGAATCCATCAGCATCCAGGCGGCTCGGCAAAACCCCGGTCTCATCATCTGGCCCGAAGTTCCGGCGCCCTTTGCCCTTCAGGATCCAAAATTCTCTGCGATCGCCGACCATATCGCGCACGAATCCGCCCGCGACTTTCTCGTTGGCGTTGTGGACTGGAAAAATGGAGTGCAATGGGTGGGTCCGGCATCAAACAGCGCTGTTCTGCTCAATGAATCCGGCCAGCGCGAATTCACTTACAACAAGATTCACTTGGTGCCGTTCGGCGAATACGTCCCGCTGCGCAAATATCTTTTTTTCGCCCACAGCCTCGTCGACAGCATCGGTGATTTTACTCCCGGTCGCGAATACTCCGTCGGCACCGTTCCCGGCGGTCGTTTCAGCGTCTTCATCTGTTACGAAGCGATTTTTTCTTCTGAAGTTCGCCGTTTCGCGAAAAACGGCGCACAGTTGCTGATCAATATTTCCAATGACGGCTGGTTCGGGCGCTCTTCCGCTCCGCCTCAGCACCTGATGATGGCCCGAGTCCGCGCCGTCGAAAATCATCGCTGGCTGCTTCGCTGCACGAACACCGGTTTCACCGTCGACGTTGACCCCTACGGTAGAATCATCGCGCAGCTCCCGCGCTTCACGCGCGGCGAGCTCGACGCTCCTTACGGCTTCCGCACCGATTTGACGCTCTATACCCGCTTCGGCGACTGGCTCGCCTGGCTCTCTGTCATCGCAACGATTGCCTTAATTCTTTTTCTCTGGATCGGATCCCGTCCATCCTAGCGCATCCGGTTGTTTGCAGCGGCTTTATGCCGCTGTATTTCTTTCCGTTCAATTTTTGAATTTTCACCGTTCCTATGTAAAATCAACTCATGCCAACCGTCCAGCATGTTGAAGACCTGCAAGCCCGCTTCGGCGAGCTCAAGAAGCGCATCGACCTCGTGCGGAGTTATCTTTGACGTTCCCGCCAGCCGCGAACTCCTGAAATCTCTCGAATCGAAAATTAACGATCCAGCGTTCTGGCAGGATCAGCAGAAGGCGCAAGCGATCCTCCAGCAGCGCAAGCACGCGGAAACCAACATCGCCGCAGAAGAAAAACTTACGCGCGCCGTCTCTGACGTTGAAACCTACTTCCATCTCGCCCAAGAGGAATCCGACTCCGCCCAGCGCGAAGCCGTTCTGAGAGACATCTCCGCCGAACTCGACTCTGCCGACAAGTTCGTCTCCGACCTCGAGACCCAAACGCTCCTCTCCGGCGAAAGCGATCCTCTGAACGCCATCATGACCATCAAGCCCGGGGCCGGCGGCACCGAATCGCAGGACTGGGCCGAAATGCTCCTCCGAATGTATCTGCGCTGGGCCGAAGGCAAGAACTTTCGCACCACGATTCTCGATTCGACCCCGGGCGAAGAGGCCGGCCTCAAATCCGCCACGGTTCGCATCGAAGGCGAAAATGCTTACGGCCTGCTCGCTGGCGAAAGCGGCGTGCATCGCCTGGTCCGTATTTCTCCATTCGACCAGGCCGCTCGCCGCCATACTTCGTTTGCTTCAGTCTTTGTCATTCCCGAAGTCGACGACCGCATCGAAATCGTGGTCAAGCCCGAAGACATCCGCATCGACACATTTCGCGCCGGCGGCCACGGCGGCCAGAACGTCAACAAAGTGGAATCCGCCGTGCGCATCACGCACATGCCCACAGGCATCGTCGTCCAGTGCCAGAACGAGCGCAGCCAGCACAAAAATCGCGAATTGGCCATGAAAGTTCTTAAGTCGCATCTCTACGAACACGAAATCGAAAAGCGCCGCGAGGAGACGCGCAAGCGCGACGAAGCCAAGCTCGACATCAGCTTTGGCAGCCAGATCCGCTCCTACGTTCTCCAGCCTTACCAACTCATCAAAGATCACCGCACCAAAATCGAAGAAGGCAACGTCAATCGCGTCCTCGACGGCGGCCTCGACGAATTCATCCGCGGCTACCTCCTGGCCCGCCGTCGCGGCGGCGGCACCGTCGCCCCTCCCGAACCCGCCGAGTCCTAGATTTCCTTTCGGGGGCATGAATATGGGGGCGGCGTGCGACCATGTGTTCATGACGAACTGGAGGGAACCCATGAAACTTCCAGTTCTTGGCCTCTTGTGCTCGGCAGCCGGTGTCACCGGATAGAGGCAAGGGGGCAGGGCATTGTCGGCATTGTCCTCCGAACCCGCCGAAGCTTAAGTTCCCGCCAGTCTGCAACTTTTTTCACCTCCTCGCTGTCTCCAGCCTTCCCGGCGCACCCCTCCGCGCGGCCCTCGGCGCGCTATATCCTCCATCCACCCCTCCAATAAAGCCTTTCGCTGCAATTCGTTGACACCCATATTGCCCGCATGCTACGGTTTTGGTTTGACTTTGCCGCATCAATTGACTCTTGGGCCACTAATTTGCCTTCCAAATCACTGAAGGAGACTGTCTTGACACGCGCAGAAGAGAAGTTCCTGTTTACCTCAGAATCCGTCACCGAAGGCCATCCCGACAAGATTGCCGATCAGATTTCCGATGGCATTCTCGATGCAGTCATGAAAGACGACCCCATGGGCCGCGTCGCCTGCGAGACGCTCGTCACCACGGGCCTCGTCGTTGTTGCCGGTGAGATCACTACCTCAACCTACGTCGATTTCTGCGACGTCGCCCGCGACGTCGTGCGCAGCGTCGGTTACACGCGCGCCAAGTACGGCTTCGACGCCGACACCTGCGGCGTCATGTCCACCATCAAGAAACAGTCTCCCGATATCGCCCAGGGCGTAGATACGGGCGGCGCCGGTGACCAGGGTTTGATGTTCGGCTTCGCCTGCGACGAAACCGACGAGCTGATGCCAATGCCGATCTTTCTCGCCCACCTCCTCACAAAGCGCCTCGCTGAAGTCCGCAAGTCCGGAGTCGTTAGCTTCCTTCGCCCTGACGGAAAATCCCAGGTCACGATCGAGTACATCAACGACCGCCCTGTGCGCGTCGATTGCGTCGTGATCTCCACGCAGCACAGCGATTCCGTTTCTAATCAGGATCTAAAAGACGCGATCATCAACGAAGTGATTCGCCCCGTTGTTCCCGCCCATATGATCGACAAGAACACCAAGTTTCACATCAACCCGACGGGCCGCTTCGTCGTCGGCGGGCCCATGGGCGATGCCGGCGTCACCGGACGCAAAATCATCGTCGACACCTACGGCGGTTACAGCCGTCACGGCGGCGGCGCTCTGTCCGGCAAAGATCCAACGAAGGTCGACCGCTCCGCCTGCTATATGGCGCGGTACATCGCGAAGAACCTGGTCGCTGCGGGCCTCGCGCGCAAGTGCGAAGTCCAGCTTGCCTACGCCATCGGTGTTGCCGAACCCGTTTCCGTCATGGCAGAGACGTTCGGCACCGGTACGATTCCGAATTCACAAATCACCGAGTTGATTCGCAGCACTTTCAAGTTGACGCCGCGCGGCATCATCGACACGCTCAAGCTCCGCCGGCCAATCTATCGCGCCACTTCGAACTACGGCCACTTCGGCCGCAGAGGCGCCGGCTTCACTTGGGAAGAGACCGACCGCGCCGATGCGCTCCGCAAGGAAGCGGGCCTTCCCGCTGCCGTCGTCGCCTCGCGCTAGTTCTTAAGTTGTCATTCTGAGGAGGATGCGCCGAGCATCCGACGAAGAATCTGCTTCTGGTTTTGTAGCGTCGGCCTCGAGGCCGGCATCTTTTCTTCGAGACTATTTTTCAGGAGACGCAATCGTGGAAACAGTGACCAAGTTGTCCGGCGACATCAAGGATCCCGCTCTTGCTGAACGCGGCAAGCGCAAAATCGAATGGGCCAATCAGCAGATGCCCGTCCTGCAGTTGATACGCAAGCGTTTCATCAAGGAGAAGCCGCTCAAGGGCATTCGCATGTCCGCGTGCCTCCACGTCACCAGCGAAACCGCCAATCTCGCCATCACTCTGCGGGACGGCGGCGCTGACGTCGTCCTTTGCGCCTCCAATCCTCTCTCCACCCAGGACGAAGTCGCCGCCTGCCTCGTCAAGGACTACAACATACCGACCTTCGCTATCAAAGGCGAAGACAATCCCACCTACTACGCGCACATCAACGCGGCCATTGACCATCACCCGCAAATCACGCTCGATGACGGCGCCGACCTTGTCACGCAGCTGCTCACCAAGCACAAAGATCTCGTCGCTCACGTCATCGGCGGCACCGAAGAAACCACCACGGGCGTCATCCGCCTCCGCGCGATGGCGAAGGACGGCACGCTCGCTTATCCCATCATCGCCGTCAACGACGCTCTGACCAAGCACCTGTTCGACAATCGCTACGGCACCGGTCAGTCCACTCTCGATGGCGTCATTCGCGCCACCAACTTGCTTCTCGCCGGCATGAACGTCGTTGTCGCCGGCTACGGCTGGTGCGGACGCGGCGTCGCCATGCGCGCCAAGGGCCTCGGCGCCAGCGTCATCGTCACTGAAATCAATCCCACCAAGGGCATCGAAGCCATCATGGACGGCTTCCGCGTCATGCCCATGCACGAAGCCGCAAAAATTGGCGAGATTTTCATCACCGTCACCGGTAACAAATCCGTTCTCGCTTCCGAACATTTCGACAAAATGCGCGACGGCGCGGTCATGTGCAACTCCGGCCACTTCAACGTCGAAATCGACATTCCCGCGCTTGAAAAAATGGCCAGCTCGCATCGCGAACTTCGCCCGTTCGTCGAGGAATACGTGATGCGCGACGGCCGCAAGCTTCACCTTCTCGGCGAAGGCCGCCTCATCAATCTCGCCGCCGCCGAAGGCCATCCTGCCGTCGTCATGGACATGAGCTTTGCCAATCAGGCACTCTCGGTCGAGCACATGCTCAAGAATGCCTCCAAACTCAAGAAGCAGGTCTATGCCGTGCCCGAGGAAATCGACACCCAGATCGCGCGCCTCAAGCTCGAATCCCTCGGAACTCAAATCGATAAGCTCACCCCCGAACAGGAGCAGTATCTCGCCTCCTGGAACGAGGGCACGTAGTTCCATCCGTTTTCGGTTTTGGTCGTTTCTGGTAGCCCAGAGGTTTGTCCTTCGAACCTCTGCGGCTTTCGTTCATGGCGTTCGCCCGCTATGCAACATAGTGCAACATTACCGCAGCGCGCTGCAGTCTCCCGTTTCACTCTGGCTGGCTAACTCCCTTAGGAACAGGAAGAGCAAGATTGGCTACTGGCGTGCCCGCGGCAGAACAGGCATTGTCTATCCAAAAATCAACCGGGGGGACTCCGCCATGTCCAACTTCGGCCGGCTTCGCTTTGTCGCATTCCTGACTCTTGTAGTTCTCGGTGCCTTAGCGGTTCCGCGCCCAGCCTTCGCTGGCAGTGTCACTATAACGTCGACCGTGACGAGCCTGACGATCACGGAGGGAGGAAGCCCGATCGTCGTCAACTTCAAGGTCACCAATAATACAGGGGCAACAATTTTGAGCACTACGTTTCAGGGCGGCGATTCTATTCCTTCTGGCGACGTCTCAGATAACGCTGGGCTTTCTTTTCTCCCGGGTACTTGTAATGGCGTGACAAGTTTGGGCTCAGGCGCCTCCTGCACGTTGTCGCTCTCAATCTTCTCGCCAGAGTTTATGCCCGGCGGCGAAACCGAGATCCCCCCGGACTCTGGCGTCACCCCAATGAGTATCGGCCTCACGTATCTCTGCCCAAACTGCTCCGGCGACACCGACCCCTCTGTCACAATCGGCGAACAGACCTTTTTCGAGCACTTCTTCACGTTTTCGGTCACTGCGAATGATGCCGCCTCCACCCCCGAGCCGTCCTCCTTGCTCTTGCTCGGTACCGGCCTGCTCGGCCTCGGCCCATTGATTCGCCGCTTCGCGCATCCCTAGTCGACGCGCAAGCGATTCGCACTACGGCAACACCTGAGGGACTGCGGAGCTGAAAAAGGGAGGAAACGCCATGAAGCGAATTTGCCTGGTAGTCGCGGTCGCAGCGATCGCATTGCTCGGTGGAAGGCCGGCCGCAGCGGGGGCCGTCACCAACCAGCTTACATTCAGCTTCAAGGCTCCGGGACCCGTAGGTTCCGGCGACGCTCTGACCGGCCTCCTTCAGCTCTGGACCACCAACTCCGCGGGCAGCTTCGTCGCGCTCCTTCCTGCCGTCCAGTTGCCGGGCCTCGGCCCAAACGGACAGATGACCGTGACTCTCGACACAGTCGGAACCGCAGCCTGTTGGATTAGCATTGCCGGCGACGTCACGTTGAACGGAGTTCAATTTCCGATGTTCGCCTTCTCGTCCGACTCAACCACATGGAAAGACCCGGGACCGAATGGGGCGCCTCCGATAATTTCTGTCGGGATGCTGAACGGCGGCACTTTTGAAACTGCCTCCGGCGCGCTCGTCGCATTCGACGGCGCCGAGCAGGTTGGGTCTTGGACGTTCACCGAGACGGCGACTCCTGAGCCTTCTTCGCTCCTCTTGCTCGGTACCGGCCTCCTCAGCCTCGGCCCATTCATTCGTCGCTTCCCGCGGCGTTGACACACTGGAGGAGAGACCATGCGCCGCTTTTTCCAAGTCTCAGTCGTGAGTATCGCTCTGCTGTTTCCTGTTGCAGCATGGGCTTCGCCTCTCAGCGAAACCAACTTCATCACCGAGCTCTACGAGGACGTGCTCAATCGCGCTCCATCTCCCTCCGAACTCACCGCAGACCTCGCCTTACTCGGCAGCATTACCCACCAGCAGCTTGCCTCGCAGATCCTTTCTTCGGCCGAGTACGACGAGGGCCTCGTTCGCGGTTACTCCCAGTCATACATCGGTGCGAACCCGACTACCGTCGAGCTGGCGGCTGAGGTCGCGATCCTCAAAATCAGCAACGATCAGACCGTGCAGGCGGGAATTCTGGGCTCGGCTGCCTTCTTCAACGATCACGGTGCCACCAACGCCGGTTTCGTGGACGGTCTCTTCCTGACCCTTCTGGGTACCAACCCGACGGCAAGCCAGCAGACCTTCTTCGAGACCCAGTTGGCGGGCAGTTTCACGCGGACGCAGGTAGCAACCGAACTGCTCGCGAGTTCACAGTATAACCAGGACCTGCTCACAGGCTACTTCGAGCAGTATCTGGATCGGTCGCCTACAAGTACTGAAGATGGGGCCTTCCTCCCGCTGCTTGAGGCGGGAGGGAATGACGAAGCTGTCCAGGCCGATATTCTCGGCAGCGTGGAATACAGCGACCAAGCTCAACGGGAGAGCGCGACTCCGGAGCCGTCCTCCTTGCTCCTGCTCGGCACCGGCCTGCTCGGCCTTGGACCGCTGGTGCGCCGTTTCGCGCATTCCTGATGTCAACTAACTTGTTCGCCAGCGTACCGCGGTTCTTTTGGCGGCGGATCTTCAGAACCAACCCTCCATCCGCCATGGCCCGCCATGGCCCATTGACTCCCGTGTTAAAATGCCTTTTTGTCACGATGACGAGAGACTCACACGAGCGTCGTCCTTCACCTTTAAGCCGTAGGGATCGATTTGCCTAGGCAGGCCTCGGCTTCTGCGCCTTCGCGGTGCCTGTGACATCAATCTATGATTTTTTTAATCGACATACGCGAGATTCGAAGGCGCGTTAAGACATTGGAAATAAAGGCAATGGTTGGTTTCCAGTCGACACGCTCAAGCGTTTTTGTTGCAGGCCTCAAAGACAGGGCTATGGTTTTTTCTAAGCCAAGTCGAATCTAAAGCGAAATGCGCAGCGTAGCCAATCTCGCCATCGAAAAAGCCCTCGCGCGGCGCGCCTCCTACGCCGATGTCCGCGTCATGGACATTCGCCACCGCGACATTTCCACCAAGAACGGCCAGGTCGGCCGCATGTCCGAAGGCGAATCGCTCGGCCTGGGCCTCCGCGTCATCGCCGACGGCGCTTGGGGCTTCGCCTCGACCGACCGCCTCACCAATGAAGGCATCGAATCTTGCGCCGCCGAAGCCCTTGCCATCGCCAGGGCCTCCGCGATGGCCAAGCGCCAGGATGTTGTCCTCGCACCGGAGCACCCCTTCGTTGACACCTGGCAAAACCCGTTTGTCAAAGATCCCTTTCGCATTCCCATCGAATCGCAAATCGCTGTGCTCCTTCGCGCCGATGAGGAAATGCGCAGAATAAAAGGCGTCACTCTTGCCGAAGGCTCCATGTCGTTCCGCCGCATTGAACAGCTCTTCGTTTCCAGTATTGGCTCGGCGATTCATCAGGTGAAAATGCAATCCGGAGCGGGAATTGTCGCCACGAGTTTCGCCGGAGAAGAAATCCAGAAACGCTCCTATCCGAATAGCTTCGGCGGGCAGCACATGTTGCGCGGATACGAATTGATCGACGAACTGGATCTGGTTCGCCACGCGCCGCGTGTCGCCGACGAATGCGTCGCGTTGCACAAAGCGGAAAAATGCCCGGAAGGGAGGCGCACGATAATCCTCGACAGTTCGCAGCTCGGGCTGCAGATTCACGAATCCATCGGCCATCCCATCGAGCTCGACCGCGTTCTCGGCATGGAAGCGAATTTCGCCGGCATGAGTTTTCTCACGCTGGAAAAATTGAATTCGCTGCGCTACGGCTCCGACATCGTCAATGTCGTCGCGGACGCGCGTCTTGCGCACGGCCCCGGGCTCGGCACGTTCGGCTACGACGATGAAGGCGTCCCGGCGCAGTCGACACCGATCATCACGAACGGCCAGTTCACCGGTTACTTGACCAATCGTGAAACCGCCGCAGCCATTGGCCAGCCGCGCTCGAATGGCACCATGCGCACCGAAAGCTGGAACCGTCTGCCGATTATTCGCATGACGAACATCAGCATCCTTCCCGGCGACCGCGAATTCGAAGGCCTCATCGCCGACACCGACGACGGAATCTACATGGAGACGAATCGCTCCTGGTCCATCGACGACCGCCGCTATCACTTTCAGTTCTCCACCGAAATTGGCTGGGAAATCAAGAACGGCAAGCGCGGCCGCATGATCAAGACGCCGAGTTACAGCGGCATCACCACGGAATTCTGGAATAGCTGCGACGCGATCTGTTCGCGCGATTATTGGACGCTTTGGGGCACGCCGAATTGCGGCAAGGGCCAGCCGATGCAGACGATGGGCACGGGCCACGGCGCCTCGCCTGCGCGTTTTCGCAATGTGAAAGTGGGAATTGCCTCTTCCGACTAATGCCAAAGCCGACCAAGAAACGAAAGGCTCCTCGCGCTCGCGTCAGCCGCGGCCGCAAGGGCCTTGCCGCGCGCGATCATCGTCTCGGCGCGTCCGGACTTCGGCGCATCGCGGAAAGGATTTTCAAACTCAGCGAAGCGGACGAAACCGAAGTCGACGTCAGCGCCGTAACCAGCGCGCTCACGCGCTTCGCCAACAACACCATTCATCAAAACGTCGCCGAGCAGGGAATTACGATTTCCGTTCGCGCCGTCGTCGACGGCCGCACCGCACGGGCATCCACGAACAAGACCGACGAAGAATCTTTGCGCCGCGTCACGTCCGCCGCGCTTGAATTGGCGCGAGTTCAGCCGCGCAATCCGAACTTGCTGCCCATGCTCGGCCCGCAAAAACTGCAAAAAGTCGATCGCTTCGCTGCGAAAACCGCAGCAGCTACACCCGCTGATCGCGCCCGCGCGGTGACACGCGTTTGTCAGATGGCCGAACGCAGTCAGCAAACGACAGCGGGCATTTTTTCGACCGGCCTCTCTGAATTTGCGCTCGCCAATTCGCGCGGCCTTTTCGAATACTATGAAGATACTCGCGCCGAATTCTCTGTGACCATGCTGGAGAAAGATTCGTCCGGCTGGGCGAAAGCGACCTCCGCGCGCATAGAGGAAATCGAGCCCGAAATCCTTGCTGAACGCGCCGGCAAGAAAGCAGCGGATTCGCGCTCGCCTCGCGAAATTCCCCCGGGGCAATATACGGCGATCCTCGAACCGCCCGCTGTGCTCGATCTCGTCGGATTTTTATTTTACGACTTCGCGGGAACCTGCGTTCAGGACCAGCGTTCCTGCTTTACAGGGCGCATCGGCAAAAAACTCTTCGGCGAGAACATTTCCATCTGGGATGACGTCTACCATCCGCTGCAGCTTGGCCCGCCGTTTGACGGAGAAGGCATGCCGCGCCAGCGCGTCATGCTCGTTGAAAAAGGCGTTCCGCGGAATCTTGTTTATTCCCGCGCCACGGCAAAGCAAATGAAAGCGAAGCCCACCGGCCACGGATTGTCTTTGCCCACAGAAGATGGCGAAGCGCCTTTCAACCTTGTGTTTTCCGGCGGCAGTGCGTCTACCGAGGAAATGATTCGTTCCACCGAGCGCGGTCTTTGGATCACGCGGCTTTGGTACATCCGCGAAGTCGATCCATACAAGAAAGTCCTCACGGGCATGACGCGCGACGGCACATTTCTGGTCGAGAACGGCCGCGTCACCGGTGCCGTGCGAAATTTCCGTTTCAATCAGAGCATTATCGACATGCTCGCGGAGATCGAAATGATGGGCCCTGCCGTGCGCGCCTCCGGAGAAGAGTCCTTCGACATGGTCGTTCCCGCCATGAAGGTCCGCGGCTTCCACTTCACCGAAGTCACAAAGTTCTGAGAGGAGGTCGCGGGCTTCGAGGCGGCTGCTTTTCTATTGGTTAGCGAAAACTTACGAAAGAGAGCTAAACGACGAGCGCCAGGCCGAGGACCAGGCCAAACGTCAGCACGCCCGCGAGCAGAAGCAGCGTGCGCGCGCTCTTCTTGCGCACCGAAAGGACAATCACGCCGAGACCGCAGAGCAGGAACGCGCATTCTGGCCAGAACGAACCCGAGCCGAACCCAGCCTGCAGCTCGCCAACCGTGTGCGCATAGAGGACCGAGCCGATGGAGCCAAATGCGGTCAGGCTGGCGGCGACGATTCCCGCCAGGGCCAGGCTGCCAATCCACTTGGGAAGGCCGGATTCGCGCTCAATCTCGCGCCAATCCCACCACGCGAGCCCTACCACCAGCGCAACGATAAAAATCGCAAACAAAGCCATTCGAGGGGCCGCCTAAGCCTTCCTGACCACAATGGGAATGGGCAATTGGGCTACCAGGAGGCGAAGTACTATTGGCTGTTGTAAGTGACTGTATTCAGGTATGTTACGGGTTACCCCTTCGCTTGCGTCGGTGGAAGTTAGGAAGGAGTTTTGCACACTTTGGGATTTGAATTGCTCGCCTGTGAGCTTTGTTGCACACAGTTGATACAGAAATCGGAGCGCACTCGACCTCTTTGTTAGGATAAAGGGCAATGGCGACACGTCCATGGATTGTCGGCCACAGAGGGGCCCCGGGGCACGCTCCGGAAAACACGATGGCGTCGTTTCGCCGTGCCGTGGAGCTGGGTGCCACCTTTATCGAAACGGATTTGCGCCTTTCGCACGACGCAAAGTTTGTGGCCATGCACGACGCGACGCTCGACCGCACGTCGAATGGGCGCGGGCTGGTTCGCGATTTTACTTTGGCGCAGCTGCGCGAATTGGATGCGGGTTCCTGGTACGGACAAGAATTTGCGGGGGAGAGAATTCCGACGCTCGAAGAAGTTCTGAATTTTGCGCGCGAAGCAGATGTGGTTTTTTATCTCGAAATCAAGCACGAATCGGGTTGGGGAGTGCATCACGGCGTGGTGAGCGCATTGCGCGCGGCGAACGAGCCGGCGCGAACCGTGGTGATTTCGTTTGATCCAAGCATGCTTGGGCAATTGCGGCGTTTGGATGCGGGGCTGCTGACGGGGATGCTGTTCGAAAATTCGATGGTGAACCCGGTTGCAAAAGCGCAAGAGATCGGCGCGCGTCAAATCGCTCCACGCGCGGATCTGGTTACGCCGCAATTGTTGAGCGAAGCGCGCGATGCGGGATTGCAAGTTGTGACCTGGACGGTGAACGAGCCGGTGCGAATGGAGCAGCTGATTTCGCTCGGCGTGAATGGGATCATGACGGATTATCCGGATCGGCTGCGAGAGGCGGTGGAACGCGCGTGCGCGAAGAAGTAGCGTTGACCAACTGGGCTTTCTGCCTACCTCGCGCGGGTAAAACGCGCGATCGGAAGAATCGCTGTGCCATTCTTGCGCCGGAACGGAAGCCTATGTGCCGCGGGCAGGCTTTGGCCTCCTAAACTGCATCGGTGAACCGCGCGTGGGGGTTATTTGTCGGCAGCAAGCGCTCGGTAAAGTTGCGCGAATTGCGGGAGCGTGATTTCTTCGGCACGGGATTTCGACGTGAGTTTGCAAGCGGCGAGCGCGCCGGCGATTTGTGAATCGCTGAAAACACTCTTCAGGTTGTTCCGCAGGGTTTTCCTTTTCTGCGAAAAGCAGTTCTGCAGGAATTTCAAGAATACCGCGTCGTCGCGAATGCCCAGATGAGCGCGTTCGCCGGGCAAGGTCATCGCGACAAGGGCTGAGTTTACTTTTGGCGGAGGGCGGAATGCGCCGGGCGGAATGCGCAAGATGATTTTCGGACGCGCGAAGTATTGGCAGAGCGCGGAGAGATAAGCGTATTCGCGATGGCCGGGCATGGCGGCGATACGCGCGGCGACTTCCCATTGAATGACAATGTGGATCGAGTCGATCTGAGCGGCGAAGCGGAACAGATGCGAAAGAATGGGCGAAGTAATGTAGTAGGGAAGGTTGCCGTAAACGCGGAAGCGATCTGTTGTGAAGGACGATACGTTCGCGGAAAGAATGTCGGACTCGATGATTTCGACGTTCGGCCATTGTTTCGTGGCGCGTTCGCGGAGACCGGCGGCGAGGGCTGCGTCAGTCTCGACAGCGTTGACGCGCCATGAGTGCTGCGCGAGAAATTCGGTCATTTCACCGTGGCCCGGGCCGATTTCGAGCCACGTCGTGCCTGCGTCAGCGGGAAGCGTGCGCGCGATGCGCTCGCGCCACGCGGGACTGGAGAGAAAATGCTGGCCGAGCTTTTGACGGTACATGGGGAGGAAGTTTAGCAGTTTTGGGCGGAGTTCCGGGCCTTGACACCCGTCTTTTGCGGCCTGGACTCGGTCATGGTGCGACGGTTTCCATCACAATCTCTGGCCGTAACGACACTTGGCGAACGTTCAGCCAGGAGAGACTCGCCGTGGTCGCTGCAGCAATATCGAGCGGACCGCCGTAAGAGTTGCGAACCGCATCAAACGCATCTGGCGGAGCGCTTCCTCCTGAAACGGAGCGACGGAATACATCTCTCGAGCGATTGTGAGAATGCCTGCCTGTGCGGAATCGTCGCGTGTATAATTCGGATGAGGCACGATGAAGATACTGTTTGTATCGCCGGAGGGGCTGCCGTTTTCGAAGACGGGCGGGCTCGCGGACGTGGTGGAGGCTCTGCCACGTTCGCTGGTGGAGAGCGGGCATCAAGTAGCGGTGCTGCTGCCACGATATCGCGGGAATCAGGCGACGCGCACGATTGTGCCGAGCATGAGCCTGCCGCTCGGCTCGATGATGCGATTTCCGGCAATCAGCGAGGCCGGGACGTTCGAAGGCGTGCGCTACTATTTCGTGGATGATGCGGAATACTTTCAGCGTGAGAAGCTCTACGGCGACACCCGCGGTGATTACGCGGATAATGCGCGGCGTTTTGGGGAGCTGAGCCGCGCGGCGATTGAATTCGCGAAGCAAGTGTGGATGCCGGACGTGATGCATTGCCACGACTGGCAGGCGGCGCTGGTGCCGATTTATTTGCGGACAATGTATGCACGCGACCGCTCGGTCGAGTCGCTTCCCGTAGTCTTCACCGTGCACAACTTGGGATATCAAGGGCTCTTCATGCGTCCGACGCTTTCGCTCGTGGGATTGCCGGAGGATTTGTTCCGCATGGATGCGCTCGAGTACTACGGCAAGATCAATTTGCTGAAGGGCGGATTGCTTTTTGCGGATTACGTGACGACGGTGAGCCGGAAATACGCGAAGGAAATTCAGACGGCGGAATACGGCTCTGGACTGGAAGGCGTGATTCGATCGCGTGGGAATCGCGTGAGTGGAATTCTGAATGGCGTGGATTATTCGGCGTGGAATCCAGAGACGGATACGAATATCGTGGCGACGTATTCGGCGAAGCTGATGGACGGAAAGAAGCTGTGCAAGAAAGATTTGCTGTCGGCGTTTCTGTTGCCGGCAGAGAATATGACGCGGCCGGTAATTGGGCTGGTATCGCGGTTTGTGGATCAAAAGGGTTTTGATTTGATTGCGGAAACAGCACCGGAGTTAATGAAAGAGGATTTTGCGCTGGTGGCGCTGGGCAACGGCGACGCGAAATACGAAAAGCTGTTTCAGGATTTGGCGGCGAAGTATCCTTCGCGCGTGGGCGTGAAAATCGCGTACGACAATGTGGTGGCGCACAAAATCGAAGCGGGCGCAGACATGTTTCTGATGCCGTCGCGATACGAGCCGTGCGGGCTGAATCAGATTTACAGTTTGCGATACGGCACGATTCCGGTGGTGCGGGCAACGGGCGGGCTGGACGATACGGTGGAGGCGTTTGAGGCTCAAACAGGCAAAGGGACGGGATTTAAATTTGAGGCCTATGAAGGCGCGGCTCTGGTAAAGTGTGTCCGCGAAGCGCTGGCCGCGTACAAGGATTTGCGGCAGTGGCGCTCGCTGCAGACGAATGGAATGGCGAAGGATTTCTCGTGGAAGCCGTCGGCGGCGCAGTACGTGAAGCTGTATGAGGCGGCGAAGCAGTCGAGAATCCAGGCAGCAGCGGCGACATCTAATAGCTAGCGGACGAGGGTAGCAGCGAGGTATCCGCTGAAAATAGAGGAGCATATGGGACAGAACGTAGCATCGGTGAGTGATGCGAATTTTCAGGCTGAAGTGCTGGACGCCAGCAAGACTCAGCCCGTAATGGTGGACTTTTGGGCCGAGTGGTGCGGGCCATGCAGAGCGCTTTCGCCGACGGTGGACGCGATTGCGGCCGAGCGCGCGGGGAAGCTGAAAGTGGTGAAGATGAACGTTGACGAGAACATGAACACCCCGTGCAAATACAACGTGCGCGGCATCCCCACGTTACTGATTTTCAAAAATGGGCAAGTAGCCGAACAGATCGTGGGTGCGGTTCCCAAAGAGAACATCGAGAAGGCGCTGGCGCGGCAACTGAGCTAAAGCAGCGCAGCGCGAGTCAGGAAAGGCGCAAAGAGTCGGTGGACGATCTGATGGTTGCGCGGGCTTATTCGAATCGCGTCGAAGCAGAGCTTGCCCGTTCTGCGCTGGAAGCCCACGGCATCGAGGCCATCGTCGAAGCGGACGACTGCGGAGGCCAGCGGCCTTTGTTCGGCGTCGTCAACGGCGGCGTGAAAGTATTGGTCCGGCGAAGCGATGAGAGCAAAGCGAAGAAGCTTTTGGAGTGATGTCCAGCTGCAGTGTGGCCCGCCGAGTGTTTATCTTGCCTTCCAAGCACGTCCAGCGTAGGATGATGAGTCTGCGCTGGCTGTAACTTCTCAGAAATTTTCCGTGGGTGGATTTGGAATAGGCAGAGTGCGGCCCGGCGACAAAAAGACGAGACAAACCGGATGAAAGCCATCGCGATTGTGGGCGCGCAGTGGGGCGACGAAGGAAAAGGCAAGGTCGTCGACTATCTGGCGGGCTCTTTTGACTATAGCGCGCGCTATGGCGGCGGGCACAATGCGGGTCACACGGTCATCATCAATGACCACAAGTTTGTGCTGCAGCTGATCCCGTGCGGGATTCTGCGGCCGGGGAAAAAGGCGGTGATCGGCGCGGGAGTGGTGGTGGATCCGGCGGCGCTGGTCGCGGAAGTGGAGAACATCAAGAAAGGCGGCGTTGACGTAGACGGGCGGCTCTTCTTGAGCAATCGCGCGCATTTGATTTTTCCGTTTCACCGCGAGCTGGAGAAATCGGCGGAGGCGGCGCGAGGGCCGCATCGTATTGGAACGACTTCGCGGGGAATCGGGCCGGCGTACGAAGACAAAATGGCGCGCTCCGGATTGCGCGTGTGCGATTTGATGGATATGGAGCGTTTCGCACGGAAGCTCGAACGCGACATTGAGGAAAAGGACGCGTTCAGCCGCGCCTGCTACGGGCAAGGGCTCGATACGGCGTCGATTTTGGAGACCTATCGCGAGTTGGGCGGGCGCATTCGTGAATTTGTGGTGGACACGTCGGCGCTGGTAAATCGCGCGATGTCGGATGGCAAGTCGATTTTGTTCGAAGGCGCGCAAGGCACGATGCTGGATATTGACCATGGGACGTATCCGTACGTGACGTCGTCGAGCGCGACGGCGGGAGGGGCGTGCACGGGGTTGGGAGTGGCGCCGACGCGCCTGACGGGCGTGATTGGCGTGACGAAGGCGTACACGACGCGAGTGGGCGGCGGGCCTTTTCCGACCGAAATGCCGGATCTCGATGCGCAGGCGGTGCGCGATCGCGGCAAAGAATACGGGGCGGTGACGGGGCGTCCGCGACGATGCGGCTGGCTGGATTTGGTGATGCTGCGGTATGCCGTGCAGGTCAACGGCATCAATTCGCTGGTAGTGACGAAGCTGGACGTGTTCGACACGCAGAAGGAAATTCAAGTTTGCGTGGGATACAAATACAAAGGCTCGAAGCTCGACGAAATGCCCGCGGAAGTGGAAATCCTCGCGGAAGTAACGCCGGAATATAAGAGTCTGCCAGGCTGGCTGGTGCGGACCGATCATATTCGCGCGGCGAATGAGCTTCCCAAAGCGGCAACGGACTACTTGAAATTCATTTCGGATTCGCTGGGCACGGAAATTGGGATGATTTCCACCGGGCCCGAGCGCGATGCGACGATAATTCCTCCTGGAACAAAACTCGCTTCCTGGCTGTGAGCTTTCATGCTGTTCTATCAAGACGCGCGAAAAAAAGTGATCGAAGTCTGCCGCGGCCTGCGGCGGACTATTCCTGTTGAGACCGTTGACCTGAAGGATGCGCAGTTGCGCGTGCTGGCCCAGGAAATTCGCGCTGATCGCGATTACCCGCCGTTTGACCGTGCGGCGCGCGACGGGTTTGCGGTGCGGGCTGCCGATTGCGCGCGGCCGGGCGCGACTTTGCGGGTCATTGGAGAAGTGCCGGCGGGCGCAGCGTTTCGCGGACAAGTTGGTGCGGGCGAGTGTGTGCAAATCATGACGGGCGCGCCGGTTCCGGAAGGCGCGGACGCGGTGGTGATGGTAGAGCAGACGCACGCAGGCAAAGACGCGAGCACGGCGGTGATCGACCGAGTCGCTGACGCGGGCATGAATTTCGCGCCGCGCGGCTCAGAAGCGCGCAAGGGAGATGTTTTGTTGGCCCCGGCGGTGCGCATTGGCGATGCAGAAACTGCCGTCGCAGCACAGGCCGGATATGCGCGGGTGAGCGTGTATCGCAAGCCGAGGGTGGCGATTTTATCGACGGGAAGTGAGGTCGTGGATGTGGGAGCGCGGCCGGGCGAGTTCGAAATTCGCAACAGCAATGCGGCTTCGCTGGGCGCGCAGGTGGCTGTCGCGGGAGGCCAGGCAGTTCCGCTCCGGAATGCCGCCGACGACAAGGCTGAGCTGCGCAAGAGGATTGAAGAGGGATTGCGCGAAGACATTCTGGTAATCAGCGGAGGCGTGTCAGCAGGGAAGTACGACTTCGTCGAGCCGGTACTGCGCGAGCTGGGAGCCGAGTTTTTCTTTGACGCGGTGGAAATTCGTCCCGGCAAGCCCGCGGTATTCGCGATTTGCGGCGGCAAGCCCTTGTTTGGACTGCCCGGAAATCCCGTTTCGACGATGGTCACATTCGAGCTATTTGTAGCACCGGCGCTGGACATCTTGGGCGGAGCCGAGGCGCGCGCATTACCCTTGCTGAAGGCGAAACTCACGAGCGCCGTCGAACAGCGGGCGCCGCTCACATATTTTTTGCCGGCGCGTCTGGAGTGGTCCAGAGGCGAGGCAATCGTGGGGATGCTGCCGTGGCAGGGATCAGGCGATATTGCTGCGGTGGCGCGAGGGAACTGCTTTCTGGTGGTGCCGCGAGAGAAGCTGAAGATTGCTGCGGGAGAATGGGTGGACGTTTTGCCACGGCGCGGGATATTGTAGAAGCGTTGAAACGACGAGCGGAAAACTCGCTGACGCATTACGACTCGCGCGGCCGGGTGCGCATGGTGGACGTGACGGCGAAGGCGCCGTCGGAGCGAAAAGCCACGGCGCGGGGCTTTGTGCGCATCGGAGCCGAAGCGCTGGGCAAGGTGCGGAAGCTGAAGACGCCGAAGGGCAATCCGTTTGAGGTCGCGCGGATTGCGGGGATCGCTGCTGCGAAGCGCACCTCGGAACTGATTCCTCTTTGTCATCCGCTCCTTTTGACGCACATAGATGTTGCGACCGAGCTATGCGAAAATGGGGTTGAGATCACCTCGCAGGTGACCGCGACGGGGCCCACCGGCGTGGAAATGGAAGCGCTGACGGCAACGGCCGTGGCGGCGCTGACGCTCTACGACATGTGCAAGGCGCTGGATCGCAGCATGGAGATTTCACAGATTTATCTTATGGAAAAAGCGGGAGGGCGGAGCGGCCATTACGTCCGGCCGGAGTCCGCACGCGCGCGGCGATGAAAGTCAAAGTTCTGGTCGTGGACGACAACGCGCTCGTGCTGGAGCTGATCTCCAAGGGACTTGAGCCTCATGGGGAGATTCGCACGGCATCGGACGGCGCGGACGCACTGCTGAAAATCGTTGATGACACGCCGGACCTGGTGCTCTGCGATTACCGCATGCCAGGGCTGGATGGGCGGCAACTCTACGAAAAACTGCGCAGCCGGTTCGCGTCGCGGCCGATTCCGTTCATTTTTCTGTCGAGCCGCAGCGACATGGACGAGAAACTGCGGCCGATGGTTGACGGCGTGGAAGAGTTCATCGTAAAGCCGTTTTTCGTGCACGAGCTGGTGCGGCGCGCAAAGAAAGTGATCGACCGGCTGCAACTGGAAAAAATGCAGAAAACTTCGGCGCGGCCGGGCGTGATCCAGGGGCGCCTGGAAGAGATGAGCATGCTCGATCTGATGCAGTCAATTGAAATGGGCCAGAAGACCTGTAAACTGACTGTGCGGAATGGCCGCGACACATGCGAAATTTATTTTGCAGGCGGTCAGTGCCAGGACGCGCAAATGGGCAAAGAAAAAGGCGAACCGGCGGTTTATGAGGCGATCCGATGGCCGGCGGGCGAGTTCGAAATTGATTTCAATTCGGCGCCTTCGCGGACCACGATCGAGCGCTCCACCACGGGCGTGCTGATGGAAGCGATGCGGCTGATGGATGAGAGCCAGCAGGAGCTTGCCGACCAGCCGAACGCAGCGAAAAAATAGGCGCAGCGCAACTTCAGCATGCGGGTTTCCATCGTGACCGTCAGCGATTCAGTTTCGTCGGGAAAGCGCGAGGATCTTTCCGGCCAGGCGCTTGCGGAGCGCTGCGCGGAGATGGGCTGGGAAGTGATTTCAAAGTCGGTTGTGCCGGACGATGAAGGATTGATTCGAACGCAGCTGCTGGCCCTGGCGGATTCGGGCCAGGTTGACGCGGCGTTCACGACGGGGGGCACGGGCGTGGGCCCGCGCGACGTCACGCCGGAAGCGACCGCAGCGGTGGTCACGCGGCAAGTGCCTGGCTTGGCAGAGTTGATGCGGCAAACGGGCGTGCAGAAAAACCGCAATGCGGCGCTGTCGCGTTCGATTGCCGGCGTGCGCGACGAGTGCCTGATTATCAATTTGCCCGGCAGTCCGCGCGGGGCCGTGGAGTCGTTTGACGCGATCGCGCAACTGCTGCCGCATGCCGTGGCCGTGCTGCATGGCGCGCGGCACGATTGAGCGGACCCGAGAATCACGCTGCCGATGGACTCGAATTCACCCCGTAAAGATGTTGGCGGTGCGGCGAAGCAGTTTGCCATCGCGATGCAGATTCCGTTCTCGCTCGTGGTGCCCGTTTTTGTGGGAGGCGGAATCGGCTATCTGCTGGACCATTGGCTGCACACGAAGTTCATTCTGACGCTCGTGCTGGGACTTGTGGGCTTTGGCATTGGATTACGCGAAGTGCTGCAGCTGGCAAAGGCGGCAGACAAGACACAATGACAACTGATGCAGAGTCGACCGCGATTGAGCGCCGGCTCGAGCGACTGATTGTGGCGCTCGGCGCGGGGATGGCGATCGGCGCGGAGATCGGCTGGGGGCATCGCGCCGCGGCGGGAGCTGCGGTTGGAAACGTGCTTTGCTGGCTGAATTTTCGGTGGCTGCGGCAGGGAGCAGCCGCGCTGATGCGGTTGGGATTGGCGCAGGCAGGGGCGGAACGAGTGCACGTACCGCGCAGCACGCATGCGAAATTCTTCGGTCGCCTCGTGTTGCTGCTGGTTGTGGCGTATGTTATTCTCGTTCGGTTACGGTTGCCTGCGATTGCATTTCTGTGCGGCGCTGTCGCGGTGGTTCCGGCCATTGTGGTTGAAATGTTCTACGAAGTGGCGCGCGGGCATCACCGGTGGAAGGCACTGTAATCGGTAGTTTCCGTTCGTTAGACCGAATCCAGATTATTCCTGTTGCGGGAGATTCATGGGCGAAGAGCAGGTCTTGGGTATAACGAAGCTCGTTAACTGGCTGTTCGCGAAGCCGGTGCTGGCGCTTTTTGCCCTGCTGCATTGGAAGCCCGCGAGCACGGAATATCCCATCCCCAATTTTTTCGCGATGGAGCTGGTTGTCTTCGCGTTCGCGATTGTTTTTTTCTTGTGGCTGCGCGCGCGGATGTCGGCGGAGCGTCCAGGCGCGACGCAGCAGTGCATGGAATTCTTCCTGGCGAATCCAATGGGCGTGGGCGTGAAGGATTTGCTCGAGGACATCGTGGGGCATGGAGCGGAACGCCACCTCGCGTTGCTCGGCTCGATTGGAATGTTTATATTGCTCTGCAATCTTGCGGCCCTTGTTCCTGGCTTTATGTCTCCAACGGCTGAAAAAACCGTTCCGCTGGCTTGCGCCGTGGTTGTGTTTTTGTATTACAACTATGTCGGGATAAAACAGCGTGGTGCGGGACGATACGGAAAGACCATACTGGGCCCGGTGCCGTGGTTGTCGTGGCTGATCGGTCCGATTGAAACGATCAGCCATTTTGCGCGCCTGCTATCTCTGACCGTCCGGCTTTGGGCCAACATGATGGTCGGTGAGCTGATCTATATTGTCTTTCTCGGACTCACGGTCGCGCTTTTCGGTTTTCTGAGTCACGCGAACGCGGTGGGCTATATTTCCGGCGTCCTTCCTGTGGGCATTCCGATAATTTTGCTCGTTTTTCACGTGTTTGAGGCTTTCTTGCAAGCGTTCATTTTCACGATCCTGGCGATCGTGTATCTGGGCCTCGCGGTCGCGGAAGAGCACTAGATTGAGTGTATGCGGCATTATCGCTGGCAGTGTGAGCCCGACTGCTCGGTGTTCGGGAACCACCTCCTGACGGCAAATTCATAAAGAGGAGAGAATATGAAGAAGAAGGTGGTGTGGTTTTTGAGTGCATTGGCGGCGGCGGCCGTAGCTGCGCCGGCGGCGTTCGCGCAAACATCTGGCGCTGCGGCCGCAACGGATTGGGCGGGCGCGGCCGCGGCGGTAGGGTTGGGGCTTGCGGCACTTGGTTGCGGCATTGGCCAGGGCAAAGCGACAGCTTCGGCGTGCGAGGGGACAGCGCGCAACCCGGGTGCGGGCGGGCCGATTCGAATCGTGTTCATCATCGGCGTGGCGCTGATTGAATCGCTGACACTCTACGCGCTGGTGGTTGCGTTCTTGAAGTAAGCCTGCGGGACATTCTGACTTTCGAAGGCCCGAAGTTTGCGCAAGCGAGCTTCGGGTTTTTCTGTTTTGCATCGATCGTTGTTCAGAAAAACCCTGGCGTTCTGCTAATGCAGGGATTGCG
Organism: Candidatus Acidiferrales bacterium; assembly: GCA_035945715.1. GTDB lineage: Bacteria > Acidobacteriota > Terriglobia > Acidiferrales > UBA7541 > DAHUXN01. Next base: position 41,587 of record DASYZX010000040.1, read on the forward strand.
CGGAGGCGATGGCCCATTGCATGACGCGATCGGGCAGGATGCCGAGATAAATCGTGCCAATCGCAGTGACCAGCAGAACGATGAACATGGGCGCGCGCATCGGAGCGGCCGCCCAGTCTTTGTTCGGCTCCCAGAAGTACATCGCGACGATGACCTTCAGATAATAATACGAACCGATCACGCTATTAATCGCGGCGATGACCACCAGCCATACGAGACGCTGGTCGACAGCAGCGGAAAACGCGTAGAGCTTGCCCAGAAAGCCCGCAGTCGCGGGCAATCCGAGCAGAGAAAACAAGAATAGCGAAAAACATGCGGCGACCCACGGCTGGCTGGTGCCGAGGCCGGCGTAGTCGGCGACGTCGAGGCGACGCTCTCCCGACCCGCCGACGTGCGCGACGATGAGGAACGCGCCAAGCGTCATGGCAGCGTACGCGGCCAAATAGAAGAGCACGGCGGCGATCCCGGCGTCGCTCAGCGCAGCGAAGGCCACGAGGATGTAGCCGGCATGAGCGATCGAAGAGTATGCAAGCAGGCGCTTCACGTTGGACTGGACGACGGCAGCGAAATTGCCGATGCACATGGTCAGCACTGCGGAAACCCAGATCGCCCAGAACCAGATATGCGAGGCGTTACCGAACGCGCTGTAGAAAATGCGCAGCATCACGGCGAACGCGGCAGCCTTCGGCCCGCAAGCCAGCACAGCCGTGACAGGCGTCGGCGCGCCTTCGTAAACGTCGGGCGTGTAAATCTGGAAGGGGGCGGCAACGACCTTGAAGCCGAGGCCCACAAAAATCAGGCCCAGGCCCAGAATCAACAGCGCTCCCGAGCCGTGCGCGGCAATGGCCTGATTGATGACTTCAAACCGCGTGCTGCGCGTGGCGCCGTAGGTGAGCGCGATTCCGTAAAGGAAAAACGCCGTGGCGAACGAGCCGAGCAGGAAGTATTTGAGCGACGATTCGTTGGACTTGAGTGATGTGCGGCGGAAGCCGGCGAGAATGTATGTGGCAATCGAGCTGATCTCGAGGCCTACGAATGCGGTGACCAATTCGTTTGCACTGGCGAGAATTCCCATGCCCGCCGTGGCAAACAAAACGAGCGCGTAGTATTCACCGCGCTGGATGTTTTCGTGGTCAAGGTAATCGAACGAACCGAGGATGGCGAGCGCCGCCACGCCAAGCACGATGCCGTGCACAAAAAGGCTGAACGTGTCCACACGCAGCAATCCGGAATACGCGGAACCCAAATTCATGAACACGAGGCGCAACGACGCGAGCCCGACGAGCGTGCCGAGGAAGGCGAGCCAGCCCATCGAGCGCTTGTGGCCTGCGGGGACGAACGGGTCGACGAGCATGACCAGCATGCCGAAGACGCAAAGGACGATCTCCGGCGCGATGCGATACAGATCATGGAGCGGAGGGAACATTACGGCCGGGCCTGCCTTTCCAGGGAAACGCCACGCATGGCAGCTTCGTGAGTCGCCGACGCCGCACCGGACGCGCGAGATGCCGGATGCGTTTGCCGCAGACCGACGTTATAGCTTTTGCCGCTGTGCATTTGCTCGAGCAGGGCATTTGTCGTGGCGTCCATGCGGTGCGTGAACATCGGCGAGAAAATGCCCATGAACAGAATCACAAGCGACGCAACGATCAGAATCAGGCGCTCGCGAGGAGAAGCATCGGGCAGATTTTCATTCTTCGGGATCGTGACTTTCTCAAGCGCCACGCGCTGGTATGCCCAGAGCAGATAAGCCGCTGACAGAATCGCACCCGTGGCCGCCCACGAAGCCCACGCGAAATGCCGCGCGTCGAACACGCCGATCAGGATCATGAATTCGCCGACGAAGCCATTGAGCATCGGCAACGCCAGCGACGACAAGCACGCAAACAGGAAAAACGCGCACAAAATGGGCATGGGTTTTGCCAGGCCGCCGTATTCTTTGATTTCGTATGTATGCCTGCGGTCATAGAGCATTCCGCAAACAAGGAAGAGCATGCCGGTGGAGACGCCGTGGTTCAGCATCTGGTAGATCGCGCCTTCCATGGCCGTGGGATTGAAAACGAAAATCCCCAGCACCACGAATCCGAGGTGGCTGACCGATGTGTAGGCGACCAGGCGCTTCAAGTCGTGCTGAATCATGGCAACCAGCGCGGCGTAAACAATGCCAATGATCGCGAGAACCGCAATGACCGGAGCGGCGCGGCGCGCGGCGTCCGGGAAGAGCGGCAAGCAGAATCGCAACATGCCGTAGGTGCCCATCTTCAGGAGCACGCCGGCAAGAATCACCGATCCGGCTGTCGGCGCCTCGGTATGCGCGTCGGGCAGCCAGGTGTGCAGCGGAAAGAGCGGCACCTTGATGGCGAAAGCCAGCATGAAGGCGAGGAACAGCAGAAGTTCGGTGTTCCAGGGAAGGGAAAGCTGCCCGCTCGAGAGCATCGATTGGATCGCGACCAAGTCGAAAGTACCGGAGACGTGGTAGAGCCACAGAATCGCGACCAGCATCAGGATCGAGCCAAGCATCGTGTAGAGAATGAACTTCAGCGCGGCGTAGATTTTCCGGCCGTGTCCCCAGATGCCAATGAGGAAGTACATCGGAATGAGCATGACTTCCCAGAACAGGAAGAAGAGGAACAGATCCAGCGCGCAGAAAACCCCGACCATGCCCATCTCGAGTACCAGCAGCATGGCGAAAAATTCCTTTACGTGCTCGTGAATGCTGTTCCAGGAGCAGAGCACCGCAAGCGGCGTCAGGAACGTCGTCAGGAGGACGAGGAAGAGGCTGATCCCGTCGACTCCCATGTGGTAGTGAATGTGAAGGCTGGGAATCCAATCGTAAACTTCCTGTAGCTGATAGGAGCCGATGCTCAGATCGAAGCTTCGCAGAAGCAGCAGCGAAAGAATGAATTCAATGACGGAGGTGACGAGCGTCAGGCGGCGGATCCAGACATGGTCTTCGCCTTTCAGCAACAGCAGCGCGAACGTTCCCAGAAGCGGGAAGAACGTGAGCACGGTCAGCAGAAAACCCTGGTTCGCCACTAACGCACCATCCATACGAAGAAGACGGTTACTGCGACGGCTCCGACAACCACCCAAGTGGCGTAGCTTCGCGCATTCCCGCTCTGGATCCGCCGCACGCCGCTGCCGACACCGCGAGAAAGGAATGCAAGTCCGTTGACCGTGCCGTCGATCAGGCCGACGTCGATCGCCTTCCAGAGCACGTTGCGCGATATCCAGATGAGCGGTTTGATGATCACCGCGCCATAGAGCTCGTCCACGTAGTATTTATTCCAAAGGAGCTTGTAGATTGGCTTTGTGCCATCCGCCACTTTTTTCGCCGCGGCCGGCTTCAGGATATAGAGATACAACGCGATCAGGAATCCGATGAAGGCCACGAGGACGGCAATCGCGGCCATTTCATATTCGAGCGTGTGCGGAGGCTCCTGCCAGCCGGGGTGCATTTGCAGAGCGAGCTGCTCCGACCCGCCAAAAACCGGATCGAGAAAGCCCTTGAAGTAGTCCTTGCCGCCCCAATAGGTGGGAAGCGCGAACCAGCCGCCAATGACTGACAGAATCGCGAGAGTCACCAGTGGCGCGAGCATGACCTTCGGCGACTCGTGGACGTGGACATGATGCTCGTCGAAGCGCGGCTCGCGATGGAACGTCAGGAAGATCAAGCGGAACATATAGCACGCGGTCAAGAGCGCGCCAGCCATGCCCAGGCAGTACAGCACAATGTTTGCGTTCGTACCGGAATAGGCGTCGAAGAGAATCTCGTCCTTGCTAAAAAATCCTGCGAAAAGCGGCGCGCCGGAAATGGCCAGCGTGGCGACAAGCATGGTTGCGTACGTCCACGGAATTTTCTTGCGCAGGCCGCCCATCTTGAACATGTCCTGCTCGCCGCCCATGGCGTGAATCACGCTGCCGGCGCACAGGAAGAGGAGCGCTTTGAAGAAGGCGTGCGTCATCAGATGGAAAATACCCGCGGCGTATGCACCCACTCCGCAGGCCAGGAACATATAGCCAAGCTGCGAAATCGTGGAATACGCGAGAACTTTCTTGATGTCCGACTGCGCCAGGCCGATTGTCGCCGCATAGAGCGCGGTCACGGCACCGATGATCGCCACGACGAGCATGGCTACCGGAGCGCGGCTGAAAAGCGGATTCATGCGCGCGACCATGTATACGCCGGCGGTGACCATCGTGGCGGCGTGAATCAATGCGCTGACGGGCGTGGGGCCTTCCATCGCATCCGGCAACCAAACATATAGCGGAAGCTGCGCGGACTTGCCGACGGCTCCGGCGAGCAGCAAAAGGCAGATCGACGTAAGCACTCCCCAGTGATGCATGCCTTCCGGCGGCATGCTCGACACTTTGTCGAACATCGTTTTGTAATCAATGGCGCGGAAGAGCCAAAACGCCATCAGGATGCCGATGGTGAACCCGAAATCTCCTATGCGCGTGGTGATGAATGCTTTCTTGCCCGCGTCCGCTGCCGATTTCTTCGTAAAGAAGAAGCTGATCAGCAGGTAACTGCAAAGGCCCACGCCCTCCCAGCCCACGAACATGAGCACGAGGTTCGCGGCCATCACAAGGGTCAGCATGAAGAACATGAAGAGGTTCATTTCCGCGAAGAAGCGGTAATAGCCGTCCTCGTGGGCCATGTAGCCGACCGAGTAGATATGGATCAGCATGCCGACGAACGTGACCACGCCGAGCATCACGATGGTGAGCTGGTCGACTTGCAGCGCAAAATCCACGCGGAATGACCCGGCAGTCATCCACGTGAAATAATCTTTGATTACAGGCGCCGCGGGATTTAGCGTGAAGAACTCGCGCAACAGTTCACAATAAGAGAGAAATGCCAGCACCGGGAAGCCGACGCTCGACAGGTTCACGAGTTTTTTCGGCCAGTGGCGTCCGGCGAGCAGCGTCAGCATGGAGCCGGCCAGCGGCAGGGCCATGATGATCCAAAGATGGTCGAGTATGAACATTCGCCCCAACTGGGACTAGAATTTAAGCAAATCCACGTCTTCCACGTTCAGCGACTTGCGATTGCGCGCGATCACCATGACGATCGCGAGGCCCACCGCCGCTTCCGCCGCGGCAACAACGATTACAAAGAAAACAAAAACCAGGCCGTCGAGCTGGTTGAATTCGCGGCTGAAGGCCACGAAGGCCAGATTTACGGCGTTGAGCATCAGCTCGATGGACATGAAAATGGTAATGATGTTGCGCTTGAAAACAACTCCCACCACGCCCAATCCGAAGAGCACGCCGCTCAACAGGATGTAATAAGAGACCGGCACCATCAGGAGGCTTCCTTTTTGGCGAGCACCAGTGCGCCAAGGATGGCGATGAGGATCAGAATCGATGTCAATTCGAAGGGCAGTACGAACTCCGTGAAGAGCTTCATCGAAAGCTCTTCGGTCGAAGCAGGCACCGGCCCGGCGATAGCTCCGGCGGACACGGCGCTATAGTGACGGGTCAGCGAGTAAACCACCTCCGCGAGGAACAGAAACGCCAGCGGCAAGCCCAGCCAGAATGCGAGGCGGCTCACGTTCGTGCGGACTTCGACTCCCGCATTGAGCAGCATGATGACGAAAACAAAGAGCACCATGATCGCGCCAGCGTAGACGAGAATCTGTATCGCTGCGATGAATGCCGCCCCTAACAAAAGATAGAGCACCGCGAGCGCAATCATCACCAGCACCAGTGACAGGGCGCTGTGCACCGGCTCGCGCGCCACGATCAGGCCAATCGCGCCAAGGACAGCGAGCGCGCCGGTTACAACGAACACCACCATGGCCACGCTCATGGACGCGCCCTCAATACAACCACAAGACCCGTGGCCACCAGGTTAATCAGCGACAGCGGCAGCAGGAATTTCCATCCGAAAGACATCAGCTGGTCATAGCGGAAACGGGGAAGAGTGCCGCGCGCCCAGACGTAGAAGAACAGAAGAAAGAAAACCTTCGCCGTGAACCAGAACGGTCCCTGAATAATCGGCATCACACTCAACCACGTGCACAAATAGCCCACGCCGATGCACACGATTCCAAGGACCGGGAAAACCGCCTTGGCGTTCCATTGCACGCTTCGCAGGCCGCCGATGATCAGCGCGATGCCACCAAGGATCAACCCCGCCGCCGGCAAGTAAAGTTGCCAGCGCCACGCCTCCGGAAGCGGCGACAGCCAGCCGCCGAGGAAAAGCAACGTCGCCAAGCACGACACGGTAATCATGTTCGCGTACTCGGCCATGAAGAACATCGCGAACTTAAAGGCAGAATACTCAGTGTGAAATCCAGCGACCAATTCCGTCTCTGCTTCCGGCAAGTCAAAGGGCACGCGGTTGGTTTCCGCAATGGCTGCGGTCAAATAGCAGATGAATCCCAGAAACTGCGGAAAGATATTCCATCTGGGCAAACTCCACTGCGGCAGGAAGTGCGTCCAGTGCGATTGATTTCCGACGATATTGTAAAAGTCAAACGAGCCCGCCAGCAGCAACACTCCAACCACGGAAAGAGTGAGCGACACTTCGTAGCTCACCATTTGCGCGGAGCTGCGCAAGCCGCCCATCAGTGGATACTTGCTGTTTGACGACCATCCGGCGAGCACCACGCCATAAATTCCAATCGAGCTGATGGCGAAGAGCAGAATCAGCGCAATGTTGCTGTGCGAAATCACCAGTTGTGTCGGCTGGCCGAGAATGCGGATGGTTGCTGGACCGATGGGAATCAGGGCGAGCGTCGTTAACGCCAGCGCCAGAGCCAGGAACGGCGCAAGCAAGTACGAGACTTTGTCCGCCGCGGGCGGCACGACGTCTTCTTTGAAAAGGAATTTGATACCGTCCGCGAGCGGCTGCAGCAGGCCGTGCGGGCCAACCCAGTACGGTCCCCAGCGCGATTGAATGCGCGCGACGACTTTGCGCTCGAACCAGGTGAGGTAAGCGAGCGCCGTCATCACGACAAACAGCGCGATGGCGATTTTAATTAACGATACCACCAGGACTGGATGCTGGGTGACGAACTCCACGGTCTATCCTTGGATTCCTTGCATGAATTGAGCCTGGAACAATAGCGCCCCAGGGTCCCACTGGAAAACAAAAAGTCTTGAGAAGAGAAAATTGCATTCGATTGGGTCTCCGCCGATCCATTGGCGCTCGCCGGTGCGGCCGCCACCTTTTCCGTGCCGCCGGTCAGCAATCCCGCCGCGGGAACATCATAACCGCGGACATTCTGGCGGATCTCCTCGAGCACAGCCTCCGGCGTGCGATGTTTCATCGCCGCGCCAAGTCCAAGCTGCGCCAGCTGATGAATCAAAATCCGGAGCAGATCAAAATCGCTGCGCGGGCCTTGCGCGTCCACGGCGCGCCAGACCATCTGGATTTCTCCCGCCGTGTTCGTAACCGTCCCATCCTTTTCATAGGCCGAAGCCGCCGGCAGAATCACGTCGGCGCGCTGCGCCGTCTCCGTCATGAACATATCCTGAACAACGAGAAGCTCAAGCCCAGAGAGCTTCTCCGGCGCACGGACGCCAAATGTCTTCACGGGATTCGCGCCGACCACATACAGAACTTTCAATTTTCCTTCGAGGGCCGCTTGCATCATCCCCCGCGCGTTCATCCCGGCCGCAGCGGGCATTTCCTTACCCCAGAGCTTGCTGAAGCGCGCTCGCTCGTTTGCGTCGGAAACCGCCGCGTAACCCGGCAAGCGATCCGGCAGAATGCCCATGTCAGCCGCGCCGCGCGAATTGGCGTAATCGCCGAGAGCCATGTAGCGCGTTTGCCCCTCGAGAGTCTTGCCGAACTTCACCAGGTCGCCGAGCGCCGCGCCGTTCACACCCGCGCCGAATAGAATCACAACGTCTCTTTCATTTGCGAGCGCATCTTTCAACGGTCCAAGCTGGGCGGAAATGTCTCCGTCGAGATCGCCCTTGCCGGTCCCCAGCCAGCTGACCGCGCGGCCCTCCGCGCCGCTCGGCACCTGCACGAATTGCGTTGCCTGGCGATGCAATTTCAACGGGCGGCTATCGATGAGGTAAAGGTGCGCATTGTGATGGCGCACGGCGGTGCGAATCTGCCAGGCAACAAGCGGGTTCTGCTGCGTAGCGTCGTTGCCGATCAGCAGGATGGCGTTCGCGTTGTAGATGTCCCCGATTGTCGCCATCGAATCGCTTGCTTGGGAGCCAAGCGCCAAGGCCAATCCCGCGTAATCAGCAGTGCGATGATGATCGATATTGTTTGTGCCCAGCGCCGCGCGCGCAAAACGGTTGAGCAGGTAATTCTCTTCGTTCGTGGTGTGATTTGAGCCGATCACGCCGATTGCCGCCGGCCCGTGCGCATCGTGCGCCTGTTTCAAACGGCGCGCGATTTCTTCAATGGCGTCCTCCCAGCTGGCCGGCTGGAACGCGCCATTTCGGCGCACCAGCGGCTGGCGGATGCGCTCCGCGTTCGCAGTGAAATCGTGTCCGAAGCGCCCCTTGGGGCAAAGAAATTCGCCGTTGATGCCGCCGTGGTCGCGATTGTTGGCGCGCAGGATCTCGTTGTTGCGCACCGAAAGCGTTGTCTTGCATCCGTTCGAGCAGTGCGCGCATGCCGTGCCGAAGTATTTCATTTCCCACGGACGTGTCTGATAACGATATGTTCCGCTCGTGAGAGCGCCGACGGGGCAAATGTCGATACACATGCCGCATTCTTCGCAGGCCAGCTGGCCGGAATCGTTGGGAATAATCACAGACGTTACTCCGCGCTGTGCGACGCCCAGCGCCTTCACGTCCATGCCTTCATCGCAGACGCGCACGCAGCGATAGCACAAAATGCACCGTGGCGCGTCGTAATAGACCGCCGGCGACCATTTTTCTTCCGGATAATGCAGTTTTTCTTCCGTGAAGCGGCTGTAATCGATGCCGTAAGTGAACGTCATGTCCTGTAGTTCGCACTCGCCGCCTTTGTCGCACACCGGGCAATCAAGCGGATGGTTGGTCAGGAGAAACTCCAGCATGTCCTTTCGCGCTTTGTGAACTGCGGGACTGTCGGCGTGAACAGCCATGCCATCTTCGGCCACCAGCGTGCACGCAGTTTGCATCTTGCGCTGTTTTTCCACTTCGACCAGACACATGCGGCAGGCGGCCTGCAGCGCGAGTCCGGGGTAGTAGCAGAACGACGGAATCTCGATTCCCGCGCGCTTTGCAGCTTCGATCACCAGAGTGCCTTTCGGCACAGTCAGCTTCTGGCCGTTCAGCGTGAACGTGATGGTTTGTGTTTGCGTCTCCGCCATGATTCCCTTTTCGCTCTTTTCAGCGCGCCATCGTCAGCATATCGGCGGGCTTGAGCGAGCACTTGCCCTTCAAATGATCCTCGAATTCATTGCGCCACTTGCGCACGATGCTCATCGTTGGCATTGCCGCGGCGTCTCCCAGCGCGCACATCGTTTTTCCAAGCATATTGTCGGAAACTTCATCGATCAGCGGAATATCTTCTTCGCGCCCGCCGCCCTCGTGAAAGCGGTCGAGCAATTTGCGCAGCCACGCAGTGCCTTCGCGGCAAGGAATGCACCAGCCGCAGGATTCGTGCGCGTAGAAATGCATGATTCGCCGCGCCACATCCACCATGCAGGTGTCTTCGTCCATCACCACGAGGCCGCCGGAACCGAGCATGGAGCCGATCTTCGCGACGGAATCGTAATCCATGGCCACGTCGCATTCGTCCGCCGTCAACAGCGGGCATGACGTCCCGCCGGGAATCACTGCTTTCAGCTTCTTGCCATCGGGAATTCCCCCGGCCACCTCGAAAATCATGCGATTGAGATTGAAGCCCATCGGCAGTTCGTAAATGCCGGGCCGGTTAACATGTCCGGAAATTGAATACAGGCGTGTCCCGCCGTTCTTCGGAACGCCCAGGCTCGAATACCAGTCGCCGCCCTTGCGAATAATCAACGGTACGGTGGCAAGCGTTTCGGCGTTGTTCACAATCGTGGGGCACTGATACAAGCCCAAAATCGCAGGGAAGTAAGGAGGCTTGAAGCGCGGATAACCGCGCTTGCCTTCGAGCGACTCCAGCAAAGCTGTTTCCTCGCCGCATTCGTACGCGCCCGCACCGGTATGCGTGCACAATTCGAAATCAAATCCGGTTCCCAGAATGTTTTTCCCAAGGAGCCCCGCACCGTACGCCTCTTCGACTGCGCGGTCCAAAATGTCCAGGATGTAGCGGTACTCCCCGCGCACGTAAATGTAGCCCTGGTGCGAGCCAATCGCCTTGCCCGCGATGACCATGCCTTCGATCACCGAATGCGGGTCCATTTCCATCAACGGGCGGTCTTTGCTCGTGCCGGGTTCGCTCTCGTCTGCATTGGCGACAACGTATTTCGGCTTCGGCGAATCTTTCGGCACGAACGACCACTTCATACCCGTAGGAAAGCCCGCGCCGCCTCGCCCGCGCAGATTCGACTTCTTCATTTCGTCGATGATCTGTTCCGGCGTCATACTCGTGAGCACTTTCTTCAGCGCTTCGTAGCCTTCGTGCTGTTGATAAACCTTCAGCGTGTGCGAATCGCGAATTCCAAATCTTTGGCTAATTACGCGGTTTTCCGCCGGATCCGGCTCGTGAAGCGAGCCGGAAATCACCGCAACCGGCGCGGGCCGCTTTCCCGCGGCAAACTGATCGAGGATGTCGTCCACTTTTTCGGGCGTCAGGTTCTCATAGAAATCGTAATTGACCTGCATCGCCGGCGCGCCAGAGCACGCGCCCATGCACTCCACTTCTTCGAGAGAGAAAATTCCGTTCTGCGTGGTCTGCCGGTTCCCAATGCCAAGGCGCTTTTCCACGTGCGTCATGATTTCAAAGCCGCCGCGAAGCTGGCAGGAAATATTCGTGCATACCTGCACGTGATACTTTCCAGCGGCCTTGCGCCGCAGCATCGAATAATAGGAAAGCGTCTCGGTCACTTCCGTCATCTGTAAACCGAGCCGCTGCGCGATTTCTTCGAGGATCTGGTCGCCCAAATGGCCGTATTCGTCCTGCGCGTAGAGCATCATGGGGATCAGCGCCGAACGCTTTACGGGATAGCGCGAGACGAGCTCGTTGAATTTCGCGTCCAGTTTTGGAGGAATCTGCATCAGCGGTCCACTTCTCCCAAAACAATGTCAATCGTACCGATGCTCGCAACAACGTCCGCGATCAGTTTTCCGATCACGAGCTTTGGCAGTGCCTGCAAATTCACAAACGATGGCGCGCGCACCTTCACGCGATACGGCCGGTTCGAGCCATCGCTGCACACGTAGAACCCGATTTCACCGCGCGGCGATTCAATCGCCTGGTAAACCTCGCCCTGGGGCGGCGTGATTCCTTCTGTCCAGATCTTGAAGTGGTAGATCAGCCCTTCGATGGAAGTCTTCATTTCCTCTCGGGACGGCGGGACAAGGCCGCGCACTTCTGCTCGGAACGGTCCCTGCGGCGGGATCTTCCGGATCGCCTGGCGGCAGATCTTTGCGCTCTCGCGCATTTCTTCCAGCCGGCACTGATAACGCGCGTAAACGTCGCCTTCCTTCCGCGTCGCCACGCGAAAATCGAATTCCTCATAACTCGAATAAGGAAAATACTTCCGCACGTCGTAATCGCTGCCGCTGCCGCGCAAAGACGGTCCTGATACCGCCATGGCAATGCCATCCTCAAGCTTCAGAACGCCAACTCCTCGCGTGCGAAGCTTCCAGATCGGGTTCTCCGTCAGCAGGTCTTCGTATTCGGCAAGGTGCCCGTCGAAATCATCCAGGAACTTCGCAATCCATTCCAGATAGCCCGGAGGAGGCTCCAGCGCCAAGCCGCCAATGCGGAAATAGCTGGTCATCATCCGCTGGCCGGAAATGGCCTCGAGAATCTTCAGCATCTCTTCGCGTTCACGAAAGCAATAGAGGAAGACGCTCATCGCTCCCAGATCGATCGCGTGAGTGCCGAGCCAGACCAAATGAGAAGCGATGCGCGTAAATTCCGTCAGCAGCACGCGAATATATTGCGCGCGCTTCGGTACCTCGATTTCTGCAAGTTTTTCGACCGCGAGGCAGTAACCGAGATTGTTCGACAGGTTGGCGAGGTAATCCATCCGGTCGGTCAGCGGAATACACTGCGAATACGTCAGTTTTTCGAAGTTCTTCTCGATGCCGGTATGGAGATAGCCGATGACCGGCTCGGCCTTCAGCACGATTTCGCCGTCGAGTTCGAGAATCACGCGCAGAACGCCATGCGTGGACGGGTGCTGGGGCCCCATGTTGAGAACCATCGTGCGGTCTTCGGGCGCAACTTGCACGGTGTTTCCCATTACCGATAGCCCTCCACCGGATAGTCCTTGCGGTGCGGATGGCCTTCCCAATCGTCCGGCATCAGAATGCGCTTCAGGTCCGGATGCCCTTCGAACTCCACGCCCATCAGGTCCCAAGCCTCGCGCTCGTGCCAATTTGCCGTCGGCCAGATGTTCGTCACCGTAGGCACGACCGGGTCTTTGCCCGTGACTTTCACCTTCAGGCGAATCCGTTCGCGGCGGCTGAGACTGACCAGGTGGTAATTCACTTCGAAGCGCGGTTCGATCGGGAAGCGGTCAACCGCAGTAATGTCTGAGAGAAACACGAAATTCAGTTCCGGGTCGGATTTCAGCAGTTCGCACGCGGCGATCAGACGGTTCCGCGGCAAGACAACGGTCGCTTCGCCGCGAAAATAGATCACTTCCGTGATCCCTTGCGGATCCCGTTCCTTCAGTTTGCGTACTGCGAGCGGGCTATCTTGTTGCTGTGATTCCACTCTTATGAGTCCCGGTTATTGACAGCCGGCTACTTCCACTCCAACGCGCCTTTCTTCCACAAATAAACGTAGCCGACCACCAGAATGACAATATACAGAAGCATTTCCACGAAGCCGAACAAGCTGAGTTGCTTGAACACGATCGCCCAGGGATAAAGAAAAATTGCCTCGATATCAAACAGAATGAAAATCATAGCTACCATGTAGAAGTGCACCGAAAATGGCTCGCGCGCGTCTCCGGTCGGGCGGATGCCGCACTCGTAAGGCTGGTCTTTCGCCCGGGACTTCAGGTGCCGCCCCACTACGGAAGAGGCAATAATCAAAACCGCGGCTAATCCTGCGGCGAGCAGGAACATAAGCAGTAGTGGCGCGTACGCGTCGAGGTAGCTTCCGTTCATTTTCGATGCACTGCTATAATATCGAGGCACTACCTTCTGGTCAATGAACACCAGAAATTTTTTTGCCACCGCTCTCTGCGCCGCAGGCTGTAATGAGCGAGGGATTATCCTGCAAATGAGCTCGGGATTCAATTCGGATGTGACCGTCGGAAGCGATGTCTTCCATGTGCAAACGGAAGAGTATGGTGAGCCGCAATTCAACATCGTCACGCTCGTTTATCATGAGGGAAGGATCCTCCACCGGAGAAACTCGAGCTACTCCGATTTCGCCGCGACTTCGGAATATTCGGAAGACGCGCTCGGAGAGCGCGTCGAAGACCAGCATCGCTCGGTAATCGAGGAGGTCCGCGCGGGGTCGATTTCCGTGCCGTCGGCTGCGCGGTCGGAGACTGACGAATCGCACGGGATTCGAGTTCGTTTGCTGAACGCGAACTCCTGGCTTGTGGCGGGGCAGGCGACGCTGAATGTGCAGGTGCTGCAACGCTCGGATGATTCCCCGATCCGAGATGCTCAGATTGAAGCGTATCTGAGTGGCCCGTTGGAAAAGACGCACTTCAAGGCGAGAACCGGCCTTGACGGTCTTGCGCAACTTCGCTTCGCAGTGCCAAACACCGCCTCACATGGCGCCGAGCTCGTCATCCGAGCTGACGCAGGAGCGTCCGAGGCGATCGACGAAATCCGCTTCATTCTGCGCGCGAAATCGAAGACGGACGTCCCCAAGGCAAAGCGCTGAACGCAACGATGACCGTCATCATCAACGGCGAATCGCGCGAGATTCCTGACGGCCTGAACGTTGCTGCAATGCTCGCTCATCTGGGAATCACCGCCGATCGTGTCGCGATCGAACGCAACCGCGACATCCTCCCCCGCGCGCAGTGGCAGGGAACCGCCGTTGCGGCGAGCGACGTCTACGAGATCGTTCATTTCGTGGGTGGTGGGTAATTTGGGCAAACTGTTGCGCGGCTCGCGTCAAATCTTGCCGAGAATGTGACCCAGTTTTTCTTTTTTGGTTTGCAGGTAGACGCGCGAGTGCCGGCTGATTCGCGGTCGGCACGGTACCAGCTCGACAACGCGAATGCCGCCGCGTTCGAGCTGCTCTACTTTGTCGGGATTGTTCGAAAGCAGCTTCACTTTCCCCACGCCCATCAACTTCAACGCATCGGCGGAGAATTTGTAATCGCGCTGGTCCGCTTCGAATCCGAGTTCGCGGTTGGCCTCCACAGTGTCTCTGCCGCGGTCTTGCAGTTCGTAGGCCTTCAGCTTGTTCATCAAGCCGATACCGCGGCCCTCTTGCGGCAAGTAAAGCACAATCCCGCATCGCGCTTTCGCCGTTTCCCGCAGCGCCATCTCGAGTTGGGCGCGGCAATCACACCGCTCCGAGTGAAATACATCTCCCGTCAGGCACTGCGAATGAATGCGCACCAGGGGCGCGTCGCCGTGGCGTATTTTTCCATGAAGCAACGCAACTGCTGTTTCCGCCGTGCCCGTGAGGCTCAGCTTTTCCGCGCCTTCAAATCCCAGAATTGTGAATCGCCCGTATTCGGTAGGAAATTCTGCGCGTACAACGATGCGCGCTGCCGTGCGCGGAGTATTGCGTCGGCTTTTGCGCAGCCTGATGCGCGCTGCCTTTCTTCTTTTTCGCCGGATCATCGGATATTGGTATTCCTAAAGGGTTAAAGTATAGCAGTATTCGGCGAACCGACGACTTCGCGAGGGGAATGCCCGAGCGCTCTCAGCTCGAGCAACACTGAAAACGCAACGTGATTCCTCAGAAAATGACAGTAAGTCGTTTCCTTATCAGCGCCGCCGTGCGGGTTATTTTTTATGGTTCGGCGGCTCCTCACCACCGGATGTGTCAGGCCGCCCCTGCAGAAAAGCCCTAAAACCCCGTCACATCCTGTGACATCAGAGTTGGCTCGGAACCAGGCATGGCTGGACGCGCCGTTCACATCATCGCCCCACCAGAATCTGGTCTTGCTGCCGGCACGCGCGGCGTACTCCCATTCGGATTCGCTGCGCAGACGGTACGCCCCCGCATGACCGGTTTTGTTATTCCGCGTCCTCACTCACCGCGAAACATTGCCCGGACTCGCCAGGAAAGAGTCTTCAGTTCCTTGACCATGGGCCCGCCTTTCTAGCGCCTGTCCAAAGGTTTCGTGTTCGGTAAACTCGTCCATGCACTCCTCTGTTTCTTACCGTTTCACTCATGGCGCAGCGCCACCATGGGATCGACCTTCATCGCTTTCCTTGCAGGAATCCAGCAAGCCGCCAAAGCGACCAGCACCAGAAGAATCGCTACGATTGCGAAAGTCGACGGATCGTCGAGCGTTACGCCAAAAATCAAACTCCGCGTCAGGTAAGCTGCGCCGAGCGCTCCGACTGCGCCAATGGCAGTACCGGTAACGGCGAGTTTGGCTCCACGCCAAACGACCATGCCTAACACGTTCCCTGGCTCGGCGCCGAGCGCCATGCGAATCCCGATCTCGCGCGTGCGCATTCGTACGGCAAACGCAAGAACGCTGTACACGCCGATCGCGCTCAGAATCAGCGCGATGAATCCGCAAAACGCCATCACCGCGCGGCCGAGCAGAACCGGCGTGTATACAAGACCGACTTGCTCGGACATTGACATGTCCTCGCCAATGGGAACCAGCGGATCCACCGATTGGATCACTTTGCGAATCTGGGGAAGCTCGCGCGAAGGGTCGCCCCTAACGCGAATGGCCATGCGAATGTCGCCGTTCTGCGTGGCATTGGACTGCCAGTAGGAAAGATAGAGATGCGGAGCGGCGGCTTGAAGCGTGCTTGGCGGTTGAATATTCGCGGCGACGCCTACAACTTGGTAGGGTTTGCCGTTGATCAGAAGCGCTTGACCGACTGCCGATTCGTGAGGCCACAGGCCTTGCGCCAGCGCTTGGTTGAGAATAGCGGCGCGAGGCGCGGTGGCATTGTCCTGTTCGCTGAAGGCGCGCCCTTGCAGAATGGGCATTCGCACCGTCGCGAAAAATGTGGAATTGACGTCTTGAACGCGAAGGCCGGAGTCTGACGTAACCTGGCCTTCACCCGCCACGCTGACGGTCGCTCCGTGGCCGTTCTGTGAGTTCCAAACCAGTCCTTCGCCGCCCTCCATGAACGCAGCCGACTCGACACCGGGCATCATTTGCACCGCTTGCATGGCCCGGCGAATGAGCGATTCCACCTGCTGCGGCGTGTATCTAATCAGTTCTGGGCGCAAGCGAAGCAGCGCCATATGACTCGGATCGAAGTTCGTGCCTCGTTCGACGGCAAGTCCGCTGCGGACAAGCAATGCCGCAGACACAACCAAAGTCATCGAGAGCGCGATTTGCACGATGACGAGGCCGTTCGGCAGCCATCGGCCCGCGTGCTGGCCGGAGGAACCTCCGTCCTTCAATTGGATGGTGAGATCCTGCCGGGATGTGCGGATCGCGGGAAGCAGCCCAAAGAACACTCCCGCCACAAGCGCTAGAGCGGCGGAATAGGCGAGAATCCGCCAGTCGAGAGTCAAATCGTACAAATGATGGAAGCCTTCGCTATCGGTCGCGTAATAGCCGGAGAGTGCGTCACGCGCCGACAACGAGAACCACACGCCAAGAATTCCCGCGATGGCGGCAAGAAGGATACTTTCTGTGAAAAGTTGCCTGATGATGCGCGGTCTGCTCGCGCCAAGCGAGAGACGCACGGCGATCTCTTTTCTTCGCGCGACGCCGCGCGAAAGCACTAGACCTGCGAGATTCGCACATGCAATCAAAAGCAACGAGGCGGTAATGGCCAGGAGCAGTTGCATCTGAGCATCGCAATCCGCTCGATGGTCAGGATCAATTCCGTTGGCGGACATGGCTACAAGCTGTCTTTGGATTGGGCGTTTCAGCCAATCCGTAGCGGACCAGACAATCAGGCTGCGGAGTTCGGCTTGCGCGACGGAGGGACGGCGGTTGGGCGCGAGACGGCCAACCAGCCCATCGTAAACGGTGCACTGATAGGTTCCGTCGGAGCAAGCATAGCCGCAGCTTCCGAGCATCGACCGAGGAATCCAGATTTGCGCGGGCATACCGGCGATGTCGCCGTAAAAACCGGCCGGAGCGACGCCGATGATTTTGAAAGGCACGCGATTCACATGGATCTCGCTCCCGACGGCGGCAGGACTGGAAGCGAAATGCATTTTCCAGAATTGGTTGCTGATGATTGCAACGGCGTCGCGCCCCGGCGCAGCATCCTCTGAAGCCAGAAACGGGCGCCCGATCGACGGCGCAACGCCGAGCAGATTGAAATAATTGGCAGAGACGAATGCGCCGCGAACCTCGCTGGAATCGCCTTCCGCTACCACATGCAACTGTGCGACTTCAGTTTCGGCGGCCAGCGCCTCAAACGAGGACGCGTGGTCGCGGAGAAGCTTGAATTCCGGATCGGAGAAACCTTCGTTGTAGCTGCGGGACGGGACTGCAGCGTAAATATGCACGACGCGTTCGGGATGGGCCACGGGAAGGGGCTTCAGGTAAAGCGCATCGATGAGCGTGAAGATCGCTAGATTGGCGCCGATGCCAAGGGCGAGGGTGAGGACAGCGACGGCAGTAAAGCCGGGTGACTTGCGCAACATTCGCAGCGCATAGCGGATGTCTAGAAACAGCGTCTCGAGGAAGGGAATACCGGTCAGCTCGCGATGCGTTTCGCGAAGTTGCGCCGGTCCGCCCAGTCGAATCTTCGCTTCGCGCCGCGCTTCGTCCGGCGGCATCCCGCGCCGCAGGTTTTCGTCGGTGAGCATGTCCAAGTGTTCGCGAATCTCGACCGAAAACTCCGCGTCCTCGCCCCGCCGCAAAAACATTCCGCGAATCCGTGCCATCAGCGTTTTCAGAAAACCCGGCATGGCGTTAGCTCCGATCGGCAAGCCGCAACACGCGGCCAATCACGCCCGCGATCCGCTTCCAGTTTTCCGATTCAGCGGAAAGCTGTTTCCTTCCCGCTCGTGTCAGCGAATAAAACTTCGCTTTGCGGTTGTTGTCCGACGCGCCCCATTCGCCCTTGATCCAGCCCTTCTGTTGCAAACGCACGAGCGACGCATAAATCGTTCCCTGATTCAATTGCAGGGCCTCTTCGCTGATTTGCTCGATGCGCCGGGCAATGCCGTAGCCGTGCAGCGGCCCCATCGCCGCCAGCGTTTTCAACACCATCAAGTCCAGTGTCCCTTGCAGGACTTCCGACTTCGATTCCGTCACGCTCCCTCCTGGTCAGGTCTTGTTCCTGTGGTGTGTCCACAGGAGTATCTCGTTTCTCCTGTGGTATGTCAACAGGAAGATGATGACACTGAGATCAAGCGGGTTGTCAGAAGTGACGAGGAATTAGGTCAGCGTCGTTGCAGATTCGACCAATTCGGGGATCACGATGCGGATCTGCGTGCCCTGGCCTTCCTGGCTTTTGATTTCCATGCGGAACTGGTCGCCGTAGAGCAGCCGCAGCCGCTCGCGCACATTGCTGATGCCGATGCCCTCATGATAAATCTCCGCCAGCCGCCTGGTGGAGATGCCCATGCCGTTGTCGTTGATGTCGATGGTCAGTTGTCCGTCCATCATTCGCGTGCACAGCCGGATTTCTCCGCCTTCGAGTTTAGGCGCCAATCCGTGCCGGATCGCGTTCTCCACAATCGGCTGCAAAAGCATACTGGGAATGAAAGCATCGAGCGTGCTGTCGTCCGCTTCTTTGAAGAACTGCAGCTTGTCGCGTCCGAAGCGCGCCACCTCGATATCCAGATAGTCGTCGATAAAATCCAGTTCGTCGCGTAGCGGCACGAAGGTCTCATGCGTCCGCAGCAAGCGCCGCAAAATGTTCGAGAGCTTCAGCACCACGATGCGCGCCATGTCAGGGTCGTAGCGCACCAGCGAAGACACCGTATTGAGCGTGTTGAATAAAAAGTGCGGATTGATCTGCCGCGAGAGCGCGTCCATGCGCGCCTTCAATAGAAGTTGCTCGTTTTGCTCCAGGTTCATTTCAATTCGTGTGTTGTTCCAGATTTTGATCGGCATCGCCACCGACATCACCGTCGCCAGCACAATCAACAGCAGCCACGGCCAAGCGGGGTAGGGCAGCGAGTATAGCCATCGCGCGGGAACAGCGTGCGCCAGCGCATAGCGCCCGAACTCCAGCACCACGCACGTTCCGAGCGGCAGCATCGCCCAATTGATCTGCCCGCGCCGCACCAGTTTCCAGAGGGATTGCGGAATATTAAGAAAGAGAAACGGACCGAAATGCCAGATATCTTCGGAGTTTGGCATTCCCTGCCGGATTATCCCGCCGATCAGTCCAACGAGCGCCGCGACCGGCGTGGCCAGCCATTCATGATGCCCAAGCGCCGGCAGGCTCAGCATCGCAGCGCCCAACAAGCCGACCATGCGTCCGCCGACTAATCCCAGCAAGAATGAGCCTGCGAGCGTCAAATCAAAAAACTCATACCCGACCAGTCGCAACACCACGGCCAGCGCCAGCGGCGGCACCAAGAAAAGCAGCAGCAGGACTTTCTGGTCCGAATCGCGCGTCTCCGTGAAAAGCACTCGCCGGAATCGCGCAAATCGCACCAGCAGCGCAGCCAGCGAAGCGGCGAACCCCACTTTCAGCACCAGTGTGAACAGCAGTTCCTTGCCGGAGACGGGCGATTGCATGGTCTTCGGTTCAACTTAGCCAATCTGTGCAGGGAAGTAAAGCGTATGCACGAGAAAGTAAGAACTATCGCCGCTTCGCTTGTTTCGCCGCTCCAACTGAAAACGTCATCAGCGCCTTAGCCACCATTCTGCCGCGCTCATCCGTCAGGTCGCACTCCAGCACGGCGAGGTATTTTCCCTGGCGCAAGATTCGTGCCTCGGCAAACACCGTCCCGTTCTGGACCGGCTCCAGAAAATTGATTTTCATCTCCACGGTAGCCGCTCGCGACCCGCGCGGCAGCGCCAGATAGAGCGCCAGGCCGCCCGCCGTGTCCGCCAGCGACGCCAGCACGCCCCCATGGACTACTCCATGAATCTGCATGTGCCGCGGCTGCACGTTCATTCGCAGTTTCGCGCGGCCTACTTCTGCACTCTCGAGACGAAATCCGAACTGCCGCGCCGTGTTGCTGAAATGAAATCTCCGACCGAGCGCCACCAGCGTGAGCGGCTTCCCGACGTTCGCTGCGCGCTTCATCTCATGCTGCGTCATGCTGCGGTACTGCCGCCGTCCAGCGGAATCGCGTTCCCCGTCATCCACGCGGATTCATCCGACGCGAGAAACACAGCCAGTTGCGACACGTCTTCTGGCTTTCCCGCGCGTGCCATGGGAATCTGCGATTCGCGCAGCTTGCGATATGCCGCCGGGTCCGGCATTTGTTCGATCGCGCCTAGCGCCATTTCCGTTTCGACCAGCGCCGGACAAATGCAATTCACGCGAATCCTTTCCGTTGCATGATCGAGCGCCATCGCCTTCGTCAGCAGCGTCACGCCGCCCTTCGACGCGCAATACGCTGCGCGATTTTGGATCCCCACAAGCCCAAGATACGATCCGATATTTACAATCGCTCCTCCACCGGCCCTCCGCAGCGCGGGCACCCCCGCCCGCGAAACAAGAAACGTCCCCGTTAGATTCGCTGCAATCACGCGGTTCCAGTCATCTTCCGACGTTGCCTCCGCCGTTCCCACGTGCAGCGCGCCGGCGTTGTTCACAATCACGTTCAACCCGCCGAATCGTTCTTCCGCCGCGCGCACGGCCGCATCCACAGAGGCCTTCCGCGTCACGTCGCACTCCACCGCCAGCGCCTCATGCCCCTCGGCGATAATCTCCCGCGCAACCGCCTCCAGCTTGTCTTTGCGCCGTGCCGCCACCGCAACCTTCGCGCCCTCGCGCGCGAACAGCAACGCACACGCGCGGCCAATGCCCGTCCCGCCGCCCGTAATGAACGCCATTTTGCCGGTAAGTCGTTGCATCGTAACTCCGCCTTCCTACGTCCAATGGGGGAGTGGAAAATTGCGAATCTAACATCCGCGTATCGCGCGCGCAAGGGCGCGCAACCCCATGAAAATTGGCATCACTTGCTATCCGACCTACGGCGGTTCCGGCGTTGTCGCCACCGAGCTCGGCATGGAGCTCGCCGCGCGCGGCCACGAAGTTCATTTCATCAGCTACGCTGTGCCCACGCGCCTGAATCCCACGAGCGACCGCATTTATTTCCACGAAGTCGAAGTCACCAGCTACCCGCTCTTCGATCATCCTCCCTACACGCTCGCCCTTGCCGTCAAAATGGCCGAAGTCGCCGAGTCTGCCTCGCTCGATCTGCTGCATGTGCATTACGCGATCCCGCACTCCGTCAGCGCCCTTTTGGCGCGTTCGATGGCCGCTCCGCGCCGGCTGCCGTTCATCACGACCCTACACGGCACCGACATCACTCTCGTCGGCAGCGACCGCAGCTACCTTCCCATCACGCGCTTTTCCATCGACCAGAGCGACGGCGTCACCGCCATCTCCAACTACTTGCGCGACCAAACCATCAAGGAATTCGATACCAAGCGCCCCATCGAAGTCATCCGCAATTTCGTGAACTGCGATCTCTACTGCCGCCCCGCCGATCAACGCCGCCGGGGCGAATGGGCTCCCAACGGCGAGCCGCTGCTTATGCATCTTTCGAATTTCCGCCCCGTGAAACGCATCACCGACGCTATCGAAATCTTCGCTCTGGTCCGTCAGAAAATGCCCGCAAAATTCGTCCTGATCGGAGACGGTCCCGACCGCGGCGCCGCCGAACATCTCGTCCGCGTCAAGAAGCTCGGCCGCGATGTGTTTTTTCTGGGCAAACAGGATCACATCTACGAATTCCTCGGCCTCGCGGATCTATTCCTTCTTCCCTCGGACTTGGAATCATTCGGCCTCGCCGCGCTCGAAGCCATGGCCTGTGAAGTGCCGGTCATCGCAACAAATGTCGGTGGCGTTCCCGAAGTGATTACCGATGGAGTTGACGGCTACCTCGTCCCGCCACGCGACGTCGCCGCAGCCGCCAAATTCGCCATTCAGATTCTTTCGCGTGCCGACCGCGGCAGGGAAATGGGCAAGCAGGCCCGCATCAATGCCCGCAAGAAATTCTGCTCCAACGATGTGATCCCGCTTTACGAGGCTTACTACCAGAAGATTCTCGACGCAACCGCCGCAAGCGCGTAGCGTCCGCGCTAATGAGCTCCCGCCGGTGGTTGCAGCGAATCCACCACGCAGTTCAGATCCGCCTGCGCGAACGTCCCGGTTCCCGCTTTCGACGTGAACAGCAACCGGTACTGCGCGTTGTGCGAATCAAATAGCCGCAGCACGACGATTCGATCCCGTGATGTGTCGCCGAACTGCAAACCCTTCAGATTGCTCGTCTGCACGTTGTAAATCGCGCTTGCGCCGCTCGCCCCGAATGCCATCTTCCACTGCAGCAGCGTTCCGATGCGTTCCACCTGCTCCCGCGTCATGAAGGGTGAAAGCGATGCCGGCGACGCGCTGTACACCGCTTCGTACAGATCGTAATTCGTCGGAAACAAGCCCTCGCCAAAAACCGCTTCATACTTGTCATACGTCTGCGGCGGGCCGTCTCGTACGCTCGACAGAATGTCTTTCTCGCCTTCCGGGTTGAAAAAAACGATCACCGGCCCGGAATTGAACTGCACTTCCGACTGTGTTTCTCCGGGCTTTTGCGAGGCAATCCCTTTCCAGGGCGCCTCAAAATTCACACCGTAGAACGACAGATTCTTTTCCTGCGCTGGCGATGCCGCCGTGGAAGGCAGCGGCTGCGGAGTTTCCCTGAGGAATGGCGTACTGCTCGCCCAGTGATGCGCCTGAAAATAAAACGTCGTTTGCAATCCGTAGGTGATTACGTATACGCCGATCGCCAGCGTGACGACGGCGAGAATGATTGTGCCGCGCGCGGATTCTTTTTTCTCAGCCATCGGCGTGACCTCACGAAACGAGCATCCCTTCGGCGAGTTCGCGACAGATTATACGCATCTCGCCGGAAATTTGCCGCAAGCGCTTGGCGACACCTCCTGCGTCTCAGTTGAAACAGGAAAGAGGTTCGGCATTCGGAGGCGAAGACAAGCGCAACGCAGCTGCGCTCAGATCAGATAGGCCGCCCCGCGCTTGAGCTTAGTGGCTGCCGTTGCCGTTTCCGTTCCCGCCTTCGGCTGCCTCTTCGCCATCCTTATAAAGGTATTTTATCGAGTGTTTGTAAAGTAGCAGGTTTGGACTTCCAAAACGCGTCAGCTTGATGCAGTCACGGTCATACCATTCCACGATGCCGTGCAGCACTTCTCCGTCCGTGAGCACCACGGCCACCGGTGTATGCGCCTGCATCTGCTTCACATAGTAGAAGCTCTCTGCGTGTGTTTGTTCAGGCGGGGCCGGCTTTTTTCTTTGCCCCGGTTCGTGTGCGTTCCGTGCAGGATACTGCTGCTCTTTGACCTCGGTGAGCGAAGGGCGGAATAACTTGCGATTCACGATGGCGTGCTCCTTAAGAAAGTTCCAGGCTAGAGTTACCTGTATGTATGACTGTTTCCAACTGAATTAGGTTTCCTAAAAAAAGTAATTTATCCAGATCCTTCGAGCGCCCCGTTAGATCCGAAGGCTCTCTGCCACGGCATCCAGTCCCAGCTGCCGCCCGACGTTGCGTCGCAATCGGGCTTCCAGCCGGTCCAAACTGCCCGTGGCGCGCATCACCCACGCGTCTGTGACCTTCTTTGCTAGGTTCTCCAGTTCACGGCGCAAATCCGGATTCCGCGGTGCGAAATTCTTCGGACTGTGGGACAGCTCTAGCAGGTCTGCCAAAAGACTATAGAACATCCCTAAGACATTTTCAAACGATTCAGACTCTTCTTTGGTAAGCCGCGTGGTCGCTTCGAAGATTGCGCGATAGGATTTTCCCTCCATCGCGTCCGCCAGCAGCCGCAAAATCTCCCGCCGCAGCCGCGCGGACTCCCCCAGATCCAGCCCCAGCGCCGCCCCCGGGCTCCCGTCCGCCAGTTGCGCGGCCAGTTTTCTCTCAGCGGCCTTCCATTCCGAACGTTCCTTCAGCAAACCTTCAATTTGTTCCGGCGCAATCGGCGCAAACCAGAACGTCAGGCATCGCGAGCGAATCGTCGGCAGCAGGGCATCGGCACGCGGCGCCAGCAAAATCAGCGTCGCCGTCTCGGGGGGCTCTTCCAGAATTTTCAGGAACACGTCCGCGTCGTTCCAGCGCATCGTGTCTGCGCCGTCCATGATGAAAACTCGCCGTCGCGCCTGTGGACGGAAATACGCCGCCCGTTGCACCGCGCGCAATTGCCCCATCCGGATCATCGGCCGCGCCACCGGATTTTTCCGCCGCACCGGATCGGGAACCATCGCCCAAACGTCCGGGTGCGTTTCCAAGATCAGCGGCATTCGTTCCACAGTCGCCGTGTCCGGACTTTCGCCGCGCTCCGCAAGCCCCTGCTCGATAAGCGGCGCGGGGTCCCCCAGCCGCGCGATCTTCCTGCACGTTTCGCATTCGCCGCAGAAATCGTCCGGCAGTCTCTCGCAGTTCGCCGCCTGCGCAAACATTCTCGCCAGCGCGAACTTCCCGATCCCGCGCGGCCCCACGAACAGCAGAGCGTTCGGTACATGTTCGCGGCGCAGCATCGCGCGCAGCGCCTGCACGATCCGCTCGTTTCCGAGGAATTCGTTGAATCCCATTACGCTTCCTCGCCCTGAGCAAACACTCGCGTCTGTATCACTGCCATAATGTCACGGTGAATCTCCTCCGGCGAACGCAACTCGTTCTTTCGCGCGGCCATGCAATCTACCGTTGCCCAATTCCGTTGCCGCGCCAGCCGCCCGAAAATCCGCGTCGCTCCCTGCAAATGTTTCAGGTTCGCTTCCTGCAAATCCCTTCGCCGTCGCGTATAGCTTCGTCGATTTTTTCTGCCAACAAGTTTCTGCGCTTGCGCCGCCGGCAATCTGAGATAAATCACAAGGTCCTCGCGCGGCAATCCATACACTTCATATTCCAGCCGTTCCAGCCATCGGACAAATTCACTCGACTTCCGCGGCCCTGAGCGCGCGCCTTGATGCGCCAAATTCGACGCAATATATCTGTCCGCAAGCACCAATTTCCCGTCGGCGAGGAAATGTTCCAGCTGTTTCTTGTTTTCCAACCGGTCGCCCGCAAATAGCAACGCCGAAAAGTGCGCATCCACCTGCGCCAGCGTGCCGAATTCTCCATTCAGATATTGCGCGACCATCCGTCCGAAAAATCCGTCGTATCGCGGAAAATCAATCGTCGTGTGCGCCACGCCGCGCTCCCGCATCGCGCGCGCGAGCATCTCCAGTTGCGTGTGCTTGCCGGAGCCGTCGATTCCTTCCAGAACGATGAGTTTCCCGCGGGCAGGCATTGAACGCCGCACAGTCTAGCACACCCAGCCGAGCCTCGGCCGGCGATTGCGATGCCGCTGCAACGGAGTTTACTTTCTTTTCGTCTCTAACCTTGTGTCGTGCAACATCCTTCAGGATTTCCGCATCTTGCGAGGAAAGTCGCGTGCGGATGTTTCCTGTGCGTTGTCGGAGCGTCTGATTTGGGGTGTGGGTCAGGAAGGGCTCTTTGCGAATCTTTCGAGCATCAGCTTGTCTTGCGATTCTTTTCGCGATTTCTCTTTTGACGAGCAGTCTGGCTCTCAGCCAGGCCGGCGTTTCTGTGCGCGGCAACGTGACCGATCCGAGCGGCGCCGCGGTTCCCAGCGCAACCGTTCATCTCATCGACTCCGCCAGCAACTCCCAGCTCACCACCACGACCGACGAGCACGGCGGCTACGCATTTTCCGGCGTCGCTCCGGGAATCTATAGCCTGATCGTCGAAGCGCAGGGCTTCGAAAAATTCGAACAGGGCGGCGTTCATGTCACCGCCAATACAACTGGAGCTTGGACGTTAGACGTCCCGTTGCAAATAGCCCACGTCCAGCAGAGCGTCACCGTCAAGCCGGAAAACGGTGAAACCTGCTTGAACGTGCTCGCGCGTTTCCTGCCGGAAGTTGGTCCCGGGCTGCGCGCGATTCGACGCGGCCCATCCGGCAATTATTACGTTCTCGCCGCTCCCGGCGCCGCCATCGCCGTTTATTCTCCAGATGGCGAACGAATCGGCCAGATACCAGCGGCCTCTTCTCTGTCGTCTTCACCCGGCTCGGCGATTATCTACGGTTCAGATTTGCAGATCGATCCCGCCGGACGAATCTACGTCGCCGACCGCGGTGCAAATGCAGTCAGAATTTATTCCGCTGCGGGCGTCCCAATTGCAAGAATTCACGTGCTGGCCCCCGTTTCCGTGGAACCGCTCGCCGGTGGAGAAGTCGCCGTCGCCAGCCTGTCTTCCCAGCATTTGGTGGACGTTTACGACCCCGCGCATGGAGAACTGGACCACAGCTTCGGTGAGATCATTGACCCTGTTATCGAACAATGCGACGCGCAGACTTTCGCCTGCACCTCGCATCCCGATCCCCGGGATCTGAAAGATGCCGATGTGCCCGAAAACGGCAAGCCCTCGATCAATCGCAGTTGGTTCTATGGCGATTCTGCCGGAGATATTTTTGTGGATCTGGGGTTCCGCGCCGCTCCAACCATTCGCGCGTACGATGGCTACGGATCTCGCGCCTTCGAAACCGCTTTCACCACCGACACTTCGTCGCAATCCGGCAATTGGTCCGTGAATCCTGGCGTTCGCGTGGCTGGCGGACTCATCGCAACCACGAATGGCGCCGCGAAATCTTCGCCCTCCAACTCCTCTTCTTCGCCTGCAGACAGCACTTCCAGCGTGGACACAACTTCCGCAACTTCTCCCGCGGCGCAGGGCGGCAGAAGAGGGCGCGGAGCAGGAGGAATGCAGTCTGGCCGTATCGCGCTCGGCGTGCGGCTGAGCGAGCGCGCCGGTCCTGCCAGCGAAAGGATTGTCGTCGATGCGATGACTGTGGACTCCGCAACCGGCGAGGTCTGGGCTGTCATCGGGGGTGATCTGGTTCATTTGGACAAGGACGGCAATCTCCTGGAGCAGTATTGCCTTCCCACAGTCGACAATATGCCTTTGAAGCCCACCACGATGCTCGTCGAGCCGAACCGCATTTTGATCGGCAGCGACCCATTCGGCATTTTCGAATACCCTCGCCCCGATAGACCGCTGCCTGCCTCGTCTCCAGCGCCTTGACGTTTGCGAGGCAAGCGAGCCTCGTTCCCCAATGCGACACTCTGAAATCACTTGTCCAAAGATGCTGATTCCGCACTAAAATGCGTTATGCCTCGCACGACTTCGTCGATCGCCGCCAATGTGGAGCACGTGCAGCAACGTGTCGCACGCGCCGCCGCGCGTTCCGATCGCCGACCGGAAGAGATTGTTCTCGTGGCCGCTTCGAAAACGTTTCCCGCGGAAGCCATTCGCGCCGCGTACGACGCGGGCATCCGCGCGTTCGGCGAAAATCGCGTTCAGGAGTGGGAAGCGAAGCAGACGGAACTGGCCGACATAAAACCAAGCTGGCACTTGATCGGCCATTTGCAAAGCAACAAAGCGCGCCGCGCTTCGCGCCTCTTCGATTGGATCGATTCGGTTGACGATGTCGCGCTTGCAGCGAAACTCGACGATGCTGCCGGCGAAACCAACGAATGGCTCGCCGTTCTGATCGAAGTGCAAGTCGATCCCACGGAAACGAAGGCCGGCGTGGCGCAAGTGGATCTGCCTGCGGTTGCCGAAGCTGTCATCCAAATGCCGCATCTGCAACTGCGCGGCCTCATGGCCGTCCCTCCGTTTTGTGAAGACCCGCGCGATGCGCGTCCTTATTTTCGCCGCCTGCGCCGCTTGCGCGACGATCTCGAGCAGCATCTTGGACGCTCGTTCCCTGAGCTTTCCATGGGCATGAGCCACGATTTCGAGGTGGCGATCGAGGAAGGCTCGACGCAGGTCCGCATCGGCTCCGCCATCTTCGGCGAACGCGCCAAAAAATAGTCGCGCAAAGCGCCGCTTAGAATCGCAGTCTCACGATAGTTTTTCCCACACCACTTGCACTTTACCCCACGGCGTCTCTGCATTCAGGACCAGCCGCTCGCCCTCGAAGCGAAAATATCGAACCTGTTCCGTGCCCACCATATTTGGAAACGAACCTCCCTCCACATGATGAATCACAGCTTTCTTCTCTTCGTCGATCGAGAAACCGCCGTAATATCCGAAATACTCCAGCCAGGCCCTCGCGCGTTCCTCCGCCGTGGCCGCGCGCCAGTCGGCCTTGGCAAACCGCGCCATGTTGGCGCTAACGAGATGCGCCGACATTCTTCCCTCGGCGCTGTAAATCAGCTGGCCCTTCGCCTCTTCTCCCATGGGAAAGACGAAGTTGCCTTCGGCATCGTTCTCCTGCCAGGAAACGGCTCGCCACGCTCCGATCAATCGCGCGCGAATTTGCGCCGACGAACCGCGGGCTGCTCGGTCATTCATGTTTATTCTCCCCGGGGCATCTGGATAGGACCACTGGCGAACTCGCTTCGCACTCTTGCCGCACAGCGTTCGTGTTAGAATCTCTTGCGAAGAGCGAAAGCGAGCGCCATCATGCCAGAAATCAAATCCATTCAAAATGAACTTCGCGCACAGAAACTCGACGGCTGGCTTTTTTACGACCACCATCATCGCGA
Source organism: Candidatus Acidiferrales bacterium (assembly GCA_035945715.1). Taxonomy (GTDB): domain Bacteria; phylum Acidobacteriota; class Terriglobia; order Acidiferrales; family UBA7541; genus DAHUXN01. The sequence goes on from DASYZX010000040.1 coordinate 70,438, forward strand.
CGCCATCGCCGCGCGCATTCTGGGCCTGACCACCAACGGCAAAGTCACGCGCCGATGGTTCTATTTCATTCCCGCCAAAGGAACGCCCTCGAAGCTTGTGCATCGCATCGAAGCCTGCGGCCTCGACAGTTTGCCCGGGCGCAAAATCGAATACTCCGGATGGGAAGAACTGCACAAAGGCCTGGGGAAAATTCTGACCGGCGCGAAATCCATCGCTATGCAGTACTCGCCGCAGAACGACATTCCTTACATCGGGCTTGTTGACGCGGGCACGATTGAACTGATTCGCAAGCTCGGAAAAAAAGTTCACAGTTCCGCCGATCTCGTTCAGGAATTCGAAGCCGCGTGGACGCCCGAGCAACTCGTGTCGCATCGCGCCGCAGGACAAATTATTCATCGCGTGACGCAGCAAGCGTTTTCGCGCGCGGGTGATTTCGTTCGCGAGAAAAAGCCGCTCACGGAATACGATTTGCAGCAATGGATGGTCGAACAATTTCGCGGGCAGCACGTCGTTACCGACGGCGAATTGATTGTGGGCGTCGGACCCCATGCCGGCAATCCTCATTACGAACCGGCCGCTACCGGCAGTTCGCCGATTCAGGAAGGCGACTTGCTGCTCCTTGATATTTTCGGCAAGCTCGACCGACCCGGAAGCGTCTTCTACGACATCACGTGGATGGGCTATCTCGGAGCGTCGGTGCCTGCAAAATACGTGAAGATTTTTCAGATTGTCCGCTGCGCGCGCGATGCCGCGATTGAGTTCGTTACGAAATCCATTTCGGCGGGCCGCGAAATCCACGGCTGGGAAGTGGATCGCGCGTGCCGCGAAGTCATTCGCAAGGCAGGCTACGCAAAATATTTTACGCACCGCACCGGGCACAGCATCGGCCAGGACGTCCACGGCAACGGCGCGAACATGGATGGGATGGAAACGCGCGACAACCGCCGCATCGTTCCGCATACGTGTTTTTCCGTCGAGCCGGGAATTTACTTGCCGGAGTTTGGCGTGCGCAGCGAAGTGAACATGTACATCGGCGACGGCAAAGCGGAAGTGACCGGCCCGATCCAGCAGGAAATTATCCCCATTCTGGCGTAGCGCGCCTTGAGCGACTCGACGCCCCCAGTTGCTCCAGCGCCTCCCCCGACGGAAACGTCCGCATCCTCCAGCACACGAACCGTGATGTACCCGATCACCATTTGGCTCGCTACCGTGGGAGGCTGGTTCGTTCCGGGACTGGGCCACCTGCTGCTGCGGCGATGGGGCCGCGGCGTCGCGATGTTTGTTTGTGTCGGCGGCATGGCTATCGCGGGCTACCAGCTCGGCGGCCAGATTTTCTCCATTCACACCAGCGACGTGTACAGCATCCTGGGCCACTTGGCGGAGGCGGGCACAGGCGTGTTTTACTTCTTGTGGCGCGTCTTCGAACCGGGCGGAGCAAACCTTGCGCGATCGAGTGGCGACATTGGGACGCGCCTGCTGGCGATTGCCGGTCTGCTGAACTTTCTGTGTGTTGGGGATGCGTACGAGATCGCCCACCGTTTGAAACAATGACTGGGAGATGCAGTCGGCAGTTGAGGGTTCGTGCGCCGCGCATTGACAAGGTCCGTTCCAGAATCACCGATGAATCTGCTGAGCGACGCGACCGTAAAAGAGCCTCTCGATAGACCGTCGACGGCCAGTTGGGCGGCGATATCGTGATCCTGTTGGCGCTCAGGAGGTGATCGCTTTTTCGCATGCCTATCCGCTATCCCGTCAAGGGCAAAAGTGAGGTGGATTACGGCCGCCGCGGGGGTTCCTCAGGCGGCGGGGCGCTGCAAAACTTCGACGGGCATGCGGCTGAGTTTGCGGAAAACGCGGACACGGCGGCGCACCGGCCACCAGTCGTAAAGATAGATCTGCATGGGCCGCCACATCGCGACCCAGCCGGCGATGGTCAGGCTCTCGCGCACGATTGCGGCCCAAGTGCCCTGGTCGTGGCCCAAAAGCGTCTGGCTTGACACGAGGCACGCCGAGAGGAATACCGAGCCGATCAGCAAGCTGGTGCGGCCTTGTTCGAGCAAGCGCTTCAGCTCCAGTTGCGCCAGCTGCGCGCGATGCGCAAAGTGGTTGTGCACCGCGGTTTTGACCATTTCTTTGGGATCCTCGCTCGGCCACTGCTCGAGATAGATCCGCAGGCACACGGGCTCGTCCGGGGGATACTCCTGCGCCCAACTCATGATGAATTCCTCGGCGTCGTCGTCGAGATCTTTTTCGATGAACGGGGAAGGGTCCATGGAATTGAAGAGCTGGCTGACGTCGCGGAGCTTGAGGCTGATGTAATGTTTGTGCCCGTGCGGGTGAGGCGGCTCGCCGGTGGGCGCGTGTGGAAGTTCGGGCGCGGCTTCTGCTGATCTTTTCGGCGGCGCCGGCGCTTCCGCGGCGTCCGGTTTTTTCGATGGATGCGGCTGCGGATGGGCTCCGGCTTCCGTCTTCTTTGTGCCCGGCGCGGTCATATCAGGGATTATAGATAAAGAACGGCGATTTGGCCCCTGTTCGCGGTAGCGGCTCGCGATCAAGCGAAGGCGGAGACCGGGCGGCCAGGTACATCGCGGACAAAGCGGCCCGACAGGAAGGAAAACCCCGAACTTCGGCCCTGTCGGAGCTAAAGCTCCAGCCTCCGGAACACCGTTTGCGAGAGAGTTTCTAGTAGCCGCGATCTTTGTGTTCGGGCCAGCGGCAATCGATTTGACGGAAGATTTTTTCAGCGTCAGCGATGGCGTTCTCGATGCAGGTTTTGTAGGCGAGAGCGTACGCAGTGGGATTTTTCCCGTCGAGCTGGGCGAGGCGGCGAGCGGCAAGAATGCTGGCGGCGATGAGCAAGGTGCGTTTGCGGCCTTCGTCCATGAGGGGAATATACCGTTTCGCTTTAGTTTCGCCAATAGGAAAAATGGCGGTCGGACTCGCTCGCGAATTGACATCGAAGGGTGCCCGGCGGCCTACCGCGTAAAAGACCAGTCTGATGGTCTGTTGCCCCATGACGGCGCAGATAAAAGAACGATCCTTTCGAAGTGCGAATTGCCGGCGCCACCAGCGGTGCGGTCCTGGCGGATCAACCGAAGAGTCTCGATTGGCGAAAAGGAACGCTGGGTGCTGATCGGCTGACGCGGTTCAGTTCGGTGAGCTCGGTTGTGGTGGCGGGGATTCGCGCTTAGGGTTCAGGTCACGCGACAGCATCAGTTTGAAGGTCAACCGGTCGGAGCCGGCAGTCGTTCCCAGGCCAACACCTGCCTCGATGTCTATGAACTTCTCGCTTTTGCGATCCATCACGGCCCAGGCTTCATGAAACTGGTCATGCAACGGGACGGCGTCGCTGAGCGTTCCAAAGCCATCGTACTCCTCAAATGCAGCGGCCCATTTGTCGTTGAAGTTGTAAGCGACGCGTCCAGCGGGATTGTACTGAAGGCCGCCGAGACCGCCGGTGTAGTCGGTATCCAAGATGGGATTGTAAACGAGGTCCCAGCGGCCGAGGTGGGTGCCGATAATTGGCCGAATCTCTGAGGTAATGGTGCGCGACTCCCAATAATCGTGATTGACACTGAATTCGAAGTTCATGCCGTAGAAGAATTTGTGGTCGTGCGCGTGCGGACGCACGAACAGCTCGCGTATTTTGAAACCGTTGATCGCTGGCCCTTGATTCGTTGAGTAAAAACTGAAGACTGGAAGATAGAGTCCCTGCTCGAACCACGGCGTGACGCCGTAGGCCCATTCGGCGGCGCCGTTCACTGAATCGTTGGCAATTGTTGCTCCCGGAAACGCGGGCTGCTGGCGGCCGATGGGAGTGAAGTTGGTGTGCACCATCAGGTTGAAGACGCCAGGGTCTTCGATCTCGGCGTCGTAAACCTGGATCTCGTCCGTTTGTGCGTAGGACCGAAGCGGCAAGCAAAGCAGGCAGAGAAAAGCGAGAAGAACGAAGAAACTTAAGCGCGTGCCGTCAAGAGCGAAGGGGCGCGAAGTCACAGCAGAAGCATATCACTCGCGCTCAAGTTTCTGGTAACGGGTAAGCAGATTCTGTTTTGCAAGATGGAGCCGCGGGGCGGACTTGAACCGTCGACCTGCCGATTACGAATCGGCTGCTCTACCAACTGAGCTACCGCGGCCATAAGTGTGTAAGTCATTCTAACACGAACGTTTGCCACGCGCTGAATACCTCGACGAGGGAATCTCCGGCGCGAAAGAAAACCCCCCGAGATCGAATCGGCTGACGGTTGATGGTCACCCTCGCATGCCAGCATGTTCGCGCGCGAACCTTCGCCGAACAGCAATTCAACCAGCGCGCCGTCCGCCATTTCCGCTATCGGTTCACTGGGTATTCGTTGATCCAGTGAAACCCTCGGCTGATAAGCAAGAATTTCGATTCGTCAATCCTCTTCAGCCTGACCACCAGCGCCTCGTCCCGCAATTTCCCCAGCAGAACGACGTGCATCGGGTCCGGCCTCGTGTACGTCAGCGGATACTTCTTGCCCTTGTCTTGTCCCGTACTGAACGTCACGATGCCTTTCGCGGCGTCGAAGTCCGTGTGGAAATACTCCAACTTGCCGTCCATCATTCTGATCTGCGTGTACGTCGGGAAATCAAACGCCACGTTTTCCCAGCGCTTCGTGTCGGTCATCAGCGGCGGCAGCGTCTGCCCGTTGTCGGTGAACTCCTCCACGTCATACGCCCCATAGAGCGGGGACTTCTTTTGCAAGTCGCGATGCTCGGCGAGTTCTCCATGAGTCAGCGAGACCAGGATGTATCCCACAAACGCGGCTTTCACCGCGTATCTCGTCACTTTCATCCACGTCGCGCGCAGCGTCAGCGGAAATTTCAGGTTCACCGGAGCTGCCGGCTGGTTCAGCGCCAGCACGTTGGCCACACGCCGCATATCCGGCGCGAGCAGAAACACGCCCATCAAGAACAGATTCGTGGAATACAATTTCACCGGCACGTCGTAGCTGTAGTTCAGCATCGCTACATTGAACATCGCGCCGCACGCCACCAGCGCGCCTAGCGGCGTTGTCCGCCGCGTGAACAGCAGAAGCCCGCCCACCGTCTCCACGCCTCCCGCGAAAATCATATACGGGATTGAGAAGCCCATGAAGCTCCACAGCAGCCCCATAGGCGACATGTCACCAAAACGTTCGAGCAATTGGCTCGGCAATGGCGGGATCATCTGGTTCGGGATCACTTTGTCGAGCCCGTAGCTCAGCAGCGTGACTCCCAGCACATACCGCACGTAAATTCGCATCCATTCGTGCAGCCGCACGTACTCCTTATGTTTGCGCTCGAACAGCGTCCAGGCAATCGTCGCCACAACCGCCAGCACCGCCATCATGAACAGTCGCACGTAGCTCGAAGTCGTGTCCCCGCTCCCCGTCGGGAAAAATGTGATCGGCTTCGGAAGGTGCAAGACGTGTTTCCCTGTCCAGATGATTACCGCCTCCCACATATCTTCGTATTTTTGCGCGGGCCAGCCTGTGTATGGAATCGAACCCACCGGGAACGGAAAGTTGTAAAGGAAGAGATACGAAAACACGAAGCGGAACACAATCCGCTTCGACACGCCCCAGTCTTCTGCTGCCGGCGGTACGGCCACACTTGTACTCATCGTTTCCCCCCTTGCAGAAGCATATATGATTCCCCCGTTTTGGAAAGCTATGCGCTTTGCTGCTCTTTCGCGCGCGCGAGGATTCGGCGTGTCAGCGTACGCCCGCGCGGTGTCGGCCCCGCCCGCCTGATTCCTTCGCCGCGTCAATCGCCGCATTGCGAGCTCTACTGAAGGATTCTCAGAGTCGCGCTGGATACCATCTCGCACCATTCCCATGACGGAATCCAGTCGCGCACGTTCTTCGTTATTCAGGTTCTCGACAGGTTTCCCGTTTAGGGATATTGAGAGCTCCTGCTCGATCTCCCTAATTTTCCGTTCTGGCGCGTCAGCCGCTTCCGTTTCTTGCGTGGCTCCGCTCAAAAATGTACGGCTCTGACCCCGCCGTTGCACAAGCGTTGCACGCTTCTGATGGGATAGCCGGGGAAATGGGGAGAAATGCTAGGGAAGCTCGGGAACTGAAAGGAAAAGAGATCGAGTGAAATGATCCATTTACGAATCGGCTGCCCCACCAACTGCGTCACCGCGGCTGTGGAACGAATTTAGCATTGCGGCGAAGAGGGGTCGAACGGCTAGTGCGAGAAGGGATACATGAGCCAGGCGAGGGCGAGGGAGAAAACGACGAGAATGAGGAAGTAGCGGAGGGCGGCGAGGACGCGTTGTTTGGCCGTGGGATGGAAGACGCAGGCGAAGACGATGGAGATGAGCAGCGCGCAGAGAAGCAGAAGGGAGAAGTTGGAAGAAGGGAATTGCAATGAGAGAAAGGGAAGCGGCAGCGGCGAATTCATGAAGCAAGTCACGGAGACATCGTAAGGCAAGGGTGAGTTTGCGGCAAAGGCGAAATGGGGCGGCTAAAGGGATAGAATCGCAGAGAATGGCAAAACGAACACAAAAGAGCGAGTCGAAGGGCGTGTTCATCATTGCGATTGTGCTGATCCTGTTAGGGCTCTTCCTGCTCCATCGCACACAGCAGGCCGGACGATTTCATCCGCGCCCGGCGAGTTCACGCGGGCGGTAGCCGCCAAAGAACGCGGGCCGACTTGCTGGCAACTGTTCAGCCTGTGTCACTTGGAAAGCCGCCCGCTGCGAATTGAAGGTAACGACACCAGGATCGGCCTCGTCCGATTTACAGATTCTGAGTTTGCCAGTCGACGATTGCGTAGTTCCAATCCGGCCTCGGCACCGGCGCTCGCGATATTTCAGCGATTCTTCAATGTTCTTCGTGCCGTCGCGCTATAATCCCGCCGGCATATGTCCCTCGCTTCCGGCACAAATCTTGGCCCCTACGAAATCCAGGCGCCTCTCGGCGCCGGTGGCATGGGCGAGGTCTATCGCGCCCGGGATACGCGTCTTGACCGCACGGTCGCGGTCAAGATACTGCCCCAGCAGCTCTCGAACGATCCCGTGCGAAAGCAGCGCTTTGAGCGCGAAGCCAAGACCATTTCAGGCCTGAATCACCCGCACATTTGTGTGCTTTACGACGTAGGGCGCCAGGACGGCATCGAGTATCTGGTCATGGAATGCATCGAAGGCGAAACGCTGGCGAAGCGTCTTGAAAAAGGGCCGCTGCCTCTCGACCAGGCTTTGCAGCTCGGTGCGCAGATTGCCGGCGCGCTCGACAAAGCGCATCGCCAGGGCATCGTTCATCGCGATCTGAAGCCTGGCAACATCATGATCACGCCTGCCGGCGCGAAACTCCTGGATTTCGGCCTCGCTAAACCTACCGGCCCCGCTCTTTCCAATCCTCTCGACGGGGCCACAATGACTGCCGCGCCAAGTTCCCCCGTTACCGAGCAAGGCGTCATCATGGGCACGTTTCATTACATGTCGCCCGAGCAGGTGGAAGGCAAGGAAGTCGACGGCCGCAGCGACCTCTTCTCGCTCGGCGCTGTTCTATACGAAACGGTCACAGGCAAGCGGGCTTTTGAAGGCAAAAGCCCCCTCAGCGTCGCCTCCGCGATTCTCGAGAAAGAGCCTCAGCCGATCAGCGCAATCAAGCCCGTCATTCCGGCAGCTCTCAATCGCTGCATCGCTCGATGCTTGGCGAAAGATCCCGACCGCCGCTGGCAAAACGCGGGTGACCTTGCAATCGAATTGCGGTGGATCGCGGAAGATGCGCCTGTCGATCCCAGCACCGAGCGCGTCCAGCCGGGGGCCCGATACCACCCGATGGGCTGGATTTTGGCGGCGCTGTTTCTCGTCCTGGCAACTGCCGCCGGAGCAGCGTGGCTTTGGTTTCCGCGTGCCACCACCATTCCCCGCGTCACCCGCTTTGCGGTGACTCTCCCTCCCGGAGAGATTCTAGGAGGCTCCTGGTATTGGTATCGCAGCATCGCGCTCTCACCCGAGGGCAGCCGGATCGCGTATGTCGCTACTCAAAACGGCGCCTCGCAGATGTATCTTCGTTCGCTCGATGACTTCACTGCGCGTCCGATTGCAGGAACCGAAGGCGCGGACACGCCGTTCTTCTCGCCCGACGGCCAATGGCTGGGCTTTATAGCGGATCAGAAGTTGCAGAAGGTTCCTGTAGCGGGCGGGTCGCCGGTGGTTATCGCCTCCGTCTCCGGCGTGGGCAGAACCTACGGCGCCATCTGGACGAAGGACGACGAGATTTATTTCGGAGCTGAACCGCCCCGCGGATTACTCAAGGTTTCTGCGATGGGGGGCACGCCGCAGCCGCTTACTAAACTCGATTCCGCCCGGCAGGAAACTGACCATCGGTACCCTGAACTGCTGCCCGGCGGCAGAGTGCTGCTCTTCACTGTGCGGAACGCATCCGAGCCCTCATTCGACGAAGCGGATATCGCTGCGGTCAACCTTGCGACGGGCCAACGCCACATGCTCGTCTCCGGGGGCACCGACGCTCACTATGTGTCGGGTCACCTCATTTTCCTGCGCCGGGGCGTGTTGCTGGCGGCCCCTTTTGATCCCACAAAACTCGAAGTGACGGGCGCAGCCACGCCAGTTGTCGAGAATGTCGTGGAGAATCCCCGGATTGGCGGGGGCCAGTTCAGCGTCTCCAGGGACGGCTCTCTCGTGTATATCCCCGGCGGGGTGTCTTTCGGGGAACACGAATTGGTGTTGGTCGATAAAAACGGGAACGTCCGGCCTCTGACGGCCACAAAGCGCGCCTATGAGGATTTCAGCATCTCGCCCGATGGGCGTTTCATCGCCACCACGATCGAGGGGCCGGTTACAGACACCTGGATTCACGACATTGCGCGCGACAGCGAAACGCGATTCACCTATGGCGTCGAGCACCGCGATCCGGCGTGGACGCCCGATGGCAAGCGCGTCACCTACAGCGGCTACAAAGACGGCCAATATGCTTTGCTAACAAAAGCGGTTGATGGAAGCTCCGGCGAGGAAGTGGTCGTCTCAAGCGCTTACCCTGTCTTCCCCTGGTTTTGGTCGCCGGACGGAAAGACACTCCTCTACAACATCTTCGACCCTGACCAGGGCGATCAAGTACTTTTGAAGCCGGTAACGGGTGACTCGCGACGGCTTGTACAGAGTCCTTTTCAGGTGGAGTTTGCCAGTTGGTCCCCAGATGGTCGCTCGATCGCTTACAACACCGACGAGTCGGGGCGGCAGGAGGTTTACGTTGTTTCCTTTCCCGGCGCCGGCAACAAGACCCGCATCTCGAGCGACGGCGGAATGCATCCCCTCTGGGCGCCGTCTGGCAGAGAACTCTATTATCGCGCCGCACCCAGCATGGAGTCCCTTTCCGCTCGGGCGTTCACCGAACACGTCCGCGTGATGGCCGTTCCGGTCGAAACCAGTCCAACCTTTAAAGCCGGAACGCCGCGCATGCTTTTTCAGGGTCCCTATTTTTCGAGCGGACACGACTACGCGGTTATGCCCGACGGTAGGGGTTTCATTATGATTCGCGAAAGCGAGTCGCAATCAGGCCCCACGGAAATGCGCGTAATTCTCAACTGGTCGCAAGACCTGGGAAATCCCGCCCCTCCGCAGCGGTAATCCGAGGGGGACGGCCTGAAGGCCGGCGCTACACGGCAACGCCACGCCGGGATTCTTCGCAGCGCTCAGGATGACAACCAAGCCAAAGGCGCACAGGCTTAAAAGCCTGTGCGCCTGACTCAGAGCGGGGCGTCGGTGACTCTGGGGTCGCGGTTCTCGTCGGTCCAGCGAATGACGCCGCTCTCGTCGGCGAAGAAGCTCCACATCCCCGTCTTCCAGGCGACCGGACGCGCGGTCACGGTGTACGAGGCGACCTTGCCGGTCGAGTCCTTTGCGCCGGGCGTGTAGGTGAAAACGTAGTCGCCCTTGGTGCCGCTGGTCAGGGAGTTATCGAGAAGGCCGGCGGCGGAAGCGGAGGGCTGCATGCCTGCCTCCGGCACTCCCAGTGACGTGAGAGTTGCGCTGAAGCCCGCTGGGTAGTGTTTGTTGTAGTACGCCTCGGCAGTGACGATGCTGCGCAAGCAGCCGACGGCGGCGGCCTGATTCGCGGGCATGACCGGGCTTGCGGAAGACGGTGCCGCGACAGGCAGAATCGCCAACAGCAAGAGCAAGCATAGAGCGTTGAATGTGTTCTTCATGGCGCGCTCCTTGACTGGTTCCAGTGTAGAGGGGTGGGCGTGGGCCTGAGGCAAATGGGGGTACAGCCGTGCGCTAGGAAGAAACTGGACGAGGGGTCAGGTGGGCGCGACTCGGGGGAGTCGCGCGGGCCGGGCAAGCCCCGCCCCTACAAATGCAAAGATCCCACTCTTCGCGAACGGCGCTCCGGAAAGGCACCGGAGTGCATTCCGGACAGGGCATCCGCAAAAGCGCGTTCCTCGCCATTGCAACGAGGACTGGCCTATTCGCCAGTGATGTCTGGCGAAAGCGCCCGGGCAACAACAGAAGCAGATCCCTGACACCGTCCCGATAAAGAAGCATCGGGACGGATGACAGGAGTGAGGCGTTATTCGTCAGCGACGGAGGTGCCAGTGCTCTCGCCCTTCAGATACTTGGCGTACCAGGCGAGGTAGCGTTCGTACCGGTCGCGCTGGAAGCTGGGACGCTGGATGCCGTGGAACTCATTGGGATACACGATGAGCTCGGTCGGAACGCCGAGCGTGCGCAGCGCCTGATACATCTGCATGTTGCCGATCATGGGGACGTTGGCGTCCTTGTCGCCGCTGAAATAGATGGTCGGCGTCTTGATGCGGTCGGCGTGCAGAAAGGGATAGGAGATTTTCTGGTAGGTGTCCCACGACTTTGGTTCCCACGGCGGGCCGATTTCGAAGTTGTACTGGATGATGTACTGGTCGACGCCGTAGAGAGCGATGGTGAATCCCGTTCCGGCGCCGCAGGTCGCGGCCTTGAGGCGCGGATCGCTCGCGATCATGTAGTCGGTGAGGATGCAGCCGTAGCTCCAACCGCCGACACCGAGTTTTCCCGGGTCGGCGACGCCCATTTGAATGACGTGGTCGATGCCGGACCTCAGGTCTTCCACTTCGTAATGACCCCAGTCGGCGAAGATGGCGCGCTGGTACTTCTGGCCGCGTCCGGAGCTGCCGCGATAGTTGACGTTGAGCACGGCGTAACCGTTGGCGGCGAAGATCTGGCGCTCGAAGCTGAACTGATGAGCGTCCTGGCCGTTCGGGCCTCCGTGAATGCGGAGCAGGAGGGGAACTTTCGTGCCTGCTTGGTAGTCCACGGGGTAGGTCAAAATGCCGTGAACGTCGGTACCATCAACGGCTTTCCAACTCACGTCCTCGGTTTTGCCGAGGTCGAGCTGGGCGAAGAGCGCGTCGTTCTGATGCGTGAGCTGGCGAAGATTGCCGCCGTCCCAGGAATAAACTTCTGTCGCTTTGTCGTCGCCGCCGGTGAGGCCTACGAGGCAGCCGCTCGAATGCGAAAAGCTCCCGATGACAACAGGCGTCTGCAGAAGTTTTGTGACGCTTTGGTCGGCTACGTTGATTGAGATGGGGTATTCGTTGCGGTCGTCCTCTTCGTCAACGACGATGGAACTGCCGTCGGCACTGAAATAGGGAGCGTTGACCGAGCGGTCGAGCTTTTCGGTCAAGATGGCTGGAGCTGCGGAGCCGTCGCTTGGAACGGTTGCGAGGTGTTCCATGCCGTAGGCGTCCCACTTCTTTTCGTCGCCCACAAGGAAGGCGATGGTTTTTCCGTCAGGACTCCACGCGAGACGGCCGCGTGTGCCGCGGTCTGCATAGTGAGTGATCTGTGTTGGGGCTGAGCCGGGCTGCGAGGCATCGGCGACGAAGACCTGCGGGACCGGATCGCGATCCGGATGCGGATCATGGTTGCTGGTAAACGCAATGCGCGTGCCATCGGGCGACCACACGGGGCCGGATTCGTCGTGGCCGGTATCGTTGGTGAGGCGCTGCAGCTTTTTGGTGGCCACGTCGAACAGATAGATGTAGCTGTGGCGGCCGCTGAGGAGATAGCCGACGACGTCCTGGCGGAAGTGGTAGCGGTCGATGACGATGGGCTTGGGCGGTTTCGGCTTGGCGTTTTCGGCGGCGTCACCCTGCGGCTCGTCCGGATCAGGATCGCGGACGACAACGGCGAGAGTTTTCGAGTCTGGCGACCATTCATAGCTTTGCAGGCCACCCTTGATATTGGTGAGCTGCATGGCTTCGCCGCCTTCGCGATTGAGAATCCAGACCTGACTGCCTTTGGCTTCGCCGGGGCGGCCGGAAGTAAAGGACAAGTACTTTCCGTCCGGCGACCATTGCGGATTGCCTTCCGATTCCTGGCTCTCGGTGACTTGGCGGTCGGAAGAGCCGTCGAGGGAGACCATCCAGACATGCGAGGAGCCCTTGTCGCCTTTAACGTCGACTGTGCTGACAACGTAGGCGACATACTTTCCGTCCGGCGAGCACTGCGGGTCGCGCACTCCGCGCATGAGGTTCATGTCGTTTACGGTGAGCGGGCGCTTCTGCTGCGCAAACGCCGGCGCGCAAAACGCGAGCACGAACGCGGCAGCGAGCCAAAGCGCGCAGAATGCGGCGGCGCGGTTCAGGAAGCGCTTCCCGGAATTATTGCGAAACGAAAGAACAGACGTCGTCGAGTTCATCGCACACCCCTTCGATATTTTCATTGCGGCGAAAAATAGCTCTGCGCAGCGTTTTCTATCATACGAGCAGACTTACGCGCAAAGCAGATTTTCAAGTCGGCAGAGTCAAAGACGGTGGGGAGGGGCATGACGTTACCAGATTCTCTCCGGAACCCCATGAGCATCAGCAGAACTTTTTAATGCCAGCGATGTGACTCCTGTTCGGGGGAACGCATCGTTAGTGGGAAGGAGAACACTATGGCCGCGGAGAAGACAAGGAAGTGCGCGCATCCACCGTGCACTTGTGAAACGCACGAGAAGTATTGCAGCGTAGAGTGCGCAGCGATGGGGAAAACTCCGGATTTGCAGTGCGATTGCGGCCATCCGGCCTGCAACGGAAGAGCGAATTAGGAAAATCCCGGAACTGCTATTTCTATCGCTCCCGGAGCCTTCATCCTCTCCTCCTCGGCTCCGGGAACACCCGCCGGCTCACATTGCTTTTCGAATTTTTCCCGGCGAAAGAAGCGGTTACAAACCAAGTGACGGTAGTGGTTGTAAGCACAAGCGATGCGCGAGATCTCGGCAGAAGCCGACAAACCAGGATTGCAGAAAGGAAAATGAGCACCGCCAGAAGGTGACGGGAAAGTATCGCAGGCGCGCGGCGAGCGATTCAAAACGCCGTCGGCGAAAGGCACCAGAAAAACGCCTCAGAAAAGCAGAAGGCCCACACAAGGTGGGCCTTCCAGGGAGAAAAGCTTCCGGGCCAATGCGCGGATGGCCCTTGAAACTCTTCCACAAAGGGGAGTCTATGTAACCTCGCAAGCCGAGTCAAGCCCGAAAAGCGCTGAAACAGCCGCAGTACAAGGGCGATTATTCCCTTGACAAAGTAAGCCAAAAGCCTTATATTCCCTTCTAGAGGCGTAAGATACCATGAATCTGATAGATGTAGTCTCCAAATTCCAGTCCGAGGCCGATTGCCTGAACTATTTGGAGGCCGTGCGCTGGCCGAGCGGCGTCTGCTGCCTGAGGTGCGGCGTTACCGAGCGCATCTCCAAGTTCACGACAAACGAGACTACGCGGGTACGCAGGAACAGGCGCGGAGAGGAACGGGTTGTGCGCGTTCCGGCGCGGCGTCTGTACGAGTGCAAGGACTGTGGCTATCAATTCAGCGCGACAACAGGAACCGTGTTTCACGATTCGCACCTGAGCCTCATAAAGTGGTTCATGGCCGTGGGACTGATCGTGGAAGCAAAGAAGGGCATCAGCGCGAAGCAAGTAGCGCGGCATCTCGGCCTAGAGAAAAGCTACAAGACCGCGTGGTATCTCTGCCATCGCATTAGGAAGGCCATGAAGGAAGGCGGTCTGCTAACTGGCATCGTAGAGGTAGACGAAACCTATCTGACGCCTAAAAAGCCCCGCAAGGGCAAACCCCGCGTGAAAAAGACGAGCACAGATGTTGTTCTCGGGATGGTCGAGCGCGGCGGCAATCTTCGCCTTGTGCCTGTGAAGGATGCGAAGTTGAGCATAATCGAGCCTGAACTGATGAAACATATCAGCGAAGATGCCACGCTACAGACGGACGAATCGGTCGTGTACTACCACATCGGCAAGAGACACTTCGCGGGAGGCCATCGCACGATCAATCACATACGTTCTTACGTAAGAGGCGACATTCACACCAACACAATCGAGAATGCGTTTTCGCTGCTGAAACGCGGCATCTACGGCACGTTTCACAAGGTTTCGATAAAACACTTGGGCCGCTACTGCGAAGAGTTTTCTTATCGGTTTAATCGGCGCGGCGAGCAAAAACAGATGTTCTATGCGACGGTTAAGGGACTACTGAAAGAGACCGCACTTCCGTTTAAGACTCTGACTGCTTCCGAGGAAAACGCTTCTTAGTCTTCTTGGCTTTTATCTGCTTCATCGGAACGGGGCCAGATTTGACAAGGCGAGATAGTACGGCATCGAACTTTTCTTTTTCGACAATAACGGTCTTCATGCGTCTCATGGTAACATGTTTGGCGGGGCCGGAGGGATTCGGACCCTCGGAACGTGCGCTAACACGTTTCACCGGATTATAAGCCCGGCGCAATCAGCCGCTATGCGACGGCCCCTTGAGAGCCAGCGGATCAAACAGATTCGCTGGTTTTGCTTTTCTATCGCCTATCATAAATAAGTGATAGAATGCAGGTCAAGGGAAAACCGCTTGACACATCACAAAAAAGTGATAGTCTTGAAAAAGCCAAAGACCGAACTTTGGCGTTTCTTTGACTTCACATATGCCAATGGTAACAAGCCGATAGATGATTGGCACAACACCCTGAGCGATTATGGGAAACAGTTTCTCAGCAACTTGCTCAAGAACTATTCCAAAATCGAACTCCCTATCCATTGGGAGAAAGTCAAATTTCTCCGAGGCAGCATGGTTGGCATATGGGAGATACGGTTCGATGATGGAGTCCAACAAAGACTGCTCGGCATATTTGATGGGGCCAAGCGTGCTGTATTCCTGATCGGCTGCTCCCACAAGGGCGGAAACTATACGCCAACCGACGCCTTAGAGACGGGCCGTAAGAGAATGGGCCAATGGGAGAGCGGAGACTGCATTAAAACCAATGAGCGACAGATCACAACTGATTAAGAGATTACTAACCGAGCGGGACTTTAGAGCGAGCTATATCCGCGCCAAATTGGATGTACTGATTCCTTCGCAGATTCGCGCACTGCGCCTGCGTCAAGACAAAACACAATCTGGCTTGGCGCAATTAGCCGATATGAAACAAGCCCGTATCTCGGCAATGGAGACTGGGCAAGTTAATTTCAATCTCGAAACGCTAGTCAGGGTAGCCGCGAGCCTTAATGTCGGCCTGATGGTCAAATTTATTCCATTCAGCGAAATGCTTGGATGGGAAAACGACTACAGTCAGGACATTTTCAATGCTACGCAGTTGGCAAACGACACTGCCTTCTTGCGTCCTAGAGTCACTCGCAGACGCATAGCACGGAGAATGCGAAACTATGGGCATACATTTAGAATCCCTGAAAGACCGGAAACTGCGGCGGCGGTGGTCAGCCCATATACAAACTTAATGCAAACACAGCATCCTCAGATGCGATTGCGTTTCGGTTCTGAAGGCCAGCGCCAGCAAGCGCCGAATCCAAAAGTGGTCGAGTTTTCTATCTCAAAAGACTCGGTTAATGAATTACTGGCAGCGGCCGCAAGCTCCGGTACGGGTGCGGCGACTGACGCATGGAGGAAATATGGCACCTGATAAACCCCAAGTTAGCTTCGAGCCTGTTAATGAGATGTTTGAGGCATATGCGAACAATGTTTTCTATGAGTCAAGCGCATGGGATTTAAAACTTATCTTTGGTCAGCTAGACCAACGAGACGGAGTAAAGATCGTTCAACATAGCGCCATCACCTTGCCGTGGCCATTAGTAAAACTCATGGTTTACTGGCTGCGCGGGCAAATCGAATACCAAGAGAGATTGAGTGGCAAAATTGAGATTTCGCCTCTAATTATTCCTCCAGAGATCCCACCGCTTACCGAGGAAGCAAGGAAGCAAGACCCCAAAAACGAGGTCGCCTACGAGATTTTTTCGAGGACGCGCGAGGAGTTTCTTGAAAGCCTAAAAAAATAACCCCCGCCATCGGAGGTCACCTTGAAAGTTTATCGAGATAAGAGCCTGGCAGAACAAGTACTCCTTCAAATCAAGCCCTGTCACGGCGTTAGCACAGTACCATAGTTACTTTGTCAAAGGTATATCCGCCGTACAAGCCATTTATAATGAGCCAGATGCGGGTGCAGGCGAATGCGCAAGGAAGCAACAAACTGAATCGCGGGGGGTTCAGGTGCGGGGCCTCATCTGATACAAATCATTGCCTTTGATGGGACGGCTCCCGAGACCCAGTTCGATGATTTCCATGTCCAAGGCGCGATCAAATACCCGACCGGGCCACATCCGCTTGATGAGCAGGCGAATTCCGGCGAAAAGAATGCCGCCAAGCAGCGTGAACGCGCAGATCTCTCCTGCCCCGACGAATGTTCCTATGACGATAGTAACCATCGACGGCTGAGGCTTCTCGAGAACTTCGGTATTCCAGGTGAGCACAAGTCCCGATTCGACCTTGCCGAGCAGAGAATCGGCGGCTTTTGCCGAAGGAGCGCCTGTGAGAAGCGCGACCATGGTGCTGTCGCGTCGCGCGTAGAGCCGTGAAGCCGCCGAGCCGGCATCCGCGACCGCGCCTTTGTCGTTTAGCGTCGTCACGCCGAGCCGCGACTGGAGTTGCTTGATTTGCTCTTGAGCGAGCTGCGGCGTCGGATAGTCAACGAGGACCAGCGTGGCGTCGCGGCCAGCGAGACGATAGCGGCCGATCTCCGCTTCAGCACCTTTGGAAAGGTTCAACCAGTCGCCGCCCGCGAGCGGCAAAAACTGATTCAGCGCCACGGGTCCCCACACGAAGTGATCCGAGCGCGGGATGAGGTTTTCAGTCGGGAGCTGCTCGGGCAAAGCCGGATAGGCACCAAAGCGTGCGTGGCCTCCGGCCAGGGCGACGAGCAGCACAATCGGGTCATCGTCTTTGCGCAGATTTTTTCCGCTACATTGGACGACCAGATTGCCCGTGAGAGCCAGCGCGCGGTCCGATGAGATCGAAGAGTGCTGCGTGAGGTTCGCTTGAGCCATATCCGGCGTGCGCAGGAACGAATATGCGCCATACGCGCCGGCGGTGTTCTTGAAGGTGTAAACGGCTACGGTGAGCGAATCGGCGCCGTGCGTATAGGAGTTGCTTTCCGCCGACTGGACTTCGTATTCCTTCAATGCCGCCGCGGCAGGCCCTGCGATTTGCGCCAAATCCTGATTCGCTTGCGGCGAAGCGGCGTTCCAACCGGCCACGGAAGCGGGCAGAATTCCCTGCGCGCTGACGGGCAAAACAGAAGCCAGCAGGAGTGCCGGCAAGAGAAAGGGAATGCGGCGCATGGTCACCTTGATTATACGACGGAACGGTTATCGCTGCTCGCGGGACGAGCCAGCCGCGTCAGGCTGTTGCGCGGTCATCAGCTTTGGCTTTTGACGGTCCATGGCCAGGCTGTTGAGGCTTGACAGATAACGCTCCATGCCGCGGAAAATGCCCTGCGCGATGCGCTGGCGCTGCGAGGTCTTTTCGAGCAGCTTTTCGTCCGTCGGATTGCTGAGGAAAGAAATCTCCGCGAGAACCGATGGCATGTCCGCGCCGATCAGCACGACAAACGGCGCCTTCTTCACGCCACGATTACGCTCTGCGGTGCTGATTTCCCGCAGCTGTCCGGTCAGCGAATTTTGGATATCCGAGGCAAGCTCGCGCGACTCTTCAATTTTGTCGTTGTTCGCGATTTGTTTGATGAGGTCCTGCAACTGATGGATGGATTCGTCGGAGAGCGCATTTTCGCGCGACGCCGTTTCGAGCGCTTCTTGTGAAGTTGTGAAGTTCAGGTAATACGTTTCAATGCCGCGCGCGGTTTCGTTCTGGCTGGAGTTTGCGTGAATCGAAATAAAGAGGTCGGCTTTGGCTTGATTGGCGATTGCGGTGCGTTCTTCCAGAGGAACGAAGACGTCGGTTTTGCGGGTGTAAACGACTTCGGCGCCCGGAAGTTTCTTGTGAATGAGGCGGCCAAGGCGCAGCGCCACGTCGAGGCAAACGTCTTTCTCCATCAAACCGTGCGGGCCAATGGTTCCGGTGTCGTGGCCGCCGTGCCCGGCGTCAATGACAATGCGATTGATCTTCAGTCCCAGCGCCCGGGTCAGCGAGCGGTCGCCGTCGCTGGTCGGCTTGGCGGCGATGGCAGGCAGGCCGGGGACGGGCAGCGAATGCGCGGTGCCGCTTGGTTGAGAAGAAACTTCTCCGGTTGTATCGGTCGCAGTTTCGGCAACGGCACCGTGGTTGAGAGGAACTTGCATTTTTTCAGACGGCGCTGCTCGAACGGTTGCGGTGAGGGGCGGATCGCCGGCCAGTCTGCCAGCGCCCGTTTCGGCGGGCGGCTTTTTGTTGCGGGCGGTTTCGAGGTTGCCGTGCACGTCGATGACCAGCCGGTACGGGTCCGGCAGCATAAATGCTGAGTATCCCTCAATGCTCTGCACATCGAGCACAAGGCGCACGACGCCGTCTTTGTTCTGCGCGACGCGCACGGCTTTCAGGAAGCCGTTCTGCACAGGCATTTCTTTCTGCGTGAGCGATTTCGCGAGATGCGCGGTGTAGAGGTCGAAGTAAATTCTGTCGGGATTCTTGATTCGCGCGGATTCGTACTTGACCGCGCCATCGAGATCAATCACCACGCGCGTGTAATCATCGGCGTTCCAGGTGCGAATTGCGGTGACTTTCGCGGGGCCGCTTTGCGAATCGCCGCCGGTGGTCCGCGCTGCCGTTTGTGGCGAGGCCATTTGGACCGCGTTAGCTGATTGCGAATCCGACGCTAGACGCGCGTCATCGTCAGAAGCTTGTGCGTTCGATGGCGAATTATCGGCGGGTGCAGAATTCGTTTTGTCGCTTGCGTCGCTGCCCGGCGGCTCGAGAAGCTTTCCTTCCGCGATTTCCTTTAGCGCTTCGCGCGCTTCGGCGGCTTGTGGCGCATGCGGGTAGAGCTGCAAGAATTGCGTGAACGCATCTTTCGCTTCCGGGCCTTCACCCAAATCGGCTTTCTCGATTTTCCCCACTTCGAAGAGCGCGTCGGTGCGGAACTTGCTGCCTGGATACTGCGCGATGAGGAATTTATACGTGACGACCGAATTCGCATAGTATGCCTGATCGAATTGATCGCCCATGTCGTGATACAGCTGCGCCACTTCCATCAGCGCCGGCGTCACGGCTCCAGCGGACGACGAGAGCAAATACACGCGGCGGTAGGCGGCGACGAGTTCCTTGTACTCTTTGAGCGAGCGACTGTCTTCCGGCTTCGCTTCCAGGGTCTGGCGCATCTGTTCGGCTTTTTGATACTGCGCTTCGGCTTGATCCGAGGACGATTGCGCGCGGGCGCCGCGCGCGAACAACAGTGCGGCAGGCGTCGCCAGGAATACAAGGATTCCGGCGAAGCGCGCGAGCTGCTCCAAGCGAATGGCACGCCAAATCGAATTGGAAAGTTTGTTCTTGCTTCGGTGCTTCATTCGTTTGTGAAAATTGTCCGGCCACCTCGACCCGTTACCTGACGGATCGGGGATTGCCGAATGGCGCTCAATTCAGGCGCTCTCGGCGAGCCGGATTGGAAGTAGGTTTTCGTCACTTTTCGGACGTACGCTCGCGTCTCGGGATATTTCGGCACGCCGCCATACCGCTGCACGGCTTGCTCGCCAGCGTTGTAGGCCGCGAGCGATTTCTTCAAGTCGCCGTGAAAGCGTTCCAGCAGGTCCCGCAAATACCGCGTCCCGCCATTGACGTTCTGTGCGGGGTCGAAGACATCGCGTACGCCGTAACGTTCTGCCGTCGATGGAAGCAATTGCATTAATCCAAACGCTCCCTTTCGGGAAACCGCGAATGGGTTCCAGTTCGACTCCGTTTGGATCACCGCCTGCACCAGCGCGGGATCCAAATTGTTCCGAGCCGCCGCGGCCTCGACAACGCCTCGCAGTTTTGGCGGGGGCGTCACAAAGCCCTCGTTGGCGCTGTGTTGCCGGGCTGCTCTCGCGGGCGGGTTCGCATTGATGTAGATGGTGCGTCCATGGCTGTCTACATAAGATGCAATTTGGGCCTGTGCCGGGCTTGCCAGACACAACCCCAAAACCACCGCGAGACTCGCCATCGCTCGGGTTCGCAAAGCTCGGCTGGCCCGCTCGAGCGGGCTGGCCACGCGTTCACGGGAAAGGCAGAACATACCCACTTCCTCACAAACGACAGTACATCCGCGACCGGGCCAGAAAGGCCCAGCTTGCCTCTTCGCCCGGGAAAACAGGCATAAGCAGGCGTAGTTTCTAGCGCTTGTAAGGAATTATACCAGCCGGTCGACGAGCTGGCGGAACTGCGCAATGGCTGTTTCGATACCAGCAACATCCTTGCCCCCGGCTTCGGCCAGGTCTGGCCGGCCCCCGCCGGAGCCCCCCACGTGCTTGGCGATTTCCTGCACCATCTTCCCGGCGTGCAGGCGATTCGTCAAGTCTTTCGTAACGGCAGTAATGAGAGATACCTTACCGCCCTCCTCGGTCGTAGAACCGGTGGCGAGAAACACCACCCCGGAGCCCATTTTCTGGCGGAGGCCGTCGGCGAGCTGGCGGAGGGCTTCGCGGTCGACGTTTTCGACCTGCGCGGCAACCACTCTTACTCCTTTTATCGCGGTGGCGTCGGCCAGCAGGGAATCGGCCATGGAAACCGCGCTCTTCCGCTTGAGGCCGTCGATCTGTTTTTCGAGCTGCTTGCGGTCTTGTTCGAGTCTTTCGACGGCTTCGAGGATTCTGTCCTCGCCCGTGTTCAGCATCCCAGCGAGAGCGCGAAGGGTTTCCTGGGCGCGACGGTATTTTTCGAGCGCGGCATCGCCGGTAAGCGCCTCGATGCGCCGCACGCCCGCGGCCACGGACTGTTCCAGGGCTATTTTGAACACGCCGATTTCGCCGGTGCGTGCCACGTGCGTTCCGCCACAAAGCTCCTTGCTGTAAAAGCCGCGCGGATACCCCGCGTCGCCAATCGTTACCACGCGAACGTTCTGCTCGGGATACTTATCGCCAAAAAACGCGAGCGCGCCGGAAGCGAGCGCGTCGTCGATGGCCATAATATCCGTTTGCAGCGGCAAGTCGCGCAGGATTTCTTCGTTCACCTGGTTTTCGATTTCCTGCAGTTCCTCGGGCGCGAGTTGCGCGAAATGGCTGAAGTCGAAGCGCAAATGATCCGGCGCGTTGAGCGAGCCGGACTGTTTGACGTGCGTGCCCAGAATATTTCGCAGCGCCGCGTTCACCAGATGCGTGCCCGTGTGATTGCGCATCACACGCGCGCGCCGCGCAGCGTCGGCGACGGTGGCGACGCGATCGCCCACAGCCAAACTTTCTTTTGCGACGATGCGATGCGCGATCAGTCCGGCGACCGGATAATAGGCGCCGTGCACTTCGGCGACGGCGTGCGACATGTTGTTGTCGTAAAGCGCGCCGGTGTCGGCGACCTGGCCGCCCGACTCGGAATAGATCGTCGTGCGGTCGAGAACAATTTCGCCTTCCTGTCCGGCTTTCAGTTCGTTCACGCGCTCGCCGCCGTTTTTCCCGGTCGTGACGATGGCTTCGATGCGCGAATCCTTGGTCGTCGTGCCAAAATAAAAATCCGGCTCCGTCTTGAATGTCTCCGCAAGTTTTCTGTAAACGGGGCTCGCCGCTTCCTTGTGCGCGCCCTTCCAGCTCGCCTTCGAGCGCTGCTGCTGCTCGGCCATGGCGCGGTCGAATCCGGCCCAATCAACTGGGATTCCCGCGTCACGGGTAACGTCCTCGATGAAATCACGTGGCAGTCCATAGGTGTCGTAAACGTAGAATGCCGTTTTGCCTGGAAACGTGAGGTCGATGCCTAGCTGTTGCCGCAGCGCTTCCGCGACAGCGCGATACGCGGAGGCGGGATTTTCTGGAGTCAGTGCGGCCGCTACGGATTTGCTCACGCTCAAATTCTTTTGTGTCAAATCTTTGTGGTGCGCGGTGTAGGCGTTTGTTGCTTCCACAAACAAGGTCTTGTCGAACTCTTTCAATCCATATCTTGTAATACTGGCAAATCGATGCTCCTCTTCCGTGAGGATCTCGCGGATACGGCTGATGCTTTCCTGTAATTCAGGGTAAGCGCCTTCCATCTGAGAAGCAACGGCGTCCGCCATCGCGGAAAGGAAGGGGATAGGGATTAGCGGGGTCAGCTGTAAAGCATGACGCAATGCCCTGCGGATGATCTTGCGAAGAACGTAGCCACGGCCTTCATTCGAAGGAGTGACACCGTCGGCGATGAGAAAAGCGGCAGCGCGTGAATGGTCGGCAATGATTCTGAGTGAAGCATTCTTGCCGGTTGTGTCGAAATTGGAATATGCGGCGTTTGTCAGTTGCCCCGCGCGCATAATAAGCGGTACAAACAAATCCGTGTCGAAGTTGCTGATCTTGCTTTGCAGCACTGCCGCGACGCGCTCTAAGCCCATACCCGTATCAACCGACGGCTTCGGCAGCGGATTCAGCGCGCCGCGCGCGTCGCGATTGAACTGCATGAACACTAAATTCCAAATTTCGACGTAGCGGCCGCAGTCGCAGGGAAACTTGCAATCCGTGTGGCCTTCGTCGGACGCAGCAGGCCCCATGTCGTAGAAAATTTCACTGCATGGTCCGCAAGGACCGGTGTCGCCCATGGCCCAGAAATTCTCTTTCAGGCCTGGAATTTCGAAGACCCGATCTTTCGGCGCGCCGATTTCAAGCCACAATTTCGCGGCGTCGTGATCGGGCTGCAAATTCTCGTGTCCGCCGAACACAGTGAAATAGAGCTTTTCGACAGGAATGCCGAACCATTGCGGCGACGTGACCAATTCCCACGCATGCGCGATCGCGTCCTTCTTGAAATAATCGCCAAAGGAAAAATTGCCCAGCATCTCGAAAAAAGTGTGGTGGCGGCTGGTGAAGCCGACATTTTCCAGATCGTTGTGCTTGCCGCCCGCGCGCACGCACTTCTGGCACGTGGTGGCGCGTTTGTAGTCGCGCTGTTCGAGGCCGAGGAAAACGTCCTTGAACTGATTCATCCCTGCGTTGGTGAAAAGCAGCGTGGGATCGTTCGCTGGAACGAGCGAAGAGCTGCGCACAATCGTATGGCCACGTTCCTTGAAGAATCTGAGGAACGTCTTCCTGATTTCACTCCCCGGCCACTTCAGTTCGCTCAATGTGCCCTCGAAAAGGTGATTTGCGGCAACAGAATCCAATGATTATCGCAGACGCATCCCGCGCCCGCAACGCAGAGCTGAACAGGAAGGATTCCAGAGTGCGTGCGATTGGGTGCCAGCCGGGGCGTTGCGAGCGCTGCGTTGTTACCCGGGGCCGGTCTGCGCTTGCGCGTGCAGAGCGATGACTTGATCGGCAACCTGCTTGACGTTGGGAACGCCACGGAGCGTAACGCTCACCTGCGAGGCCATGTTATTTCCGCTGCGCGCCAGCATATTTGTCATGAGAACGATGTCGCCGGAGCCGTCGGGGCGTTCGCGATGCTCGACGTTGACGATATCAGCGGGCGTATAGATTTTACCGAGCGGTTCTTGGATCCGCTGATGACGATGACGCGCCGATTCGTCACGCCATAAACCGTGCTCTTCGCTTTGAGGAAAGTCCACAGAGGAGCGAGGACAATCGCCATGCCGACGAGGAGGAAGGGCAGGCCAAAAAGGGGGAACACGGAAAATCCACCGGCGAAAGCGTTGTGCCCAGACTTGCTCATCACGTGTGTGGAGCGAAACGCTTGAGACATCCAGAAGAGAGCAAAGCCCGCGAACGGGATGCCGAAAAGCGCGACGGGAAGTGCGCCGAGGGCGGCGCGACCGGGATTGGCCAGTCCCGCCCAACACAGTGATTCACCGGATTGCAGTTCGGATTGGGCGCGCATCTGTGCGTCGTTCGGATCCATCAGGGCCACCTCTTGCGCACATCATACCTTGAGAGCGCGACTGGGCAAGCGATGGTTAGCCAGCGCGCGTTCTCGATCGTACACGCGAATGAATTTCTAGGGGCGAATGCCGCGTCCAAGAAAAAAGATGAAGAGGAAACTGGAAATGAAGGCGACAACCAGCCAGGCGCCGCGGAAGGGAATCGAAACAGGATTTGCACTTGGAGAAAGCAGAGGCGCGGCAAGCGCTTTCGAAGAGCGATGCACGATTCCCGGAACGAGCAGCAATCCGACCGCAATGCCGCAGGCGCTCGAAACGCCGTCGTAGAGAATCAGGGACGGGCCGACCGGATTGAAAAATGAAGCCACAACATACAAAACGGCGCCGGCAACGCACGGCGCGTAAAGCATGCGCCCGACATCTTCCGGGAGGATGCTGCCGTTGCCAACGAGGTCCGCCATGTCGCGCGCGGCAAGCGCCGCGCAGAATCGGTATCCCCATGCGCCAATCGCGACCAACGCCACGCGGTAGAGCCACGCAGGCCGCAGTCCGGCAATGACCGCCGCGGCATCGCCAAAATTCATGACGCCCGAAAAGAGAATGTATCCCGTGCCAATGAATAGATTGGCGAAAGCGAAGATCCACAAGAAGAAACGCGTCGCGCTGAAACGCGAAATGCGGCGAAATGCGAGATAAGCGGCGATTCCGAATACCACATTGGCGAGCGGCCCGCTCGCGGGGATTATCCGGCCGCCGCCCTCTGTTTGCATCGCCGTCGAAGAAATGAGAATGATTTTCGTGCCGGTGAGCCATGCGGTGACCGCGTGGCCGACGACTTCGTGCGCAACAGGCTGGAGGGCGAAAGCAGGAAGGGCGATGGATACGATTGTCGCAAGGTTAATCCGGTGGCGCTCGGAGTTCATCGGGTGAGAGAGACTAACCTCTCACGCCCTTTTTGTTCCAGCCCAGATTTTGCGGATGTGCGCGATGACCTGCTCTTTGTTGCCTTTCAACTGCCGGATAAGTTCCTGATTGCCGGTTTTTTCGTGACGCGCGGCCCAAAGCACCATTTCCGCAAGGACGGGCGCGAGGTCAATGCCTTTCGCGGTGAGAGCGTAAATCAACTTTCGCCCATCGGAGGGATCCGGTGTCGACGCGATGATGCCGTATTCTTCCAATCGCCGCAGGCGATCCGCGAGCACGTTGGTCGCGATTTTTTCGTGCGACCCAAGAAATTCCTTGTAAGTTTTGAACCCCCAGACCATCATGTCCCTCAGGATCAAGAGCGACCAGCGGTCTCCCAACATCTCAACCGACGCGTTCAAAGGACACGGCGACCGCCGCTCAAAGGCAGGCTTCTTCGGCACCCTGAAAATATAAAATATTTCACTTGCATTTAACAAGTGAAATAAGCAGACTGTTGCGGAATTCGGAGAAGAACTTGACGGATGCGCTGACACATTCACGCGCCATTAACAATGGACGGGTATTTCTCTGTTACGAGCCGATCGTCTAGGCCCGGGAAGTCGCAAAAGAAGATCCAAGCCCAAGGATTCAGCTTTGAAAAATTAAACGAAGGAGACCAAGGAACATGGAAACAAAACCAACGCACGAGCAAGCGCAGCTTCAATTGCAGCTTTACGATTTGCGACGCGAGGCGCGGCTTCGCCAGGCGCGCGACTGGTTCTTTAAGAATGTTTTCGCGGAGACGCTTGAAGACGCCATGAAAATCGCGCCGATGGGAACCGAACAAGGGTCGTTCTTCATGATGGTGGTCAGCTACTGGGATCAGGCGTGCGCCATGCTGAATTACGGACTGCTTCACGAAGACTTGTTCTTCGAGACCAGCGGCGAATTCGTCGGTGTTTGGGAACGGATCAAGCCGACCATGCCGGAGGCTCGCCAGCGGTTCGTGAACAAAGAGTTCATGGCGAACCTGGAGAAAGCCGCTGAGCGCTTCGAACAGTGGAGCGAGAAGCGGTCGCCGGGCCAGATGGCTGCGATGCGCCAGATGATGAAACAAATGCGCCCGCAGCAAGCTGCCGCGAACGCTTAAGAGCGACGGTTTTCTTAAGAACTAAACGCGCATCCGCCGACGCTCGCCCTACCCGGCCGGGCGAACGTCGCGCGGTATGCAGAGTGCTTGCCAGATTCAGAGACGCTGAGATGCAAAAAATAACGCCGTTTCTGTGGTACGACAACCAAGCTGAAGAGGCCGCGAAGTTCTATACTTCGATCTTCAAGAATTCGAAGATGGGAACCGTGCGGCGGTATGGCGAAGCAGGGCCGGGACCAAAAGGCTCGGCGATGACCGTGGAGTTTCAAATCGAGGGGCAGGACTTCGTAGCGCTGAATGGCGGACCGCACTATCAGTTTACTCCTGCCATTTCGCTTTTCGTGAAGTGCGAGACGCAAGCCGAGGTCGACGACCTGTGGGAAAAATTGCTATCCGGCGGAGGAAAACCAAACCGCTGCGGCTGGCTTCAGGACAAATTTGGAGTGTCGTGGCAAGTCATCCCGACAGCGCTGGGCAAGCTGATGGGCGATCCGGATCCGCAGAAATCGGGCCGCGTCGTGAGGGCCATGCTGCAAATGGAAAAGATCAATATTGAAGGCTTGAAGCGGGCGTATGAAGGGAAATGAAAACGCCGAGCGGAGGGAGAAAACCATGAACGCAAGAATCATCACCGGGATGGCAGGTCTTGCGCTATCGGTTCTGCTGGCGGCGTGGCCCGTTCGCGCTCAGGACTCTAAGACTCCGTATCCCAAGATGGCTCCGCTCGAGCAGTACATGATGTATCGCAACGCCGAAATCGCTTTGGCGCGGAGCGCGGCCCCAGCGTCTATTTCTCGCGATGCGGAGGTTCTGGTCCTCGGGCGTCACGGCTATCAAACTGCTGTGAAAGGCGCGAATGGGTTCGTATGTATCGTGGAGCGAGGGTGGACCGCTCCAACCGACGATCCGAATTTCTGGAATCCCAAGCTGCGCGGTGCACTGTGTCTCAATCCGCAGGCCGCGCGATCCTATCTTCCCATCACCATCAAGAAAACGGAGTTGATCTTGGCCGGCGAATCGAAAACTCAAATGGCGGACGACATCAAAGCCGCTTTCGACAAGAAGGAATTGCCGAGCCTGGAACCCGGTGCGATGTGCTATATGCTTTCGAAGCAACAATACTTGGATGACCACGCAACGCACTGGCATCCGCACGTGATGTTTTTCGTTCCAGGAACAGATTCTTTAGCGATGGGCGAGAACACGTCGGGTTCTCCCGTTCTGACATCTCCCGACGCTTTGGATCGGATGACCGTGCTCATGGTTCTGGTTCCCAAGTGGTCCGACGGTACGCCCGATTCCGTTGGTTCGCGCTGAGGTACAATCTCGGCGAGGCGCGCGCGCCAGAAGCAAACGCGGGTAGAATACAAACTCAAGGAGGTCTGACGTGAGCAAGGTACGAGTTCTGGTCGGCACGCGCAAAGGCGCGTTCATACTTACGGCGGACGGCAAGCGTGACAAGTGGGAGGTCGACGGCCCACATTTTGCGGGCTGGCCCGTGTATCACGCGAAAGGTTCAGCGGTGAACCCGGATCGCGTCTACGCCTCGCAGGCCAGCGACTGGTTCGGCCAAATCATTGTGCGCTCCGACGACGGCGGCAAAACCTGGATTCAACCCGGCACGCCGCCCGGCGAGTCGGCCAAATCGCCGGAGGGTTGGCAAAAGGGCGAAAGCAACAAGTTCGTCTATGACACTTCGGCGGCAACGGGCAAGCCACTGACCACCCATCAGTGGTACGACGGCACGCAGCATCCGTGGGAATTCAAGCGCGTCTGGCATCTCGAGCCCTCGCTTACCGACGCCAACACGGTCTTTGCAGGCGTCGAGGACGCCGCGTTATTTAAATCCACCGACGGCGGAAAGAGCTGGCACGAACTTTCCGGCCTGCGCGGCCACGGCACCGGACCGAAGTGGCAGCCCGGAGCGGGCGGCATGTGCCTGCACACGATTTTGATCGACCCGAGCAACCCGGACCGGATTTACACGGCGATCTCCGCGGCGGGTGCGTTTCGCACCGATGACGGCGGAAAAACGTGGAAGCCCATCAATCAAGGGCTGCGCTCCCAGTACATTCCTGATCCCAACGCCGAAGTTGGCCACTGCGTGCATCGCATCGCGCTGCATCGCTCGCGGCCTAGCACGCTGTTCATGCAAAAACACTGGGACGTGATGCGCAGCGACAATGCCGGCGACCTATGGCGCGAAGTCAGCGGCAATTTGCCGACAGACTTTGGTTTTGTTATCGACGTGCACGCGCACGAGCCGGAAACGATTTACGTCGTGCCCATCAAAAGCGACGGTGAGCACTACCCGCTGGACGGCAAGCTGCGCGTCTACCGCAGCCGCGTCGGCGGAAACGAGTGGGAGGAACTCGGCAAGGGCCTGCCCGACCGCAATTGTTACGTGGATATTTTGCGCGATGCCATGAGCGTCGATTCGCTGGACAAATGTGGCGTTTATTTCGGCACGACCGGCGGGCAAGTGTACGCGTCTGCCGATGCAGGTGATTCCTGGAGCGCGATCGTGCGTGATTTGCCGCCCGTGCTTTCCGTCGAAGTCCAGACGTTGTAGCGCCGGCCTAGAGGCCGGAAGGTTTGACTAAAATCCCTGGAACACAGGAGGGGGCGATGCAATTCGTTCCGCATCTGCATTTCAACGGACAGTGCGAAGAGGCGTTCAAGTTTTACGAGCGGTGCTTTGGCGGCAAGATACAAAACCTCTCGTCCTATGCCGCGATGCCGGGCGAAGCGCACGTGCCCGCCGACTGGCGCGACAAAGTCATGCACGCCACTCTCGCTGTAGGCGATCAGCTTTTGATGGGTTGCGACCCGCCGCCCGGGCGTTTTCAGCCTCCGGCTGGCTTTTCGGTTGCGATTCAGCTGAATGACGTCGCGGCTGGCGAGCGCATCTTTAAGGCGCTGGCGGAAAGCGGCAAAGTCACCATGCCTTTTCAGAAGACGTTTTGGTCTCCCGGCTTTGGCATGGTGGACGACCGCTTCGGCATCGGTTGGATGATCAATTGCACGCAGGCGGCACAGCAGCAAAGCGCGTGAAATCCGGTGCTGCGATTCGGAAGTTCAGGGCAAGCGTTTTGGAAGGTCGAAGCTTCAGCTCCGGCGTTACGTCGCTGGAGATTGAGCGGGCCCCAGCCCCTGAAGTCAGCAGGAGATTCATCGCATGATTACCGTTGTGCTTCCCCCGCATCTGCGAACTTTGGCTCACGTCAATGGAGAGGTGGAGCTCGATGTGACGCCCCCGGTCACGCAGCGTTCGGTGCTCGACGCGCTCGAGGCGCGTTACCCGATGCTGTGCGGCACGATTCGCGAACATGGCACGCTCGAACGCCGTGCCTACGTCCGATTCTTCGCCTGCGAACAGGATCTCTCCCACGATTCGCCCGATAAACCGTTGCCCGAGGCGGTTGCGTCTGGCAAGGAGCCGTTTTTCGTCATTGGCGCGATCGCCGGCGGCTGAGAGGAGTAACCATCAGGAATCGCAACCGCCTTCCTCGGTGAGTGTTTCGCTATCGTTTTCTGCCAATCCTCCACGTTTGGTCGCCGCACCTAACTCCGTCCGAATCGCATCGGCGGAAAAGCCCGCGCGCAGCAAACTCCGGTAAATCGAGGCGCGCTTCTTTTCGTCCAGTGGCCCGCGGACACTGCGCAGCTTGCGTTCCATGCGCGCCCGAACCAGCGCCTTTTCGTCCGTCTCGGCGAAGATCGCCTCAAGCGCCGCTTCGATATGTTTGTCCGGCACTCCCCGCGCCCGCAATTCTCGCGCAATCCGGAATTTGCCCTGCCGCCGGCCCTGCGCATGCGACCGCGCATATTCGCGGGCGTAACGCGCGTCATCGATGTAGCTCTGTTCCTTGAGTCGCTGCAGGACGGCCGCGGCATCATCGGCATTCTCCGCGCGCAGCTTCAAGTACTCCTTCATTTCGTGAACCGAATGCGCGCGACGCATCAGCGCCCGCAGCGCAGCGGCGTAGAGCTGCGATTCACCAGAGAATTTTCGCGGAGCGGAAGAGCGCACGACCAGAGGATAGAAGCAAGCAGGCACGGAAGCAAGGTATCTGGCCGGTCACGCAAGGCGAGGACGCTAGCGGCGGCGATTCGAGGTGCGCCGTCCCCACCAGTCGTAATCTTCGCACTCTTCGGAAAAGATCTGGTGGAAACCCCAGCGACCCGGCTCAAGGCTGCTGTGAAGGCCGAACCACAGAGCAATTGAGAAAAGTCCCGTGACCAGCGCGAGAATTTCCGTTCGTGCCGCCGCAATGCTTGCGGCTTCCGCAATGCGGGAGACGATCGGCCCGCCATCTCCTATCGCTGCGTAAACAAAAATCGCGTATGCGAGCGCAAGCGTCATCGCGAACAACCGCAGCAATCCGCGCACGCCGAAGAAAAATGCATACCAGGGATGTTTAGGAGCAACGTATGGCATCTGTCTGTTTCGAATTCACGAAGCGAAACGTATAAGACGAAATTACGCGAGCGTCAACTAGCGGCGGCTGGCGCCGGTGCGCTCGAATTCGTTCATCTGGCGTTCCATTTCTTCACGCGCCGCGTCGGCGGCTGAACGAATTCCCTGAATGCGCAGCTTGAATTCGTCCGGATTCGACGCGCGCATCAGCGCTTCGTCCAGCGTAATCAGGTTCTTCGTGTACAAGTCGAAGATCGATTGATCGAACGTCTGCATGCCGTACTGGCTGGTGCCCGCAGCGAGCGCGTCGCGAATCAGGCGCGTCTTGTCCGGATTGATGATGCAATCGCGAATGTATCCCGTCGAAATGAGAACTTCTACCGCGGGCACGCGGCCAACGCCGTCGCTCTTGCGCACAAGCCGCTGGCTGACCACCGCCTTCAGCGTGGAAGCCATTTGCAAACGGATCTGCTTTTGTTCCGGAGGAGGAAACACCGCGATAATACGCTGAATCGTTTCGGTCGCGTCCAAGGTGTGCAACGTCGAAAAAACCAGGTGGCCGGTTTCCGCGGCGAGCAGTGCCGTCGAAATGGTTTCGAGGTCGCGCATTTCGCCGACCAGCACGACGTCCGGGTCCTGACGCAAGGCAGCGCGCAACGCAGTGGAGAACGTCGACGTGTCCACTTCCACTTCGCGCTGATTGATGAATCCCTTTTTGTCGCGATGCAGATATTCAATGGGGTCTTCGATGGTGATGATGTGTTCGGGACGGATCGAATTGATGCGGTCAATCATCGCGGCGAGAGTGGTCGACTTTCCGGAACCGGTCGTTCCGGTGACAAGCACCAAGCCGCGCTGCTCTTCGCAAATTTTTTCAATGACCGCCGGAAGGTTCAGTTCTTCGATGGTGCGGATTTTCGTGGGAATGACGCGCAGAACCATTCCCACATTTCCGCGCTGCTGGAACACGTTGACGCGAAATCGTCCGAGGCCCGCGACACCGTACGCCATGTCCAACTCAGCAGTTTCCTTGAATTTCTGCTTCTGCCGGTTCGTCATCATGCTGAACGCCATCGAAAGCATTTCTTCCGGCGTGATCCGGGGAACGTCCGCGATCGGTTGCAGCACGCCGTCGACGCGCAAATAGGGGTGGTTACCGACCTTCAAATGCAAGTCGGAAGCCTTGTTTTCGACAGCTTTACGCAACAGATCGTCAACGGCGACGGCCATGGTTCACCTTTTGCATGAGAGATTTCTTATCGAAACTAGCACGCGCAGCCAGACGGGGCAACGATTCTGCGTGAAGTGATTGTCTGAAGTGCAACAACGGAAGAGCGTGGATTCAGGAGCGGCGGGCGAACAGCGCGTGGTAGAGCCAGCCGCCGATGACGCCGCCAAGCATCGGTCCGGCCCAGTAGATTCCGTGATTGGACCAGTGGTGCGCCATGACTGCGGTTCCCAGGGCGATCGCGGGATTCATGGACGCGCCGGTGTAGGGCCAGCCGACAAGCGTGCCGGCAAAAATCGCAAGACCTGCCGCAAATCCGCCGATGCGACCGAAATGCGGCGTGTCTGAGTCAGCGTCCGCAACCATAGCGAAAAATATGAAGACCAGGAAAAACGTGAGCACCAGCTCGAAGAGAATTCCCTGCGTGCGCGAAATTTCCGCAGCCAGATCGGGCGTCGCGAGTCCCGCCGCGCGCCACACTTGATCGGGAATCAGTCGCGTCAGCGTCCAGGAGGCGGCCATGGCGCCAAGCACCTGTGCAATACCGTAAAAGAGCGCCTGCAGCGACCCGATCTTGCGCGTCACCCACGCGCCGATCGTGATTGCAGGATTGAAATGCCCGCCGGACACTTGCGAAAGCGCGCAAACCAGAATTGCAAACGCCAGTCCGCGAACCAGCGCGATTCCCAGGAGGCCTATGCCCGTCTGACTCGCCGCGCGCAGTCCCTGGTCCGCGCATACAACTCCTGCGGCGAAAAAGACGAACAGGAACGTGCCAATCAGTTCCGCGCAGAGCTTCTGCCAGATCCGGTACATGCGCGACACCTCCTGCAGAGCGGCGATTCTAGCAGGAGAGCAGGGAATCGCGAAGCATTCAACGGCTGTTCTCGCGGTGCGCGGTGCCAATTCTCAACTCATTGCGCCGCGCTTGAAAAAATCGTGCGGTTCTGTGTTATCTTGCGCAGAAAAACCAGCACCACAGGCCGGTGAAAATCCGGCGCTGAGGAGGAGTTGAGATGAACAGGTACATCGTCGAGCTGATCGGGACGTTCTTCCTGGTTTTCACAATTGGCTGCACTGTCGTTGGAACCGGAGCGGGGCCGCTTGCGCCGCTGGCGATCGGCGCGGCGCTCATGGTGATGGTCTTCGCCGGTGGGCACATCTCCGGCGCGCACTACAATCCGGCGATTACCCTCGGTGTGTGGATGAGAGGAAAACTACCAACGAAAGATGTGGCGCCGTATATGGTTTTCCAGATCATCGGCGCGGTGCTGGCGGCGCTCGCAGTGAAGTATCTGAAGGCCGGCGTCACCGTCGTGCCGATGAATGTGCAAGTGTTGCCGGCGCTTCTCGCGGAGTTCTTGTTTACATTCGCGCTCGTTTTTGTGGTGTTGAATACGGCTACGGCAAAGGGCACTGCGGGGAATTCGTTTTATGGCCTCGCCATCGGATTCACGGTGGGAGCGGGAGCATTCGCTGTCGGCGGCATTTCCGGCGGGGTTTTCAATCCCGGCGTCGCGGTGGGCATCTCGATCATGGGATTGTCGGCGTGGTCGAGCATATGGATTTATTTGGTGGCGAATTTTGTCGGCGGCATCGTCGCGGCGATGGCCTTCAAAGCGGTGGATCCGGGCGACAACTGAGATCTGGCGCAATTGCGTCATCTCGGCTGACAGCGCGATGTTGCGGGCGAGTGGACTTTATCGCGTTAGCGGGGGTGTGCCGGAATTACAGTTGACGTTCAATGAGAGGCGCTTCTGCTGTGAATCTGCGCAAGCTCGCGGCGATCGATATCGTCTTTCTCGGGCCAGGATTCATAATCGCCGAGTACGCGTGCGGGACACTTTTGTCCGTCGCGCTGGGGATCTTTATTTTGTTCCGCGCTCACTCGGTTTGGCAGCTCATCCTGGGCGTCTATTTTTTGTGCCTGGGAACGAATTACGCGCTCATGCTGGTCTACGCGATTGGCTTGAGGGATCGAGAGAAAGCGCGCGCCGAAATCGCCGATGAGCTGACTGAGCAGCGAAAAGCAGTGTCAAAATACCGAAGGTTGTCGCTCGTTTTGCTAGTCCCGTTGGCCGCAATTCTCGCCCTCGCCGCCCAAAGGACAGCAGTCGCCAAAGACAAGTTCTGAATCAGAATCCTGCGGGTGTCTCTGTTATCGGACGGCCACCGTAGCCGGAGCGCCAACTGGAGTCAGCCAGCCATGGCGGTCTTCCTTCGTGCCGCCGGTGAGAGCGTAAAACTCGTCCTGCAATTTCTTTGTAACCGGGCCGCGGCCGCCATTTCCCACTTTGATCTTGTCGATGGAGCGGACCGGCGTAATCTCGACGGCGGTACCCGCAAAGAAAACTTCATCCGCGATGTAAAGCATCTCGCGCGGAATGATTTGTTCAGAGACGGGAATGCCCATCTCATTGCAGAGTTCAATCATCGTATCGCGCGTGATGCCGGGCAAAACGCAGTTCGCCAGCGGCGGCGTCATCACTTTTCCCTGATGCACGATGAAAACATTCTCGCCTGAACCTTCGCTGACGTAGCCATTCACGTCCAATGCGATTCCTTCGATGTAACCATTGGCCATCGCTTCCATGCGAATGAGCTGCGAATTCATGTAGTTCGCGGCAGCCTTGGACATTTGCGGCAACGTGTTTGGCGCGGAACGATTCCATGAACTCACGCAGACGTCCACGCCGTTCTTGATGGCGTCGTCGCCGAGGTAGCGTCCCCAGTCCCAGCAGGCCATGTAGACTTCGATGGGGCAATTGAATGGATTCACGCCGGCATCGCCATACCCGCGCAGCACAATCGGCCGAATGTAGCAGGAGTCCATGTGGTTCCCGCGTACGAGTTCGAGCGCGGCCTGGCAGGTTTCGTCAATCGAGAAAGGATAATCCATGCGATAGATATGCGCGGAGTTGTGCAGGCGCTCCATGTGCTCGCGCAAGCGAAAAACCGCCGGGCCTTGCGGAGTTTTGTAGCAGCGAATGCCTTCGAATACAGCTGAGCCGTAACTGACGACATGGGCGATCACGTGGACTTGAGCGTCGTCCCAGTTAATCAATTTTCCGTTGTACCAGATCTTTTCGGTTTTCTTCAGGCTCATCGCTGTCTCCGCGGGCGGTTTGTGCTTCACTCAGGGAACTGCGGCTCGTCAAGCCCTGTTCAACAACGCGGCCATTATAACACGCGGGTTGGGCGCGGAAACGACGGAGAATTCCGATGACGGGAAGGCGGACCGTCCAATTTGGACGGCGTTCGCAGGCCTAGCGACGAAGCAATTTGAACGCGATATTCGGGCCGAGGTCTTGCTTCACGGCGAGGTAGATCCACAGCATCGCGAAAGGTTCGAGCAGGCGCGCGTTCTTGAGCGGGCCGGCGTCCACAGCCTCGAAGCCCAAATCCTGCGCGAGCTTCATCACCGTTGCTTTCGCCGCGGCATCATCGCCAGCCATGCACATCGTAATCTCGTCGTCGCCATAGTGGGCATTCGCCATGTTTCCGGCACCGGTGGTGTTGAACGCCTTCACGACGCGGGCACCGGTGGCCCATTGCGCAACCTGTTCGCCGGCGGAAGTGTTGTGGCCAAGCGATAGTCCGGAAAGGTCGGGCTCGAGGGGATTGGTACAATCGATGACGGCTTTGCCGGCGAGTTTCCCTGCGGCGAGGACGGCATCCCGCGTAGCAGGCCACGGCGTCGCGAGAACAACGACTTCGGCTTTCTCCGCCGCGTCGTGTACGGAGCCGGCGCGCGCGTTTGTGCCGATGGAGCTCAGCAGCGCACGGATTTTTTCACTGTGCGGGTCTGGCACGCCGAAATAAATGGAATGTCCCTTGGCGGCCCATCCTTTGCCCAGCGCGCCGCCGACATTTCCCGCTCCCAAGATTGCAATGTTCATGAATGCTCTCCTTGCACGCGGTACCGTCCAGCTTCATTTCTGCTGTTTGAAATGTACACGAGAATGGATGCGCGCGGCACACGGAAGATGCATACGAGCGAGTTCGGGGTAGCGGCTAGTGCGGTACAAGCCGCGGATGCCGCGCAGGACTGCGTTTTTTCGCTTGCTGCTTCAATCTCTCGAGCCAACGCAGCTCAGTTTCGAACTGATCGATGACGAGGGTGAGCATCCAGACGGCTTCATGAGAATCGTGGCCTACCTCAGCGCGAACAGCTTCGAGCGTGTGTTTTTCGCGCGTTCGCTCGCGTTCAAGGAACTTCTGACGCTGCTGGAGCTGCCGCGCGAATACACCTGGACGCGCCTTCCACGAGAGGGCCATCCAAGTGAGGAAGGGAGGACGCTCCCGGGCGGCTACCCAATCATTTCGCTCCAGTGCATTGGCCAAGGCGTCGATTCCGCGCTTGGTCGTCCGGTAGACCTGCCGCTCCGGCCCTTCGGCGGGCGCTTCGTCCTGGGCCGGGCGAATCAGGCCTGCGCGCGCGAGTTTTTCCATCGAATAGTAAACCTGCGGGCGCGAGATGGCGGCCCAGTCACGGATCTGCCTGCGTTCGAGCTCGGCGTTCGCCTGATAGCCGTGCATCGCCTCTTCCGCGAGCAAGCTGAGCAGAACCAGGTCCGGCGTCGTCAGGGTGTTATTTTTTCTTGCGCGCATTTTCGGATTTCCGCTTGCGGCTCCAATACCGCGACTGGCACTGTTCCGCCGGCGACTGTGGATCACGCGCTTGCGCTACCGCGGCCTCGAAAACGTCCAGGCAGCAAATATCCTGATGCTCGCCGGTCACGCGGCAGAGTTTATCGTACATCCGTCGCGGATTTTGTTTTGCGAGCTGCTCGAGGCAGCGGATGCCGAGCAAATGAAAATCCCGCTCGACGGCCGGTCCCACAGAAATAAGCTGCTGGAAACCGGTTGGAGCTGGTGTCATTCGATCCTCCTCAAAGTTTTACTTGACACCGTGGCCGCGGTCATTTACTTTTGCCTAGTCTAATTAAGACTACTGCAAAACAAAGGGAGAAGTCAAGTGCGAAAAACCCTCGGTTGCGTGTTTGTGACGCTGGCTCTGGTCCCCGCTTTTGTTGCGCAAACCAATTCTCAGGAGAAAACGAAAATGAGCATCACGCGAATCACTCCCGTTCTTGCTGTGCCCGCAGTCGAGCCGTGCGTGAAGTTCTGGGTCGAACGCATGGGCTTCAAAGTGACCGCTGAAGTCCCCGATGGAAACGCCGTCGGCTTCGCCATGCTGGAAAGAGACGGCGTGGAGCTGATGTACCAGTCGTATCACAGCATCGAGAACGACAACGCCGCGATCGCGGCGCTCGTGCGCAAAGGTCCGGCATTTCTTTATATAGAGGTGAGCAATCTGGACGACGTGATCAGAGCGATGAAGGGCGCGGAAATCGCCATGCCCGTTCGCACCACTTTTTATGGAATGAAGGAGCTCGGCGTGAAGGATCCCGCAGGCCACGTGATTACTTTTGCGCAGAAGACAGATGTTGCGAAATAGCGGCTCAGGACGCGCTGTTTTACTTGTGAACGGGCGGGCGCGTCGGCGCGGCGATAGCCTCCGGGGGAACGCGTTCGTTCATCATCTGAAAATCGTGGTTGATCTGACGCAGCATACGGCCGTGACTCAGTTCCCATGCGCCGAGGAGTAGAAAGGGAATCAGCGCCGCGATAGCCCAAAGCTTGGCCTTGCCGCGAATTTTCTCGTCCGGCTCCCAGCGGAAAAGCCGGCGCGACATTTCGAAGGCCAGCACGAGGCTGACGAGCAGGGCGATTGCGTCTTCAAGCAGTTGGCTGAATCCCGCCGAATGGCGCATCGCCCCTTCAAGGCCGGTCGCGAGATACGTCGCCGGCAGAAACAAGGTAACCTTTTGCACCCAGCCGGGCATGAACGCGAGCGGTATGGTGACGCCGGAAAGAAACAGGAACAGCGACCACACAATGTTGTTGATCACCGTGGTTTCCTGCATGTCGTTCGTCACGCTGGCCACGATCAGGCCCAGCGCCGAAAACGTCGCCGCGCCAATGGACACGAGCAAGAAGACCGCGGGCAAATTCCCCCAGGTCTTCATTCCGAAAAAGTACCGGCAGACCAGAAATTCGATCACCACTGTCGGCAACACGAGGAAGTAATTCGAAAGGATGCTGGAACCGAGCATGGCGCCCGGTCCGATGGGCGCCAGGCGGAAACGCCGCAGAATTCCCTGCTCGCGGAACATCACCAGTTGCATGCTCAGGCCCCAAAAACTTCCCATGACGGTAAGCGCGAGGATGGCGCCAAGCAGGTAAGGCATCGCTTCGGGATTGCCGCGTCCAAAGAAAATCACGTATCCGAACAGAAATCCGAGGGGCATCGCGAGGCTGAAGAAAAGGAACGTGCGGCTCCGCAGCGCCAGGCGGATGCGCATCGTTGTCAATGTCCAGGTGTGGTTCGTCACAGGTGCATTTCCCTCACGGGCAGGTCGCGACGAAGCGAACAAGCAAGATTTCACAGGTCGCGGCGCGATGTCAAATCATCGCGCGCACGGGTATGGCGCGATTTGACTAAGCGTTCAGCTTCTTGTCAAATTGAGGTTCAAGATGGACGACCCACAAGAGAACGAGCAGTATTCTGGGGCGCGAGATCCGGAGATCCGCGCGGCACTGGAAGAGCATTGGGCGGCGTCCGATGCCAGCGATTTTGAAACGGAGCACCGCATCTATCAGGAGGACGCGGTGCTGGAATACCCGCAGTCAGGCGAGCGAACTCGCGGCCGGCGCAACATACAGAACCAGCGCGCCAGCCAGCCGAGCAAAAAGCGGTTTGCGGTGCGGCGAATCATCGGCGGCGGCGATCTTTGGGTCACCGAATTCATCCTGACGTATGACGGCAAGCCGTCCTACACCGTGAGCATCATGGAGTTCCAGAACGACAAGGTTGCGCGGGAAACACAGTATTTTGCCGGTCCATTCGCGGCTCCCGCATGGCGCGCTCAATGGGTCGAACGGATGGACACATAGTCCCGAAGAGGGGGAGTTCTCTAACGCCGCCGTTGGCGGCGGCTGCACAATTGCCGAAGACAGAGATCAACGCTCTTTAATGCCCTGGCCGGAAGAGTGATCTCCGTACGAAGTTGTCGCTAAGCCGACCCGTCAGAATTTGAACGTGCGTTACGAACTCGATTCAATTGCAGCGAAGCCTGGCAGACCTTAGAGTCCTTGCGGTAAAAAAATCTTACGGAGGATCAGCATGAACAATCTCGATCTCTTGTTAAAACGCAACAGAGAATTTGCGGCTCAACAGTCTGCCGCGGGCGGGCTCATGCCGTCGCTCGCGCACGCCATGCCCAACGTAAAAGCGGTCATCATCGGCTGCGCCGACATGCGTGCCGATCCTGCTCATGTCCTGGGGCTCAAACCGGGCGAGGCCGTCGTCTTGCGCAATATCGGCGGCCGAGTCACTCCCGGATTGTTGGAGCAGTTAGGCTTGCTCGGGCGAATCGGAGAAATTGTCGGAGAGATTCCGGGAGGCGGTGGTGAGTTTCACCTCATGGTGCTTCAGCACACCGATTGCGGCATGACCCGCCTCGCCGCCGACTCCGCTAAGCTGGCGCATTATTTCCAAATACAGGAAGGCGATCTCAAGACAAAAGCGGTCACCGATCCTCGGGCGGCGGTTGTTGTCGACGTTGCCGCTCTCCGAACCATTCCCGCATTACCGGCCGCTTGGCTTATATCAGGCCTCGTCTGCGATGTGGCGACAGGACTTGTTGAGACCGTCGTACCGCCGGCGCCGATTCGCACTGCGTAACTCCCCGACTAAACCGTCAACCGTTATCGGAGAAGTCGAGCGGTATGGGGTATCGTCCAAGCACCGGCTCCGATGGAGGGACAAGAGATGGATTGGAAACGGTTGGTCGAGTTTGCGCTGCTGGGTAACAGTGGTTTGGAACAATATGCCCTCCTTCTGGTGCGCATTTCGCTTGGGCTGTTCTTCGCCATCTCCGGAGCCAACAAATTGTTTCTCGCCCGCAGCACGCAAACCATGTACGAAACGCTCGTTAAGGCCAAAGTCCCGCTTCCGCGACTGATGACTTACTTCGTGTCGGGTGTCGAGTTCGTTGGCGGTTCCTTGCTGATCGTGGGGTTGCTTTCAAGCGCGGCATGCGTGGCTTTGTTGGTCGACATGCTTGTCGCCATCCTGACCAACAAGCTTCCGTCATCCCTAAACGACGTTCCCCTTTCAACTGGCTCGATGATTTCCTCTACCTTCCGGAAGTCCTGTACGTGCTCTTCTTTATCTGGCTGAGCTGCTCTGGTCCGGGAAAGTTCAGTGTCGATTACTGGCTCGCCGGCAAGTTACTGAGGTGATCAACCGACGAACAGTTTGTTGCTAAACAAAAAGCTTGATGGTCACCACCAGAATTTTCCCGCGCAGGGCTGGCGCTAAGTCCGTCGTCGGAGGCGGTGTTATTATCCGGTCTGCGATGCGGCTGTCACCGGTTCGCGCAGAGCTTCGTGCCGGTGAAAAATCTCTTCGAGGAATCGCGGGATTTCAAAGATTGCTCGATTGGGATGCAATCCGGCGTTCCGCCGGTACTCAGCGAATGCGCGAGGCTCCAGCAGTTGCTCGACCGCCGGAACGATTTCGCGAAAACTCTTCAAGGACAGTCCCACATTCTGTTCCGTGATCCACTGCACGTTGTACCGCTCCTGCGGCAGTGTCCAAGCATTGCATTCGGTGATTACAGGCAATTGCTTCGCCAGCGCTTCGGAGAGGCTGCCCGGCCCCGGCTTGCCGATGAAAAAGTCGGAAACGTGCATGTAATAGGGAATCTCCAGCGTGAATCCCTCCACCCGGGAGCGCACCCGCCACTTCCTCTCTCGCAGCTCCTTGGCAAGCGGCTGATTTTTTCCGCAAATGAAAATCAACTGAAGTTCCAGTCTGCTTTCGTCGAGGCGTTCGGCGATTTCGAGCATTACTTGGTTGCCCTGGCCGCCAAAGAGCACAAGTCCGGTTGGCACCTCGGGCATCAGCCCCAGGCGCACACGTTCAGACCCTCGATCCGCAGGCTGAGGCGCATAGAACCGCGGATGCAGAATCATTCCGGAAGCGTGAAAAACATATTCTGCTGAGTGGCCTAGCGCACGCGCCTGGCCCATTGCACGTTCAGACCCGCAGACAAAGTACTGCTGCTGGCGCTCGATCCAGAAATGCGGCGGGTAATCCGCAATGTCCGTGAGAATCGTGACGAATGGCCGGTCGGGGAATACGTTGCGATAACTCTCCCACAGTTCGCGGTTGAAATGCGGGATGACAGACACCACCATCTCCGGCGCGCTCTCGCGCCAGTGATTCTCCAGCCGCCGCACAATGGGCCTGTGATACAGCCGGATGAACGCTTGCAACAGCCGCATCAGTTCGGCGCTTCCCAGCGTCCAGCCGGACTTCAGCATTCGATTGTAGAAATCCTGGATCCGGATCCGCGCATATTTCCGGAGGACGTCAAGCTCGTCGAGTATCTCCTGCAAATTCATCATCTCGATTTGCCAGGGGAGGCGCTTTTCCTGAATGGCCAAGCTAAGCGCCGTTGCCGCGCTGCGATGGCCTCCGCCCGCATCGAAGAAGACGAACTCGATTCGCTTCATCTGCGGCGAATCCTGGCAAAGCAAATACCGCATCAGGCTACAATTCGATGAATTTTTGGTTACGATGCTCAAAGTGACAAATCGTGTTGTTTCAGAAGTTTAGTGTATTTGTCACCCTCTCGTAACACTGTTTTCCTAAGCTTTTCCACATGAACTGCGACATGCACGTTCACACAAAATTCTCCGGCCCCTGCACCACTCCTTTCCTGAGCAAGATTTGCCGGGAGAGCTACAGTGAGCCGGAAGTCGTCTATTCGACCCTTCGGCGGCGCGGCATGGACCTCGTCACGCTGACCGACCACGACTCCATCGACGGCGCCGAGAAGCTGCGCGGATACAACAATTTCTTTCTCAGCGAGGAGCTGACCTGCCGGATGCCCAGCGGCTCTGAAGTTCACGTTGGCGTCTATGACATCACCGAGCGCCAGCACGTGCAGCTTCAGAGAAGGCGCAGCGATCTTGTCGCTCTACTGATGTATTTGACCGAGAACCATCTGTTTTTCAGCGTCAACCACGTGTTCTCTTGCCTCACGGGAAAGCGGGAAGCCGATGATTATGCCTGGTTTCGGGATTATTTTCCGGCGGTCGAGTCGCGGAATGGTCAGATGCTGGCCCGTCAAAATGATGACTCGCAACGGCTGGCCCGGCAATGGCGAAAAGTCGAGATTGGCGGCAGCGACGCTCACGCATCGGCATCTCTGGCAACCGCTTACACGGAAGTGCCCGGAGCGCGCACCAAAGAGGAGTTCTTTGCCGGTCTGCGCTCGGGCCAAGGGCGCGTGGCGGGGGATTCTGGAAACTATCTGAAGCTTACGCGCGACGTCCTGATGATCGGCGCGAGCATGATGGGCGACGCGCCTTGGACCTTGCTGCTGCTGCCGCTCGCCTCGCTGGTTCCAGTGGCGACATTCCTGAACTATCGCAGCGAGCGCAAATTTGGTGATTTCTGGGCGGAGAGAATGTTGGCCCAGCCGCAGGGCAACCGCGAATGTTGGCTGCGCGTTCCACAGTCGGCGGCAGAAGGGGCCATGTGACCGTAGCGCGCGCGGTCTGGAACCAGATTCAGTCGAGCGATTATCGCGTGATGCGCCGCGTCAACCATTGGCTCGCGCCGCGATGGTTCCGTACGTTCATGGTTGTGGCAACGCGCCTGGGCGATGGGTGGCTGTGGTATGCGGCCGGTATCGCTGTCTTGATTTGGGGAGGGCAGCCGCGTTTCGCGGCCATCGGTTCGGCGGGACTGGCGGTGCTCTCGGGCATTCTGGTTTTCTTGCTGCTCAAGCGCGTGAGCCATCGCAAGCGCCCCTGCGATCTGGAGCCTCATTGTTGGGCTTCGATTTTGCCGCCGGACCAGTTCTCCTTCCCATCTGGCCACACCATCACGGCCTTCGCCATTGCCCTCACTCTCGGATCTTTTTACCCGGGTTTTCAGATGGCACTGCTGTTCGTCGCTGTAAGCATCGCCGCTTCGCGGATCATTCTGGGGATGCACTTCCTCAGCGACGTTCTGGCGGGCTCGGTGATCGGCGTGTCCCTGGCCTACGGTTTTCTCTACCTTTTCACGTAATCCGACGGGGCGCTATTCGCGCAAACGCCTGCCGGTAAGCTCAAGGAACACATCCTCGAGCGATGGGGACTGCATTTCGAGCCCTTGCAGTTCAACGCCTTCCGTTTCCAGATACTTCACCAGCGCGACAATCGTTTTCGTCGGCGCCGTTGATCGCAGCGCATAGACGTCGTCCTGCTTGCGCCATTCCGCGACGCCTTCCAGCCGGCTCAGCGCGCCATCAACGGGCGCCTGACTGAGCCGCACTTCGATCCGCGTGGTTCCCGCCGACCGCTGCTTCAGTTCGCGCGGCG
The DNA here is from genome assembly GCA_035945715.1 of Candidatus Acidiferrales bacterium. GTDB lineage: Bacteria > Acidobacteriota > Terriglobia > Acidiferrales > UBA7541 > DAHUXN01. The sequence goes on from DASYZX010000040.1 coordinate 113,799, forward strand.
TCCCCAGCGCCATCACTTTTCCGTAATCCACGATCGCCACCCGGTCGCAAAGCCTTTCCGCCTCTTCGATGTAGTGGGTCGTCAGGAGAATGGTCTTCTTCTCTTGTTTCAGCTCTTCGAGAGTGTCGTAAATCTCCCGGCGCACCTGCGGGTCGAGTCCTGCGGTCGGCTCATCCAGAAAAATCACGCGTGGATTGTTCACCAGTGCCAGCGCCAAGGCGAGCCGCTGTTTTTGCCCGCCGGAAAGATGCTGATAGAAGGCGTCGCGCTTCTCTTCCAACTGGAAACGCTCGAGCAACTCTCTGGTGTCGCGCGGGTTTCTGTAGAAGCGGGCAAACATTTCGAGCGTCTCGCCCACGCGCATTTTGTCGGGCAGGGAAGTGGACTGCAGCGACGCGCCCGCGATGTTTTTCATTTCGACCGGCTCGCGCTGCGGATCGAGGCCGCACACGCGCGCGATTCCTCGGTCCGGTGTGCGCAGGCCTTCGAGGATTTCAACTGTCGTGGTCTTGCCTGCGCCATTGGGCCCGAGCAGCCCAAATAGCTCGCCTTCGTGGACTTCGAAGCTGACACCCCGCAGCGCTTCGACGGAATCGTAGTTCTTGTACAGCCCTTCGGCTTTGACGACCGGTTCGCTCATTGTTCGATTGATTCGACCGCACTACTTTTTATCACACCCGCTTCCGCTTCGCGAATCTGCCCTGGGCTCGGCTCCGCTTCGCGGACTTCTTCGGTTGGCCGGCTTTGCTCTTGCCCATCTTCCATTCGTGCGCGGAGAGGTCGACCTTCATCCCCGCGAATGTCGTCCCCTCGGTTTCAAGAAGCATCCGCTGCTTGCTGGCGTAGGGTTCGCGGGGCAGAAGCCTTCCGCCCGCGCCGACGACTCGATGCCACGGAATCCCTTGTCCCGGCGGGCACCCTGCCATTGCGAAGCCCACCGTTCGCGCGCCGCCGGGCACGCGCAGAAAGCGCGCCAGCTGCCCGTAGGTGACCACGTGCCCGCGCGGAATGCGCTTTACTTCGCGGTAGATCCAATCCCAGCTCCCCTTGCGTCTCTTGTTCATCCGCTAACCCCCCCTGCCCGCTGGCCATCCGTCGAAGACTGGATGCGAACCAGTCCTTCAAAATTACTCGCTGTGTTTACTTTTTTCCTGCTGCAAATCGTCATTTTTTTCGACTCGCATGTACCACCATGGAACATTTCGCCGCCATTTTTCATCTAATTAACTGGAGGCGCTCGGAAAGATGAAGTCCGCGCTGCACAGCCGCGTCTGTTTTCTTCCGCGAATTGCATTCCTGCCCTTCTGGCCAGCCGTCGGAGTACTAATTACTGATACGAGGCAACCCGCGCACGAAGCGGGCATCATATCATTGACAGCGTAGTGCCTGGCATTTACACTACGCGAACGCGATGGGCTCTTAGGGGGGCGCGATCGTGGCTTTCGTTCGGCGCAAAGGCAATTCGTACTATCTGGTGCACAACGTGCGCCGCCGCGGCAGAGTGGAACAGCTGTACCTCGCCAAACTCGGCGAACGGCCCCGTATCACCGACGACGTCGTGCGCGAAGTGACTCGCAACCACCCCTTGCTCGATCTCGATTGGTCTCGCCTCAGGGAAGATGTGAACAGCCGGGTGGAACTGTTCGACCCTCGCTCGCCTTACGTCAAGCAGCTGCTGAATTCTCTGCGGCTCATCAATTTGGATCTAGCGGATCTCTCACCGCCGCTTTTGCTGCTGCCGGATCGTTCCGGTTCCGGGCAGGAGCTCGTTACCCAGCTCAGACTCCTACGTTCCACGGTGGATATCAAACTGGAGCAGTTCGAGCGCGTGAAACCACGCGCATTGGAAGGCAGCCGGACGTACCGGTAAGGGGGGAGTAAGGCCATGACGCAGGCACAACATTTAGACCCGACACAGCGCAGCCGGGAATCGCGCGATTTTGAAACCGCGCTGCGCCGGAAAATTGTGGGGCAGGAAGAGGCCGTTCAGGCCGTCGTCGATCTTTATCAGGTCTTTCGTGCAGGCCTGAATTCTCCGGGCCGTCCCGTCGGCAATTTGCTTTTCCTCGGACCGACCGGCGCCGGCAAGACGCGCGTCGTCGAAGCGACCGCCGAAGTCATTTTCGGTGATCCGCGCGCCGTCATCAAAGTTGACTGCGCTGAATTTCAGCACTCCCACGAGATCGCTAAGCTCATTGGCTCTCCCCCGGGTTACCTGGGGCACCGCGAAACGCATCCGCTCATTACTCAGGAGGCGCTCGCGCAATTTCATACCGAAAAGGTCAAGCTGTCATTCCTGCTCTTCGACGAAATCGAAAAAGCATCCGACGCGCTCTGGCAATTGCTGCTCGGCATGCTCGACAAAGCTACGCTGACCCTCGGCGACAATCGCCGCGTGGATCTGTCGCAAACCATGATTTTCCTGACGTCGAATCTCGGCGGCTCGGAAATCACCGAGCTGATGACTGGCAAGTTGGGGTTCGCGCCCGTCCCGGCCGCTGTCGACTCGCCTGCGCGCCTGGAACAAAAAATCGAGCGTACCGCCGCCGAAGCCGCAAAGCGCAAATTCTCTCCCGAATTCATGAACCGGCTCGACAAGGTCGTCGTGTTTCATCCTCTGCGCGAGCCTCAACTCGAACAGATCCTCGACATCGAACTCGGCATGGTTCAGCAGCGTGTGCTCGAAACGGCGAAAGGCAAATTCCTTTTCCGCGTCACGCAGCCCGCTCGTGAATTCCTTCTGAAGGAAGGTACGGACATGAAGTATGGCGCGCGCCACTTGAAACGGGCCATCGAGCGCCATCTCGTCTATCCGCTCGCAAGCCTTCTCGCGACCGATCAAATCCGCTTGGGGGACGTGCTTTCGGTCGATTGGGACGGCGCTGCTTCCTGCCTCGTTTTCTGGAAGGAAGCCGAAGGCGCGCTCGTGACGGTCGAACCCGCGCATCCGGGCTTGGCCGCCGCTGCTGCAGCCGACGAGGACGGTCACGGCCGCGAAATTCCCGCGACTCCCGCCGTCGCCGCAGCCGAAGCGCACTCATATGCCACGCGCTCGCTGCGGCCCGCGGCGCACCAGGCTTTGCCGTCAGAAGAGGGCAAGGTCCGCACAACTCGCAGGAACCGCATCTAGGCCCAGCTTGCTGTACTGCGCGCGGGTGATCCAGTGGGTGGTGCTGGGTCACCTCGCAGCGCTTTTTCAAGTTGACGAAGTCGGCTCGGTAAACTCCAGCCGGTTGCCCCACGGATCTTTCGCGTAGAAACGCCGCACTCCGCCGAGCGCTTCGTCCCAAACGCACTCCACGCCCGCTTTTTTCAACGCGTTCCACACCTCATCGATATCGCGCGCCGCAAACGCCACATGCGCTTTCGTCGCCGCACGAAACGCCCTGTCCACGCCGACGTGAAGCTGCTTCGCTCCCACCTTGAACCAGGATCCGCCTCGCAAGCGCAGCGCCGCCGGTTTCTCAATCTCCTCGAGCCCAAGCAGCCCGCCAAAAAACTCGCGCGCTGCGACTTCGCATCCTGGCGGCGCAGCCAGTTGCACGTGGTCGATGTCCGTCACCAGCATCCCGCGATTATGCCTTAAGATGTATGCCGGAGGGCGCGTCGTGCCGGCAGGATTTCATCGCTCGCCGCACCAAAAGACCCGCGCGTGGTTCGTACGGTCGCGCGCGTTGTTTGCGATCATGCTCCTCTTGGCGTTCTCCACCGCTGCGCTCTCCGACGATCGCACCGTCATTCGCCCGGCATTCAACATTTTCTCTCCGCAGCAGGATGTCGAAATCGGCGAACGCGCCGCTGCTGCCGTCCCGCGCCAGTATCCTTTGCTCAACGACAAGCGCGTGGACGGTTACCTGCAGCAAGTCGGCATGCGCCTCGTCGCGCACCTCCCCAAAGGCACTTACCCCTATCCCTATAAATACCGTTCGGTCAACACTGCGCAGATCAACGCCTTCGCGCTCCCCGGCGGCTTCATTTACATCAATCGCGGGGTCATCGAAAACGCCGACAACGAAGCGCAGCTCGCCGGCGTGATGGCTCACGAAACCGCGCACGTCGTTCTGCGTCACGGAACGGCGCAAGCCACGAAATCCGCAGGCGCGCGAGTCGCTCTCGGAATCGTCGGCGCATTCGTCGGCGGGAATCTGGCGGCCTCGCTCATCACCCAGCTTTTCAGCAGCGCCGCCGTGCCTCTTGTGTTCCTCAAAATGTCGCGCACCGACGAAAGCCAGGCCGATATTCTCGGCACGCAAATCCTTCACGACGCCGGCTACGACCCGGAAGCCATGGGAGATTTTTTCAAGAAGCTCGACAGCAGCGCCCAGCCGCCGCAGTTTTTCAGCGACCACCCCAATCCCGCCAATCGCATTCAGCGCATCGATGAAGAAGTGGATCGCCTCGGCGGCCCGCTGCCGAACGCAACTCAGGACACCACGGAATTCGACAGCATTAAGGCTTACGTGAAGTCGCTTCCGCCTGCGCCGCAAGGCCCGCCCGGAGCAGCCGCGACCGGCGCACCCGAATCTCCCTCGGCGACCTATCTGACGTATTCGGGAAAACAGTTCACCGTCGTCTACCCGGATAATTGGCAGCCGCAAGTCCAATCAAACGGCGGCGTTTTTCTTTCCCCGCCGGGCGGCACGGTTCAGCCGACGCGAGGCGATTCTGGCGTCGCTTACGGCGTAATCCTGAGCACGTTCGCGGCGCAGCCGGTCAACGGCCGCGCTCCCTCGCTTGATGAAGCCACCGACCAGTGGATCGCCAGTCTCAAGCGTTCAAATCCGCATATGAAGTTCATGCGCCGGAGCAACGGCGAGAATCTCGGCGGCTCGTCGGCGCTTTCCACCTATCTTCAGAGCAACTCTCCCGCCGGCGGCCGCGAAGCCGATTGGCTGGTGACCACGCTCCGGCCCGACGGCCTGTTCTATGTCCTTTGCATCGTCCCGCAAAAAGAATACGACGCCTACGGCAGCGCCTTCCGCGCGATCGTCCACTCTGTCAAGTTTTCGCAGTAATGGCGTTTCCTGAGGGAAGTGCCTTGCGCGTTTCTACTCGGAGGGTTCGTCCAGGCTTCCGCCGTAGATCGCCGGCACGCTCGCGCCCATCGCGCGAAGATACGCTGCAAACTGCCCGCGATGGTGCACCGTGTGCGAGAGCGCCATCTGCAAGTACATCACGCCGGGATAATCGAACTTCCGCAGGAAAGACATCGGCTGCGCCAGATACTCTCCGCTCAGCTTCGACGCCTTCTTGAAATTCGTCTCGAACTGCTGCGTGTACCAGGCCGCGGCGTCCGCCCCGCTGTTGATTTCGTCCGGAATTGCGCTGCTCGCGCTTGCGTAAAACTCGCCCTGAAAAATAGAGTCCAGAAACCACATCTCCATCGACGTCATGTGCCAGGCGAGCTCCAGCGCGGTGCGCGCCTGGGGATGGATCCGGTAGCTCGTTTTATCCGGAGGCAGGGCCGCAATCACTTTTGCAGTGATCTCCGACTCGCGCTGCATCCTTGCAAGCAAATGGTTCGCGAGCACCGACGCTTCTTCCGGACTCATCAGCATTCCTTTGCGGCCAGCCGTCCCAGCGCTCGGTGCGCGATCGATCGACGTCGCCGGGCTGATTGAGTCGGAAGTATATCTCGATTTGCTGTCTTGATATTGCCGGCTTCCCGGCATGGTTTCCGCAGACGAACTAGCAAATCGACGCGGAGGGACCATGGCCGGAACCGGGAGTCGCTGGGGTTCGATTCTGGGACCGGTTGTTATTGGATCCATTGGGTTGGTTGATGTGGCGCAGCGCCCGCGTTTCCAGACATTCCACGCCGTTGCCGTGATTCAGCTTTTGGCCCCGGGTCTGTGCTACGGGGTAGCGCCAGCGCTGCTGGGATCATTTCGCAAGAACAGCGCGGGGCAGCAACGGACTCTACGCCGTGGGTACGACGGGATTGTGGTCGTCCGGCCTTGCCGCGGCGCGCTGCGCGTCCTGATTCTGATGCGGCCTCCATCGCAGAATCGGCTTTCGCGCGGCGGCAACCTCGTCCAGTCGTCCCACACGCGTCGCGTGCGGCGCGGTCTTCACGACTTCCGGGTTCGCTTCCGCCTCTGCCGCAATCGAACGCATTGCGTCGATAAACAAATCGCACTCTTCTTTCGACTCCGATTCCGTCGGTTCGATCATCAGCGCGCCCGGCACGATCAGCGGAAACGCCGTGGTGTACGGATGGAATCCGTAATCGATCAGCCGCTTTGCGATGTCCATCGTGTTCACGCCGTGTTTTCTCTGCCGCGCGTCGCTGAACACCACTTCATGCATCGACGGCAGGTTGTACGGCAAATCGTACAAATCCTCTAAGTGTTTGCGGATGTAATTCGCATTCAGCACCGCATCTTCCGTCGCTTGCCGAATTCCCGGCCCGTACGCCAGCGTGTATGCCAGCGCGCGGAGCAGTACGCCAAAATTCCCGCAATACGCGCGCACGCGGCCAATCGATTTCGGCCGGTCGTAGTCGAGCGCGAATTTGCCGTTCATTTCCTTCACCACCGGCAGAGGCAAAAATGGCTCCAGGATTTTCTTCATCGTGACCGGACCCGCGCCCGGCCCTCCGCCACCGTGCGGCGTCGAGAACGTCTTGTGCAAATTCAAATGCATCACGTCAACGCCGAAGTCCCCCGGCCGCGTCACGCCCGCCAGCGCGTTCATGTTCGCGCCGTCCATGTAAAGCAGCGCGCCGCGCGCGTGCAGGATCTCCGCAATCTCCGCGATATTTTCCTCGTACACGCCGAGCGTCGACGGATTCGTGATCATCAGTGCTGCTACTTCGTCGCTCACAAATTCACGGAAGTGCGCGATGTCGATCTGCCCGCGCTCATTCGACTTGATGTTTTGCACTTCGTAGCCTGCGATCACCACCGACGCCGGATTCGTTCCGTGCGCCGAATCCGGAATCAGCACTTTTTTTCGCGGATTGCCTTGGCTTTCTAGGTACGCGCGAATCAGCAGCAAGCCCGTCAATTCGCCCTGCGCGCCTGCCACTGGTTCCAGCGAAGCCGCTTCCATTCCGGTGATTTCGAGCAGGCACCTCTGCAAATCGTGAATGATCCGCAAGCATCCCTGCGACACTTCGTCCGGTTGCAGCGGATGCTCGGTCGCCAACCCTTCCAGCCGCGCCACAAACTCATTCACGCGCGGATTGTATTTCATCGTGCATGAACCCAGCGGATACATCCCCAAATCAATCGCGTAGTTCCACGTCGAGAGCCGCGTGAAATGCCGGATCACTTCAATCTCGCTCACTTCCGGAAAGCCGTCGACGCCGTCGCGCGCAAACTCTGCCCCGAGAGTTTTCTTCGGGTCGACCGCGGGCACGTCCAGCGGCGGCAACTCGATCCCGCGCTTGCCGCGCACCGATTTCTCGAAGATCAGCCCTTCGTTCTGGCTGACGTGCCGTCCGGCTTTCTTGATGCCCGTCGCTTCCATTTCCAAGATCGCGTCTTTCTCGTTCAAGCTCAAATCTCCCGTGAAATCTTAATGCGCGGCAATTCTCCGCACCGCTGCCGCGAACCGCTCAATCTCCGCGCGCGGCATCGTCTCCGTCACACACACCAATCCGCGCCGCTCCTGACCAGGAAAATATTTCCCGAGCGCCAGCGGCCCGACAATTCTCTGCGCCAGCAGCTTCTCGTTGATTTCCCGCACCGGCCGTGGAAACTCGGCCACAAATTCATTGAACGTCGTGCCGGAGAAGGGAATCGTCACGCCCGGAACGCGCTTCAACTCCTCCTGCGCGAACCGCGCCTTCGCCAGATTCTGCGCAGCCAGTTCCCGCAGCCCTTCTTTGCCCAGCAGGCACAAATGAATCGTCACCACCAGCGCGTACAGCGCTTCATTCGTGCAAATGTTCGACGTCGCCTTCTCGCGCCGGATGTGCTGCTCGCGCGTCGCCAGCGTCAGGCAGAATCCGCGCCGTCCTTGGCCGTCGAGCGCCTCACCCGCCAAACGCCCCGGCAGTTGCCGCACGAATTTCTCGCGCGTCGCAATCACGCCGACGAACGGCCCGCCGTAACTCGGCGGCACGCCGAAGCTCTGCGCTTCCAGCGCCACAATGTCCGCTTCTTCCGGCGCCTTCACAGCTCCCAGCGCGACTGGCTCGGTCACGCAATCGATCAGCAACGCGCCCGCCGCGTGCGCCCGCTCCGCAATCGGCCCGAGCGTTTCGAGGACGCCGAAAAAGTTTGGCGACTGCACGACCACCGCTGCGGCTTCCTTCAACGTTTCCTCGCGGATCGCATTCACATCGGCTGCGCCATTCGCCGCGAAGCCAAATTCCTCCACTTCAATTCCCAGATGTTTCGCGTACGTCCCCAGAACCTGCCGGTATTCCGGATGCACCGTGTCCGCCAGCAGCACGCGATGCCGCCGCGTCAGCCGCTCCGCCATCAGCACTGCTTCCGTCAGCGCCGTCGAGCCGTCATACATCGACGCGTTCGCCACATCCTGCCCCGTCAGTTGCGACATCAGCGTCTGAAATTCGAAGATCGCCTGCAGCGTGCCCTGCGAGATCTCCGCCTGATACGGCGTGTACGACGTCAGAAATTCTCCGCGCTGCACCAGCGCGTCCGTCACCACGCTTTTCAGGTGCTGATAAATTCCCGCGCCCAAAAACGACGTGTATCCGCGCGAATTCTCCGCCGCCCGCGCCTTGAAATACTCGATAATCTCCATTTCGGAGAGCGGCCCGGGCAAGTTCAGCGGCTCGCGCAGCCTGTATTTCGCGGGAATCGTTTCGAACAGCGTTTCAATGGATTTCGCGCCGATGGCATCCAGCATTTCCCGGCGCTCGGATTGGCTTTTCGGAAGGTAACGCATCAGGCCGTTTGCTCTTTCTCCTTCTCCGCAACATATTCCGTGTACGCTTTTGCATCCATTAGTTTCGCGGCTTCACCCTCGTCCGCCAGTTTGATTTTCACCAGCCATGCCGACTTGTGCGGGTCCTGATTGATTTTCTCCGGCGCCGTCGACAACTCCGAATTCACATCCGTCACCTCTCCGCTCACCGGGCTGAACACTTCACTCACGGCCTTGACCGATTCCACCGTCCCCAGTGTGTCGCCGGCCTTCACCTTCGTGCCCGTTTTCGGCAGCTCGACGAACACCACGTCGCCGAGCGAATGCTGCGCGTAGTCCGTGATGCCGATTGTTCCAACTCCGCCGCTCACCTGAATCCATTCATGGTCTTTCGAATATCGAAAATCCGCTGGATACATCTTCCGCTCCTTTCCCATCAGCACTTAACGTCTCAAGCGCTCCGCCTCGGCTCTTGCGGGTGCCCATCCTTTGCGCCCGTCCAAAGAAAGAAGCCGCAAAGGCTGGGTTGCTTTTGCCTTCACCGGCCACTTCTCTTCACTTCTGCCTTTTATAAAATGGCACGCTGACAATCTTCGCTGCCGCCATCTGCGAACGCACCGCGACACCAATCTTCGTCCCCGGCTTGTTCACTTCCGGCGGCACGTATGCGAATCCAATATTCTTTTTCAAAAACGGCGCCGGACCGCCGCTCGTCACTGTCCCAATCGCGCGCTCGCCTTCGAGCACCGAGTAGCCGTCGCGCGCAATCAGCTTCGACTCCATCTCGAATCCCGCGAGAGTCCGCGCCACGCCGATTCCCTTTTGTTTGAGTAGCTTCTCGCGGCCCAGAAATTCGCCTTTTCCGACTTTGCAAATCCACCCGAGATTCGCTTCCCACGGAGTCGTCGTGTCGTCAATCTCATGCCCGTAAAGCGCCATGCCCGCTTCCAGCCGCAGCGTGTTTCGCGCGCCCAGTCCGCAGGCCATCACGCCCAGCCTCTGCCCCGCGTCCATCAGGTGGTCCCAGATTTTCTCCGCGAACTCCGGCGCAAAATAAATCTCGAATCCGTCTTCGCCCGTGTATCCCGTCCGCGCGATGATGCACTCGACTCCGTCCACTTCGCCGCTCGTGAACCAGTAATATTGGATCGGCGCGAGCTGTACGCTCGTGAATTTCTGCAGCAGTTCCAGCGCGCGCGGCCCCTGAATCGCCAGTTGCGCGTAGCGCCCGCCAGCATTTTCGACTTCCGCGCCGAATTTGTTGTGCTCCACCATGTGCCCGTAGTCCTTGTCCTGGTTGCTCGCGTTCACGCACAAGAAGTAGTGCGTGTCCGAAAACTTGTGAACCAGCAGGTCGTCGACAAACGTCCCCTTCGCCGTCATCAGGCCCGAATAGTGCGCCTGTCCCACGGCCAGCTTCGAGGCATCGTTGCACGTGACGTACTGCACCAGCTCCAGCGCCCGCTCGCCGCGAATCTCGATCTCGCCCATGTGCGAGACGTCGAACAGGCCCACGTGCGCCCGCACCGCCAGGTGCTCGGCAAGGATCCCCGTGTACTCCACCGGCATGTCCCAGCCGCCGAAGTCCACCATCTTCGCGCCCATCCGCCGGTGCTTCGCGTTCAGGGATGTCTTTTGCAGTTCAGCGTTTGCGGGAGTACTCACGAAAACTTGGCTCGCTTATTCAGGACTCGCTGCGTATAAAAGTTTTGCGCTGCTCACACAAAATATTCTTGCGCTGCGTCGAAACAATTGAACCTAGCACGCGCTCGCGAGTGTGTCAATAAACCGTCGCCGATTGAACGGCACCCTTCAAATCGCTGCGTCCCTTTTACAAGATCATCGGATCGAGTATTATCCTCGCGGGCACACCGCGATGTTCAACCGGCGATTTCGCTTTTTAGCGGTCATCCTCGGCGCCGCATTGCTGACCATCGTCGACGGCTGTGCCGCGCGTCAAGACTCTCTTCGGAATCTTCCAAGACGTGCCGTTGCGCGCTCCGAAATCACCTCATCGGGCAACCCTCCATTCCGCTTGAAGGCCAGGGTGTTCGAGGTGACCAATCCAGACAATCACAAATATGACGCAGAGATCGATGAGGTCTGGGCGGCTCCGAGAGAGTGGCGGCGTACCATCCAGAGCACTAAGTTCCAGGAGGTCCTCATCACGAATGTTAACAGGGTTAGCGAGCAGATTAGCGGCGACTACTACCCCCTTTGGCTGCACACGCTGGTGAATGCGATTTTTGAACCAGGCGTTCGCCTGAAAGGAGTAGACCTGACAAAGTCGGACGACAATCCTGAACCCACGGGCCCCGCAACGTACCGTAGATTCGGATATCATGTCGGCATCACTCCCGTGCAAAACACCGTTGTTGACTGGTACTGCTTTGAGAATGGACTGATCGAAAGCATTGGTGTGCCGGGCTATGAAGCTGAATACGACAGCTACCAGAATTTCGCAAAGAAGCGCGTTGCACGCAAAATCCAGGAGGAAATCGAGCCAGGAACAACGCTCGAAGCGGACATTGTGGCGCTCGACGAGCTAGGCTCCGTCGACAAGTCCGCTTTCCTGATTGGTCAGCCATCCGATCCGTTGCGAACGGTTTTCGCCGATGAGCAAACTCTGCGAGGAATTACCCTGAATTCGCCACCACTCCAGTGGCCCACGATTCAAGATGGGAAGCCTATCGGCACCTTGAGCATCTATGTATGCGTCGACCGCCAGGGCAACGTCCGCGAAACGTACGGATTGAATTCCGACAATCCATACATGACAGACGCCGCCCGGAAACAACTCATGTACTGGAAGTTCAAACCCTTGTCGGATAACGGTGATCCTGTTCAAGTTGAATCCATCCTGACCTTTGCTTATCAAACGCGCGTCGTGCCGAATTGAATCCCTCGCTCGTTCCTCCTATTGAAATCAGGTAATATACCGCGCGTTTCCATGAAACATTGCTCACGGCGAGATCTTTTGAAGCTGGGCACGCTTGGGCCTGCTGCGGCCCGCGCGTTTGCGTCAGAATCCGCGCACCGCGTTTCGGGTGCCCCGTCCTCTGCCGAGGGCGGGAACAGTCCCTCCCCGCGAGAACGCATCCTGTTCGACTCCGATTGGCGCTTCCACTTCGGACACGCTTCTGATCCTTCAAAAGATTTCGGTTTCGGCGGAGGCGACGGCGGCGCATTTGCAAAGACCGGAGAACTCTTCGCGCCCGCACAACGTGATTTCAACGACAGCGATTGGCAGCCCGTTGATCTCCCTCACGACTTCGTCGTCGCGCTTCCTTTCGTCAACGATCCCGATCTCTATCAGTTCGGTTACAAGCCCGTCGGCCGCAAGTATCCGGATACCAGTATCGGCTGGTATCGCCGCGTTTTCGAAATTTCGCGGCCGAGCATTTTCCGGCGTTACTTTCTTGAGTTCGATGGCGTTTTTCGCAACGCTATGGTCGTGCTCAACGGAATTTATCTCGGCAGCAATCTCAGCGGCTACGCGCCCTTTCATTTCGACGTGACGGATTTTCTGCGCTACGGCGACTCCAACGTTCTCGTCGTTCGCGCCGACGCCACTGAACATGAAGGTTGGTTCTACGAAGGCGGGGGAATTTACCGCCACGTTTGGCTGACGAAAACATTGCCGCTCCACATCGTGCGCGAAGGTGTTTACGTCACCTCGCAAATTGCCGGCACCTCTGCGCAGCTCTCTATCGTCACGGAAGTGGAAAACGCTGCCGGCTCAGCCGAATCCTATCGTGTCACGCAAACGCTCCAGGACGCTGCAGGGAAGGCAATCGCCGCCGTTGTCTCCGCTCCTGCTTCCATTTCTTCATGGGCCACCCAGAACATTTCGCAGAGTATTCGCGTCGACAATCCTTCGCTCTGGTCGCTCGAAACTCCAAACCTCTACCGCCTGGTGACCGCGATCGAATCAAGCACCAGGGGCGCGGACACTGGCGCTGCCGCTCGACTCATCGCTCCGCCAGTATTTGACAGCTGCGAAACAATTGTGGGCATTCGCGCGATTCATTTCGATCCCGACCGCGGGTTTTTTCTGAACAGCCAGCGGGTCGAAATCAAAGGCATGTGCAATCATCAGGACCACGCCGGAGTCGGCTCCGCTCTTCCGGATCGCCTGCAATACTTTCGCATCGCAAAACTGAAAGAAATGGGCGTGAACGCGTATCGCACTTCGCACAATCCTCCTGCGCCCGCGCTCCTCGACGCGTGCGACCGCCTCGGCATGCTCGTTATGGACGAGACGCGCATGTTTTCTTCGAGTCCCGAAGCGCTCAGCCAGCTCGAACGCATGGTGCGCCGCGACCGCAATCATCCCTGCATTTTTCTCTGGTCGCTCGGCAATGAAGAGGATCTTCAGGGCACGGAGACCGGCGCGCAGATCGCGGACACGATGAAACGTCTGGTTCGCGGCCTCGACCAGACTCGCCCCGTGACGCTTGCGATGAATGGCAGCTGGGGCGAAGGCGCGTCCGCCATGGTCGACGTGCAGGGCTGCAATTATTTTCATCTCGGCGACATCGACAAGTTTCATGCCACGTTTCCGCAGAAACCGCTCATCGGCAGCGAAGATGCCAGCACGCTCAGCACGAGAGGCATCTACGCGGATGATCCCTCGCGCGGATACATGTCCGCGTATGACGTGGACCGTCCTTACTGGGGCTCGCTCGCCGAAGATTGGTGGAATTACTACGCGGTGCGGCCATTCGCTGCTGGCGCATTTGTTTGGACCGGTTTCGACTATCGCGGCGAGCCCACGCCGTACAAGTGGCCGTGCATCAGTTCACATTTCGGCGTGATGGACACGTGCGGTTTTCCAAAGGACACGTATTTTTATTATCAGGCGCAATGGAGCGGCAAAACCGTTCTCCATTTATTTCCGCACTGGAATTGGCAGGGCAGGGAAGGCCAGCCCATTGCCGTGTGGGTGTACAGCAATTGCGATGCGGTCGAATTATTTCTGAATGGGGAGAGTCTGGGCAGAAAACCGGTGCCGCCGCGCGGCCATCTGGAATGGCCGTTACACTACGCGCCCGGCGTGTTGCTCGCGCGCGGCTACAAGAACGGGAAAACAATCGCCGAAGATTCTCGCGAAACCACCGGCGCCCCTGCACAAATTAAACTCGTTCCCGACCGCGCATCAATCATGGCCGACGCGCAAGATGTTTCCGTCATCACCGTTTCCGTTCTCGATTCGCAGGATCGCCTCGTGCCCGTCGCAGACAACGAAATCACTTTCGAAATCGACGGCCCGGGAAAAATCATCGGCGTCGGCAATGGCGATCCGGCAAGCCACGAACCCGACAAGCCGCCTGCCGAGCTCTACGACTCCCACGGCGCGCTCGTTTTCGCTGCCGCGTCAGGCGCAGGCAGCTCTTCTCTCCTGCCGTTTGTCGCTCGCCGCTGTTTTAACGGCTTGGCGCAGCTCCTTGTGCAGTCGCAAAGCGTCGGCAAAATCCGCGTCACGGCCCGCTCCAGTGGCCTTTCCTCCGCTCCCATCGCCATCTATTCCAATGGGCCTGGCCGCAAGTGACCGTACTGCGCGTCTCTCCTATCGACTGTCCGGACGTGCTAAGGAAATGGCCGCGAGCAACCGGATTCGGCTCGGCGCCATCTCTGTTGTTCGCGAAACAATCGGCCGAAAGTGGCTTGCCGCTGCCGGGGCGATGCCCTAAAATTCACTGAGAGAGTCGCCGCAAGCGGAGGAGAAATCCGATGCCAGGTCCCGTTGTTTGCGTGCAATGCGACAAAGAAGAACGTTACTGCGAGTGCGAAAAATATTGCAGCTACTGCCAATCGCAACACGCGATTCGTCTTTGTGAAGACGGACTCTACTACTGTCCGGACTGCCGTGAGGCGTGCGAGATTCACGTGGTCGAAAAACATGCACACTGAAATCCGGCGCACGAGAATTGAAGTGACTTCGGATCCGCGAGTGTGGGCCGGCTTGCGCACGGCGCTGGAACACATCTGCGAACTCCACTCTCTCGGCGAGAAAGACCGGCACGAACTCGTTGCGTCTGTTGAGAATGAATGCGCGAGCGGCGCTGGGAGTTGCGCAGACGCGAATTGTGCAGTGACCATCGACGAAATGGACGATCGAGTGGAAGTCATGGTGGCGGCGAAAGATGCGCGCAGCAAAGTGAATTCCCGCGAGGCACACGCCGGCAAACAAGATAGCCCATCGCGCGCGAAAGGAAATAGCGACCCGGGCAAGGTTTTCGTAAAGCATTTCCAAAAAAACGCAACTCATTCCTAGCACACACCTTCCGGTTAGAGAGCCTTCGTAATCGCGCACACGTTTCCCGGTCCGGCACCTGGGGCTAATACAGGCCAAAGTATCTTTTTTCCCACGGGCAAACGGGGTCAAATCGGCCGGATCGGCCAGGCCATTCAGAAACGGCGTTTTCTTTGACGAGTTTCGAGGGCCCCAGATTCTTGAAAGTTGCGAATGCCTTAAGGAAAATGCAAATTTGCGGCCCGCGCTCATCCCCGGACCGGAGGGCCACCCGCTCGATGACGACCGGGCCAATCTCGAGAAAATGGCTCAAAATCGGGCGGCAGGGCCAGGCCATTCTTATCGACGATTGAGGGGAAGGGCGGGAGCGAAGACAAGGCGGATGAAAACGCGCTGGTGTCGCAGGGACAAGGGAGAATTGCACCCCTGGCTACTCGTAGCGGAGGGCGACGATGGGGTCGACCTTCAGGGCGCGGCGGGCGGGAATGTAGCAAGAGGCTGCAATGACCGCGATCGTCAGCGCGGCGATTGCAACGAAGAGACCCAAGTCCATCGGGCTTGTACCGAAAATCAGCCCCTGCAACAGCCGCGCCAGCGCAATGGCGAGCGGGAACCCGATGGCAATGGCGATAGCGGTTAGTGACGCTCCGCGTCGCGAAACGAGCCACAGAACGTCGCGCCGTTGCGCTCCGAGCGCCATACGCAGCCCAAATTCATGAGTGCGTTCGGCCACCGAATACGCCATCACGCCGTGGACGCCAACGAGAGCAATCACGAGCGCGAGGAGGCCGAGGGCCGCCATCATGTCGCCGACAATGGACAGCCCGACGATCGACTCGTAGATGGCTTGCGAAAGCGGCATCACACCGAACACCGGCAAGTCTGGATCAATGGCCGCGATGGCTCCGCGCGCAGGTGTGACGAAATCGGCGGCGGGGCCGCTGCTGCGAACGGCGAGGAGGGTTTCGGTGGGTGGCGATTGCGTGTAGGGGATGTAAATCGCAAGCTCCGGCACTTGATCAGTCCAGTCATACAGGACGTTGCCGGTGAAGCCGACCACGGTGAGCCACGGCTGGCTGGAGTCCGGCCCGCCGACCCTGATGTGGCGGCCGATTGGGTTGGCGCCGGGCCAGTAAGAACCTGCCAGGTTCTGGCTTACGATAGCGACTGGCCGCGAAGAGCCGCGGTCGGCCTCGACAAATGCACGGCCCTCGACGAGCGGGATACTGAGCGTCTGCAAGTAGCCCGGACTGATCTGCTGCAGGATCGCGCCCGGATATTGGTGTTGTGAGGACGGCGGAACGCGGCCCTCGATCGCGAAGTTCGTCCAGTGCGTCCCGTTGTTGCTCAGGGGAATCGTATAAAAGGTTTCGGCATGCGTCACACCGGGAATGGAGCGCAGCCTCCCGAGTGCTTGGTCGTAAAAGCGCACGCGGTCTGCCGGGGTCACATAACGTGAAGTGGGCAAGTTCACGGCCATGATGAGAAGCTGCTTCGGGGAGTAGCGTTCCTGCACCTGCGCGAGGCGCCGAAAACCACTGACGATCAGCGAGGCGGCGACGATTAACACCAGAGCGACAACGATTTGCGCGACAACGAGTGCGCTGCGAAACCGCTGGCGTGAGGGCCCCCGCCCCGTGCGCCCGCCTTCCTTGAGCGATTCACCCGGAGCGCTGCGGGACACTGCGAGCGCGGGCATCAATCCAGCGAGGAGGCCACTCACCAGGGCAATCGCCAGGGTATAAACGAGCGCTCGGCCGTCCAGGCGAATCTCGTACCAACCAGGTATAAGCCGCGCAATGTCGGCGGGCATGCTCGATCCAATCGAACTCATGGACCAGCTTGCCACCCCAAGGCTTGCAACACCTCCGAGGACGGCCATGAGGACATTTTCAACAAGCAGCAATCTGGCAATGGCCCAACGGCTCGCTCCGAGCGCGGCGCGCACAGCGAATTCCTGTTGCCGGGCCACGGAACGAGCGAGCTGCAAGTTCGCGATGTTGGAACATGCAATGAGCAGAACGATTCCGACCGCAACCAGCAGCAAAATCGAGTAGCCGCGTGTGATGCTGCCTTCAACAGAATCGACGATCGGGATGACACGAATGGTGAGATCTTTGTCTGGTTGCGGATAGGCTGCGGAAAGCCTGGTTCCGATCGCGAATATCTCCGCTCGCGCGCGGACAAGCGAAATATGCGGCTTGAGCAGGCCGACGACATTCAGGGAGGCATTCTTTCGGTCCGCCCGGTCTTGCGTATCCATCGCAAGTGGCATCCAGAGATCCGTGGGAGCCGGAAAGTCGAAGTCGCCGGGCATTACTCCGACAATGGTGCAGCGCCGTCCGTTGAGGTCCATCGTCCTGCCGAGCACGCTCGCATCCCCGCTGAAGCGCCGCTTCCAGAGGCCGTAGCTGAGAACGGCGACTCGGCCGCGCCCAGGTTCATCTTCTTCAGGCAGGAACGTACGACCCAGTTGGGGATTCGTGTTTGTGACAGCAAAGAAGCCGGCAGAGACGCGCGAGCCGTACAGGCGCTCGGGCAGCCTCCCGCCCGTGAGATCGACATCCTCCTGCCGGTAAGCCGCGAGTGCAGAAAATGATTTGCTTTGGTTTTTCAGGTCCAGAAAGTTTGCAGGGGAGACCGCCGAGACCGCAACCACTCGATCGGAATTGGGAATTGAAAGCGGTCGGACGAGGAATGAAAAGGCCATTGAGAAAATCGCGGTGTTGGCGCCAATGCCGAGGGCCAAAGTGAGGATGGCAACGGCGGTAAATCCGGGGGATTTGGCGAGCACGCGAAGGGCGAAGCGAGCGTCTTGAAGCAGTGTGTCGAAGAAGAGGAAGCGGCGTTCAGAGCGATAGTCTTCGGTGATCGATTCGACGGCGCCGAATTTCAGGAGCGCCTGGCGGCGGGCTTCGGCGGGCGCTAAACCTGCGCGGAGGTTTTCCGACGTTTGCAGAGTGACGTGTTCGGCGATTTCTTCTTTCAGGCGCTGGTCATCCTGATGGCGAGTGAGCAAATTCCGAAGGCGCGCGAGAAACCGTTTCGCGATTCTCACGAGAAGTCCTCGGATTTGACTGCAAAGAAGCGAGCAATGATGGCCGATGTCTGCTTCCAGTCACGGGTCTCGGCGTGTAGCTGCTTGCGTCCGTCGCGGGTGAGACGGTAGAAGCGCGCGCGGCGATTGTTTTCCGAAGCGCCCCACTCCGAGGCGATGGAGCCTTCCTGTTCGAGTTTGAGCAAGACCGGGTAGAGAGTGCCCTGATTGACGGAGAGGAGGTCGCCGCTGATTTGCTCGATGCGGCGGGCGATTCCGTAGCCATGGAGAGGGCCGAGGACATCGAGAGTCTTGAGAATCATGAGGGCCAAAGTGCCCTGCAGGACATCCATTTTCTCTTTCATAGGCCCTTTCGGAAATGCTGGATGTTTTGGTTACCAACAGGAATATAATGCAGCTCCATTGGGAAAGCAACAGGTCAAAATGAATCGCGGGGAAATGACTCGTAACGGAGTGCAGTCACGGGGTCAACGCGACGACGCGGCGGGCGGGGATGGAGAGGCGGCGAGGGCAATGGCGGCAATTGCGACGGCGACACCCGCAAAGGTCTCCGGATCGGCGGGTTTGATTTCAAAAAGCAGACTCGCGAGAACACGATTGAAGGGGAGTGCGCCACCGATTCCCAAGACGATTCCTCGAGCGGCGAGGAACAGGCCTTCGCCGGCCAAGGGGCACCGGATGCACCGCGCGCCGGAGAACGGCGCGCGGTGACCCCGAAGATGCATCCTAGAAGCTGACCCTCAGCCCGAGCTGCAGGTAGCGGGCGGACGAATTGCGATTTGTGGGAGTGTTTGTGGCCGTGACCACTCCAAAGCTAGCAGCATTTGTCAGGTCAAGGCTTGGGTTGGCGAAGGGCACGTTGTTGAAGAGGTTGAAGGCGTCAGCGGAAAATCCGAGTTTGATGCCTTCGGCGATGGCCGTCTCCTTGCCGACCTCGATATCGAAATTCCAATTACCAAATCCATAAACCGGATTTCCTTCTCCGGTGCGGCCGTCCACGCTGAACAAGGGAACGCGGAAATCACCAGCGGCTGTCTGGGGATCGGCGAAGATATTGATTCCCGAGCCAAAAGTCGGCGGTGCTGGATTACCGGCAGTTCCAAAACCGCCGGAGCCGACAACTCCGGTGTGGCGTCCGGTGCTGACGTTACCGGTACGAATCAGGGCGACCGCTCCTGACTCGCCAGCCGTGAGGTCGCTGCCATAATTCCCGCCTTGCGTCGGATACACGGGGACGCCGCTGGAGGCAGTGAAGATACCCGCGGCGTACCAGCCGCTGATGAATCTGTTGGCGATACCGTTGTGGAAGCTGAAGCGCTGGGCGGAGCCAAAAGGAAGCTCGTAGTCGTAGCTAGCGTTAAGCACGCTGCGATGGTCGAAGATGGACGGGCCGTATTGCAACTTTTCATCAAATGGAGTGCTGAAGCGCGCCGCATTGTTTTCAACCTGGCCCTGCTCGTCCAAGGATTTGGAAAGTGTATAGTTCACGGCGAATTGCAGGCCGTGCGACGCACGCTTATGCAAGGTAACGAACCACGCGTTGTAATTTGAAGTACCCTCGCCAACCTCAAGCAAATCGGCGCCGTAGATTTGAAGACTGTTGTAACTGGGCATGCCGATGAGATCACGGTAGGAATCCATGATCAGGAACGTGGTAAAGGCGTCGGCATCGGCAAGCTGGCCGCCGGCAAGCGCGGCGAGACCTTGCGTGGAGCTTGGAGCGCCAACGAGCGCGCCCAAGCCGGGCAACTGATTTTCAAAGAACGGCTGATCCTGGACGGTTGCCGGGCAGGTAAACTGCGGAGTGATTTGCTTGCCTGCGCTGCCACGGAGGACACAGCCCACGTTGTCGAAAGCCTGCGCGAAGGTCTGGCCACTTGTGGTGTCCTTGACGAAATATGGCGCGGCGGCAAGGTCGAGGCCGGCGGGGAGATCGCGCCCGAGACGACCGATGTATCCGGTCTCCAAAAGGAAATTGACGGGCAGTTCGCGCTGGATCGTGAAATCGATTGAATAGCTGCGCCCGATTCTGTAGTTGGGATCCACGCCGACGGCGACAGGTTCTCCTCCGGACGGATTCGCGAACAGATTAAAGCTGGTAGGCAGGATCGGCGAAGTAAGTCCGGTGACGGTGGGAAGAGGAATCGCTCCGTCTTGTCCTACGCGGAAGGAATTCGCCGCGGGATTGACGCCGCCGACAGGAGTGCCGGGGCAACCGCCGCCCGGAGTTCCGGAGGCGTTACACAAAGGCGACGACTCGAAAACATCGCTGAAACCCACGCCCAGCAAGGACGAGAGGACATTGCTGACGATGTTGGTACGGTCGTAGATGATACCGAACCCGCCGCGCAGCACGGTCTTGCCGTGGCCGACCAGACGGCCAAGGAGGCCGTTGTCGTACGACGGATTCCACGCGGCGGAGATACGCGGCGCCCAATCGTTCCAGTCCGTATTGTAAAGAGAACTGCGGCCGGAATCACGGATGGGGAGGAAGCTTAAGGTGGGATTGAAAACGTTGCCCTCTGTCGACGCAACAGCCTTGGCGTTAATGTAAGTCTGGGCTGTGATGATGCTGTTGCCATTGTCATTGTTGGCGAGCAAAGATTGCAAGCCGTTGACTTCATGAGCAGGAGTTTGCCAGCCGTAACCCAAGCCATAGGTCAGTGTGAGGGATGGCCTCATGCGCCAACTGTCCTGCACGTAGAAATTGTAAGCCCCTTCGGTGGTTTGGCTATTGATGTTGGAGAGGAGCGGGAGGGCCTGAAGATTGCCACCACGCGCACCGACGAGGTTCACGTTGTTCACGATACCCAGAGCGCCCACGTAGAGAGAATTCCAGCGAGAAACGTCGCCGGGAAGGAGACAGTTCGTGGTTATCGAAGAGGAGCAAGTCGGGGGCTGATCGGAGGACGGAATCACGATGGTGCCGGTTGCGCCCGTGGAATCGAGCAGAGCTACGGGCGAAGTGGTGGCGATATTGTGGTCCGTGTGAGAGAGGAGGAAGGGAAGCAGATGAATATCGCCGCCAGCGGTGACCGTGTGTGTTCCCTTAGTCCAGAATAAATTGTCCACAATCTCCTTGGTGGTGTTGTTCAGAAGCTGAGTGCGGGAATTCTGCTCGCTGTTGTCAATGGGGACGCTCAGGAAGTTGGTCGATGGCTGAAGAGCGACGTCGATTCCAGAAACTGCGCTCTGACTGCCATTGAGAGCCAGTTCGTTGGCCGAACCCAGGGCGGATAATTGGATCACGTCGGCGCGCTCACGGGTCCACCCGAAACGGAAGCTGTTGGTGATGTTGGATGAAATCTGATAATCGAGGCCGCCATAGGCACCATCCTGGCGATTCGGGAACTGGCCGACCTCGTTGGGTTTGCCGTTGCGAATATCATATTGGTTGGCCGGAAGGAGGTTGCGGTCGTAGAAGTAACGGCCAAAGAAGTGGAGTTTGTCGGTGAAATTGTGGTCCAGGCGGAAACTGACGTCGTCATCCTTCGTGGGTGTCGCAGCCTGAGCAGAGTAACCAAGCGTATTGAGTCCATCACCGCCAGCACCATTGCCTCCAGGCATCAAGGCCCAGAGAGCTTTTACGGTGGGGCTGATTCCCAAACCGCGAGGGTCGCAGGGCGAGCTGTTGGCAGGGCCGCAGCCGGTGGTGCCTGCCAGATTGTAGGCCACATTATTTCCGGAAGCGTCGGGAAAGGTGAGGATTCCGCTTGCGAGAGTCGGGGTCGGCACGACGTCGACGAAATTCGCGACATTCGGGAAGCGATGGATCTCGTAATTGCCGAAAAAGAAGGTGCGGTTCTTGATTATGGGACCACCGACGCTAAAGCCGCCGCGATTGTCCCTTAGCTCGGGACGAGGAGTGCCCGCACGGTTGTTGTCCCAAGTGTTGGCATTGAAGGCGGAGTTCTGATGAAACCAGTACACGTCACCGTGGAAGGCGTTGGAGCCGGAACGGCTGACGAGAGTTGTGTCGCCGCCGGATGAGCGGCCGAAGTCGACGTTGCCATTGGTGACACCGGTGCGAAATTCCTGGACGTTTTCGATACTGGCAGGCTGTCCTTCGCGTACGCCCTGGCCGCCAACGATGCTATCGGAGATGTCGAGGCCATCGAGGGTGATTGTGTTCTGGTCGCTGCGAGCACCGGCGACGGTACCACCGGAATCAAAATTTCCCGGTGTGGTGGCGGGCTGCAGGTTGCGGAGCTCAAGAGCACTGCGCGTGAGAGTGGGCATATGCTGTAGTTCGTCGCCGCTCATGACGTCGCCAACTTGAGCATCCGTGGTCTGCAATTCGGCCTGCGTGGTAGAACGCACCTCAACCGTTTGGCTGACTTCACCAACCTGCATCTGCATGTTGGCGGTGAAACTCTTGTTCACCTCGACGGCGACGTTCTGGAGGGTAGCGGTGCGAAAACGATCGGCTTTGAATGTGAGCGTATAAGCGCCGGGCGCGACCTGGGGAAAAACATACTCGCCTTTGGCGTCGGTCGTTTGGTGGACGGAGATGCCCGTAGCCAGGTTCGTGAGTTGGACGTCAACGCCGGGGACGACTGCGTTGCTCGCGTCAGTGACGGTGCCGAGAACCACGCCGGCCGAGGACGTTTGCGCGGCAAGGCGCGGAGTTGCTACGAAGCACAGG
This sequence comes from Candidatus Acidiferrales bacterium, assembly GCA_035945715.1. GTDB lineage: Bacteria > Acidobacteriota > Terriglobia > Acidiferrales > UBA7541 > DAHUXN01. Next base: position 136,599 of record DASYZX010000040.1, read on the forward strand.
AGGAAAAGCGCCACACTGGCACTCCAAAGAATCGTATTGGCCTTCGTTGCATTGGTTGAACGGCTGCCCGCGATGGACATCAGATCCTCCTCATTCTTAGGCGAGAAACGTTTGAGCTTTCGGATACACTAAGTCGAAGTGCTGCATCGAAAACAAAATTGCAAAAGGCGACAATTTACAAGTGCTGCGCGCGAACCTTTTGTTTCGTTTTCCCCGTGGAACGCTGACGCGCAAAGTACTCCTAGCTTCTTGCGGTGTCAACGGCTTTTATGACGGCATAAACACAATTTAGTTAGGGTGAAGAGTGATCGCAGAGCTGCTGCGCGTTGCCAGACTGCCAAAGGAAAAAAAAGAACTGAGGATTCGGTAAGGAGGCGTTGGCCATAGAAACAAAGCCCCGGCACTCTCGCGGAAGAAGGCCGGGGCCGGCAAACAGATGAAGAAGGCAACGACTTCTAAGAAAACTTTGAGGAGCGCAAACCCAGACTTCTGCGAGCAAACGCACCGAGGCCGAGAAGGCCAGTCCCAAGAAGCAGCAGGCTGGAAGGCTCGGGAGTCGGGCTGCTGGGACAGTAAAAAAGATACTCCTGGGGACTGTCACTGCCGGTGAGATTCGTTGGCGTGATGATCCCGAAATCGGCGAAATCGACACCGGTATGACCGTCGTTGTACCAGGTGATTGAGTCGTTGTACCACGTCAACGCGCTTTGGGAACCGGTGGTCGTAAAGCCCGAAGTACCCATCGTAGACGGCGTAAAGAGAGCCCAGATCGCGAAATTGATATTGCCCGCCTGGGACGGATCGCTCAGGAACTGCGTGTAGAGCCACGCCGCTTCGTCGTACTGCTGCCTGTCGGCTGAGCCGAAGCGGGTGCCGCTGAGATCGGAGAAAGTGTTGATCGTGGCGGTCCAAGTTTCGTTGATGGTGACCTCATGGCTGTAGTCATCGCAGATCACCGCGATGGGATTACCGCCGTTGATGGTGAGGTAATACGGTGCAACGTAAACGCCGCCCTGGTTTGCTCCTCCGACGCCCGTGAGCTTGATCTGCACAGGGCCTGCCGCAGCTGGGAGGGCAGTACCAAAGGTCGCAAGTGCAAGAAGCAAAAGGGTCCGTTTCAAAGTTCCTCCGTGTTTGGAAAACTCAGACATACCGCAGAAAGGGCACGCGTGAAGCCAAATCATCGCGCCACAGCCCATGAGGAGGAAGGACTTACAGGTGGCGAACTGTGTGCCTCAGACAGCTGCGCAAGAACTTGCACTTGACGGGCATACGGGTCGGCGGAGCAATTTGGAGAGCTCCAGTACAAAGGTACGGCGCCAAGAAAACTGCGGTTTACTGCATGGGGACGGCAAAGGTGTGGTCGCGGATCATCGCAGAGATCTGGTCGCTGGTGACGGGAATGTCCACGTTGAGACTGTTGCCCGACGGAGCTACCGTGACGCTCGAAAGAGCCTGGGCGAGAGTGGGATCAGTTTGTTGAATCTGGTAGCGGCGCATGACGATTCCACCCTGAAGCATGGCGGCGAGCTGGTTGGCGTCGTCGGGCGAGTCGCAAACCGCGTCGAACTTGGCGTCGGCGCCATCGCCGGCCTGAACGTGAATCTCCATGTTGCGGATGCGATTGAGAATGGCGGCGGCTTGCGGAAACTGGCTGGCCTGCGGAAGCAGTTGATGGAGTGCGAGCTGCGTGTTGCTTTTGTCGAGAACGGCCCAAATCATGCCGTTGCCGTTGGCCGCGCTGATGAGCGGGAAAAGCTGAGAATTGTAGAGCAGGCTTTCGGCGCCGCCGTAGCGGATGTTGATGAGGCTCTCGAGAATGGCGCGCTGGCCGAAGGCGGCGGTATTGTTGTCGATGAAGAAGAAGAAAATGTCATTCGGGCCGGAGCCGCTGCCGAATGCCCAGAGCTTGTAGCCGTGAACTTCGATATTGGGAAGCTTTTGTGCAGCGAGGCGGGATTCGGTGGAGCTCGGAGAGAAGTTGCCGAGAGCGACACCGGCGATTTCGGCAGGATGCTTGGTATCAGGCGCAGTCATGCCCCATGCAAGCTCGTCGATTTGGGTGTCCGGATCGACGCCTGCGGAACGCAGGAATTGTTCGAACTGGCGAAGATTGGGAGGCAGCATTTGCTGCTGGAGTTGAGAAAACCAAGGAAGCTGGCGGGCCTGTTTCATGTCGGCGTAGGCGAATTCGCTCATGTTTTTCGGGAACATGCCGATGATGTCGTTGCTGAGACTATCTGCGCGGCAGGAGAAAGGCAGGGCGAGTGTGAGCAGGAGCGTGGCGGCGAAGCCGCCGAGACGAGCGAATCTCTTGCCAAGCAGATGAAGGTTGTTCACAGGAACCTGCCTTTCCCAAACCAGCGTTCTGACAATTTTAGATGCTTGCTGTCGGCGTCGCGTACGAAGTGCGAAGGACGAGCGCTGAAAGAGTCAATCTCGACCGCTAAGCGCGTGCGGCGGCGCTGGACAACCGCGATTCGATTTCGGCTGATTGCTTGCGCATCATTGCGACAAAAGACGCATCGGTAATGGAATCAAGATTGATGGCGACATTGGCAAGCGCGCCGCGGGCCCCCGCGGCAGCCATCAAACGCGCGACGCGAAGGTCTGAAAGCATAGAAGCGCTGGAGATGGTTTCCAGTTGCCCGAGATACTCGAAAATTTCGGCACTCTTTCGCGCGACGGTCATGGGCACCTCGGCGGCGCCGCGCGTGGCTTTTTGAATTGCTTGCTCGCGATGGGCTGACTCTTGGGGTGTTTCCTTGGGAAGCTTAAACGCGGCGAGGACCGCGTTGTAGGATTCCGCGTCGCGGTCAACGGCGGCAGCGAGGTCGGCGGCGGCGGCGTGCATTTCGCTGACGGCTTCGGCCAGTTTGTCGGCGTATGCGGCCTGAGATTTTTTCTTGCGGGAAAGTCCGGCGACCATTTGCCCGAGGCTTGCGGCGAGGGCCCCCGCCAATGCGGAAACGGAGCCTCCGCCGGGAGTGGCGGTGGGTTCGGCGACGGCGTTGAGAAAAGGGTGTGCGAGTGCGGCGAGTTTGCCAGCGCCGGATTCGAGCGGAGCGCCGGAGAGCGCGGCGGCGAGGCGGTTCTCGAAGACTTGCTCGGGAGAAAAATTCTCGAACTGGAGGAAGAAGTCGGCGGCCATTTCGATGGCGCGCTTGGGAATGAGTCCAACGATTTCGCTGCCGATAATCGAAGCGCCGTGACGTGCAGCTTCGCTTCGGACCATTTCGAAAACGCGATGAAGCGGCGTTTGCTCGTAGTCGGTCATGTTGATGGAGACTTGCGCGACATGGCGCGCGCGAAGATCGACGCCCATGGACTTGACGTAGCGCAGTCCGCCGGATGAGAAGCGGATCGCCTTGGCGATCTTGTTGGCGATCGACACGTCGGGTGTGTTGAGATTGATGTTGTAGGCGATCAGGAATTTGCGCGCGCCGACAATAACCGCACCGGCGGTTGCGTGGAGGCGAGGATCGCCAACATCCGGCGCGCGTTCTGGATTCTTCACAACCTCGTCGCGGACGCCCTCGAACTGGCCTTTTCGGACGTTTTCGAGATTGGTGCGGTCGGGGCGTGTGGCGGCAGACTCGTAGAAATAGACGGGGATCTTGTAGCGATTCCAGATTTCATTTCCAACTTTTCGCGCGAGGACAATGCACTCCTCGATGGAGACACCATCGACAGGAATGAACGGAACAACATCGGTTGCGCCGAGGCGCGGATGCGCGCCGGAGTGTCTGGTGAGGTCGATCAGTTCGAGGGCTTTTCCGACGCCCCGAAGGGCGGCTTCGGCGACGGGTTCGGGCTCGCCGGCGAGGGTGATGACGCAGCGGTTGTGGTCGGCGTCGCTTTCGCGGTCGAGAACGTAGACTCCGTCGACCGACTTCATGGCGGCAACGAGCGCGTCGATTTTGGCGGCGTCGCGGCCTTCAGAGAAATTCGGTACGCATTCGATTAGTCGAGGCATTCAGAAACGATCCCCCCACTTCAAGGTTAAACCCGCAATTTGCCGGCACGTTGCGAAATTACGCGAGAAAACCGGCGTGCGCAACTAGTCGCGCGAAGCGATGACACGGCCGCGCTTCATCGTGAGCACGCAATGGTTCACGCCAAAATAGTAAGGAATTTCGCGAGAGTCGGCCACATCGAAGACCGCGAGGTCTGCGAATTTGCCAACTTCAAGAGAGCCGATGCGGTCGTGGCGACGAAGCGAATAGGCTGCGTTGATGGTAGCCGCGGCGAGGGCTTCGGCGGGCGTCATGTGCATTTGAGTGCAGGCCAGGGAGAGAATCATGGGCATCGAAACAGTGGGACTGGTGCCCGGGTTGAAATCCGTGGCGAGCGCCACGATGGCGCCGGCGTCAATGAGCTGGCGCGCGGGCCCGTAATGGGCGAGACCGAGATGGAAGCAGCAGCCGGGGAGCATGGTGCAGGTGACGTCCGATCCCGCGAGAGCGCGAATGTCGGAAGCAGCAAGTTTCTCGAGGTGGTCCGCGCTCGCGGCGTGCATTTGAATGGCGAGGCGCGCTGCCCCGGTGCGGGTGAGCTGTTCGGCGTGAAGACGCAGACCGAGGCCGCAGGCGCGAGCGGCGGTGAGGACTTTGCGGGATTGCGCAACCGTAAAAGCGCCGCGGTCGCAGAAGACATCGCAGAATTCGGCGAGATTTTCAGTGGCGACGCGCGGAAGCCATTCGCGGCAGATGAGGTCGATGTAGGCTTCGGGCGTTTTGCCGGTGCGATTGCGAAATTCAGCGGGGACGACATGAGCGCCCAGAAATGTCGGGACGATTTCGAGACACTGCTGGCGGTTGAGTTCGCGGACGAGAGAGAGGATTTTGCGTTCACTGAGCCAGTCGAGGCCATAGCCGGATTTGGCTTCGAGTGTGGTGGTTCCGTGGGCGGCGAATTGCGCGAGATGCGCGAGCGCGCGGGATTTGAGATGGGCGGCCGGAGCGGCGCGAAGTTTGCGGACGCTGTTGAGAATGCCGCCGCCTGTGCGGGCGATTTCCTCGTAGGTGGCGCCGGAGATGCGCTGTTCGTATTCAGCAGCGCGCGAGCAAGGATGAACAAGATGCGTGTGCGAATCGACGAAGCCGGGAATGACAACGCGTCCAGCGAGATCGAGTTTGCCTGCGCGGCGGGATTCGGGCAGCCGTTCGATCGGTCGGCGCGGGCCAACGGCGGCGACGCGACCGTCGCGAATCAGAAGCGCGCCGTCGGAGATGATGCCCGGGTCAGCAAGCGCGCGGCCGCGGCGAGGCGCAGGACCGCGAAGCGTGAGAATCTGAGAGCAATTGGTGAGCAGTTGATCCGGCGCGCGACGAGAGTTGGGCATTTTCAGTTGGATGTTCACGGTACTGAAAAGCGGGGAGAGGTGCAATAGGTCGCGCTATACTCTGTCGCGCGAGGGGAATTTTGGGAGGGGTGATGAGACGACGATTTACTGCGATCTTGGCTGTCGCCACGGCGGGCGTGATCGCGCTGATGGTGGGGCTGAGCGGCCGGGCCGTGCGGGCGCAGGGCGCGGCTGCCGAGTCGGGCGAGTACGACATTGTGATACGCCACGGGCACATCATCGATGGCACAGGGTCACCGTGGTACGCGGGCGATCTTGCGATTCGCGACGGGCGCATTGCGGCGATTGGGGATTTATCCGACGCGCACGGGAAACAGGAAATTGACGCGGCAGGGCGGGTGGTCGCGCCGGGATTCATCGACATGCTGGGGCAATCGGAGATTACGATCCTGGTGGATCCGCACGTGTCCTCGAAAATCTATCAGGGAATTACGACCGAGATCACCGGTGAAGGAGATTCCGTAGCGCCGCAGACCGATGCGACGCTCGCTAGCTTGAATACGGATTGCCAACACTATGGGATCAGCTGCAACTGGCGGACGTTCAGCGAGTATTTCGCCAGACTGCGAAAGCAGGGAATGGGAATCAACCTGGGAACGTATGTTGGCGCGACACAGGTGAGGCGCGCAGTAATCGGCGAGGATGATGTGAAGGCCACGTCCGAACAACTCGGCAAAATGAAAGAGCTCGTGGCGGAAGCGATGCGCGAGGGCGCCATGGGAGTTTCGTCGGCGCTGGAATATCCTCCTGCGCCATACGCTTCGACCGATGAACTGATCGCGCTGGCGTCAGTGAGCGTGGAGCATGGCGGGATTTACGCCACACACATGCGCAATGAGGGCAATGGCGAAATGGATGCGCTCGAAGAGACGGCGCGAATCGCACGCGAAGCGCACATTGGAGTGGAAATTTTTCATCTGAAGACCTCGGGCAAGCCAAATTGGGGGAAGATGCCGGAGGTTGTGGCCTTTATTGACGAAGCGCGGAGCGAGGGACTGGACATTGAAGCCGATACCTATGCGTACACAGCCTGGGAGAATGGCTTGAGTTCGTATCTCCCGCCGTGGGCGCACAACGGCGGCGCCGACAAATTGCTGGCGCGGTTAGAAGATCCAGCGACGCGAGCGCGTATTCGCAAAGACATGGAAACGCCTACGAAAGAATGGGACAACGAGTGGCAGGAAGTCACAGGACCGCAGGGAATTCTGATTGCGTCGGTAAACAACCCGGACTTGATCGGTCTCGAGGGGAAAACGATCGAGGAGGTGTCGAAGATGTGGAAGGAAGATCCGATCGATACGATTTTCGACCTGGTCATCAAGGACAAGGCGCGAACCGACGTGGTGACGTTCGGCATGAGCGAGCCGGACGTGGAGCTGGCGCTGAAGCAGCCGTGGGTTTCCGCTGATAATGATGCGTCGGGCGCATCGCCTACCGGAATTCTGGGGCAGGACCATCCGCACCCGCGGGCGTACGGGACCTTTCCGCGCATCCTGCGGAAATATGTGCGAGAGGAGCATTTGCTCACGTTGCCGGATGCGATTCGGAAGTTCTCGGCATTACCGGCGCAGCGGGAGCACCTGGCGGATCGCGGCGTCTTGAAGGACGGAATGTGGGCCGATGTCGTGATGTTCGATCCGGCCAAGGTGCGGGATTTGGCGACGTATGAGAATCCGAATCAGCTTTCGGCAGGCATGGATTTTGTGCTGGTGAATGGAGTGCCGGTGATTGCGGACGGGAAGATGACGAAGGCGCTGCCGGGGAAGGTGATTTACGGGCCGGGTTACACAGGCGCTCAGTAAGAGTAGAATTGCGGCGAGGTGAGGGCGATGCAAGCGACGCGAAGGGGCTTGGTTCTTCAGACGGTGATGGCGGCGGCATTTGCGCTGACGATATTCGGCGCGACGCGAGCAGATGCCGCTCCCAGGGTGAAGCGCGCGCAGGGAGAGCGGCTGGGCAGCGTGAATTTTCCGGTGTCGTGCACGCCCGATGCGCAGAAGGTCTTCAACACCGGCGTGGCGCTGCTGCACAACTTCCAGTACGAGGAAGCTGAGCAGACCTTCTCGCAGGTGGCGCAGCAGGACCCGGCGTGCGCGATGGCTTACTGGGGAAAGGCGATGTCGCTCTATCACCAGTTGTGGGACTGGCCGAGCGACGACACGCTAAAGGAAGGGCACGCGGACACGAGCCAGGCCATGAAGCTGCGCGGGAAGAGCGAACCGGAGCGGATGTACATCGTGGCGGCGGGGGTGTTCTTTCAGTCCAATACGACGCTGAGCAAGGCATCCCGGATTAAAGCGTATTCGGACTGGATGGGAAGGATTTTTACCAAGTATCCGGATGACGTGAATGCCGGCGCCTTCTACGCGCTGTCGCTGATTACGCTGCAGGGAAAGAAAGCCGATCAGGATGCGAACCGGGAGCAAGCGATTGGAATTCTGGACAAATTGATGGCCGTGGCGCCGAATAATCCGGGCGTGCTGCACTATCTGATTCATGCCGCGGATACGCCCGAGCTCGCTCCGCAGGGCCTCGAAGCGGCGAGGCGCTACGCGAGGATCGCGCCGGATTCGTCGCATGCGCTGCACATGCCCTCGCACATTTTTGTGCGATTGGGATTGTGGCAGGAGGGGATTGACTCGAATGTTGCTGCGGCTGCCGCCGCGGCGCAGGCGACGCAGGCGGGCAAGGCGGACGCGACATACCAGTTTCATGCAATGGATTTTTTGAATTATGTGTATCTGCAAAGCGGAAATGCGGCGAAGGCGCAGGCGATTGTGAATGAACTTAAGAATGTGCCGGGCGGAAGCGCAGACGATATTGCACGCAATACAGCATGGCTGACTGCGCGGGATGCGCTTGAATTACATGACTGGAAGACGGCTGCGGCGTTAGGGGTGACCGAAGGTCAGTCTGGCCAGGAATCGATCTATCTGGTTCGCGCGATCGGAGCGGCGCGGATGGGAGACGCGACGGGTGCTTCACAGGATGTGGCGGAGCTGAACAAAGGCGCATCGACCGACAGCGGCGCGAAGCTGGGTAATGCGGGGTCGCCGAGCATGTACACGAATTCGAGCAATGTTCCCAACATGGAAGCGGAGGCCTGGCTGGACTACGCGCAAGGGAAACACGAAGAGGCCATGAGACTCCTGCGCGACGCAGCGAAGCAGGAAGAGGCTGAAGGAGTAGATTCGTTGACGATGCCGGCCCGCGAAATGCTGGGAGATATGCTACTCGAGATGAAACGGCCCGCTGATGCGCTGGTGGAGTACAAAGCTGCGCTGGCACAGTCGCCGAACCGGTTCGACGGGCTTTATGGCGCGGCGCAGGCGGCGCAGCTTGCGGGGAATGCAACGGAAGCGCGCGGATACCTGGCGAAGCTTGTTAAGGTTTGCAGCCCGGACGCCGACCGCCCCGAGCTTCAGGAAGCGCGCGAAGAAGTGGCGAAGCAGTAGGACGCGGGAAAATCCTTCCCCCAACTCGGACTCTGTTAGTTGATGTCGAGTTCGCCGGCGCCGACGTGAGCGTAAAGAAAATACTTACCGGCTGAACTTTTGTGGGGAACCGTGTCGCTTCGAAACGAGCGGAAAAGCCCGGCTTTTGAAACCCCGAATACGCTGGCCTCGAGGTCTCCGGTTGTAACCGAGGTTTTTACCGGCCCGTAATCGTTCGCGTCTGGCAGGCTGACGTCCAGCTGCCCGGCGTGAATCACGAGATCTTTGTTCCCGTCGACGTGATCGATGTCGAGCTCGCCCGCGAACATCCGAACGTAAAGATCAGACTGGCGCGGAATGTCGATGTCGATCTGGAAATTATTGGAGGGGCCGCCGGCAATGTCGAGGTCGCCGCGGCTGCCGTCCTGCTTCAGCTGGACGTGGACGTCGCCGAACGCATCGCGGCTGGGCGCGGAGAAGCGAACCACGATTTTGTTTTCGTTGCTGCCGCTGATGCGCACGCCGGATGAGCGGATGTGCATACGCAACTGGCCTCCGGAGGGAAAGGCGGCTTCGAAGCGCTCCTGGCCGGTTTCGGAAGTGACGTTGGGTTTCTGGGCGAAGGCGACGGCCGGCGAAAACAGCAAAACGGATACGGCGAACCAGCCTGAGAAATGACCGCCGAACGGCAACGAGATCTTCACTCGCATGGGCGTACCTCCAATTGCGTAGAGATACGAAGACCCGAAGGAAATTGTTCCCCCGGCGCGCGCGCCATTCTCCCATCTCAAGCGCGGGCGGCGCGGCGCTGGAATTGCGGCGCGAAGACTTCCTCGGCGAACTGTTCAAACGTGGTTGGCGTGGTGTTCTTCTCCGAGCGCTGCTCTTGGGGATTCAGAAGACCCTCATTTCCCCCTTTCCACATTTCGATGACCAACGCGGCGGATTTCTTCGGCAGGCCCATGCTGCTGAGAGCGGATTCGAGAAGCATCAGCGGCATTTGCACGTAAGCGAGATTCGGTTTGCCGGTGGCGCGCCCGATGACCGCTGCGCAGTCGCGCATGGTGACATCACGCGGTCCCAGGAGCTCCTGCGTGGAATGGCCGGAGAAATCGCGTGCGGCGAGGCGCGACGCGGCGTAGTTCCCGATGTCGCGCGTAGCAATCATAGGAATGGGCGCATCGGCGGGCGCGGAGCCCGGCAGGGCATTCATCATGCGAATTCCGTCGATGCTCATGAGAAGATTTTCCATGAACTGCGCGGGACGCAAGTGGAGAACGTTGAGCGCGGAGACGGCGTTGAGCTTCTCTTCCATATTGTGCAAGCCAACGATGGGGCCGGTTTTGGCGGCGTGCTGCGCTCCGATGCTGGAAAGCGTGACAGCGAACTTCAGCCCGGACTCTTCGGCAGCGCATTGATAGGCGTCGCTGATGCGTTCCTGATAGGTGCGAACATCGTCGCTGTGGAGACCCTGCGACGGGATGACGAGGTAGGCGGCATCGGCACCTTCGAAGGCGCGGGCCATTTCGTCGGCGCTCTCGGCGTTGGCGGCGAAGGGCTCTGCGCCTCTCGATGTGAAGCGCTCAAGCCTTAACGTGTCCCGTCCGAGCACGCGGACCTTTTCGCCCTTTGCAAGCAGGGAATCTGCCGCTGCGGACCCTGTGTTTCCTGTGGCTCCGGTGACGACGATCATAGTGGCCTCCCCAGGCGAATCAGCGTGGTCAGGTTCTCTTCGTGGCAGCGCCTGCAACCGTTCCACTCGAAGCGGCGCGTTCTCCTGAACGAATTAGATGCGCGAAGCGCCGCACAAAGACAAATTTTAGAACCAGGAAAAGGGCGGCGAGAACGAGAAGGCAGTTTCCCCGGAAGTGCATGCGCGAATAAATGGAAACGCCGGCGATGCCTGCCGCAAGACAGAAAATCAGAGAGACGTTGCTCAGCAGGAATGCGCGGCGCGCGTCGACAGGCAAATCCTGGCGACGTGCGATGAGCACGGAAACGAAGCCGGCGGCGCCTGTGGAGAGGATCATCAGGGCGATGAGGCCGAATTTGATTGCAGGGGTCATTCTAGCCGTCTGACTCTGGCCGCATCGGAGTTTTCACTTGGTGATGCTTGGCGAAATCGATGGCTTCGCCGTAGCCCGCATCGACATGGCGGGCGACGCCGATGCCGGGATCGTTTGTGAGAACGCGCTCGATGCGCGAAGCCATTTCCTTCGTTCCATCGGCGACCGTGACTTGACCGGCGTGAACGGCGTATCCGATGCCAACGCCGCCCCCATCGTGGATGGAAACCCAGCTTGCGCCGCTGGCAGTGTTGAGCATGGCGTTGAGCATGGGCCAGTCGGCAATGGCGTCAGAGCCATCGCGCATGCTTTCGGTTTCGCGGTAGGGCGAAGCGACCGAGCCGCAGTCAAGATGGTCGCGGCCAATAACGATAGGCGCTTTCAATTCACCGCGCGCAACGAGCTCGTTAAGCGCCAGGCCAAATTTGTCGCGTTCGCCATAGCCCAGCCAGCAGATTCGGGCCGGCAATCCCTGAAAGTGCACGCGCTTTTGGGCGAGCTTGATCCAGCGGCAGAGCGCTTCGTTATGCGAGAACATGTCAAGGACAACCTGATCGGTGCGATGAATGTCCGAAGGCTCTCCGGAGAGTGCGGCCCAGCGAAAAGGTCCGCGGCCTTCGCAGAAAAGCGGGCGAATGTACGCGGGGACGAAGCCGGGAAAGTCATAGGCGTTCCTGACGCCTTGCTGGAATGCGAAGGTGCGGATGTTGTTGCCGTAATCGAAAGTAATGGCGCCCATTTTTTGCAGTGCGAGCATGCCTTCAACGTGCGTCGCGATGGACTGCATCGACCGCTGGCGGTAAGACTCCGGATCGCACTGGCGCAGCTGTTTGGCGTCTTCGAGCGAAAGGCCCTGCGGAATGTAGCCGCCGAGCGGATCGTGCGCGCTGGTCTGGTCGGTGAGCAAGTCGGGAACGACGCCACGGCGCGCGAGTTCGGGAATCAAGTCCGCGCAGTTGCCGACCAGGCCGACGGAAGTGGCTTCGCGTTTGCGGACGGCGTTTTTGAGAATGCGAAGCGCCTCGTCGAGGTCATTGACCATAACGTCGCAATAGCCGGTCTTCAGGCGCTTCTTGATCCGTTCGGGATCGACTTCGATGCCCAGAAATGCAGCACCCGCGAGCGTAGCAGCCAGAGGCTGGGCGCCGCCCATTCCGCCCATGCCGCCGGAGACCACGAGCTTGCCGGAGAGATCGGCATGCGCGCCAAAATGCTTGTGTGCGGCGGCGACGAAGGTCTCGTAGGTTCCCTGCAAAATTCCCTGCGTACCGATGTAAATCCAGCTTCCGGCGGTCATTTGGCCGTACATGGTGAGGCCGGCGCGCTCGAGTTCGTTGAAATTCTTCCAGTCGTCCCAGTTACCCACGAGGTTGGAGTTTGCGATGAGGACACGCGGAGCGTAGGAGTGCGTGCGAAAAACTCCGACCGGCTTGCCAGACTGGATGAGAAGCGTTTCGTCGTTTTCGAGATTGCGAAGCGAGTTGACGATGGCGTGAAAACAATCCCAGTTGCGCGCGGCTTTGCCGCGGCCGCCGTAGACCACCAAGTCTTCGGGGCGCTCGCCGACTTCCGGATCGAGATTGTTCATCAGCATGCGAAGCGCAGCTTCCTGCTGCCAGCTCTTGCACGAGATTCGCGTGCCGCGGGGCGCGCGTTGCGGCTGGTAACCGACGTGATTTTCAACGGCGACCTTGGACATCGAGCCTCCCTTCGGGGAAAACTATATTAGCGCGACGAGGGGTTCGCTGCCAGAGTTCTGTCGAAGAACGCGCGTGTGCCCGAAGTTGCGTGGCAAAGCGATGCTGCGCTAGAGTCCCAAACCGACGATGAGCGTGCCAGCAGGGTATCCGACGTTGACAAAATGTTTTCTGGAAGCGATGGACACGCATCCGAATCCACGCGCGCAGATGTATCGCGTTGCGGAAGGGAACTGGCAGGCGTATTCGTCGGCGGAGGTGCTGCGGCGCGTGGCGGGCTTGGCGCGGAGCCTTTCCGATCTCGGCGTGGTTGCGGACGACCGCGTGGGAATCTTTGCGCCGAACTCGCCGGAGTGGCATGTAGCGGATTTTGCGGTGATGGGGCTGGGCGCGGTGGGAGTGCCGATCTACTTCAACGAATCGTGCGAGCGGCTGACCTATATATGGAATGACGCGGGAGCGAAAGTCGCGATTGTGGCGGGGGCCGAGCAGGCACGGAAGGTTGCTGCGTGCCGCACCAAGCTCCCCGCGCTCGAGAAAGTCATCGCGGTGAATGGGCCAGAGGAGTTGCGGGACGGGTACCGGGATTACGCGACATTGATTGCACGCGCCGGTGACGCGGAGATAGCCGAATATCGAGGGCGGGCGGCGCTCGTCAAGCCCGGGCAATTGGCCACGCTGATTTACACCTCGGGGACGACGGGCGAGCCAAAGGGCGTCATGCTCACGCATTCGAATCTGTCGTCGAATGCGATCGACGCAACCTCGACGATTGGGTATTTCGCGACGGACGTGCAGCTTTCTTTTTTGCCGCTGTCGCACGTTTACGAACGCATCTTCGATTACACAGCAATCTTTCACGGCGTCACGATTGCGTATCTGGAGAGAATTGAGGACGCGGCGAAGGCATTGGTGGAACTGCGCCCGACAATCGCGGCGGCGGTGCCGCGGGTATTCGAAAAGATGTACGCGAATATTCTGGCCAAGGGGCACGAAGAGAAAGGCGTGAAGCGCCAGATCTTCGATTGGGCCATTCAGATGGCATCGCAGGCGGCGCGGTGGAAGGCGTACGGCGAGAAGCCGTCTGTCGCGCTGCGAGTGAAATGGAATCTGGCGAATCGCCTCGTTTATTCGAAGATTCGAGAGGGAGTCGGGGGACGTTTGAGATTCTTCTATTCGGGCGGGGCGCCGCTCGAGCGCGGGCTGGCGGAGTTTTTCTGGACGATTGGTTTGCCGCTCTATCAGGGTTACGGATTGACGGAGTCTTCGCCGGTGATTTCGACGAATACGCCAGATGCGAACAAAGTGGGAACCGTGGGACGGCCGATTCGGAACTGCGAAGTGAAGATCGCCGAGGATGGCGAAATCCTCTCGCACGGGCCGAACACCATGCGGGGCTATTACAAGAAGCCGGACGCCACGCGGGAGGCCATGACTCCGGACGGCTGGCTGCGCACGGGCGACATCGGGCATTTGGATGCGGACGGATTTCTGGTGATTACGGACCGAAAAAAAGAGCTCCTGAAAACTGCAGCAGGGAAGTTTGTGGCTCCAGCGCCGATCGAAAATAAACTGAAAACGAGTCCGTACATTTCGAACGCGATCGTGGTTGGCGACAAAAGAAAATGTGTCTGTGCCCTGATTGTGCCGAATGTTCCTGCGGTTGAAGAGAAAGCGCGGGCGGAGAAGGTGGCAGTGTCGGGGGATGGAATTTGCGCAAATCCCTGGGTGCGCGAGCTGATCGAGAAAGAAATGGAACGTTTGACGGACAACTTTGCGCAATATGAAAGGCCCAAACGCTGCGCGCTGATTCCAAAAGACTTTACGTTCGCGGATGGCGAGCTGACGCACACGCTCAAACTGAAGCGCCGAGTTGTGGAGGCGCGTTACCGCGATACGATTGAAAAGCTTTACGCCGACTTGGATGAGCCGCGGCCTCCCGAGCGCCGTTGAGATTCGCGAACTGAGCACATTTGCGCGCGGGCTGTTAGAATCGATGTATGGGAGCCGAGTTTATGGAAGACTCATTGGTGATTGCGGGGCGGGCGTTCCGCTCGCGTCTGATTGTGGGAACGGGAAAATATCCGACGCTTCCGGGGATGGCGCGGGCGCACGCGGCGTCCGGCGCGGAGATGGTCACAGTTGCGGTGCGGCGCGTGAATCTGTCGGATCGCACGAAGGAATCGCTGCTGGATTATATTGACCGCGAAAAGATGTTCATTCTGCCCAACACGGCGGGATGCTACTCGGCCGATGAGGCGATTCGCACAGCGCGTCTGGGCCGCGAAGCCGGGCTTTCGAATTGGGTGAAGCTGGAGGTGATTGGCGATGAGAAAACGCTCTTTCCCGAGACGGAAGAACTGGTGCGCGCGACGAAAGAGTTGGTGAAAGACGGTTTTGTTGTTCTGCCGTACACGAACGACGATTTGATTGTCGCGCGGAAACTGGTCGATGCGGGCGCCGCTGCCGTGATGCCGCTGGGCGCGCCGATTGGATCGGGAATGGGAATCCAGAATTTGGCGAACCTGCGCATTTTACGCGAACGTATAACCGAAGTGCCTATGATTGTTGACGCCGGGGTTGGCACCGCCTCGGATGCGGCCATCGCCATGGAGCTGGGGGCCGACGGCGTGCTGATGAACACCGCGATTGCCGGCGCACAGGATGCTGTGCTGATGGCAGAGGCCATGCGCGCTGCGGTCGAAGCCGGCCGCAAAGCGTTCCTCGCGGGCCGCATCGAGAAAAAACTGTACGCGACCGCATCGAGCCCTCTTTCGGGTGTGGTACGGGAAATGAAGGGAAGGTGAAATTCCCGTCGGCGCTAGCCCGGGAAGAATCCGAACCAGATTGTGTCAACGAGAGCGTGAACGATCGTGCCGGGAAAGATCGAGCCGGTTTTCATCCAAGCGCGCCCGTAGAATAGCCCGGCGATGGTGGCCAGACAGACGTACTTCCAGTTCGGCACAGGCGCATGGAGAATGTGCGCGAGGCCGAAGAGCACAGAAGCAACAATCCAGCCGGCGTAGCGATTCTTTAGCGAATGCGAAAGCAGGTTCTGCAGCAATCCACGAAATAGAAACTCCTCCGGCCATGCGGTGAACACCAATATCTCCACTGCCGTAAGCGGCGTGTTGCTCAGACTGTGCACCGTAGGTCCGAAATGGATGAAGTGCATGGCCTCGCCCAGCGGAATGATGATCAGAGCGAGCACGGTAAAATTCAAAAGGACAGCCCCGCGGAAGCCGCGGCGCCATTCGACCGCATATCCGATGTCGTCGAGTCGCCGAATGAAGAAAAACGCCGCAAGAGCGGTCGTGAGAGCGAAAAGAATTGTAAGAGTGTGAGTGAGAGGCGCAGGGTAGGGCCACAGGCGATACATCCATCGGAATTGCACGGGCAGCCAGATGATGACAAGCGCGAGGTAGTCTTCCGTGACGCCGACCACCTTGCCTCGTGCGCTTGCAGCGATCAGTGATGGAACGACAACATATGACATGCCGGCCAGTACGCGAAGCCAGTCGGAAGGATACGTGTTCAGCGCGTAGACAACAAAAGCGACGAGCGGAACGAGCGACGCGAGGAGCGACGCGCGCCGTGGAAGCAGCGCGAGCCATTTATGCAGCCGCGGACAGGCGAGGAAGAGTTCAACGCCCAGAAGTGCGGCGGCGATGAGAATTGCGACCGCGAAGTGGCCGCCGCCGTAACCGAGCCGCAGGCCCGCGACGATCCCGAAAAAGAGCAGCGCAGCCCATAAAATCAGTGCACCAGTAGGCGGGAATCGTCGCCAACCCCACAGCGAAGTCATGCGTGACAGTCTAATGCACCCGTGAAGCGGGCCGAAGCGCTTGCTTTGCGAATGCCGCCGGGCGATGCTTTCTTCGGATGCCTCTGCCGGTGAAAAACCGAATCGCGTACATCGACTGGATGCGCGGCCTGGCTTGCCTGTTGATGTTCCAGACGCATTGTTATGATTCCTGGCTTGGCCCGGTAGCAAGAAAGTCGAGTTTTTTCGGCTGGTCGCAACTGGTGGGCACGTTGCCCGCGCCTCTATTTCTGTTTCTTGCGGGAACCTCCGTGGCGCTGGTTACGAACCGGATGCGCGAGAAAGGCGTTTCGCGCAACCAGAGGACGGCGACGACCGTTCGACGGGGAGCGGAAATACTGTGCCTCGGGCTGCTGTTTCGCGTTCAGGAGTTCGCGCTGGGATATCCGGGTGCGCCATGGACGGATCTGTTGCGCGTCGACATTCTGAACGTGATCGGTGTATCGATCATGCTGATGGGGCTGGTGTCGTGGCTCGGCGAAAGGCCGTCAGCAAAGGCATTGCTTGCAGCGGGCGCGGCAGCAGGGATTGCGCTACTCACGCCGCTAATGTGGACCATCGGGCAGCCGCGGTGGCTGCCGTGGTTCATCGAGTCCTATATCAATGGCTGCCACAATCTGGGGAAGCCGCAGCCATGGCTCTTTCCAATATTTCCGTGGGTCGCGTTTGCGTTCGCGGGGTTGGCAGCAGGCATCTTTCTCTTGAGTGATTGGGCGCGCGGCCGGGAAGCGAGAGCCATCGCAATCTTGGGCCTAGCAGGTGCAACTTGCTTCGGATTGGGCTGGCGGCTCGACTTGTTTCCGGCGCAGGTGTATCCGGTTTACGATTTCTGGCATACAAGTCCGAATTTCTTTCTGATGCGGGCAGGCGTCGTCATGATGATCGTGTTGGCGAGCTACGCCTGGTGCAGATGGGGTGTGGGACAGCGAGGGTTCAGCCCGTTGATCAAAATGGGGCAGGCATCACTGCTGGTGTATTGGGTGCACATTGAGTTTGTGTATGGAAGGTTTTCAATTTTGGCAAAACACGCGCAGAGCATCGCCAGGGCCTCGCTGGGACTCTTGACTGTCTTTGCCGCGATGACCGCACTGGCGTCTGCGCGGATTTACACGAAGGGACGCGGTGTGCAGATTGTGGAAAGATTCAGGCGTACGTGGCGGGCTGCACCGGAAAGCTAGAGGAGCCGGCAGGCACTGACCGAGAATACGTTTGAACTAGGGACGCGATACGGGCGTTGTAGCCGAGTGCGGGTCCGACTTGGGAGGGAGGCTGAAAATCATCTCGCCGGGACGAGCGAGGCCCATGCGGTCACGCGCAATTTTTTCAATTGCCGAGGGATCCGTCTTCAAGTTCTGAATGCGCTGTTGCAGGTCGCGATTCTCCTGATCGAGCTTGTCGATCTTGGCCTGAATGGTTTCGATCTCGGCCTTCGAGCGATGCATAGCCATCAGACCGTGCGCGCCGAATATATCCTGTAATAAGAGCAGACAAAAAACGAGAGCGAAGAAATACCGAGCATTACTGCGAAAGAAAGACGGGGAAGATTCCGCGCTTGAAACTCCCCGCTTTACCCCGCGATCCACTTTCGAGCCTCCTCTGCGATTCGGTTCGACTTCTCTGGCGATTCCGCTTCCGCGTAGACGCGCACCAGAGGTTCAGTGCCCGACGGGCGCATCAGCACCCAAGAGTCGTCAGCGAAGACGAATTTTAATCCATCCGTGCGATCTGTGCGGGCAATTTTCCGGCTGGCGAATTCCTTAAAGGTACTAGCGAACCGCTGAGGCAAGGCCGAAATAATGTCCGGTGGGAAGTGCAGGTTGACTCGAACAGGCCAGTAGGCGCGGCCAACGCGGCGGAAAAGTTCGCCAAGCTGATCGCACAGGGGTTCGCGTCGCGCAGCGATCATTTCCGCGACCATAAGACAGGCGACAATTCCGTCTTTTTCCGGGATGTGGCCGCGGATCGTCATTCCGGCGCTTTCTTCGCCGCCGAGAGTGATCTTGTCCTCTTCGAGAAACGGGCCGATGTATTTAAAGCCGACGGGAGTTTCAAAAACCGGAACACCGTGATGGCGTGCAACGGCGTCCAGTAAATGGCTCGTCGCGACGCTGCGGGCGGCGCCGAGCTTCCAACGGCGGGTCTCGATGAGATAGTCGAAGGTGAGAGCGAGAATATGATTCGGCGAGATGTAGGTTCCGTCGCGGTCGAGGATGCCGAAGCGGTCCGCATCGCCATCGGTAGCCAGGCCGATGGCTGCTTTGGTGTCGTGAAGCAATTTCGCAAGCGGTTTGAGGTTTTCCTCAGACGGGTCCGGGCCCGTCCCGTCGAACAGAACATCGCGTCCGGTGCGAATGGAATGGACTTTGATGCCGTGCTGTTCGAGGAGGCGATCGAGCCAGCCTGAGCCGCAACCGTGCAGGGCATCGTAGGCAAACGGCAGCTTTGATGCGGAGATAACGTCGAAGCGGACAAGTTCGGCGATGCGTTCGAAGTAGTGTTCGCGCAGGTCCACAGGTTCAGATTTCCGGGCATCTTCATGTTCCACAGCAGGCCACGCGTTGTCCGCAAGTCTGCGGGCACGTGCCTCGATGTCGTGAGTAACCTCCGGCAAGGCAGGTCCGCCATCCGGTCCGGAGAATTTCAGGCCGTTGTAAGCTGCCGGATTGTGACTCGCGGTGATGTTGACGGCCCCTTGCAGCTTGCGGCGAAGAACTTCGAAAGCAATCGCCGGAGTGGGAGTAGCAGTAGTGCAGAAAAGGACCCGACACCCTTGACTTTGCAACACCGTGGCAGCAGCGCGAGCAAACTCCTCAGAAAAGAAGCGTGTGTCATAACCAAGGAGGATGGTGGGCTTCTTGTTGTGAGCGCGGACATGCCCGGCGATCGCAGCAGCGGCGATGCGCACGCGTTCGAAGGTGAAATCCTCGGCTATGATTCCGCGCCAGCCGGAGGTGCCGAAGTGAATCGCGCCAGTTGACATGCCGACAGTATTGTATATTGGCTGGCTGGTTCGAGGTAATCGGCAAAAAGCCCTATGAACGGGGTGCGAATGGCCGCCGAAGAGATTGTGGTGCTGGTGACTTGCGGGTCGGCAAAGGAAGCGCGACACCTCTCGGAGGTTCTTGTTCGCAAAAAGCTTGCCGCGTGCGTGAATATGACGGTAAGTCCAATTAGATCAGTGTACCGGTGGAAGGGCAAAGTCGAAGCTGCGACAGAGGTTCTGATGCTGATCAAGACGACACAGAAGAGGTTTGGCGCGTTGGAAAAAGCGATTCAGCGGCTGCACAGCTATGAAACTCCGGAAATTATCGCGCTGCCGATTGTCGCGGGCTCGACTCGGTATCTCAAATGGCTGCGGGAATCGCTGAAAGCCTAACCTAGACCGCTGCCAGCGCCTGTCCGAGGTCGGCGATAATGTCTTCCACGTCTTCAATGCCGACCGAAAGGCGAATGAGCCCGTCCGTGATGCCGATGTTCAGGCGAACATCGCGAGGGATCGAAGCGTGAGTCATCAGCGCGGGCAGGGAAATGAGAGTTTCGACGCCGCCGAGGCTCTCTGCCAAAGAACAAAGCTTCACCTGGTTCAAGACGCTGCGAGCGGCCTCCAGAGAGCCGACATCAAAGGAGATCATCGCGCCGAAGCCCTTCTGTTGTTTTTTTGCCACGGCATGTTGAGGATGCGAAGGCAGGCCGGGGTAGATGACATGCTTCACTTTCGGGTGTCCCGCAAGAAACCTGGCGACAGCCATGCCGTTTGCGTCGTGACGCTCCATGCGAACGGCCAATGTCTTAATCCCGCGCGAAACCAGAAAACAGTCCATCGGCGCAAGGCCGGCTCCGGCGGAGCGCTGCAAGAAGAAAATCTTTTCCGCGTCTTCTTTGCGACCCAGCACGACGGCGCCGCCGATGCAGTCGCTGTGGCCGTTCAGATACTTCGTCATGGAGTGGACAACGATGTGCGCTCCCAGAGACAAAGGCTGCTGCAAGTAGGGACTGAGAAAGGTGTTGTCCACCACCATTGTAAGATTCTTTTCGCGGGCGATCTCTGCAATAGCCGCCAGGTCGCTGACAATCATGGTGGGGTTGGTGGGCGTTTCTACATAGATCATCTTCGTGGAGGGGCGAATCGCGTTGCGTACGTTGTCGACGCAGGATGTGTCGATGAAGCTGAATTCCATGCCAAGCTGCACAAGGAATTGCGTGGACAGACGATAGACTCCGCCATAAACAGACTGTGAGAGAATCGCATGGTCGCCCGGGCGCAGGAGGCGAAAAACCGAGTCGATGCCAGCCATGCCGGAGGTGAAAACGTAGGCGGCAACGCCGCCTTCGAGCCTGGCGATGGTCCGTTCAAGGGCTTTGCGATTTGGATGAGCGGTGCGGGCGTAGTCGAAGCCCTTGTTATTTCCAAGAGAAGGCTGCACATACGTCGATGTCTGATAGATGGGGGCAACGACTGCTCCGGTCGAAGGGTCCGGCTCCTGCCCCACGTGAATGGCATCGGTAGAAAACCCCATCGCAACTCCTCCTCGGCTCGTCCGAATCACGCGGCCCTGTAAAAAGCCCCCGCTGACAGATGCGGATGTCACGATTTCAATTGCGAAAATCCGGGCGCAGGTATAAAAGCCAAGAAGCGCCGCGGGAGCCGGTAACCGCCGCAGAATTACGGGTTGAAGGTAGCGCAGGCGATACGGACAGTCAATCGGCGAAGCACGTTGCTTCAAACAACATGTGTTGTGAGAGAATGGATACTCGGACGCAAAAAGGGATGGGGAAGAGACAAACTCCGAAGCGACTGGCGTTTGGGTGGGTTTTTGCCGGCGCCATGGCGCTCCTGTTTCTGTCGTCGATTGCGATTGCCCAGGACGGCACAAAGGACAATGCAAAGCCCGAGAATCCGAAGGATGCCGTCACGAGCCTGGAAATCGTCGTGACGGCTGGCCCGAAAAATGCTCCGGTCGACAATGCCAGCGTTTACCTGCGGTGGGACGAGGCGCGCATGCTTCGACACGCGCGGCAGATGGAATTTGACCTGAAAACAAATATGGCCGGAGTCGCTAAAGTTAAAGATGTGCCGCGGAAGAGAATCATCATTCAGGTGGTGAAGACGGGTTGGAAACCGTTTGGTCAATACTATGACTTGGACAAAGATCACCAGAGGATCGAAATCAAACTGCAAGATCCGCCGCACTGGTACTGACATCTGGTTGAACGCGACAGATTTTTTGCCCTGAGCATTCCCCGATTGGAAAGCGGAGAGTTGTTGTCGGGTCATTGCCTGGCAGAAAATACAGGAAATTGCCCTGTCGTTGTGCAAAGAGCATAGCTCCTTGAATTTTCCGCGCTTAACAATGCGGCAATGGAATTTTCCACAAGGTTTTCAACATAACTGTTGAAAACTTTTCGTGTACAACCTGCCGCACCGGGCGATGACGCTTGCCAGAACGGAAATGGTAAGCCCCGATGGCTCCGGTTTAGGACGTGATATGATCCGCCCATCGCAAGCTAGCCGCGAGTTGCATGAAAGCAATGATCGTGAACGCTGACGATTTCGGATTTACCCGAGGGGTGAATGCGGGCGTAATGCGCGGATTTCGTGATGGAATTATCACCAGCGCGACGATTATGGCCAACGGCCGAGCGTTCCAGGACGCGGTCGACAGCGCGAAAAAAAGTCCCAAACTGGGCATAGGGTGCCATCTGGTGTTGGTCGACGGAGTTTCCGTGGAAACGCCAAGCGCCATCCCTTCGCTGGCCGATAGCGAGGGAAACCTGCCGGCGACGGTGGCAGTCCTGACAAGCAGGCTGCTTTCCGGCGCAGTCCGGGGAGAGGACATTGGCCGCGAGCTTCGCGCTCAGATCACCAAGGTTCTGAACGCGGGAATCAACCCCACGCATCTGGACTCTCACAAACACACTCACTCACATCCGCGAATTATGGAACAAGTAGTCAGAGTCGCGGGGGAATTTGGGATTCGTCGCGTGAGGAGCCCCTTCGAGAATGCGGGTGCGCTGCTAAAGTCTGCATTTGCAGATGGCTGGGGTTCTTTGAAGCAGAGCACGATGGCGCTTGCGGCACGGACCGGCGCGCGACGATTTCAGAAGCTGGCGCGGGCTCATGGTATCCGAACGCCGGATCATTTTTGGGGCGTTGCGGCTACCGGACGTTTGAATCGCGAGTCGATTTTGTCCATGCTTCGGTCCATGCCCGAAGGCGTGAACGAACTGATGTGCCATCCGGGACAATACGATGACGAACTCGAGCACGCGAGAACGAGGCTCAAAAAGGAACGCGAAGCAGAATTGGAAGCGCTTACCGACCATGCAGTCCGTGCAGCGATCGAGCAGCAGGAGATTAAGTTGATGGATTATCGAGGTTTGAATTGAGTTCCGGCCGCGCAAACAGCAGCATACGGCCAAAGTATTCGGTGGTTGTTCCCGTATTGAACGAGGCCGGGTCGCTTCGCGAATTGCATCAGCGCCTCTCAGAGATCATGAGCGGCCGATACGAACCGGTGGAGTTTATTTTTGTGGACGATCACAGCGCGGATGCCACTCCGGAAATCCTCGCGGAACTGGCGGATCTGGATTCGCGGATCGTTGTGCTGCGCTTTAAGCGAAATTACGGACAAACCGTCGCGCTTGCGGCGGGCTTTGACCATGCCGCGGGAGAGATTGTGCTGTCCATGGACGGAGATTTGCAGCACGATCCCAACGACATTCCAAGGCTGATCGATACGCTCGAGGCGACGGACGCAGATATTGTGAGCGGCTGGCGTCAGAAACGAGTCGACAATCTCTTTTTCCGGAGAATACCTTCCAGAGTGGCAAACTGGTTGATGGCCAAACTTTCCGGCGTGAAGATCCACGACTTCGGCACGACCTTCAAAGCCTACCGAAGTGAAACCATTAAGGATGTGCGGCTTTACGGGGAACTGCACCGGTTTATTCCCGCGCTGGCTTCACTGAACGGAGCGAAGGTTGTCGAGGTTCCGATCAAGAACATTCCGCGGCCGCAAGGCAGGTCGCACTACGGGCTCTCACGAACATTCCGCGTTTTCTTCGACTTAATCACCATCCGCTTCCTGTTGCGATATATGGTGAGGCCTTTGCACTTATTCGGACCCGCTGGAGTGGTCAGTTTCCTGGTCGGGTCAGTGATTCTGTTGGTTCTGTTCGCCGAGAAGATTATCACCCACGCTCAGCTTTTCATTCAGCACGGGCCCCTCTTGATTTTGGGGATGTTGTTATGCCTCTTCGGGTTGCAATTCCTCGCGATGGGCCTGGTCGGCGAACTGATGATGCGCAACTACTTCGAAGCTCACCAGAAGCCGATTTACCGCCTCGAAAGGCTGTCGCGCCCCGCGCGAATGAGCGAGACCGAGCGCTGACCTCCAATTGCACCGAAGCATCTAATCTGTTAACAATAAGAAATCCGGCCGAAACCAGTGCCTGCGTCAGATGCCGCAGGCTCGGAGATGCGATGGGAGACGCAAACGGGGAGGGGATATGCGTAAGACGATTACTTTCGCGCTAATTTTTCTTGTGGCGGGGCTGGTCTATGCAGCAAACGACGTTTGGAAGACAAAACCGTACCAGCAGTGGGACCAGAATGATCTGAAAGAAATCTTGACGAACTCGCCCTGGGTGAAGCGCACCACGGTGATGGCGTCGTGGGTCAAGGGAGGTGCTGCCCCGGCTGTCGGCGGACAATACCCGCAGAACCAGCCGACTGAGCAGACTCAGCAGCAGACTCAGACCCAGCAGCGGCCTGGATCGATGGGCGGTGGAGCGGGAAGCGGAAGCGGGGGCGGTGGGGCAAGTCCGGCAGCGCCCGAGCAGAATGCTCCTCCCATGCCGCAGGGACAAGAGGCTGGCTTTTTTGTTCGCTGGAGCTCGGCGCTTACCGAGCGGGAAGCGCTGGCCCGCAGTGCCCAGTTGAAAGGGCAATTCTCCGAGGCTCAAATACAACAGTACGTCAACCAGACGCCAACGACCTACGACGTGGTGGTTTATGGGCCGGACATGACTCCTTTTGCGAGCGAGACCGAGGAGACCTTGAAGTCAGAGGTTTATCTCGAGGTGAAGCCGTCCAAGGAAAAAGTGAATCCGTCAGCCATCAAGATCGCCAAGGGGAATGATGGGAAGGTTCAGACGGTGCTCTTTTCGTTCCCGAGGCAAGGTCCGAATGGCCAGCCGTTAATCAGCGGGAATGACAAGCAGGCGCAATTCGATTGCAAGACCAAGCAGATGCATCTGGATGCGCAGTTTGACTTGCGCAAGATGGTCGGGAAGGACGGTCAAGAGCTGTAGAGCAGGGAAATTCGGAACGGCAGGAGTCTGAGGCGCCCGGTGAGACCACGAGCGCCTCTTTTGTTTGACACAACGCCGTCCATGCGGTTTAGTAAGGCGCTCGGTGAAGTGAGGCAAGAATGCAGTTTTCTGAGGAGAGGTTTTTTCGGGCGCGCATCACGCAACGGCGGAACGTATCGGAGGATTTGTGGATTGTTCATATCGACCCCGGTGGCGAATTTCGGTTTGTGCCCGGGCAGTATGCGACCCTCGGCGTGGAGGGTTCGGAAAAGCTGATTGAGCGCGCCTATTCGATCGTTTCGGCGCCACACGAAAAGGAACTTGAGATTTTCATCGAACTCGTGCCGCAGGGCGAGCTGACCCCGCTGCTCTACCGCCTTGAAGCAGGCGCTCAGCTTGCGATGCGCAAGGTTCCAAAAGGGCGATTCATTCTGGATGCCAAGAGCGGGCGAAAGAATCACCTCCTGCTGTGCACAGTCACGGGCATCGCGCCGTTTGTCAGTTACATTCGTTCGCTTGAGAACGAATGGCGGGAAGGGAAATCGAGCGGTGACCATCGGCTCTTTGTCATCAATGCCGCAAGCCGCTCCTGGGAGTTCGGTTACCGTGAGGAATTCGAAAGGGTCGCGGCGCGGGCGTCCTGGCTCACCTACGTTTCAACCATTAGCCGTCCCTGGGAGGACGCGGAGTGGAAGGGCGAAACAGGCAGAGTGGAAGACTTAATTCGAAAATATGCAGACCTCTGGGAGCTCGACGGAACGAATACAACGGCTTACCTCTGCGGCCATCCGCAGATGATCGAGAACAGCAAGGGCATCCTCGAGCGGCGCCGCTTCGCCAAGGAGGCGATTCGCGAGGAAGTCTACTGGATACCGTCCAAGGACGCGCGGTCCTAGTTGCTACGGCGCGGAGCCGTTGTTTCAACCGGCTCGCGGCTCAGCTCGGCCCGTTAGCAGCGGCAATTTCGTCCAAGGTTGCTTTTGTGGCGCGCAACGGAACGGCCACATGCACGGTTTCTCCCGGATCATCCGCGTCGACCACGATTGAGCCGCCCGATTTGACCACAGTAACATGGGTATCGGAGTCCACGACTTCAACCAGCAGGCCGTCGGCGCAGTCGGCGAGCCCCGAAATGGCCGCGTCGATCACGGGCATGTACTGCTGCATGTTCGCCGAAGCGTCCCTCAAGTCGTGTCGCGGTACAAAACGCACCGCCAAAGGCACGATCATCGCGGGGACAACGAGCGATACATGCGTGCCATTGGTCCGCTTCTCGTTGACTTTGACGTGAACGAATCCCTCACTGGAGACGACCGCCCCGCCAACCATCAGCGTTCCCATTAGGCCAATTCCAATTTTCCCGAGAAGGAGCATGTCTTTTCCCTCCTTGACCTCACAGTTCCCGTGCGCTAGTCGGATGTGTTCTGTGAATCGATCCAGACGCGAACCGTTTCATCATTGTCGGTCACGGTCACCAGGGTTCTCTCCCCAGCGCGGTCGAGCGCCTCAATGGCGGCTTCCAGGTTGAACTGGTGATCGTTTGCGGCCGAAGCCAAGGCCTGAGCCACTGCCAGTGGTACGCTCACGTCTGCCTTTTCGCCGTCCTCCTTGTTGATAATGTGGACGATCATCTGCCCGTTTTGCTTGGCGACGCGAATGTTGCAGTCAGGCTTTTGGATGGTCACAAACTCGCCGTCCGGCGCTGACGACACGGCGTTTAGGATCGCCTTCACGTCGACATCATTCGTGTGAAAATCTCCGACTTCGATTCTTCCGTTATGGAACTGATTCTGATTGATCGCTGGGATGATTTTCTCGATCAGCGAGAGTGGCATATTGATGCGGACCAGCTCTTTGGTGTTTCTGCCGTCGACTTTGACGTGCAAGTAATGCTCCGGGGGAGCGGCGGCGACAACTGTTGCCAGGCAAAACAAGGCCAAGGCGGAAAGCGGAGTTTTCATCTGTGAGCGCCTCCTGGGCGGTCATCCCTAATTACGCAAGGGTCGGCCGGAAAGTTCCCAAGTTCGGCGACTTCAGGGCGAAGTTTCGGCGAAAAACCTTCAGTCGCGCTCGGGCTTAAAGATCAACACGGAGAGAGGGGGAAGCGTCAGCTTTAAGGAGAATTGGCGATCGTTCCAGGGTACCGGGTCAGCCATCACGCCTCCACCATTCCCCGCATTGCTACCGCCGTAGAAAAGGGAGTCCGTGTTCATGATCTCCTGATAGAAGCCTCTCTCTGGAACGCCAACCCGGTAATTCTCGCGGATGACAGGCGTAAAGTTACAGACAACGGCCACGAAATCCTCCGGTCGGCGCGCCCTGCGAACAAAGGCCAGGACACTGGCGTCGGCGTCGTGAACCTCCAACCACTCGAATCCCGGCCATTCGAACTCGACCTCGTGCATGGCCGGCTCACGCTGATAAAGGTGATTTAGGTCGGTTAGCAGTCTTTGAATGCCTTGGTGAGGTTCATACTGCAGCAAATTCCACTGAAGGCTGGCGTTCTCTTGCCACTCGCTCCACTGAGCGAACTCTGAGCCCATAAACAGCAGTTTCTTCCCTGGGTGCGAGTACATGTACCCAAGAAGCAGGCGAAGATTGCCGAATTTGTTCCAGTCGTCGCCGGGCATTTTGGCAATGAGCGAGCGTTTGCCGTGGACCACTTCGTCATGGGAGAGCGGAAGGACGAAATTCTCATTGAACGCGTAAAGCATAGAAAACGTGAGTTCTCCGTGGTGAAACCTGCGGTGAATCGGGTCGAGCGCAAAGTAGCGCAGAGTGTCGTTCATCCAACCCATATTCCACTTCAAGTCAAAACCCAGCCCGCCGAGGTAGGTGGGGCGAGAGACTGCCGGCCACGCTGTGGATTCTTCTGCGGCGGTCAGCACTCCAGGATGACGCGCGTGCACGACCTCGTTCATTCGTTTCAGAAAGGCAATGGCCTCGAGATTCTCGCGGCCTCCGAACTGATTCGGGAGCCATTCACCCTCTCGTCGGGAATAATCGAGGTAAAGCATGGAGGCCACGGCGTCAACCCGCAAGCCGTCGATGTGGTATTTGTCGAGCCAGAAGAGCGCGTTCGAAAGCAGGAAATTCTGCACTTCGTTGCGGCCATAGTTGAAGATCAACGTACCCCAGTCAGGATGCGAGCCCCGTCGCGGGTCGGCGTGCTCGTAAAGGTGCGTGCCATCGAAATAGGAGAGTCCGTGTCCGTCGCGAGGAAAGTGGCCGGGAGTCCAATCGAGCAGGACGCCAATTCCTGCCTGGTGGCAGCGATCCACGAAGTCCATGAACTGGCGCGGAGAGCCGTACCGGCTGGTGACGGCAAAGTAGCCAATCGTCTGATATCCCCATGACGCATCAAGGGGATGCTCCGTTATGGGAAGCAGTTCGATGTGCGTGTATCCCATTTGTTTGACATAGGGAATCAGCTCGTCAGCCATTTCGCCGTAGGTCAGCCAGCCACCATCGGGACGGCGCCGCCAGGAACCGAAATGCAATTCGTAAATGGAAATGGGCTGGTGCTGCCAGTCGAATTGTGCGCGAGCGTTCATCCAGGCGGAGTCTTTCCACTCATGCCCGTCGAGCGTCACTACGACGGAGCTCGATTTCGGCCGCACTTCGGCGGCAAATCCGTAAGGATCAGCCTTCAGGGTGAGCATTTCACCCGTGCGGGAGCGGATCTCAAATTTGTAGAAGTCTCCTTCGCCCAAGCCGGGCACGAAAATTTCCCAAATTCCCGTAGGCCGGCTGCGCATCGGGTTGACGCGACCGTCCCACCGATTGAAATCGCCCACCACACTCACACGCATCGCGTTGGGCGCCCAAACGGCAAAGTGGACTCCGTGGATTCCGACGATTTCGCGCACGTGGGCGCCGAGTTTTTCGTAATTCTGAAAGTGCGTGCCCTCTCCCAGGAGGTAAAGATCGTAATCGGTCAGCAGCGGCGGAAAGGCGTAAGAGTCATAGCTTTCAACTGGCTTGCCGTCGGGTTCTGTGATGCGAAGTTCGTAGGCGGATGGCGAAATCTCCGCCGGGAGAGGATCAGCTGCTACGGGGACAAAAGCCTCGTAGAGGCCGGCGGCGTTCGCCCGTGCTGCCAAGTATTCTTGCCGGTCGCTGCCCCAAAGGACTGAGACCTGACTCGCTTCCGGCCGAAACACTCGTATTGCGATACCGTGCTCCTTCGGCAAGACGTGTGGGCCGAGAATTCCGAATGGATTCGGATGTTCCGCGCGGGTAATCAGGCCGATGTCGGCAGAAGGCAGCGTGGTTGAGACTTCCGCCGGATGCGGGGCGGTCAGGTCAGTTTTGTCCAGAGGTGCCAGTTCCATTCTCCTAAACGAGGACTGCGCATCCATTTTAGCGAAGAGGAGCATCATCACCAACCGCGAAACAAGAAATCTTCAAAGTCGACCCTCGATTGGCTCTGCGAACGCTGGACAGAAGAATTGTGGACAGGGTAGGCTATGGCCCGAGCAGTGTGTGAATGCTCAGATGTGGAGAGGAAACGGCGATGAAGAAGATTTCGGTATGGATTTGGATGCTCGGGTTCGTCGGCCTCCTAATCGGCGCAACTGCCGCCAAAGCCCAGTCAGGGGCCAATCCGGCTCCACGACCGGAACAGGTCCTTCAGAGAAACTGGGATGACATAGGGAGCAAAATCCTTGCCATGGCGAAGGATTGGCCGGAGGATAAGTATTCCTATCGTCCGAACGATCAGGTGCGTACGTTTGGGCAAATCCTCGTGCACGTCGCAGCCTCAAACTATTTTGCCATCAATCCGGCGACGGGCAAGAGCACAAAGGGCCTTCAGGATGATCCGAAAGGCTACGAGACGAAGGGCCAGATCGTTGCTTTTGTCAAAAAATCGTTTGCCGATGGCGATGATGCGTTGAAGGCCGGGGGGAACAGCGGCGCGATCAAGAATCTGGGAAATTGGGTGGGTATCATCGAACACTGCGGCGAGCACTTCGGGAATCTGGTGACCTACTACCGTAACAACGGCGTGGTTCCTCCGGAGTCACGGCCGAAAAAATAGGCCTTGCAGAAGCTGGGAGCTTTCGGAATGAAACGAATAAGACGACAGGTGTGTGCGCTTCTGATGGCCGTTGCTGGCGTGGCAACGACTGTCGGCGCGCAGGACCGCTCGCAGGGCCGCTCGATGGTAATCACGAAGTACGGCATTGTCGCGGCGGAGAGCCCGCTTGCCGCGCAGGCGGGCGCTCAGGTTTTAGCGCGCGGCGGCAACGCGATTGACGCCGCGGTCACCGCAAATGCGGTGATGGGCGTGGTCGAGCCGATGATGAATGGCATCGGCGGCGATCTGTTTGTGATTGTCTATGATGCGAAGAGTGGAAAACTCTACGGACTGAACGCGAGCGGCTGGTCGCCAAAGGGGTTGACGCCGGAGTTCCTGAGGTCTAAAGGGACGACCAAGATGCCGTCCTTCGGCATCGATTCGGTGACAGTACCTGGGGTGGTTGATGGTTGGTCCAAACTGCTCGACCGCTTTGGGAAACTGAAACTCGATCAGGACCTGGCACCGGCGATTCGCTATGCGCGCGAAGGATTTCCCGTCCCAGAATGGGACGCCATCTATTGGGCCAGTGCTGCTCGTTTTCTGGCGCAGAATCCTGAAACCGCGCGAGTCTATTTGATCCAGGGGCAAGCGCCCAAGGTCGGTGAAGTTTTTCGCAACGAGGACCTCGCGCGATCGCTCGAGACGATTGCGCAGGGCGGTCGCGACGCATTTTACAAAGGAGAGATCGCTCGGCGCATCGTTGACTTCTCGAGCCGCCAGGGCGGAGCCATGGCCGCAGAGGACTTCGCCGATTATTCCAGCGAATGGGTAGAGCCAATATCCACGGAGTATCACGGCTGGACGGTTTACGAACTGCCGCCGAACGGGCAGGGAATCGCCGCGCTCGAAATGCTGAACTTGATGCAGCAATTCCCGCTCGCGCCGTATGGACACAACTCGGCCGATGCCCTCCACGTTATGATTGAGGCCAAGAAGCTTGCCTATGCCGATTTGCGCAAATACGTCGGCGATCCGAAGTTCAGCAAAATTCCGGTCACGGGGCTTTTGTCCGATGAATACGCGCGCGACCGCGCCAAGCTCATCGACATGGCAAAGGCGAATTGCAATGTTGAGCCCGGAGTCCCGCCCGCGGGCGATACCACGTATTTGACCGCCGTCGACGAACAAGGGGACATGGTTTCGCTCATTCAGAGCAATTTCGAAGAGTTCGGTTCGCGCTTGGTTGCCGATGGAACGGGTTTCGCGCTTCAGGACCGCGGCGCGCTGTTTAACCTGGAGGAAGCGTCTCCCGACGTATTGGCCGGACATAAGCGGCCGCTGCATACAATTATTCCCGCCTTCATGACGAAGGGCGATTTGCGCATCGCGTTTGGCATCATGGGAGGATTCAATCAGGCGCAGGCACACGCGCAATTTGTGTCGAATGTCGTGGACTTCGGGATGAATATTCAGGCGGCCATGGAAGCGGCGCGTTTTACAAAGGCCAGCTTCGGAGGTTGCGACGTTGATCTGGAAGACCGCATACCCGCCGAGGTTCGTTCGGCTTTGGCGCAGCGGGGACATCAGATTCGTGTGGACGGCGATTTTTCCGAACGAATGGGAGGCGGGCAAGCGACGGAGAGGAACTTCACTACCCACGTAAATTTCGGCGCATCGGATCCGCGAAAAGACGGCGAAGCAATCCCCGAGCCAGGACCACCCCGCTGAATCCCTGTTGCTTTTCTCGTGTCCCGCGCTAGAGTGTTTACAACTAAACACCTTAGTACCCGCGTACCATTGCCGTTGCCCTTGAGAACCCGCTAAATATATGTGGGGTAGGGGGTTGGCAAACCACAGGCGCTGAAGGATGGGAGTCGGAAGGGTTTTTGCGGCGAATGTGGTTCGTGTGTGTCTGTGGATCCCAATTCCTTGAAACCCCGAAGGTGAGCTCGAACCAAGCCGATGTCCGCGAAGACAGAGACGACAACGCCGCGCCAGAAGAAAGCCAGGAAGACGCCGGCCAACGGCAAAAACGGCTCCTCAGCGAAACTGCATTCACGGAACGGCTCGGGTCGCGACCATCGCTCAAGAAGCAACGGCGATATCAAGATTCTCCAGACACCTGCGAGCGAGGCGTTTCCCAAGCAAGAAAACGATGACCTGCGTTATCGCCAACTTATCGAACAGCTTCCCGCCATCACCTACGTTGCGGAATATGGGTTGGAAGCTGGGTGGGAATACGTAAGCCCTCAGATCAGCACGCTACTCGGTTTTTCTCCCGGAGAGTGGATGTCCACGAAGGGTCTCTGGCTGAGGCAGGTTCATCCGCAGGATCGTTCGCGAGTGATGGAGGCCGAGGAATACAGCGTCCAGTCTGGGACGGACTATGATGTTGAATATCGAATGTACACCCGTGACGGACGCCTGACCTGGTTTCGGGACCGCGCAATTGCAGTGCGGGAAAGCGATGGGCGGACCTTGATGCACGGTTTCATGCTGGACATAACCGAGCGCCGCGAAGCGGAGAGCGCGCTGCTAAAGTTGAGTCGCCAAACGAACATGATTTTGAATTCGGCAGGCGACGGGATTTTCGGCCTGGATATCGGCGGACGACTGACTTTTGTAAACCGGGCCTCGGCACGCATGCTAGGTTGTGAGCCCGAGCAGATTATCGGCCGCAATGTGCATGAGCTCTGCCACCATTCAAAACCGGACGGTACCCGGTATCCAGAATCGGACTGTCCCATCTCCTCTGTATTGCGAGACGGCGCAACAAGAAACGGAACCGAAGACGTTTTTTGGCGCAAGGATGGTTCGAGTTTCCCGGTAGATTTCATCAGCACGGCGATACGCGAGGGCGAAGACGTAATCGGTGCCGTCGTAACGTTCCGGGATATCACGGCCCGCCAGCGCGCGGAGCGTGCGCAGCGGCAGGCCGAAGAAAGATTCCGCAGCATCTTCGAGAATGCTGTCGAGGGAATCTATCAATCGACTCCCGACGGCCGCTTCATTAGTGTCAATCCGGCAATGGCGCGCATGTTTGGGTATGCATCACCGGAGGAAATGATCGATGCGATCACCGACATAGGGCGTCAGTTCTATCTGGACGCTTCCCGGCGTGAAGAATTCAAGCGTTTCATGGAAAAGGGCGACTTTGTTGCGGGTCTCGAGACGCTGGTACAGAGGAAAGATGGAAGCAAGATCTGGATTTCCGAGACGTCACGCGCGGTAAGAAACGTCATTGGGCGCGTCTGCTACTACGAGGGAACGATTGAGGACGTGACGCCCCGGAAGCGAGCAGAGGCGGAGCGTCACGTCGGGTTCGAGATCGTTCATGCGGCAAACGTGACCGACAATCTCGATGAGTTGCTGCATCGTGTCCATGTAGCGCTGTCGCGTGTGTTGTATGCCGAAAACTGTTTCGTGGCGCTGTACGATCCGCCCACCGGAATGTTTAGCTTTCCGTTCTTTGCCGACAAGTACGATGCCGCCTTTCCGACCCAGTCACTGGATCGCAGCTGCACGAGCTACGTGTTCCGCAAAGGGGAAGCGACGTTGATTCCCCAGCCGGTCTTTGACCGTCTCGCCGCTCAGGGAGAGGTGGAGCTCGTAGGCACTCCGTCGCCCTCTTGGCTCGGCGTACCGTTGCGGACACCCTCGGCGACGATTGGAGTGCTCGTTGTGCAGCATTACGAGGACGCGAACGCATACACGCACCGAGACCTTGAGTTTTTGAGTTCGGTTGGCGGTCAAATCGCGCTGGCCATCGAGCGAAAGCGCGCGGACACCGCCCTACGGGAAAGCGAAGCGCGGTTTCGCGTGCTCGTCGAGCAGTTGCCTGCCATCCTGTGGACAACCGACATTGAACTTCGCTTCACTTCGTCGGTGGGAGCGGGTTTGTCCCGACTGGGCCTGAAACCACAGGAAGTCGTGGGGAAGTCACTCTACGAATATTTTCAGACGGACGACCGCAGTTTCATGCCAATTGCTGCGCATCGGCGCGCTCTCCTGGGCGAGTCTGTGACGTTCCACGTAGAGTGGGGGAGCGGCTCTTACGCGTGCCATGCAGAGCCGTTGCGTGACGGGAATGGCGTGGTTATGGGCGTCATCAGCATGGCGTTGGACATTACCGACCGCAAACAGCTCGAGGCGCAGTTGCGTCAGGCACAAAAGATGGAAGCGGTGGGCCGCCTGGCCGGAGGAATCGCGCACGACTTCAATAACCTCCTGATGGTAATTCAGGGCTACACGGAACTGTTGTTGGATCGTTTAGGCGGAGAACATCCCCTGCGGCGAAATGCCGAACAGATTCACGATGCATCGCAACGGGCCGCTGGCCTCACGCGGCAGTTGCTCGCCTTTAGCCGTAAACAGCTGCTTGATCCTCAGGTTCTCAATGTGCAAGACGTGGTCTCGGACATGGAGAAGATCCTGCGGCGCCTCATCGGTGAAGATATCGAGTTCGCAACGAAGAACGCGCCTGATCTGTGGAGTGTACGCGCGGATCGCAGTCAGGTCGAGCAGGTGATTTTGAACCTCGCGGTGAATTCCCGGGACGCAATGCCGAACGGCGGAAAACTCACCATCGAGACCGAGAATGTCGAACTGGACAGCTCTTATGAGCGGCACGCGGTTGTGGAGCCGGGCGAGTATGTGATGCTGGCGGTCAGTGACACCGGCACGGGAATGGACGCTGCCACGCAGGCCCACGTGTTTGAACCGTTCTTCACAACGAAGGAAAAAGGCAAAGGCACAGGCCTCGGCCTCGCCACCGTGTATGGGATCGTGAAGCAGAGCGGAGGCTATATTTGGGTCTACAGCGAATTGGGAAAGGGAGCAACCTTCAAGGTCTACTTGCCCCGCGTAACAGGCGAAGATCGCCAGTCGCAGAAAAAGGTTGTCAAGGAAACGAAGCGCGGCTCCGAAACGATTTTGCTGGTTGAAGACGAGAAGGGCGTGCGCGATTTGGCAAAAGAGTATCTAACCCAGGAGGGATATGAGGTCCTTGAAGCTCAGAACGCGGAGGATGCTCTGAAACTCGCACGCAATCACAGTGCGCCCATTCAACTGTTGTTTACCGACGTCGTGATGGCCGGCATGAGCGGCCGCCAGCTCGCCGAGCAGATGCAAAAGTTGCGGCCGGAGATTCGCGTGCTCTATATGTCCGGCTACACAGATGAAGCGATTGTGCACCACGGGCTCCTCGGGCGCGGCATGGTCCTGCTTCAAAAGCCGTTTACGCTCAATTCCCTCGCTATGAAGGTCCGCGAAACCCTGGATCAAACGGTCGAGCGCTAGGTTTTCTTTCCGCGAACGTTGTGCCACGCGTTGGCATTGCCATCCGCGCGTTGATTTCCCCTCTGCGCCCCGATAGCATGCTCGTTTCGATAATTCCTAACGAGGAGACCGGTTGTGATTCCAGATCTGCAAAAGAAACGGTTGGCGACGAAGGCTGTGCACGCGGGAGAGCGCAGAAGGCCGGACGGCTTTGTGCCGATGTCCACTCCCATCTATAGTACGTCGACGTTTCTCTACGACCGCCTCGCCGACATTGATGCAATCAGCAGCGGAGAGCGCACAGGCTTTACCTATTCTCGTCACGGGAATCCGACCAACGCCGCATTCGAGGAGGCAGTGGCGGTACTGGAAGGGGGCGGATCGGCTGTGAGTCTGGCGTCGGGAATGTCCTCGATTTTGTTGGCGCTCCTGGCCGCTGGAGTTGAACAGGGCGGTCGAATTGCGGCGTCGCGGGACCTTTACGGCGTCACAGTGAAGTTTCTTCTGGACGTTGCATCCAAGTGGGGAGCGCAAGTCGACTTTGTCGATGTCTTTACCGCGTCTGGGCGCGAGGAGTTATGGGCTTCGAAACCCAGCGTGCTGTTGCTGGAGAGCTTAACCAACCCGTTGCTGCGTATTCCAGACCTTCCTTCACTCGTGAAAGAAGCGCACGCGCACAAGACGCGCGTGATCGTCGACAACACCTTTGCAACTCCACTGTTGTTGCGGCCGCTGGAACATGGAGCCGATTTCGTAATTCACAGCGCCACGAAGTATTTCGGCGGTCATGGCGACCTGACCGGCGGCATTGTCATTACGGGCGAGGAATTCGCGGGTGAGCTTCATCACGTTGCGCGGCTCGTCGGCAGCAACCTTGGGCCTTTCGAAGCGTGGCTTGCACTGCGCGGATTGAAGACCTTGCCTTTGCGGTTTGCGCGTCAGTGTGAAAACGCGCAAGCCTTGGCGGAGTGGCTCGGCGCAAGTCCGCATGTGCAAGAGGTGTTTTATCCGGGACTCGCTGCGCATCCCGATCATGAGTTGATCGGGAAGCTATTTGGGGGAGTGGGCGGGGGCGGCGTTCTTTCGATCAAAATTAGGGACGCGGGACGCGACGAGATTTTTCGTCTCGTCGATTCACTCGAATTGTTCTTGAAAGCCACCTCGCTCGGAGATGTGCAGAGCCTTGTTCTTTATCCGATGATTTCTTCGCACCGCGACCTTTCGCCCAGGCAGCGCGAGCGTCTGGGAATCACAGACAACCTCATCCGTCTGTCGGCGGGCATAGAAGACATTGAGGATTTGAAGGCGGATCTGGCACAAGCGCTCGCTCGTTTGTAAGGCGGACCGAATTTCGATTTTCAACTGCACCATGTGTCTCGGTGAAACAGGCGCCGCCCGGTGTTCAATTTCACGAACCGATGCAGTTCGGAGCGAGCCGCCGGCTAATCCCGCGCGTTCCCAAGGCCTGGAGTTGTCTCGGCGTTCATTTCCAGGGGAAACGAAATTGAGGCCCCCATTTGCGAGCCAACGCTTTGGGTTGCAGTTCGAACGCAAGCGCTGGAGGAGAGCGAAGGCAACCGCCTGCGCGCGAAACTCGCCGCCGCAGTCTCAGATCGCCGCGTAGAATTCATTTCGGCGCGCCCATTCCCGTGTGGCGCGAATCGTAAGAAGCTCCCGCAGGTGTCTTTCAGAGTAAAATCCTTCGTGCCTTACTTGTCGTCTTGAAAAACGGAAGCACGATGCGCGCGCGAGAATCGGAAAAACACGTAAAACCCGAAATGGAACTGCTCTTGTGCTGCGCACGACGGACTCTCGATACCGCGCAGGCAGCACGCCTGAAAGAGATTCTGCAAGGACCGCTGGACTGGGAACTTCTCTTTCCTATGGCAACGCAGAGTGGACTGCTTCCTCTTTTGTGTAAACATCTTCGAGATCTCGGCACGCTCCCGGATCAATTCCGCGAAGCAAACCGCCAGAATTCTCTTCGTGCCCTCTTTTTGACCGCTGAGTTACTCAGAATCGCCGATAGGTTTCGCGAGAGGGAAATTCCAGCGATGCCCTATAAGGGGCCGGTTCTGGGGCAAATTGCATACGATAATCCACAGCTCCGTCAATTCGACGACCTCGACTTTGTTGTACCGCAACGATTCATCGCCGACGCTTATCAGGAAATGGAAGCGCTCGGATATGAGCCGAAATTCCAGCGGCCTCGTGCATCGTTACGAACCGACGCGCGTATTCCGGGAGAGTACGTTTTCGTGCATCGGGTGAATGGCGCGATGGTCGAGATTCACACCGAGGCGACCTTGCGCCACTTCCCGCGCCCTCCGAACATCGAAGATATGGGACATCGCTCAATCGAAATAACATTGAACGGGCGACGAATCAGAACGTTTGACTCGGCCGATACGCTTCTTTTGCTTTGTATTCACGGCGCCAAGGACTTCTGGTCGCGGCTGATTTGGGTTGCCGATGTTGCGCAAATGATCAAGAAACTCGCCGCCGCGGATTGGGAATCGGTCTTAGCGGAAGCGAAAGAACATGATGCGGAAAGAATGTTGAGGCTCGGCCTGTGGCTCGCTCGTGCGACCTTCGGATCGGAACTTCCTGTGAGCGTCCTGCAAAATGCGGAGAGGGACCGCGCGGTCGCGCGAATCGGCAACGAGCTCTGCGAGCAACTGCTTCATCGGAAGAAGGAGCCGCAGGGCATCGTTTGGCGCTCTCACTACCGAATGCGAATGGTGCATCCCGCCTGGAAGGGAGTTTTGTATTGGTTGCACCTTTCAATTGCCCCGGCTGAAGAAGACTGGGCGGCGCTTTCTGATGGCCGAGGTCACGGTGTCCGCTACGCGCTCTTGCGGCCGCTGCGGCTTTGGCGAAAGTACCGGCGTTCAGCAGAGTCTAAACCGCAAGACCAGAGGAAGGGTTGAACCGCTTCGGAGGCCGGCAGCTATCTTCATAATTTCTTGTTTCGAAACAGCTCAGGAGCTACTCTTGAGTGGACGCGTCGAGGGCTGACGATCGATCGTTTCGTCGATGCGTTGGGTGGAGACCGAAAGGATTCGGCGTGTATTTTGGGGAACAACTGAACGTTTCGATTGGGAACGTGCCGCTGTGTCTGCACATTCCGGAAGAGGAACTGCGCGAAAAGGCCCGCCTGCGATATGCGCAGTTTCTTGAGGACGTGCCGGGTGGCCTGCCCGTTTTCACGAATCGTTCTGAACCAAACAGCGAGCATGCCAGCGGCGCTTCGGCGAACGGTCAGGAATCCGCGTACACTTGGCAAAACGCGGCGCTGCGATTGAGTGACGCGCAAGTTGAATTTGACGGCGTCCGGCATGAGTATGGACTGGATTCGCTGATACGCATTCTCTTGTCTGTCCTCCTCACTCGGCAGCGTGGGTTTCTGCTGCACGCGGCGACGGTTGTGAACAAAGGGCGCGCATACATATTTGCCGGCAGATCCGGAACTGGGAAGAGCACCGTCGCATCGCTATCCCCCAAGGATTCTGTCCTTACCGACGAAATCTCGCTTTTGAAGTTCGTGGATGACGCCTGGCACGCCTTCGGCACGCCATTTTGGGGAGAATTCCGCGCAAAAGGAGCCAATGTCCATGTGCCAGTTGCCGGGGTTTATTTTCTGAGTCAGGCGTCGGAAGATCGAGTGGAAAGCCTTTCTGCGAGAGAATCTCTTCGGGCGATGCTTCCGAACGTTCTGTTTTTTTCGCGTGAGCACGAAATGACAGAGAGTCTGCTTTCTTTAGCGAGTGAATTCCTCGGCTCGCTTCCATGCTACCGTTTGTTTTTTCGCAAGGACTGCCGTTTTTGGAAAGTGATCGCGCCGTGAGTGAAGAGCGAATTACGTTGAACCCGCAGTTGGCGTGGCGTGAGATCGAAGGACGCGTCGTGGTGATCTCGCCGGAAGACAGCGTGGTCCACGAGCTGAACGAGACGGCAAGTTTTATTTGGAAGCATGCAGATCGTGGGTGCAGCGTGAGCGAAATAGCGAATCTCCTCAGTATGGAGTTTCGTGTTGAGGCGACGCAGGCAAAATCAGATACCGAAGAGCTGCTCCGCATGCTTCTGCGGAAAGGGCTTGTAACGGACTAGCCTGTGCCAATGAATCAGACCCGCGTAATGGACGGCGTGATCCGCCGGAGCATGATCGGCTCGGTGCCCTTCAGTGTGCATTTCGATGTGACCTACCGCTGTAACGAGCGCTGCGTGCACTGCTACCTTGACCATGAAGATTACGGTGAGTTAGAGACCGCTGAAATCAAAGACATTTTGACTCAGCTCGCCGTTTCGGGAACACTCATGCTGACGTTCAGCGGCGGCGAGATTTTTCTTCGCAAAGATTGTTTCGAGCTTTTGGAATTTGCCAAGGATCTGCACTTCGATATTGCATTGAAATCGAATGCGTTGATGATCACGGCAGCGCGCGCCGCAAGGCTGCGCGCTCTTGGCATTCGGCAAGTTCAAGTGAGCGTTTACAGCGCCGACCCAGAGGTTCATGATCGAATTACGAAGGTCCGTGGCTCGTTCGCGCGGTCATTGCAGGCCATTCGATTCTTGAGAGCGCAGGGCTTGCGGGTGAAGATCGCCTGTCCGCTCATGAAACAAAACCTGGCAGGCCTCCGAAAACTTCGTGCGCTTGCCGATGAGCTTGGCGTTTCGTACGTCATTGATATGACCATCACGCCGAAGCTCGACGGAGATACGAGCGTCCTCGCACTGAGGAATAGCGCAAAGGATCTGATGGGCGTGATCGAAGACCCGACCCTGCAAGGCAAGTCAGCCGTCGATGCTGACGTCGAATCTGCCATCGGCAGCGCGGTCTCGAGCGGCATGGAAAGCGACGCTTATGATGGCATTCCCTGCAGCGCAGGGCACAACACTTGTTACATTTCTCCCTATGGGGACGTGTACCCATGCGTTCAAATGCCCATCGCTGCCGGAAATTTGCGCAAGGAAAATTTCGAGGATATTTGGCGGCGCTCCCCGCAATTTGAGCGCGTCCGCGCTATCCGTGACAGTGACCTGCCAATTTGCGCGAAATGTGCAATTCGAACCTACTGCGAACGTTGTCCTGGCCTCGCGCAGATGGAAGGCGGCGATTTGCTCGGCGCCTATGAGCGCGCCTGCGAACTTGCTGAAATGAAAGCACGAGTGGCGGGTGTCGCGGATCCCGTGAGCGCCTGGCACGCGCAAAGTCAGAGAAAGGCTTTTTCGCCCGCGACACGAAGTAAACTCGTACAGATTACTTCATTATGATGGTGAACCGATCGACGGCGCCGAAACCAAAACGGATGTGATGCATACCCTCTCGTTGGAGAGCTTGTCATCCGAGGGCACGGCGCCGAATCCCCTGCGTTCAAGTTGCGCCGCTGACGTCACAGATGCTCTTCAGGAGAAGGGCCGGGTGTTCCTGAAGGTCCGGGGAAAGAGCATGTTTCCTTGGATTCGCGAGGGCGACATCGTTTTTCTTCGGCATACGGGAATGCGCGAAGTTGCCCGCGGCGATGTAGTCGTTTTCGAAAAGAACGGCCTGTTATGCGTGCATCGTGTGCTCGACATTCGCGGCCGAGCCGGCCGAGACGAAGCTCATTTCTCGTTGATTACCAAGGGCGACGCAACGGAGGACGTCGATTCGCCGGTTTCGACCGGCGATTTTCGTGGGAAAGTCGAATTTGTTTACAGACGAAATAAAGAGATCCGCATTGCCAGTGGGTGGCGGAAGCATCTTGGGAAAGTCCTCGCTTTTTTTTCGCCCGCGGTTGCCTGGTGTAAGCGATTATGGCTCGCATCAAGCGGCGATTCGCCGCGATGCGAATCCAGCCCCCTAGCTCCTGTCGACGGTCAGCGCTCTTCAGAAAATTCCGCCGATTAACTTTGCAAATCTCGGCGGAAGAGTACTCCTGCCTTCGCATTGCCCTCAGTTGAGAACGGTGCGATACTCCGTTGCTTGTGCGGGGTCCGTTTGAGCTGCTTTCGCAATTTGATAACGCAAAAGTTGGAGGGCTTGATGAGGTTGCGTATTCGCCATTGGCTGCTCGGGGTATGTGCGCTGGTCATGATCCACGTCCTGACTTGTCGTTCGGCGCTGTCTCAGGAGAACGGCAAAGATGCAACGCAAGTCTTGACCGCGGCCGACTATGCACATGCCGAACAATTCATGTCCTACAACGTCAATCGGCTTGTTTACGGAACCGAGCGCACAACCTGGTTGTCCGATGACCGCTTTTGGTACAGGTCCACAACTTCCGATGGCAGCGAGTTCGTGATGGTTGATGCGGCCACGGGCCAACGCAAACCTGCTTTCGATCACGCCGCTGTTGCTTCCGCGCTCTCGACGGCCACCGGAACGCACTACGATCCCCGGCATTTGCCCGCTCATATGCTTGGTTTCTCCGAAGACGGTGGAAGCACTTCGTTCGCGATCGGTGGCAAGCGTTGGGAATGCGATCTGCGCGCCTACTCATGCACGGCCAAGGAGGCGATCGGCGCAGGCGGTTTTGCGCGGCCGGGCGAAGCGCTCGCCGCTCAGGCTGCGGCCGCACGCAACGAGTCCCTGGCTCCCGACGGAAAGAGTGCTGTTTTCATTCGAGATTACAACTTGTGGGTGCGTGATGTCGCAACCGGAAAACAGGTGCAACTCACTACCGACGGCGTAAAGGACTTTGGCTACGCCACAGACAACGCCGGCTGGACCCATAGTGACAGGCCAATCGTTCTCTGGTCGCCCGACTCCAAGAAGATCGCTACGTATCAACAGGACCAGCGCGGTGACGGTGAAATGTACCTGGTCCACACGCAGGTTGGGCATCCTACTCTTGAAGAGTGGAAGTATCCGTTGCCCGGAGACGCGGTAGTCACGACAATCCAGCGAGTCGTGATCGACTTGGACGGCCCGCGTGTTGTCCGCTTTCAAATGCCGCCGGATCAGCATCGCTCAACTCTATGCGATGACGTCGCTTGCCGGTCTGGCGAGTGGTCTGACGTCGAGTGGAGCCCGGATTCAACTCACCTTGCTTTTGTGTCGACCTCGCGTGACCACAAGCACGAGCAGTTGCGCGT
This sequence comes from Candidatus Acidiferrales bacterium, assembly GCA_035945715.1. Lineage (GTDB taxonomy): Bacteria > Acidobacteriota > Terriglobia > Acidiferrales > UBA7541 > DAHUXN01. Next base: position 178,674 of record DASYZX010000040.1, read on the forward strand.
GGCCGATGCCGAGACAGGAGAGGTCCGCGAAGTATTGCACGAAGACGTGGCCACATTTTACGAATCTGGAAACGGAGCGGTAAACTGGCGTTACCTGCCAGCGTCCAATGAAGTGATTTGGTTTTCTGAGCGCGACAACTGGGGTCAGCTGTATCTCTACGACTTGCTGACGGGGCAGCTCAAGAATCAAATCACCAATGGCGAGGGCAATGTCACGCAGGTCCTCAGAGTGGATGAAACGAACCGCATGATTTATTTTCTCGGCGTCGGTCGGGAGAAGGGAAGAAACCCGTACTTCATCCATTTCTATCGCATCGGTTTCGACGGCAGCAACCTGCGACTTTTGACTCCCGAAAATGCGAATCATGAAGTGGCGCTCTCGCATTCCGGTAAATACTTCGTGGATAGCTATTCGACCCCGGACACAGCGCCCGTCACTGTCCTGCGCGATGCGAACGGCAAACTCATCGGCACTGTGCAGAAAGCCGACATCTCACATTTGCTCGCTACAGGCTGGAAGCCACCGGTTCCGTTTACCGTCAAAGCGCGCGACGGCGTTACCGACTTGTACGGATTGATGTTCAAGCCAACGAACCTCGATCCAAGCAAGAAGTATCCGATCATCAATCATATTTACCCGGGCCCGCAGACCGGAAGCGTGGGCAGCCGAAGTTTTGCTGCGGCGCGCGGCGATTGCCAGTCGCTCGCCGAGCTGGGATTTGTTGTCGTCGAACTCGACGGCATGGGCACGCCGTGGCGCTCGAAGAAGTTCCACGAGGTCTATTACGGCGATATGGGCGACAACACCCTGCCTGATCAAGTAACGGGGATGAAACAGCTCGCGCAGCGCTTTCCGTGGATCGACATCGACCGTGCGGGCATCTACGGCCATTCCGGCGGCGGCTTCGCAACGGCGGATGCGATGTTTCGCTATCCGGATTTCTTCAAGGTTGGAATCTCGGAGTCAGGCAACCACGACAACCGCGAATACGAAGACGATTGGGGCGAAAAATGGCAGGGGTTGGCGGTTCACAATCCCGACGGCTCGACGAACTACGACAGCCAGGCCAACGAGCTGGTCGCCAAGAACTTAAAGGGGCATCTCCTTCTGGCTCATGGGACCATCGACAACAATGTCCCGCCGTACAACACTCTTCTCGTCGTCGACGCGCTCATCAAGGCAAACAAAGATTTCGATTTGCTCATGCTGCCAAATGAACATCATGGCTATGCGGACGACACGCCGTACATGACTCGGCGACGCTGGGACTACTTTGTCCGGTATTTGCTCGGCGTCGAACCGCCGCACGAATATAAGATGCAGGGTGGCGGAGGGCCTCCCGATCTGTGATCGCAGGGCGGGGAAGCACGGGCTCGACAAACCGGAACCAAAACACTATCGAGCCAGGATTTCCTCGAAGAACGCCAGAGCGCGCGGATCGTGCGACTGCCCCAGCCAGAAGATTGCCTGCTTGCGCACAGCCGGGTTGGCATTCGTCTTAGCCACTTGGATCAGCAGCGGCACGCCCTGCTCGCGGGGAAGCTGACTCAGTGCGAACACCGCACGCTTTTTCACTTCCGTATCCGGATCCGTTTCGATCGCGTCAGTGATCGCTGCTGCGGCTTTCTGCCCCGCTTTCTGCGCGACCCAGAAAATAGCTTGTTCCCGCACATGCGAACTCTGATCGTTCTTCGCCAAGCGAATGATTTCGTCCGTTGCGCCCGGATCGTGGCTGACGTAAAGGTCAAAGGCGACCTTCGCGCGCAGGTCGGCACTGGAATCTTCTCTCGCCAACTTTTGCAGCACTTCGTAGCCTTCGTGCCCGCGCGCAGCTCCTAGCCAAAACGCTGCGTGTTCGCGCAGGGAATCCGGCCGATTCGGCGCAACAAAGTTCTGAAGCGCTTGCTCGGCTGAAGGATCACCCGTAAACGCAATAGCGCTGAGCGCAGAATGAGCAACGTGATCTTCGCTCCGGTCATCTCCCGACGTGACTAATGGCGTGAGCGCAGCCACACTTTGACTTCCGGACACGCCGGTAAACCAGATCACCGGTAATCCTCCTGCATCCAGCTGGCAGTCCTCTGAAAAAGTGCGAATCCGGTCGACGCTTCCATGTTCTGCCCGCAACATGACAATCAATTGCCCCGGCCCCTCGAGTTTGACCGTATGCGATCCATCCTCGGTGCTTGAGCTGTTCGATGGCACGGATATGCCGTCATTCCTGCCTTCCAGTCGGCACGTGCCGCACCCATTCATCTCGCCATCGTTGTAGGAACCGCAGCACATTGAGCGATTGCCGGGGACAGCGGCCACCGAATAGCCAAGCCATGCCGGCTGCTGCTGGCTGCGGAGGACGCTCGTCAACTGAGACGAAAAGTTCTGCTCGGCAACTCGTGTTTCCGTCTTGGCATTTACGAAGTTCGGCATCTGCGCGTAAACGACCAACCCGAACAACAGGCTGCAACCCAACAGGGAAAGTAGCCGCAGAGTCAGTCTGGTTAGCTTCATGGCCTCTCTCCTACTTATTCAAGATTTCCAGCAGATAATCAGTCGCAACTTTCGAATGCATGAGCGAAAGCTTTTCGACCGCGATCTTCTTCATTTCGGGGTCGGTTTCTTTTCTGGCGATATCAACGATGCCCTGGGCGTTTCCTTGGAGGAAAAGCGCTTGAAGCACAGCGCGGCTAACGTCGGGATCCTTGGCGCCCGCATACATCGAGACCAGGGTCGACCCGGTCCGGTCTCCGATGAGTCCCATAGAATGGATGGCCGCAATTCGCAGATCCTCATTCTTTTCGCTCTTGGCAAGCTGCTCGAGATGATCTGCGTCGCCCGAGATAAACATTGCCTGCAGAATCGCTCGGCGCACCTCTTCGGGAGGCGTGGCCTGATAGAGTTTCCACAGGTCTTCGCGGTCGCCGGAGACGCCAAGCATCTGCACCGCTTCGCGCTGCAAATCCGCGTTTTTTTCGCTCTGCGCGGCCGCGTACAAGCGATCGCGCGCGCCGGCCAGCATGAAACTCTGCAGGATGGACCGCTTCACCTCCTCATCATTCGAGGACGCATAGACCTGGCTGAGTTCTTCGACCCCTTTTGACCCTCCGAATAATCCCAGGTACTTCACGGCTTTTAGCTGCAGCTCGGGATTGGAATTGCCTTCTGCGATGCGGAGGAGAATCTGGCTTGCTTCCGGGGTGCCGCTCTGCGCCAAAACAAACAGGGCGCGCTCCTTCAGTCTCGGCGAACCAGTGCCGTTCAAAACCTTCTCCAAAAGAGGCACGGCCTGCGACGGATCGCTCTGCATCAGGCTGTTGATCGCCAGCAGTTTCAGTTCCTCATCGCTCTGAGATTGAGGGGAAACCGGCTGGCCAGTTTCGTTGCGAACTTGCACTTCGAGGGCCTTCGCGTCGTTTTGCCAGCGGCTCTGGGGATACTTGTGTTCAAGCTCGGTTATGCTTCCAAGGGCATCCGAGCGGCGCCCGAGTTTGTCTTCGCAGTACGCCCGCCAGTACAACGCCGCATCCGCGCTCGAGCCGCCATTCTGGACGATGTCATCGAAAGTTTGCCGCGCCTTGTCCCACTTGGAATCATCGATGGCGTCCAACCCCGCCTCGTACTTGTCTCTGATTCTCTCTTTCGCATCGCGGGCTCTCTCTTCCGCATCACGACTCCTCTCACGATCGTCGCGAGCCCGTTCGCGAGCGTCTTCCTGAGCTTCGCGCGCCCGCTCGCGGGCATCCTCTTCGCTTTGCTGTGCGTCCTGGGAGCTCTGCTGAGCTGCCTGCGCCTCCTGCTGAAACAAAGGTGCCGGGTCGCTCGCAGCACACCCGGCATTCGCGAGCGCCACGGGCTCTGTGCCTGCCGAACCGTTTCCGGCTTGCTTGGCACTTGCGCACCGCGCTGCAATCATCAACAGGGCGGCACTCAACAGCGCGAACATTAGTCGATTCTTCATAGTTCCTCGCTCCTTAGGTTTGTCCTTGGCCGTTGCGTCTTGCCAGAGACCGTTCTTTGTCCCGCACGTCGGAACTCACCACTCGAACCTTGAAAAGAATTCCTGCGCCGCGTATGCGGTCCTGAATCTGTTCAAATTCGCGAGAACTGATTTCATCAGGGCTGTGCGCAATCTCCAGCAGCACCGGCTCAAGTGCGCTCAAGATGTTCTGAATCTCTGCATCTCCGGTCTGCTGCGCGGTTTGCTCGTAAAGGCGGTTGGAGATCAGCAACTGCTGCGCGCGCGCCTGCTCCGTCGCAATATTCACGTTTGCGGCAGCCGTTCCCCTCGCAGCGCCGTCCCCATCCGCATTGGCCAATTCCATCAGCACCATTTGCGCGTGGTCCAAATGGTCAGACACGGCCACAAGCAAAACACCCTGTCGAATCTGCGCCGAGTCGGCGGCGACGGTTTGGATTGGTTTTCGCGGCCAGTAACGCCCTGCGACGAATGCCAGAATAATCACCGCAGCAAGCGCCCCCACCGCCGCGAGTCTGCGGACACTGAACCAGGCAACGCGCTGCCTTGCTGGAGGTGTCTGCGGCGCGTCCAGTCTTTGTGCGATTGCGTACCAGACTTGCGAGCCGTAACTCGGATCGCGCTCGGGAATTGGCGCGCTCTTGAATGCTCCCAATGTGTGCTGCAGAGATTGGAAATTGTCGCGACAGCCTCTGCACGAGCGCAAGTGTTCCTGGAGCGCCTCTGCACGTTCGTCGTCGCCGTAGTAAAGCGCGGTCAGCTGTTCATCGGTTAGATGCTTCATCTCATTTGCTCCGCGAATGGTGCGAGCGCGCGACGGAGCTTTTGCACGCCGCGAAAAACGGCATTTTTCGTCGCGGAAATGCGGAGTCCTAGGATCTCGCTGATTTCCTCAATGCCCAGTCCTTCGTGGTGCCTCAGTGCAAAGGCCGTCCGTTCCGTTGGCGTCAGTTGCTGAATCGCGGCCTCCATCTCGTGTCGCATTTCGGTGCTGAGCATCAAACGCTCCGGCGAAGGCGACGGATGAGTGAGATGGTTTTCCGATGCTGCGCCTTCGGGGTCGTCCAATTCTTGAAAGCCGGCCTCCGGCCGCCGTTTCCGCAACTGATCCAAAGAACAATTCGCACAGATCCGGTACAGCCAAGTTCCAAAATTCGAACGCGCCTCGAATCGAGCTAGGTTGCGATACGCTCGTAGAAAGGTCTCTTGCACCAGTTCCTCCGCGTCGTGCTCGTTTCCGGCCATCCGGTAAGCCAGGCGAAACAGGCGTTGACTGTAGCGCTCGACCAACGGGCGAAATGCCTCCTGGTTGCCAGCGAGGGTTTCCGCCACCTGAGCGGCGTCGTTGTCGTCGGCATGATCCGCCATTCGAACCATTAGACTGTTCTGTACCCGAGCGGTTAGGTTGTTCAAAAGAGACAGTAGCCGGGCGGAGCATATCAAAACCGGTCAGCCGAATGCGCTGTGCCGTATTCGGTTTACTTGGAAGGGTGGTCTTCGGTGCTGCTGGAAGACTTCTCCGGCCAGCGGGGAACGATTAGCTCGATGGTCCAGATGGGTCCTCCGTCATAAAGCGGCCCCTGCGATTTGAGAAATGTCGGAATACTATCCGCGGCAATCCAAAGGTCCGTGTCGGCAGGCTGTTTTCCAACAAGGGGCGCAACAACTCCTGCGACGCCTCCTAGGTCCACCTTAATGAGGTAATGAATGGCTGGACGCTTCATGCCGCCAACTAGGAATTGTTCTCCACCGTCGGAAGTGAAGATCATCTTTACAACTCTGGGCTTCGGTGTTCCCACGACCATCGAAACGGTCGTGCCGGTCTTCGGGTCGATGTTTTTCGCTACAACATACAGAATCCCGTTCGCGATATCGTGCGGGAGCTTCAGTTTTTGCGAAACGACTTTCTCTTTGCCTTTCTCGAAAGATTGTGCCTTGAATTCGCCAGTTTTCGCGTCTACCCAAGTTTCCATCGGCTCTTTGAACGATGGCCCTTTTTCAATCAGATGGTCGCTGAGTACCCGAAACACTCCGTGTTCTGAATAGATTGTCGTATCGTCATAGAGTGATCCGTCGTCGAAATGAAACGTCAACCGAGACGACACCAGCCCGTGCCTTGTTTCCTGAATCATATCGCCATACGCAATCGCCCGGCCCGTCACGTCCCGCATGACCAGGAATCCGTGGGTCACGCCCTCCACGTGCCGAACAGGGATCGTTTCTGCAACCAGCGTCAGTGCGCACAGAAGCATCCCACACGCGAGCAGGCCTGCGAGCGGCACGAAGCGGCGCTTTGCCGCTGATTTCGCTGTGGCTTGGGCTCGTATGCGCATTCGGGCGTTGCGGTTGACCGCGACTCGTCAGCGTACTTGTGTCTGTTGGATTCAGCTATCAGGCATTGGCCTGAGTTCAAGGCCACGTTTCCAGTATCGTTGTATGTCGCTGTTAATTCCAAGGAGTGGAAGGTGGTTTCCGTCCGGGAAGAACAGCGGCGCTGCGGGGCACTCGTCGCTCAGCGCCAGGCTTTGCGCAGTCCGGGCCTCCAAATCGGAGGCAGCGCCGCCCTCGTCGCGACTCAGGATGGTATAACGTTGTGAAGTTAATCGACCAGTATTTGCGACGGCGCCACTTGCCGGTAGCCGCTGATCAGAGCTCATAGGTCGCTTTTTTCAAATCGACAAGCATCCAATCTCGCCGCCAACTGAATCACAACTCGCGGAAGACAGAGCTGGGTCAGTCCCAGGCCAAGGAAACGGTATAACGGAATCGTGAATTCCGACGTCTAACACAACATGTTACAGAATGGTGATAACGTAGCGGTATACTAGTCCCGTTGCTCAATCAGCGAGGCGAACCAGCGGCTCGTATGATGAACCCTCGGATTTACGCAAGTACCACAGCCACCACTACCCCTGTTGTATCCTCGCCCGAACCTCCTTTGCGTCTCGCCGTTTCCGAAGACCAAACGCCTGGTAGGCCATCGCCGCGCCGGAGTCTCCGAACTCTCATTGCGATTTCGATGGTCGTCTTGGCCGCTGTCGTTCTTTTCCTTTTGTACAGGTCACCGGCCAATGCTTCTGCGGCCGCCGACCTGGGGACCGCTGTTGCTGTCCGCAAGGATTTTGCGAGCGTCCTCCGTTTGACGGGCACGACCGAGGCGTTGCGTTCCCGTCCCATACTGGCGCCGCGCTTAGCCGGATCGACCCTCGATACCATGGTCATCACCAAGCTGGTGCCGGCTGGAACGGCAGTCCAGAAAGGCGACCTTCTGGTCGAATTCGACCGCCAGGCCCAGATCAAGGACGCGCTCGACAAGAAGGGCGCCTATGAAGACTTCGTTGACCAGGTCGTCGAGAAACGCGCGGCGGAAGAGGCCGCCCGCGCAAAGGATGAAGACGATCTGCATCAGGCACAGGATGCCTTGGAAAAAGCCCAGCTCGAAATGGGCAAGAACGAAATCCTTTCCCACATTGACGTCGAGAAAAACCAGGAGGCGCTGGCTGAGGCTCAGCAGAGTCTGAAGCAGTTGCAGCACACGTTTGATCTCAAGCGCCAAGCCGCGGCTGCCGACATCCGAACCGTCGAAATCCAACGCGACCGGGCCAGGGCAACAATGCTCTACGCAGAGTCCAACGCCCAAAAAATGTCCGTCGTGTCGCCAATGGACGGCGTCGTGGTCCTCAATAATATCTTTCTCAACCCGCGTATCGGACAGGCACGAGAGGGAGATCAGGTGCGCCCGGGAGTGTCTTTCATGAAGGTTGTGGATCCGTCGGCAATGGAAGTTCGCGTCGAAGTGAATCAGGAGGACCTGCTGAAACTTCATCTGGGCCAGCACGCACGGATCGGCCTCGATGCCTACCCCAGGATGACGTTTCCTGGAACGCTCGAAGAGCTGGATCCGCTTGGCCACCCGAGCGAACAGTCCGACACGGTTCGCACTTTTGCCGCGGTGTTTAGCATTCAAGGGGTCAACGCCAAACTTATGCCCGATCTTTCCGCTTCTGTGGACCTGGAATTGGCGAGTGTCAAAAATGCCGTTCTGATACCTGCCAGAGGCATCGCACACGAAGCAAGCGGGGATTACGTCTGGCTCAAAAGCGGGGGCACTTTTCAGAAACATGCTGTAACGGCGGGACCCGGCAACGGCCTGGAAACCGTGATTGAAGCTGGATTGAAGCCGAACGATGTCATCCGGCTTTTGCCTGAGCAGGAGGCAGGGAAATCAACACAATGAAGAAGCTCGGTAATCTCTGGCAAAGACGAAAAGGCGGCCTGCTCTGCGTCGCCGCGCTTCTCGCCGGCTCGTTAACTTACGGAGGGTACCGCTACACAAAGTCCGCACCAAACATCCCCAGCGCGCTCGTGCAGCGCACCGACTTTGTGGACTACGTACAGGTTCACGGGCAAGTCGATGCGCGCAAATCGGTAACGATCACTGCGCCGTATGAGGCTGGCGACTTGCAAATTATTCAGCTCGCCAAGAACGGTTCTCAAGTGAGAAAAGGCGATGTCATTGTCGAGTTCGACGCCACGACAACAAAGCAAAACCTCGCCCAGGATCAATCCGCACTCAAATCCGCCGAGGAGGAGATTAAGCAATCGCAGGCCCAGGCGCGCCTGAAAGAAGAACAGGATCTTACCGACGTCATCAAGGACCGCTACGACGTCGAGTCCGCCAAGCTCGATGCCAGCAAGCAGGGAATCGTGTCGAAGATTGACGGCGCCGAGGCAAACCTCAAGCTTGAGGACGCTAAACAAAAACTGGCCGATGCGGAAACAAAACTCAAAACGGACCGGGAATCTGACGCGGCGGACATCGAAGACAAGCGCCACAAAAGCGAACAACAGGCTTATCTCGTGCAACAGGCTGAGCGCAGCTTGGCCGCTCTAACGTTGCGCGCTCCAATCGACGGCCTCGTGACTCTCCAAAGCAACTGGCGCGCTTCGGGCCCAATGGGAAGTGCGCAGCCGTTCCGGCAAGGTGACCGCGCATGGGCCGGTGCCGCGATTGCGGAGCTTCCGGACCTGTCGACAACCGAGATCACGGGCCGCATCGACGAGACGCAGCGAAGCCGCGTCGAACTGGGACAAACAGCATCGGTGCGCGTGGATGCCATTCCCGACAAGGAATTTACGGCGAAAGTAGGCAACATAAGCACCATCGCGAGCATGGATTTCACCGGCGGTTGGCCTTTCCCTCGGAACTTCAGCATGGATTTCTCGCTGGAGAAGTCGGATCCGCGCCTGCGGCCCGGCATGAAGGCCAATGTTCGCATCGCTGTAGATCACATGGCGCAGGGCATTGTTGTTCCCGCCGAGGCCGTCTTCCAGAAATCAGGAGAGAGTGTCGCGTACGTTCTCCGCGGTTCGAGCTTTGCCGAGCAACCGGTCGAGGTGGACAGACGTAGCGGGGATCAAGTCTTAATCGCAAAAGGCCTGCAGCCCGGCGAACGAGTCGCGTTGCGGGATCCAACGGTAAAGCCCGAATGATATGAACACGAGGAACCTAGGCGCGCGCTTCGCGTTGCCGGCAGTTTGGTTGCTGGCGGCTGGTTGGTTATCCTCCTGCTCCGCGCAGGGCAAGGTGCGTTCGTCTGACCCTGGCATTCCCGTCGCCCCAGTAAAACAAGGCGATGTGCAGCTTCGCGTAAACGCCACGGGAGAGCTTCGCTCCATGCGCACAGCCATGATGGTCGCTCCTCCGATCGCCGGCGGCACCCTCCAGATCATTCGCCTCCGGAAAGCGGGCTCGGTCGTGAAGGCCGGAGACGACGTTGTCGATTTCGACCCGAGTCAGCAGGAATACAACGTGGGCCAAAACCGCTCCGATCTGGACCAGGCCGAACAGGAAATCGTTAAGGCCAAGGACGATGCAGCCGTTCAAACAGCGCAGGATCAAACCGCGCTGTTAAAAGATCAATTTGATGTTCGCCAGGCGGAGCTTGAAGTTAGTAAGAACGAATTGGTGAGCTCGATCGACGCCCAGAAAAATCTGCTGGCTCTGGATGAAGCCAGGCGCGCTCTCGCGCAATTACAGCAAGACATCAAGTCCCACTCTGCTTCCGGTCTGGCAACGATAGCTGTGGCTCAGGAAAAAGCGCACAAAGCGAAGCTGGCTATGGATCAGGCGCTGGAGAACATCAAAAACATGCAGGTACGTTCGCCGATCGCCGGCCTGGTCGTGATTCGTCAAAACATGAACGCGTCAGGAGGATTTTTCTTCGGGGGGATGACGCTTCCGGAATTCCAACAGGGTGATCAGGTGCAAGCCGGTGCGGTAATCGGCGACGTCATCGACATGGACCATATGGAGATTACGGCGCATGTGAGCGAGAGCGATCGCATCAATGTGAAAGCTGGCCAGTCTGTGGAAATTCACGTGGACGCGCTGCCGGGAGTGGCCTTGGCCGGAACCGTCAAAAACGTGGCAGCCGCCGCAGGATACTTTTTCGACTCGGGCGGCGGCAGTTCCGATGTCACCATTGCGCTGAAGTATCCGGACAAACAGCTACGCCCGGGATTCACCGCGCACGTTGTGATTCTCGGAGACGATGTTCAGAAGGCTCTCTGGATTCCTCGCGAGGCCGTTTTCGAAAAGGACGGCAAGCAGATCGTCTACGCACGGGGCGCAAACGGCTTTGAACCGCGCTCGGTTCAAATCAAGTATCTAACCGAGGGCATGGCGGTCATCGACGGCCTGAGCGTGGGAACCGACGTCGCGGTCATCGATCCCTCCCGGAACGCTGCGACTTCAACCAAAGCTGGGGCGTCCGCGGGCCCAGTGGGCGCGCCGCGATGAGCGCGACAAAAGCCGCTGCCAACCAAGTCCTCCCGGCTCGCCTGGGCTACCCATTCTCCCTTTGGCAATGGCTTCCGGATCTGCGTCTCGGACTGGAAAACCTTCTCGGTCACAAACTGCGTTCGATCCTGACCATGTTGGGTATGATTTTCGGCGTCGCCGCAGTGGTCTCGATGCTTTCCATCGGCGCGGGGGCGCAGCAGAAAGTTATGGCCTTCATCGAGCAACTCGGTGTGCGCAACCTCATCGTCGAGGCCAAGGAAGCCAACACCGAGCAGGAACTCTCGAAAGTCCGCCAGCTTTCGCAGGGTCTTTCGTTTGCGGACTACCGCATGATCCGCCAGGGTGTGACTGGCATTGCATCTGCGTCCGTTCGAAAGCGTTTCTCGCCCGCGAAATTGATTCCCAGTCCGCAGGAAGACACACCGGAGGTCTACGGGGTCGAACCCTCTTACGAACAGATTGCTGGCCTTCGCATGGTGAGCGGCCAGTTTTTCAGCGCTGACGAAAACGCCGGCGCCGCTCCGGTTTGCGTTCTGGGGCAAGGGGCCAAGGCCACGCTGTTTGGTTCCGCTGACGCGCTCGGCAAGTACGTAAAGGTCGATGACCAATGGCTCCGCGTGATTGGCGTTGCCGGGCCGCAGCTCACTTCGCAAAATGACGTCGCCGGCGTGCCCAATGAAGACTTGAACAACATGATTTACACGCCGGTAAACTCCGTGATCTATCGTCTGTCCGATGACTACAGCTACATGAAAGATCAAATTGACGGAATCTACTTGCATCTCACCCCTGAGGCAGACAGCCCAACGGTTGCCGCAGTGGTTCGCGGCATTTTGAACAATTCCCACCACAACGCAGGAGACTTCTCGATCGTCGTCCCTGCGGCGCTTCTCGCCGAGCAGCAGCGCACCGAGCGCCTCTTCAACACCGTCATGGTTGCCATCGCCTCGATCTCTCTGCTCGTTGGAGGCATCGGCATTATGAACATCATGCTGGCCAGCATCCTGGAGCGCACGCGCGAAATCGGTGTGCGCCGTGCCGTAGGCGCACGCCAGTTCGATATCGTGCGCCAGTTCGTTATCGAGGCCGTCTTGATCTCGTTCGCAGGCGGAGTGCTCGGAATCGTCTTCGGATTCGGAATGTCGCGGCTCATCGCATGGCTTGCCGGTTGGTCCACGATGGTCACGGCGGGCTCGATCGTACTTGCCTTTGTCGTGTCCATCTCGGTGGGCATGATTTTCGGCACCTATCCTGCGATGCGGGCAGCGCGCCTCGATCCGGTGGAAGCAATCCGATACGAATAGTCCAACTGCTGTCGGCACGGACGGATGGTTTGTTTTCGAATTTCTGTCAGGAAAGGAAGTTCCTGCTGTTCTTCAGGAGAAAACATGAACCGCTCAGCCAATGGTGTGCTTCAATCTGTGGCCGTTGTTTTTGTGTTGCTAATCTTCCCTTGGGTTGTTCCTGCGCAAACACTCCCGCGCACTACGTTCATCGAACAGACGCCTTCGCAGAGTACTCTTACGCTTCCGCCGCCCCACGGTTTTCAGCAATTCATAAAAGGCGGCAAGCTGCAGCTCTCTTTGAACGACGCGATTTTCCTGGCGCTGGCAAATAACACGGCGATCCAGGTCGATCAGACTGCGATTGGCACCGCGAAGACTGCCATTGAGGCTGCGCGCGCGCCCTTCGATCCCACCTTGAGCGCTTTCTTCAGCACGCAACGTTCCACGCAGAGTTCGTTCTCCTCGTCCGCCGTAGCTCCAACGCTCAGCGGATTGGAGCAAGCCTACCAACTCGGCTTTTCACAAACGTTCGAAACCGGTACGAACTTTCTGGTCTCTGTGAATGCCACAAAGTTCTCGTCGAATATCGCTTTCGGCTTTGTCAACCCGTCGGTCTTTGGAACCGTTCAGGTTCAGGTCACACAGCCGTTGCTTCGCGGACGCGGCCTTTTGCCCAATCGCGGCCCAATCATCATCGCGCAGCGCAACCTCGAGGAGTCTCGCGCGAACTTCCGTGAGCAAGTCGCTTCCATCATTCTCGCCGCTGTCCAGCAATATTGGAACGTTGTTGAGGCGCGCGAAAGTCTCGACATTGCACAGAAGCTGCAGGCGCAGGCACAAAAATCCTATGACCACGACAAAGAAGCCCTGGAGAAAGGCGCGCTGCCACCCCTCGATATTTACCGTTCTGAGTCCGAAGTCGCCCAGCGTCGCGTATCGGAAATTCAAGCCGAATACGCCGTCAAGCAAGCCGAAGATGCCTTCCGAAATGCCATCGGCGCCGACATCGATCCGAACATCCGTGCGCTTGACGTGGACTTGACGGAGGCTCCGGAGCCAACCGACACCCTGCTCACCGTTGACATCGCCAGCGAACTGAAAAAGGCGCTCGAGAACCGCCCGGAAGTCGAGCTCCAGCGCCTCGCGCTGGCCAATGACGACCTGAATGCCCGAATTGCCCACAACGGTCTCGAGCCGCAATTGTCTCTGGTTGGAAACTATTCGGGGTCCGGGCTAAACACAACTGTGAATGGTCCGTTCCTCGAGGCCCTCGATCAAACTTTTGGATTCAGCCAGCCTTCCTACGGAGGCAGCCTAACGTTGACGCTCCCGATCAAGAACTACGCGGCAAAATCGGCCTTGGCTTCCGCCCAGGTGAATAAGCGCCACGATCTTTACTCCGACCGCCAAGTCCGCCAGCAGATCACACTCGATGTCTCAAACGCCGTCCATCAACTCGAGCAGTCCAAGCTCTCCATGGAAGCTGCAAAGATTGCTCTCGATCTCGGGCAGAAGAACCTTCAGGCGGAGCAGCGAAAATACGAACTCGGATCCGAAACGCTCTTCGTTCTTCTGGAAACTCAAACAGAACTCGCGCAGTCGGAGGTAAGCTTGATCCAGTCCCAGGTCAATTATCAGCTCGCGGTCGCGTCCATGTACTACTCGACCGGCGAATTGCTGGGCAATTACAACGTCGAAATCGCCGGCGTGACGAAGTGATTCACCGAACACAGTGCGACGCTGCGCTCAATCATTTCGTCCGCAGGTGGTTTGACTGTTCGCGCAGTTTGACCGTTTCGCATGCTTCCGCTATCATTTGTTCGCGGGGTGGAGCAGCCTGGTAGCTCGTCGGGCTCATAACCCGGAGGTCGTCGGTTCAAATCCGACCCCCGCAACCACTCTCGTCTTCCTAATTCACATAACCTTGCGGCACAGACACCAGTGACTCCGTTTCCACAGTTGGGTGAAATAGCTTTTCCCAACTCGTCCGCAACCCGCCTGTGATCCTCAGTCGCAGTGTGCGTGTAAGTTCCAAGCGTGACGCGCGGATCGGAATGTCCAAGTCTCTCTTGCCGCACTTTCATCGGAACATTCATTCTGTCCATCATTGTTTCGTTTGCATGTCGCAGGCCGTGGAGTGCGCCGGCGCAAATGCCCGCACAACTCAGGAGACAGCGGAATCGTGCGATAAGCGTTCTCCGTTTTGGGACTTTGAATCTTCCCTCGCTACGCGCTCTGCCGGACTGTGACTTGGCTTCTTTCATAATCAATGTCAGTCGTTCGGAGACCGCATAGTTCCGAGGCCCGCATACCCGTTTCGGCTGCCAGCCAATAGAACGTCTTGTATGGCGCAGAAGCCGCCTGGACGAGCCGCTGTACTTCATCGAGCGTAAAGAAGTGAGCGGACGAATGGAAGCGGCGCGGTAACACAACCCCGGCGAGTGGATCGGTTGAGACATATCCCCAAGCCCGTGCAGACTTGAACATCCCCTGCAATGTGACTTGGATGTTCCGAACGGTCTTGGGCGAGACCTTCAGGCCAGAAAGAAATTTCTGAACTAGCTCCGGCTGAACATCACGCAGCATTACCTTGCCGAAAGCCGGGACAAGGTATTTGCGGATGTGGCTTTTGACCGTCATCTGCGTTGAGGGTTTGAAATTCACTGCCACGGCCTTTTCCCACTTGGTTGAAGACTCAGCAAACGGAGCTGTGGGCCTGGGCTTGTAGGAGTTGGCGTTGTTGCGAGCGAGCAAGCTATACGACTGATTCATGCTCAGATTCGGAGCAAGGCGTTGTATCTCAATTGGACGAATAAACTTCGACGGTTTTCGCATATAAAACTCCTGCGATTAGGAAATCACAACCGGGATTCGATCCGGGCCGGGGATTAGTCCGGTGAGGTCAAAACGGGGTTGTGGGGCACTACGACAGGTAAGCGCCTGTCCCCCACCTCTCCGGTTATCAGCGGCACAAGACATTCTGTCAAGAATATTTGCAAGGTGGCCCGCGGATTGCTGACCTATAAGCTATTCTGTTATAGTGACTTACAGGGAATCAGAAACCGCAGAAGAGGGACGAAACAGGCCGCGATGGAATGCTTGAGAAATCCGGCAGATTGCCGTACATTACGTTCGTAACGTTGGGAGGGAGTCATGGCCGCAACTCATTCAAGCAAAATGGAGCGTCTTGAAGCGAGGATCGCTCCACAACAAAAGAAACTGATTGAGCGCGCCGCCAAACTGCGCGGGATGAACACAACAAACTTCGTGCTGGCAGCCGTTGAGCGAGCAGCCGTAGAGACTATCAGAGATTATGAAATGATGGCTCTACACGGCGACGCTGCGAGAACGTTCGCGGAAGTCTTGCTCAATCCTCCGGCTCCGAACGCAGCCTTGCGAGCCGCAGCGGAACGTCATCTAAGTGTGCGGGTCTGATTTTAGGATTGAACTTCTCGGTTCGCAGCACGCCCGCGAAGCGTTTACGTGCAGTTCAGAGCCGCTTCAAAAATATCTACGCAATCAGGGGAAACAGGACACTCGGAAACACGCCGCAGTTGCCTATGTTCTGACTCCCGATGGCCGGACGATTGCTGGCTACTACACACTGTCGCAATTCTCTGTTCAACTCCACGACATTCCACCCGATATTGCCCGCAGATTGGCAAGATACCCGGACATTCCGGCTACATTGATTGGCCGTCTCGCAGTTGATGACAAATATCGCGGACAAGGACTTGGAGAAAAACTATTGTT
This sequence comes from Candidatus Acidiferrales bacterium, assembly GCA_035945715.1. Classification (GTDB taxonomy): domain Bacteria; phylum Acidobacteriota; class Terriglobia; order Acidiferrales; family UBA7541; genus DAHUXN01. Next base: position 194,492 of record DASYZX010000040.1, read on the forward strand.
GGATGCTCTCCAACGGTGTCTTGTTCACAGCAGGCAAATTGCATCGTGCGCCGTTATTGTGGACGCGAAAGATGAGCAGGCAAAGAGTTTTTATGAAAAATATGGCTTGCTCGAACTGCCTGAAATCCCCAATCGGCTTTTTCTGTCAATGGCGACAGTTGAACAGATGAGATAGTTGCTTGTCGTGCTCGCCGTCAGGCCTTTCTCTCCGGAGTTTTGCGTAGAACCTCTTCGGGATCGACTCAATAGTAGGGAAGCTCCTTTTGCAAAGGAGGCAGCGGCGCAGTCGATAGTTGTCACGTGCGCGCGGTTTCACTTGGCGCACCTCCCGGTGCGGGTGTCCGCAACGAGGGTAGTTCACGTCGTCTCCCTTCTTCTCCCGTTTTTGGGGCTGAGGATTCCCACTCTTCTCTGTTTTTCAGTACTTTTCCCTATTTTCCCCGTTCTGTGCCATCTCACCCCGCCTCTGGTTGACGGCAAGCCGGTTCGTCCGCATGGGATACAACCGTTTCTCGGCTCCCGGACTGGCTTCCGCAAGGGTCTATCGGTAGAGATTTTTCGGGCCCCAAGAGCAACGCGGCCGCCAGTGAGGTCGGCGCGCTTGATCAGCTCCTGTACCGGAGCCGCAACGAGAGAAGTCTCTGCTGCTTCTCTTCGCCCGTGAGCGTTTCGCCTCGGGTGATCGCCCCGGTGGGTGCTTGAGCGCGCGTGCGTCGTCCTCGACGTTGAGGTATTCGCTCTCGCTCATCTCCGGCAAGCGCGGCTGACTGCTCGGCATCACGTCGGTTGCTCGAATCGTCTCGCTCCTCCTAAAACACCTGTTTCTGAAACGCGAGAAACGGCCGCGTTGGGCCGCACGAACCGACGACTCATCGCGGAGATAAATCCAGTGCGTAGATCTCGTGCCAGCCGACGTCATCCACGATCAACGGGGAGCCGTCAGGGGCGAGGCCGCTGTAGGCACCGATGAACCCGAACGGGCGACGATAGCCTTTGAGGCTGAGGACGCGTTCAACTCTTAGGTCCGGCAAGTGCGCGCGGTAAAACGCGGGGTCCGCTCCGAGCGTGTCGAAATAAAGATACTGACTGTCGCGGCTCCACAGCTCGAAGTTAATCTCCAGCGTCGTGAACTGTTTCCAATTGGCCGTGCTCTTGTCGTGCATTTTGAGGCCTAACCCATTGTGGGTGATGGCCACGAGATAACGCCCGTCGGGCGACCACATCGCGCCGAAGAGCCCCTCAGAGTCCGGGAGGGACACGATTTGATGCGTGCGCAGATCTGCGGTTTTGATTCCTATCTGACCGGGCTGCGCATGCATGTAGCTATCGGAATAGTCGAAAGTCACGTGCTCGCTGTCGGGCGACCAGCTTGCGTCATTCTGCATCACGTTGTCTGGGTGTATCGTTTCCAGCCCGCTGCCGTCGGAGTTCACCACCATGATGTTCCATGGCTTTCCGGGCGTGCGCGCCGAGAATGCCAGCTTCGTTCCGTTGGGCGACCAAAACACCATAGTCGCCTGCATGGGCGGAAACGTCAGTTGGAGTTTATCGCTGCCGTCCACGCGTTCGCGCCAGAGGATGCCATCTTGAAGTGTGGTGTAGGCCAGCCATTGACCGTCGCGGCTGAAGGCTACCCAATCGGGCGAAATTCCCTCAAGAAACGGCGTGAACTGGCTAATTTTGGCGTCGTATCTCATGAGTTGGCCGCGCTGTTCCTCGCCCACGACGAAGATTTTCTTGCCGTCCGGGCTGACTGCGGGCGTGCGGAAGTTCAAGGGCCCGCGGGTCAGTTGCACCGGCTTGCTGCTGCCCGCCGCGAGCGCCCAGATGCTCGACAGTCCGTCGGCCAAGCCCTGAAAGTAGAATTCTTTTCCGTCCGGAGACCAGTCGCCGCAGCAGGCGTCCCGAACGTCCGCTGCTAGCTCCCTCGACCCTGTCCCATCCGCGCCCACTTCCCACAGATGGCTGTTTTGTTTGAAGAAGCCCCTGGTGAACCGGATGACTTTTCCGCCCGGAGAGATCCGGGGCCAAAAAATCGTGTCATCGGCAGAGGTCAGTTTCCGCGCGCTGCTGCCGTCGGATGAGGCCAGGTAAAGATCCCGACCCGCGGCATACACGAGGTGCTCTCCGTCGCGCGACCATGCCGCGTCTTGCGCCTGGAAATCATCGAGCCGCCGTGGGGTTCCTCCAGGTAGCTCTACGGCATAAAAGGGCATGTCCTGAGCAAATGCCGACGTGCCGCCCATGAGCAAGGACGAGCCGTCCGCGGATATTGATGTTGGGTAGGTTTGCGGAAACGGCGCCGGAGAGGTGAGAGTCTCGCCGCCGCTGGCGGAGATCTGCGCTAACAACGGCACTACGCCGACAAGTTCCGTGAAGTAGATTCTCTCGCCATCGGTCACCAGGGGGGTCGGTCCCACTTCGTTGCCTTTGACGTGACCGTCGTCCGTTAAGGGCTCGATGCGCACCACGCGCGGAGGGGCGGTGGCGCGCTCAAAAAATACTCTCACCGCAATTCCTGCCAACGCAAATACCACAGCAATCGCCACAGCCGCAGCCCAGATCCACGCGCTCTTCCGAAGCGTGCTGCTCTGCGCAGCAGTAGCGGTTTCTTGCGGGTTGGCGGTACCGCGGATGCCGGCCCCCGGCACCGAGGAGGGATCTGTTTTCTCGTGCCGCTCGCGCTCCAAGTCGCGCCGCAAGCGTTTCAAATCCCCGCGCAGTTCTGCGGCGGACTGGCAGCGCAGCTCACGATCCTTCTCCAGCGTCTTCTCGATGATTTCCCCGAGTCGCGGCGGAAGAGATGGGTTCAGCCGCTCGGCCCGAGGGGGAATGCGGTTCAAAATTGCTTCGAACACTACCGCAGCGCTCTGCCCGTCGAAGACGCGGTGCCCTGTAGCCATTTCATGGAGCACAGCGCCGAAGCTGAACAAATCGGTGCGCGGATCCAGCTCGTCACCGCGGGCCTGTTCAGGAGACATATAGGCGACAGTGCCCACCCTTGAGCCGGGGCTGGTAAGCACCTCGCTCGGCCCTTCTTCCCCCAGGGTTTTTGTGGCTAGTGTGCTAGCGCTCACTGGATGGGTTGCGTGCATCTTGGCCAATCCGAAATCGAGAATCTTTGCCTGTCCCGCTCGCGTGATGAACAGATTCGCAGGTTTGATGTCGCGATGGATGATGCCACGGGAATGCGCCGCTGCCAGTGCGTCGGCCAACTGAGCGCCCCATTCCAGCAGCAGGTCGATGCGCACCGGCTTACCGGCGATTTTGCCCCGCAGAGTTTCCCCTTCGAGGTATTCCATGGCGAGGAAAACGCGAGCATCTTCCTCGCCGATCTCGTAGATCGTGCAGATACCGGGATGATTGAGTGAGGAGGCAGCGCGGGCTTCGCGCTGGAAACGGTCGAGTGCTTGCTTGTCGCGGGCCGTCCCGTCGGGGAGGAATTTCAGGGCGACGAAGCGGCCGAGGCGGGTGTCCACGGCTTTGTAGACGACGCCCATGCCGCCTGCGCCGAGCTTGCTTTCGACACGGTATTTGCCCAAGCTCGCGCCAACCGGCAATTCGGTGAGTATCGAATCGCCCGGCGATTGAGGGGCGTTCTGGATGGCAGGGCGTTCCAGAAATTCGCCTCCAGTACGCTGTGCGAGCAGCGACTCCACTTCGCGGCGTACTTCGGGATCTACTCGGGCCAACAGTGCCACGCGCTCCTCGGCGGTTCTTTCGCGAGCCGCGTGGAATAGCTCTTCAATCTGTTGGAAACGCTCAGGGTTGGTCATGCGCTCTCGCTTGTTTTGTGCCATGACTCAATTCCCGCAGTAGCCAAGCCTTGGATAGGACCCAGTCGCGCCTGACAGTGCGTGGCGAGATTTTCAGAACTGCAACGATCTCCTCCTCCGTCAATCCGCCGAAATAACGCAGCTCGACGACCTTCGCTTGTCGGGGTGCGACCTGTGTGAACGCTGTCAGCGCGTCATCCAAGGCCAGAATGGACCGGTTCGGCGCGCCCGACAGCAGGACTGTTTGATCGAGGTTGACTTTGGGCGCGCCACCGCCGCGCTTCTTTGAGCCATGGGCCCGTGCGGCGTCCACCAGGATGCGCCGCATCATCTGCGCTGCCATGGCAAAGAACTGCGCGCGCTCCTGCCACTCCACCTTTGTCACATCTACAAGGCGGAGGTATACCTCGTGCACCAACGCGGTGGCCTGGAGAGTATTGGCCTGGCGTTCGTTTTTCATGTACCGGCGGGCCATGAAACGCAATTCGGGGTACACCTGTTCTGCCAGGCGCTCCAGAGCAGCCTGATCGCCGTTGCCCCACGCCTTCAGCAAGTCCGTGATCTCAGCGGAGGATGTGTCCACGGACCACCCGTTTTCCCGTGACAAAAATATATACCAAAAACGTGGCCGCTTTTGCTCTTAACTTCCGCCTGTATGAGTGGAAGGAGAACAAATCCCCAGAATGCTCTCCTCCACAACAAGGAGGTTGACATGAAATCGGTTTTCCGGAGACTGGCGTTCCCGTTTCTCTTCGCGTCCTTTCTGGCGGTTCTTAACCCGCTAGCTTGGGGCCAATATACCGCTGCGAATTTGGTCTCGAATACGAGCCTATACGGTCCGGTGAAAATAGATACCAACCTGATAAATGGTTGGGGGTTAGCGGCGTTGCCGTCGAGTCCCTTCTGGGTTGGTGCACAAAACACAAGCACCAGTCCGTTGTACACGGCCAATGGGGTGGTCATCCCTTTGCTGGTTGAGATTCCCTGCGTTACAAACACGGCGACCGGCGCAACTTCCGTGCCGTGCCCGTTTCCCGGCGAAGGCCTCCTGTTTGAGCCCAACAACGGTGATTTCAACGCCTTCGGCCCCAGCGGGATCGTGGCAAACGATTTCTCTCGCACCGGAGCCTTCAAAATCGGAACCTCGAACGCACCCGCGCTGTTCATTTTCTCGACGCTTGACGGCTTGATTGTCGGTTGGAGCCCAGTTGCAAATCAAACTCAAGGTGTGGTTGTCGTAAACCGCTTTGCGGCGGGAGCGGGATACACAGGATTGGCAGTTGCCGGCCCTGAGGAGAATCCACATCTCTACGCCGCAAACGCGGTTCCTGGCGGCGAGATTGATGTATTCGACAAAAATTTTCGGCTCGTTAACTCGTTTGCCGGCGATTCCAACGTGCCGTCTCTTTTTGTCCCCTACGGAATCACCGCTATCGGGAGTAAACTTTACGTCACGTATTTCAGCCTGGTGGAATCAGCAGGAATCCTGGATGTATGCGACCTGGATGATAATGATAACGATCCCGACGATAACGCCACCAACCCGACATGCCGGAGGCTTTTCGCCAGCATTCCCTCACCGTCGGATACTTCGGCTCCGATCCTTGCTTCTCCCTGGGGCATTGTCCGCGCGCCGCACAATTTTGGCCCACTCAGCGGCAAACTGCTTGTGGGCAACGTGGATGACGGTCTGATTCATGCCTTTGAGCCGGAATCAGGCAGCTTAATCGGCACTCTGAATCTGGCCGATGGCAAGCCCTTCGCGGTTCCGGGACTGTGGGGTTTGGCATTTGGCAAAGATAGCCCCGCAAACGGGCCCGTCAATCATCTCTTCTTCTCCGCCGGCCCTTCGCCCGTGAATATTAACGACACTGTGCAACAGTACGGTGCCGGTCTTTTCGGCGTAATCAAGCCGCCAAGCGAGAATGATGGAGCGAACGACAGCGACGACAACTAGGCGCGCCATCAGACGCAATTCGCGATATACGAGTTGTACCAGCCACGCCAGCGCAGCCTGATAGAGTGCAGGCGAGGGAGCGAGGGGGTGAGCATGCCGTCCGACGAATCCTCAATGTGAAACCTCGCAAAAGTGCGTGCGGTCGGGAAGCGCCGAGATCTGGGCGCAGCGCCGGCGAATCACGCATCCCGAAAGGCATTGAGCCGATCATCGAGGTCCTGTAATTGCTGTTCTCTCTGTTCAATGGCCTCGATGAAAGACGTGGAGTGCCCTCCATCGGCTACGGCTGCGACCAAGCGTCCCAACTCGGCGATTGCTGGCAAAAATCCCTTCTTTTTAACTGCTCCACTTGAATTGTTGCCGCGGTACACGTGGGTTGGGAACCTTTAATCCTCTTTGCGCGTAATAGCTATAGCAATCGAGGATTAACAAGCCAGGGGAGATCGTATGAGAAATATGCTCCGCGATGTGCGCTTTGGAGCTCGGATGTTCCGTAAGAATCCTTG
>DASYZX010000041.1:0-12576 GCA_035945715.1 Candidatus Acidiferrales bacterium
AGCGCGCTCTGCTCCCACCGCGCCGAGATTGATGATGCGTCCCCAGTGCTGGCGGCGCATTGCGGGGAGCACGGCTTTGCTCGTATAAAAGACGCTCATCAGATTCGAATCGAGGACGCGTTTCCATTCGTCGAGCGTAGAATCAACAACAGTGCCCCAATTGAAGATGCCGACGTTGTTGACGAGCACATCAAGACGCTGAAAGCGCTCGAGCACTGAACGCACGAGCGACTCCGAGCGCTCTGGATTTGTGGCATCCGCTTCGACTGCGAAGCATTCGCATCCGACCGACTGCAATTGACGCAATGTATTCTGCGCCGCCGCCTTATTCGAGCGATAGGAAAGCGCGACGCGCGCGCCTGCGCGTCCCAAGCCCAAAGCGATGCCTTTGCCAATGCCCCGGCTGCCACCGGTGACCAACGCGACGCGCTTTCCAAGTTCCACGAAATCTCCCTCAGTAAATAATCGAGCGGGGAAACATTACCGAATTCCTCGCGCATTGCCAAGCAACACCTAAAAACCTCACGTCAGCCGCCGGAAACAGGCGGGACGTGAGCTACACGATCGGTCCAACTGCGCGACGTCAGCGGAAGCGGGCGACGATGACGGTCATGTCGTCGGCCTGCTCGGGCGAGCCGGCCCACTGCTCGACGGCGGAAAGCAATCCGTCGGCGAGACGCTCCGCGGGAGCATCGCGGAGACGCAGTACTTCGTTGGCGAGACGCGAGGTGCCGAACTCCTCGCCATATACATTTTCGGGCTCGAGCAAACCGTCACTGAAACCGACGAACAACGAGCCCGGTTCAGCCGGAACAGTCACCTGCTTGTAATCCGCGCGATCGAAAAGCCCCACAACCGTTCCACCTTCGTCGAGTTTTTTCACTGTATTGCCAGTCACGAAAAATGGCGCGCAGTGGCCCGCGTTTGTGTAGCAGAGCGAGCGCGAGGCGGCATCGTATTCGGCGTAAAAAAGCGTGGCGTAGCGATCGTCGGAGGTATTCAGAAAGAGATGGCGATTCAGCGAGCTGACCACTTCGGCGGTGGTGCGATGGCCATTGACGAGCGCCTGTCCACGAAGGGCGGCCTGGAGACTGGCCATCAGAAGCGCGGCCGAAATTCCCTTGCCACTGATGTCCGCAATGGCCATGCCCAAGCGCGAATGGCCGAGGTTCACGAAATCATAGTAGTCACCTGAAACGACGCGCGCGGCGCGGCAGACGGCGGCGAGTTCGAGACCGGCCATTTCGGGCAACGCGCGCGGGAAGAGCTGTGTTTGCACTTCGCGCGCGATGGTCAATTCGTTTTCAAGTTTCTGGCGCTGGCGCTGCTCTTCGATGAGTTCCGAGATCGAGCCGGTCATGGCATTGAATGATTCCGCGAGCACGCCCAACTGATCGCGTTGGCGCACATGAATGCGATGGCGGAAATCGCCCTGGCGCACGTGCCGCGTCGCTTCGTAAAGGTCGTCGACGGCAACGGTGATGGTGCGCGTGAGCACAACACCCGTCGCCAGCGCCGCGACTTCGAGAACGAGAAAAAATACGCCGATGAGAATCAAAATAATGACGAGCGGGTCGCCCAACAGACCGAGAGAAGCGAAAAGACGACTGTTCATCTGCGAGGGGCGGAGCGAGAAGGCTGCAGCGACGTAAATGGGGTTCGTGGTGGGTTCGTCGTGACTGAGCAACACAGCGTTGAGCGTGGAACCGCCGGAAATTTCGATGTCGTACCAGCCGCGCTTGGGCTGCAAGGGCCGCACGCTGGCAACTTGTCCAGCGCGGACGAGACGGCTGCCGTTCAAGTTCAGGACCTCGGCTGCGGGATCCGAAGGCGTCGCGTAGCGAAACGTGGTGAGCTGGATTGGTCCGAGATCGGGGGCAATAGCGCTGAGCAGCGCGGCGCTGACGGGCACGCGAACGTAAAGTTCACCTTCATGAGATGGCGGTCGGCTGGCGACGACAGCTTCGATCCACAAATTTCCCGCGGATTGCGCAAGTCCTGTAAATCCGGGTACGGGTCGCGTGTTTGATCCAATGGCAGCGGCTGATTCGGGCAAATGAACTTCAAGTCCAGGAAGGCGCTTGCCCGCCGCAGTCAACATGGCGGCGATTCCAGGACGTTCGAGCAATGCGCGGGAGTTGATCGTAAGCCCTTTTGCCGCGTCGTTCTCGATCGTCTCGTCGAGCGTTTCGGCAATATGGGAAACTTCGGAGACGCGCTCGCTCAGGTCGTCTTGCAACAGGTGCGCCCCGAGTTGGAAGTAAAGCAAATAGCCAGAGAGAGCAACCATGGCAAGCAACAACACCACAGGAACCACGGCGATGAAAATGTAGGCGACGATCAGACGATTGCGCAGGCCCCACAGCAGTCGTCTGCGCGCCCACCGCAGCAACCGAACGATCAGGTATCCGGCGGCGATGACGAACAGTATGACTCGCCATGCGCCCAGAGACGACAGGTAGCGGCCCAGCGGCGTGGCCCAGCTTAGAACGAAAAAAATGAAGACAATCGCAGCGGCGCGGTCGAGAAGCGATGTGGTTCGCCAGAATGCGCGCAGGCGATGAAGGTATGGCATGGAGAAACAATATGATAAAGCAGTGGCTAGTGGCTAGTGACGAGTGACTAGAGGAAAGGAGCAGCGGCAGGGGCCCGTCGCGCGTTCAAGTGCCTGACTCCCACACTTCCGGCTTGAACAATCGAACAAATTCGCGGTGGGCAGAGTACGGAAAGAAGGTAAGCGATATCTTGATCGGAGGCTTTCGAGTTTCAACTTTAGGAGTAATGATTGCAGTCCAACTCAGCATGGATCTCTGTGGGGTAGCGTGAGAATCTTCCTGACGATAATCAACAAGCACGACAGACGAAATGTCAGGATAACCCACGAATCTAGCGTTTCGAAACAGACTCGTATACGAGATTCCGTCCATTCTAATTTCCAGTTTGAGGCGTCGCAGCAAGGCTAACACCGTGAAAAAAACGGCCACAGAGATAATCAGGCCGGGCCATAACCAGTCTGGCCTCGGGGAAATGTTGCGGAGCACGATCACAAACCACGCGATCGCTGAAACGGGCAACAGGCATAGCAGTGCGTATGCGTAAGGCCCTGCACGAAAAGTAACCGGCACGACTTCAACGCCCCTCGCGGGATAGGGTCTGACAAATAGTTCGGTGGGCATACCTAGGGGGTGGGTCGACGCGCGGGGGCGGGGCGCGAATTGAGCGATAACTGCACGGTGCTGTGCCGACGGCCGTAGCCGAAGTAAATGAACAGGCCAAAGATCATCCACGAGCCGAAACCGGCCCACGCAGGCCAGTCGAGCGAAAGCATCAGCGCCAACGAGACGAACATGCCGAGGATCGGGACGACAGGGACCCAAGGCGTGCGGAAAGGACGCGGCACCTCGGGGCGCTTGACGCGCATGATCCAGACGCCCAAGCAGACGATGGTGAAGGCCAGAAGCGTGCCGAGGCTGACGAGCTTCGCAAGGAAGACGATGGGGAAAAACGCGGCCAGAAATGCGACAAAACATCCGACCACGATTGAGGTGAGATACGGTGTACGGAAGCGAGGATGAATCCTGCCGACCCAGGGCCACAGCAGACCGTCATGGGACATGGTGTAAAGCACCCTGGACTGGCCGAGGAGCATGACGAGCATGACCGAGGCGAGACCGGCAATGGCGCCGATATCGACGAGAAGGATGCCCCAACGAACGCCGATCGCGGCGGCGCCGTCGGCGACAGGGGCGGGAGTGTTTAAGAGGGTGTAGTTTTTCACCCCGGTGAGAAGGCCAGAGACGATGATATAGAGGATCGTGCAAATGATCAGGGAGCCGAGGATGCCGAAGGGCATGTCTTTCTGGGGATTCTTGGATTCCTGCGCGGCAGTGGAGACAGCGTCGAAACCGATGTAGGCAAAGAACACGACGCCGGCACCACGCATAATGCCGGACAACCCGAACTGGCCGAAGTGACCGAGGTTCTTGGGAATGAAAGGATGCCAGTTGGCCAACATGTGTGACCAATTGGCGAAGGCGAAAGTGGACGCGAGGCCAATGAAGATCAGCACGACAGAGACTTTGATCATGACCGCGGCGCTATTGAAGTTGGCCGATTCCCTCACGCCAATGACGAGAATAGCCGTGATGACGACGATAGCCGCTAAGGCGAAGATATCGACGCGAGCTCCGAGCGTGTGGCCCAGGAGCGAAAAAGAAACTGACGGCGTGGCATTAAACGGGAGCTTCTTGCCGAAGAACCCCACGAGGCTAGCGACGTAGCCGCTCCAGCCGACGGCGACCGTGGCTGCGCCAAAAGCGTATTCGAGCACCAAGGCCCAGCCGATAATCCAAGCGACAATTTCGCCCATGGTTGCATAGCCGTAAGTGTAAGCGCTGCCGGCGATGGGAATCATGGAAGCGAACTCCGCGTAGCAAAGACCCGCGAAAATGCAGCCGATACCAGCAACGACGAAAGAAAGCACGACGGCCGGGCCGGCAAACTGTGCCGCGGCGACGCCGGTCAGCGTGAAAATGCCGGTGCCGATAATGGCGCCTATCCCAAGGGTGATCAGGTTTATCGGCCCCAGGGAGCGGCGGAGCGCATGCTCGCCGGTCTCTGACGCTTCCGCCATGATCGTGTTCAGCGGTTTCTTCGCTAACAGTTGACTGGCCATCCATTGCCTCCCTGATTCGAATGCGAATCGCTGCTTGGGATTTCCGATTCAGTTTGCTGCTGCGTTCCGGTCGCGCGACATCATGCGCCAAATTACGTAGACGGGCAAGCCCAGAAGCACAATGATCAGGCCCGGCCACGTATTCTGCGGCTTGTAGCGCAGCAATTGCACTTCTAAAAATAGGGCCATCAAAATATAAAGAGCGGGAAGCACCGGATAACCGACGGCGCGATAAGGCCGCTCCATCGTGGGCCGCGTCCGTCGCAGCACGAAGAGTCCGGCCAGCGTCAAAATGTAGAAAATCAACTCGGCGAAGATCAGAAAATCGAGGAGTTGATTGTACGTACCCGAAAGGCAAAGGACTGACGCCCACGCGCACTGGACAACAAGAGCGACGCCGGGTGCGTGCTTGGCGTTAATGCGGCCAATCGATTTGAAGAGCAGCCCGTCTTTGGCCATGGCGTAATAAATCCGCGCGCCAGCGAGAATCAGTCCGTTGTTGCATCCGAAGCAGGAAATCAGGATCGCGAGCGCCATTACAATCGCGCCGGCGGGACCAAAAATCACTTGTAACATCGCCGTTGCCACGCGGCCGTCAGTGGCGTATTGAATGCCGCGCGCGATAATTGTCGCGCCGTGCGGGTCTCCCGCCATGGGCAGCACGCGCAAATAGGCGAAATTGGCAAGAACGTACAGGGTGGTGACGATCATCGTGCCAAAGAAGAGCGCAAGCGGCAGATTGCGACCGGGACGCTTCACTTCTGAAGCAGTGAAGGTGATGTCGTACCACGCATCGGATGCGAAGAGCGAGCCGACCATGGCCACGCCGACGACCGTCACAGTCGAAATCTCCCAGGTGCCTACGCCGGGCGGATACGCGTGCTGCACTGAGAGTCCGGCGTTATACCAGAAATTGTGGAAATTCGCGGCGACTGCCTCCGCGCGCGCGAACAGGAATCCCACGATTACCAATGCGGCCAAGGAGACCGTTTTTACGCTGGTGAAAACGTTCTGGACGATTTTGCCAAGCCGCAAGCCGCGCAGATTGATCCACGTAAGCAAAATGATGGAAATGATTGCGAGCAGGTTCTGGCGATTGAGGCCGAGATCGTATGGCCCGAGGATGCCGAACGGAAGTTTCCACGGCCCGAACGTGCCGAACTTCAATATCCACGCGGTCGGCGAAAACCAGGGGGCGAAGACTCCCGTGAATTTTGCGAAGGCGATTGCGACCGCGGCAATGGTGGCCGTCTGGACAACCAGCAGCATCGTCCAGCCGTAGAGGAATCCCCACAGTTCTCCAAACGATTCGCGCAAATAAACGTATTGTCCGCCGGCGTGCGGCATCGCCGCAGCGAGCTCGCCATAACTCAGCGCGCCGATCAGCGTCATTACGCCGGACATGACCCAAACAATAATCAGCAGGCCCGGGCTTTGCACTTGATTCGAAATGTCAGCAGAGACGATGTAAATGCCGGAGCCGATCATTGACCCGACCACGATCATGGTCGAATCGAACAGGCCCAGGCCCTTTACAAGTCCAAGGGACCCGCTCGACGCCGCGACTGGTTGAGCTTTTTCGGCCATTCAGCTCACCTCGGTCCGTGAACTGCGCTGCATTTCTCGTGAACGCTTAGCAATCGCGAGGAATTCTTTGGCACGCTCTGCAGGATCGCGCGTTTCGAGCAACTCGCGAATCACAGCAATGGAATCCGCGCCTGCTCCATATACTTCAGCGGCCCGCTCACGCGTGATGCCGCCGATGGCTACGATGGGCTTTTGCGTAAGTTTGCGCGCTTCGCGAATGAAAGACGTCCCCACGACGGCATCAGGTTTCTCCTTTGTCGACGTGGAGAAAATCGGGCCTATGGCGATGTAGTCAGCGGAAGTCCTGTCTGCTGCGCGCACCTGCTCGAGACTGTGCGTGGAGATGCCGACCCACCGGCCCGAGCCGCAAATGCGCCGCGCGTCGTCCGGAGGCAAGTCCTCCTGGCCTACGTGCACGCCGCCCGCGCCGACCATCGCGGCGATGTCGGGACGATCATTCACAATAAGGCGGGCGTTGCGCGCTGCGAGCGTCTCCGCCAGATTCGAACACATTACAAAGTATTCGCGCGAAGACGAATGCTTGGCGCGGTATTGAATCAGCTCGACGCCTGCGGAAATCAATTCCTGCGCGCACTTCTGCGCCGGCATGTTCAACGAATCTTCGTCCAGCACCGCGTAGAGAGGCGAAAACAAAATCGCGTGTCCTATCTGGCCGCCACGGCTTCGTAGCGGTCGAGAAAATGCGTGTCGAGCTTGCCGGCGATGAAATCGGGATCTTCAAGAATCTTCTTGTGCAACGGAATGGACGTCTTGATGCCTTCAATGACGAATTGATCGAGAGCGCGAGACATGCGCGCAATGGCTTCCGCGCGGTTGTCGCCAAAGGCGATGATCTTGGCGACGAGAGAATCGTAATAGGGAGGAACGACTGCTTCCGAATACAGCGCCGTGTCGACGCGAATGCCGGGACCGCCCGGAACACGAAACGCGGTGATGCGGCCGGCAGAAGGCGCGAATGTGTCCGGATCTTCGGCGTTGATGCGACATTCGATTGCGTGACCGTGAAAGCACGGCTTGCCGACCACATCCTCGAGTTTTTCGCCCGCCGCGAGACGAATTTGCGCTTTCACCAGGTCCACACCGGAAATCATCTCCGTCACGGGATGCTCCACCTGAATGCGCGCGTTCACTTCGATGAAATAAAGCTTGCCTGATGCTTCATCGCGCAGGAATTCGACCGTACCGGCGCTGGAATAGCCGATTTTCGCGAGTGCCCTGGCGACGCGCGCCCCCATTTCATCACGCGTCTTCGCGTCGAGGGCGGGCGAGGGCGATTCCTCAATGATTTTCTGGTGCCGCCGCTGAATCGAGCACTCGCGTTCGCGCAAGTGCATTACCTTGCCGTGAGTGTCGCCGATTACTTGAAACTCAATGTGCCGGGGACGCTCGATCAGTTTCTCGAGATACACATTCGCGCTGCCGAACGCCTGCTGCGACTCATTGCGGGCCGTCTGAAATGCGGAAATCAGTTCCTCTTTCTTGTGAACCACGCGCATGCCGCGGCCGCCGCCACCTTCGGCGGCCTTGATGAGCACGGGATAGCCGATCTCGCCCGCGAGTTTCAGCGCCGTATCCTCATCGGGAACGACGCCCGGGCTGCCGGGAATGATTGGCAGGCCCGCGGCGGACATTTCGCGGCGCGCGCGGTCTTTTTCCCCCATCATGCGAATTACTTCCGGCGAAGGCCCGATAAACGTGATGTGCGAAGCCTCGCAGACTTCGGCGAAATTGGCATTCTCCGAGAGGAAACCGTAGCCGGGATGAATTGCGTCGACATTCGTGATTTCCGCGGCGCTGATAACGTGTGGAATGTTGAGATAGCTCTCCGAGGAGCGGGCAGGGCCAATGCATACCGCTTCATCGGCAAAACGCACGTGCAGGGAGTTGCGATCAGCCTCCGAATACACGGCAACCGTCGGAATTCCCAATTCCTGGCACGCGCACAAAACGCGCAGTGCGATCTCGCCGCGATTCGCAATCAAGATTTTACGAAACATTATTCTCTTGAAGACAGGCGCCAGCGCCGGGGCTACTGTTTCCGGCTGGGATGAATCGCGAAGAGCGGCTCGCCGTATTCGACTGGCTGGCCATTCTCGACAAACACACGCATCACTTCGCCCGCCACATCCGCCTCGATTTCGTTCATCAGCTTCATGGCTTCGATGATGCAGAGCACCCGCCCGGCATCCACGTGATCCCCCGGCCGAACAAACGGGTCGGCCCCCGGAGTCGGCGAAGAGTAGAAGGTACCCACGATGGGCGACTTGATGACGTGCAGATTCTCGTCAATAGGCTCGGGCGTCGAACCGGACGAGGCTGGCGCGGCCGTGGAAGCCGCTGCCGGATGGGCGACGACGATTTCAGGTGCGGAGTGCATGGCTCGAAACGGAACGCCGGCGTGCGATTGGGCCTTACGAAGGCGGATGCGGACATCGCCATTTTCATACTCGAATTCGTCGAGACTATGCTGTTCCATGAATTCGAGGATTTTGGAGACCTCGCGCAAGTCCGGTGCTGAATCGCGTGAATGGCTTGCGCCGTCCTTTTTTGCTTTGCCCTTATGCGATTTCAATTAGCTCCCTCGTTGCATCGGTAAGGAATTCCGCGCCCGTGTTCGTCACCACCGCGTCATCTTCGATGCGGATGCCGCCGGTGCCTTCGATGTATACCCCGGGTTCGAGCGTTACTACAGTGCCAGCGCGCAGGACCGATTGGTCTCCCCGGCCTAACCGGGGGCTCTCATGCACCTCGAGGCCCAGGCCGTGCCCTGTGCTATGTGTGAACCTTCGCTCCAAGCCAGCTTGCTTGAGGACGCCACGTGCCGCAGCGTCTACCTGTTCCGCTGTGACGCCCGGACGCAACGCCTGCCGGGCCGCCTGCTGCGCCTCAAGTACCGCTGCGTACCAGCGGCGCTTCTCTGAAGACGCGCGCCCGACGCAAACCGTGCGCGTCAAATCGCTCGAATAGCCGCGCAGTATAGCACCGAGGTCAAACACGACCAACTCGTTTTTCTTCACCAGTTTCCGGCTCGCCCGGGCATGTGGCCACGCTCCACGTTCTCCCGAGGCGATGATGGTATCGAAGGCGGGCCCGTCCGCGCCTTTTCGCCGCATACGGAATTCAATTTCGGCAGCCAGTTCAATTTCGGACACTCCGGGCTTCACCAGCGGCAGAGTCTCTTCCCACGACGAGCATGCAATCCGCGCCGCTTCGCGCATGGTGTCCAGTTCAGACTCATCTTTAACTACCCGCAGACCTTCTACCTTGCCATCCCACGGCATCCAATGAATCCGCTTCCCAGCAAACTTGCCAAGCGCGGCCTCTTGCAGAACGGTCAAGTGCGCCGCTTCGAATCCGACGCGACGACCTGCGCGCTGCCCGAGTTGTTCGCCTACTGCTTTTAATAATGAGCCGCGGACAATTTTGACTTGGGCGCCCGTGACTTCCTGCTTGGCCTGGATGGTGTAGCGCGGGTCCGTGAGGAGAATCGCGCAGTTCTGCGTGACCAAAACAATGCCGGAGCTTCCCGAAAATCCTGTGAGGTAGAAAATATTCGGGAGGCGAGTGACGATGAACGCATCCAGACGATCAGCATGCATCGCCTGCCGCAAAAGCGAAAGGCGGGACGGCTGTATTGCACGCCCCGCCTTTTCAGATACCTTGATTGCTGCGATTTTCCCCTCCGCTTCCCAGCCTACATGGGAAGAATACGGGGAGTGATGAAGAAGAGCAACTCTTGAGAGTTTGTGCTGATCGACGTATGCCGGAAAAGTTGTCCGACAATCGGGATGCTGCCAACAAACGGAACTTCGTTAACCGTCGTTTGCTGGTTCGACACGATGATGCCGCCGATCCGGATCGTTTGGCCATCGTCCACCAGCACCTTGGTGTCTTCCGACTGCGTGTCGAGGGCCGGAATCCCCTGAATTCGCGGGATCGCCGGGTCAATTTGCGTGTTTTCAACGTGGATGGTCATGAAGATCGTGCCTTCCTTAGTGATCTGCGGAGTCACTTGAAGCTCCAGGACGGCGTCCACGAACTGCACGGAAATTGTGTTGTTGATGACGGTCTGAATGGGAATCTTGGTTCCCTGTTTAATGGTGACCTGCTCGTTATTCTGAGTGATCTCCGTGGGCTTTGAAAGCAACTTGCCAACGCCCTTCGATTCCGCTGCCGAGATAATGTAGTCCAGGGCAAAATTCGCCGAGGAGAAGGCATACGACACGCCGCTGGTTGGCACACCTGTGGCCAAGTTTGTCACCAGTGGCATCGACACGCCAGTCGAGCTGGTGCCGCCTGCCGGAGGAGTGGTTCCGCTGATGACCGGAGGAACGGGCAGCGGAGGAACGAAGCGGGTGATTGGGCTGGTGCCGACGGAACCCACACCACCGAAGAGGTTGCGGCCGCCGGTGGCCGAGCCGCTGAAGGCGAACTGCGAGCCAAGTTCGCGTGCAAAAGTGCGGTTGGCGGCAACGACCCTCGCTTCGATTTCCACTTGCTGCGAACGCTTATCGAGTTCCCGGATCAAATTGTCCACGACGGGGATGACCGTCGGGATGTCGCTAATAATCAGCGTGTTTGTTCTAGGATCGGCCAGTACGTCGCCGCGCGGAGAAAGGAACTTCTTGACGGTGTCGGAAATCTCCGAAGCCTTGGCGTAGCTGAGCACGCGAGTGGTGGTAACCAGATCCGCGGCCTCGACTTGGGACTTGGCCAGATCCTTGGCTTCGTCTGCTTCCCTCTTCACCGTTGCTTTCGTGGCGATGCGGAGCACGTTGCCATCCAGTTCCTTATCGAGATCGTTGTTCTTCAACACGATGTCGAGGGCCTGGTCCCACGGCACGTTATCGAGAACCAGTGTCAGAGATCCCTTGACGCCTGGATCAACGACCACGTTCAAGCCACTGATCTCATGAATCAAGCGGAAAAAATCCTGCAAATCGACGTTCTTCAAATTTACCGAAATCGGCGCGCCCGTATATTTGGTCCCGCCCGGAACTTGAGAGTCCTGCGAAATGACCGAGGCAGGATTCACTGGGGCAGAAACGCCTGCGGTTGACGTCTGGGCTGGGACGCCCTGCTCTGGAGATTGGTCCGGGGCCGCGCTTTGCTGCGCGGGCACTGGAGCCGGCGTATCTGCCGTTGGCGGCGCTACTGGGGGTGTCGCAGGTTTCGGCGTAGCTGATTGCTGCGGCGCCTGCGCGAGAGGGGCGTCAAAACCAGCAGGTTTTGGCGCATCCTGAGACGGCGAAGCGCTCATCGGCGCAGTTGTCTTCGGAAACGATTGCGCGGTGCGTTGTGTTTGTGTTTGTGTTTGTGTTTGTGTTTGTGTTTGTGTTTGCGTCTGCGTCTCATCAGAGGGCTGGGCGGGCTGGGCAGAACTTGAACCCGTCTCAGCAGCGTCCGTAAGAGCGGGCGCCGATTGCGGCGCATCCGCTGACGGAGCAGAATTCGAGGCCGACGCGGCGGCAAACTCAACCGCAATTCCGCCGTCCACATGCTTTACCTGGTAAGGCGAAACTGCTGACAGATCGATAACCACGCGCGCCACTTGAGGAGAAAATTGACCGGCGCGAACCTCACGAATTGGCGCGACGTTGCTGGAAATTTTCTTTGCCGCCGCCATGTGCGCGCTGTTGAAATCAAGCACCAGACGAGCGGGCTTGCTGAGCCGTAGCTCGCTATAGTTGAAAGAGCCCGTGCCAAGCACGAGCACTTCCGGCACATCGCCGTCCTTAGCGACCGAAATTTGGCGAATTGCGGCGAAAGCTCCGGAACTGCTAACGGGCGCGGAAACATGCAATGCTGCGTTCACGATGCGCGGCTGATTTGAAGCTCCCGTATGCGCGGAGAGAACACCTTTTTTCGAGACCACGATTTCCAGTTCATCGCGACCCAGACGGCTGACCTTTGGCGTGGCCCCGTCGCCGACCAGAATTTCGAGCCGTGAAATTGTCTTGGATCCCGACTCATATTGTTCCAGGCGGTAGCTGCGGACGATGTCTGTCCGGAGGATCTGCGCGGCGTCCGTGGCCGCCGCCGTTACGCCAGTAAGGTCGATGTAATAGAGGTTCGTGCTCGGATGATGAACTTCGTAGTCGAATGGGCCACTGGCTTTCGCCTCGAGGCGTACTACTCCCTGCCCAACCGCAGAGGTGACCTTGACCGACGCTCCGGAATCCGCGCGGAGCGCTCCAGTCGGGATTAGCAGGCTCGCTGCCGTGAGGCAGGCAAGCCCTAACGGCCGCCAAATCTTGCTCATTGCTCGTCTCCTGCTATCGGGTAGAGTCGTT
>DASYZX010000042.1:0-5197 GCA_035945715.1 Candidatus Acidiferrales bacterium
ATGGCCGATCGCATCGTGCTGAACGCCAAGACGCAGCGCCCGTCGGTCTGCAATGCGGCGGAGAAATTGCTGGTGCATGAAGCGGTTGCGGCCGAATATATTCCTCGCATCGCGAAGAACCTGATCGACGCGGGGGTAGAAATTCGTGGAGACGGCAAAGCCCGCTCCCTGGCCGCCGGACTACCCATCACGCCCGCGCGTGAGCAGGACTGGTACGAAGAATACCTGTGCCTCTGCCTCGCGATTGCCGTCGTCGCCGATGTGAATGAAGCGATCACCCACATCAACAAGTATTCGACGCGCCACTCCGATTCTATTGTGACCGGGGACGAGTCGAACGCTCGCAAATTCCTGCGCGGCGTCGATTCCGCCGCGGTCTACTGGAACGCATCTACCCGTTTCACCGACGGCGCCGAATTCGGCTTCGGAGCCGAGATGGGTATCAGCACGCAAAAACTCCACTGCCGTGGCCCGTTCGCACTGGCGGAACTGACTTCATCGAAATTCGAAATTACTGGAACGGGACAGGTGAGGTAAGAAGCCGCCGGCTCCGGACCGCCTCAGCGCCAAACGGCAACGCGCATTGCATCGAAATGATGATCGTAAGTCCAAACGTCCGCGCCCATGCGCACGGCGAGCGCGGCGACAGTCGCGTCAACTAGCGTGATGCTCTGATCGGCGAGAGCTTGAACAGTAGTACTTGCGCGGATGTAGTCTTCCGGCGTTGGATTTACGAATGAAGCGTCGGATATTTCCGCCAGCCAAGCCGAAGCGGCCTTCCGGCCTAACCTGAAAAGAAGCAACGAATACGCCTCGAGCAACACCGGGTAGGGAATCAGCACTTCCCGCCGATCGCGTGCCAGTTCTTTCAGTTCCCGGAGCGCACGTTGATGATGTGCATCGCCTTCATCGTTGGCGGCGTATAAAGGCCCCGTGTCCGCCAGTACCGCGCGGATCATCTCTTCAAGCCCGTCAGATAAAGGTCGTGGTTCTGGCTCACATCGCTGCGGCCGCTGTTTCCCTTCGGCGTGATCTTCAGTGGTCGGTAGGTCCGCAAAAATCCACGTTCGCGCAAGTATTCTCGCAAGGCTGCTTGCATGACTGTCGTAAGCGCGGGCGGAGCCTCCTGCGCACGGACGTAGTCATCCATGGCTTTGGCGAGGTCGTCCGGCAGTGTCATCGTTGCCCGCTTCATGGGAGTAGTATAACACGCAATATCACCAATTGGTGAAGTTGGTGAAGATGGTGCTTAATGCAACAAAAAGCGAACACTGTCCTGTCCTTGCCCGCTTTCGCCACCAACGCGAGCGACTGTGCTACCGTACTAACTTTGCCTCCTGCCCCATGAGACTGCTCGCCACCGCTGCTGTTTCGCTTGCGTTACTACTTCCTGCGTCGTCCATTTCTCCGCCTGCAAGCGGGCCTGCACCCTCCGCTTCATCCATTTTCGGGTTCCGCGATGCGGGCGCTGAGTCCTCAATCGAAACGCGCTTTCTTTCCGTGCCTGATCCTAAGCGCGCCGAAGAGCATCTCGAGATTCTCACCAAAGCACCGCACATGGCGGGCACGGCCGAAGATAAAGCCACCGCCGACTACGTTGCCCAGCAGTTTCGCGATGCCGGCCTCGACACGGAAACCGTCGAGTACAAAGCCTGGATCAACTATCCCGTCGAAATCAGCGTCGACCTCACCGCGCCCGCTGGAGTCGAGATGCATGGGCCCACGCGCGAGCACGTCGATGGAGACCGGTATCAGGATGATCCGCGCGTCGTCATGCCCTTCAACGGCATGTCGCCCTCCGGAGACGTCGAAGCCGACGTGGTCTACGCCAATTACGGCACGCCCGAAGATTTCGAGAAACTCGACAAGCTGAACATCAGCGTACGGGGCAAGATCGTCCTGGTCCGCTACGGGCAGAATTTTCGGGGAGTGAAAGTTTTTGTCGCACAGGAACACGGGGCAGCCGGGGTCATCCTGTATTCCGATCCCGCCGACGACGGGTGGAGGCGTGGCGATAAATATCCCGATGGCCCCTGGCGGCCCGATACCGGCGTGCAGCGCGGATCCGTTGGATTCATGTTCGAGTACCCCGGCGATCCCACAACTCCCGGAGTTGCCTCACTTCCATCTCTTCCGGACTCGCAACGAATTTCGCCGGAAAAATCTGCGCAGGTGCCCAAAATCCCGGTCACGCCGATTTCTTATCACGATGCCTGGCCGATCTTGCAGCATCTGGGCGGACCCGATACGCCGCGCGAGTGGCAAGGTTCGTTGCCTTTCACGTACCACGTCGGCCCCGGGCCGGCGCGAATCAAAATGCATCTCAAGCAGGACTACCAGTTCCGCACGCTGTGGGATGTAATCGGGCGCATAAAAGGCAGCGAGGCTACGGAACAGTGGGTGATCGCGGGCAATCACCGCGATGCCTGGGTGTATGGCGCGGTGGATCCGAACAGCGGAACGGCCGCGATGCTTGAGGCGGTTCGCGGCGTGGGCGAGTTGTTGAAGTCGGGATGGAAGCCAAAACGCACTCTCGTCTTTGCCAGTTGGGACGGCGAAGAAGAAGGCCTCATGGGCTCGACCGAATGGGTGGAGCAGCACGAGAGCGAGCTGCGCAACTCTCCGGCATATTTCAATATGGATGTCGGCGTTTCCGGGCCGAAGTTCGGTGCGTCTGCCGTCCCCAGCCTGAAGCAGTTTTTGCGTGATCTGACCAAAGTTGTGCCGAGCCCCAAAGGCGGTACAGTCTACGAATCCTGGGAGAAATCGGCGCAGCCCAACGCGCCAGCGACCCAATCGCCGACCGAAGCGATCGGGGATGGTCGTCGTCCTCCTGCCGCACAGGTCAAGAGCGATGTGCCCGTAGGAGATCTCGGTAGCGGTTCCGATTACACCGCTTTCCTACAGCACGCTGGCGTTCCATCCACAGACGTCAGTTCCAGTGGCTCCTATGGCGTCTACCATTCGACATTCGACGATTTTTCCTGGTTCAAGAAATTCGGCGACCCGGACTTTGTTTATGAGCAAGAGATGGCGCGAGTCTTTGGACTGGAAGCGGTGCGCATGGCTGACGCAGACGTGATTCCTTACGACTACGAGGAATACGGCAAAGAGGTCGCTGTTTACCTCGATGCGGCGCGCAGGCGTGCGGCGGATAAATTTGGAGCCAACGCTCTCGATTTCTCTGCCGTGAATTCGGCCGCACGCCGGTTCGAGTCCGTAGGTGCGCGACTCCTGGCGAAGCAGAAGAATCCGCCGGCGGACGTTACTCGTTTGAACGCGACTCTGGTGGCCGCCGAACGCGCGCTGATTGTGCCGCAGGGATTGCCTCGACGTCCTTGGTTTCGCCACGCCATCTACGCACCCGGTGAATATACTGGCTACGCCGCCGTGGTGATTCCTGGGGTCAACGAGGCGCTCGATCAAGGCGACAGCGAACGCACGCGCCAGCAGTTGGCCGTGCTTGCCGCCGCGCTCGAGCGCGCGGCGAAGACGCTCGAAGGATACCGCTAATGAATCATGCGCATGCGTTGGGACATTTTCTGCGCACCCTGCCCGCCTCGGCCGCGGCCACCTTCCTCGCCCTGTTCCCGATTGTCGATCCTTTTGGCGGTATTCCCATCTTCTTTACCATGACCTCGTCGTGGACGCCGCGCGAGCGCCTGCAGACCGCCGTCAAGACTGGCATTTGGGTGTTTTTGATTCTCGCCACATTTTTGTTTTTCGGCCGCTTTGTGCTGCACTTCTTTGGCATTTCGCTGCCGGTACTGAAAATTGCGGGAGGATTGATCGTCGCCAATACCGCCTGGGGCATGGTCACGTCGTACGCCCGCATTACGCCGGAAGAAAGTCACGAGGCGGAGGACAAAGAGGACATTTCCCTCACTCCGCTGGCCATGCCGCTCATGTCGGGCCCAGGCGCCATCGGCGTGGTGATGGCGCTCGCCGCCCACGTGGACAATGCCGCTGCTTACATGGGGATGGTGATCGGAATCTTTGCCGTGGCAGTCAGCGTCTCGTTGTTCTTTGCCCTGGGAGGCCCTCTGGTCCGCCGCCTGGGACCGAGCGCCGTCGGCGCCATTAACAAGATTTTCGGCTTCCTCATTCTTGCGATCGCCGTGCAACTGGTCTGGGACGGCGTCGCCGACTTCGGCAGCTGAGTCTCATAACAATAACGCTTGTGTTTTGTTGTCCGTCCCTGTGGGCCAACTCCGCCGACTCTCGCCTTTCAAACGGTCGAGTTCTTCTGCTACTCTGCGCATTCGTTCTGTGGAGGAACTAAGAAAAAATGCACTCCCATAAGCAGTTGTTCTTAATCTTTGCTGTTCTATGCAGTCTCACTCTTTTCGCGCCCGCTGCCGATAAGAAGTCAAAAGAAAGCAAAACTGACGACACCGGCAAACCGTCGTACGAACTGCCTCAGCCAGCCACCGAGACACTTGATCTCACGATGTACCAGCGCATTCGCCAGGAAGGACTGACCCATTCGCACATCATGGAGTACGCCTCGGGCCTGATGGATGGGATCGGGCCGCGTCTAACCGGCTCCCCGAACCTCAAGCGGGCCAACGAATGGACTCGCGATCAACTCACTGCCATGGGATGCAGCAACGCGCACCTCGAAGATTGGGGCGAGTTCGGCATGGGCTGGCGGCAACTGAATACATGGGTGCGCATGTCCGCGCCCGACACCGCCGTCTTTATTGCGCAGGCTCTGCCTTGGTCCCCGGCGAGTCACGGGCCGCTGAGCGGGGCGGCGGTCTGGGTTGACGCCAAAGATGAAAACGATCTCGACAAATACAAAGGCAAGCTGGCCGGCAAGATTGTTTTCTTCGGTGCGATGCGCGACGTGAAGCCCGTCGACAAGCCGCTGTTTGTGCGCCGCGACGACGCCGACTTGAAGAAGCTCACCGAATATCCCGTGCGCGTCGGAGAGCGGGAAGAATTCTTTCAGGAGTTCGTCAAGCGTCTTGCCTTCCGCGAAAAGGCAGGAGCATTCTTCGCCGCCGAGCATGCCGCTGCAGTAGTCGTCCCCAGCCGCGATGGACGCGATAACGGCGGATCCGGTGGCACCATTTTCGACGATGGCGGTTCGGGCATGGGATGGTTCACCTACCAGCGCGAGCACGCCGAGGGTCTTCCGATCGTGGTCATGGCGATCGAGAATTACGGCCGCGTCTACCGGTTGCTGAAAGCC
>DASYZX010000043.1:0-3325 GCA_035945715.1 Candidatus Acidiferrales bacterium
GCCGTCGTAGAATAGCTGGTAGAGCGGGATTTCCATCGCCCTTGCCAGTTTCTCGAGCGTTTCGATGGCTGGAACGGTGTGGCCGTTCTCAACCCGCGAAATGTAGCAGCGAAGGAGTCCTGTGCGCTTTTCGATGTCGCCCTGGGACAGTTTCTTGGTTTCGCGTAACAGCCTTAAACGGTCTCCGATTATCATGCGGTGGATTGTCACATGAATGACTGGCACCCTGCAAGGGATAACTTGTACAAGACTGGACACAGGTAATTGTAACCGCGAGCGAATGGATAACGTCCCAAAATACGTGGCAGCAAGCGCAACCGCCGTTGCGATGACCGCCCGGCCGCGGACCGCCAAGCCGGACGACCGCGACTTGGTGCGCGCAGCCCAAAAGGGCGAGGTTGTTGCGTTTGAAGAGCTGGTGCGCAGGCACCAACAGCGGGTCATGGCCGTCGTCGGCGGTGTGCTCAGGCGCCGCGAGGACATTGAGGACGTCGCGCAGCAGGTGTTTTTGAAGGCGTACGTCTCCATCGGCCGCTTCGACATGCGCTCGGCCTTTTCGACCTGGCTGTACAAGATTGCGGTAAATGAGTGCTGGGATTATTTGAGGAAGAAGAAAGTGCGGCCGCTCAGCTATGAAGCCGATCTCAGCGAAGAACAGGTGCGCCACGTGGAGCAATTCGTCAGCACTGACAGTCACGGCGGCGGCAATCCAAGCGACCGCGCCGAGTTGCGGGAAATCGTCGAGCGGCTGCTCGGGGAGCTCTCCGAGGAAGACCGCGTCATGCTAGTCCTAAAAGAAGCGCAGGGATTCGCCGTGGAGGAAATTGGCAGGATGTTGAATCTGAACGTGAACACGGTAAAGGTCAGGCTATTTCGGGCGCGACGCAAGCTGGCGAAGACCTACCGCCGGCGCGTGGGCGCGCACAGTTAGGAAGCGGAAACAATCGCAGTTCGGTAGTGCGTCAGTTTGAATTTTCTTGACCGGGCACAAAGAGTCAAAATTCAAACTGACCCAATACTCGTAGTTCGGAGGGACCTGAACATGTCCGAACAGCACGAACAGAAGAAGATGGCAGGTTGTGAAAAATTCGAAGCGTGGCTCGAGGATTATTCGAGCGGCGAATTGCCGCGTCGCGACGCGAAACGATTGACTGCTCACCTCGAGAGCTGTCACGAATGCCGCGAAGCGCTCGAAGACGCGCGGCTGTCTGGGCGACTGGTCGCGGTTTTTAGCGAGGCGGTCGACCTGGGCCCGGGGTTCACGCAGCGCGTGATGGCGCAGATTCATGTGGCCGAGCGCTGGGTGCGCGAGCAGCGGAGTTTTTGGCGTCCCATCGAGGCATGGTCCTGGCGCCTGGCTCTCTCTGCGTCATTGGCGCTCGCGCTGCTGTTTACCTATGGGCTGAGGAGCAACACTCCTGTGGCGGCACCGGAACCGTCTGGCGTGCTGGTGCCTCAAACGGATGCTTTTGCGGTGCCGATTTCCGCGCCTCCGTCCACCGGTGACGAAGTATTGATGGCGATTGCCGAAAAACATCATGAGCGCTACTAGCATTTCGCGAAAGGCTGTCGGATTGGTGGTTCTGGTTTTTGCGCTGGGCATCGCCCTGGGCAGCGTAGGCACGCATCTTTGGGCTGCCCACGTTCGGGACAGTCAGCGCCGTCCAAGCATCGTGCAGCAGTTGAAGGACCAGCTACAGCTAACGCCAGAGCAGGCCAAACAGGTTGACGCTGTTCTCGACGATGATCACGCGAAATTTCATTCACTGGATACTCAGCAACGCGCCGAATGGCATCCAAAATATGCAGCGTTGGATGCTCAACGGCATGCCGAATGGGACCCTAAGTACGACCAGGTGCGCCAGCAAGGCCGCAACAGCATTCGAGCGATTTTGACGCCCGAGCAGCGGCCGAAGTTCGAAGCTTTTCTGAAACATTTGGATGAAGAGCGGCAAAAACAACAACAAGGACAGGGACACTAGCCGCCGGAGTTCGCGGCTCTAACTCACACCATGGCAACCGGAGCAGCTATCCCCGAAGAATCTGAAATCACGCGACCCGTGGCGTCCGACGCCGTAATCGCGCTCGAGAATGTCCACAAAACCTACGACCTGGGAGAAATCCAGGTCCACGCGCGTCGCGGCGTGTCGCTTGAAATCCGCCGCGGCGAATTCGTCGCCATCATGGGCGCGTCTGGCTCCGGCAAATCAACGCTGATGAATATTCTCGGCTGCCTCGACCGCCCGTCGAAGGGCCGATACCTTCTCGACGGAATCGACGTTTCGCAGCTAAGCAAAGTCGAACTGGCGCACATTCGCAACAAAAAAATCGGTTTCGTGTTTCAGCAGTTCAATCTCCTTTCGCGTACCACGGCGCTCGAGAACGTCGAATTGCCGACCTTGTATGCGGGTATTCCTCCGGAGGAGCGTTCCAGGCGCGCCAAAGAATCGCTCGAACGTGTCGGCCTTGCCGATCGCGCCATGCATCATCCTTCGCAGCTTTCCGGCGGCCAGCAGCAGAGAGTGGCCATCGCCCGTGCGCTGGTCAACAAGCCTGCCATCTTGCTTGCCGACGAGCCCACCGGCAACCTCGACAGCCGTACCAGCGTTGAAATTATGGATATTTTGCAGCGGCTGAATGAAAACGAAGGATTGACCGTCGCGCTCGTCACGCATGAGCCGGACATCGCCAACTACGCCCAGCGCGCTCTCGAGTTTCGCGACGGAAAAATGCGCAAAGACACCTATATTCACAAACGATTAATTGCCCGCGACGTTCTGCCCACCTTGAAATCGCCCGATGATGAAGACGACGAATCCGACGACGAGCCCTCCCCGCCCCAAACGCACTAGTGTCGTGTTACCGAAGAAAGCGAAATAGTTGCGGCAGGGCACGGTTTCAACCGTGCCGCTCCAGCCTCGGAGGAAGAGCGCTTTAGCCCCTGAGGGCAAATTGCCGGTTCGCAAGCCCATGTGACCGGAGTCTCAGTAACGCGACGCTCGCGGCATCCTTACCAGATTCTCATTAGAAGGGAATATCCTCGTCCGAAATGTTCGGCTCGTGTCCGCCCGTATCGTCAGCGGCTATGACGTCGGGCTCGGCCGCGTGTGACGCTCCGCTCGCCCCGCCTGCACCTGCCGCCGCGTCTTCGCTGCGTCCCCCCAACATGCGGAAGTTCGTCGCGACAATCTCAAAGCTCGTGCGTTTCTGGCCCTCTTTGTCCTGCCACTCGCGCTGTTGAATGCGCCCTTCGATAAAAACCAGCGAGCCCTTCTTCAGGTACTGCTGCGCAATCTCCGCCTGCTTGCCCCACACGACGATCTTG
>DASYZX010000044.1:0-96196 GCA_035945715.1 Candidatus Acidiferrales bacterium
GTCCGGCACCGGCTGCCGGCGCGACTTGCAACGCAGCAGGGTTGCTCGACCCCGTGCTGGGCGTCGCGGCTCCGCAGAAGAGCGGATATAACTTCACCTACACCTCGATCGCCGCGGTTCCGCCGATCGTAGCTCCGGCGAGCTGTGCTGCTGCCGGAGGTGCGGGATTTGTGATTGCCGGCGTTCCGATGAAGGTGGGAACGACTGGGCAGCGCACGTTCTGCTCGGATGAGTCGGGTTCGATCTTCTTCGACCCGGCCGGTGGAGCTGCGCCAGCCACGGAAGCGGCTTGCGAAGCCCTCACGGCGCTCGGAACAGGCCAGTAACGATAGCGAAGCAGTATGAAGAAAGGGAGGAGGTCAGCTCCTCCCTTTTTTTATGAGCGGATGCGAGTGGTAGAGGAATCGAGATACCGACATGCGAGATGCCCGCGAAACTCGAAACGCAGAGTCCAAGAGATTGAGGAAGCACGGGAGTGGTTTCTCTCTGATCGAGCTGCTCGTCGTGGTGGCGATCATCCTGATTATCGCAGCGATAGCGGTTCCCAATCTGATCCGGTCAAGGATCGCCGCGAACGAAGCGTCCGCCGTGGCAAGCATGCACGTGATTCTGACGGCTTCGAACGTGTACTACGCAAATTACTCGAACGGATATCCGCCGAGCATGGCGACCATGGGAGCGCCGCCGGCGGCAGTGCCGACGTGCAATCAGGGGGGACTGCTTGACGCCGTGCTGGTCAATGCTCCGAACCAAAAGAGCGGCTATACCTTCAGTTATACAGGGCAAGATGCACCGGTTACTGCGCCGGCAGGCTGCGCAGCCCCTGGGTTCACAGGCTTTGTGACGACCGCCGTGCCGATCAAGGTCGGAATTACCGGCGGGAGAAGCTTTTGCACGACAGAAGACGGCGTAATCCATTATGACAGCTCGGGAGCAGCGATCGCGACCGGGGCTGCATGTCAGGGCTTGCCCGCGCTGTAATCGAACGGCAGATGAGGGACTCTGGGTAGGGTGATTGAACGTCTCTCGTCGACATTCCCGATCGAACGTCGAGAAAACTGAGAAATTCCCGCCTGCTCTATTTTCCGAGTACACTCTAGGAATGAGTTTTGTGCTGGCAGCTCTGCTTTTCGTCTCTGCGAGTGCTGCGCCGAAGGCGGCGAAGGCCGTGGCCCAAGGGTTTGAAGCGCACTATCGCGGCGTACGAAGCATGGCCGGCTATTTTCTGGAGAAATACGCGACGGGAAGCTCCGGCATCGTCGTTGAGAGCGGTACGGTGTATTTCGAAAAGCCGGGACGGATGCGGTGGGATTACGATTCGCCAGAAACGAAGATGTATCTCGATGATGGAAAGAACATTTGGTTTTACGTGCCGGCGGATCATACGGCGAGCCGGACGTCGGTCAAGGAAAGCTCGGACTGGCGAACCCCGCTCGCGCTGCTGGCAGGAAAAGCAAATCTGGAGCGGCTATGCGGCAGCCTGACACTGGGCAGTCCGGCCGCCACGGGCGCTAAGGGCGGGGCGGCCAGCGAAGTGGGAGATACTGTTTTGGTCTGCGGGCCGCGCAAGGCGGACGAGAGTATATTTCAGGAGGTTCTGCTGGAAGTGAATTCGCAGAACCAGTTGGTGCGGCTCGACGTGAGGCAGCCGGGGGACATCGAGATGGATTTTCACTTTGGGGGCTGGCACGAAAACGTGCCGATCGAACCGGCGAGATTTCGTTTCGAACCGCCGCGCGGTGTTGCGATCGTAGAGGACCCGCAGTTGGGTGTTAAAGCGCAGTAACATGGAGTAAAGTCAGCCAACCCTCAGGTCTCTTGCGGATTCCTATTTGAGAGGCGCCCCAGCTCGGATGCTGCTGATTCGGTAGAACGTCACAGGCGCTGTTTCCGGCTACGCACAATGGGACCGGCGAGCCGTTTGGGTGAAATCCGGTATGCTAGAATTTGCTGAAGGCTGTAAATCCGGCATAAGGCATACGTCATAACCATGGCTGAGTTTGTCTGCAAGGTAGGCGACGCGACGGGGCACGTGTTCCAGCAATTGGAAACGGCCCAAAGCGAGACGGAAGCGCGGCAAAAGCTCGCGGACCGCGGGTTTTTTGTGTACGGAGTGCGGCCCAATCTGAGCGTGGAGCGCCTGGTTCGCGGGTCGCGGTCGAGCCGCAAACTGCCCACAGGAGACTTCCTGATTTTCAATCAGCAGTTCAATACACTGATCAAGGCGGGGTTGCCGATCCTGAAGGCTTTGGATTTGCTGGCGGACCGCGCAGCGTTGCCGAAAATCAGGCCAATTCTGAATGATGTGCGCGGCCGGGTGCGCGAGGGAGCGCTGCTGTCGGACGCCGTGGAAGCTTCGGGGATGTTTCCGCCGGTGTATGTGACGGCGCTGCGCGCGGGAGAAAAGAGCGGTGATTTGTCGGGAGTACTGGAAGACTACATCGCCTATCAGCGCACGACGACCGGGCTCAAGAAGAAGCTGATCGGCGTGCTGATCTATCCGACGATTCTGATTATTGTGGCGTCGTCGATCGTTTCGTACCTCGTGACCTACGTGATCCCGCAGTTTGCAAAACTCTATGCGGACTTAGGCACGACGCTCCCTGCGCCGACGCAGTTTCTGATTACGATCGTGGTTGGATATCGCGCCTGGCTGCTGACGGCGGCGGGACTGGTGGTTTTTGGCGCGGTTTTCCTGTTCGTATGGTCAAAAACGAAGACCGGGGGGATCGCCGTGGATCGCTTGACCCTGAAGATCCCGGTTCTCGGCGATGTGTGGCTGAAGTTTCAGATGGCGCAATTCACGAGGACGCTGGCGACGTTGCTGCGAGGCGGCACTCCGCTGGTGACGGCGCTGGCAACGGCGGCGAACGCGATGAGAAGCCGGCTGGTGGCTGGTTCGGTGACCTCCGCGTCGGAGCGAGTGCGGGAAGGCGCGTCCCTGCACGCGTCGCTGGCAGAGACAAGAATGATTCCTGACTTGGCGCTGGACATGATTGAGGTGGGAGAGGCATCGGGCGCCCTGGCGCCGATGCTCTCGAGCGTGGCTGTGTTCTATGAAGAAGAATCGAACTTGAAGACCAGCGCGTTGATTGCGGTGATCGAGCCGGCAGTTTTGGTCGTGATGGCAGGACTGATCTTTTTCATTCTTGTGGCGCTGTACCTGCCGCTGTTTTCGATTCAGGCCGGAGGGGCGGGGGGGTAGGGAAATGGCAGCTCCGAACAAAGAAGCGCATCTGGAACCCCACGGCGAGAGCGGGGAGCGCGAGCGCACGCAAAAGCTCGCGGAACGCTATCGCGTACCATTCATCGATCTGGCCGAACAGCAGATTGACCCGGAACTATTTCGCTCCATCCCTGCAGACCTGATGTTTCGCTACAACTTCGTGCCGCTGGAATCACGGGATCATTCGCTGGTGGTGGTGGTGTCCGACCCGAGCCAGCTGCTGGTGCACGAAGAGCTGGCTGGACTGCTCGGCAAGAAGCTGAACATCAGAGTGGCCACGTCCACGCAAATCAGCGACTTGCTGAAACGCACCGAGCAATCGCAGCGCGTGCTGGATCAGGCGACCGAAGGCTTCACGCTGCAGGTGGTGAGCGACGAGGACGGCGACGAGAATATTTCGATGGAGAAGCTCACGCGCGATACCGGCGTGAGTCCCGTGGTGCGACTTGTGGACACGGTGATTTTCACGGCGCTGGAGCGCAGGGCGAGCGATATCCACATCGAGACGCGGAATATGGAAGTTGCGGTGAAGTACCGCATTGACGGCGTGCTGCAATACGCGATGCAGCCGCTGGCGAAGGAATGGCATTCGACGATTCTGTCGCGCATCAAGGTGATGAGCGAGCTGGACATCGCCGAGCGGCGCGTGCCACAGGACGGGCGCTTTCGCGTGCGATACAAAGGGCGGTTCATCGATTTCCGCGTTTCGGTAATGCCGTCGGTTTATGGCGAGGACGCGGTGTTGCGCGTGCTGGACAAGGAGACGCTGAGCGAGAAGTTCCGGAATTTGACGCTGGACGTGGTGGGATTCGCGGAAGAGGACTTGCGGAAGTTTCGGCGGTACATCCACGAGCCTTACGGGATGGTGCTGGTGACAGGGCCGACCGGCTCGGGGAAGACGACGACGCTCTACGCTGCGATCAACGAAATCAAGACCGACGAAGACAAAATCATCACGATTGAAGACCCGGTTGAGTATCAGGTGGCCGGCATCACTCAGATCCCGGTGAATGAGAAAAAAGGGCTGACGTTCGCGCGAGGACTGCGTTCGATTTTGCGGCATGATCCGGACAAGATCATGGTGGGCGAGATTCGCGACCATGAGACGGCGCAAATTGCGATCCAATCGGCCCTGACCGGGCATCTGGTGTTTACAACAGTACACGCGAATAACGTGACCGACGTGATCGGGCGCTTCGTGAACATGGATGTGGAGCCGTATAACTTTGTGTCGGCGCTGAACTGCATCCTGGCGCAGCGGCTGGTTCGCGTGATTTGCCCGAGTTGCAAGAGAGTCGCGAAGCATTCGCCGGAGACGCTGCGGGAGTCGGGAATCGATCCGGCGGAGTGGGTCGCGACGCCGCTCTATGAGGGCGCGGGATGTCTCGAATGTTCGGGAACCGGCTTTCGCGGACGGACGGCGATTTGCGAGCTGCTGGACTTGTCGGACAGGATCCGGGAAATGATCATCGATCGCCGGCCAACTTCGGAAATCAAGCGTGTCGCGAAGGAAGAGGGAATGCAGTTCCTGCGGGAATCGGGAATCTCGCGAGTGCGCGCGGGAATCACCACGCTGCGCGAAATCAACAAGGTGACCTTCATTGACTAGCCTGACCGCGACCGAGCAGCCGAAAAAAAAGGCGCGTGGAGGAATCGCGCAGTGGCTGGATGCGATGCCGCATCCGAGCGTGGTCGTGGAAGTCGCGTCCACGCATGTGGCGGCGGCGCGATGGGGCAAGGATCTTTCGCATCTGGTAGCGTTTGCACTCGAGAAGTTGCCGGATGGCGCGGTGACGCCGTCTGCAACGCAGCCAAATATCGCCCGTCGCGAAACGGTTCGCGGCGCGATCCACAGCGTTCTTTCGCGCGTGCCAAAGCAAGGGCCGGACGTTGCGCTGCTGTTGCCCGATCCGAGCATTCGCGTTTTCATTCTGCCATTCGACACTTTTCCGCGGCGGACCGATGAAGCCTTGCCGCTGCTGCGATGGCGGCTGAAGAAAAGCCTGCCATTCAGCGCCGACGAAGCGACAATTTCCTGGATGCGCCAGGCGAGCCGCGACGAAAAGGTGGATATTGTGGCCGCAGTGGCGCGTCAGAAAATCGTGAAGGAATATGAGTCGCTGCTGGAAGAAGAAGGGCTTTTGGCTGGAGTTGTGCAAAGCTCCACGCTGGCGACGGTTCCGGTTTTGAATCAAGGCGGGCCGACGCTTCTGGCGAGACTGAGCGGACGGACCCTTACGACGGTGATTGTGCGCGGCGAAACGATGTGCGTTTATCGCTCCACGGAACTTGGGGTGGATCCGCAGGGACTCAAGCCGCAGGCGATTTTCGATGAAGTGTTTCCTGCGGTGGCGTTCTATCAGGATACCTGGGGCGGCAAAGTGGAGCAGATGTGTGTGGCGGGATTCGGAGCGGGTGAAGAGGAATTGCGAAGAGATCTATCGCAGGAACTCGGTTGTTCCGCAGAGCCGCTGGCAACGGGCGGGGAATGTACGGCAGAGGCGAGGTCGCTCATCGCGCAGGGCCTGGAACCGCTGGTCGGATGGCAAATGAATCGCGGAGCATGAGCATCGCAGCGCAGAAGCAGACATGAAAACAAAATTCAATCTGGCCACGGCACCACTCGAGAATAACCGGCGCTTCATCGCCGGTTCGAGCGTTCTGGGAATCGTGGCGCTGGCGGCCATGGTCCTCCTGGCGCTGCACACCGTGCAGGCGCGTCGCGCGAACCGGGAAGTGCGCGCCGATATCGGCCGCTCGCAGGGCCAGATCCGAACCTGCCTGCGTCAGCAGGAAAGCCTGCGAAACGCATTCAAAACTCCACAGGCGGTGGAGGCGCTCAAGCGATCAGAATTCCTGAACGGACTGATCGAGCAGCGAACCTTCCCGTGGACGAAAATGTTTGCGGACCTGGAACAGATTCTGCCGCCGGGCGTTCGCGTGACCAGTATTTCGCCTCAGATGGATAAGGATGGCCAGGTGAAGGTCGAGCTGATCGTCAGCGCGGTGAACGATGAGCAGGAGTTGAAGTTTTTGAATTCGATGGACGCCTCTCCGGTATTTTCGCAAGTTCACGTGACGGCGGAGAGCCATGCGCAAAAACCCGGAGGGAATATGGACAAGGTGCAGGTGAATCTCGAGGCGCACTATTCCCTGTCATGAGCGGACGTCCTGATTCGCGGAAGTGGAAGCTAGTGGTGAAAATCGCGCTCGCCTGCGTGCTGGTGGTGGATGGCGCGCTGATCGTGGTGAGCTGGCGCGCAGCGAGCGAGGCACCGCAGTCGCAGGCAATGGAGCGAGCTCAACTGGCGGCAAACGCGAAATTGCTGGCAGCCGACGTTCGGAAGGGTTACGAGCTCGAAGCGCGCCTGCCAAATGTGTCGCGAGAGTGCGACGACTTTTACCAGAAAGATTTGCAGCCAGCGTCTTCGGGCGACACGAGTGTGCTTTCGGACATCGGGAAAATCGCCCGGGAGGCAAATGTCCAGACGGGCGGACTTCAGCTTCACGATAAGGACCTCAAGGAACGCGGGCTGGAGGAAGTGGAAATCTCAGGGACGGTGCAAGGCGACTATCAAAGTCTGATCAAGCTGATTGACGGAATCGAGCGCTCGCCGCATTTTTATCTGTTGGAGAAACTGACGCTGACCTCCGAGGACTCGGGCGTGGTCAAGTTACAGATCGGCCTGCGGACCTA
This sequence comes from Candidatus Acidiferrales bacterium, assembly GCA_035945715.1. Lineage (GTDB taxonomy): Bacteria > Acidobacteriota > Terriglobia > Acidiferrales > UBA7541 > DAHUXN01. The sequence continues at coordinate 6,924 of DASYZX010000044.1, forward strand.
TTTTCGAACGTGACGATGACGAAGAAAACCCGATATGAGGCTTACGCGCTGGCCGTCCTGCTGGTCCTGTTGGCGATCGCATGGTACACGGGCCGTGCGCATGACGATGTATTCACAGGCGTTCTCGCAGCCGATAACGGGAAATTTGAACCGTTGAACATTCCGGATCCTTCGCTGAAGCTGGATTTGCTGACGCACGTCCAGAGCCAGCAGTACCATGGGCAACATCGGAATATCTTCGTCGAACAGCCGGTCGCACCGCCTCCAGACGTGGTGCGAGCGCAGAAACAGGCGGCGAGCGCGCCCGCGCCTCCTCCGCCTCCTCCTCCCTTGACCCTGCCGGCGACGTTCTACGGCATCGTGACGGATCCCGCGACGGGACAGAGGCGCGCCTGTTTTTCGAATACCGACAGCGTCTACATCCTGCCGGAAGGAGCCACGTTGCTCAATCAATTCCGCGTCGTGAAAATTGGGAACAACACGGTCGACGTGGAGGAGATTTCATCGGGAAGAAGTACGACGCTGACGCTGCCACAACCTGGAGCGGGTGCGCCGAATGTGCCGCCGCAGGCGGGGCAACAATGAAGGGCGCCGCGATGAAGAATCGCGTCAGGGAGGAAGCCCGGAATCATAAGGGATACGCGCTTCTGTTTGTGCTTTTCCTGATGGTGGTGGTGATCATCGGCACTTCGACAGCGGTTCTTGACCAGTTAACGGAAGGACGCCGGGCGCGAGAAGCGGATATGATCTGGCGGGGAAGACAGTACGAACGGGCGATTGGAAGGTACTACAAGAAATTTGGGAGATTTCCCTCGAACGTCGACCAATTAGTGAAGGTTCAGAACGGCGAGCTTCGCTTTCTGCGGGAAGCGTACAAGAATCCGATGAACGCGAACGACGGCACGTGGAGATTCATTTACGTGACGCCCGCCGGGCAGTTGATTGGAAGCGTCCAGTATGTGTCGCTGCAGCAAATGGCGCTGGTGGATCAGCAGCGGCGAATGGGGCTCATCACCGGGCCGGCCGGCGCGCAGGCGGGCACGGACGCGTCGGATAACTCCGACAACGATAGCAGCGCGCAGCCTGGAACAGCAATCGGCGGGACGAACTCACCAAATACGAATTCCGCGAACGGAGCTTTTGGACAGAGTACCGGCAATTTGCAAGTGCAGCCGCAATTTCCGGGGCAGACTCCGCAGCAGTTTCAGGTACAGCAGCAGGGAAGTCCGTCGCTTTTTGGACAGCAGGCGCCGCAAGGAGGCATGAATTCAAACGGCGGAATCGGAGTCGAGGAATCGACCGGCTCCACCGATTCGAACGGGCAGGTGATCGGCGGATTCATCATTGGCGTTGCCGGGACCGACGACAAGCCTTCGATTAAAGTGTACAAGGGCGGAACGACATACAAGCGGTGGGAGTTTATCTACAATCCTCTGGAGCAGGTGCAAACGATAGGAACAATTTCGGTTGCGCCATCAAATCCCGTGGGAATGCCGACCGGACAGCCGCAAACTCCGAACCAGCCTCAGCAACCGCAGATGCCTCAGCAGCAATAAATCATAAGCCAGGCCGGAATACGAAGACTATGGTCGAAGCGAAGAGGCTGTTGCCGACAGCGGCGTGTTCAGCTTCTTTTTGACGCTGCGGATGTATTTGTGCGTTGCGGGGAACGGCGGAACGCCGCCATACAGCGCGACGGTTGCGGGGCCGGCATTGTAGGCCGCCAGCGCAAGCGATAGATTGTCGTGGTATCGATCCAGCAGTTGCTTCAGATAGCGCGCGCCGGCGTCGATATTCTGTGCGGGATCGAACGGGTTGCGAACGGCGAGGCCTACGGCCGTACGCGGCATCAACTGCATCAATCCCATGGCATGCTTGGACGAAACAGCGCGCGCGTCGAAGTTGGACTCGGCGGCAATCACGCTCGAGATCAGTTTTGCATCCATGCCGTTCTGCGCGGCTGCGGCGCGAACGAGCGCAGCAAATGGCGCGTTGGTTGGGTCACCGGGAGGCGCTGGCGTGAAGGTGTCTTCCGGTTCGAAGCGAACCACGTCGGCAGAATCAACAAGAACGCTGCCACCCGCGATGTAGAGCAGAGTCTTCGCTCCCTCGAGCAAGTAGCCATTGATGTGCAATCTCTGGCCAGCACGCAGCACGGCGTAATCGGCGCGCGCTCGAGGGGCGAGGATTGCTGCACACAGGCAAATCAGAAGAGCAAAGCCGGTGTGGCGAGGGGCGGTCATTTGGCGCTGGTTTCTTGGATGTCGAGCACGTATTTACGGATGGCCGAGGCCACTCCGCATTCGTCATTCGATAGCGTAACGGGCCAGCCGAGAGATTTCAACTCGGCGACGCTATTCTCCATCACGATAGGTAACCCGGCGAACTCGAGCATGTCGCGGTCGTTCCAATTGTCACCGAGAGCCATGACTTCCTCGCGGACAATGCCTCGGCGGCGCGCCCATTCGGCCAACGCAGCGCCTTTCGACGACCCGCTGGAAATTACGTCCAGGATGCTGAGGTCGCGCTGCTCGTACTCGGTGTGCGCGAGGCTGAACTGCGGAGAGCAATCCATGCTGCGCACCATGGCCAGCGCGGCGCGCATGCGAGCGACCGAGCCGACAAACATCACTTGAATCGGATCTTCGCTCAGGCAGCTTTCGAGCGGCGCGCATTCGGCGACGTATTCGCGATTGCGCTGGTAGTAGCCGCTGCTGATGGGGTCATTCCAATCAATGTGTTCGAAGATGAGCTGATTTTCGCGAGGCCGGTCGAAGACTACGGCCGCGCCGGTACGGAATTCGCGCGTCGCGCGAAGAACTTCGCGGGCGATGGAGCGCGGCAAGAGGCGGCGAAGATGCGTTTCGCCGTTCTTGGATTTAATCAGCGCGCCGTTGTTGATGATAAGCGCAATTTTGCAGGGGATACGCTCGGAAATTGGCCGCGCAAAGTCGAAGCGGCGGCCTGTGACGAGCACGATTTCAACGCCGCGCGAATGGGCCTCCAAAATTGCGTCGCGGTTCGCGTCAGGAAGTTCGTGACGATTATCGAGTAGCGTGCCATCGATATCCATAGCGATGAGTCGAATGGGCATCGCAGCATTGTAACCGTCACCGAATCGCACGTGGAGAATTTCCAGTGTGAATGGCTGAGGTAGGGTGGGCTATTTGATGCCAGTCACCATGGAGTCTGGACCGCAAAGATACTCGACGCGCGTTTGCCGGAAGCCCGCTTCTTTCATCCAGCCCATGCAGTCGGCTCCGGTATAGTCAAAGCCGCCGGGCGTTTCGATCAGCATGTTCAGGCTCATCAGCAGGCCGAAGGAGTTTTTCGAGCGATCATCGTCGATGATGCTGTCGTACACGATGAGCGCGCCTCCCGTGGGAATCGCCTCATACGCTTTGCGAATGAGCATCTTTTTCTCTTGCAAATTCCAATCGTGCAAAATGTGGCCCATCATCAGCACGTCCGCGCGCGGCATGGGCTCGTCGAAGAAGCTGCCCGGTTGAAACTTTACGCGAGAGGAAAGTCCGTAGGAGGCGGCATAAGCCTCGAACAGTTGCCGAACCTCCGGCAAGTCAAACCCAATGCCGGTTACGTGCGGATTGGCGAAGGTGACCTGGACGATTAAATCGCCTTGAGCAGTCCCGACATCGGCGGCGGTCTTGTAGTTCTTCCACGGAAATCGAACGGCGATCAGGCGGTTCGCGGTGTTGCTGATCGCCGTCATGGCTTTGAGAAACTGCGCCAGCCGTCCGGGATCGGCGTACAAGGCAACGAAGGGGCTATCGCCGCCGCCTTTTGCTTCATTCTGGAGTTCACCCGTGCGCAGTGCTGTTGTCAGGTTGTTCCAAAACCCAAAAAGGCGGAAGTTGGCCATCTCGAGAACGCCGCCGATGTAGGTCGGTTTATTCTTGTCGAGAAAAAAGTCCGTCGAGGGACTATTCGAATATTCGCTGTTCTTGCGAACAAGAAAGCCCAACGCGACCAAAGCGTCCAGGAAATCGTGGGCCGAGCGGGGATGGAGACCAAGGCGCTTCGTGAGCGCCGGGAGATCCGCCGGCTTCTTCGCCAATTCCGTGAACAGTTCGAGCTCAACGGCACTGAGGAGAGCCTTCGAAGCCCAGAAACCGAGTCCGACTTGCAAAATCTGGCCCGGGTCAGGAAACCCAGGCTGAGCAGTTTGGTCGTTCACGGTCAGCTCCTGTGCCACGAGTTTGGTCTTCTACGCCGCGGCGTAGCGGCTGAGTATACACGCTCCGATGCCGCGCGTTCATGCGAAGATCAATGATTGGCCCTTGCCTAACGCTGTGCAGCGTAGAGATGTGCTAGACTTTTTTTGCTTATGAAAAATACATTGCAAACATCCATCACTCATCTGGAATGCTCCCGGTGCAAGAAAACCCATCCTTACAACCAACTCCGCAATTTATGCGATTGTTCGGGACCGCTGCTGGCTCGTTATGATTTGAAAGCGGCGGCAAGGACACTGACGCGCGAGGCTCTCAGGTCACGGCCGGCGACGATGTGGCGTTATGAAGAAGTGTTGCCGTCGCGCGAGTGCGTGACGCTCGGCGAAGGCATGACCGCGCTGTTGCATGCCAAGCGAATGGGAAGCGCCATCGGCTTGCGCAATCTGTTCATTAAGGATGAAGGACTCAATCCGACGGGTTCCTTCAAAGCGCGAGGAATGGCCGCAGCGGTGAGCCGCGCCAAGGAACTCGGCGCGAAGGTGCTGGCCACTCCGACGGCTGGAAATGCCGGAGGAGCGCTGGCGGCCTATGCGGCGAAGGCCGAACTGCCGGCGGTGATCGTGATGCCGGCGGACACACCTCTGGCGAATGAAATGGAGTGCCGCGCGTTTGGCGCGGACGTGCGCAAGCTCAACGGCCTGATTTCCGACTGCGGAAAATATGTCGCGGAGAACAAAGACCAGCACGGATGGTACGAAGTAACCACGTTGAAGGAGCCATATCGCATCGAAGGCAAGAAGACCATGGGATATGAGCTGTGGGAGCAGTTCGAGGGGAAGCTTCCGGACGTGATCATTTATCCTACGGGCGGCGGCGTGGGAATGATTGGGATGTGGAAGGCGTTCGAGGAAATGGAAGCGATGGGTTGGATCGGGCGCGAGCGTCCGCGCATGGTGACCGTGCAGGCCAGCGGCTGCGCTCCGATCGTGGACGCATTTGAAAAGGGAGAAGCGAGCGCTCCGATGTGGCCGAATGCGGCGACGATCGCATCGGGCTTGCGCGTGCCCAAGGCTTTGGGCGACTTTTTGATCCTGCGGGCGATTCGCGAGAGCAACGGGACTGCTGTCGCGGCGAGCGACGAGGAAATTCTTTCGACCAGCAAGGAGCTCGCGGCGAACGAAGGCATGTACGCTGCGCCCGAAGGAGGTGCGACGGTCGTCGCGGCGCGAAAGCTGGCAGCCAAGAACTGGATCAAGCCTGAGGACACGGTCGTGCTGTTCAATACCGGCTGCGGCTACAAATACAATGAGGCGTGGCTGAAAGCATTGAACAACGGCAACTAAGAGGCTCGATGGATTCGGCGAGCAAACATCGAAAAGCGGCGACAGAGAGGTTGTACTACGACGACGCGTTCTTGCGCGAATTCGATGCGGCGGTGATTGCGTGCGAGCCGGCGGGCAATCGCTGGCATTTGCGGCTCGACCGTACTGCGTTCTATCCGACGTCTGGCGGCCAGCCTTTTGACACCGGCAAGTTGAATGATGTGGCTGTGGTGGAGGTGTCGGACGAGCAGGGCGACGAGATTGTTCACGTTGTGGAGCGGCCGATCGTGTCAACCGAAGTGCATGGCGTCATTGACTGGCAGCGCCGTTTCGATCACATGCAGCAGCACACCGCGCAACATATGCTGTCCGCCGCATTCATCGAGCTGTTTGGATTTCCAACCGTTTCTTTTCACCTGGGGCGCGACATTTCGACGATCGATCTGGCGACTCCGTCGGTTGTGGCGCGGCATCTGGAAGAAGCCGAGCGCCGCGTCGACGAGATAATCTTCGAGGATCGCGAAATCACCGTTCGCTACGGGACGGCGGAAGAGTTGGCGCAGCAGGGAATTCGCAAGAAAGTGGAGCGCGAGGGAATGCTTCGCGTGATCGATATCGAAGGATTTGACCGTCAGCCGTGCGGAGGAACTCATCTGTCGCGCACAGGGCAAGCGGGAATGCTGCTGATCCGAAAATGCGAGCGGCAAAAGCAGAATTGGCGCGTGGAATTCACCTCGGGTTTTCGCTCGCTGGGCGCGGCGCGCTCGGATTTGGCGGTGTTGCGCAGGGCTGCCGAACAGATTGGATGCGGAATGGCCGAGCTCGCGCAAATGGTCGGCAAGATGCAGGACGAGCGGCGCGCCAGCCAGCACGAAGCCAAGAAGCTGACCGAGCGCCTGGCGGAACTGGAAGCGTCGGGACTGCTCTCTAGCAAGGCGGAAAGTTCAGCCGATGGAACGTGCAAGATTGTGAGCGCGGTTTTTGAAGACGCGCCAGCGAGCTATCTGGCGATGCTGGCAGCGAAGCTGGTCAGGAATTCCAGTACGCGGACGGTGCTCGCGAGCCGCAGCGCGAAGGCAATCGTGCTCGCGCAATCCGCAGGACTTCCTGGTGATCTGGGCGCGTCGTTGCGTGAATTGCTCGCGAAGGTCGGCGGCAAAGGCGGTGGAAGTAAAGTTTTCGCGCAGGGAAGCATAGGCGATGCCGCTGTGCTCGATGGAATCGTCAGAGAAGCGCGCACCCGTTTACGGTCGTGAGGCATGGAAAGCCCCCCGGCGCTTCCGATTGGCCGAGCCTGGCTCGTCGTTGAAACCGGCATTGCAGCCCTCCCGAGCCAACCCCCACAAACAGAACACAGCTGAATTTTACTGTGGATGGTTGGGGGAGACCAACCGGATGGGTCCCTCACACGTTTAACAGTGTAGATATGAACGGCGTTGATGTTGTCGGTAGCTTTCCAGTCGCCGAGGTGGCCGACCCAACCGAACGCCTCGCGGCCCTGTTCGATGCTCATTACGAGCGACTCTATCGGCTCGCGAGAAGACTCACCGCGAGCACTGATGACGCTCTCGACCTAGTCCAAGAAACGTTTCTAAAGGTCGCTAGGTCACCGAAGTCCATACCGAACGGCCTGACACCGGAAGAAGCATGGTTGGTCCGGGTCCTGGTCAATACTCGCCGTGACCAGTGGCGAAAAGCATCGGCTCGCAGGCGTCATGACAGCACCGCGTCCATCGCGACGAACAGCCGAGAATTTGAGGCGACGCTAATCGCCCAAAATACTGTCTGGCAGACGCTCGACGTTTTGTCCCCTCGCCGCCGGGCGATCGTCGTAATGCACGAATTGGAAGAGCTGCCCATTCCGGCGATCGCATCTCTCCTTGGGATCAGCGCAATCACTGTCCGTTGGCATCTCTCGATGGGCCGACACGAACTGATGCACGCACTCAAAGCTGGCGGAGGGGGCACAAAATGAACAACCTCAAAGAACTCTTGCAGGACGCTGACCCGCTTCGAAACGAGCCAGCAGGTTCCTCAGAGCACCGCGATGCCCAACGAATGGCTGTGCTGGCTGCGGCTTCTCGTGCCAATCGCCGCGAGGAGGCAACGCCTCAGTCGAAAGTAAGACTCTTCGCATTCCTCGCTGTTGCCGTCATTGTTGTCCTATTCCTCGGCGAGCGAGTGTGGTCTCCACTTATCCTCGAAGCGGACGCCGCAGTTCGCTTTGAGATGAGGCTTGCGGAAGATCGACGCGCTGCGGGATTACGCGAAGCGAAAATAGCCGGGAAGGATCATCCGATTTACCTGCATGCTGAGGTTATTGCAAATAACGCCGACATAGCCGCAGCCCATATTGTTCCCGATGGGGATTTCTATGACGTGGACATCGAGTTTAAGACATCGGGGGCTACGAGAATGCGCGCGGCAACCGCAAGCCACATAGGCAGGCCTGTTGCATTTCTCATCGATGGGCAGGTAATCATGGCTCCGGTGGTCGTCGCACCAATCGGCAGCTATGCCGAAATCACAGGCAACTTCACAAAGCGCGAAGCAGAAAGGGTCGTCAAAGGGATTATCGGTAAGTAGACCGCTTCTTTTCCCGGCGCGTATAGTCCCGCCCGATGGATCGCTGACGGAACGACATCATTGAAATCCAAGTGCGTGCGTACTGAGGCCATACGCACCGACAACCCCTCGGTCCGAATGGTTGCGGAGCAAGAAGCAGGGGCAAAGAGTGTTTGCACCACCCAACAATACGCACCGGAATCGGGTGCTCTACAAGCCATGCCGATTTCCTTGCACGCGGCGAAAATCCCCCTGAAACGCTCCGCAGGTATCCCCGGCAAATCCTCCTGCGAGGTTACCTGAGCACTACTTGACGGAACGCCGGCCAAACGTCAGAATCGCGCGTACTTTTTGAAACAATGTGTGGCGGAACGGAAAGCGGAACGACGTTTTGGGAAGCGAGGCAATTGAAATGGGGATCACGTTGCTGTCCGGAAAGAGAATGAAGGTGCGCCAGGTTGTGTTCCTGGGTATAGCTCTCTTTGTTTTCGCCTACGCATCTCCGTCTCTCGGCCAGGCTCGAGTAGTCACGGTAGACGATGGAGCGGCCGATCCCGCCGTCTCGCCGGATGGTGCGCGCATCGCAGTGAGCATTTTGGGGAAGATCTGGATTGTCCCCGCCAATGGTGGTGATGCCACCCAAGTGTCATCGGGTATTAGTTGGGACACCCACCCGGCCTGGTCTCCAGACGGGCAATTCCTGGCGTATTCCCACGAGCTCCCGAACGGCTCGGACCTGGTCATCCGTAACCTCGCAACCGGGACGTCCTCTGTTCTGTACCACACCGATCGCCAAATTCTCCAAAGCCAGTTCACCTCCACCGGCAGCGACATATTCTTCCTCGCCCAATCTGATCAGCTGGATTCTCATTTATTGGATATTTCGATTTCAGGTGGCGACCCGAAGCCCGTTACCGAGGCGCAGAACTGGCACGAATGGGCTTTCGCGCTCTCGCCAGACGATCAGCAGGTCTTCTTGGCGTCCGGTCGCTACGGCGGTGCGAATCTATATCGCGTTCGGCTGTCTGACCGGCACTCCACCCGTTTAAGCGACACGCCATGGAATCAGTTTTCAGTCGCCTGGAGCGGTGATGGAAAAACGCTTTATTACGTTGAGTCGGCAAATGCAATGGACACGGTTGTGGCCATGCCGGCTGGAGGCGGAACGCCGAGGCAGATTTTCTCAAGCCCTTATGACGACAAGGAATTGGCTCTGGCTCCCGACGGCAAAAGCGCTATTCTCTGCGCGGCTCGCAAACTGTTTCGGCTGGATCTCGATCGAGGCGTGATCCGTCCAATTTCATTCAAAGCGCGATTCGCTTTGCCAGCGCAGTCGCCCGCTGACATGGTCGTGACGCACGCGCGCCTCTGGGACGGAACCGGCGCCGCAGCGGTCGACAACGCCACGATTGAAATCCGCGGCGGCAAAGTGGCTGCAGTCCGACAGGGCGATGCGCAGTCCATTCCCGGTGGGCTGCCGGTGCTTGACGCGCATGGCAGAACGGTGATGCCCGCTTTGATGGACAATCACTATCATTTCTGGGACGCGGCTCAAGGGCCCTACCTGCTAAGCCACGGGATCACCAACATTCGCGATCCCGGCGCTCCGCTCTCGCTGAGCATGAATTTCAAAGAAGCAATATCGATAGGACTTTTTCCCGGCCCAGACATCTATTCGGCCGGACCTTTGATTGATGGGCTGGGCGCTTATCACCCCATGGTCGCGGTACAAATCGACGATCCCAAAGCGGCCGCGACTCTCGTGCAAGCTTTCAAAGCGCAGGGCGTAAGTTTGCTGAAAGTCTATTTCATGTTGAAGCCGGAGGTTCTGTGTGCCGTCGTGCAGGAAGCACACAAAGTGGGACTCCCTGTTACCGGCCACATCGGTGTGCACACAAGCTGGGGGCGTGCGATGGACTGCGGCATTGATGGTCTGAATCATATTCGCGTATGGGCCGATTTTCTGCCCATTGACGAGCAACCCCAAGGCGAGAACGAGAGTTTGGACGCCGAGAAGAATCTGATCCCGCGCATGCAGGCTGACTGGCACGAAATTGATCCTGATTCCCCTCGCGTCACCGCGCTGATCGAGAAAATGGCCAAATCGGGTGTTGGTTTCGACCCAACGCTCTCGATCCAAACAATTCCTGACTCGATGCGCAAGAGCCTTGGCCTGGACCAATTTGCCACGGCGCAACAAAGCTACGAGCGAATGTCGCGGTTTGTGGCACGTGCCCAGCAGATGGGTGTCTTTCTGCTCGCGGGAACAGATGATGGCAGTTTATTTGACGAAGTGGAGTCTTATGCGAAGGCGGGGGTGCCCAATGGGCCTATCTTGGAAGCCGCAACCGCAAATGGTGCGAAGTGGCTCCGCATGCAGGCGGACTTTGGCACGATCGCTGCCGGGCGCAAAGCAGACCTGATTGTTGTCGATGGCAACCCGCTTAAAGATGTGAAGGATCTCCGCAAAATCGATGTCGTGATCAAAGATGGTCGAATTGTTTTTCGCAAATAGCGAACGGCGGCACCGCCGGTGGCTCCGACACAGGTCGCCGAGCGAGAACGCAGGTTCCAGGGGTTCGAGGCGAAGGATTCAGCGGAGCGTAACGGGAGTTTCAAGCGCGGGCGTCGGTCGCGGATCAGCGTTACCACGCCACAGGAGTGATCGGGAGTTTGCTTTCCAGTTGATCGCCGGCGTGCCTGCGAGTTCGCTCGGCACTGGCAGCCGATTTCCACCGATATCGACCGGTCACTGATGCGGCGCAGCATCGGGTTTCGTCGCGGAAATAGGAGCGCGACGGTGTGCTGTGGGAGCAGGCAAGCGGCCCGCTATCGTTGCCCCACAACTGCTTTGCTTCTTTCCGAACCCAAGGACCATGTGTTGTGACTTACTGGGCAGCGCGGCAATCACCTGGGAAGTTTTCCGCAATTTGGCTGGAAATCCTGGACGCAAATGCATTCGGATGAGCGAGAGGAAAGCATCCATGGCTGGTGAGAGCCACTTGTCGCGGTGCCAGACGACCAGCGTGTTCATGGTGAGTTCAAAACCATCCCAGGGGAGAACGATTAATTTCCCAGACGAGAGTTCGCGGTTTACGACGATCTTCGGCAGGCAGGCGACACCCATTCCAAGGGCGGCGCATTCCTTAATCGCTTCCACGCTTGTGAATTCCATAACGGCTCTGGGAGTCACGTGCGAACGCGCCAAGGCCTGCTCCAGTTTCGATCGATAGGCACAACCCTGATCGGTTAGCAAAAACGTCGCCGAGGCCAGATCTTCGGCTCGCACCGCGGGGAGACGCAGCAGCGTGTGCCCGGGACAAACGGCGAGCACCATGGGCTCCTGGCACAACGCTTCTGCATGGATTCCTGGACTCTTGATGGCGTCGTCGATTACCAGCCCCAGGTCCAGATCCCCGCGCTCGAGATAGGAAACCACCTCTATGGAACTCACGCCGCGAAAAACAAGCTCGACCAGCGGGTATGCTTCCCGAAACACCTGGAGAACGGGAGGGAGCCGGTAGGTGAGCACGGATTCAGGCATGCCGATCAACAAATTGCCCGCAGGCTGACCGCCCCCCGTCGTCGCGGCGGCGGCCTCCTGCACGAGGCGCAGGATCCGTTCTACGTAGGGCAGGAGCGTCTGGCCATGAGGCGTGAGCCGCACCCGTTGACCTAATCTCTCAAACAAGTGGATCCCCAGTTCGCGCTCGAGGGATTTTATTTGAACGCTCACATTTGACTGAACACAGTGGACCCGCCGCGCCGTGCGCGTGAAGTTCAGTTCCTCGGCAAGGGCCTTGAAGATTTGAATCTGGCGTAGTTCCATAGGGCACTCCTTGTGGTTGGTGTTTTGTTGTAAAAACCGCCTGGCCAACTGCGCCAGCGCACCGTTTCCTGAAATGCATTGCTTTCATCTATCGAATGCATTGGACAGCTAGTTCCGACGGCGAGAGTATAGCCGCCGGCGCTAAGTTCATCAATCCATACGTCCGAAGGAGCACCCCCAGTGTCGGAAATCAAGGCAACGGTTCATTACGGCGGAAACAATTTTTTTGTGGGCATCGGCCCCGGTGGTCAAGCGCTGGTGATGGAAACCAATAGCGAGAGGGCCGCCGCTCCGAGCCCAGTCGACCTGTTGCTCATTGCCATTGGGGGCTGCATGGGATCGGATGTTGTCGAGATTCTGGGGAAGAAGCGGGTGCGGCTGACGGACTATCGCATCGAGATCCAGGGCGAGCGTCGAAAGGACTTCCCGCGCAGCTACAAGAAGATCGAGATCCGCCACCTGATATCGGGCCCGGATCTTTCCGAAGACGCGGTAAAGCAGGCGATTGATCTGTCGAACTCCAAGTACTGCAGTGTGGCAGCGACGCTCAGGCCGACAGCGGAGATTTTGGTCAGCTTCGCGGTGACACAAGACGCGTCGGCGAGAAAGTGACCTCGGCCGGTCGAGTTTTGAGTTCCTCCGAGCCGCTTCGAAGCATCAGGGATAGGGGATGTGGGCCCGGTGATCAAGGACGCGGAAGCACTTCCACAAAGGACGAAGAACTGCATTCGGAGGACGGGTTATGACCAAAGCCCTTAGCGTCGCCACTTTGTTTGTCGCTCTCGCGCTGCTGCGGTTTCCGGTAGCCGCCGCGAATCATCCATACCAGGCGGCGGCAATTGGGGCGGAACGCTGGATCGAGACGAACAGCATAGAAACGAAGCAAGGAATTGTTTGGGCGGCTGAACCGGGAAATGCCGCAACCATCAGCACGGACCTCTTTCACGGCACTCCCGGACCGATTCTGTTTTTACTGGAAAGCTATCGCTACACCGGCGACCAAACGGCTCTTCGACAAGCGCGACGGGGCGCCGACGCGCTCCTGGGATCAATATCGAAGAAGGACGATACCGGCCTGTACACGGGCCTTGCTGGCTCGGGATTCACGCTAGGTGAAGCTTACTTGGTTACTCACGATGCGCGCTACCGGGAAGGCGCTCTCCAGTGTGTTCGCTGGATCGAGGAGAAAGCCGTAAAGACGTCGCCGGGCGTCAAGTGGGACGATAACGTGGACATCATATCCGGCTCGAGCGGAACGGGTCTGTTCCTTCTGTGGGCGGCTGACCACCTGCAAGCGCCCAATGCGCGGGAGTTGGCGGTCAGCGCCGGAGAGCATGTCGCGACCGTCGGCCAGCAAGAACCAAATGGAGGACTCCGGTGGATGATGGAGTCCTACCCCTTGGAGATGCCCAATTTCTGCCACGGTACCGCTGGAGTCGCCTATTTCCTGGCCACGCTGTATCAAGTTACCGGCCGCAAGGCATTTCTCGATGCCGCGCTTGCCGGCGCCGAGCACCTGATTGCGATTGGGACTGCCACGGATCGCTACTTCCTGCTTTATCATGACGACAAAAACACGCATCTGTACTACCTCGATTGGGCGCACGGCCCGACCGGTACCGCCGGGTTGTTTTACCGGCTTTATCAGGTTACCCGCGATCGGAAATGGCTCACCTTGATGGAGAAGTGCGCTGAGGCCCTCGTCACCTTCGGAGGGCCGGAAAAGGCTATGGCGACGATACCGCCAGGATCAGCGCCAACGTTGAGCTTCCCCGCCAGCAACGGAGGCTGGAGGCAGGTCGCCAACCCAGATCGGTGGGATAACGTAAGCATGGGCGATGGCATGGCCGGAGAGTCGGAGTTCCTCTACAACGTCTATCTGGTTACTCACGACCGTCGATGGCTCACCGCGGCGCGAGGAGGCACGGATCGACTCCTCAGTGTTGCCGACCAAGCCCGTGGTGGATATCGCTGGGTCCAGGTGGAGACCTTTGTCCGACCCGACCTTGCCGTTGCACAGACGGGCTATTTCCAGGGCGCCGCAGGAATCGGCCTCTGGCTCCTGCATTTTGACGCGGCGCTTGCCGGCGAGCATCGGCCGATCATTACTCTCCCCGACAATCCATTTCCATACTGAGAGGAACGTTGCCATGCGGCTCTTTGCGCGACTACAACCTGACGGTGAGCGGGCACGCGCCGGAGAGCATTCGATCTTGCGCATGAGGAAGTTCAGGTCCTTCCTTTTCGTGATGGGATGGATTGGATGGGCGGCCGTCTCCCTCTACTCCGACGCGGCAACCATCGATCAGCCGTACCGCCAAGCAGCGATGGGGGCGGCGCGCTGGATCGAGACGAACAACCTGCAAACGAAACAGGGAATCGTCTGGGCCGCCGATCCTGGCGACCCGAAATCGGTTAACACAACGCTGTACGCCGGCACGCCGGGCCCGATCTTGTTTTTCCTGGAGGCCTACCGCTATACCGGCAATCGAGCGTTTCTCAAGGAAGGTCGCCGCGGCGCCGATGCTTTGCTCGCGTCCCTATCGCAGAAGGATGAGGCTGGTCTCTATGAAGGTCTTGCAGGCTCAGGTTTCACGCTGGGCGAGGCGTACTTGATCACAGACGACGCGCGTTATCGAACAGGGGCTCTTGAATGTGTCCGTTGGATCGAAGAAAATGCTCAGAAAACGTCCGACGGTGTCAAATGGAATGACGTCACAGACATTATTGGCGGCTCGAGCGGCACCGGCCTGTTCCTCCTATGGTCCGCCGACCATCTTCACGCGGCGGGAGCAAAAGAAATGGCCGCGCGCGCCGGTGACCATCTGATGGCTGTTGGACAGCACGAACCAAACGGCGGCCTCAAGTGGATGATGGATCCAACCTTTCCACGCGAAATGCCGAATTTTTCTCATGGAACGGCTGGCGTCGCCTATTTTCTGGCTGCCCTGTACCGGGCCACCGGTCGCAAGAAATACCTGGACGCAGCTCTCGCCGGAGCGAACTACTTGCTTTCGATCTCCGACGTTAGCGACCGATATTGCATGATCTACCACGACAGTCAAAACAAGAGCCTGTATTACCTCGGCTGGTGTCACGGCCCTGCCGGCACGGCCCGCCTTTTCTATCTTCTCTATCAGGACACGCACGATCCCAGATGGATGGCGCTGGTAAAAAAATGCGCCGAGGCTATTGTGGCCAATGGCGGACCCGAGAAGGTAGTCATTCCCGGCGTGTGGCATAACGTGAGCGTGTGCTGCGGCATTACCTCCGAAGCGCAATTCTTCTATGACATGTATCTGCTTACCCACAATCGTAAATGGCTCGCAGAAGCGACCGAGGCGAGTAACGAGCTCTTGCGCCTTTCCGACGCCAACGGTGGCGGCAGCCGTTGGGTTCAGGTGGAGACGCGCGTGCAACCCGATATCGCCGTGGCGCAGACGGGCTACATGCAAGGAGCTTCCGGCATCGGAATGTGGTTGCTGCACTTCAGCGCCTCCCTTTCCGGCAAACGCCTTCCGGTGGTCACTTTCCCCGATAATCCTTTCCCTTACTAAGCGTGTTCATCTAAGTCACTGAGTTCAACTCGGCAGCGAGGGGTGGCTTTTAATTCGGATCGTGTCAGAATGCGAAGGGGATTTTGATGGCAACGCGAGCATCGCCGCTGGAGAGCCTGAGGGCGCGCATTGATCGTTTTCCGCGCGTCAGGCTTAGCGTACTGCCCACTCCTCTCGAAAGGCTCCGACACCTATCGCAGGAGTTGGGCGTGAATCTGTACATCAAGCGAGATGACCAAACCGGACTGGCGATGGGCGGCAATAAGACCCGCAAGCTGGAATTCATTATGGCGGATGCCTTGGCACAGGGAGCCGACGGCATACTGACCTGGGCGGGTGTTCAATCAAACTGGTGCCGGCAACTCGCTGCGGCGGCCCGATGCGTCGGAATCGAACCCTTCCTGGTCATCTTTAAGCGCCCAGGCTTGCCATCCGAGGTGGACGGGAACTTCCTGCTCGATGAGATTTTCGGTGCTGACATCACACTCTTCGAGCTTGAAAAGGGTTCGTCCATCTCCGAGCTGCAACGGGTGCGGAAGTTTGTAGACGTGGTCCGAGCGCGGGCGAAAAAGAGGAGCAAAAAACTCTACCTCGCGCCGATTGGGGGGTCTAGGTCAGAGGGCTCTATGCGCGACCCCTGGGGTGCGATTGGATATGTAAGGGCAATGCTTGAGCTCACCGAACAAGCCGAGGAGCAGCACATCAGGCTCGACCATCTGGTTCTTGCGACGAGCTCGGGCAGCACGCATGCGGGCTTGCTTGCGGGAGCGAGGCTCCTCGACTTGCGGACGACGATCACAGGCATCAGCTTGTCTGAAACGAAAGAAGAGATCGCGCGGGTAGTTGAAAGGATCGGGACTGACACGCTTGAATTCGTCGGAGGAGGGCTTCAGAAGGGGCTCGGTGAAGTCACTGTACTTGACGATTATGTCGGCGGCGGTTATGGCATCCTGGACGGGCATGTCGCCCAGGCGCTGGCACTGGTTGCGCAGAAGGAAGGCATACTGCTTGATCCCGTTTATACGGGCAAAGCCATGGCGGGATTACTTGATCTGTGCTCTACAGGCTATTTCCGACCTGGAGAAAACGTGGTGTTTCTGCACACCGGCGGCGCACCCGCCCTCTTCCCCTACCGTAATGGAATCCTAGATCATTTTAGGCAGCGGAAAACCTAACGGTCTCGACTGCTCTTCTCAACTTACCTTTCCATCGCTTGCGGCGTTTTACCCGCCGAAAACGGGGCTACGAGCGGTATGTTGTTTTGCCGCATCATCTCGTTCAACTGGCGCAAATCCGTATTCTTGATCCCTTCCCACTTCCGAAGGTCCACATCCAGTTGCTGGCTGAGTTGGTCATACACTTGGACGAAAGGCTCACCCGGCGCACCGTCGCCTGCTCCTGAGAACGTAAACAGGAAGTTCAGCTGGTCGTCCAGTGCCGGAGGATAGTTGAGCGAATATCGATCGCTGTTGATCTTCCATCCCGTGATGGCTTTCTCCGCGTCGGTCGTTTTTGTGTCCACATCATTCACAGCCTGCGCGATCTTCTTCGTGGCCAGGTCGCCCGCCAACCGGCTCCCGAGCGCTGTCAGTTGAGCGTGCACTTGTTTCATTTCGACAACGGCCTCCGCGGCTTCTCGCAGGCGATTGTGAATTTTCAACTGCAAGTCAAATTCGCTCTGCAAATCGGCGAGCGACACATGGACTCGCGGATCCTCGCGCACGACCAGAGGCACGCTGGCGGACTTGCCGTTCACGGTGATGCGAACCGTGTAATCCCCCGGAACGGCTAAAGGTTCCGGCGCCTCGTCTGTTTTCTCGCCGCTTTGAGGTCCGGCGTACAACAAATTCCAAACGAAGCGGTTGAGACCAGCAGAGTCGGTGGGCTCACTGGGATATTCCTCGCCGTCTGCGGTTTCAACTGCACCAGCGGTGATGAGAACCTGTTTCCCGTTCGCGCTGGTCTCGGGATTCGGCGCCGCTGTGAATTCCTGGACGACTGCCCCCTTGCGATCCAGTATCTCGACGTGCAAGGGCGCTCGCGACGCTTCCGGCAGGTAGTAATCCAGAGTTGCGCCTGCTGGCGGATTCTCTCCAGCAAGCGGGCTGCTCGGCGCCCCGGAAGAAACCGTGCCATAGAAGTTGTTGCCACGCACTCGATACGCAGGCTCCGGTGGATACAGATAAAACCGCGCGGCCTGGAGAGCTTCTTTCGCCTGGCGCAACGGAGTCAAATCATCGAGGATCCAAAAGGCACGCCCGTGTGTTGCCACTGCGAGATCATTCTCATGAATGGTGAGATCGTAGATCGGCGCCGTAGGCAGGTTGAGTTGAAGAGACTGCCATCGCGACCCACTGTCAAACGAGACATGCATACCCGTTTCCGTCCCCGCATAGAGCAGCCCTTCTTTCTTTGGATCTTCGCGCACGGCGTGAACGTAGGAGTTAGAAGGCAATCCGGCTACGATGGGGGTCCAGGTCCTTCCGTAATCGGTTGTCCGGTAGAGGTAGGGCCGGAAATCGTCAAGACGATCCGCCTCGACGGAGGCATAAGCAGTTCCCGGGGAAAACGGCGAAGCCTCAATGCTGCTGACCATGCTCCATTCGGGCATCGCCTTCGGTGTCACTTTCTCCCAGTGCGCTCCTCCATCGCGGGTCACCTGAATGACTCCGTCGTCTGTTCCTACCCAAATGACCCCGGCCTGAACGGGGGATTCTGCGATCGAGGAGATCATGTCGAAGTATTCGACCGTGGTGTTGTCTTGCGTGATTGGTCCACCGGACGAGTTCTGTTTCGACGGGTCATTTCGCGTCAGGTCAGGACTGATGGCGCTCCATGTTCTCCCTTCGTCTGCGGTTTTCAACAAGACCTGAGCTCCGATGTAGAGAGTGTGGGGATCATGGGGGGAGATCAACATGGGGGCGGTCCACCCGAATCGATACTTTGCGTCCTTCGCGGGCAGGTTAAGCTCATTAAATGGCCAAGGGGAAATGTCCCGTGACTGGCCAGCCTTCCTGTCAAATCTTGTGAACGCGCTGTAGAGGCTGCCGGCATAGACAACGTCCTGATTCAGCGGAGACGGTAATACAAATCCGCTCTCGCCTCCGCCGACGCCATACCAATCATCCGCTCCGATCAAGGCATCATCACTCCGCGTCGTTATCGCTACCGTGCCGCGGTCTTGCTGCGACCCATAGAGATAGTAGTTAAAGCGATTGTCCGCCGCGACGCGGTAAAACTGGCCGGTGGGCTGATTGTCTTGTGTCGTCCAGCTTTCGCCGGCATCGTTCGAAATCGTCGCGCCTCCGTCGTTGCCCACGATCACGCGACGCGCATTTCCCGGGTCGATCCAAAGATCATGGTAGTCGCCGTGAGGAGTTTCGACGGTGGAAAAGCTCTTGCCTCCGTCCGTCGAGCGGTACGCACCGAAGCTGAAAACGTAGACTTCTTCTGCATTCTGCGGGTCGGCGAAAATATGGGAGTAGTACCAGGGACGCCCGCGCAGATCCCAGCTTGCATTCACCAGACTCCAGGTGGTTCCGGCGTCATCGGATCGGTAAAGACCGCCGTCCTTCGCTTCGACGATCGCGTAGACGCGGCTAGAGTTTGCCGCCACGGTGACGCCGATGCGCCCTAGAGTTCCTGCGGCAAAACCATTCGCTTGAATCTCCGTCCAGGTATCACCGCCATCCGTCGATTTGTAGAGCGCGCTACCAGGGCCTCCGCTTGTCAAACTCCAGGGCGTTCGCCGCACCTGCCAGAGAGCAGCGAAGAGTACACGCGGATTGTTGGGATCCATGGCCAGGTCGATAGCACCTGCATCATCGCCTCGGTACAAGACCTTCTCCCACGTTTTCCCGCCATCATGAGACCGAAACACTCCGCGGTCAGGATTTGGGCCAGAGACCGAACCTAGAGCCGCGACATAAACGGTGTGTGGATTCTTGGGGTCAATGATGACCTTGGCGATGTGCCGGGTATCGTCGAGACCGAGGTGAAGCCAGGTTTTGCCGGCATCGGTTGATTTGTAGATGCCGTCGCCAAATGACATATCGCCACGGGGACATGGTTCTCCGGTTCCGACATAGATTGTGTTTGCGTCAGACGGGTCGATGGCGATGGCGCCGATTGAGGAAACCGGTTCGTGCTGAAAAAGGGGCAGCCAGGTATTTCCTCCGTCGGTCGTCTTCCAAACGCCGCCGGCGACTGCCCCGAAATAATAGACAAGCGGATTGTTTGGAATCCCTGCAACGGCCTCGACGCGGCCGCCACGGAAGGGTCCGATCGACCTCCATCGCATACCCCGGTAATAAGCTTCGGGCACGGCTTGTGCAGCCAACGTACGAGCGGCCAAAAAACAAAGGACAGAAAGCGCGGCCCAAGAATAAGCGGTACGAATTCTCATTTTTCTTCTTCAAAATCTGAGGCAAAGGCAGTAAGCGCGACGGCCGTGTGCACCAGACGCTTTAGCGTCAGAAGTTCAAGCGCAGCGCAAGCTGCAACTGCCGTCCGGTATGGTCCGTCGTACTCGTAATCTGGCCAAAGCCCGGGATTCCTGCGAAATTGAAGGGGCCGGCGAAGATAGGAGTATTGAAAACCTTGTAGGCCTCGGCACGGAACTGTAGATTCCGCCCTTCACCCCAGGACGCAAACGGAATCGTCTTGGTCAAAGCCATATCCCAGCGCGTCTGGAAAGGATCAAAGAAAGCGCCGCGTGTCGAATGCCCCTGCAGGAATCCGATGGCGCTTGCATTGTTTGGATCAACTTCATAAGTCTGATTGCCGGGGCCTTCAAACGGAGACAGCGGGCCGAAAGTTTGCCCGCTCGTCAAGCCGGTCCCGCCGTTCGTAATGGTGGCGCAGGAAGGATTCAGATAATCCTGGATATGCGCACTCACATTGCCACCGGTAGTGAGCTTGCAGCCCGGAACGACAACACCAAAGCCATCGGTGCCGGAGAAAGACAGTCCGGTAAACTGGTCCACTTCGTCCGCGGGTCCGGACTGCAGGGTGGTCAGGCCGGAGAACGTCCAATTATTCACGGCTTGCGTGAACCAGGCTAACTTCGGGCTGGGCAGATTGTAGGAGTAGGACAGCACAAGCCGGTTGGGGATGTCGAAATTGGAGAGGCCCTTGTCCAAGGACGGGAGAAATTGATTACCCGTGGCGCCGACGGTTGGTTCGAATCCCGCTTGCGCCTCCACGTTGTCAATTGCCTTGGAGTAGGTGTACGCCGCTTTCAAGTACAGCCCGCGGGAAAACTGATGGCTTACAGTAAGCAGGAATGCGTCGTAGTAGGAGGCTCCCGCGTCGGTGAACTCGAATAATCCGCCAGAGTTTATGCCCACGATGGGCACGCGCGACTCGCGGTTCTGCGCGGAGTTCACGTCCAGCCCAAACGGGCCAGGATTATTCGCGTTGCGAAGCAAAGCATTGTTGAGCGATTGCGCGTCCTCGAGATGGACGCCGTGCGACCCCATGTAGCCGACTTCCAGCATCCAGCCCGGAAGGAATTCATACTGCGTTGTCAGATTGAACTGCTCGGTGTAAGGCGGGCGATCGTTTCGGTCAAGGGCGGACACGAACAGCTGCGGCGCCGTGAAATTCGGCGAGCCATCGGAATTGAGCGATGTCAATAGAGGAAACGTGGGCCAGACAGGAAACTGGCTCGGCAGAGGCAGGGTCGGGAACGGGTTTGCGAGGATCTGCGCCTGCGGTGTACTGATCGAATTCACAAAGGCGGTACTGAGCGAGAAAGGCGGATCGCTCTCTGTTTGCAACGACTCAAACGGGCCCATTCGGCTGAAGTAGAGTCCGAATCCGCCGCGGACGGCTAGCTTGCCATTACCGAGTACATCGTAGCCGAAGCCAAGACGCGGGCTAAAGTCCTTCAAGGGCTGGCGAATATACGTGGAGTTGGAGGCGCCGGGCGTGCCAAAGCCCTTGTTACTCGCCGGTATAACGAAACCGTCCTGCAAGCCCGGTCCACCGGTCTGCATCGTCAAGGGTGTCAGCAGAGAGGGATCGAAATTCGAAATCTCGCCATGCTTTTCGGTGATATTTCCCAGGTAATCCCAGCGCAGTCCGAGGTTGAGGGTCAGGCGCGAAGAGAGACGATAATCATCCTGGCCGAAAATTGCAAAGTCGTGAGCGCGATATTCAAAGTCTGACAAACCGCTCGAAATGGAGGCATCCTCCGGCGCGCCAACGAGAAAGCTGCGGATGGAAAGATCGGCATTGGGGTCCGCCGGTGCGCCGTAGAGGGTGTCGGCATTCGTATTCGAGAAAGACAGCGTTCCGGGATCGAGAGGGGTGCCGAAATTGAACTGTTGCGTGCGAGCCTCGAAACCGAAGCGCCAGGTGTGCGGGCCGCGCACATAGGAGACCATATCGCGAAAATCTTCCGACTCGTTGCGTTGCGTCTCGCCCACGCTTGCCGATGCACCGCAACAGGTCAACTGGTCCGAGAACCCGAAATTGGGGCCACGCGTGATCACCGAGGAGTTGAAGCGCGTAATACCCAGATCGCCGATGGTAATCGGGTTGATCGCGCCGATGTCGCGCTTGTTGTAGGTGAATCCGACGGTGATCTCGTTGAGCAAGTCGGGCTTGAAGGTTTGTACATCGTGAACAGAAAGAGTTTGGTTGCCGAGGAGATAGTCGTACGGCTGGCCCAGGATGCCGCTGTTTGCCCCGCCACTATTCGTGAAGGTGTCGGGATTGGTGAAATAGCTTACCGCGAACGCGTTGGCCACGCCGCCCAGGTTGAATTCGTGGTCGATTCGCGCGTTGTACTGGTTGCTATTGATGTGCACCGGAGCCGAAAATGCGAAGGAGCCGAGTTCGCCTGGCTGATTGAAACCTGGTTGTCCGGTAGGTGAACCACTCGGAAACAGCAGGCCGCCGTAGGGGCCAGGCGCATTCAACACGTTGATCGCGACGGGGTCGATCGCATTGACCGGAAGGTTGTACAGCGCTGCCATTGTCGCGGCAGTGCGTGTCGCCGGCAAAATCGGCATAAATCCGGAAATGCCTCCGGCGATGCCGTTTTGCTGCCGCTGACCTTCATAGTTGAAAAACCAGTAAGTCTTGCCGAGCTTGGGAACTGGGCCGCCGACGGAGCCACCGAATTGGTTTTGAATCAGCTCTGGACGCGGCGTGCCATCGGCGTTAAAGAAGAAGTCATTCGCGTTCATGTCTGTATTGCGAAGGAATTCGTAAACGGTCGCATGGTATTGGCTCGAGCCACTGCGCGTAACGAGCAGGATATTCCCGCCTCCGCTGAAGCCGGTCGTCGCATCGTAGAGGCTGGTCTCGGTACGAAACTCCTGCACGGCGTCGGGATTGGGCACCGGAATGATTCCATTGCCCAGAGTGTGAAACTCGAAATTGTTCGCGTCGATGCCGTTCACCATGTAATTGTTTGAGGTCGCACGATTGCCGCCGACGAAGATGGCCTCTGCGCCCTGCAAAATCGTGGAGGAAGGAGAAGGCAGCGTGGAAGCAACTCCGGCATCAGTGGCGAGCAGATCGATGACGCTGCGATTGGCCAATGGGAGAGATGTGATCACGTTGGGCGTAAGGGTCTGACCGAGCGTGGCATTGGCAGTCTCTACCGGTGCGCCCGCACCGGTTACCTTTATTTCCTGACTGACCTCTCCCAGCACGAGCGAGACGTTGGCATTCGTCACTTGAGTAACGCGCACGGTTATGTCCGTCAGAGCGGCTTTTTGAAATCCAGCGTGCTCGACGTCGATTTCATAGCCGCTTGCCGGCTGAACGAGAGGAAAGATGTAAGTTCCATCCGCTGCCGTCGCAGTGGTCCGGTCGACGCCCAAGCTCGCGTTGACGAGCTTCACCTTCGCATTTGGCACAACCGCGCCATTGGGGTCCCTCACCAGGCCTTCCACCGCACCGCTCGTTGCACTGGTTTGTGCCCGGCACGGTATAGCAAGTCCGGCTGCCACTGCCACAAGGGCTAGCGTGCGGTGCAATAACGTCATGCGCGTGCTGCTTGTCATTGGCCTGCTCCTCTCAACATTCCACGTCTTGGTTTCCGTTTCGCCGTGAAGCCCGCAATTATGAGTTGGAACGATTCAGCGGTGGACACCCATGCCCCAAACCCCACTCCCCCGGAGAACTGCCCGTCATACTGCCCCGGTTAGACCTAACTGTCCAATGAATTGTACAGATAAAACGTATTCCTCCTCCGAATGGGTAAGGGAATGGTTTTGTCCCCGTTTCTGGTTACTTCCGGATTGCCGACAATACACCCGGATCAGTGACAGCGGGGGGATATAGCTTGGGTAGGTCCACCAAACAGGCCTGCGGCCTGACGTACACCCTCCGATCCTTAGCCTAAAGTATTTAGCACAATCGTTAAATATTTGTTGCGGTGTGACCGGCGTTTCACTTAATATTTAGCGCGGTGGTTAACAAACAGAAACAAGTGACGGCAGCTTTTTCGGCGCTGGCCGATCCCACGCGCCGGCGCATCCTGGAGCGGCTTTACGGCCGGGGGGAGGCGCGTGTGACCGCGCTGGCGGCCCTATTTCGGTTTTCGTTGCCGTCTATCTCGCGCCATCTACGTGTCTTAGAGACAGCACATTTGATCGAGCGGCGACGCAAGGGGCGGCTGCACCTGATTCGAGCACGGGTTGCGGGCATGGAAGAGGCACGCAAGTGGATGGCGCACTATGCAGCGGCGTGGGATTCCGCGTTTGACGCGTTGGATGAGCTTCTCAAGAAGGACCACGCGAAAGAGAGGAAACGATGAAATCCGCCGTGAAAATGACCGGAAATCGACTACAGATCACGCGGGTGTTCGAGGCTCCGCGAACGGTGGTGTTTGGGTATTGGACGCAACCCGAAAAGCTGCAGCAATGGACGGGATGTAAGGACGCGAAGAAAGTGGAGATACAGGCGGAGGTGCGGGCGGGAGGCAGCTTCACGCAGAAGATGCAGATTGCGGGAGATGCGGGAGGTTGCGAGTACACGGTTACCGGCAGATACGAAGAAATTGTTGAGCCGGAACGGATCGTCTACACAGCGAATATGGGGCCAGCCACGATTCGAGTGACGATTGAGTTTTTAGACGAAGGCGACAGCACCAGGGTGGTAGTTACCCAGGAGGGATTCCCGGATCCGAAGCTTGGAGCGATGGTCTCGGAGGGAATGAACGAATCGTTCGAAAAGCTGGATCAGCTGCTCGCTGCGCGCTCTGCATCGGCAAAATAGGTTTGCGGGATGGCCTTAACTCAGTTTCGCGGGTGTGAGCTACGCTTTCCGGTATTTTCCGTCGAGTATGACCAACGGGGAAAACACATGGCCTGGCAAAAATCTGTGAAATAAGGAGATTCTGATGAACTACCCACGCGTTCTGATGGCAGCTCTGGCAGCACTGGTGGTCTTTTTCGCATGGGGATTCTTGACCGAAGGTTGGCTGCTTCGAAAGGATTTCGCGCCTTCGGCGGCTCTTTATCGTACGTCGGATCTACAGATGAAGTACATGCCCTTTGGGCTGATCTCGGTGCTCGTTGCGCTGCTGTTGGCAGTGGTGCTGTACGCCGGCTGGTGTGGCAGCACCTCGGGGGCGATGAAGGGACTGCAGTTTGGCTTGTTGATGGGGGTGTTGGTGGCGTGTATCCATCCAGTTTCGAACCTGGTGACCATGAACATGGACCTGAAGCTTGGGCTGGAAGTGAGTGTGAGCACATTCATCGGGTGGGTGCTGGCTGGCACCGTGATTGGGTTGGTGTATAAACCGGCGATCGCTGCTGTGCGTTAGGTTTTGGGTTCACGTCTGGTAAGAACGGTTTCTGTTACCGCGGCTACTGCAGCTTCGCGTACTCAGCTTTGGCCTGCTTTAATATGGGAATGTCCGGGTCGGCGTCCTTCCACAGCGTGAGAAAGCCTAGATAAGCCGCCTTGGCTTTGGCGGTGTCACCCTGTATAGCGTAGGCGCGCCCGAGTTGGAGATGTGCGACTGCACCGATGGGTTCATTCTGCACCACGCCGCGTTGATCGAGGAGACTCTGAAACTGAGCGGCGGCTTCTGGTCCTCGATGCGCGATCAAATACGCTTCGCCGCGTACATATGCGGGTAACATAGCTAGGGGGATACCGCCGATGCCTGATTGACCCAACTCGTAGGGTACCGCAGCCTGCAGAATTTCGACAGCCTTCGAAACCTCGTTGCGGCTGATAGCAAGCTGCCCGTTCAGCGCCGGCAGATAGTTGAATTGCACGATGGTGTCCTCCGGAAAGCGCTCAGCCAAATCGTCTGCCAAGATTTGCGCCCTGCTTGAGTTTCCTGTCAAGGCCAGCGCAAACGCTGCTCCGTATTGCACGTCCCGGCCAGTCGAAAGCCCGAGCGCAGACGCGACCCTCTGTCGCGCATCCGCTGTATTCCCAAACAGTGCCTCTCGCACTGCCGCGCCCGCTTCATAAGTTGCCGCCGTCTCTTTTTCTTCGGCACGCTCTGCGGAAGAGACTGCCCGATTCGTAAATACCCGGGCCTTTGTCAGCCGCCCAGAGTAGGCGGACGTATCAGCTTCATACCCGAGCAGCACGTCTTCCATTCCGAGCTTGCCCATACCAAAAGCAACTTGCCGCGCCATCCCTGCCTCATCGTTCCGTAATAGGGCGAGCGTATAAAGGCTTTCGTGCAGCTCGACGGAATCTATCCCCTTCGCCTGCGCGTCTTCAGCCGTGGCGCGAGCTTCCTCGAGGCGATTCAGTGAAAGGTAATCGTACATAAGACTGTTATAAATGCGACCGTTCTCCGGGGAGAGACGGAGGGCATCAACCATTTTTGGAACCGATTTATCATATTGCCCTACCGTCGCGGAAATGTCGCCCAGTTCGTACCGTGGCACCCAGTCCCTAGGAAAAGTCTGCGCCCAGACCTCAAAGACCTGCTGCGCTTTTTGAAGGTTGCCAGTGGCCACGTTGTGGAATTCAGACTCAATAAACAATTCCTCGCGTGCGCTCACCCGGTCGCGCAGTTCAAATGCCGTTCGCATTTCCGCTGAGGCTAGGACGCTTTCCCCTAAATTCCCATAACCTATGCCGAGCATCGCGTGCGCCATCGCGAATTGTGGATCACGGTTGATGGCCTGCCGGAAGAAAGGCACTGCGGAGGAGGAGTCGCCGCTGGTTATGGCTTTCCACCCCAAGCTAAATGCTTGGAGAGCTTCAAGCGAGGGCGTTGTAGCCTGTTCCAGGGGTGTATCGAATTTTTGGACTGAATTGATTGATTCGCCCAGCCTGCTGCGGATTCCCGAAGCTGCCTTTCCCAGCACATCGAGCACATGGCTCTTGTCGCTGGCCTGAGCTTCTGTGCTCGCCAGCGTCTCACCGGTCGAGCAGTTGACTACTTTGAGCGTCAGGAGGTATTGCGTGCCGATCTGCGCAATCGAGCCGTCAAGGACGGCGGCGCTTTCCGTCCTCTGGCAGAGATCGCGCGCAATCTCTGGCGTGAGCTTCGCATCCGGCTTCCGGCCCATCAACTGTAAGGTTTGCTGGACGCGATCATCCGAGACCATGCTCAGGAATGGCGACTGTTCAAGCTGAACGGAAAGGCCCTGCCGGAGCGTGCCATCGAAGACCGGATCTCCGGTAGTGTTAGTGAAATCGGCGAGAACAATCATGTCCTTGTCGGTGAGTTTCTGTGCTCGGTGCAAATAGAAGTATCCGCCTGCGGCCAGCGCGGCCAGAATCACTGCAGCGGCAACACTAACTTTCCAAACTTTCCCCGCGCGCCCCGGAGCTCCGCTCCTCGCCGCTGCTGGTGATTTTGCCGATTCTAAATCCCGTTTCAGCCGCTGCAAGTCCGCGCGAATTTCCGCCGCGCTCTGGTAGCGCACCCTGCGGTCTTTCTCGAGCGCCTTGCTGATGACCCGTTCCAGCTCTCCCGGCAAATTAGGATTAACTTGCTCCAATGAAGCGGGCGCACGATTGAGAATTGCTTCGAGCACGATCGCGGGGGTGCTCCCCGGGAAGGCCATCCGGCCCGTGGCCATCTCGTACAGCACTGCGCCGAACGAAAACAAATCCGTCCGCGCATCCAGTTCCTCGCCGCGCGCTTGCTCAGGCGACATATATGCCATCGTGCCTACCGTTGAGCCCGGACTGGTCAGTGCTTCTTCCGCCGTCGCGGTCGGCATCTCCGAAACGCCAACTCCTGCAGCGACTCGCGATAGCTTTGCCAGGCCAAAATCCAGAATTTTCGCGTGGCCCCGCTTCGTGACGAGGATGTTCGCTGGCTTGATGTCGCGATGAACGATTCCTTTGGTGTGCGCCGTATCCAGCGCATCCGCAATCTCGATTCCCAACTCCAGCACTTGCTCAGGCGGCAGTGGCTTGCCACTAATCCGGTTCTTCAGAGCTACTCCGTCCAAATACTCCATGACGATGAAGGCTTGTCCGGTCTGTTCGTCAGTTTCGTAGATGGTGCAGATGTTTGCGTGGTTCAGGGCCGATGCGGCTTTCGCTTCCCGCTGGAAGCGACTGAGTGCCTGAGGGTCTCTGGCCAAATCATCCGGAAGAAATTTCAGGGCAACGAAGCGGTTGAGTTTGACGTCCTCGGCCTTGTACACCACGCCCATGCCGCCGCCGCCGAGCTTTTCAAGGATGCGGTAATGCGAGATGGTTTGACCGATCATTGGGGGGCAACTGCTCCTGGCGACGCATGTTAGGCCGTGCTTATTGGCAAGTCAACGGGGGCATATTCGATGAATTTTCGTCTCGCTGCCGATCAAGTCTCGTATGGTCGGCAACCCGGAGGTAGCCAGAAACTGGGGCAAAGACATTGCCTGTGACCGGTCCTCCAAGCTTCTGATTCTCATGATCGTCTCCTGAGGCTTCGAGGGATGCCAAAATCACAATTTTGTCGCACGACCATGTCCGCTTTTCGGATCGCGCATTTTGCGACTCAGTAGGATTACTTCCGGATAGCCCGTGAATGATCGCCAGGAAGAAAACACAGATCCCACACGTTCGGGTGAGGGTGTTCAAGGACAATTTCTCGCTTAGCTATGCGTTGTGGCTTATTCGTCTCTTAGCGCAACCATGGGATCGAGCCGCGCGGCGCGGCGCGCCGAATGTAGCAAGCGACCAGGCGGCGGCCGCCGACAAGGCCACCGGATCGAGGCTGTCTACATGGTACAGAATGCTCGACAACACTTTTCCGACAGCCGGAGACGCCCCGCTGGCGCGAGGTCGTCATTGTTGCGCGATGCCAGAGAGCAGCTTCCGCCTTCGAAATCGTTTATCGCCATTTCATAAACGCCGGTCCTTAGGAAGTCATTGCTGGCGGAACTTCCGGCCGGGTGTTCGAAGCAAGAAACAAACGTCCCTTTGACGATACGGAAACTGTACGAAGCGTGTTGTACCCGCTCTGCGATTCGCTTAAGATCCCAAGGGGCGGTCTGCATGCGTTTCGACATGGGAGAGTGAGTTTGCTGCGAGCGAACGGTGCGCCAGAAGATCTTGTGAAGAGCCGGATCGCACACAGTTCGTTAAGAACAACTTCCGGCTACACGCATTTCTCGGAAGACTTTCAGCGCGACTTAGCGGACCGGCTATCTTGGACTCAAACCGCTAAGTTGGACTCACTCCCGAGTGCAACAAAACCGAACGAAATCAATTCGTTCGGGCCAGAACGCTTCTAGAATCAGTGGGCGGCTAGCTCAGCTGGGAGAGCATCGCGTTCGCAACGCGGGGGTCGGGGGTTCG
Organism: Candidatus Acidiferrales bacterium; assembly: GCA_035945715.1. Lineage (GTDB taxonomy): Bacteria > Acidobacteriota > Terriglobia > Acidiferrales > UBA7541 > DAHUXN01. The sequence continues at coordinate 36,127 of DASYZX010000044.1, forward strand.
AATCCCCTGCCGTCCACCAAACTTTTCGGGTCCGGCCGGAGACATGGGTTACACAACGTACCTAAGACGCAATATAACAAGGACGCCCCGTTTGGAGTCGGGTGTGGGTACTTGCCTCAACCACCCCGACCAAAAGGGAGCGCCCTTAAATGTCCGGGAAAAGTTCTGAGATCGTTCCCTTGGGCGCGCCATCCCTCAGCGGACCACTCCCGAGCCCTAATTCCGCTTGTATAATGCCGCGATGCAGAGCTGGCTGCGCGCGGCGAAATGGGTTTTAGGGCCGGAGTCTGGCGAAACGGGCCATCTTGGTTCGCGATGGATCTTCCTTCGCGCGCTGGGCGTGATTTTCTTCTCCGCATTTTATTCCCTCGTTTTTCAAGCCAAAGGATTGATCGGGCCGAACGGGATTTTGCCGGCAAACATTTACCTGAACACCGTTGGCCAATACATGCACGGACTGTCGAGATTCTGGTTCGCTCCTTCTGTCTTCTGGCTCAGCTCGACCGATCACGCGCTGCTGATCGTTTGCTGGATGGGCATGGTCGCCGCGGCGCTGCTTTTCCTGAATATTTGTCCCCGCGGGATGGTGGCGATCTGTTTCCTGTGTTTCCTTTCCTTCATCGGAACGCTGCAGGACTTCGCCAGTTATCAATCGGACGGAATGCTGCTGGAAGCGGGCTTTCTGTGCCTGTTTTTTGCGCCGTGGGGCTGGCGGCCGAAGTGGGGAGCGTTGAGTCCTCCGTCGCGTGCCTGCACGTTTTTGTTGCTGTGGGAGTGGTTCCGCATCTACTTCGAATCGGGGATGGCGAAAATGCTGGGCGGCGATCCCGAGTGGCGGCACTTCACCGCGATGTATGAGTATTACCAAAATGGCCCGTTGCCGACATGGATTGGATACTACGTCCAGCATGCGCCGCATTGGTTCCACTGGGCCACGGCGCTCGCGACGATCGTGATGGAGCTCGGAGTCGTGTTGATGCTTTTCCTGCCGCGGCGGTTCCGGCTGATCTGCTTTTTCATCGTGACGCCGTGGGAAGTCGGTGTGATTCTGACGGCGAACTACGCGTTTCTGAACTATTTGGTTCTGGCGCTTGGTTTCCTGCTGCTCGATGACAAGTTCCTGGTGAAAATTGCGCCGAAGAAGTGGTTTCGGAAATATCACATCATGGTCGCGATGCGGTCAGAGGATACGCGAGAAGCGGAGTCAAGCACTCCGGTTACCCGCACCCCAAAAAACGAGAGCACGTTTTTCGAGGTGCTGGCTCCGCTTGCCAGGACCGTTGCGGTAACATGTTTTGTATGGATTTTCTATGCGACATCGGCGGAGATGATTGGAATGCTGTACCCAAATAATCCGCTGCCGCAATCGCCAGTGCGAGCAATCGAGCCGTTCCGCATCGCCAATCGGTTTGGCCTGTTTGGCGTGATGACGCGCGGCCGCTATGAAATCGAGTTTCAGGGCTCGAACGATGGCGGCAAGACCTGGACGGCATATCCGTATGGGTATAAGCCGCAGGCCGTCAATGAAGCGCCTGGAATCTACGCGCCGTATCAGCCGCGATTCGATTGGAACTTATGGTTTGCATCGTTGGGAAGCTGGCGGCAGTATCAATTTGTATTAGGAACGGAGGAAGAACTTCTTCTGGGAAGCCGCGAAGTGCTTTCGCTCTTCGCGCAGAATCCGTTCCCGAACGGCCCGCCGCAGGAAATTCGCTGCGTAATCTGGCAGTATTGGTTTACGAGCCTCGCTGAGAAGCGTGCAACCAAAGACTGGTGGACGCGCAAGTTTCTCGGACTGTATGCGCCGACGCTCGAACGGGAAGGGAATGGCCGCTTTGGAGTTCTGCAGATTCCTGAGCCAACGGAGCGCGAAGTCGAGCCGTAGCATCGGGCGGAGTCGAAGCACGGATTCGAGAGATCGTTGGTAAGATCGCAAGAGAGAGCGCTGAGACGAGGTGCGATTCATGGACTATTTGCTGAAGACCGAGCCTTCCGAGTATTCGTTCGCGGATCTGCGGAGTGATCAGAGCACGGTGTGGGACGGCGTCCACAATCCGGTCGCACTCCGGAATCTTGGCGCGATGAAGCCGGGCGACCGGCTGATCATCTATGAAACCGGCGACCGCAAGAGCTCTGTGGGAAGCGCCACGGTGGTTTCGGTGGACACGTCAAATCCCAAGAATCCGCAGGTGAAAATCAAAGCGGGCGAGGCGCTGAAGCCTGTGACGCTGGCGGAGATGAAAGCCAACAAAGCGTTCGCGGACTCCCCGCTTGTGCGTCAGGGCCGCTTGAGTGTGGTTCCCCTGACAGCCGTGCAGCACAAATTCCTCGCCGGCCGCTAAGAACAAGTCCCGGCCGGCGAGGTGTTCGCGTGCCGGTCACTCCCGTTCGAAGTGGACGATGTCCACGACAATGTTTGTGCGCCGGTTCAGGAGAACAATGTGGCCCCCAACGACGACGTGCTCGCAATCCGGAGGCGGCGGGGGCAACTCACGCTCAAGCTCCGGCGGGCACCGGTACATTCTCTTGCGCAGTCCGGGAGGCAGTTCGCCTCGCACCACTAACTGTCTTTCAAGGCCGGGCGGCAACTGATCGCGTTTCGCAAGCCCCGGCGGAAGATCCCTGTGTTCTTCATGCTCGTGATACCAATGCCGCATATTGTCGCGGTCGTGCTGGCTATACCAGCCGTGGTCCTCATCATGCTTTTCGTGGCCGTGACCATGTCCATGGCCGTTGTCCTGCGCGCGCGCCGCATTGCCGCTCAAAGCCAACGCAAGGCTGACACAGGGTACTGCCCACCATCGCATCCTCATGGGAGCCTCCTGAGTTTTTGAGAACTGGGGTAGCCCAATTGTATTCCGTGCATGCCACCGGGCAGGAGCTTTCCTTTTTTCACGTGCCCATGTTCTCAATAGATGCGACAAAACTGCTCTTTCGTCTGTCATGAGGTTCTTTTCTTTGTGTGTGTCTGGGCGTATGATGCCCGCGCAAAATTTTATCAGGGGTGATTGATGGGACGAGGGCATTCTTTGAGCAAATGGCAAACTCGATTTGTCGCAGCGGCGGCATTCGTTTTCCTGATCGGCAGCGCGGCGTTCGGCGCGCAGGGCAGCTTCCCGCTCGAACAGGTCCTGGGCTTTGCATTTCCAGATGGCCTGACTGCGGCAAGCGGCGCGGATCGCGTCGCGTGGTCATTCGATATCCGAGGCGTGCGCAACGTGTGGATTGCCGACGGCCCGGATTTTGCCGCGCGTCAAGTGACGCATTATTCCGACGATGACGGGCAGGCGATTGCGAGCGTTCGCCTCACGCCGGATGGAAAGACCGTGCTGTACGCGCGAGGGAGCGAGACGAATTCCGAAGGAGAAGTGGCCGATCCGACAAGCGAGGTGCAAAAGCCCGAGCAGCAGGTGTGGGCCGTCGACGTCGCGAGCGGTCAGCCGCGCTTGCTGGGCACAATGGAGTGCGGGCAGGAGGATTGCGAAGACATTCAGATTTCTCCCGACGGGAGATTTGCCGTCTGGCCGGCGCGTGGTGCGTTGTGGATCGCGCCTGTTTCCGGGGCGGTTCCGGCGCATCAGCTCTGTTACGTGCGCGGAGAGAATTCCGAGCCGCAATGGTCGCCCGGCGGAAGGGAAATTGCGTTCACCAGCAACCGCGGGGATCACAGCTTCATCGCGATCTACGATTTCGGCAGCGACGCAATCCACTATTTGCGCCCCAGCGTTGATCGCGACGCCATGCCGCGCTGGTCTCCCGATGGCAAGAGCATTGCCTACGTGAAAGCCAACGGCGCCGAGCGGGGATTGCCGGTGATTCCATTGCGTCCGCAGCCCTGGTCCATTTGGATTGGCGATGCGGCCACCGGCCAGGCGCATCAGGTATGGCGCAGCGGCGACACCATGGACGATTCCATACCCCGGTTGACGGAGGAGGATTCGTTTCACTATGCGGCCGGGAACCGGATCGCGTTTTCCTCCGAAAAAGACGGTCGGAATCACTTGTATTCCGTCTCCACGGAGGGGGGAGGCGCGACGCTGCTCACTCCGGGCGATTTCGACGTAAAAGACGTCACGCTCAGTCCGGATGGCACGGCGCTTCTTTATTCTTCGAATCAAAATGACGTCGACCGGCGGCACATTTGGCGCGTGCGCGTTGACGGGGGCACTCCGCAAGCACTGACAAAGGGCGAGACGATTGAATGGACTCCGGTGGAGACAGGCGCCGGGAATCAGATCGTTTGCCTGGGTTCGAGCGCGACCGTGCCAGCGATGCCCTACCGCATCACTTCCGGCTCTCGTGACATGATCGCGCGAGAAGCCTTGGCGAGCGAGTATCCTTCGCGAGAACTCGTCGCGCCCAAGCAGGTGATATTCAAGAGCGAAGACGGGCTCGAGATTCATGGCCAGCTTTTTGTTCCGCGAGGAAGGACCGAGCGCGGCGCGGCTCTTGTCTACATGCACGGCGGTTCGATTCGCCAAATGATGCTCGGCTTCCATCCCATGGACTACTACCACTACGCCTACGCGGAGAATCAGTATCTGGTGAGCAAGGGATTTGTGGTGCTTTCGGTGAACTACCGCACGGGCATCATGTATGGCCGCGCGTTTCGCGAGCCGGCGGATGGCGGATGGCGCGGCGCCTCCGAATACAAAGACATCGTCGCGGCGGGAAAATATCTCGAGGGGTTGTCGTTCGTCGATCCGAACAAGATCGGACTCTGGGGCGGCTCGTACGGAGGATTTCTCACCGCCATGGGGCTGGCGCGAAATTCAGACATTTTCAAAGCGGGCGTGGACATGCACGGCGTGCATGACTGGTCGGCGTTTCTTTCGCGTGGCCGGCGCGGGCAGCAGAGTGAGGGAGCGCCGGACATGGGCCAGGCAATCAAGCTGGCTTTCAGCTCGTCTCCTGATGCATCCATCGATACATGGAAGTCGCCGGTGCTGCTGATTCAGGGCGATGATGATCGCAACGTGCCATTCGACCAAATGGTGGATCTGGTGCAGCGCTTGCGAGCCGATCACGTGCCGTTCGAGCAGATTGTGTATCCGGACGAAATTCACGGTTTCCTGATGTGGAAGACGTGGATCAAAGCCTACACCGCGACCGAGAATTTCTTCGAACGCGTGCTTGAGAAGGGTGAGACGATTCCGCCCAGCCAGTAAGCTGGGCGGACCTCCCAATTTCCGCCTATTGTTGAGGGGATTGCTCGGCGGCCTGGCGCTCGGCGACAATCTTCTTTGCATTATCGTAGAGCGCCCGCGCCTGCGGAATGAGTTCTTCGGCCTTTGCGATTTGCGGATCGTGGTCAACCGAGGCCTTGTATCCCGCCTGAATTCCGTAGGTGTAGCTTAATGCTTCTCGCTCGATGTGCTCTTTGATCCATTCTGAGTTGTCGCGGATTTGCTCTTGCGTGTACTTGATGTCCTCGCGGTCGAGGAACGACAGGAATTGCGACATCACCGCGTCATCCGCGGTGAAATCCTTCGGAATCGTCGGATGCATGCCCATGAAGGAGCGCGTGAAATCGCCGACCCCAAGGTCAAAGGGATAGAGGGCGTTGCGTTCGAGCAACAGCGTTTGGAACTGATTGAGCGCCGCCGCGGGATCGTCGACGTCGGGAGTGATTCCGCCGCCGCCGTACACTTTGCGGCCACTGTCGGTCAGCTTCACCTCGGTCTGTTTGTTCGGATGGCGGTTGAACTCGTAGTCGTAAACCGAAACGTCTTTGTAATCGCGCTGGATCAGCCGGCCGCTGGGCGTGTAATACCGCGCGGTCGTGAGCAGCAGGGCTGTGCCGTTATCGGTCGGCAACTGAGTCTGCACCAACCCCTTACCGAAGCTCCGCGTGCCCGCGATTAGCGCGCGGTCGTGATCTTGAAGCGCGCCGGACACGATTTCAGACGCGGATGCCGAGCCGCCATTGATAAGCACGACCATCGGTATGTCGTCGCCTCCATTGCCTTTCAGGGCATAGTAGCGGCGCTCGGGTGATTCCCGGCCCTTATGCGAAACGACCAGCTGGTCCTTCGCGAGGAACATATCCGCCATGCCGATCGCCTGCATGAGCAAGCCGCCCGGATTGCCGCGGAGATCAAGGATGAGGCCATCAAGATGCGGGTAGCCCATCTTCTTCAGTGCTTCGGCCAGGTCGCTGTCGGTATTTTCCGAGGTGAAAGCGGTCACACGCACGTATCCGATATTCGGTTTGACGATCGTGGCGATCTGAACTGCTGATTGAGGGATCTCGTCGCGCATCACATTGACAACAAGCGGCTTGGGTGATCCCTCCCGGCTGAGCGTTATCGTGACCACTGTTCCTTTGGCACCCTTTAGCAGGTCGGCCACCTGGGGCGAGGACATTGTCGTCGTGTCTTTGCCGTCGACTCTCACGATCACATCCCCGGGCTTAATGCCTGCACGGTCGGCAGGGGATCCCGGGAACGGGGAAACGACTTCAACCCTCGCAGGGTTTTCCATGGGAACGATGCTCATTCCGACGCCGTAGTAGTTCCCGCGCTGCTCCTCCATTTGGAGGGACCATTCCTTGGGGTCAAAGAAGTTCGAATGAGGGTCGAGAACATGCAACATTCCCGGAATCGCGCCGTCGTAGACCATCTTGTCGGTATCGATCGACTCTGCATAGTTTTGCTGCACGACGGAGAGGACGCGCCCAAAAGTCTCGACAGATTGCTGCAAATCGGTAGCGCCCGCTGCCGTGGCCTTGAGCGATGGGCCATAAAGTCCGCCCATGATGGCCGCAATGACGAGAATGGCCGCCAGGAGAAAGGCCCCGCGCTTGGAAGATTCCATGGATTCCTCGTTACGTTGCTTGGGATTCATAAGCGGGGCTGTTGTCGCCTTCACTGAGCTTCAGCAAGCAGTATAGCATAGATTCTTCGGCGGTTTGACACGCCTCCCCACGTCTTCTATGATGCAAAAGCGAGCGAACGCGCGCGAAAATAATGTTCAGCGTACCCCACCTCATAATCGTTTTCCTGGTTGCTTTGATTGTCTTTGGCCCTGATAAGCTGCCGGAGCTTGCCCGGAATTTCGGCAAGGTGATGGCGGAGTTCAAACGGGCTACCGGCGACCTAAAGGCCGGATTTGAAGAGCATATGCGGGATTTGGAGCGCGAGACTCGCATGAATGACCTGAGGCAGGCGCAGTCGAATACGATTGTGCCGCCGGCTCCGCCAACGGTCGAGCCGCCTCCGGAGCCCGCAGGCGATTCGCCATCCACAACGGAGCCAGCTTTCTCCGAAACGACATCTGAGAAGCACAGAAATGGCGTCTAGCCAGCCAGAGTTGCCGTCGGCTCGAACCGAGGAGGAAGATGGCGGCAAGATGTCGCTGTTTGAGCATCTGGCCGATCTTCGGAAGCGGCTGATCTATTCGGCAATCGCCATCGGTCTGGGCTTCCTCGTTGGCTTTGCGATCTCCAAACCGATGATCGGTATCGTATCGCGACCGATGGTGGTCGCTCTCGAGCAGTCGCACTTTCCGCCGAGACTGATCTACCACAACCCTACCGGTCCCATCAATCTGGTGTTTTCGCTGGCGTTTTATCTCGGGATCGTCTTCGCGCTGCCTGTCGTCCTGTACCAGATCTGGCTTTTCGTTGCCCCAGGCCTTTATAAGCACGAACGGAAGGCAGTCGCGTCGTTTATTGTTTCCTCGGTTCTGCTGTTTCTTGCGGGAATTGCATTTGGTTACTTCATTCTGCTTCCTTACGTACTCCGATTCTTGATCAGTTTTGAAGGTTCGCTTCCGCTGCAACCCCTGATTGACATCAATGAATACTTCGACCTTCTGTTGATTGTCATGGTCGGCCTGGGAGTGATCTTTGAGCTGCCGATTCTCATCTTTGTACTCTCGATGTTCGGAATCGTGACTCCGCAGTGGTTGTGGAAGAACGTCCGTTACGCCATTCTGATTATTTCCATTATCGCTTTAATCGTGACTCCTACGCCGGACGCGACCACCATGCTCATTTTCATGGCGCCGATGGTCGCCTTATATTTTGTCGGCATTGGAGTTTCTTATATGGTGTTCCGGAGCAAGCGAAAGCGGGAGATGGCCCGCGAAGGAGCGCATTAGCATGACCCACTCCCGTTTGTGGTTTGCCATTGCTGCGCTGATTTTCGTCGCGGGCTGCGGCGGCAAAGCCGGAAATGCAGCGGTTTCGGCCAATACTCCGGCGACCGCGAGCAGTTTGGACCGGCAGGACCAAGCCCCTCCCGCCCAGCAGACTGGCGGATTCGACGGCCAGCGCGCTTACAATTACACCGCGAAACTCGTCAGTTTCGGCCCGCATCCTTCAGGCTCCGACTCGATCAAGCAGACGCAAAACTACATTTACTCCGAATTGCACGCCGACGGTTGCCAGGTCGGCCTGGACAATTTCCATGCCCAGACGCCCGTGGGCACGATTGCGATGCAGAACATCATTGCCAAAGTTCCCGGCACGAAGAAGGGCATGATTCTGCTGATGACGCATTACGACACGAAGCGCCTGGCCGACTTCGTGGGTGCGGAAGACGGGGGTTCTTCTACCGGATTGATGCTCGAAATGGCGCACCAGTTATGCCATCAAAAGCCTCAACTGGCGATTTGGATGGCCTTCCTCGACGGCGAGGAAGCGGTCGTTGATTGGGACAAAGACAATGACCACACGTACGGGAGCCGCGAGCTGGCGGCCAGAATGGAGCTCGATGGGGACCTGAAAGACGTGAAGGCCGTCGTGCTCGCCGACATGATCGGGCAAAAAGGCCTGACCATGAAGAAAGAGAGCAGTTCCACGCCGTGGCTTGTCGACTTGATCTGGTCGACCGCGGCGAAGCTCGGCTATCAAAACGTTTTCGTTTCGCAATCGACCTCGGCTTCAGACGACCACGATCCGTTTTTGGAGCAAAAGGTTCCCGCCGCGGATTTGATCGATTTGGACGATTACATCGCCGAAGGGTATTGGCACACTCCGCAGGACACGATGGACAAAATCAGCGCAAAGAACCTTGCGATTGTAGGCCACGTGATCGTCGCCAGTGTTGATGCGCTCGAGAAGAAATTCGCGCAGTGAAGACCATCCAGGTGGAGACCCGATCGGCGAGCTACGCGGTCGTATGCGAGCGCGGCGCGCTCGGCCGGCTCGGTTCGCTGGTGGAAAAGCTCGGAGCTGGGGGGGAACTATTTGTGTTGTCCTCGCCCCGGGTATGGCGATTCTGCGGCAAGGAAGTTGCCAGGGCCTTGCGAGATTCGCACCGCTGCCTGGTCCTGTTCGACGACCGGGAAGTGGCCAAGCGTTTAACGACCGTGGAACGGATTTGCCGCAAGCTGGCGCACGCTCGCGCCGACCGTCGCGCGTTGCTTGTTGCCGTGGGCGGCGGAGTTGTGGGCGATGTCGCCGGTTTCGCTGCGGCGAGCTACTTGCGCGGGGTGCCAATCGTGCATGTGCCCACAACGCTCGTTGCCCAAGTCGACAGCTCGATCGGCGGTAAGACCGGCGTGGATCTCGCCGAAGGCAAAAACCTCGTGGGCGCGTTTCATCAGCCGAAACTGGTGGTTGCCGACCCGTTGCTTTTGCGCACTCTGCCCCCGCGTCAGTTTCGCTCCGGCCTGTATGAAGTGATCAAGTACGGAGTGATTGGCGACGCGGAGCTGTTCGATTTTCTCGAGCGCGAATTGCAGAAGCTTTTGGACATGGACATGCGCTCTCTCGAATGGGTGATTGAACGCGGGGCACGGCAAAAGGCAGAGGTTGTGAGCAAGGACGAGCGCGAGGGCGGCCTGCGTCAGATACTGAATTTCGGCCATACCATTGGCCACGCGCTCGAGACGCTGACCGAATACAAGCGCTTGCTGCATGGCGAAGCCGTTGGATGGGGAATGCTCGGCGCGACCGAGATCGCCGTCGCAATGGAGTTGCTGCCGAAGCAGGATGCTGCGCGAATCTCATCGCTCGTTGCGCGATGCGGCCCGCTACCTGCTTTGCCGCGCGTCTCCTCGGCCGAACTGCTCGATACCATCGCCAGGGACAAGAAATCGCGCGGCGGCCGCGTTCTGTGGGTGCTTCCGCGCGCCATCGGCAATGCGCAGACTGGGGCAAGCGTGCCGGATAGGGTGGTCGCAGAAGTCTGGCGCGAGCTAAGCTGCGCGAATGCGTCAAAGGAAGCATGATGGCGCGCGTCGCCCACACTCACGCGGAGCGCGAGAATCATGCGCAGCCCGGTCCGCTGTCGGGAACGCGGCCCGCGGGCTCAGAGAATGAACGCGAGGCCAGCCTGCGAGTGCGCGAAATGTTCAGCCGCATCGCGCCGCGTTACGACTTCCTGAACCATCTCCTTTCTGCGTCTTTCGACAGGCTGTGGCGCAAACGCGTCGCGAGACGCTTCGCTTCCGTGCTCGGGGATCCGAACGCTCGAATGCTTGATTTGTGCTGTGGAACCGGTGACCTGGTCTTCGCGTTCGCGCGGGAAGCGCGCAACCGACGCCGCCCGAGCACCGCGAGCCGGATCGGCGCGGATTTTGCGCTGCCGATGCTCGAGTTAGCCAAGAAGAAAAATGCCGGCCGCAGCGCCGCGGTTTCTTTCCTGTGCGCCGATGCACTTTCGCTTCCATTTCCCGATGCAAGCTTTGATCTGATTGCGGCGGCGTTCGGCTTTCGAAATCTTGCGAATTACCGAAGCGGCCTCGTCGAGATTCGCCGCGTGCTCCGCTCCGGCGGCCGGCTGGCCATTTTGGAATTCTGTCAGCCGGAACGGGGGCCGCTCGCCGCGCTTTACCGGTTTTATTTCACGCGCATTCTGCCAAGAATCGGCGGCGCAATTTCTGGAAGTGGCGATGCCTATTCCTACTTGCCGGGCTCTGTCGAAACGTTTCCGCCTCCCGAAATCCTGCGAAGCTGGATGGAACAGGCGGGATTCAATAACGTGGAATACGAGCGCTGGACATTTGGTGCCGTAGCACTGCACCAAGCCGAGCGCGGCGGCTAGTTTTCGAGCCCCAGTGCGCGAATCTTGTGCAGCAAAGTCTTGTAGGAAACGCCGAGTTTTTCCGCAGCGCGTGATTTGTTCCATTTCGCTTCGCGCAACGCGGTATCAATCTTGAACCGTTCGACGTGACTCACCGCTCGCTGCGACACATCTTCGAGCGAACCATCCCACAGAAACTCCTCGTTCAGCATGCCGGAAGGCATGTCCTTCGCGCCGGGGCGTGGCGAAGGAAGTTGCAGAGTTTCCGCCTCGATCGACTCTCCATCGGCGAGAATCGCTGCGCGTTCGACGGTGTTTTGCAGCTCGCGTACGTTGCCCGGCCAAGGATAGCCGCGCATTCGCGCAATGGCCGTTTCACTGAATCGCAGCGCCGGTTTGCGAAATTCGCGCCGGAAGCGTTCGAGAAAATGTTCGGCGAGCAAAATCACGTCGTCGCCGCGGTCGCGCAGTGGCGGAATTGTTATGGGAATCGAAGCGATACGAAAGTAAAGGTCTTCGCGAAACGTTTTCTGTTCGACCGCGGATTGCAGGTCTTTGTTCGTCGCGACGACAATCCGCACGTCTACGTCGATCGCCTGCGTTCCGCCCACTCGCTCGAACCGTCTTTCTTCAAGCACGCGCAGCAGTTTTGCCTGAATCGCCGGCGGCAGCTCGCCGATTTCGTCGAGAAATATCGTGCCGCGGTGCGCCAATTCCAGCTTGCCGATCTTGCGCGCGCCGGCGCCGGTGTAGGCCCCGCGCTCGTGGCCGAAGAGTTCGTTCTCGACCAGCCCTTCGGGAATGGCGGCGCAGTTGAGAGCCACGAAGGAATTTCCCTGGCGCTTGCTCAGGTGATGCAACGCACGCGCGAAAAGCTCTTTTCCCGTTCCGCTTTCCCCGAGCAGCAGAACCGTGGAATCGGTCGGAGCGACGCGCTGCACAATCTGGCTGGCAGCCTGCATCGACGGATCTTCGCCAACCAGGCGCGGAAATCCGTAGCGCTCGGCGTACTCTTCGCGAAGGAGCAGATTCTCGCGAAGAAGCTCCTGCTGGCGTGCTGCGCGCGCGACCAGCAGCTTCAAGTGTTCGAGCTCGACGGGCTTTTGAATGAAGTCGAAGGCGCCGTCTTTCATGGCGGTGACAGCTTCTTCCACCGAGCCGTACGCGGTGATGAGAATTACCGGAATCATCGGATCGGCGCGGCGCGCTTCGCGCAATACGTCGAGCCCGGATGCGCCGGGGAGTTTGAGGTCTGTGAGAACGGCGAGATAGCGGCGGGCGCGAACTTTTTCGATGGCGGAGGTGCCGTCGGGAGCTTCCTCAACCGCATATCCTGCCTTTTCCAGGGCCTTGCGCAACATGGCGCGCAATTCGGTCTTGTCTTCAACCAGCAGGACTGCTTCCATCGCTTTCGGCTACTCTCTGGCCCAGGCCGCGTCGCCGCCCGCTTTGCGAAGTTCGTCTTCCAGATTGGACAAGGCCTGTTCGTCGGCTGCCAGCTGTTTTTGCTTGGCATCAATCTCGCCTTGCTTTTTGGTGATGTCGCTGCGGCTGACCGACTGCTGCATGGCCTTCGTGGGATCGGGGTAGTACTGAAGATTCAGCTCGCCCAGTTCCCGTTGCATGACCGCGAGGTCGGCCTTGTCCTGCTCAACCTTGTGGCGCGCGTCGGAAAACCTCTGGCGCCAGGCGGCCTCAGCTCCGCCCCCCTTGTCGGTCTTGTTCTCCGAACTCGCGGACTCCTTTGTCGCGGCTGCGGGAGCCTGTCCCACGACGGAAACGCCCGTGGAGGCTGTCGGAATATTATCGTTCGTGAATACCTTGGGAGCCTTCGCCGCGTTCTTCTCGGCTGCCCGTGCCTTGCGCGCCGCGTCCGCGAGGGACTGAGGCTGGGGCGTTTCGGTCTTCGCCGTCGATTGCGATCCCGCTTGCGACTGCGAGCCTTGCCCCGACTGCGACGCCTGCTGCGCCTCCGCAAATTGCGGCAGTACAAGACCGGTAAGAATTGCTGCCAGCCAGATCGTTTTTCGCATGAGCCTCACCTCGGGGTTTCTCTGCCAAATTCCATAACGGCTTGAAGTCTCAACGGGCCCACGCCGGGTCGCCCCCTGCCTTCCGCAGACTGTCCGCCAGGTCGTCGAGTGCTTTCTGGTCCGCGCTGATCTGCTTTTGCTGATCGGCGATCGCCTGTTGCTTGCTCGCCACGTCGTCTTCATTGAAATAGCGCACCATCCCAAGAGAGTTGAGTTCGCTCTCGAGGATCGAAAGCTTCTGCCTGTCTTCGACCAGCTTATAACGGGCGTCGGCGAATTTTTGTCGCCACATTCTTTCGTCGGATTTTTCATCGGCGGCGGCTTGAGCCTGGGTCTTGGCAGGATTGGTTGCCGGACCTGTTTTTCCTACGACCGAGATTGTGCTCGACCGCGGAAGATTCTCGTTCGTGAAAACGACGGGCTTTGGCGCGCCTTTCTGGTCTTGCCTGACCTTGCGCGCTCGATCCCCGACCGAACTGGTCTGGCCCGAAGAGGTCTGGGCCGGGCCGGTTTGCGTTTTGGTCTGGCTCTGCGTCTGGCTAGATTGCGCGGCCTGATGCGCGGTAGCGCCGACAGGCGCCGCGATGAGCAGCGTGATGGCCCCAGTCCAGATGGTTCGCCGCATTTTCGAGAACTCCAGAGAAGCGAATATCGGCCTTTGTTCTCTTTAATTTAGATGCATTTTCTCGGCTCGGGCAATGGGACCGAAGGCCAGTGCTATCGCAAAGGTAACCATAGGTCAAATTCCGCCCCGCCTTTCGGCTGGTTGTGTGCTTCGACCCTCCCTCCATGCTGCAGGGCGATCTTTTGCACCACCGCCAGGCCCAAGCCCGTTCCGCTCGATTTCGTCGTAAAGAACGGGACGAATATCTTGTCCATGTCGCCGGGCGAAATCCCTGGGCCGTTATCCCGCACCGCCACGCGTTGCCAGCGCTTGCCGCCCTCGGTCTCCTGGTAACCGGAAACGGTGACCTCGCCGGGATGGCCGTTCGACGCGGCCGCCTCGGCGGCGTTGCGGATCAGGTTGAGCAGCGCCTGCCGCAGCAGGCCGGCATCGCCGGAAACTTCCGCGAAAGCGCCGTCGGTGCGAATCGCGACGCTCGTCAGGGATGTGCCCACTTCCTCCGCCACTTGCTCGACCACGCCGGAAAGAGCGAAGTCCTCCTGCGCCAACTCAAGAGGACGTGCAAATCGCAGAAACTCCGTCACCACGTGCGTCAGCGAACGCGTCTGCTCGATGATCTTCAGAGCGCACTCCCCTGTCTCCCCGGAGGGCGCGTCGTTGTGAATCATTTGCGCGTACCCGGAGATGGTCGCCAGCGCGTTTTTGAATTCGTGCGCGATTCCCGCCGACATCTCGCCGAGCGCCGCCAGATTTTCCTTCCAGCGCATCTGTTTTTGCAGCGTGGCCAGCTCCGTCAGGTCGCTCATCAGGCAAAGCGCTCCCGTCAATTTCGGTTCGGGAGGAGCTGTCGGCCCCGGGGCCATCGTGTTGCGCACGGGCCGGTAGATCGGGGAGATGGTCACGCCCAATTTTCGCAGCTCGCCATCCGGCGTCACGTGAGGCACTTCGTCGCGCTGGAAGGTTTGCCCGTCGCGAAGGCACGCCGTGAGCATTTGCGTCAACAGCGAATCCACCCCCAGGATTTCCGTGTATCGCCGGTATTGCAGGCCGCGTATGCCGAGTGCTTTTTCGGCGGCGGGATTCGCCGAGCTGATGGTCCCCGTCGCGCTTACCAGGAGCAATCCTGCCGGCATGTTGCGTGTAACCGCCTCGCTCAGCCGCTCGGTTTCCTGGGCCCGCTCTTTTTCCAGTTGATTGAGCCGCGCCAGTTCCTGCTCCTGCTCGCGCAGCCGCTGAATCACGCCCTGCATCGAAGCGGTCATGAACGCCGACGGATTCTCCGCATTCACGCGGAACGCTCGATCGGATTCCCTGGACGCTTTCCCCTGATCCAAAACCGAGCGCCGCAGCGCGAGAAAAGCGCCCACGACCGCAAGAAAAATGAGCGCAAGCAGAGCCAGGGCAACGCCCATTTCCACGTTGAAATGCGAAGCGGCCGGAGCAAAAACAGAGAGTGCTGGGAAGGTCAGTTTCATCTGCGTCTTACCGCATTGTGAAAAGCGACTGATACCAGGCGACCACCGGCGTGCCAAAAAACACCACCAGCAGTGCCGCTGCTCCAAGAAATGTGCCGAAAGGCAGTTCGTAGTTCGATTTTCTGCGCGAAGCCACGATGAAAATCGCTCCCAGAACGGCACCCAGCAGCGAGCCGGCGAAAATCGTCAGGATCGTCCGCCGCAAGCCCAGAAACGCGCCGGCCATGAGCATCATTTTCACATCGCCGAATCCCATGCCCTCGCGGCCGCGCAGCCGGAAATAAGCCTCGCCGACCAGCCAGAGCACGCCGCCTCCAACCGCTGCGCCAATCAGCGCATCGGCAAAAGAAATCACCGGCGCGGGCGGCGGAAAATCGAACATCCGGTTCGCCAGCCACGCCGCGGTGCCGTCTTCGGGACGCACAAAAAAGCTGATTCCGAGCGCGATTCCGAGTCCCGTGAAATTGACCACATCCGGCAGGATGCGCTCGCGCCAGTCGGTAAAGATCAGCACGACTAGGATGGCGGAAAACGCCGCCCACTTCGCAGTCAGAATTGAGTTTCCGTAGACGAGATCGCACGCCAGGAAAAGAAACGCGGTCAAAAGCTCCACCGTGGGATACACAGGAGAAATCTTCGCTTTGCAATTCCGGCATTTTCCCGCGAGGAAGAAATAGCTCAGCACCGGAATATTGTCATAAGGCTTGATGTGTTTGCCGCATAGCGGGCATCGCGAACGCGGCCGCACCACCGATTTCCCTTGCGGCAGCCGGCTGATGCACACGTTCAGGAAACTGCCGATCATCAGCCCGAACACAAACACGAAGACCGCGATCGTCGATGCCGGAAGCATCTTCTGACTGTGCCACAAGCGCGCGCACGCCTCAATCGTTGCGGCACAACCGGTGCCCGATGGCTAACGCTCCGGCCGCTTGAGATCTCCGTTCGCTGCCCGGTCTTTGGCCGACCCGGTCGCTTGCGATATATTTGTGGCTCGCTCCCGGTGAACTATCTTGAACAGAAAATTCGCCGCTACGAGCACAA
Organism: Candidatus Acidiferrales bacterium; assembly: GCA_035945715.1. Taxonomy (GTDB): domain Bacteria; phylum Acidobacteriota; class Terriglobia; order Acidiferrales; family UBA7541; genus DAHUXN01. Next base: position 52,277 of record DASYZX010000044.1, read on the forward strand.
GCGCTGGGCCGCTGAGCCCAGCCGCCGCTCGTTGCCGTTTGCCTGGGGAATCGATCACCTGGGCGGCCGCGCCGACGACCCGGACCCGCGCGCGTTTTTGCGCCGATTCGTCGAAGAAACCCTTGCGGCGAGCGGTGCGTGGTTTGCTTGCGAAACTCCTGCCGATTACGAACTCCGAGTTTTGCAGCCAGGCGAAGCGCGGTGGAGCGGCGAACTGGAATTCACGAGCGCGATTCGCTCGCCTTGGCCTCGAAACGATCGCGTCCACGCGCGCCTATTCTCGGCGAGCGCCCGCGTCCCGGGCCCCGCCGTCGTTGTATTGCCTCAATGGAATGCGGACTACGCCGCGCACGTGGAGATCTGCCGTTGGCTCAATCGTCTCGGCATCACGGCGCTGCGCCTGAGCTTGCCCTATCACGACAAACGCACTGTCCCCGGCCACACCCGTGCCGACCAAATCGTCGGCGCCAATGTGGGCCTCACGTTGCAGGCCAATCGCCAGGCCGTTTGCGACGCCCGCTGCTCGTTGCGCTGGCTCGAAATGCGCGGCTACGGCCCGCTCGGAATTCTCGGCACCAGCCTCGGCTCATGCATCTCGTGCATTACCGCTTCACACGAACCCTTGGTTCGCGCCGCCGCCCTTCTTCATGTGTCCAGTTATTTCGGAGACGTTGTCGCGAACGGCTTGACCACGATTCACGTGTGGGAAACGATGCGCCCGAACGTCTCCGAGGAGGAGATTCGCCATGATTGGGCGCCCATCAGCCCCATGCCGTACATTTCCAAATTGCGCGGCACTGGCCAAAAGATCCTGGCGATCAGCGGCCGCTACGATCCCACGTTTTCCGGCGAGTTTTCCGAAGATTTCTTCGCCGCAATCCGCTCGCACGAAGTCGATTGCGAGATTCTGCGCCTTCCGTGCGGCCACTATTCGCTCGGCGAAGCGCCGTTCAAATGGATTGCAGGCTGGCGTTTCGGCAAGTTTCTCGAGCGCGCGCTCAAGTAATCCCGGGGAATCTCCGAAACCGGGCAGGGCGTTACCGCAGAATCTTCTGAAACTCTCCGCGCAGGATGAGCGCCGTCACCGCTGCAATGTCCGGAGCGAGCGCGCGATCTTTCGCTACGACAGGCGACACCGACCGTATCAACCGGAATGTCTTGCGCGATTCTGTTCCGGTTTGCAGCGGCGCATGAAAATCGACGCCCTGTGCCGCGCACAGCAGCTCGATCGAAATCACATTCGCGAGCGCATCCAGCATCCGCCGCAACCGTCGCGCGCCGCTCATTCCCATCGAGACGTAATCCTCCTGGTCGCCGGAGGTGGGAATCGAATCCACCGAATGGGGCGTCGCCAGCGCTTTCATTTCGCTCACCAGACTCGCCGCCGCGACTTGCGCAATCATGAATCCTGAATTCAGCCCCGGGTCCGGCGTCAAAAATGCCGGCAGCCCGCTCGTGTGCGGATTGGTCATGTGGTCGATACGCCGCTCGCAAATTCCCGCCACGCTCGCCAGCGCAATCGCCGTTTGGTCCGCGGCCATCGCCAGCGGCTGTCCATGAAAATTTCCACCGCTGATCACTTCTCCCGAATCGGCGAAGACCAGCGGATTGTCCGTTGCGCTGTTCAGTTCAATCGAAAGCGTGGTGCGTACTTGCGACAGCGAATCCCTCACGGCCCCGTGCACCTGCGGCGTGCAGCGCAAACTGTAGGCGTCCTGCACGCGCGGATCTTTCTCCGGCGAGCGATGCGATTCGCGAATTTCGCTGCCGCGGTTCAAATGCGTCAGGTTGCGCGCCGTCACGGTTTGCCCGGGATACGGCCGAATTCGCTGAATGCGCTCGTCAAAAGCCGCCGGCGTGCCGCGCAGCGCATCGAGCGACAGCGCAGCCGCAACATCTGCCGTATCGATCAGCAGTTCTGCTTCGCGCAGCGCGAGCGAAACGAGCGCCAGCATTCCTTGCGTGCCGTTCAGCAAGCCCAGGCCCTCTTTCGCCTCGAGCCTGAGCGGAGCGATGCCCGCCTGCCGCAGGGCCTCTTCGCCTGAGATTTTCGATCCCTTGTAAAACGCCTCGCCTTCCCCGATCGCCACCAGCGCCAGGTGCGCGAGCGGCGCCAAATCACCGGAAGCGCCCACCGAGCCCTGCGAGGGAATCACCGGAAGCACGCCCCCCGCGAGCATTTCCAGCAACGTCTCCACAACAGCGGGCCGCACACCGCTGAAGCCCTTTGCCAGTGTGTTTGCGCGCAGCAAAAGCATCGCGCGCGTCTCGTCCTCGCCGAGCGGAGCGCCGACTCCGCACGCGTGGCTGCGCACCAGATTGAACTGCAGCTCGCTCACCTGGTCGCGATGAATTCGCACCGAAGCGAGCGCCCCGAATCCGGTATTCACGCCATACACCGCGGCTTCGCCCGCGCCCAATCTCTCGACCACTGCGCGCGAAGCCTCCATTCGCTCGCGGGCCTCAGAAGCGAGCGTCACTTCGAAGCCTTCGTAAACAATTTGATAGAGCTGCCCGAGCGTCAGGTCGTTTCCTGTGAGCGCCACCGATTTCCTGGTCATCGGCGGGCGCCCCTCGGGGTGGCGTGTTCGGAATGCGTCAGCGGAAAGTATTTCCGGTACTTCTGGGGCAAAGTCTTCGGCCGGCCGTTCTTGTCGCAAATGACGTGCAAAGTTTCGCCCGTTGCGATCACCCGATCGGCGCCCTCTTTGAAAACCTCGTAAGTGAACGTGATGGTCCGTTTCCGCGAATCCGAAACGCGGGTGCGAATCCGGATCACATCGTCAAATTTTGCCGGTCTTTTATACGTGCAGCTCGCTCTCGCCACCACCACGAAACTGTCGTCCTCGATTTCCATCTGTTTGTAGCTGAATCCCAGGTGCCTCATCCATTCGACGCGCGCCACTTCAAACCAGACGAAAAAGTTCGCGTAGTAGACCACGCCCATCTGATCGGTTTCCGCGTAGCGCACGCGCACCGTCGTCTCTGCACCGGCAGACATGTTTATAGGGTGAATCTCCTAATCAAGGAGAGGAAGTGTAACAGAATCGCTGAACCGTGCAGCCCTGTCACCTCGCCTCGTTGTCCGGACCGCAAACGGCCGCGTTCCTCCTTACCGGCCCTGCCAGCGCGGTGTGCGCTTGTCGAGAAACGCCGAGAGCCCTTCGCGAAAGTCCGCCGTGCGCCGGATCTCCGCGCTTTCGCGAACTGCGACTCCGAGGTCGCGCTCGATTTCCTGCTCATTCCATCGCAGAATCAGGCGCTTGGTCATCGCCAAACTCGTCGGGCTCATCGCCGCAAGCGTGCGCCCCAGTTCGCGTGCGGTATTCATCAGCTTGTCTCGAGCAACAATTTGTGTGACCAGTCCCAGCCGGTGCGCTTCCGCCGCGTCAAAACTTTTCCCGGTGAGCAGAAGCTCCCGCGTGACTTTCTCGCCGACTTGCCGCAGCAGGAAAACCGACACCACCGCCGGCAGAAATCCAATGCGCCCCTCCGTGTACCCGAATTTCGCCTCGGGCACGGCCAGCGTGAAATCGGCAAGCGTTGCCAATCCTGTGCCGCCTGCGATCGCCGGCCCGTTCACCGCGGCGATCAACGGCTTCGGAAAACTGTAGACGCGATGGAACATTTTGCCCATGCGCTCGGCGTCGGCCGCATGCTGCTCGTCGGTTTGCGCCGCCAAATTGCGCAGCGCCTCCAAATCCATTCCCGCGCAAAACGCGCTGCCCGCTCCTGTCAAGATGATCACGCGCGCGCTACTGCGTTCCACCTCATCCAGAACGCCCATCAGATCGCCGATCATTTCCGGCGAAATCGCGTTGCGCTTGTCCGGACGATCGAGTGTGATCGTCGCCAGCTCGCCTTCCACCGTCAATTGCAGTGTGCTGTATGTCATGTCCTGTCTTTCAGTTTGGCTTCGGCGCGCCCACTTCGTGGCCGTATGCTTTTCGAATCTCTCCCGTCATCGCGCACGCGAGCGCCAGGGCTTTGGAGTCGATTCCCGTGGCAACGCCGCGCGCGGCGAGGGTGGTCAGGACCGTCTCGGTCGGGATGTTTCCCACCAGATCGTCGCCGGCAAAAGGACAGCCGCCCAATCCCGTCAACGCTCCGTCGAATCGCCGGCATCCCGCTTCGAACGCCGCCATTACTTTTTCCGCCGCGCCATCGGGCCGGCTGTGCAAGTGAACTCCGATCTGGACGCCCGCCACGCATTTTTTCACGGCGCTAAAGAGCTCGGCGACGTCATGGGGCGACGCAGCTCCGACCGTGTCCGCCAGCGAAACGCTCCGCACGCCGATGTCTTTCAGCCAGACGAGCGCGTCCTCCACAATCTCCGGTCCCCACGGCTCATCGTACGGATTCCCAAACGCCATCGAGATATACACCACCAGGTTCCGCTTGGCGGCCTTGGTTTCCTTTTGCAGCGTTTCCACCAGCGCGCGCGATTCCGCCCTGGTCATGTTCGCATTCGCGCGGCGGAAATAGGCCGAAATGGAATACGGATAGCCAATCGTCGACACGCCGCGGGTCCCGAGCGCGCGCCGCAATCCCTGCTCGTTCACCACGATGCCAATCATTTCCGGAAGCGCTTGGTCGGCGGGGAATCGCTCGACCAGCCCCGCCATCACCTCTTCGCTGTCCGCCATCTGCGGAACGTATTTCGGCGCCACGAAGCTCACAGCATCCAAATGGCGGAAGCCCAGCGAAACCAGCCGGCTCAGATAATCGATCTTCGTCTGCGTTGGAATAATCTGCGGCAATCCCTGCCACGCATCCCGCGGACACTCAACGACCGTGACGGATTTCCCGGAGTCCACGCTCACGTCTGCAAAACCCCGGTTTTGAATTCCGCCACCACCGGATTGAGCGATGCCGCTTCCAGCGCCTCAATAATCGCCCCGCGCGTCTCCGCTGGATCGATAATCGCGTCCACCCACAACCGCGCCGCTGCGTAACGCGCATCGCTCTGTTTTTCGTAAGTCGCGCGCGTCGACTCGAACAGTTCCTTCTTCTCCTTTTCCGTCAGTTTCTTTCCGCTTCGTTCCATTTGCTTGATCTTGATCTCCACCAGCGTTCCGGCCGCCGATTCGCCGCCCATCACCGCATAACGCGCCGTCGGCCAGGCAAAAATGAATCGCGGATCATACGCCTTGCCGCACATCGCGTAGTGTCCCGCGCCAAAACTTCCGCCGCAAACGACGGCAATCTTTGGCACTACGCTGTTCGCGACGGCATTCACCATCTTCGCGCCGGCGCGAATAATCCCGCTCCACTCCGCCTCTTTCCCCACCATGAATCCGTTCACGTCATGCAGAAAAACCAGCGGAATCAAATTCTGATTGCAGTCCAGGATAAACCGCGCCGCCTTGTCCGCCGCTTCTGTGTAAATTACGCCGCCGAATTCCATCCGTCGTTCGCCCGTGCCCGCCGCGGCAATCTGCACGTGTTTTTTCTGGTTCGCGACGATTCCAACCGCCCATCCGCCGACTCGTGCAAACCCGCAGACGATCGTCTGCCCGTATTCGGCGCGATATTCTTCCCAGCGGCTTTGATCCACAAGCCGCGCGATGATTTCGCGCATGTCGTATTGTTTCGCCGCGTCGCTCGAAAAAATCCCGTAAATATCCTCGGCAGAGTATTTCGGGGCTTCGGCTCTCTGATGATCAAACGGCGCCCGAGGCCGGTGGCCAATCTTGTCCACCAGCGCGCGGATTCGCACGATGCAATCCTCGTCGCTCGCTTCGCGGAAATCCACCGTGCCGCTGATCTGCGCATGCATCTTCGCGCCGCCAAGCTCTTCGGCCGAACTCTTCTGGCCGATCGCCGCCTGCACCAGCGCCGGACCCGCGAGAAACAGCCCGCTGCCTTCGGTCATCAAGATGTGGTCGCACATCACCGGCAAATACGCGCCGCCGGCGACGCACATGCCCATAATCGCGGTCACCTGCGGAATGCCGATCGCCGACATCACCGCGTTGTTGCGAAACACGCGGCCAAAATCGTCGGTGTCCGGGAACACATCCTCCTGCAACGGCAGAAAAACGCCCGCCGAATCCACCAGGTAAATCGTCGGAATGCGGTTCTCGATGGAGATATTTTGCGCGCGAATCACTTTCTTTGAAGTCATCGGGAAAAACGCGCCGGCTTTCACGGTGGCGTCGTTCGCGATGATCATCGTTTGCCGCCCCGCAACGCGTCCGAGCCCGGTGATCGTTCCTGCTGCGGGCGCACCGCCCCATTCCTCGTACATTTCGAAAGCGGCGTAGGGGGCCAGCTCAAACAAATGTGTGCCCGGATCAATGAGCTTCGCGATTCGCTCGCGCGCCGTCAGCCGGTTTTTCTTATGTTGCGACTCGATGGCTTTCGCGCCGCCGCCCAGGCGGATCTGCTCTTCCTGATTCTTGATTTCCGTCAGGCGCTCGATCATCGCGCGGCGGTTCTTCTGGAATTCCGCGGAGTCTTTTTTGATTTGCGTTTCAATCACGGAATTGCTCAACGCGACTCCTCGCAAACGGCCGCTGTTTTCGAGCCGACCGAAACTCCAGATTGTATCATTGCGGAGCGTGCGGCCGGGCTGCTGCTGTCACGCACTTTGCTTGGCGGGGAATCTTTTGCGGATAAACTCGACAATGTCCTGTGTGGACGTGCCCGGCAAAAACACTTCCGCGATTCCGGCCTGCTTCAGTCCTGGAATGTCGGCTTCGGGAATGATGCCGCCGATCAGGACGGTCACGTCCGTCATTCCTTTTTCCCTCAGCAATTCCATCAGCCGCGGGCACAGCGCGTTGTGCGCTCCGGACAAAATCGAGAGTCCGATCACGTCCACATCTTCCTGCACCGCCGCTGACGCAATCATTTCCGGAGTTTGCCGCAGTCCCGTGTAAATGACTTCCATGCCCGCGTCGCGCAACGCGCGAGCAATCACTTTCGCGCCGCGGTCGTGTCCGTCGAGTCCCGGCTTCGCAATCAGCACTCGTATTTTCTGGTCCGTCATTTCGCTGTGTCATCGCGCAAGAAGCGTCTCTCGAGTTTGCGCGCCTAAAGAATACTTCAATTCGCCGCGATTTGTGTAGCGAGCAGCCCGAGCGCTGTTCTATTGGCCCAAGCTGCCGAGAAAAGCATCCAGCACTGAGTTGAACTGATCGGCGTTGTCGACAAACAGGGCGTGTCCGGCGCCTTCGAAAACTTCGAGCCGCGAGCCTTTCACGCTTTGCTGCATTTGCGCGCGCGCCGCGGGCGGCATGTAGGGACCGTCGGCGTAGCAAAAGAGCGCGGGCTTCGTGATCTTTGCCGCCGTGGCGCGGTAATCGGCGGCCATTTTCCCCACCAGCAGCGCCACGGCATCGCTTGTCGGTGTCCGCATGCATGCTCGCCTGACGCGCCCCAGATAGCCGGCGGTCTGCGGCTTCTTGAAACACAAATTGTGCACGAATGCTTCGGTGTTCTTTTGCCGATCCGCAAGAATCCGGGCAATAAAGAGTAAATCTGCCTGGCCTTCGCCGGGAGCGAGCCCGCCGAAATTATCGTCAACGAACACCAGTCCCGCGACGTCGCTGGTCCCGAACTGATCGACATACGCGGCGAGTTCCGTCACGGCCATCGACCATCCAACGAGCACGACTGGCGCGAGATGCAGCTGATCGACGACCGCTTTGATGTCACCCGCGCGCGCCGCCGGGTACAATCCCTCGCTGGTCGTCGTGGATTCGCCCTGCGAGCGCGGGTCCATCGCCACGACGCGGTAATTTCGCGAAAAATAATCGATCTGCTTCTGCCAGATCCACGCGGGCATGGTCCAGCCAGGCACAAAAAGAATCGCCGGTTGCCGGTGCACGTTGCCGGTCGAAACCTTGCCACGGGCAGCCGCTGCGGGCCTTGGAGTTCCGCCGACCTCGAAAGTGCCTGCGGTTCTCGGCGCGCCCGCTTCGAGGTAATGAATTTTCACGCCGTCCGAGGCCGTGACGAAGCCGCTCTTCGTTCCCGACGCTTTGGCTGCGGATGGCCGAAACAGGCCGAACGCAAAGAGAAGGGTCAGTGCAGCGGCTGCCGCGCCTTCGCGGCGGAGGGAGTTCGTCTTCAACACAACTTCACCTCGTTCCCGCATTGCACGCGCCCAGCGATTGCCGCCCCGATCACTTTCCACTGGGTCGCATGCCGGCGCAGCCACCAGCAAGGCACGTCCGAGGCGTGCGGAAAAATCGATCTCACGCACTCCTGCTGCGCCGCTCCTGCGAAATAGTAATCCTGTTTGTTTCCTTTGAGCGAAGCGGCCACGAACTGATCGACCTCGACGCTCGAAAACGCCGTGTGCCGGGACATTCGCAGTTGCCAAACGCCCCAGTCTCCGGCGTAGAGGAGAGCGATCGCCGCCAATAAAAACATTGCGCTGCGTGCGAGAATCCGTTTCATCGGGCGCCCAGCTGTGCGGCCTCGTGCAAGATCCTCTCTTCGTCAGTGGCTGCTCGCCGGTGGTTTGTGGCGCAGCGCGCGGCCGGCGAGCACGCCGGTGTATTTGCCGCCGTCGACCGCAAGCGTGCCGTTGATGAAAACATACTGCATGCCGACGGACAAAACCTCGGGATGCTCATAGGTCGCTTTGTCGGCGACCGTTGCTGGATCAAACGCAATTACATCGGCGAGATTCGATTCACGCAGGACTCCGCGGTCGTTCAGGCCGAGCATCTCTGCGGGCAATTCCGTGCTGACGTGCACCATGAAGGGAAGCGTGATCAGTTTTTTCTGATACACGTCGAGCCGCAGCTTGCGCGGAAACGTTCCGTACAGGCGAGGATGTCCGGGCGAGCCGTCGGAATCGGTCATCACCCACCTCTGGCGCATGAAGTTGTTGATATCCTGCTCGCTCATGTTGAAGGAAATGACGCCAAGCGCGTTCCAGGTTTTGTCGCGCGAGCACTGCTGCAAAATGGCGAGCGCGGTTTCCGGTGCGGGCATTTTTCGCGCATCAGCAACCTGCGCGAGAGTTTTCGTATAGAGGTCGGGGACGCGGGTGTCAGTGAAAAGCAAGGTGTTTTGACCGCCGCGGCGCTTGATATTTTCCGTGATGGCGGCGAGGAGTTTTTCCCTCTGCGCAGGGTCGTTCAAGCGCTCCGACACCTGCTGCTGGGTGCCTTCATGCGCCCACGGAGGCAGCAGTGACGCAGGCAAGCTTGTACCTGAGCCGTTGTAGGGATACTGTGCGGCGGTTACGTTTTGCCCGGCTGCGCGCGCTCGATTTATTTTCGCGATGGCTGCTACGCTCTTGCCCCACACTTCCGGACCCAGTGCTTTGATGTGCGAAATGTGCACGGGAATGTGCGCCTCGCGGCCAATTTCGAGCGTTTCGTCGATCGCGCCAAGGAGGCCGATGGAATAGGAATCCTCGTCGCGCATATGCGTGTCGTAGAATCCGCCGTACTGCGCGGCCACTTTCGAGAGCTCGATCACTTCCGGAGTCTTGGAAAAACTTTGCGGGGCGTAAAAAAGTCCCGTGGAAAACCCGAACGCTCCGCCCTCCATGGCCTTGCGCACGTCGGCGCGCATTTGGTCGAGTTGCGCGGGCGTTGGATCCAGGTCGACCATGCCCATCACGGCGCGGCGAATGGTTCCGAAGCCGGTGAGTACCGCGACGTTCGTGCCGACTCCCTGGCGCTGATATTTGTCGAGCGCCGCGGCGACGTCGATCGGGCCGCCGCCGTCGTTGCCGACGACAACTGTGGTGACGCCCTGCATGATGTAGTTCAAATTGTTGCGGCGGACGGGATCATTGAGGTAGCCGTCGGCGTGGGTGTGCGGGTCAATGAAGCCGGGGCAAACGATGAGTCCTTTAGCGGAGAAGGTTTGCTTCGCGCGGATGTGCCGGGCGGCGGCGTTGCCGATGAAGGCGATGCGGTCTCCGCGAATGCCCAGGTCCGCGCGGCGAGGCGCGCTGCCGGTGCCATCGACGACGCGCCCACCGACGAGCAGATAGTCGAGCTGTTCTGTCTGCGCCGGAGTGGAGGCGGAGGCGACGATGAGGAGAAGCGAAGCGATCGCAAGTAGGAACAAGGCGATCTGCCCGAAAGCGGATAAATCAGGGGAAGAATCGCCGAAGCGCTCGATTCGACCTGCACTCGACTCTTTATTCTTAGCAAGTTGCATTGATTTCTATCTCTTCCTATCTTAAGCGACTGCAATTTGCAAAGCGCATAAAAAGCGAAAAGCCGCCAGATGAGCAAGGTGGCTCAGGCGTTTTCGCGGGACACGCGGGATTCGATGCGACGATCGGGCACGAGCCAGAGGATGGCGACGGCGATGTAGCAGACCCAGGAAATCCATGGGTGGACGAAGGCCAGCGGTATTGCGGGGATGTAAATCAGGATCGAGATCTTGCCTTTCGTGTCGCTGCCGATGGACCTTGCCAGAGTGGAGGCTTGCCCGTGAAGCGCGAGGAGCGTTCGCACGAGAATGAAGTAAGCGATGGCCGCGAGCAGCAGGACGATCCCGTACAGCGCCACCGGCCAGGCGCTGAAATCGTTATAGCCCATCCAGGCGGTAGTGAAGGGGACGAGCGAAAGCCAGAAGAGCAAGTGGAGATTGGCCCACAGAGTCGCGCCGTTGACTCGTTCGATGGCGTGCAGCAAATGGTGATGGTTGTTCCAGTAGATGCCGAGGAAGACGAAGCTGAGCAAATAAGTCAGGAAAACGGCAGTGACGGGCCGAAGCGCCGCAAGCGTGGCTCCCTGTGGAGGCTTCATCTCGAGCACCATGATGGTGATGATGACGGCGAGAACGCCGTCGCTGAAGGCTTCGAGGCGGTTTTTGTTCATGGGATGAGCTCCCGGGTGGGTGATAGTTAAATAAAAAACAGTGGTTGTTGCAAGAGGCCAGAGAAAGTCATAAGACACGGTGATACGGGGCTAAGGCTCGGATTCTTGTGACGGGAGGATTTTCATGATGCGAGTTTCGATGCAAGCGGCGGCGCTGCTTTTGCTCGGTTCGTTGGCCGGAATCGTGCAGGCACAGCAGCCGTCGTCGCGTTCGATGGACGACCTGAACTGGATGGAATTCAAGCAACTGGTGCCGTCGAAGATCAACACGGTTCTGCTGACGGTGGGAACAATCGAAGCGCACGGATTCATCAACAGCGGCGCGGACAATACAGCGCCCATCGCGATTGCGAAGTCGATTGCGCCCGGCGTGAATGCGCTGATCGCGCCGAACATTTCTTATGGCGTGACGGGAATTCTGGCGCCGTATCCAGGAAGCATCCAGATTCCTCCCGACGTCTTCCGCGCCTATGTGCGAGCCGTGCTTCTGGGGCTCGTGAAGAATGGCTTCCGCAACATCATCATCCTCAACGGGCACGGGCCGCAGGTGGGCATCCTCGAGGATTTGGCGGAGCAGATTTCGCTCGAGAACAAGGTGAACACGCTGGTGGTGAATTGGTGGATTCTGACCAGCGATGTCACGCGCGAGGTGTTCGGCGAGGACGGGGGCCACGGAACGAACAATGAAACCGCGATCGTTCAGGCCATAGATCCGAAGCTGGTTCACTGGGACCTTTTCAGCGGCAAGGACATGTCCACCGCGCTTCCGTCGCCGCCGGATGGCTGGTCCGCCACGCCCTTCCCGTCGACGATCATTCTCTACACCGAGGGGCAGGGACTGCCGAAGGACCGCAGTCAAGCGAAGGCCGAAGAGTTCTACAACAAGGTGGTAGGGAAGGTGCGTGCGCTGGTTGAGGACACGCTGCACAAGTGGCAGATGGCGGGATTTGAGCAGCAGCCGTAAAAGGTGCTGCGGAGGCAAGGATCCCATCCCTGAAGGATTCGAGCGATTGTGGGGCCGTGAGGCGCAGTCCTGGCGCAGAAGTTATTTGGTAAGCTTGGTTGGATCATGGCCGTCTTCACTGAACAAGAAAAGAAGGCAGAGTCCCTCGACTGGCGCATTCTCCGCGATGGAGGGCTCGCTCTTTACTGGCGACGAGAATTCTTTGAAGAGGACGTACGGTGGTTCCAGCAGCAAGGCTATCGAGTCGTTCTCTTCGAGTGCGCAGCGTGGCATTCGAACGAGGAAATGCACGTGGAATTCCAGCGGGCGCTGGGCTTTAGCGATTACTACGGCCGGAACTTCGACGCCATGGATGACGAAATGGAAGATTTGCAAGTGCCTGAACTGGGCGGGACGGCAGTGGCGTTAGTTCACTTCGATGCCTATGTCCAGGGCGCGGGAGCCGCTACACTCCGCCCGAGCGCGCCTCCTGCCAAAATTCTGCTCGACACACTCGCACGCGCGTCCAGACATTTCTTGCTGACTGGGCGACGAATGGTCACGCTCATCCAGACAGATGACCCGCACAGTCACTTCTGTGGACTTGGAAGTGTATGCGCTTATTGGAACTGGCGTGAGTGGATGAACAAGGATCGCGGCCTTTAACAGCCAAAAATCGACGCGGTCCGAAACTAGGTGATGGCGACTTCCTCGTAGGCGCCGAAGACCGTGCGCATGGCGTCGCAGATCTCGCCCAGGGTGGCGTAGGCTTTGACGGCTTCGTAGATGAAGGGCATGAGATTTTCCGAGCCTTCCGAGGCTTTGCGAAGAGCAGCCAGGCGGCGGTCGACTTCCGCGGAAGAGCGGTCGGCGCGGAGTTTCGAGAGCCGCGCGGCCTGGCGATGCGCGACGCGTTCGTCGATCTGCAGAATGTCGATGGGCTTTTCCTCGGCGACGAAATCGTTCACGCCAACGATGATTTTTTCCTTGCGGTCTACCTCCACCTGATAGCGATAGGCGGCTTCGGCGATTTCGCGCTGGGGATAGGCGCGTTCGATCGCGTCAACCATGCCGCCGAGAGCGTCGATTTTTTCGATGTAATCCCAGGCACCGCGCTCGACTTCATCGGTGAGCGTTTCGAGGAAATACGAGCCGCCGAGGGGATCGACCGTGTTCGTGACTCCGCTTTCGTGGGCAATGATTTGCTGGGTGCGAAGGGCGATGGTGGCGGCAAATTCTGTGGGAAGGGCCCAGGCCTCGTCGAGAGAGTTTGTATGCAGAGACTGCGTGCCGCCCATGACTGCGGCGAGAGCCTGGAGCGCAGTGCGCACGACGTTGTTGTAAGGCTGCTGTGCCGTGAGCGAGCAGCCGGCGGTTTGCGTGTGGAAGCGCAGCGCCCAGGAGCGAGGATTCTTCGCGTGGAAGCGTTCGCGCATGACTTTGTACCAGATGCGGCGCGCGGCGCGGTACTTGGCGATTTCCTCGAAGAAGTCGCTGTGCGCGTTGAAGAAAAAGGAGAGATGAGGCGCGAAGTCGTCGACGTCGAGGCCGCGGCGAATGGCCCAGTCGACGTATTCGATGCCGTCGCGAAGAGTGAAGGCGAGCTCCTGAATGGCGGTGGAGCCGGCTTCGCGAATGTGGTAGCCGCTGATGGAGATGACGTTGAACTTGGGAGTTTGTTTGGCGCCGAACTCAAAGGTGTCGATGACCAGGCGCATGGAGGGGCCGGGCGGGTAGATGTATTCCTTCTGCGCGATGTATTCCTTGAGGATGTCGTTTTGAATCGTGCCGCCGATGTTTTTCCAGTCGGCGCCCTGTTTTTCGGCCACGGCGAGGTACATCGCCCAGAGAACGGCGGCGGGCGAGTTGATGGTCATCGAAGTGGTGACGTCGGCGAGAGGGATTTTGTCGAACAGGAGTTCCATGTCGGCGAGCGAGCTGATGGCGACGCCACATTTGCCGACTTCTCCCTCGGAGAGGGGGTGGTCGGCATCGTAACCCATGAGTGTGGGAAGGTCGAAGGCCACAGAAAGGCCGGTCTGACCTTGCGAGAGAAGATAGCGGAAGCGTTGATTGGTGTCTTCGGCAGCGCCGAAGCCGGCGAACTGGCGCATGGTCCAGAGGCGGCCGCGGTACATGGTGGAATGGATGCCGCGCGTGTAAGGAGGCTGGCCGGGATAGCCAAGATTTTTCTCGGGAGACCAGCCGGCGAGGTCCGCGGGGGTGTAGAGGCGCTCGATGGGATAGTCGGAAATGGTGGTGAATTTCGCGGCGCGCTCGGGCGATTTTTCAAGAGTGGGCTGGAGGACTTTTTCTTGCCACTCGAGTTCGGCGGGAGAGGGTTTGCGGTGAGATTCGGGCTCCGCGCTGGTGGTGGCGGATGAGCTGCGATTTTCCTTGGTCATGAATGCTCCTGGAGCCGCGGGACGCCCGATCAAGAGCCGCCGACCTCGCAAAAAGACGCGAAGATCTGCGCTACACGGGGCCTCCCCGGGTAATTGTAGGTCAATGCGCGAGGAGGGACAAGAGCGGACGCCGGAAGGCAACGGGGTCAGTTTGAACTGTGACTCCATCCAGAGAATTCAAACGGACCCTCGACGCAGCGGAGGTTTTCGAGCCCAGCGAGCGGCAGAACTTCGCGCCTTCCGCGAAGCCCTGCGCTCTGGGAGCGGCCGGATTACTTGTTGAGGCCGAGGCCGAAGACGTCGGTTCGGGCCAAGCGTTGGCCGAGCGTGCCGGGGATGTTCGGCGCGCTCGCGGTGAAACTGTCGATGGGCTGGCGATTACCGGCGATGGTGATGCTGTTGGCGCTCAGTGTGCGGCCAAGCGCCTGGTTGAAATTGACGAGCGCGATCGCGAGATTGGTTTTTGCGGTGAGCTCGTTCAACTTCGCGGCGTTGAGGTCGCGGGACTGCAAAACCACGTTGTAAGTTGTGGATGCGCCGAGGTCGAACTTTTTCACTTCGTCGTCGTAGGTTTCCTGAGCGAGCTGGGTAGCCTTGACGTCAGCGGTTACCAGAGCCGCATCCTGTTGGACTGCGGTGAGCGTCTGGCGAACGCCAACGACGATGGTGTTCTTGTCGCGCTGGTAGACGGTTTGCTCTTCGCGTTCGGTCAACTGGGCCTGTGCATTGGCGGCCTGTGCGGAGCGGTTGCGGAGGGGCATGTTGAGCTGGAGAGTGGCGGAGTAGGTGGGGAATTTGTTGTGAAAAATATCGGAGTAGGTCGTGCCGATTCCTCCCGGGACATTCGGGCCAGTGGTCCCATTCGGAAAGCCGATGAAGGTCGGCAGGCCGCCCGGGCTCAAGACGGGATTGCCGTTGGAATCGACGACCGGCTCGGTCGTATCGGCGCTGAGCGTGCCGTTTGGCAGAAAAGCGCCACCGGAAACTCCGCCCAAGCCAGTGGTGGTGTATGTGGCGGACAAGTTGAGCTGCGGCAAAAGGGAGTTTCTCGTGGCCTTCACTTCAATTCCGTAGTTCATCAGAGTGAGCTGATCGGCTTTGAGTTCGGGGCGATTGGACCAAGCTTCGTTGACCGCGTCGGGAAGGGCGAGTGTGGGCACTTGAGGGGCTTGCTCAAGGGTAGTGGTGGGAATGATTTCGACCCCCTGCAAGCGTGAATCGGTCGGATCTTTGGTGATCAGATTCAGGACTACGGTTTCCTGCTGGAGCTCGTTGGTTTGCGCGGTGATGAGCGCCTGGTTGTCGGAGGCGATCTCCGATTCGGCGGTGACGACATCGAGATGAGCCAGGGTGCCGATTTGAAGCTGGCGCTGGTCGTCGTCATAGAGTTTCTGGGCGACGCCGAGGGTTTGCTTGGCGACGTCGACGGCCTGGCGGTCGGCGACAAGAGTCCAGTACTGGGTTTCGGTTTGCGTGACTGAGGTAATCACCTGTTCTTCAAAGGAGAGCTTGCCGACCTGGGTGGTGTTCTTGGCTTCGAGGATGAAGCGGGTGTTCGGCAGAAACCCGAAGCCCTTGAGCAGCGGCTGAGTCACGGTCACGCCCAGGCTCGACGAGACCGCCGGGTTGAAAAAGTTTTGAGGTGAAGTCGAGGAACTGCGGGTGTTATCGAGGGTGACGCTGAAAGTGGTCCCGGTATGGAGCTCTTGAGAGTAGCCAAGGTTGAAGGTGGTCGAGTGGTTTTGCAGGGTGAAAAAGCTGGCTGTGCCCAGGCCGACGCCGCTCTGCAGGGCGTTGTTGACGGCGATGAGGCTGTCGGAAATGCCGGTGCTGGCGAAGAGGACAGGGTCAAACGTGCCACCGCCACCGCCGCCGATGACAAACTGACCGAGAGGAGTGCCGCCGCCCTCGGCGTTCAGCAACTGCGTCTGGTCGATCCAGGGAGTGTATTCGGCGACGGCGATGTCGAGGTCGTTCTCAAGGGCGAGAGAAATCGCGTCCTGCAAGCTGAGATTGAGGCTGCCGTTTTGGATGAGGTCATAGATCTTGGGAGAATTGACGAGGTTTGGACGAGGGACGGACTCCGGCGTATAGGGAGCAAGAAAATTGGGGAAGGCGCTCTTGCCTTTGGTGTAGTGATTGCGCTCGAGAAGATTGGGATAGGAATCGGAGGGTTGCTGCGAGTTTGCCGACGTCTGGCCCGAGGATTGGCTTGTTTGCTGGGCCGGCGCCTGCGCAAATGTGGGAATGCCAACGGCCAGGGATGCTCCCAGGTAAAGAGCGACGATCAAGCGAAAAACCCTTCCAGTCATATTATTTTTTTCCTCTCAGGCTATTTGACGATTGTGGCTTTGCCCTAAATGAATGAAACGTGCCAGCAGAGCGATTTGTTTCAACTGATTCGATGCAAGGTGGCGGCCAATCGTATGCGACTCGAATCAATGGACTAAGAGGCAGACTCGAGGCATCGATCGGCCGCAAGCGGACACGGATCGAACAAAAGTGAACTCATAGGGGGAATAAGGTAGCATCGGCGCGCGCGGTTGACAATGAGGACGGCGTGACCTAGGCTCGAGGCGTTTTTTGGGGACCGTCGGGAGGGGTCGGGTGGACGGGAGCGAAATCCGGCAGATGCTCGAAAGGGTTGGAGCCGTGCGCCAGGGGCATTTTGACCTTTCGAGCGGACGGCATAGCTCGACCTATGTGCAGTGCGCGTTGGTGCTGCAATATCCCGATTTGGCGGAGAGACTGGGGCGGGCGCTCGGTGAGAAGTTCCGGGATTTGCAGGTGGAGTGTGTCGTATCCCCGGCGCTCGGAGGGATTCTCGTGGGGCATGAGGTGGGACGAGCGCTCGGCGTGCGGGCGATCTTTGTGGAGCGGGATTCTTCCGGACAAATGGCGTTGCGGCGCGGATTTGGTCTGCGCGAGCGAGAGAGAGTGCTCGTGGTGGAGGACGTTTGGACGACAGGCGGGTCGACGCGGGAAACGATTGGGGTGGTGGAGCAGGCGGGGGGAAGAGCGGTTGCGGCGGGCGCGTTGATTGACAGGAGCGCAGGGAAGCTCGAATGGGACGTGCCGGCGAAGGCATTGATTGAAATCAGCATACCGAGCTATGAGGCTTTTGAATGCCCACAGTGCCAGAGGGGCGAAGCGATCACGAAACCAGGAAGCCATTTTGCGCGGCTCGGTGCGTAACCACCGCGCAACCCTGTTTTAACAGAAATAAAACTTGCAATTCATCAAGGCGAGCGTAGACTTTTGCCAGGATTCTAACCGCCGAGCTACTACTTAGAGGGTAGGCGCTTCGCAACAAGGAAAAGGCTCGCGAGAGAGCCAGCGTTCGTCCAAAAAAAACGAAGGACCGACTGTAGGCGTCCACGAAGAGGCCGCGTGGAGTGTCGTCTCCAGAACTCAGCAGGACGCACCGAAGGCCGATAGAGGTCATCGATATGGCGATTGTGAGGGTCCCGCAACTTGGGAGAACCTTCATCATGCCTGCCGAAATCGAGATGTATTTGGCAAGCATAGGTGTCGAGTATCAGCGCTGGACGCGGGTGCAACCAATTCCTTCCACTCATTCCGCAGAAGAAATCCTGAGGGTTTACCAGCCGGAACTCGATCGCTACAGAGCAAGCAAGAAATTCTCCGGTTACGACGTGGTGGATTTGACGCCGGATACGCCGGGTTTGGAGGAGATGCTGCGCGAGTTCCGGAGAGAGCACTGGCACGACAGTCTCGAGAGCCATTTCATTTTGGCCGGGCGCGGAGTTTGCAATGTTCATCCGAGCGGGCGGCCGGTGGCGACGGTGGAACTCGAGCCCGGGGATTTGATTTCGATCGGGTGCGGAGTACGGCACTGGTTCGACCTATGCGCCGAGAAAAGATTCCGGGCGATCCGCTTCGTTTCCGAGGACGAGGATCGAATCATAGGTTACACGGGAAGCGGAATCGAAGCGGACTACGAGCCCGTATGCATGGGGCTGGCGTACTTCCCGCTGAAAGCAGCGCGTCCCGCGCGCGAAACCTCGCACAGTTACTGAGATAGGCTGTTCCTTCCACTGTTTGTCTCCCTTGCAGAAACGGCCTCATGCGATAATTCGCGCGCATGAGGAACATCAAGCTGACGCTGGCCTACGACGGCGCGAAATTCCACGGCTGGCAGATCCAACCGGGCGTAGCGACAATTCAAGGATCATTGACGGATGCGGTTCGCAAGATCACACAGGAGCCGGTGTCGATCTATGGGGCGAGCCGGACGGACCGGGGCGTGCACGCGCTCGGACAGGTGGCGAGCTTCAAGACGCGCTCATGCTTGATGGCCGAGGAGTTGCAGCGAGCGATGAATGCGCTCTTGCCCGCGGAGATCCGCGTCCTGTCGGCGGAAGAAATGGGGAGCGATTTTCACGCGCGCTGGCAAGCGCAGGAAAAGACGTACCATTACCGGATCTTTCGCGGCGAGGTGGTGTCGCCGTTCGAATACCAGAGAGTGCTGCACTATCCCTATCCGCTCGACGAAGAGGCGATGAGCCGGGCGGCGAAATGTTTTGAAGGCGAGCACGATTTCAGTTCGTTTGCCTCTTCGAGCGGATCGGAGGAAACCGACAAAGACCGTTCGCCGGTGCGGGCGATTTTCCGATCGGAACTGGAGCGTCACCCGGAGCGGGAAGAAATCATTTATGTTGTGACCGGACGGTCTTTTCTGCGCTACATGGTGCGGAAGATTGTGGGAACGCTGCTCGAGGTTGGAAGAGGGAAATTGAGAACCGAAGACATCGCAGGAGTGTTCCAGGCGCGGGACCGTTCGCGGTCGGGCCCGACCGCGCCGCCCGAAGGGCTGTATCTGGTTGGCCTGAAGTATCCCGAGCCGTGGAAACTCTAAAGGGGCGGTGGAGTTGAAAGGCCGAAGCGCGCAGGTCGAGTCATGAAAAGCACGCTCAAAAAATCGCTATGGCTCGTTGCCGGGCTGATCGTGATTGCGGCGCTGCTCTATCACGAGCGCAACTCGGCGATGCTGGCGGGATTCAGCTGGCAAAAGCTGGGCGCGGCGCTCGAGGATGTGAATTACGGTTTGCTGGTGCTGGGGCTGGGGACGGTTTTCGTCTCCTACGCGGTACGCGCGCAGAGGTGGGTCGGTTTTTCGCGTTACATGGGGAAGGCGCGGTTCTGGAACGTGTATAGCGCGACGATCATGGGCTTCACGGCGATTTTCCTGCTCGGCCGGGCGGGCGAGCCGGTGCGGCCTTTGCTGATTGCGCGGAAGGATCGCCTGCCGGTCGGCGCGAGCCTCGGCGTGTACGTGCTCGAGCGGATTTTTGACGCGGGCGCGACGGTCGTGCTGGCGGCGTGCGCGCTGCTCTTGATTCCGAGGAGTTCGCTGGGCGGCGCGGGGCAGCAATCGAGTGCGCTGCTGCGGGATGCGCGAATGGCAGGCTGGGCGCTCTTCGGCGGACTGGTCGTGCTGATTGTTCTGCTTGTTTACTTTCGAATGCATGGCGCGAAGGCCTTGCGGACCGGATTGCAGCACTGGCACAAGCGAAAAGGGTGGCGAGGCAGAGTGGCGACGCTGATCGACGGGTTCAGCGAAGGGCTGCAGGCGATCCGGTCGGCAAAAGATCTGTTCGCGGCGATCGCTTACACGGCGATTCACTGGCTGGTGATGGCGCTGGTCTATCTTTGGGTGATTCACGCGTTCGGAAGCCGCGGAGGCGAACTGGAGTTTCGCGGGGCGGTGCTCGTGCTGGCGTTTACGATGGTGGGGTCGGTGGTCCAGCTGCCGACCGTGGGCGGCGGGATGCAGCTGAGCACCTTCCTTGTTCTGAGCGTCATTTTTGGAGTAGAAAAGGAGCCCGCAGCGGCAATCGCGATCATGATTTGGATGATCACGTTCGCGGCGGTGACGATGGTCGGGCTGCCGCTGTTGGTTCGCGAAGGATGGTCCATGGGAGCTTTGCGGCGTTTGGCGCACGAAGAAGGAGTGCAAGAAGAGCGCGGGAAGCACGCGACACTGAGGGAGATTGATATGGCCAAGCGCGAGCCGGAGACGCGGCGGTGAAGTGTCCCTATTGCACGCATCTCGACGACAAGGTGGTGGACTCGCGTGAGGGCAAGGCCGGGGACTTAATTCGGCGGCGGCGGGAATGCTTGAAATGCGGGAAGCGGTTCACCACGTATGAGCGCATCGACGAGATTCCGTACATGGTGATCAAGAAGGACGGAAGGCGGGAGAAGTTTGACCGCCACAAGATTCTGCAAGGGCTGTTGCGGGCGTGCGAGAAGAGGCCGGTACCGACGGCGAAACTGGAAGCGCTGGTGGATGAAGCGGAGAAATTCGTAAATGAAGCGACCGACCGCGAGCGGACCACTTCGGAGATTGGTGAATTGCTGATGGCGCGGCTGAGGAAGCTCGACAAAGTGGCGTATGTGCGATTTGCGTCGGTGTATTTGGATTTCAAGGATGTGAAGGAGTTCATGGCGGAGCTGAAGGGGTTGCTGAAGGAGCGAACGAAGAAGTAGGGCGCCGCAGTTTTACTTTTTTCCTGTTCGAATTCGAGAGTATGGCTACGCCAGTCTACAGCCATCAAACTGCTCTGAGCCTTCACGAGCTTTCGGAGGTAACGCCGGCGAAGCCGCACATGACTGTACCCAAAAGCTTCAGGCGGGCTGGCCCTGCATCTCACCAATCTTCCTCCGAGCGGCGTTGCGGATGCTAATGGAGTTCGGGTAACAAAACCTACGCGAACGATTCTTGATCTGCTGGAGGGCGGGGAGGTGCGGTCTAGGAACCTTCGGCAGGCGCTCGGTGAAGGACTCCGGCGCTGACTCATTCGCAGAAGTGAAATTGCGGAGGCGAAGAGACATCTTGCTGGTACGAAGGCGCTGCGAACGTTTAGCCGCCGGATGGAGCCCAGATGTGAGCGATAGAAACACTTGCTATCGCTCATGACTTGGAACTGGCAACAACCCGACTGGCCCCATTTCACCTGGAATCGGGGCCGACTCGCTACAGCAGAAAAGGAGTTTCTGCTGGGAAGCGGTGTGTTCCTGGGGGCAATCAAGCATCTGGGCGATGACGATCGCAACCAGCTCACGGTGGAAGCGATGAGTACCGAGGCAGTTACCACGTCGGAGATCGAGGGAGAAATACTCGACCGGGCGAGCGTTCAATCCTCCATCGAGCGACAGCTGGGGTTTAATGACTTCTCTTGGTTCGACCCCGGTTGCTCCCTTGAACTTTCGCTCCGCGTCCTTCCTACACGCTAGAACTGAATCGCCGCCCGATCCCTGCTAAGCACAACTGATCAAGTTGGCAGCCAGACTCCGGCGGCGAAAGTTTGGCGGGTTTGGAAGCCGAGGTTTTCGTAGAGACGGACAGCGTTGGCGTTGGTCGCCGTGACGGTGAGCGTGAGACCGCGATAACCGTGCTCGTTGAGGGCCGCGAGAGAAGCTTCCATCAGGCGGCGGCCAAGTCCATTTTTCTGATAACCGGGGAGGACGCAGATTTGCGTGGTGTGCCCGATGCCGGGGGCGACGGTGGAAGTGAGGACCATGCCGATGGGCGTTTCCGTGGGGCCGGGGCGAACGATGAAGGAAGCCTCCGGGCAGAACTGGCCGCAGCCGGGGAGCAGGACGATGTTGCGGAGAAATTTCGTGGCGCCGACCTCGGTGCGGTACTGGTCGTTGATCTCGCTGTCGACATGGTCGGCGTAGGCGCGTTGAATGAGGCGCGCGCAAGGTTCGAGGCATTTGTCGGTCCAGGCTTCGAGGCGCAGGCCATTTTGCGCTTGCGCGCGGAGTGCCGGGCCGGGAGAAAGCTCGAGAAGCATGAATTGTCTGCGGCGAAGGCGGAAGTTCTGCTCTTGAAGGACTGCGTCGAGCGCGTTGCCGAAGGGCATGAGTTGGGCTTCGATGCGTTCGATGAACGGCGTCGCGCGAAGAGCCTCGAACATCTCGAGAAGAAGCCGCTTGCTGACGGCGATCTGATCGCAGTCGGGAGAGGCGAACAGACCGCCGATGAGGCCTTTCTGGTCTTCGAAGACGTAGAAGCCGTACCCCAGGGCTTGCTTGCCTTCCATGGCGGCGTAGCCGGCGAGGGAATGCGAGTCGATGAATTTACGAATCAGGTGCTGCGAAGGGCGGTAATCCCAATAGAGCTCTTTGCGCCAGTGGTCTGCTTCTTCTTGAAGCAAAGGCTGCAAGGCGCGGGAATGAACCTGCCGCAGGTCCAGAATCTGCATAGCTCGTCTACTTGGCCTCGATTAAATCAATTATAGCTTTGGGTAGCCGCGCCGACAATGCAGGCGCTCGTGCTCCGGGGGGCTGCAGCGCAGGAGTGCCAGAATTCGAGGAGCATGCGGAGAAACAGTTACTAACCAAAAGGAGCGGCTCCCAGGAGGCTTCGAAGAAGCTGTGCTACACTGCGCGGCAAGAGGGAGGGAGAGCCCAGCACTCGATGAGTTCTGCGAAGAACCTTAAGCGCGTCGTGGCGCGAGCGCTTCGTTTTGCGGGAATATTTCTTGCGCTTGCGCTGTTCCTCTTTCTTGCCGTGGGGACCATTGCGGGTTACCTGCTGTATCAGATTGTTTCGCCGCCTCGAAACCCCGCGAATATTGATGTGACGCTGCTGATGGGCCATCCGACGCCGTATAAGTTTAATGTCCCGGGGGAGGGCAGCCGCGAGGGATGGTTTTTCCCGGGGTTGCTGCACGCGCCAACGATTATTCTCTGCCACGGATACGGGTCGCAGAGGGCGGACGTGCTGACGCTGGTGACGGCGCTGCAGGAGCACCAGTTCAATGTTTTCCTGTTCGATTTCGCGGCCCATGGGGGTGTCACGGGAAAGACGGAGCTCGGATACGACGAGACCGAGCAGCTTTTGGCGGCAGTGCGCGGGCTCGAACAGCGCGATGACATTGACCGCACGCGCTTTGGCGTTTGGGGCACGGATCTGGGCGCCTATGCGGCGCTGGCAGCGGCGGGGCAAGAGCCGCGAATCGAATCCGTCGCGCTGGACTCGGTCTATGACGAGCCATCGGATTTCCTGATGGTGCAGGTGGGGCACACGGGGCTTGGCGGACTGCCGCTGGTGAAGACGTTTTGCTTGCTTGGATTTCGAATGGTGAATTACAAGTACCGGATGATACCGCCGGCGCGTGCGTCGCTGGCGAAGTTGCAGAGCATTCCGAAACTGTTCATTCAATCGACCGACCGGCCGGAACTGAGCGAGGAGACGTTGCGGATGTTTCAAATTGCGCCTCCGCCGAAGCAGGAGCTGGTCGATTCCCAGACCTACTCGGAAATGAGCGATGAGGTGCGGCGCGGGTACGAAGACCACGTTGTGACTTTCTTCTTGCAGAACTTGCCGCCTTCGGGCCAGCCCGCGCAGTAGCTTCTCTCAGTTGGTTGTTTTCCTCTGTACGGATTCGACCCAACAATAAGGAAGGAAGCGCGCGACGATCTTGCGGTGGATTACGCCCATATCGTTGAGTTGCATGTCGCCCAGAGGGCCGAGGAGAACATAACTTTCGGCAGAGGCATGCGGGTCGAATTGCGGCAAAGAAGGACGATCGAGATAGAAGAGCAGGCCGTATTCGCAGTTGCGGTTGATGTCGCCGAACGAAGCAATGCCGGAAGAAGATGGAATCGTGGCGAGAATATCCTGAGCGAGCGGCCTTGGCGACAGGAGCGGGTCAAGGCGGGGAAGAACGCAAAGGTTTGCGGCGAGGACGACGCAGGCGGAACAGATTGCGGAGAACGCGAGCAGGAGCGACCACTTGCGCCCGAGGGCGAGAAGTTCGACGCCGAATGCGGCAACGATCCCGAGGAGCAGAGAAAGGATGGCGAGCTCGCCGATGCGCCCCTGATCGAAGGGCGCGTAAGCCGGCAGGCGGTGAAAACCGACTGCGCCTGCGACTCCGAGGACGACCCACATCGTTGCCGTGGCGATTCCCATCCACTGCGCGCGGCGCGGAGCGTGGTCGGTTGCGTGGATGAAGGAGTGCGCGAGCAAGACCGACAGCGGGGGAAACAGGGGAAGAATGTATTCGGGAAGTTTGGACTGGGAAAAGCTGAAAAAGAGGAGCGGGAAAGTGGCCCAGCAGGCAATGAAGAATCCGGGTGAGGAGCGCCAGGAGCCGTCGCGCAGAATGCGCGCGGCGTCCGAGAGAGGGCCGATGAGAAGAGCCGACCACGGGAGAAGTCCGAGCAAGAGAATGGGAATGAAAAACCAGAATGGCTGGCGGTGCTGAAACATGGGAGTGAGATAGCGTTGAAAATTGTGTTCCCAGAGGAACACGCGGAAGAAACTCGGGTTGGCGCGGGCGCAGAGCAGATACCAGGGGAGGGTCACGACGGCGAAGGATAGAATTGCCAGAGGATGGAGCATGTGAAACGAGCGGCGCAGGTTCTTTGTACCGATGGCCCAGAGAAGAACGCTGCCTCCGGCGAGGAGGAGCGCGGCGGGGCCTTTTGCGAGCGTTCCGAGGCCAAGCCAGACGCCAAGGAGGGCCAGATCGAGCTTATCGCCGGGCCTGTGGCGCAGAGGGTCGACAGGGAATGCGCCGCGTTTTTCGAGAATGCTTACCGCGGAGAAAAGCGCGAGAGAAAGTGCGGCAGTGAAGAGCATGTCGGGTCCGGCCGAGCGCGAGAAGGCGATGACGGCGACACTGGTCGAGAAAATCAGGAGAGTCGAGCGGGCGGTGCGCCGGCCGTAGCGCCAGAAAGCAAGCGCGGCCATGGCGAGCGAGGAGACCAGCGCACCGATGGCGGAAGGCAGGCGCGCAGCCCATTCCGAAGACAGAAGGGATTTGAACAGAGCAGCTGAGGCCCAGTAATAGAGGATGGGCTTTTCAAACCAGGGCTGGCCGTAGAGCTTCGGAGTAATCCAGTCGCCGGTGCCGGCCATGTGCTGGGCAATTGAGGCATAGCGAGGTTCGTCCGGGCCAATTAGTCCGACGGCGGAAAGGCCGCTAAAAAGACAGATGCCGAGAACGATTACGACCAGGAGGGCGGAGAGAAGTCGGTGTGAAGATCGGCGACGAGTTTGGGTCACGTTGCCGAAGTGTATCAGAGATGCGCCCCGGGGCTGCATGCGGACTGGTTCGCGGAAAACGAGTGTGCCAGAATGACGCGCGATGCGGGAATGGTGCGAGTATGTTGCGGTGTGGACAATCCTGAAGTTTCTGGGAATTTTGCCGAGGCCTGTGGCGCGCGCAGTTGCTGCGGCGATGGCGCGCGTGCTGCTCCGGTGTTTGCCCCGACTGCGACGCACGGCGATGACGAATCTGCGGCTCGCGTTTCCCGATTGGACGGACGAGAAACGGAGAGAAACGATTCGAGCGATGACGCGAAGTCTGGGATGGATGGCGGCGGAGTTCGCGCATTTTCCCGAGCTAACCAGGGAAAACATTGAGAAGCTCGTCGCCCTGGATGGTTTTGAGAATTTCGATGCCGCGAGGCGTCGCGGCAAAGGAGTGATCTTTTTGACCGGGCACATGAGCGCATGGGAACTGGCTCCGTTCGCGCAGGCGCTCTACGGGTACCCGCTTTCCTTTTTGGCGCGAGCGATCGACAACGAACGGGTCGACCGCCTGATCGATTCCTACCGGTGCCGCTCGGGCAACCGGCCAATTGAGAAAAACAATGCGGCGCGAACGATGCTGCGAGTCTTGCGCGAAGGGGGCACGGTGGGGGTTCTGGCGGATCAGAACACATCGGTCGAGGAAGGCGTGTTCGTGAATTTCTTCGGGATCCCGGCGGCGACGACGACGGGCCTGGTGCGCATGGCGCGGCACACGGGTGCGGCGGTTGTTCCGGGATTTTTGTCCTGGGACAAAGGCGAGGGCAAGTACAGGCTGCGGTTTGAGCGAGCTGTCGAAATGCGCAGCACAGAGGACGAGGCGGGCGACATTCAGGAAAATGCCGCACGGTGCAGCCAGGTGACGGAAGACTACGTCCGCACCCATCCCGATCAGTGGCTGTGGATACATATGCGCTGGAAGAACCGTCCGGCGGGCGAGCCGCCGTTCTACGACGAGTGAGTGGGGGAAGGGAACCTTCTGTGCCGACGGGGAGGGGAACACGATGAGGATGACGTGTGAAGAGCTTGCGAGACTGTTGAATGCGCGCATCAAAGGCGACGGCACGGTTGTCGTCGAGGGAATTGCGGCTCCCGAGGACGCGCGGAGCGAGGATTTGATTTACGTGGAAGCACCGAAGCACCAGGAGCGCGCGGCGAAATCGGCGGCGCGGTCTGCGATCGTGGCCGAGGGCATAGAGTTGAAAGGCAAAACGACGCTGACGGTTGCGCAGCCGAAACTGGCGTTTGCGAAGGCGGCGGCGCGGCTCGTGGCACCTAGAAGAATTGCCGAAGGGCGTCATCCGAGTGCGGTGATTGACGCTTCTGCGAAACTGGCAGAGGGCGTGACGGTTGGGCCGTATGTGGTGATCGAGGCGGACGTGACGGTGGGCGCGAATTCGGAGATAGGCGCCTTTTGTTTTATCGGACGCGGAGCAAGAATTGGAGAGAGCTGCCGTTTATTCCCGCGGGTCGAACTTTACGCGGGAGCGACACTCGGGGATCGCGTCACCGTGCATTCGGGCGCGGTGATTGGCGGGGACGGATTCGGGTACGTGCCGGACGGGGGCCGTTACACGAAATTCCCGCAGGTGGGGACGGTCGAAATCGGCGACGATGTGGAGATTGGCAGCAATGCAACGATTGCGCGAGGTTCGCTGGGCAAGACGCGAATCGATCGCGGGGTGAAACTCGACAATATGGTGCATGTTGCGCACAACGTGCACATCGGGGAAGACACAGTGATTGCGGCGCAGACGGGGATTTCGGGAAGCTGCGAAATCGGGGACCATGTCGTGATCGGCGGGCAAGTGGGAATTGCCGATCGGTGTACGATCGAAAGCGGAGCGATTGTTGGGGCGCAGGCGGGGATTCCCACAGGGAAGAAGATTCGCACTGGCGAGACGGTGTGGGGAACTCCTGCGCGGCCGCTTGGAAGATTCAAGCGCCAATACGCCTGGTTTGAGCGCTTGCCAGAGCTCGCGGAGCGGTTGCGCGAAATCGAGGGCAAGGTTAAGTAAAGCCGATGGACGGTTTTTGGCATCGAAGTCGGGTGGGGGCACTGGGGTAGAAACCGGGACGTTTCTAAGGGGCAGTAATTCTTTGGCTTACCGAGAGCGCTCGGGGCATTTTTGTGTTGACCCAGAAGGGTAACGCTCTGATAATTAGTAGCTTAGGGCGCACTGCGCGCGGTGCGAGCCGAATCTTGGGTGTAAGCTCATTGTGAGGGCGCGTTTGTGTGTTCAGCGGCTGGGCACGGCTTCGGGTCAGATTCTCATTTTGAGGATGTCGAGTGACGCCAGAGAGCTTGGAAATGCGGGAAAGCCAGACAACGACAGGGGCGGCGGCGAAGAGGGCGCGCCAGGCGGACGGTCGTGTGGACTCCCGCCTGGACGCCATGATCGAGAATGCGGCGCGGCACCTGCTGTCGCTACAGGCGTCGGACGGGTATTGGTGGGGCGAGTTGGAAGCCGACACGACTCTCGAATCCGACTGCATTTTATTGCACCACATTCTGCGAGATGGGCAGAACGCCCGTGTGCGGAAATTCGCGAATTACATTCGCAAGAAACAATTGGCCGATGGCGGATGGAGTATTTATCCGGGCGGGCCTGGGGAACTGAACACCTGTGTCAAAGCCTATTTTGCTTTGAAGCTTGCAGGGGATTTGCCGGACGCGCCGCACATGGAGCGAGCGCGAAGAAAGATCCACGCGCTCGGCGGCCTGGAGCGGACGAATTCCTATGTGCGTTTTTATCTGGCGATGATTGGCGCAATTGATTGGGAACTGGCGCCGGCGATTCCGCCGGAGCTGATGCTGGTTCCCAGATGGATGCCGGTTAATTTGTATGAAATGTCTTCCTGGACGCGCGCGATCATTATTCCGCTCTCGATTGTTTATGCCGTCAAGCCGGATTGGCGGATGGAGGAATGCGAGAGCGTGGACGAGCTGTTTCTGGATCGCGGGAACGCCAAAGCCGCCTTTCGGTGGAGCCCGAAGGTTATTTCGTGGCGCAATTTGTTCCTCGGGATCGACCGGGCGCTCAAGCTGCATGAGAAGCTGCCCTGGAAGCCGTTTCGCAGAAGAGCGATGGCTGAGGCGAAGCGCTGGTTGTTCGAACACGTCGAGCGGAGCGAAGGTTTGGCGACGATCATCCCGGCGATGGCGAATTCCGTTTATGCCATGCTGGCATTCGGCATTCGTCCTGACGATCCCGTGATTCGGCGCGAACTGGGCTGGATCAACGCCTACGAGATTGAAGAGGGCGACACGCTGCGGATGCAGCCCTGCATTTCACCGGTATGGGATACGGCGATTGCGATGGTGTCGCTCGAAGAAGCGGGCGTGGGCGAATCGCACCGGGCGATCCAAACTGCGGCGCGATGGATGATTGACCATCAGATTCTCGGGCCGGGCGACTGGCAAGTGAAGAACAAGGACGCGGCGCCGGGAGGATGGGCATTCGAGTTTCGAAACGACTTTTTCCCTGACGTGGATGACACTGCGTTTGTACTGATGGCATTGCAGCGCACGGCCAAGAGCGACCCGGAAAGATTTGAACCGGCAGCGCGGCGCGGGCTGGAGTGGCTTCTCAGCATGCAAAACCGCGATGGCGGCTGGGGCGCCTTTGATCGCGACAATGACAAGGCTCTGCTCACGAATATTCCTTTTGCGGACCACAACGCGATGATCGACCCGTCTTCAGCGGACGTCGCGGCGCGTTCGATTGAGTGCCTGGGAAATTTTGGATGGAATGCCTCGCATCCGGCAATTCAGAAAGCGCTTGCCTATTTGCGGCGGGAGCAGACGCCGGAAGGGGCCTGGTACGGGCGCTGGGGCGTGAATTATGTTTATGGAACCAGTGGAGTGCTGCGCGCGCTCGAAGCGATTGGTTCGAGCGACACGGCCGAGTGCAAGCGGGCAGTCGAATGGCTGAAGAGCGTGCAGAACCCGGACGGCGGCTTCGGCGAATCCTGCAAGTCGTATGAAGATCCGAAGCTGAAGGGGATGGGAACGAGCACGGCGTCGCAAACCGCCTGGGGATTGATTGGATTGCTGGCAACGGTAGGACCGGAAGATGCGGCGGCGGTGCGGGCGGTCGAGTGGCTCGCCGAGAATCAGAGCGAGGATGGGTCGTGGGACGAAGACGAATTCACGGGGACGGGGTTTCCGTGCGTGTTTTATTTGAAGTATCATTTGTATAGGAATTCGTTCCCGTTGTACGCGCTGGCGCGGTATCGAAATATGCGGAATGGGACCAGAACGCCTGAGTCTTTTCAATTTGATCCGAATCAATTCAAGTACCGAAATGGACGGGGGTAAACGATGAGGTTTCCGCTGAGCTTGACCGCCAACCTGACGAAGTATCTGGCGGTGAAGACGATTCGGGGCGAGAAGAAGTTCCCGCTGGTGATGATGCTCGAGCCTTTGCACGCGTGCAACTTGACG
The DNA here is from genome assembly GCA_035945715.1 of Candidatus Acidiferrales bacterium. GTDB lineage: Bacteria > Acidobacteriota > Terriglobia > Acidiferrales > UBA7541 > DAHUXN01. The sequence goes on from DASYZX010000044.1 coordinate 81,951, forward strand.
TGCACCGGGTGCGGGCGCATCCGCGAGTATAAGCCGACGATCAATGAGTTGCTGACGGTCGAGCAGTGCATTGCGGCGCTCGAAGACTGCGGCGCGCCGATTGTCTCGATCTGCGGCGGCGAGCCGCTGATTTATCCGGAGATTGGCCGGCTGGTTCAGGAAATCCTGGCGCGCAAGCGGCATATCTATTTGTGCACCAACGGGATGTTCATTCGCAAGCGGCTGCACGAGTTCACTCCGACGTCGCGGTTTTTCTTCAACGTTCATTTGGACGGGCTCGAAAAGACGCACGATTTGTGCGTCGAGCGCGACGGAGTGTTCCGCGAAGCGATTGCCGGAATCAAGGCGGCGAAGGCTGCCGGATTTCTGGTGTGCTCGAACACGACGGTGTACAAAGAGACGGACATCGAGGAAATTGCGGAATTGTTTGCCTATCTTCGCACTCTCGGGGTCGACGGGAACATGCTTTCGCCCGCGTATTCCTACGCGTCGGTGCAGACGAAGGACATTTTCATGTCGCGGCAAGGCGTGAACGAGAAATTCCGGCGCGCCAGCAAACTGCTCGAGCAGTTCAACGTGATCACCTCTCCGATTTATATGGAGTTCCTGCGCGGGGAGCGGGAGCTGATGTGCACGGCGTGGGGCAACCCTACCTACAATCCGCGCGGATGGAAGGGCCCGTGCTATCTGATGACCGACGAGCACCACAAGACTTTCGGCGAGCTGATCAACAACACGCCGTGGGAGAAGTACGGCTACGGACGGGACCCGCGCTGCGAGAATTGCATGGTGCAGTCAGGGTACGAGGCTTCCGCGGTGCTCGGCGGGAACAGCAAATTCGGAGATACCTGGAAGATGCTGCAGTGGCAGGTGTCGGGACGAATGGGCGGACGCAAAGGCGCGGGGAAAACAAACGGCAACGGCCCCGGCAGGAATGGAAACGGCAACTCCGCAGGTTTTGACCGCAAGACGACGAACTTGCCGATCGAACGAGCTCCCGAGAAGGAAGAGGCTTTCCGGATCCTATGACCACGCTGGTAACCGGCGCGACTGGGTTTGTCGGGTCGCATGTCGCCCGACGACTGGTCGCCGCGGGCGAGCCGGTGCGCGTGCTGGCGCGCGCGAGCAGCCGGAGGCAAGCGCTCGAGGGGGTTGCGGTAGAGTGGGCGGAAGGGGACCTTCGCGACGAAGGTTCGCTCGACCGGGCGCTCGGAGGAGTCAGGCGCGTTTATCATGTCGCCGCGGACTATCGCTTGTGGGCAAAGAACCCGCAGGAAATCTACGAAAACAATGTGACGGGAACGAAGAATCTGCTGGCCGCGGCGCTGCGGGCGCACGTGGAGAAGTTTATTTACACGAGCACGGTGGCGACGATTGCTGTTTCGCGCGGAGCGGCCTTGCCGGACGAGACGAACCGGGCTTCGGTCGACGAGATGGTGGGGAATTACAAGAAGTCGAAACTGATTGCCGAGCAGGAGGCCTTGCGCGCAGCGCACGAAGGCTTGCCCGTGATTATTGTGAATCCGACGACGCCGGTAGGCCCGGGCGATTGGAAGCCGACGCCGACGGGCAAGATTATTTTGGATTTCCTGGGTGGACGTATGCCCGCGTACGTGGATACGGGACTGAACTTCGTGGCGGTGGAAGATGTGGCCTGCGGGCACTTGCTCGCGGCCGAGCGCGGCAAAATTGGCGACCGATATTTGCTGGGCGGGAAGAACATGACGTTGCAGGAACTGCTCGGTGCGCTTGAGAAGATTAGCGGTTTGGCTGCGCCGACACGGAAGATTTCGCATGGCGTCGCGCTCGTGGCCGCTTACGCGGACGCGGTGTTTTCCCGGGTGGCGGGGCGGGCGCCGCGGATTCCTGTGGAGGGCGTGCGCATTGCGCGGCACAAGATGTTCGTGAATGATGCGAAGGCGCGCAAGGAGCTCGGGTATGAATCCACTTCGGTGGAAGCGGCGCTCGAGCGCGCGGTCGGCTGGTACGTCGCGAACGGTTGCGCGAAATTGCCGGAACGAGCGAGAGCGGCTTCCGCCGCTTAAGGCGTGGCGTTGAGAATCCTGGTTACATTTGCGCTCGAGATGGAGTTTCGACCGTGGCGCAAGAAACGCCCGTTCGCGAGGATTGCCGAGGGGGCATTCTCAGCCTATGAAAGCGAAGTCGCCGGTGCGGAAGTTCGCGTGGTGTTGACGGGTGTTGGCGGCGTGCGCGCGAAAACGGTTACGGCCGCGGCGCTCGGCTGGCGGCCTGATGTTTGCGTTGCGGCCGGACTGGCTGGGGCTCTGCGAGAAGAATACCGGGTTGGGCAAGTGCTCGGAGCGCGCGATGTGATGGAACTTGAGAGCAGCCGGATCGCGGCCGTGGACCGAAGCTTGCTGCAGAGCGCGGAGGCATGCGGGGCGGTGATGGTGGACAGGCTGCTTACCTCTCAAACGATGATCCAGCTGGCGGAAGACAAGAAGAGACTGGGAACGATGGCTGCGGCTGTCGAGATGGAAAGTTTTGCTGTGTTGACAGAAGCCTCGGCGCATGGGATTCGTGCGATTGCCATTCGCGCGATCAGTGACGACGCGGAGGAAGATTTGCCGATCGATTTCGACGGCGTCTTAGACGAGAAGGGCCATGTGGTCAAGGCGAGAATGGCAGGCGCCCTGGTGCGAGCGCCGCACAAGTTACCGGCTTTGGTGAAGTTGGGACGGCGCAGCCACCGGGCGACAGTCGAGCTCGCAGAGTTCTTAGACCGGTACCTCGGGACACTTGCGGGATCTCCGGTTGCGGCTGCGGAAATGGCTGGGGCGAAGAAAGCATGAGCGCAACGGCGCTGGCGTCGAATTCAAGAGAAAGCTCAGGCAAGCGAACGATGCTTGCGGGCGTTTATCGCGGAGCCGGCAAAGTGGTGTGCGAGGAAGTGCCGATTCCCCAGATTGGCGAAGGGGAAGTGCTCTTTCGAGTGGCGGCGTGCGGAATCTGCGGCACGGACATCAAGAAAATCGCGCATGGATTTGTTGACCCGCCGCAGATTTTCGGGCATGAGCTGGCAGGAACGGTTGTAGAGGCAGGCCGCGGCGTGCGGAGGTTCAAGCCCGGCGATCGGGTGGTGAGTTTTCACCACGTTCCTTGCGAGAGATGCTTTTATTGCGAACGGAAGTTATTCTCGCAGTGCGCGCAGTACAAGAAAGTGGGACTGACGGCAGGCTTTACCCCGAATGGCGGAGGGTTCGCGCAGTATGTGCGGGCGATGCCGTGGATTGTGGAACGAGGGATGATGGCGATCCCTCCGGGGATTAGCTTTGAAGAGGCAAGCTTCATTGAGCCGGTGAACGTCGCGGCAAAAGCGGTATGGAAGGCGCGAGTTGCGCAGGGAGAATTTGCCGTTGTGGTGGGACAAGGACCGATCGGAATGCTGCTGACGGGGTTGTGCAAGCTCAAAGGAGCTGAAGTGGTTGCGACCGATCCTTTGACGGCGCGCCGAGCGGCGGGATTACGGCTGGGCGCAACCGCGTCGTATGACCCGGCATCGGATGATGTAGGCGGTCAGGTGCGTGAGCGAACGAACGGGCGCGGCGCCGACGTTGTTCTGCTGGCCGCTCCGCAGCCGAAACTCGTAATCGAAGCATTGGAAATGACCCGGGCCGGAGGGCGCGTGCTGCTGTTTGCGCATAACGATCCCGTGCTGAAGATTGAGTTTCCCGCTGCTGCTGTGGGGATTGAGGAGAAGGAAATCCTGGGCAGTTATAGTGCATCGATAACCGAACAAGAGGAGTATGCTGGAATCGTATTTGGGCGGCAGCTACCGCTTACGGAACTCGTTTCACACAGGTTTCGGACCGAACGGATCGCCGATGCGCTGGCCCTTGCGGCGAAGCCCAGTGCCGAAACGCTGAAGGTCCTGATCACACACTCATGAGCATGGACACCAAGACGGATACCAAGACGAACACGGCCGCTCGGCGCGCGCAGAGAAATCCGAACGGCGTGATGATGGCTGCGATTCTCTACGGCAGAGAAGATCTGAAGATTGAGCGCGTCGGAATTCCTCAAGTGGGCGAAGATGAAATTCTGGTGCGCGTCGAAGTGGCGTTGACCTGCGGCACGGATTTGAAGGTATGGAAGCAGGGATCACATCCGCGCATGATTCAGCCTCCGGCGATTTTCGGGCATGAGCTGGCCGGCGTGGTGGAGGAGACGGGATCGTCGGTCAGCGACGCGATTCGAACGGGGATGCGCGTGGTGCCCTCGAATTCGGCGCCGTGCGGCGTCTGTCTGTACTGCCGCAAAGGCCAGCCGAATCTTTGCGATGACCTGCTCTTCAACAACGGGGCCTATGCGGAATACGTGAGAATTCCGGCGCGAATTGTGCGGCAGAACCTGCTTGAGATTCCCGAGCACGTAAGCTACCGGGACGCAGCAATGGTTGAGCCGCTTGCGTGTGTGCTGCGAGGCATTCACGAAACGGAGATTCGTCCCGGCGATACCGCAGTGATCGTAGGATGCGGGTCCATTGGGTTGAAGTTCATTCGGGCACTGTCGGCGAGGGACGTTCGCGTGATTGCGCTGGGCAAGCGGAAAAACCAGATCGAGGCGGCGGAGCGGCTGGGCGCATACGCGGCGTTTGACGTTTCGACGATCGAGACGCCGGTGCAGATGGTCCGCGAACTGACCGAAGGCGGGCGCGGGGCGGACGCTGTGGTCGAGGCCGTGGGTTCGGCGACAACCTGGCAGTGGGCGATGCAGATGGTGAGGAAGGGCGGACGGGTGAATCTGTTCGGCGGATGCCCGCATGGAACGCACGTGCAATTCGATCCGGCGCTGCTGCACTATTCGGAAATCACGATTAAAGCCACATTCCACCACACGCCGCGGTTCATTCGCGAGGCCCTGGATACGATTGCGAGGGGAGACGTGCGGGCCAGCGACTTTGTCACCGGGGAAATTGCACTGACGGAGTTGCCGCGATTCTTCGAAACCATGAAACAGGGCCATAGCGACCTGAAGACCGCAGTAAATCCTCTGGCTTGACGGGCTCAATGCTCGGAAGAGACGAACTGGAAATCGCCAAGCACCTGCCGCCCGATGGGTGCGCGGTCCCGGCAGCAGAGCACTACACACACTGGCTCGCGACGCATCACTATGAGAATTTCCGGGTTGTGTCGTGGCTGCTTCCCTCGCGCCTGCATCAGCATTTTTATAACGTGTATGCCTACTGCCGGTGGGCGGACGACCTTGGGGATGAAGTTCCGGATACCAAGCACGCGTTGCAGTTGCTCGATGAGTGGGAGGAGGAATTGCAGGCCGCCTATCGCGGTCGGGCGACGCACCCGGTGTTGATCGCGGTCGGGGAGACGGCCAGGAAGCTCGATATTCCGATCGACCCGTTCCGCGATCTGCTCGTTGCGTTCCGCCAGGATCAGACCGTCCACCGGTACGCGACATGGGACAGTGTGATTGAGTATTGCCGTTATTCGGCGAATCCGGTTGGACGACTGGTGCTTTACCTGATGGGCTATCGCGACGCGGAGAGACAAGCGCTGTCCGATGCAACGTGCACAGCGCTGCAGCTCGCGAATTTCTGGCAGGATGTCGGACGCGACCTCGAGAAAGAGCGAATTTATATCCCGCTGGAGATTGCGGCGAGCCACGGAGTGACCGAAACGGCCATTACGCAAAAGCGATTCGATGAGCGTTATGAGAGTCTGATGAAGGATTTGATCGTCCGGACGCGCGCTCTTTTCGACCGAGGTGCTTCGCTTGCCAGTCGCGTCAGCCGGGAGTTTCGAGTTGACCTGGAACTGTTCACTCGCGGCGGGTGTGCGGTGCTCGACGCCATTGAAGCGATGGGTTACGATACGCTCAATCGGCGTCCGGCACTTGACCGGCGATTCCAGGCGCGTTTGCTGGGACGCGCTGTGATTTCACGCATTGCCGATTCGTTCCGGTCCCGCCACGATGACAGCCAGAAGCCCGAAAACGCTTCATTCGCCGGGCGACATGCCTGATCCCGCAGTCGTTGCTGCCTACCTGCATTGCCGCAAAATCGCGCGTTCCGCCGCTCGGAATTTTTACTACGGGTTTGTATTGCTGCCCGAGGCGAAACGGGACGCGCTGTGTGCACTCTATGCGTTCATGCGCGGCGTGGATGATATTTCGGACGAACCGGGAGCGCTCGAAGAAAAGCGCACTGGACTCCGCCGGCTGCGCGGGGAGATGGATCGAGCGCTCGCCGCCGAGAATACAAGTGATCCGGTTTGGATCGCGCTTCGAGATACGGTGTCGCGTTTTCAAATTCCGCACCGATACCTGCACGATTTGATTTCCGGCGCAGAGATGGATTTGACGGTTTCTGCGTACGAGACGTTTCGAGACTTGAGGAAGTACTGTTATCACGTGGCTGGTGCGGTCGGGCTGTGCTGCTTGTATGTGTTTGAGTTTACCGATGCGCGGGCTCCCGAGCGTGCCGAAAAACTCGGTATCGCGTTTCAACTGACGAACATTCTTCGCGATGTGCGCGGCGACTATGCGATGGGGCGAACGTACCTGCCTCGTGAGGATCTCGTGCGATTTGGCTGCGACCCGGAACGCGAATTCAAGCAAGGGAGTGCCGGCCAATGCGCCGCGAATCTGCTCCGCTTTGAGGCCGAGCGGGCGTGGCAGTTTTACCGCGAGGGCTCGGAACTGCTGCCTTTGGTGAACCCGGACAGCCGCGCGGCGCTGTGGGCCCTGGCGCGGATCTATTCCGGCATTTTGCAGAAGATCGATAAGCTGGGCGTGGCGGTTGTGAACGGCGAGCGCGCCGGGCTTTCGGTTGCGGAAAAATCGTGGATTCTGCTGCGAGCGCGGCTGGGATGGTTCAAGGAAAACGATGGCTTCGAAGAGCGTGATGGTGATTGGCGGCGGACTGGCGGGGCTGTCGGCAGCCACGGCGCTCGCTGACGCGGGAATTCGCGTGCAATTGTTCGAAAAGCGGCCATACCTTGGCGGACGCGCGACTTCTTACGCCCTGCCGGATGGAAGCCACATCGACAATTGCCAGCACGTGACGCTGGGCTGCTGCACAAATCTTGCCGATTTTTACGAGCGAACTGGCGCCGCGCGGGCGATCCGGCATTACGACCGGTTATATTTTGCCGACAAGCAGGGACAGGTGAGTGCGATCCATCGATCCGCGCTTCCCCCGCCGTTTCACACGAGTTTGTCGTTCCTCCGCTTCGGCGCGCTCGCGTTTGCCGATAAGAAAGCAATCGCTCAGGCGCTGCTCTCTATCGCTCGCGCTGGAGGCCGCCCGAAGATTGCTGCAGGCGCAAACATGCTCGAATGGCTCGAGCAAAACGGGCAGACGGACGGGGCAATCCGGCGATTCTGGCGCGTCGTGCTGGTCAGTGCGCTTGACGAGGAGCTCCGCCTCACCGATGCAACTTACGGGATAGACGTATTTTGGAAAGCTTTTCTGCGGAACCGCAAGGGATACGTCCTGGGAATTCCGGCCGTGCCGCTCGGGGAACTGTACGCGGAGTGCAGGCGGGGAATTGAGCGCCGCGGAGGCGAGATTCGTTCACGTGCTACGATTCGGAAGCTGCGATTCAGCGAAGGGCATTTTGAATCTGCGGTGCTCGACGATGGAAGCGAAGTGCGGGCGGATGCTTGCGTTGCGGCGGTTCCGCACGACGCGCTGCTGGAGCTCTTGCCGGAGGAGCTCAGCCGGAGCCAGAGGTTCGCGAATTTGAAGTGTTTAGAGACGTCGCCGATCACGGGAGTGCATTTATGGTACGACAGGCAAGTTCTGGATAAACCGTTTCTTACGCTGCTCGATCACACCGTGCAGTGGGTTTTTAACAAGACCTGGCTATACGGTTCGCACGACGGAGGAGGAAATAGCGGGGACCAGTATCTGCAGCTCGTGATCAGCGCATCGTATGAACTGATTCCCAAAAGCCGGCAGGAGATTATTGACCTGTGCACAAGAGAATTGAACGAAGTTCTGCCAGCTACGAGAGGCGCAAAACTTCAAAAAGCAAATGTGGTGAAGGAGGTTCATGCGACGTTTTCGCCGCGGCCAGGCTCGGAGGCGTGGCGGCCCCGGCAGCGTACGGAAATCCCCGGCTTCTTTCTGGCAGGCGATTGGACGCGCACCGGATGGCCTTCGACGATGGAAGGCGCCGTGCGCAGCGGATACTTGGCGGCAGAAGCCGTTTTGGAATTTGCAGGAACGCCGCACAAGCTCCTGGTCCCGGACCTTCCGGCGGAAGGATTTTGCAGTTTGTGGGAAAGGCGATCGGTGCAGGGAACGCAATTCCTATTTTAGGGCTTGCCCTGGCGCGCCATTGGTTGTATACAGGTTTGAGAAGCTGAACTGGTCCTGTTTGAATCGAACCTCTAGCCTTCCCAAGTGCAACCTGTGTTGAGCTGAGTTGCGCGACGCGGCATCGACCGGTTCGGAGACCCTGCTGGGATTTACTTCAGCATGAAAGCTGCACGGTTTTTTTTTCACACCGAAAGGTGAGAGCACGAATTGCTGACGGGTTTTCTTTGCCTGTGTTGTCGAACGAAGTGCAGCGGCCGACCGTAGCGGTGATGGTTCTGCGTTCGAGGCGGCAATTCGGTTGCGTTTCCCGCGTGGCTACGGAATTGCTTATGTGGGTTGTGTGCAATGGGGGCGTGATGAATCAAGCCCCGGAGGAAATCAATGGATCGGAAGTACAAGCACAAGGGATATAGCGACCGCGATCGCGAAGACAAGAAGCGTGAACGGCCGGCCGAGCCGAGGCCGCGGCAGGAGCAAATGGGTCCGCGCACACCGCGAATGGTGGGAACGGTGATGCGGGCGCGCTGCTCGAATTGCGGGACGATTCTGGCGCCTGGTTTCGATCAGAATGGAAAGTGCCCCAAGTGCCAGTTCGAGCTGCATTGCTGCAAACAGTGCGTTCATTTCGACACGGGCGCGCAATTTGAATGTACGCAGCCCATTCCCGAGCGGATTCCCCGAAAAGACGCAAAAAACCAATGCACATTTTTTGAATTTCGCATGACCGTAGAGAAAGACACTTCACCGGTCAACTACCCAAGCAATCCTGCCCCTGCGCCTGTTTCGACGGGCCGGCCGGATGACGCCCGCAAAGCTTTCGAGGATCTCTTCAAGAAGTAAGGCCACTGGTAGCCTGTCACCGTCCATTTTGGCCTTACCCGCGAACTGTTTCCCTGTTGCCGAGACGGCCTTTTTTCAGCCAACATACAGCGCATGGTACGAGACGGCATCAATCGAGCGAACATAGCGCGCATCCACGCGCTCATTCGACCGTATATTCGTCGAACGCCGGTCATGGAAGTTGACGGCAGGGACTTTGGCCTGCCCTCAGTGCAGATATTTTTCAAGCTCGAGTCTTTGCAGCATGGCGGATCGTTCAAAGCGCGCGGTGCTTTTGCGAATTTGTTATCGCGGAAGGTTCCTGAAGCGGGAATCGCTGCGGCCTCAGGAGGGAATCATGGAGTCGCGGTGGCGTTTGCCGCAAAGACGCTCGGAAAGCCGGCGAGGATTTTTGTGCCGAAGGTCGCTTCGCAGGAAAAGATCGACCGGATTCGAAGTTACGGAGCGGACTTGATTATCGGCGGCGACCGTTATGCGGATGCTCTTGCGGCGAGCGACCAATGGGCCTCGGAGAACGGGGCGCTCACCGTGCATGCCTATGATCAGGTGGAGACGATGCTTGGTCAGGGAACGCTGGGCTTGGAGCTAGAGGAACAGTGTCCACAACTCGACGCGGTACTTTTGGCGGTCGGAGGAGGAGGATTCATCGGGGGAGTTGCGAAGTGGTACGACAATCGCGTCGAAGTGATCGGCGTCGAACCAGAAGCTGCGCCGACGTTGACGCGCGCGCTCGAGGCGGGGAAGCCCGTGGACAGCCCGGCCGGAGGAATCGCGGCCGACTCGCTGGCGCCCAAGCGGGTCGGAGAATTGGTTTTGCCTGTGGCGCAGCGCTATGTGAGAGGGGTGGTTCTCGTACCGGATGAGGCGATCCGGGAAGCGCAGGCGGCGCTCTGGAGAGTGCTTCGAGTTGTGGCTGAACCAGGCGGCTCGGCGGCATTTAGCGCGCTCCTTTCAGGACGATACAAGGCGAGCGCAGGCGAACGAGTGGGCGTGGTGATTTGCGGCGGCAACACAACCGCAGTCGATTTTGAACGCGCGAATTCGAAGAAGGCCTCTTAAACAACGGATGTCTCAGCGAAGCGGAAACAGTGTGCCCGGCATAGCGGGTTCGTGGGCGATTTTCTCGAGTCGCGGGTAGTGCTCGCGCAATGGTTCGGGAACTCTTACTTTTGACCGGCCGAGCAGATGGAGCAGGTCGAGCAAATCGCAGGGCCGCGGCGATGGGCAAACGATGCCTTCCCAGTCTGGACAGGACCAGCCGGCGGGGCCAATTCGGATCTCGTGATTCCTCTCCATTGCGGTTTCTAGTGGACGGCTGATGCTCCGAGCGTAGGCTTGGGGTGCAACGGTGTCAATCGAGCGGGTTGCAGCAGCGGCAGCGGACTGCTATCCTTTTGCTGTTCGACCATGCGCTCTCGATGGTTTCTCCTTCCGCATTTTTCCCAATCGAGGAGGGTACATTGAAGACCTCATTCAGTTACAAGCAAGTCGAATTGCGTCAGGAAATGGAAAAGGAGGTAAACACAAATGCGAAGAGGCTGGAAAAGTTTCTGAAGCGTTTCGCGCCGGATTTAGTCCAACTGCACGGCGCGTTTGAACGCATCCCGCATAAAAACAGTTTTGCGCTGTCCTTGAATCTCTCGCTTCCCACGGGCACTTTGCATGCGACGGGCGAGGGGAGCGACGCTGCGGGAAGTGTGCGCGTGGCCTTCGCTGAAGTTTTGGCGCAGCTGAAGAAGCATATGGGAAAGCTTCGAAAAGACTACGAATGGAAGCGAAAGCGCGCACGGCGGTCTCCCGTAACGGACGGAAACCTCGCGTCTTGAGAGGGGTTTCCTCGCAGCCCTGCGGTGTGATGGGGATGCGCTAATTGCCAGATCTTTGCCAGCGCAGATTGCGGTCGGTGCGCGCTCAGGCTAAGATCTTTCGACTCTTTTCTGAGGGGCGTAGCTCAGTGGTAGAGCAGCGGCCTTTTAATCAGAACCCTAGAAAATCGCAAATTCCGCAAAATCAGTAAGTGTGTGATTTCTCTTTGTGATACCGTTTCGTTCCGTTCAACTCCATTCGAGTGTTTTCGGCTGTTTTTGATTCGTTCGGGGACAAAACGGGGACAATTCTAGCGGAGAAAAATGGCGCAGGCGTCCGACGTTCTAACGAAAGTGCTGGCTTTTTGGGGAGCGATCCTCTCAAGCATCGGACTCGGTTGGAATCTATATCGCGATTTGCACGACCGGGGGCGACTGAAGGTGGAAGCCGATGTTCGGAGAATCGTAATGTCTCCTATGTCTCCTAATGGGCGTGGGTACTCAGTCAAGCCTGACCTTCCGGTTGAGGGAGCAAGCGAGCAGGTTTATGTCCGTGTCAGCGTAACGAACATCGGACGCCGTCCAAAGGTGTGGGAAGGTTGGGGCGGCAAACACTTGAAACCTGTGAATGGGAAAGAAGGCTTCGTCATAATTCCGCTGGAACTACCCAAGAAGCTACAAGAGGGCGAGACCCACACTGAATTCACTCCAGAGCTGATAGCGGGCGCGCCGAAAATATCCGAAGGCTTTTCGTGTGGGACTCAACGGATAAGTATTGGTACGTCACGAGACGCGCGCTAAGGCGGTTGAAAGCTGATGCGAAAAAGTATCGAACGTAAGGAGCGTCCCGCATGGATTGGCGACGCTCGGTCGGTTGACGTAAACGCTTTGCGTAATCGCTTACTCGGCATGCTAGGATAACTGAACCGAGAGAAACGTTTCCGAAAGGCAGCACCCGATGCTCACAAGACTGGACGTTCACAATTTCCGCAGCATTGAGAGAGGCGAGGTGGAGTTCGCCCCTATTACCATATTTTTCGGGCCAACATCGGCCGGAAAATCGACGCTATTCTACGCTCTCCTCGTGTTGCGGAATTTCATTTTGAACCCAAATCAAGCCAGCGACGGGTTGTTCAACTTTGGCTTTCAAAACCTTGGTGGTTTCGACGCGTGTGTCTTTAACCATGCCGTCTCAAAGGCGGTCGTGGTGGCAGCTCATTTTGGAAAGCGTATTTATACCGTCTTCCTAAGAAAGACCGATGCGGACATAGTTGAGAAGACTGAATTCGCATCGATGGGCATAAAGACGCCGGTTCCGTATGGTGCCAATCAAACGTTCCCGTTGTCCATCAAGGAAGAAGATGAAGAGTTCACAATTAACTGGAACGGCTTCGCATCTACCGTCGTTGCGAAATCTGGGTCGCCAGAGGGTCAATCAAGAGCGACCACTTTAGCGGAGTTACTAAACGGACCAGTAGAGGCGATCAAGCGTGTCGACATATGCCCTCACCGTCGTGGCTTCTTCAAGCCGAGTTATTCTCCAACTCCGCTTACTCCAACACCTACCAGTGAGGACGAAGTCGCTACGCTGATAATCAACGACCAGAACGCCGCTCCCCGTATTTCCATTAACACGGTAGAAGTCTTTGATCGCGATTTCAGAACTTTTACACCACCGGGCACGGCGACGACCTACCTACAGACGACTGAGCAAAAAGGCGCTCGAATTCCGGGACTGCTGGTGAATGATGGCTTTGGTGTAAATCAAGTAGTCTACATGCTTGCGAAAATCCACAGACAAGACACCGAGACGGTGCTGATCGAAGAGCCTGAGATACACCTGCATCCGACTGTGATCCGAAAGTTTGCCCGAGTGTTAGCTTATCTCGCGTCTGTAGAGAAGAAACAGCTCGTCTTTACAACGCACAGTGAGCAGTTTCTGTTGTCTATTTTGGCCTGTGTGAAAGAAAAACTCTTAGCGCCTGAGGACCTTCGGTGTTACCACGTCGCACGCGAAGGAAAACGGACAATTTTCAATCACGAACCGGTTTCAGTCGACGGGCAGATCGCGGGTGGTTTAGCGTCCTTCATGGAAGGGGAACTTCAGGACATCAAGTCCTTTCTTTCTGTCAAAGAAGAATAGATTAACCTCGTGGCGACTTTCGTGATCAACGAGTGGCTATGGGAGGATGCGTCCGGCGTTAACGGTCCAGAACCGCAGAAAACAGTCTTCCTGCTTATAAACAAACTCGCCACATCGGAACATCGGATAGTGCTCATTGAAGGCAGTCCATTCGACCAAAAAGCGTGGCGTCTCTGCAAAGGTGACAGCGCAATCGTTCGAGCGATTGTGAAAGTGTTTGTGAATAGCTTGCGTCAGAACATCGACCGATGCCAGATCTTAAAATCAGAGCCAGCAGTTCCTATACCCGAAGAACTTGCCGCGGCCACTAAGCACGATGACCACTATTTGCTGGAAGCTCAGCAGAGTGTGCAAGGGTCTATTATCGTCACGACGGACGGAACGCTCTGTGAAGCTGTCCGCAAAGCTTGCCTGCCATGCTTGTTTCGTGAGGAGTTTTTGGAAAACTATTTCCAACCTATTGGATAGGGTTGTCGAATTCAGTGTCCGACGATGTGCGAGCCATTTCTTAGAAAGAGAGGTCGTCGGTCGCAACTAGCTCGTGGAATCCGACCGCTTGCTCTCTGGCCGCTTACCGGATGCGCAGCCCTAATTTTCCGGCGATGAGCGCGGCGTCTGCCTCATCGAACATCGAGCGCAAATGTTCATAAACCGCGCTCGCCGTCGGGTCGATATCGGTCGCAACTGGCTGCGGAGTTTCAGCGACTTGTTCACGCACTTTTGTCAGACCGAGCCGAATATTTTCAGGCGTGCAAGCGCGGGCAGAAACGCTTAGTCTTTGCCCACTTTGCTCGTCATAGAAAAACACCACCAAGCCATCTTCGCCATCTTCGACACCCAAAAACTCTGCGCCTTCGGCTTCCACGATCCGCTGGTAATCGAGCGACGCAACCTTCGCCAAGTCGTAAACGCGCATCACCATGTTAGTGCAACCATGAACCCTGCGCGGAAACGGAATTCTCTTCGAGCCACGCTCTTGCCTTTTCGACATTGCTTGCGCCGATCCGCTTGGTAAGCGCAGCCGCGAATTGCGCGCGGAAACTGGCGATACTCTTCACAAAAATCTCGGCAGGAACGGCTTCGGCGATTTTTCGCAGCTCTGCCGGATCGATGCAAAGCAGGACCGCGTCAACGATTTCGTCAGGGAACGGCGGCA
>DASYZX010000045.1:0-2221 GCA_035945715.1 Candidatus Acidiferrales bacterium
CACCGCCGACAATCGCATCTCCGACGCCGACCGCTACGCCAAGGTCTACAACATCGACTATTCCCGCTGCATTTTTTGCGGTTATTGCGTCGAGGCGTGTCCCACCGACGCCATCACTCACGGCCACGGCTTTGAACTCGCTCCCTACGACATCAACGCCATGATTTATCGCAAGGAAAAACTCCTCGAACCCTGGCCTCCCCCGAAAGCCACTCCCCGCTCCTCCACTCCTTCTCCCGCGAACGTACCAATGCCAACTCGTGGCTAGAAGTCACGTTCGCCCTGAGAGTAGCCGAAGGGTCGCCGCACGTTCGACGCGTCCTGAGTCTTTCGCCGAAGGGCCGCCGCCCGCTAACCGTCGCGCCCGGCTTTGTGTAGCGCCGGCCTTCAGGCCGGCAGTCTTGCCTTTGTAGCGCAGAGCTTCGCGCATTTCGCGGAGTCGAAAAGCTCCACTCCTTCCCCCGTCGCCGCCGCCCGCTGAGTCCTTTCCAATCGCTCCGCCTGAGACCATGTCATTCCGAACCGGCCGCATTCTGGCCGTGTGAGGAATCTGCTGTTGTTGCCGCCCGCAAAACGGTTTAACGCCGGGTGCCCCATCCGGAGTTCACTCCGACGTTTTGGTCGCAGCGCCTTCCGCAGAGCGTTTGACCAAGGAAGAAGTTGCGGGTGCCCCATCCTCTGCGCCTCCTGCAGAGGGTGGGATCATCTCCGCTTCTACCGATTCTCATTCCGCTTGCCCTGCTAGCCCTGACGCAGGAAGGGACGAACGAAGGGAACCCATCCGCGCATCGCGCGGAGGGTGTGAGGGATCTGCTGTTCACCATGAGCCGCAGAACGGCTCAGCGCGGTCGGCCAGTCGAAGCGTCCCGGACCTCGACTATGTGCCCCACTGGGCGCGCGGCCTCTATTCGGACACAGACAAAACGCCTGCGTCCACGCAAAAACCGTCTCCAATCGCTCCTAATCCAAACGGTAAGAACGATTTGAACGCCTCGCGCGCCCCTGAAATTCTAATCGGTACACAAAACGCCAGTCGCGAAAACGCAACTCGCGGAAAACGCGGCGGATAGGAATTTCTAATCGGGACTAAAATGCGCCTTTTCGGCGTCCTTTGCCGTCCCGAGCGAAGTCGAGGGATCTCGTAATGCGGAACCGGCTAGCCACTGCCTTTCTTTTTTCGTGCTGCTTCAATCGGAGCGGCGGGTTCAGTCATGCGGTAGGGGTCGAGGATTTCTTTCATCAGCTTCGGGTCGAGGAGCTTGCGTTCGAGCGCGATTTCGGTGACGGTCTTGCCGGTTTTCACGCTCTCTTTCGCAATCTCCGCCGCCGCTGCATAACCGATGTAAGGATTCAGAGCAGCGGCGATGGAGATTGTTGCGTTGGCGTAGTAGCGGCAGCGCTCCTCGTTGGCTTTGATTCCGTCGACGCACTTCTCGGCGAGCACGCGCATCGTGTTTTTCAGAATTTCCGCCGAATGCAGAACGTTCCACGCCATCGTTGGCATCATCACGTTCAATTCCAACTGCCCAGCCTGCACGGCGAGCGCCGTCGCCACGTCCGCGCCAACCGTTTGAAACGCAACCATCGCGGTCAATTCGGCCATCACGGGATTTACTTTCCCCGGCATGATCGAGGATCCTGGTTGCAGCGCGGGCAAAAGTATTTCCGCAAGACCAGTGTTCGGTCCGCTCGACAGCAATCGCAGATCGTTCGAGATGCGAATCAGCTCGAGCGCCAGATTGCGCAACGCGGAAGACGCCGTGGACATTGCGAGATTCGACTGCATCGCGTAGCGCAGATCTTCGGCGGGAATAAGTTTTTGTGCGGAAAGTTTGCTCAGCTTTGTGACAACAAGCTGCTGATATTTCGGATGCGTGTTGACGCCGGTGCCGACTGCGGAGCCTCCCAAGCCAACTTCGCGCAACAAAGCCTGCGCGCCGCGAATGGCTTCTCCTGCGCGATTGATCGCCGTCGCGTAGGCGCGGAACTCTTGTCCAAGCCGAATCGGCACTGCGTCCATCATGTGCGTGCGGCCGGATTTGAGAATTCGGTCGAATTCCTTTCCCTTGCGCGACAACGCATCTTCCAGCTTGCCGCAGGCTTTCAAAACTTCATCGAGCAGCAGCAACGACGCGAGGCGCATCGCCGTTGGAAAAACATCGTTTGTGGATTGCCCGAAGTTGACGTGATCGTTCGGATGACACACGGAGTAGTCGCCGCG
>DASYZX010000046.1:0-127147 GCA_035945715.1 Candidatus Acidiferrales bacterium
AAGCAGGCAATTGCATCCCGGGAGGCATGGGGCTAGAATCGAAATATGAGTCGCAGCCCGATAACGGCGACGTGCCTTGCGATTTTGCTGCTTGCGACAGCGCTTCCGAGCTGTCTCGGCCATAGGCAAGAGGGAGCAAGCGCGAAGGCGTGCTGCCGCTCAATGCCATGCAGTCCCGCGAATCAAAGCCATAACTGCTGCAAGAAAATGGCGACTGTTCCGAACCTATTTATAACCTCGCTATCCGCAGCCAGTACGCAGCGCAGCAGCACGGCCGAGATCGCTGCCGCTCCGAAAGCAAGTTTCAACGCGCCTTCTCTTGCCATGGTGCGCTTCACAACCGTGACGGATCATTCTCCTCCGCTGAACACACCCAGTCGTATTTTGCCTCTTCGAATCTAATCCCCTGCTTTTCGAGCCGCATGGCTCTCGGGTGTTGTTCGTGTCTTCAGCCATTCTTACAAACAGAATTCCACGTGCTCTTCGGCGGCTTTGGCCGAACGCGACGAGAAAGGTTCGAGCTTCTTTATGAGTTTGCCGTTCGTGCGCCGGCGTCTTCTGTCTGTCGCGCCGCTGCTTTGCGGGGCAGTGGTTCTATCGTCATTCGCCACATTCGGTCAGGGGCCAAGCCCGGAATCGGCTCCCACACAGTTTCCGGGCGGAGCGTACATTTCCTACAATTCCGTCTTCGGCCGACGAGCCATTGTTGCGGGCACTCTCGTTGACCCTGCGTCTCCCACCGCGCAACCAACGTTCACTCACGAAGGAATTTTCCGATTGGCCTGGAGCCCGAAGACAAATTGGGAAGTGATGGCGGTAGCGCCTATCGTCACGCAGCATCTCGATACTCCCGCGGCGAGTCTGGGCGGCACGGGCTTCGGCGATCTTGTGTTACTCGTGAAGTATCGCTTCTTGCGCCGCGATTCCAAACGAGGCACCACGCAAATCTCGTTCACTGCAGGGCCAAAGCTGCCTACCGGTCAGACCGAGCTCTCGAACGGCTCCGGCGCGCTGCTTCCTGTTCGACTACAGCCGGGCAGCGGGTCCACGGACGTTTTTTTTGAAATGGATGGAACATACACGGGTCTTTTGAACTTCAAACGCCTGGTAGCCGACGATTCCACAAGCTACTGGCTGCGCACCCAAGGTTCGCAGCATTTCCGCGTGGGCCCGGCGTTTGAAACGCGGTTTTGGCTTTCGTACCGGCCTTATCAAACGAAATTTGTGAGTAAGGAATGGTTCATCGGCCCCAGCCTCGACTACCAGAGATCTGCCCGCGACCAACTGAGCAGGGTGCCGCAGGCAGCGAGCGGCGGGTCTGTGCTGGCACCTGGCGTCACGACTTACTTCAGCCCGCTTCCGGGGCTGCATTTGTGGTTCGCTTTTGAAATACCTGCGGCGCAGGATCGCGCGGGAGCGCCTACGCGATTTGGACCGGCATTCAGCATTGGCATTACCCGGCAATTCATGCTGGGAAGACTGAAATAGGAGGGATCGACATGCGACACAAGCGTTGGTGGCTCGTGCTCTTGACGGCGTTGCTTCTGGCGCCGCAACTCGACGCCAGCATCGAGCAAGTGAATCTGAACGTGGAAGGCATGACTTGAAACTATTGAGCGTACGGGGTGCAGCAAACCCTCCGGCGCCTGGATGGCGTCGCCAACGTGAAAGTGGAGCTGCTGAATGGGAAGGTCACCATTACACCGAAGCCGGATGGCGCATTCGATCCGGCGTCCGTGCTGAAGTTGACGTATGACAGCGGCGTTTCTGTGACGCAAGTGAGCGTGACGGCGAGCGGCCACGTCACAAAGGATGCGAGCGGCGCGCTTACTTTCGTGATCACGCCAAGAATCAGTTATCCCATCGTGCCCGAAAAGTTCGCGGATAAATTGCAGGCCGCGGCGGCGGCGGGCGCCGTGATTCGTATGCGCGGGATTGTTTATACGAGACCGCCTGGCAAGGCGAAGAAATCGAAGGAGTCGCCGCCGCTGAAATTTGAAGTCCAGGAGGTTCTGGAGAATTGAAGACCTTATCTGTCATTCCACTGTTGGTTGTTGCCGCCATGAGCCTCTGTTTGGCGCCCGCAGCGACCGGCCAAGCGAAAACCACCCGGCCGGGTCTTCACGCTGTGGCCGCAGCCACAGGTGCGCGCATGCCGGACTTCTGCCTTGACGACCTCAATGGCCATCCTGTGTGCTCGAGCCAGTTTCAGGGCAAAGTGTTGTTGATCGACTTTTGGGCGTCGTGGTGCGGTCCCTGCAAAACGGAGATGCCCGCCTATCAAGCGTTTCAAGAGCGGTACGGCTCGCGGGGGCTTGTCGTGATTGGAATCGGCTTGTCCATGGACAGTCCCGCGAACCTTAAAATGTTCGCGAGGAAACTGGGAGTGCACTACCGACTGCTGATGGGAACCATGTCAATTCAGGACAAGTTCGGGTTGAAGGGCATCCCGACGACCCTGCTCGTCGACAGGAACCGAGTCATTCGCAGACGCATCGTCGGTTTCGACTATCCGAGCAAGTTCACAGGGCCGATTCGGCGAGCGTTGTCACAGTGAACGTCGTTACGCCTGATGCCAGGAAAGCGTCGGAGCTTCGAGAACGAGACTACAGGAGCAGTAACTCGCAGGGCATGGGGATGACAATGTTCGAGGAGCCGGCGAAGGACTGGGCCCGACGGATGGCGGCAGGGCCTTGCGGAGTGAGTTTGGCAAGAAGTTCGGCATGGGTCTTGAAACGCTGCTCGAACAGAACGTGATCGCGGCGGCGTATGCCGAAGCGTTCGATGGCCGCACAGCTGCGGCGGATCTTGTCGTCCTCGGCGGCTTGAAAGGACCATTCGGAGCCGGCGGAATGGTCGTAGACGACGATATCGGGCGCAAGAGTGCGAGCGCGCGAAAGAGCGACTTCAGGATCGGCCATTTCGTGAAGGCAAAACTCGAAGTAGACGACGTCGGCGGGCGAGGTGACGTCTTCGAAGCGAGCGCAGACAGTTTCCACGCGGGCGCGGATGCCTTTGGCGACGAGATTGGTTTTGAGGCGCGCGAGGGCGCCGGTGTCGCGGTCGACGGCAATGATCTTTCTCGTTTTTACTGCGGGATTGAGCAGGCGGCCGCTGCCCGCGCCGACGAGAAGCACTGTTTTGCCCGCGAAGTCATAGAAGCGGAGGAGATGGTCGATCAGCGGCTGATAGCCCGTCGCCATATCTAGATTACGCATGGGCGCGGGGAAATGTTCGCCTCCGAGACCTATACGGGATGTTTTATTGAGCTGCAAATGCCCTCCTCGGCACGAGAGCACCGAACAGTGAAGCCAAAGCAACGGCAGGTTCGCTGCCACCCGCACACAGGCGAAAGCCCGCGCCACCTCAAAACGCAGGAAACAAAGGCAAAGGCCGGCGGCGTAAAGCCGCCCCTACAGGCTCCGGGCGCGAAGGTCCGGTATCGGGACTCCGACGCCCGACGACGGACGGGCGGGACAAGCCCGCGCCTGCGAAGTAACAAAAGCCAGTGCCGGTGGAGACTGGTCCGTCACGGACAAGCAACACACGGCGGGTGCGCACGACGCGAGGCATGGCGTTAGTCGATGCCGTGGATGCGCATGTTGACGAGCTGATCGATGGTGAGGTTTTGCAGGCCGCGGGAACGAAGGTCAGAGATATATTCCGGCGTGACGTCGTGGATACGCATGTCGACGAGCTGATCGGGATCAGGATGATGGTAGCCGAGCTTGTCGAGAGCGGCCACGAACTCCGGTGAGACGCCGTGGATGCGGAAATTGACGAGCTCATCGGGATCGAGATGCGCATAACCGAAATGGTTCATCTGGGCGACAAAATCGGGCGAGACGCCGTGAATGCGAAAGTCGATGAGCTTTTCAAGTTCGACGTGAGGATAACCGGCCTGGGCCATTTGCTCGATCCAGTCAGGAGTGGCGCCGTGGATGCGGAGCGCGATAAGCGTGTCAGCATCCGGGGAATATCCCTGCTGATGAAGAGCGCGGACCATTTCGGGCGTGACTCCGTGGATGCGGAAGGCTACGAGGTTATCGCTGTCGGTGACGTTAAGGCCTGAAGAGCGGAGGTCGTCGATGAATTTTTTGTCGACGCCGAAGATGCGGAAGGCGATGAGCTTGTCGGTGTCGAGGCCGGAGATATGCTCGGCCTTCATCTGGCGCGCGAAATCGAGGCTGACGTCATGAACGGCCATGGCGAACTGCTTTTCCGCGTCGATGCCGCCGAAGCCGAGCGCGGACATTTCCTGCGGATACTTCGAGTCGGCGAAGAAGTGGAAAACGCCGGCGCCTTCGCCGTTTTCGAGGAAGCCGTCGAGTGCGAGACGGCCTGCGTCACGGGTGACGTTGAATTTGATGTCGTGGCGCGCGGTGTTGGACATGTCGAGGCCCTGAAAGGCGCTGACGGGCCAGTCAGACTCTTCCTGCATGTGATGGCCGGGGCGAGAGATGTTCAAGGAAAATTGGACGTAGCCAGGGCGTTCGCAGCTGGCGATGGCCCAGGTGCCGGTAGGAGACTGCGCGCCGACGGTCTTAGCGCCGACAAGAAGCAAACAGAACGCGCTGGCGCATGTCGCGAGGGCAGCAGCCCATGGCTTGAGACTGCGAGAATTGTGAATGTTCGATGGCAGTTTCATGGCAACACTCCTTCCAACTGAAACAAAACCAAGGCAGTAGCAGATCCCTCACACCGTTCGCCGAAGGCAGGCGACGGAATGACAAAACTGACCTTAGAAGATGCCCGCGTTCCGGAGATCGATGAGCTTATCGAGCGTCAAGTCCTTGAAACCGTGGCTGCGCGCTTCCTTGATGAATTCGGGCGTAATGTCGCTGACGCGGGCGCGAATCGAATCTTCGGCGCTCAGATTTTGAAGGCCGGCGCTCTGCAACGATTTGATGTACTCCGGCGTGACGCCTTGTACGCGCATGCCAATCAGCTGATTCGTGCTGGCATTGATTCCCGTAGCTTTGATTCCTTTAACGTATTCGGGATCGAGACCCTGGACTTTCATGCCGATCAGCTGATTGGTATCGGCGGTGACGCCGGCGGCTTTCATCTCTTTGACATATTCGGGATCGAGGCCCTGCACTTTCATGCCGATCAGCTGATTGGTGTCAGCGGTCACGCCTACCGCTTTCATTTCCTTGATGTATTCGGGGGTGAGGCCCTGGACTTTCATGCCGATCAGTTGATTCGTGTCGGCGGTGACGCCGGCGGCTTTCATCTCTTGGACATATCCGGGATCAAGGCCTTGCACTTTCATGGCGATGAGGTGGCTGGCGTCAACGTTGACGCCTACGGCCTTCATTTCTTTGATGTAATCCGGCGTGACGCCTTGCACTTTGAAGCTGATGAATTCGCGGATTCCTCCGTCGACGCCGGCGGCACGCATTTCACCGACGTAGTCGGGAGTGATTCCTTGCACTTTCATGCTGATCAGTTCGCTCGGAGTGGCGTTGAAGCCGGTGGCTTTCATTTCTTTTACGTAATCCGGCGTGACTCCCTGCACTTTGAAAGCGATGAATTTGTTGACGTCGCCATCGATGCCGGCGGCGCGCATTTCGCGGACGTAGTCCGGAGTGATGCCTTGCACTTTCATGCTGATCAGTTCGCTCGGAGTGGCGTTGAAGCCGGTGGCTTTCATTTCTTTTACGTAATCCGGCGTGACTCCCTGAACTTTGAAGCTGATGAATTTGCTGGCGTCGCCATCGATGCCGGCGGCGCGCATTTCGCGGACATAGTCCGGAGTGATGCCTTGCACGCGCATGGAAATGAGCTGATTGATATCGGAAGTGAAGCCGGCGTCGCGCATCTCTTTAATGTATTGAGGATCGATTCCCTGAACCTTCATGGAGATCAGTTCGCCGATCGTGGGATGAAGGCCAAGGGCTTTGATTTGGCTGATGTATTCGGGAGTGACGCCTTGGACTTTGAGGCTGATGAGTTCGTCGGCGGAGAGATTGTCGTATCCCTGAGATTTCAGCTGGTCGACGTAAGAGGAAGATGAGGACGAAGACTGGCCTTCGCCCTGGCCCGCTCCCTGGCCTTGACCTTGGCCTTCTTGAGTTTGCGCCGATTGCGCAGCGGCCACGACATGGGACGCGAAGGATTTTGTCAGGCGCCAGGCAGCAGCGGATGCCGTCTCACCCGATGCGTGATGGGAAACGATGAAGCTTGCGGACTGTGATGGCGCAGAGGCAGTCGGACGCCGAGAAACGTCAAAGGCCGGCCCTTGTGCCGATGCGTATGGATTGCCGGCGACCGTCGGCGAAGAATGCCCGGCGGCCATGAGGCCGTTGGCGGCGAGAAGCGCACCGACGAGGCAGAGGATGCTGGCGGCGACTCCCGTGCTGCGAACGCCACTCTGTGGAGAGGCGACGCCGAGCAAGCGCGCGACACGCTCGACCAGAGGGTTGCGGTTAGCGGCCATGGCGAGAGCGGGCCGCTGGCGCCACTCTTCCATGAGAGTGAGGGCGCGTGCGTATTCGATGGGATTGCCGCAGACGGCGAGCGCGGCGTCGTCGCAGCAATTCTCGCGCTCGTTGCGAATGCGCTTGTTCAGCCACCAAATGGCAGGATGGTAGAAGAGCAGAGTCTCGGCCGCGATTTGAAAAAGATTCACGAAACAATCGAGCCTACGGATGTGCGCGAGTTCGTGCGAAATGACCGCAGCGAGCTGATCTTCGGAAAGGCCGCTCAGCGCCGTAACAGGAAGCAAAACCACGGGACGGAACCAGCCGATGACAGCGGGCGCTTCCAAAACCAGGCATTCACAGTAGCGAATCACGCGCGAGAGACGCATGCGTCGCTCGAGCGCGAGGCATTTTTCGAGCAACGCGGCTGCGACCGGACGCGTACGATTGCGGCGCATGCGATGGACGACGATCAGACCGCCAGCCGTCCGAAGACTGAAGAAAGCCACCCCTGCGAACCAGGCTTCCACAAGCCACAAGAGAGTGTCTGGACGAAGTGGCGTGGGCGGCGTGGGAGAAGCGGTTGGCGAAGACGGCGCCGAAGCGGCGATGGGCGGCAGATTCGCTGTGGCGACGGAGGGAACGGGTGCGACGCGGCTTGTGTTTGTCCCCTCCGCAGGGAACGAATTGCGAAGAACGACGAAGGTCACGACGGGCGCGGCAAGCATGAGCACGAGAGTCGAGAGGGCCATCACGTAGCGCGCAGATGCAGTGCGGCAAGCGGCCATGATCCCGTAGCAAATGGCGGCCAGAGCGACTCCTTGCCAGAGAAAATGCAAGAGCGCCCAGCCGAGAGCGTGAGCGAGTTGCGGCGAAATCCACGACGAAATGTGAGTCATCGCATTTGCCTTTCGTGTTCGTCGAGCATACGGCGGAGTTCTTTAATCTCTTCGCGAGACGTGGGGCGTCCGGCCAGGGCGTGAAGCATTAACTGGCTGGCGGAGCCTTCGAAGACGCGCTGCAGAACGTCGCCGGCGAGATCGCGCTTGGTTTTTTCAGCGGGTTCGCAGGCTTCGTAGACGTGTGCGCGCTGATTTTCATCGCGGCGGACCGTTCCCTTCTCGGTCATGATTTGGAGCAATTTGAGGACGCTGGTGTAGCCCGTGTCTTTTTTCGAGCGCAAGGCCTCGTGGACTTCGCGAACCGTGGAAGGGCCGCGCGTCCAGAGAACGCGGAGGATCTCCAGTTCCGAAGCGGTCGGCTTTGGATGGTGCGATTGAGGGGTGCGTGTCATGGAAAGGCTTATACTACGAAGCTCTTCGTATTGTCAACGAAAATCTTCGTAATTCTTTGACGTGCTCGGAGAGCGATCGTAAGCGGGAAAAAAAGAAGGACCTGCTCCTCGAGACAAAACTCGGGGGGAAGAGCAGGTCCGGACTACATACAAAACCGAGTGCGGTCCCTCGCTCCGGTTTATGAAACGGACGCGCGGCGACGCACACAGAATCCAAGACCGAGTAGTCCTGTCCCCAGAAGAAGCAGGGAAGACGGCTCGGGCGTGGTCGTTGATGTCACAGAAAGATCGCTTCCAGGGCTCGTGCCGAAGCTAACCAGGATGTTGCTAATCTGGTTGACCGAGGTTAGCCCCGGAATCGTCAAGTCGAAGTCGACGGTTCCTGTGAGAAAGGGGTTGTGACCGGGATTGCCGGCGATGGATCCGTTGGCATTGGTGTAGATACCACCGGCGCCGCCAGGACCGATAATGAGATTCATGGGACCGGAGAGCAGTGCGGAAAGAATGATGGTAGTCGAGCTTGAATTAATGCCCCACATGGCGTTGCCGGTGCCGCCCAAGGTTGGTACCCCGGTCGTTTTGGCGATGGACACCTCTTGACCTGAGCTGGAAGTCATCGTTGCCGCCGAGGTCATTCCCGACACATTGAACATGAGATCGCTGATTAACTGTCCGACATCAGTGGGATTCGCTTCGGTGTCGGTGATTGCGACGGTAAGAGCGCCGGCAGCGGTTACGTCGAAGTTTATCGTACCCGCAACTGCTCCGCCGTTTACTGTTCCTGAAAAACTATACGTGATTGCATCGGCATTGGCTGGGGGAGCGGTGCCGACGAGTAACAGGAAGAGACCGGCAACTGCAATGCCTACAAACGTCGTTCGTTTCATTCCCCTTGTCTCCTGTACTTAAGTTTGTGGCTGAGCACATCAGCAGCGAGGGCGCGGGACGGATGTATCGGAGCACGTTATGACCCGTTCGCATGGGGGGTGAACACCTGACAAGCCCGGCCGTTTAGATACCGGAAGTTACATTTTATGGAAGGAGTATTTTAAAAACGGGACTGACTCACGGAGTGTAAAAAAGTGCGGCTCTCTTGTCGCGCAGGGGAACGCGAGAAGTACGACGATTGTACGTTACGACTGCCTTGCGGCACGGGCGCGAAGGAGTTCTTCGACACGCGCGACATCGGCGGGCACGTCCACTTCGACGCCCTCGTAAGATTCCATCTCGCCGACAGCGATGCGATAGCCGTTTTCCATCCAGCGCAGCTGCTCGAGCTGTTCGACGCGTTCGAGCTCGCCGGGCGGAAGCGCAGGGAATTCGAGAAGAGCGTCGCGGCGAAACGCGTAAAGACCGATGTGTTTGAAATGTCGCGCGGCAACCCGTTCGCCCGCATCACGAACCCAGGGAACCGGCGCGCGAGAAAAATAGAGAGCGTTGCCGTCGAAGTCGGAGACGACTTTAACGATGTTGGGATTCATGATGTCTTCCGGTGTCGTGATCGGGACCGAGAGGGTGGAAACGCGGGTGTCGCCTTCAGAGGAGAGGAGTGCGTCCACAGCGGCGTCGATTACTTCGGGGCGAATGAGGGGAAGGTCGCCCTGGACGTTCACGTAAACATCGGCAGGCATGTGGATGGCGACCTCGGCGATACGATCCGTGCCGGTGCGATGCTCGGCGCGGGTCATGACGACGTCGCCGTGAAAGGATTGAACGGCGTCGCGAATGCGGGCGTCGTCGGTGGCCACGACGACGCGGGAAGCGCGCCGGCTTTGCCTGGCGCGTTCGAAAACGTGCTGAATCATGGGGCGACCGGCAATGGGCGCCAGAGGTTTCCCCGGGAACCGCGAGGAAGCGTGACGGGCGGGAATGACGACAACGACTTCAGATTGGGACTTTTCGGACATGCGGGCCTTCAAACGTACGCGACTATCTTAGCACGCAAGGCTGCCAGGGCGGATCGGCAAGGGTTTAGGCTCAGTACCATCTGAACAGTACGACCTTTCCAGTACGGTGTTTTGACCGAAAGAAATAGAAAGTTTTACCTGCTTGATTTGTCGATGAGCAGTGGTAAGATTCAGCCAGTGATTTTTCGGCTGCAGCCCTAGGCTCAAGGGGGTGTGGATGAAGGCAGCCCGAGTGCGTGCGAGATGGACCGCCGCAGGCACGGTGAGCATCGCAATGGCGGCGTTGGTGTTGTCTTGCGGCCCGCTGTATGCGCAGACGGCAGGCCCGTCAGGTCCGCTGATTTACAAACCTCCCCCGAAGAGCGACGTTTCCCGCGAGGAAGATACTGTAAAAAAAGATGTGAACTTGGTGACCGTAAACGTGACGGTTACCGATCCGTACGGCCGATTGGTGACGGGACTCGACCGGGAGAACTTCCGCGTGTACGAAAACGGAAAAGAGCAGCAACTGATGCGCTTCGAGGAAGACGATATTCCCATATCGATCGGAGTCGTTTTCGACGTCAGCGGCAGCATGACCGACAAAATCTCCAAATCGCGCATGGCCGCAGTGCAGTTTTTCAAGACGGCGAATCCGGCGGATGAATTTTTCCTGGTGGATTTCGCCGACCGCGCAGAATTGGCGACGCCGTTCACGACGAGCATCGAAGAATTGCAGAATCAACTGCTCTTCAGCGCGCCCGGCGGGATGACGGCGCTGCTCGACGCGGTGTACCTTGGGATGAGCGAGATGAAAGGAGCACGCAACGCCAGAAAAGCTTTGCTCATCATATCGGATGGAGGCGATAATCATAGCAGGTACGACGAAGACGATATCAAACGCTTCTTGCGCGAATCCGATGTGCAGATTTACGCAGTTGGAATCGTAGATCCGGACGCCTGCGACCGGACTCCGGAAGAATGCGCCGGGCCCAATTTCCTGCAGGGACTGGCGGACATGACCGGCGGCCGGACGTTCATCGTTCATAACCTGGATGACCTGGGCGATGTGGCAACGAAGATCAGCATGGAACTGCGGAACCAGTATGTGCTGGGATACAGGCCCAGCGATCGAAAAGCCGATGGAAAATGGCGGAAAATCAAAGTTAAGTTACAGCCGCCGCGAGGACTGCCTCCGCTTACGGTTTATGCGCGCTACGGATATTTTGCTCCGCACAGCTGAACGAAAAACAATCCATTCCTTCCTCGCCCTTTCTGCCGCACTGCTATCGTTGATTGTTTTGAGCGCCGCCAGCACGTTGGCGCAAAATCCGCCGCAAATTCCTCCGCCGTACGGAACCAATCAGAGCGCCCCGTACACGATGAAAAAGAACGTGGACATGGTGCGGCTGCCGGTGACCATCGTGGACAAGAACGGGAACTTCGTAAATGGGCTGGCCGAAGACAATTTCCGGGTACTCGAGAACAATGCGCCGCAGAAAATTTCGGCGTTCACGCACTCGGACATTCCGGTCAGCGTGGGGCTCGTGATCGACAATAGCGGCAGCATGAGATCGAAACGCGCGCGCGTGAATGCGGCGGCCATGACGTTTGTTCAAACGAGCAATCCGCAGGACCAGATGTTCGTGGTGAATTTCAACGACGAATACTATCTCGACATGGATGAGGATTTCACGAACGACCCGAAAATACTGAAGGCAGCACTGGAACGGATTGATTCGCGGGGCGGCACGGCGCTCTATGACGCGCTTCTGGGCTCGATGAATCATTTGAAGAAGGGCACGCGCGAGAAGAAGGTACTGCTGGTGGTGACCGACGGCGTGGACCACGACAGCGCTGCGGCGCACACGCTTTCTTACACGGTCGAGAAGCTGGAGCAATCGAACGTGGTGATTTACGCCGTGGGGCTGTTCACGAAAAACGACGATTCGCGCGAAGAAATCCGGCAAGGCAAGAACGCTTTGCTGGCGTTGGCGGGCGCTTCCGGCGGCGAGGCGTTTTTTCCGAAAACGGTCGACGAAGTGGACTCGATCTGCACGCGCATCGCGCAGGATATCCGTTCGCAATACATGGTGGGCTACTATCCGACGAATGACGCGCGAAATGGAGCATTCCGAACTGTGAAGGTGGAACTCACGGGTGTGAGCGGCAAAGGAAAACTGACGGTCCGGACGCGGCCCGGATACTACGCGCCGACCGCAGCGGCGACTGCGCAAGCTGTCTCCGGAAATTAGAGGGGCCTCTTCCCTTCCCATCCTTCCTCATTAATTCCAGTGGTGAGAATGCCACCAGATTTTTTGTATGTCGAACTTGGCGCCGCGGCACAGGTAAATCGGCGTGTTTTCCTCGGCCATGCCAAACGGAGAGTAGTGATCGAAGCCCTGGTACGACGTGCAGTTGTCTTTGACGTCGTCGAGGCTCCACTGAACAACGATGAGGTTTGTGTAGACCACCGGCGGCGGACCCCAATACCAATAATTCTGATGGCGCGAATAGGCGCGCGGCAGGCCGTAGCCAGGGCCAAAGAGATCGACGGCGCCGGCTTCACCGTAGTTGCCGGCCCAGATGCCAGTTCTGTCGCGCTCATCGGGCGGGAGTGAGTTGTAGATGTCTGCGATCTGGCGGACGAGGCTGGGCCAGCCGATTTGATCGCCCAAAAACTGCGGAAGCGCGCCGCTGGTGGCAACCTCGGTTTTTGTAAGCTGAATATGCAGGGCGTGCTGGTACTTGAGATAGTTTTCCGGCGAGAACATCGGCGTGAACAGCGGGACGAGGATTCCTCCCAGGATGATTATGGCCGTGGAAATCGCGGCTTTCGGCCAGAAACGCGCGCCAGCCCAGCTGCGGCGGGCGAGCCAGCGTTCGACGGCAACGGCGCCTCCGGCGAACATCATCGGGTAAATGGGGGCGACGTAATAGTCCTTGCCGTGGAGGATGAGGAGCTGCGCGAAAAAAATCAAGAACGTAACACCGAGAACGCGGAACCGTTTGCCGCTGCCCCCGAGGAACGAAACCAGACCGGTGATCCAGAAGACGGCGAGGATGGGCTGTTCCATCTGGATCTGCTGCGCGATGAAGGCAAACGGACCGAGAACAATGTTCTTGCCGTCGCGCCGGACGTTCTCGAGATCCTGAAGAGTTGGGAAATTCCGGTGAATCTGCCAGACGAGATTCGGCAAGAAAATGAGCAAAGCGATGGCTCCGCCGAACCAGATCCAGGGCTTGGCAAATTCTCGGCGAAGGCTGGTGAGCGCAACCGCAAGAAAAACCGCAAGGCCGAAGAACAGAGTGGAGTGCTTGTTTTCCAGGCCGAGGCCGGCGAGAAGGCCGAACCACAGCCACAACTTGGAGTTGCCGGTGCGAATGATGCGAATCAAAACGTAAACGCAGCCCATCCAGAAGAGCGGTTCGAAGGCGTTCATGGAGAGGAAGTCGTCCATGACGATATTTACGGGAACGAAGAAAACACAAAGACCAGCAAGGGCTTGAGCGAAACGGTTGCCGCCGAGTTGGCGGGTGATCGCGATGACCAGTGCGAGTAAGCCCGTGCCCGCGAGCGCGGGGATCATGCGCAGCGCCGGCAGCGAACCCCCCATGAGCAATGCGATTTTCGCGTAGACGGCGGAGAGAGGGGCTAAGTCGACGTAGCCCCAGTAGAGATGGCGCCCGCAATCGAGGAGATACAGTTCGTCGCGGAAATAGCCGTAACGATCGACACTGGTGAAAAGATGGAGCAAGACCTTAGCGGAGCAAAGCGCGATCAGCACGCCGACCGCGAGAGGCGGAAGTTTTTCAACGTCGGTGGTGCCGGAGTTCGAAGCCGAATCGGCGGTCATGGCGGCAGAGTGTACCGCAGTTTTGTGAATTTGCCGCAAAAGCTGAGGAGAGAGCCCGCTTTGCGTCCGGAAGCACTATTCGTGGCGAAGAGCAACCATCGGGTCGGTCCGCGAGGCGCGCCAGGCAGGCAAAAAACAAGCTGCCGCAGAGGCCAGCATCATGACGATGAATGCCGCTCCGAAGGCCAGCGGATCGTGCGGGCTGACCTGGTAGAGCAGGCTTTGCGCAACGCGCGCCAGGGCGACCGACCCGACGACGCCAAGAACCATGCCGATTGATGTAAGCGCAAGGCCGCGCGACATCACCTGCCAAAGGAGGCTTGCTCGATCGGCGCCAAGGGCGACGCGGAGACCAAGCTCGCGCTTGCTCTGTGACACCGCGTAAGACAGAACGCCGTAAAGCCCGATCGCCGCGAGGATGAGCGCCATCCCCCCCAGTACAAAGAGCAAGCCAACCGCCGCTTTTTCGGATGAAGTGGCCCGGTCCAACTCCTCTTGTGTAGAGATCACGGCGTAATCGGCAAGACCGGGATCCATCGCGCGCAAGTCGTTTGACAAAATCGCAGCCACGCTTTGCACTGGCATCGAAGCATGGATGAACAAGTTGGCGTTCGGTGTAGGATTTTGCAGGAGCGGGACGAAGAAAAACGGCTGAGGAGCTTCGGAGACGTAATCGTATTTCGAAACCTTGGCGACGCCGATGACACGCATCGAGCGCTCTGCCACTTGCAGGCGCTCGCCGATCGGATTCTTGCCGCGCCAGAACTGCGCCACCATTTTTTCGTTCACGACAACGACCGGGGCGGCGGTGTTGTCGTCGGCGGCGGTGAATTCGCGCCCGGAAATAAGAGGAATTCCGGCGGTGGTGAAAAAGCCAGGGCCGGCCTGACTGTATTGGACAACGGGCTGCTCGTTCGGCGGCGGGATGTAACCTTCCACGGCGATCGGCGTTGTGCTGGCTACCGCTCCGACGTCCAAAGGAATGAATCCGGCGAAAGCGGCAGAATCGATTCCGGGAGTCGTTTGCAGGCGCGCGATCAACTGTTTCTCGAAATTTTCCGAACGCTGCGCGTCGTAGCCGGAGCCGAATAAATCAACGTAGGTTACGAAAACATTGCGCGTGGAGAATCCAGGGCTGGTATTTTGCATTTTTCTGAGGCTCTGTATAAGCAAGACCGCACCCACGAGAAGAACGAAGCTGAGCGAAACCTGCACCAGCACTAAGCCGGAGCGCAAGCGCGAGTGGCTCTGCCCACTGACCACACCGCCCATTTCGGACTTCAGAGCGGTCGCCAGATCAAGTTTGCTCGCTTGAGTGGCCGGAATCAGTCCGAAAAACACCGTGGCGAGAACGCAAACACCAATGCTCAGCGCCAAAACGCGCCAGTCCATTTCGCCGGGCAGATAAACCGCAAACCCGCTTCGCGAATAAAACAAGACAAGCGCATTGCGGCACCAATGCGCGACGAGCAAACCGCCAACGACGGCAAAGACCGAAAGAATCAGGCTTTCGGTGAGGAGCTGCCGTACCAGCCGCAAGCGGGCCGCCCCGAGGGCCAGGCGAACCATCATTTCATGCCGCCGCAGGAAGAACTGGACGAGCAGCAAGTTGCCGACATTCGCACACGCAATTAGAAGCACAAAGGCGACAACCGCGAACATGATTTCGAGCGTGGGGCGCATTTCCCCCGCGTGATTGAACGGAGTGAGCCAGAGCGGGACAATCTGGACGCCGCGACCACGATTTGTTTCCGGATAAATGGAAGCGAGGCGAGCAGTTACAGCGGAGATTTCGGCTTGCGCCTGTGCGCGGGTAACGCTGGGCTTCAGTTTTACAAAACCTTCAATCCACCGCGCGCCGCGGTCGTCAAGCACGTCCCTGCCGCCCAAAACCTGCTTCATGGAAGCGGGAACCCAGAACTCGATCGAGCGGCCAACGAAGGTCCCGTAAAAATCCTTAGGCGCGACGCCGACAATCGTGAACTGAACTCGATTGAGACTCTGCGTCTTGCCGATGATTCCGGGATCGCCCTTGAAGAAGTTTTGCCACATCCGGTAGCTGATCACCACGACGGGATGGGCATTGCGGCCGATGTCCTCGCCGGGTTCGAACCCCCGGCCAAGCGTGGGACGAACGCCCAGCGCAGTAAAGTAATTCGCAGAAACGATGCTGCCCGTGGCGTCCTGCGAGCGGGGGCCGATGCCGAGTGAAGCGCCCGTGATTTCGTCCTCGATAAATGACTCGACAAACCCGCAGTTGCGCTCGAGGTCGAGAAAATCGGGCCACGACAGATCGGGGTCGTAAGGTCCGTCCGCAACCGTACCGACAAGCGCGTACATGCGGTCTTGATTGGTGACCAGAGGGTAGGGGCGCAGGAGAAGGCCCTCAATCCAACTAAAGACGGCAGCGTTTGCGCCAATGCCGAGAGCGAGGGTAAGGACGGCGACCGCGGTGAAGCCGGGCGACTTGCGCAGCATGCGGAGGGCGTAGCGAATGTCATGAAGCAAGGTCTCGACAACGTGCGTGCCGCGGGCGTCGCGAGTTTCCTCCTTCATGTATTCCATGCCGCCGAATTGCGCCAACGCACGGCGGCGGGCTTCTTCGGGAGACAGGCCGGCGGCGAGGTGGTCTGCGGTCTGCTGCTCTACGTGGAAACGCAGTTCGGAGTCGAGTTGCGCGTCTTGCCTGCTTTTGCGAAGTAAGCGAGAGAGCCAGGTCATTTCGTCTCCCCAACAGGGCGGCGTAAGGCTGCCCCTACTCGTAGCGTAAGGCGATCATAGGATCGACTTTCATGGCGCGACGCGCGGGGATGTACGTTGCGACGAGAGTCACGAACACCAGTACAACAACCGCAAGCAAGATGGACCAAACATCCTGGGACTTTATGCCAAACAAAATCTGCAGACCGAGGCGCGTGACCCAGATGGCAGCAAGGCCCGCAGCAATTCCGGCGGCGAGGACAATGACAGCATCGCGCAACACCAGGCTCAAGATCGAACCTTGCTGCGCGCCGAGGGCCATCCGAATGCCGATTTCGTGCGTGCGTTGCGTGACCACGTAGGCCATCACGCCGTAGAGGCCGATGGCGGTGAGCAGCAGCGCCAGCGCGCCAAAGAATCCGGAAAGAACGGCCATCAGGTGCTCCTGGGCGACGGAGTCATCGGCTTTTTGTCTGAGCGTGGTGAATTGCAGGGATGCAAGTTTGTTGACGCTGCCCATGGCATCCCGCACAGCGGGAATCAGCACACCCGGCGTCATCGCGGTCCGAATCTCAAAGGTGCTGCCTTCCGCGACACTGTTCTGGATCTGGGTCAGCGGGAAATACGCTTCGGGCTGGAAATCCTCCTCCAACGACGTGTACTTCGCATTCTGCACCACACCGATGATTTCCATCGGCTGCCTGAGCATTCCTTGGCTACCGCCGGTCAGGTGCTGGCCAATGGCGCTTTGGGTACCGAAGTAACGGCGGGCCAGCAACTGATTGACGATGATGACAGGCGTCGAACTGGCAGTATCTCGCGCATCAAACGTGCGGCCTTCCAGCAGGGACGTCCGCATCGTCTCGAAATATCCGGGCGTCACCCAGTTCAACAAAGTGTCTGGATCGACGCCAGAGGGCAGCGGACGCCCCGCCACAGTCACGGTGTTATCCCATTGGCCGCCAGAGAGCGGTGTCACCCAGCATTGGCTGGCGGAAACGACTCCGGGAATCGCTCGCAACTTCGCCAGCATTTGGCTGTAGAGCGGCACGCGCGCCGGTTCGGCGATTCCCGCATTGTGGATGTTCGTTTCGACCATGAGGACATTGTTGCGATCGAAGCCAGCATCGAGAGTCATGAGATTCACAAAGGTGCGGATGAAAAGGCCGGCCTCGACGACAAGAATCAGCGATAGGGCCACTTGGCCGGCGACAATCCAACGTGCGGCAGAGGAGTGTGACCGCCCTCCGGAGGCTTGCGACTGGCCTTCTTTCATCGCAGATATGGCATCGACCCGCGTGGAGCGCAGTGCCGGCAGAATTCCAAAAAGCAGACCGCACAGCACGGCGATGGCGATGGTGAATGCGAGAACGCGGCCATCCATTTTCAGGTCGAGAAAAACCTGGTTCTTTTGTGTGGAGACAAAACGGACGAGCAAGGCGCTGCCCCATCCGGCGAAGAAAATTCCAAGGATCGCGCCGGCACCGGAAAGCACAATGCTTTCGGTGAGCATCTGGCCAATCAGGCGGGCGCGGGAAGCGCCGAGCGACAGCCGCACGGCGATCTCCTTCTGTCGCGCCGCAGATCGCGCCAGCAGCAGACTCGCTATGTTCGCGCACGCAATGAGCAGTACCAACCCGACGACGAACATAAGGATTTCCAGCGGACGGCTGTACTGCCTGCGCAAGCCGTACCTGCCACTCGTGCCCGTGCCTCCTGGGAAAATGGCAAACGTGTATTTTCGAAATATATCCTGGCTCTTTGCCGGCCAATCCTGCGGCACGACCGCGCCGAACAGCGGCGGAGACAAGACTTTCATGCGGGCGTCGGCCTGCCCGACGGTCACTCCGGGTTTCAAGCGCCCCATCATGGACAGCCACCAATCGTCGCGCACATCGAGCACGGAGTCCTTGCCGGCCAGAGTCGCTTCTGCGCAGATGGGTATTGCCACGCCGAACGTTTCGCCAATATCTGTTCCAGAAAAGCCGCGCTGGGCCACGCCGACAATCGGGAAGGAATGGCCGTTCAATCGGATGAGACCACCCACAGCGCTTTCCGCGCCCGCATAATGACTCTGCCAGAATCCATAACCAAGCACCGCGACGCCGGGGCAGTTGCGAACGTCGTCGGAAGCAACAAATAAACGTCCGGCAGCAGGACGTACGCCGAGCGCGTTGAAATAGTCGCCGCTGGCGTAAATGCCGTTGATGTTGTTCACTTCGCCGCCCTCGGCGAGGTCAAACATTTCCGGCGACCATGCAAACACACCGGAAAAGGCATCCTGATGGTCGCGGACCTGCTCCCAGATGGGATTGGTGACATTAGGCCGGGGCCTGGGTGACACCGGAGAAAGAAATGTGATCTGCGCGAGCTGCTCGGGATTCTGCACCGGCAACATGCGAAGCATGACGGCGTCGACAAGACTGAAAATGGCGGCATTGGCGCCGATGCCGAGGGCGAGAGAGAGCAGCGCGATGCCAGTGACGAGCGGCGTTTTGCGCAGGATGCGAAATGCAAATCGAATGTCCTGAAAGAGCGTGCCGACGAAACGGGTGCCGCGGGCGTCGCGGGCTTCTTCTTTCCTGGATTCGAGGCCGCCGAATTGCGCGAGGGCCCGGCGGCGGGCTTCCTCAGCAGGCATGCCCGCGGCGACGTTTTCGGCGGTTTGCTGCTCGACGTGGAAGCGCAGCTCGGAGTCGAGTTGGGCGTCTTGCTTCGATTTGCGAAATAAACGAGAGAGCCAGGTCATGCTGCCTCCGTGAGCCTTGAAATACCCCTACTCGGCGGTACGCAAAATCAGCGCAACGGCATCCGAGATGCGTTCCCAGTTGGCCATTTCGGCTTCGAGCTGATGGCGGCCCTTCTTCGTAAGCGAGTAAAATTTCGCTTCACGGCCGGTGTCGGTGGCGCGCCATTCGGCGCCGAGCCAGCCGCGATTCTCCAGACGGTGGAGCGCGGGATAGAGCGAACCTTGCTGCACCTGGAAAAAATCGCGAGAGATTTGCTGAATGCGCTGCGAGATGGCGTAGCCGTGAATCGGCCCGAGCGCAACGATTTTGAGAATGAGCATATCGAGCGTGCCCTTGAGAAACTCGGAGCGGTCTTCGGTCATCGTATGATTTCCTTCACTTCTCACCCCTAGGAGTTCGACATATACGCCTAGAACAACTAGGTGTCAAGAGGCAGTCGAGCGCTATGCCAGTTGCGGCAGGAAGCTTGTGCCGTGGAGGAGCTTTGTGGCGGAGAAGTTTTCCGCGATGGTCTGGCCCATGTCGGAGAGCGTCGAGCGAATGCCAAGGTCGGCGACGGCCCCACGCCCGGCTGTCCTGCGCGGCGAACAACACACGATGGGTACGTACTCGCGTGAATGGTCCGTGGTGGGATTGACGGGATCGGGGTCGCAACCGTGGTCGGCGGTGATGAGCAGCAGATCGGAATCTTGCAGCGAGGAAAGAAATGGGCCGAGAAGCACGTCGAATTCCTCAAGCGAGCGAGCAAACCCCTCGACGTCTTTGCGATGGCCGTGAAGCATGTCGAAATCGACAAGATTCGCGAAGATGAGGCCGCGCGGCTGGCGCACGAGCGACTCACTGAGTTTGGCCATTCCGTCGGCATTGTTTCTTGTGATGACGTAGTTGGAGACGCCGCGGCCGTTATAAATATCGTGAATTTTGCCGATGCCGAAGACGGGGATTTCCGCGTCGGCGAGAACGTCGAGGAGCATGGGGCGCGGCGGCTCGACTGCGTAATCGTGGCGGCGCTCGGTGCGACGGTAATCTCCCGGCGTGCCTGTGAACGGACGCGCGATGACGCGCCCGACGCGGTTTGGGCCGTCGAGAAGATTGCGTGCGATTTCGCACATTCTGTACAGCTCGGCGATGGGAATGGTCTCCTCATGCGCGGCGATCTGGAACACGCTGTCGCCGGAAGTGTAGACGATCGGGAAGCCAGTGCGCTGATGCTCTTCGCCGAGTTCCTTGATGATTTCCGTGCCTGATGCGGGCTTGTTGCCGATGGTTTTGCGGCCGATGGCGCGCTCGAATTTCTCGATCAGGTCGCGCGAGAAACCGTTCTTGTAAACGGGAAAAGCCTGATCGAGCCAGATGCCGGCCATTTCCCAGTGGCCAGTGGTTGTGTCCTTGCCGGGCGAAACGGTAATTCCCTTCCCGAATGCACCGGCGGGATGCGCGGGCGGCGTTAGGTGCGCGAGAGGCTTGATGTTCGCGAGGCCGAGGCGCACGAGATTGGGCAGATGCAGCGGACGCGAGCGCGCGATGTGGCCGAGCGTGTCGCGGCCAACGTCGCCGTAATCAGCCGCGTCGGGCAGTTCGCCGATACCAACGCTATCGAGGACGATCCAGACGACGCGGGAGAACGGAGGGGTGTTCATGCCAGCTGAATTTAGCACAGCCATCGCCAGGAAATCTGCGCCAAACGGCGCGCCCAGCATCGGATTGCGGCGGCCTTGCGCGAAGAAGTATAATTTTCGGTTTAGGCTTATGGCGACGAAACCCACAGAGCAAGGTAGCTCGGACTTGCCTGTCAAAAAAACCAGCAAGAAGGAAGTTTCCGCTGGGCGTCGAGCGGAAGAGCTGCCTTTGTGCGCACAAGGGCTAGAAACAGCAGAAATGACGGGTACGCCCGCCGGCGATTCGGGGCAGGACGCCATCCGTGTGCGCGGCGCGCGCGTACACAACCTGAAGAACATCGACTTCGAAATTCCGCACAACGCAATCACGGTGGTCACCGGCGTATCGGGCTCGGGAAAATCGAGCCTGGCGTTCGACACGATTTATGCCGAAGGGCAGCGGCGCTACATCGAATCGCTCTCAGCGTACGCGCGGCAGTTTCTCGAGCGCATTGAAAAGCCGGACGTAGACGAGATGACCGGCATCGCACCGGCGATTGCGATCCGGCAAAAGAATTCGACGCGCAATCCGCGTTCAACGGTCGCTACGTCGACGGAAATTTACGACTACCTGCGCCTGCTGTTTGCGCGCGTGGGCCGCACATTCTGCGTGGTGTGCGGCGACGAGGTAAAGAAAGACACGGTCGATGAAATTGCCGAGCGCGTGCTGAAGCTGCCGCAAGGGCGCCGCTTCTACCTGCTGTACCAGCTCGTGCTGCAGGCGGACACCACGCCGCCAAAGACGCGCGCGAAAAAAGCCGCACCGGCAACGGACGCGATTAAGCAGACGCTCACGAATCTGCAGAAGCGCGGCTTCAACCGTCTGTATCAGCCGGGTCGCTTGTATGAATTCTCTTCTCCGGAAACGCTGCTCGACGTGGATTTCACGAAACCGGTTTACGTGGTCGTCGACAGGCTGGCGCTGGGGCCGGAGATTCGTTCGCGGCTCATGGATTCGATTGAGATTTGCTACCGCGAAGGGCGCGGCGAAGCCATCTTGGAATTCGTGCCGGAACCGACGCCCGAAGGCAGAGACGCAGCACCGGAACGGATGGTTTTCAGCGAGAGCTTCGAATGCAAGAAGTGCCGGATCACTTATCAGGAGCCGGAGCCGCGGTTGTTTTCGTTCAACAATCCCTACGGCGCATGCCCCCGGTGCCAGGGTTTCGGCAACACCATCGATTTCGACATCGACCGTGTAATTCCCGACAGAAGCCTGACCCTCGCGGGCGGCGCGATTGAGCCATGGACGAAGCCGCGCTACCGCGAAGAGTTTCAGGAAATGAAGCAGTACGCGAAGAAAAAAGGGATTCCGATTGACGTTCCCTTCCGCAACCTGACCGAAGCGCAGCGCGAGAGAATCATCGAGGGAGACTTCCAGGAAGAATTCGCGGGAGTGAAGGGGTTTTTTGCTTGGCTGGAGCGCAAGAAATACAAGCTGCATGTGCGCGTGTTTCTGAGCCGGTATCGAGGATACGCAACGTGTCCGGACTGCCGGGGCACGCGGCTGCGGCAGGAGGCGCGCGCGGTGCGCGTGGCGGAAAAATCGATCACCGAAGCCTGCGAGATGACCGTGGCGGAAGCGCGGAGGTTTTTCTCGTCGCTTGCGCTCAGCGCTGGCGCAGCCGTAATCGCCGGAAAAGTGCTGGAAGAAATTCAGCAGCGGCTGAGGTTTCTCGATGAAGTCGGACTCGATTACCTGACTCTCGACCGGCTGACTTCGACGCTCTCCGGCGGCGAATCGCAGAGAATTCAGCTCGCGACTTCTCTGGGATCGAATCTTGCGGGCGCGCTTTACGTGCTGGACGAACCTTCCATCGGATTGCATCCGCGGGACACGCACCGGCTGATCACAATCCTGGAAAGTTTGCGCGAACTGGGAAATACGCTGCTCGTGGTGGAGCACGACGCGGAGACGATTCGCGCGGCGGATTACGTGATGGATCTCGGTCCCGGCGCGGGCGAGCACGGCGGTAAAATCATGTTCGCGGGCAGTCAAAAGGAACTGGAGACGGATACGCATTCGCTGACCGCGCGCTATTTGAGCGGCGAGCTGCGCATTCCGGTGCCGTCAGCGCGACGAAAGCCGCATGGGAAATTCTTGAGAGTCTTGAAGGCGCGAAGCCACAATCTGAAAGAAATCGACATGATGATTCCGCTGAACATGATTGTGGCGATTACCGGTGTTTCCGGCTCCGGAAAATCGACGCTGGTTTATGAGGTGCTGTACAAAACGCTGCAAGCAAAACGCAACGGCGGGAACTGGCGCGACGCGTGTGACAACATCGAAGGCGACTCGGCGCTGACGGCGGTCGAACTTGTGGACCAATCGCCGATCGGCAGGACGCCACGATCAAATCCTGCCACGTATTTGAAGGCGTTCGATGCGATTCGCGAGATTTTCGCGGCTACGCCGGACGCGAAAAAGCGCGGCTACACCGCGGGGCATTTCTCGTTCAACATCCCGGGTGGGCGTTGCGAAGCGTGCCAGGGCGACGGAACCGTCACCGTGGAAATGCGCTTCCTCGCCGACGTGGAACTCGTTTGTGAGGAGTGCAAAGGGACGCGGTACAAGAGCGGCATTCTGGACGTGCGCTATCACGGAAAGAATGTGCACGACGTCCTGGAGATGACCGTGCACGAAGCGTTGGCGTTTTTTGCAGGCTCGCCGAAGGTCACCTCGAAGCTCAAAGTGCTGGACGGAGTGGGACTTGGATATTTGCGCCTCGGCCAGTCTGCGTCGACGCTTTCGGGGGGCGAGGCGCAACGCTTGAAACTCGGCGCGCATCTCACGCGGCAAGAGAACACCGGTGTGCTGTATATTTTCGATGAGCCTACGACTGGACTGCACTTTGACGACATTGCCAAGCTGCTGGCGGCATTTCGCAAACTCCTGGAAGGCGGCGCGTCCGTGCTGATTATCGAGCACAATTTGGACGTGATCAAGTCGGCAGACTGGGTGATCGATTTGGGCCCCGAAGGCGGAGAGCGCGGCGGGCAATTGGTCGCTTGCGGAACACCGGAACAGGTGGCGCGCAACGGCCAATCCCATACCGGAAAGTTCCTGGCGCAGGTGCTGAACCACAATGGTCGCGGCAACAACTCGGCAAGTCACTCGAACCATCGCAATCACACCCCATGAAATGGACCGTGCGAGCTGGCGTAGTGTGCGGTTTGGCGATTTTTGCGGCAGCGCCGCGCGCGGCCCCGTGCCAGTCCGAATCACGCACACACGTCCGCTACGCATCGCCCGAAGATCAAGCGCTGCACGACCTATTGGTCAAAGCGAAAACGGAAACGGACGCCCGTGATTACACCGCCGCGCAAGCGGACTACGAAAAGTATTTGACGCAACGGCCCAATGACGCGGCGGCGCACTTCGATCTGGGTTACGTGTTTACAGCGCAAAAAGAAAAAGACAAGGCCATCGTCGAATACCGCAGGGCCGTGCAGCTGGATCCCAAGATGATGGACGCGCAGTTGAATCTGGGCATCAGCCTGCTTTCCGACGACCCGAAGAACGCGGTTGAGCCGTTCGAGAATGTTACTACGCTCGATTCTTCGTTCGAGCGGGGGCATTTTCTGCTCGGAGTCGCGGAGGAGCGCAGTGGGAATGCGGCGACCGCAGAAAAGGAGTATGGCGCTGCGATCAAGCTGAATCCAAACGACGCAGACGCACACGAGGCGCTCGGCAGAATGTATCTCGCTGCGGGAAAAGCCGCCGATGCGGAGGGCGAGTTTAGGGAAGTGCTGCGACTCAAGCCTAACGACCAGGAAACCGATCCGGAAGCCGAGCTTGGCTTGGCGGAAAGTTTGGTGCGTCAGAAAAGAGACGCGGACGCCGTGGGTGCGTTGACGACTTATCTGAACGCCAATCCGAATGACGCTAAAGCGCGGTTCATGCAGGCGTCGGCGCTGGCCGATCTGGGCAAAAACGATGAAGCACTGGCAGCGCTCGACCGCGTCGCCAAGGACGGTCCGGAAACGGTTGAGGCTCTCAAGCTGCGCTCGGCAATCTATTATAGAAAGAGCGAGTTTCCCCGGGCGGTTGCAGTTCTGCAGAAAGCGGAACCCATGGCGCCGGGCGACGCGTCCATTCACGCCAGCCTGGGGCACGCCCTGCTCGAGACCAAAGACTATCCCGGGGCCGCGCGCGAATTAAATGACGCGCTTCGGTTGGAGCCAAACTCAACGGACACGCTGCGCGATCTGGTCAGCGCGGAATACCTGCAAAACAATTTCTCAGGCACATTGGCCGCCTTGGACGCTGTTGCCCAGCGCGAACCGACGACCGTCGGAGACTGGTTTGTGCGCGCGTTGTGTTACGATCACCTGAACCAGCCCGAACCGGCGCTTGCCGCCTATCAGAAGTTTCTGGCGATGAACACGGACAAGACCAGCAATCAGTATTTCCAGGCCACCGAACGCGTGCGGTTTCTCCAGCTCCTGATCAAGAAGAGGGGGCACTGACGTGAACGCACTGCACTTTGGGCATGCTTGCGTTCTCGGACTGCTGCTCGCTGCTCCGGCGCAAAACACTCATGTGCAAACCGACCTGACGAAAGACAAAACGAATTACGAACACGCCGCCGACCCGATTGCGCGCGCCAAAGCCATCGAAAAACTTGGCCATGAAGAATATGTGGCTGCGCGGCAGGCGCTCGAGACCGGCAAAATGGAAGAAGCACTGCAATTCCTAAAGGACTACAACCATCAGGTAACCGAGACCCACGACGCTTTGGTCAAAACGGGACTTGACCCGGTCAAACATTCGAACGGCTTCCGGCAACTGCAAATCTCAGTCCGGGAACGCGAGCGCGACTTGCGAGAACTGATCGATCACATCGGATTTGCGCAACGGGAACCGTTTGACAAATTGGGGGACAACTTGGACTCGCTCAACCAGAAACTGATTCTCGAACTTTTTCCGCGGCGTGCGCCGAACAAGCAAAGCGGTCAGCAGGATAATCCTTAGGAGCAATTCATGAGTAATATCCGATTCATCTCGGCAGCTTTAGCAATCACGTTCGTGGGCGCAATCCTGCTGCTTCCGGCCGCCGCGCGGGCGCAAGACCAGCCCGATTTTCTGAGCCCTGCCGAAGCGGATAAGGTCCGCGACGCAGCAGAACCCGCCGATCGCATCAAACTCTTCCTGGATTTTGCGCAGGACCGCCTGAAGAAAGTTCAGTATGAGTTGCAACTCACCAGTCCTCAA
This sequence comes from Candidatus Acidiferrales bacterium, assembly GCA_035945715.1. Classification (GTDB taxonomy): domain Bacteria; phylum Acidobacteriota; class Terriglobia; order Acidiferrales; family UBA7541; genus DAHUXN01. The sequence goes on from DASYZX010000046.1 coordinate 25,786, forward strand.
GTCGACAAGCCGCAATTGGTCAAAGGCCTTCTGCAGAGTTTTTCAAGTTGCATGGACGAGGCCGCCGACCGTATCGAGGAAGGCCAGCACGCCGCCGCGAAGATACGGCCAGCGATCAAAGATATGGAAAAACGCGGCAAAGCTTATTTGGAAACGCTGAAAACCATTGAAGCGGCAAACGGTCCCGAGCTTGGATCTTACAAGGATTCGCTCGATGACGCGATTTCGGCGACCGAGGACGCGCTGAACGATACAGAAAAAGCCTCCAAGGAATACGGCTCCGGGCCAATCCGGAGAAAGCAGTGAAACGCCACGCGACGATGCCGCGCAGCGTTCCGGGCGGCGCGATGCTGTTTCAGCGAATTTACACGCGGCTCAATTGCCAAGGCCGGCCCCCGAGTTTCGTGGTGGAATTCTACCCCTACGCCAATCTGACGCACTCGATTCGCCTGCGGCTGGACACTGCTTATGTGCGCCTGTCGGATTTGCTGCGAAATGCGCCGCTGGAAGTCGTCGAAGCGGCGGCGGCAATCCTGCTTGCGCGGTTGTACCGGCGACGATTGCCGCGTGAGATAACCGACCGATACAGGAATTACTCACAATCGCGCGCCACACGCAGTGAACTGCATGCCATGCGAAGAAGGCGGGCGCGGCGGAAGATTCGCGACGCGCAGGGCCGGCGTTTCGATTTAGCGCGCCTGTTTGACGGGCTGAACGAAACGTATTTTCGCGGCGCGCTGCCAAAGCCGAAAATCGGCTGGAGCACGCGGCGATGGCGCAGCCAGCTCGGGGTTTTCGATCCTGCGCTCGACCAGATCGCCATCAACGTGGCGCTGGATCGCCCAAATGTCCCTGAATACGTGGTCGCTTACGTTCTTTACCACGAGATGCTGCACCGCAAGCATCCGATCCAGGTTGCGCGGTGCCGTCTGGAAGCGCATTCGCGCGAATTTCGAGCAGAGGAGAAAAAGTTCCGGGATTACCGCCGGGCGATGAAGTTCCTGCAACGATTTGCTTGAAAATGCGTTCCCTGCGAGGGAATGATTCAGCGGCTTGACTGGCTCGAAGCGCCTGGATTCTTCTTCCCTTTTTCCTGCAATTCCGCTATGCGCTTGCGCACTTTCTTCGATTCCGAAGTGTCGGGCAGGATTTTCAGATACTCCCGGTAATAACGGATCGCCGTTGCCGCATCATTCTTCTGCTCATAGGCTTGCCCAAGCAGCAAGCAGGGCTCGGCGTAATTCGGCTTGTGGAGCAGTGCATCTTTATAGCGGGCGATCGCACCCTCCAGATCGCCGCGCTTCTGATAGAACTTGCCCACTTCCATATCGTGTGCGGCGAGCTTTGGGTTGTAAGTTGAAGAGAAAGCTTCGGACGGCGTTTGAGGCGGTGCCGGTGTGGCTTGCGCAAAGCAAACGCACGCACATCCCGCGAGCAAGGCTATCAGCAACGAAATCTGCTGCGACAAACGCATTTCGATTCCGGCCTCCAGCGGCGGCAAGAGCCGCACTCTGCTAATATAAAATGTTCCGCATCGATGCGCGAACATTGCGCTGTTGACAGCATAACTCTTTCCCATGGATCTGCGCGAAAAGGTTGCTGAATTCCCGCTGCAGCCCGGCGTGTATCTCTTCAAAGATGCAACCGAGAAAACGATCTATGTCGGGAAGGCGAAATCGCTGCGGCGTCGCGTCAGGTCATATTTCCTTGCGGTGCGTCAAGCGGACGTAAAAACAGGCTCCCTGGTCCGCGAAATTGCCGACGCCGAATACATTGTTGTAGACAATGAGCGGGAAGCGCTGGCGCTCGAAAACAATCTGATCAAGCAGAACAAACCGAAGTTCAACGTTCTGCTCCGCGACGACAAGACGTATCCGTACATTTGCTTCACCGCTGCGGAAGAATTTCCACGCGTGTTCGTGACCAGGCGCCTGGAGAAGAACGGCTCGTTATTCTTCGGCCCTTATTTTCCGGCTAGCCTGGCGCATCGCATCGTTCACCTCATCAACCGCTACTTCGGCATACCTTCCGAAAAAATGGAAATGAACCGGCCGCGCTCCCGCGCGTGGATCGAGTTCTACCTGAGCCGCAGCCTTGGCCCGGCCGAAGCCAGTCAGACGCTCGAAGAACGGTACGCGGAGGCTGCGCGCGACACCCGTATGTTCCTGGAAGGACGGCGCAAAGACCTTGTCAAAAGCCTCGAACAGCGCATGCAGCGCGCGTCCGAAGAGGAACGATTTGAGGCCGCCACCGGTTATCGAAACCTCATTCGCACACTGGAGGATATGGACGAGCGTCAAAAAATCGCCGCAGCCGCGGGAGAAGACATCGATGTGCTGGCATGGCATGCCGAACCTCCGCAGGTCGCTGCGAACCTTTTTCACGTGCGGAGCGGCAGAGTCGTGGATCGGCGCGAGTTTTACTGGGAAGATCTGGACGAGTTCGAACCCGTCGAGTTTCTCACTTCCCTGCTCAAACAGATTTATCTCGGCTCGAAATATATTCCGCGATTCATCCATGTGCCGGTGAATTTCGAGGAATGCGAACTATTGCAGCAAGTATTTTCCGAAGATAGCGGCCATCGCGTGGAAATCATCGCGCCCCAGCGCGGAGCGAAGCGCGCGCTGGTCGATTTGGTGGAGACCAACGCCAAGCACTCTTTCAATCAGCGGTTCCGCGTGATGAAGCCGGCGTCGGAAGTCATTGCGGAAGCGCTGGCAGAGGCGCTGGGATTGCCCGAACCCCCGAAGCGCATCGAAAGCTTCGACATTTCCCACATTCAAGGATCGGACACCGTCGCGTCCATGGTCGTCTGGGAAAACGGAAAAATGAAGAAGTCCGACTATCGCAAGTTCATCATTCGCGGCCCCGCGCCGGAATCGAGCCCGCACGCTGCTGCGCCCAGCGGGCCGCGGGAAACCGAGGTGGCGCTCTTGCGCGACGATTTCGCCAGCATGAGAGAAGCGGTAACCCGTCGCTATCATAGGCTGATCGGGGAAAAGGGCGCCATCCCCTCGCTCGTTCTGATTGATGGCGGCATCGGGCAGCTGCACGCAGCCGCCGAGGCGCTGAATGCTCTGGGATTGCCCGAGCAGCCGCTCGTCAGCATCGCGAAAAAAGAAGAGACTCTCTACGTTCCCGGACGGGAGGGCGAGCCCATCCGCCTCGATCATCATTCGCCGATCCTGCATCTGATCCAGCAGATTCGCGACGAAACGCATCGCTTCGCCGTCGCGTTTCATCGCCAGCGCCGGAGCAAGGGCCGCCTCGCGACTTCTCTGACGGCCGTCCCCGGCATCGGCCAGCTTACCGCTCGCAAACTGTTGAAGAAATTTGGCAGTGTCGCGCGGCTCAAGCAAATGAGCCTGGACGAGCTGGCGGCGGCACTCCCGCGTTCGAAGGCCGAAAGGCTCCACAATTTTTTTCGCGGGAACACCAGAACGAGCAAGCAGCGATCCTGAGGAAACGAACTCGCCAGACAGGGCGGACATGCGGCAGCGTATGGATACAGCGAAATTCCTGATGCACATACAGCTTAGCCTTCTTGCCTGCCTTAGGTGTGTGTGCTAGGTTCATTGATCAGGAGGTGCGAGATGGCAGAGAACGTAGGGGCGAAGATCAGCTATTTCATCGTGGGCCTGGGCATCGGAACTCTGGTCGGCATACTGTTCGCACCGAAGTCGGGTGAAGAGACGCGCGAATTCTTGACGCAAAAGGCCGATGAGGGGCGCGAGTACGCCCAAAAGAAAGCGCGGGAGTTGCGCGAGCGCGCCGAAGACCTGATCGAGCGGAGCAAGGACATCATCAACCGTGAAAAGGGCTCGATTGCCGCCGCAGTCGAGGCCGGCAAGGAAACCTACCAGCGTGAGAGGTCCAAAGCGCAGTAACGCTGCGAGAATCGAGAAGAGCTCATGCCCTTGAACGGCTGGATGATCGCGATTTTTATCGTTATCACCATCGCGGTCGTATTGCAGATGCTCATTCTAGGCGGGATGTTTCTTCAATTCCGACAGACCAGCAGGGAAATCCATCAAGTGGTCCACGAAATGCAGAAAAAGATGGATCCTCTTCTCTTCCGGTTTGGACGAATCCTCGAAACCTCGGAAGAAAAAATCGGCAGTATTGTCTCCGACGCCGCGGAAATGACACGCCTGGCGCGCGGCCAGGCTCAGAAAATCGACCGGGTGGTCACAGACTCGCTGGATCGCATGCGCAGCCAAATCATCCGCGCCGATGCCATCATCACCGGCACGCTGGAAGCGGTTGAGGATGCCGGACTGAGCTTGCGGCGAACCGTGTTTGGCCCGCTGCAGCAGGCCTCGGCCGTTCTCAAGGGCATCCGCACAGGCATCGATTTCATACGGGGCGAACGCAGCGCGCGAAACTCCGCCGTCACGCAGCCCGACGAAGAACTCTTCATCTGACTTCCATCTCCGCTTTGAAAAAACCTCTAAGCCCGTGGCCGGAGGTGTCGCTTGTCTTACACCCGCGACACAGCTAAGATGCCGCCACTGTGCGGAACTTTTCGGCCACTTTTCTCGTTTCATAGATTGAGGCCGAATGCCATGTTCCTCGCGAGGAAAATGACGATTGGAAGCGGACGCCCAACTGGTCCAGCGGTGCCTCCGGGGCGATGGGCCGGCCTGGGAGGAACTTGTGCGGCGCCACGCTCGGCGCGTCTACAACTTATGCTATCGCTTCACCAGCAATTCGTCGGAAGCGGAAGACCTCAGCCAGGAGGTTTTTCTGCGAATCTACAAGACGCTCGCGAGCTACCGCACGGCGTATGGCGGGTTTCCGACGTGGCTGACCAGCGTCACGCGCAATCTCCTGGTCGACCATTACCGGCGTTCGCGGCGCGACCGCATGACCGATGCTCTCGAGGACGTTTTGCCGGTGGTCGAGGAAAAGCACTCGCCCGTGCGCACGCCGGACAAATCGGCCATGGCACAGGAATTAAGCGTGCAGGTGCAATCGGCTCTTTCGCGCCTCTCGCCGGAATTGCGCGAGGCGGTGATCTTGCGCGACTTGCAGGGCTTGGAATACGCCGAGATTCAGCAGGTTCTTTCTGTGCCCGAAGGTACGGTAAAATCGCGGATCAACCGCGGGCGAATCGAATTAGCGCGCATTTTGCAGGACATGGGAGTGAGGCCTTCGTAGCCAACGAGGCTGGCAAATGAGCTGGAGCTGCATCCAAGTCGAAGAACGGCTGAGCGATTATCTCGACAGCGCGCTCGCGCCTGAGGAACGCGCCGAGTTTCGCGCGCACGCTGACGCTTGCGCGCGCTGCGCTCCGCTTCTTGCGCAAGTCAGCCACATCACGCACAGCCTTCAGGCACTCGAGCTCGAACCCGCACCGCCCATGCTCGTTTCCCGCATCCTCGACCAAACCCTGGGCCCGCGCAAAGCCAAACGGCAATGGCTCGGTTGGATCCCGATCCTTTGGCAGCCCCGCTTCGCCACCGGCGCAGTCACCGTGCTGGCGACCCTGCTGATCATCTTTCATGCGTTTGGCGTGAAACCGTCGAAGCTCACCGCCGCGGACTTCAATCCAGTGACGATCATTCACCGCGCCGATAGCCGCGCGCACCTGGCCTTTGCCCGCAGCGTGAAATTCGTGAATGACCTCCGCGTGGTCTATGAGATTCAGTCCCGTTTGCAGCCAGCTAACGCCGCGCCGAATCAGCAGGCGCCTTCCGAAACGCCATCTCAACAGCAATCCAAGCCCCCGCGCCAGTCGCAGCGTAGCTTTGGCACCGATCGTTACTCCCTCGTTGCCTCGTTTTTTGCGACAGCGCTGGACAGGAGCAGCCCATGAAATGCGCTGTCCACACAGACGTTGACGCCACCGGCTATTGCCGCAACTGTGGCAAGCCCATCTGCCAGCAATGCGCTCGCGAAGTTCGCGGCGCCCTGTATTGCGAACAGTGCCTCGCCGGTATGATGGCGCCGCAAGGGCCAGCCGCGCAGTTTGCCGCTACGCCTGTCGCGCCGGTTGCGCCTCCGGGATACGTGTATATGCCTGCCGTCGTAGAGCACGGCCCGAATCCCGGCACCGCGTGCGCGCTGGGCTTCATCCCCGGCCTCGGAGCGGTGTACAACGGCGAATACATCAAGGGATTGATTCACGTCATCATTTTCGGCGGGATAATCGCGGTCTTGAATAACAGCTCGACTCCAGAAGGCCTGCAAGCCCTGCTCGGCATCTTTTTGGGCGTCTTTTACTTCTACATGCCCATCGAGGCATACCGCACCGCGCGAGCCAAGCGCCTCGGCCTTCCCGTCACCGGTGTCTTTGGCGAAACAGCTCCCGTAGTCGCGCCGGAAGGCGCCTCCGGACAAGCCGCCGCACCGACGCGGCACAATTATGGCGGAGCGATTGTTTTGATCGTGCTGGGCGTCATTTTCTTGCTTGCAACCACCGGTGTGCTCGATTCGCGCTGGATCGGGAATCTTTGGCCGCTGATTCTGGTCGCAGTCGGCGTAGCACTCATTCTGAAGCGCCGGGCAGCATCCTAGGAGGAATGAAATGGCACGTTGGAGAAATTGCGGCTGCGCGTACTGCCGGACGCGCGGGTTGATGGGTCCGGCGATCCTGATCACCGTCGGCGTCCTCTTTTTCATCGGGCAGTACAGCTGGCGCTACTCGTTCGGCCAGACGTGGCCGATCATTGTCATCGTCATCGGCGTGGTGAAACTCATCTCCGACACCGCCTCGACCGAGGGCCACGTTGACGCACGGACGGCATGGCAGACGCCGCCCGGACAGCAGCCGCCCCCGCCTCCAGCTCCTCCGCCGCCGGTACGTTAATGGCCTACTACTACTACCATCGGCGGTCCATCTTCGGCGGACTGGTCCTCATTCTCATCGGTGTCCTTCTCTTGCTGCACGAGTACCACCCGGAAATCGGCATTGGGCCGGTGTTCGAAAGGTATTGGCCGCTGCTGCTGGTCCTTTGGGGCGTCGCTCTGCTCGTTGATTATCTTTTTACCCCGCGCCTCGGTGGAACGCGCGCGCCCGTCGTCGCCGGAAGCGAAATCGCGTTGATCGTTGTCCTGCTCGTCGTCGTCGGCGGACTGGCCGGGATCGACTGGGCGCATCGCCACAACTCAGACTTCGATTGGAACTGGGGCATGGACGACATGTTCAATCATCCCTATTCGTGGAAGAACGATCTGCCCGCCGTTTCCGCAAAGGCGAATGCGCCGATATCCATCACCACGAGCCGCGGTGACATCACCATCAATCCCACACGCGATTCGCAGCTTCACGTCACGGTCGACAAGACCGCGCATGCCGCTTCCGAAGATGAAGCGAGGAAGAGCGCGGACAACATTCAGGTGAAAATCACGCCGTCGGGCACGGGCTACGATATCGAGTCTGAAACAGGAGCCGCGCACGTCGAAGATTCGAACGTGCAAACCGACCTCGACATCCGCTTGCCAGCCAAATCGAACATCACCGCGCAGACCTCCCACGGCGATATCAAGCTTGCCGGCACCAGCGGTCCCGTCAACATCACTTCACAGAGCGGCGACCTGGATTTGCACGACGTCACCGGCGACGTCACCGCTACGATGAATCACGGCGACACTCACATGGACACGGTGAAAGGAAACGTCCGTCTCGACGGCCACGGCGGCGAAGTGGATTTGTCGAACGTGAGCGGCGACGCCACGATTGAAGGAGATTTTTACGGCCCCATCCGCGCGCGTGGCATTCAAAAAACCACTCGCTACACTTCTTCGCGCAGCAATCTGACGATTAGCCAGCTCTCCGGCCAAATGGAAATGGACTCCGGCGATTTGAACGTCTCCGACGTAAACGGCAGTTTCACTCTCACCACTGAGAACAAAGACATCACCCTGGACAACGTCAACGGCCGCATCGACCTGACCGACAAGCGCGGCGACATCAGCGTGCACTTCGCTCAGGCGCCGCATGACGATGTTCGCATTGCGGACGAATCCGGCAACATCGACATCACTCTCCCAGCGCATTCCAGCTTCACCATCTCGGCGATCTCGCGCAATGGCGATATTGAAAATGGCTTCGAAGCGTCGGGATTGAAATCCTCCACTTCAGGCGAGACCACCATTCTGAACGGCAGCTACGGCAACCAGGGACCGCACATCACTCTGAGCACCAGCTACGGAACCATCACAATACACCGCGCACAATAGCGCATTTGCTTCATCCTTCGCTGTGCGGTTTCACAAGGCTTTCCAGAAGCTCGAAGAAATTCGGGAACGAAATTGCCACGCAGTGCGAGTCGCGGATGATCGTTTCACCTTCCGCGCCGAGCGCCGAGATTGCGAACGCCATCGCGATGCGATGATCTTCGTGCGGGTCAATCGTCGCGCCGTGCAGCCCCACCGCGCCGCGTCCGCTTACGCGCATTCCGTCAGGAAACTCCTCGACTTCGGCGCCCATTTTGCGAAGATTCTCCGCCATCGCGGCGATGCGGTCGCTCTCTTTCACGCGCAATTCCCGGGCGTCGCGAATCTCGATCCCCTCTTCCGTGTATGGCCCGAGCGCCGCCAGCATCGGCAGTTCATCAATCAGCCGCGCCGTGAGCGCCCCCGAGATTTTCCCGCCTTTCACCGCGGCGTGATGCACGTTGATGTCCCCGGCCAGTTCGCCATCGCGCGACGCTAGCGCAACCACGGACACGGGCGCTCCCATCGAGGCCAGAAAATCGAGCACCGCCGTGCGCGTTGGATTGAGCCCCACGCCTTGGAGAATCAGTTCCGAATCCGGCACGATGAGCGTCGCCGCCAGAAAAAACGTCGCCGCCGAAAGGTCGCCCGGCACAATCACTTGCCGCGCCTTCAGCTTTGGACGGCCTTCCAGCCGCACCGCGCCGTCTTTTCGCGTGATCGCCGCGCCCATTTCACGCAACGCCAGTTCTGTGTGGTCCCGCGTGTGCACAGGTTCGTGCACCACGGTTTCGCCGTCCGCGAACAGCCCGGCCAGCAATACCGCCGATTTCACCTGCGCGCTGGCAACCTTCGGCGCGTATTCGATTGCCCGCAGCGCGCCGCCTTCGATTTTGAGCGGTGCAAATTCATCTTCGCGTGCTTCGATCTTGGCACCCATTTGCCGCAGCGGCTCCATTACCCGCCGCATGGGCCTCCGGCGCAGCGAATTGTCTCCCGTCAGTTCCGACCGGAATCTCTGACCGGCGAGCGCACCCGCAAGCAGCCGCATGGTTGTGCCGCTGTTCCCGGCATCGAGCGACTTCCTCGGCTTCGCCCAGCCCGTCAGGCCCTTGCCCTCGACGATGACGCTGCTTCCCTTCTCCTCGATGTTTACGCCAAGGCCTCGCAGGCACCGCAGCGTGCTCTCGCAGTCCGCCGCAGGCGAATAATTGAAGATCTCGCTCCGGCCCTCAGCCAACGCCGCCAAAATCGCGCTCCGATGCGAGATTGACTTATCGCCGGGCAAGGTCAACACGCCACGAAACGCTTGCGCCGGACGGATGCGCTTTTTTGCCATCGCTAAAATCTTAGCATGCCAGCCGGAAACAACCTTGCGCCCCGCTTCGGTGTCAAATAAATGCGCCTCCACGAGGAACGCCGCGCAAGACTGTCGTTGCCATGGAATCGCCAGAGCGTAACGGCATTGCGCCGCGCAATCGTGCGGGTTAATATGAAAAGTCTTATGCGTCTTCGATCCAGCCTTTTGCTTCTAGCAGCTCTGACTCTGCTCTTCTCGCTGCCCCTCAACGCTGCCGACAACCCCGATATTCTGCCGCTGAGCGACATCCATCCGGGTATGAAGGGTGTGGCCTACACGATTTTCAGCGGCGACCAGATCGAGCAGATGCAGGTCACCGTTTTGGGCGTGCTCAGCGATGCGATGGGCCCCAAGCAGGATATTATCCTCGTCGAACTCTCGGGAGCCGAGGTCGCCAAAACGGGCGTTGTGGCCGGGATGAGCGGCAGCCCCGTCTATTTCAACGGCAAGCTCGCTGGAGCTATTTCTTTGCAGATCGGGGACTTCCCGAAAGATCCCATCGCCGGCGTCACTCCCATCCAAAACATGCTCGACATTCAAAATGCGATGGAGCCCGTCGTCGAAGCCGGCACTTCCATGCCCGCCACGAGCCAAACCGCCAGTCAGAACGCGCCCTTCGACTTGCCACAAAAGGTCGCGCTCGGCGGCAATCAGTTTCTCGTCCCGATTGAGACTCCCCTCGTTTTGTCGGGCGTTTTGCCGCAGACGCTGTCGCGTTTTTCCTCGGACTTCCAGTCCTATGGGCTTTCCACCATGGCGGGAGGAACCGTCCCGCCCAGCGCTGAAGACGCGCAACTCAAACCAGGCGACATGGTCGGCATGCAGCTGGTCTCCGGGGACATGTCCGCCTACGCCGGATGCACGGTAACAGCCATCATCCACGGCCGCGTATTTGTCTGCGGTCATCCGTTCAACGGTTTCGGCTCAGTTTCCATACCCATGACTCGCGCATACGTCGTCGCCACGCTGGCTTCTCTGCGGGAGTCCACGAAAATCATGAACACCGGCGGCGTGATCGGAACATTCAAACAAGATACGATCACGGGCGTCGTGGGACAGCTCGGCCCCGGCCCGAAAATGATTCCGGTGACTGTGAATGTCACCACCTCAACGCAGCAGCGCCATTTTCATTTCAACGTCGTCGAGGATCCCAAGCTCACGCCGCTGCTCGTGGCCCTCTCCGCTTACAACGGCCTGGTGACAAACACCGCCTTCACCGACGGCACCACCCTCCGGCTCGACGGCGAAATTGGCATCACCGGACATCCCTCTGTGGATTTGCGCGGCATGTTCGTTCCCTCGGATACTCCCCTTCCGGACGGCTATCCGCTGGCCATTGCCGTTGAGTCCGCCTTCGCGCGCATTTACACAAATCCCTACGAAGTGCCCAAGGTCCAGAACGTCACCATCAACGTGAACAGCATGCCCGAGAGTCGCTGGTCCACGATTGACGGCGCATGGGCCGATAGCAGCGAGGTCCACCCCGGACAAACCATTAACATCAAGGTTCTCCTCCATCCCTATCGCGGCGCTCCATTCATTCAGGAAGTGCCTGTCACCATTCCCCCGCAAGCAGCGCGCGGCAACCTTCAGGTCCTCGTCAGCGACGCGGAGTCGCTCAATCGCATGCGCGAGCTTTTCCCGGGTCAGGGCGAAGCAAACCTGCAAGGCCTCGACGAGCTGATCCGCATCCTCAATCGCGAACGCCAAAACGACCGGCTCTACATCACGCTATGGGAAAACGCTCCCACGCTTCTCGTTGAAGACAAGGAACTCCCGAATGTTCCCGCATCCGAAATCAACGTCCTGGATCAGCGCCGCATGCCCGGAGGTGCGCAGTTGCTGTACCAATCCGAAATCGGCGAGCATTCTGTTCCGATGACCCAGGTCATTTCAGGCCGACAGTATCTGTCTGTCACAGTCAAGTGATCCCAACATTCAAAAAGATTGCGAGACAATCCATGCGGCGATTCACATTCCTCTGCATTTTTTCGGCCGTACTTCTCTCGGCCGTCGTAGCGCGCGCCGAACACACGCGTTTCTGGCAGCAGTCCACATTTGAAGAATTCGACAAGGGTACGCACAAAGGCGTCGCCCTCCGCAGCGATGGGACGCTCACGCCCGCTCCCGAGTTCAAGCCCTTTGCCGATCCGGCACTCGCCTACGTCTGGGCCCTGGTGATCGATTCCAAAGGGCGTCTGTACGCCGCCGGCGGCTCCGATGCAAAAGTCGTGCGCGTCAACAGCACGCAGAAGCCGGCCACCGTATTCGAGTCGAGCGAGCTCGAAGCGCAAGCCCTCGCCATCGACAAGCAGGATAATCTGTACGTGGGAACTTCTCCCGACGGCAAAGTCTACAAGGTCACGCCGGACGGCCAGCACACTGTTTTCTTCGATCCTAAAGCCAAATATATTTGGGCCCTGGCCTTCGACTCTGCAGGCACGCTGTTCGTCGCCACCGGCGACACTGGCCAGGTCTTCGCCGTTGCGCCCGACGGCACGGGAAAACTCTTCTACAAGAGCGACGAAACCCACGCCCGCTCTCTCGCATTCGACTCGCACGGCAATTTACTCATCGGGACGGACCCCAGCGGCCTCGTCATTCGCGTTCCTGTGAATTCGCGCCCCGCCGGCATTCCCGAGGCTGGCAAGGCCTTCGTCATCTACGAGACCGACAAAAAGGAAGTCACCGCAATTTCGACCGATCCTGACGGCAACATCTACGTCGCTTCTGTCGGCAACAAGTCCGCCCGCGCCCCGCGCACCGGCGTTCAACAAAGCTCCAACGCCGCCGAACTGGCGGCGATGTTGGCCGCACGCAATGCAACAGCTCGTCCCGGGAACGAGCAGGCGACTCCTAACGCAGCCATTGCCGCCGCGTCAGGGAACGCCATCGGGTTCCCCGCGTTTCTAAATCCAACCGGAGGCAGCGAGGTTTACCGCATCGCTTCCGACGGCTCGCCGGAATCGCTTTGGTCCTCTTCGCAGGACGTCGTCTATGCGCTCGGCTTTTCGCCGCAGCATCACTTGCTGCTTGGCACCGGAAACCACGGCGACATCATCCAGCTGGATGATCAGCGCTTGTTTTCCTCTCTTGCGGGTTCTGATGCCGCGCAAGTCACTGCGCTGATACCCGGGCCCGACCGCATCGTCTACGCAGCAACGGCAAATCCCGGAAAAATCTTTGCCCTCGGCCCGTCTTATGCCTCGGAAGGAACGTTCGAGTCCGATCCTTTCGACGCCAAGATCTATTCCCGCTGGGGAAATCTCACGTGGTGGGGCGAAAACGGCGGCGCTGGCAAGATCGAATTCTACGTTCGCTCGGGCAACACTTCAGAGCCCGACGATTACTGGAGCGCGTGGTCCGGCCCCTACACCGCGACCGGAGCGAGCGTCGATTGCCCTCCCGCGCGATTCGTGCAGTGGAAGGCGCTTTTCCACCCTTCCAGTGGCCAGAACCAGCCGACGCTTTCCTGGGTGAAACTCGCATACTTGCGGAAGAACGTCGCTCCCGTCATTGACGGCATCGCCGTGCAAGACCCCGGCATCCGCGCGCAGAGCTTTGGGGGAAACCCCGGTCCATCGCAAACCCCATCGGTCGTTCCCTTAAGAGAACCGCGCACCACGCGCGAAGAGCCGGAAGCCTTCACCGTGTTCGTCCAGGGACAGCAGCGTGGTGGTCGCTTCTCCTCCCCGCCACAAGGTTTTTTGGCGAAGGGCTATCAAACCGTCGTCTGGACCGCGCATGACGACAACGACGACGAACTCGCATATTCCCTCTACTATCGCGGCGAAGGCGAAACGGACTGGAAGCTGCTCAAGGACAAGATTGACGAAGACTTCTACTCCTGGGACACCACTTCGATGCCAGACGGCGCCTATTATCTGAAGCTCGTCGCTTCTGACGCACGTTCCAATCCCGCCGATCAGGCACTCACCACAGAAATGGAAAGCGACCGCTTCCAGGTGGACAACACTCCGCCCACTGTCGAGAACATTCGCGCCGAACAGTCCAGCGGCGACTGGCGCGTTCATTTCACCGCGCACGACTCCGGCGCCGCCATCGCGCGTACTTCCTACAGTCTGGATGCCGGCGAATGGCAAACAGTGTTTCCGACCGGCCAGCTTACCGACGCTCCGTCGGAGAATTACGATGTCGTCCTGCGCCATTTGACTCCCGGCGAGCACACCGTTGCCGTGCGCGTCTTCGATCAATTTGAAAACACCGCCGCCGGCAAAGTCACCTTCACCGTCCCCGCCGCGCGTTAGTTTGCGGGCGCGGTTTTGCGGGGTGGCGGCGCAAGGTAGTAACCCAATCGTGCGCGCACCACAACATGCGGCCGGTCAACTCTCACCTCAATCTCGTGAATGCCCGGCTGCGCCGCTCCTTGCAGTTGATAGCTCAAAACGTACTGCGAATGCAGCTCATTGCCGATCGCATTGAGTGCATACTGAATATTGCGGTCCTTGAACGGGTGATAATACGCCCCTCCCGTGGACTGTACCGCAACCGCCATCGCATGGTTTTTCTTTTCGTGCGTCGCGCGTTGCACCAAGAACACGGCCACACACAAAAGACATACGTCGCCGCCTACTCCCAGTGGCGTCGTCGTCGCGGCCTGTGGAACCGGATTGCCTCCTGAAGTGACGCCCAAATCATCATCCGGACTGTGCGGCACTGGATCGGCCCGCAAATCCGCCGCAGTCGTACTCAGTCCAATCGTGTAGATGGTGATATTTGCTCTCTGCGCCTGCGCGAGGATGTCGTCGAGCTTGTGCTTGCTCCCTCCATCCTGCGCTTCTCCAATCACCAGCAGCACGCGATGCGAATCGTCCGGCTGTTTTTCGAGCATCATCGCGCCCTGCCACATCCCGTCGTACAAACGCATCCCGTCGTCTTTGAACGGCAAACCCTTGACCGCCTTTTCGACCGCGTCGTGATCGTTCGTGAACGCCTGTCGCACGTCCACCGCATCTCCATAACTGATTACCGCCGCTTCCCCGCTCAGCGCCATCACCATGTCGGTGAACACAATCCCCGCGCCATGAATCTGTTTCGCCATCATGCCGACGTGCGAGCTTGTCTCGACCACCAGAGCCAGCGCCAGATGATGATCGTCCATCCCCCAGCGGTTGATCTGCTGTTCCGCGCCGTTGTCGTACACGTGAAACTCATCTTGGGTCAGGCCGAGAAGAAAATTCCCTTTCTTGTCCTCCACCGTCACCGGCGTTGTGATTTCATTCACTTGCGTGTGAATCGTGCCCGCCGGCGAAGGAGTCTTTGCGCTCTGCTGCGGCGCGCTCTGCTTTGAAGCATACGGTTGCGTGAGCGAGGATCCCGGTTGTGGCGAGTCGTGTCTTGGAGAATGCGGTTGCGGCATTGCCGGCCGGGCAGCTCGCGCACTTACCGCTCCCGCGCTCACCATCGCGAGCAATGCCCCGCAGCCCATAAACTTGCGCCAACCATCGCAACCCGGCATTCCACGCGCCCCGCTTACCGAGGACTAGAATGTCCAACCGCTCCGGATGGTTGCATCGACCGGGGCGTGTTTTCTTCGCGCCCGGCAAGAGCAACTCCGAGTACGCGGAGAAGCTGCGCGCCCTTGCGCTTCGTCTTCCGTTCCCTGTCGCTTCCATTCGCCGTTCGCCGCCGCGCCGCAAACGTGCAATAATTCCGTCCATGGCCACCACCCAAACGGACCAGACCGTCACCGCAACCGCGCCTGATTTGCAGACCATTCGCGAGGCGCACGAGCGCATTCGCGCGCAAATTCATCGCACGCCCGTATTTACTTCCGAATCGCTCGACGCCATGACCGGCGCCAATCTCTTCTTCAAGTGCGAGAATCTGCAGAAAACCGGCTCGTTCAAATTTCGCGGCGCCACGAACGCAGTCTTTTCGCTCACCGGCGAAGAAGCCAAACGCGGCATCGTCACCGTATCTTCCGGCAATCATGGCGCTGCGATCTCGCTCGCTGCACGTCGCCGTGGAATCCCTGCCTGGATTGTGATGCCCGGCGCGGCGCCACGCGCCAAGCGCCAGGCCGTTGAAGCGTATGGCGGCCGCGTCACCGAATGCGAATACGACATGGCTTCGCGCGACGCCGCCTGCAAAGCATTGCAGGAGAAAACCGGCGCGATTCTCATTCATCCCTACAACAACGCACGCGTGATCGCCGGCCAGGGAACCGCCGCGCTCGAACTGCTCGAGGACGTTCCCGACCTCGACATCGTCATTTCGCCTGTCAGCGGCGGGGGCCTTCTGAGCGGCACAGCAATTGCCTCGAAATCCTTGCGCCCGCAGATTCGCGTCATCGGCGCCGAACCAAAAAACGCCGACGATGCCTGCCGCTCCCTCGCCTCCGGAAAAATCGAGCCCGCCGCACGGACGCAAACCATCGCCGACGGCCTTCGCGCCGTTCTGTGCCCGCTCACTTTTTCAATTCTTCGCCAGCACGTGGACGAAATCGCTTTGGTCACCGAGAAAGAAATTCTCGCCGCCATGCGCCTGGTTTGGGAGCGCCTGAAGCTCATTGTCGAACCCTCCGGAGCGGTTTCCGCGGGTATCGTCCTTCACAACAAAATCTCCGCGCGCGGCAAACGCATCGGCATAATTCTCTCTGGCGGGAATCTCGACCTCGATCAGATTCCCTTCGTGCACCCCACCGGCTAATTCCGGCCGGCTCTAGCTTTCCACTGCTTTCCAATCGGCGGGCGGAAACGTGATGTGCCAGAACCCCGGCGCGGCTTTGTCAAACTCCACCGGCACCTGAAATCCGCCGGGAGCCGCCTGCGGTTTTCGCGCCACGCGACACCCGATTCGCTCGCGCGACAGCCCGTGTTCCAGGACAAATCGCTGGCCCTCCAGAAAATTCTCGGGACACAGCAGCAGCGCTCCGTGAACGTTCAAACTCGCCGTGAACGCCGCGATCACATCCGGCTTCCCTTCCATCGCCAGATGCAGTCTCACCGGCACGCGCAATACCACGCGCTGGCTGCGCCTTCGCTCGCTATGCGGAGCGGCTTGCGCGCCTCCCTCAGCGCCCATTTCTGCATTCTTTTGTGAAGTGGAGTGTAAACGGTTGTTTCGGAAAATTTCGCTCTGAGGCATCTCGTGCGCTTGCGGCTACAACTCGACTCCCCAAAAATCCGTTCTCGGACGCGTCAACTCCACGCCCACCTCCCACCCGTCTGGCCCTTTGTTGCCGCGATATACCACCACTCCCCCGATCCTCTGCTGACTTGTCAGATTGGTGAGCACAAGCTTCTGCTCCATCACCATTGGTCGGTCGGCCACCAACAGGCATCCGTAGAAGTTCACAACGCGCGTCCGCGCTTCTGCCTGGCAGTCTCTCCCTTTTAACCCATCCCGCCATTCGATCGTAACCGGTACGCGCGAGTTCAGCCGCGGCGCACGCCGTCTGCTAAGCATTTTGTTGTCCAAGGGAATAACGGCAGGATTCTGACTATCGTTAGTCATCGGAGTCCCCTTAAGATACACATAATGTGAATCTTAGGCGCTGCTCCCCCGCTGACGCCACAACACGCTACCCAATACTAATGCCCCGATTCTCCCCGGTCAATGGTACTAAGTCCGAGATGAATAGAGGCTTCCGGTCCCGTTTGGAACTCCGCCACCGGAGCAGAACACTGAAGCAACGGCAAACGTTGAGGTATGCGGCCCGGAAGGAATCTAAATCTCGGTCACCCGCTTCGCATGGGAAACCAGCAAACCTTCCTCCGCCAGCCGTCCCCCCTCGCTCAGTTCCCTCTTGTGGCCCTTGCGTCCGAGCCAGCTCTGGAACGAGTCCATATAGGTGTAGAACACCGGCGTCAGGTACAGCGTCACAATCTGCGCAAAAATCAACCCGCCAACAACCGACATGCCCAGCGGCCGCCTCGAATCCGCGCCTGCGCCGGTCCCCAGTGCGATCGGCATTGTGCCCATGATCGCCGCCATGGTCGTCATCATGATCGGCCGGAACCGGATCAGGCAGCCTTGCACCGCCGCTTCCGCCGGCGTGATGTGTCCGGCCTTCTCCAACTCAATCGCAAAGTCCACCATCATGATCGCGTTTTTCTTCACAATGCCGATCAGCATGATGATTCCCACGAACCCGAACAGGTCCAGCTGCATGTGAAACAGCATCAGCGTCCCCAGCGCGCCAAACGCCGCCGCCGGCAATCCCGAAAGAATCGTAATCGGGTGAATAAAGCTCTCGTACAGAATCCCCAGCACGATGTAAATCACCAAAATCGCCATCACCAGCAGCAGCCCAAGCCCGGTCAGTGACTGCTGGAAGGCTTGCGCGGTTCCCTGGAAACTCCCGGTGATCGTCAGCGGCAAGATATTCGACGCCAAATTCTGAATCTCCGTCACCGCCTGTCCCAGTGCAACACCCGGAGCCAGGTCGAAGGAAACGGTCACCGAAGGCATTTGCCCCAAGTGATTCACCGTGAGCGGCCCCAAACTCGTGCCCACGCTCGACACCGCGTTCAGCGGGACCAGCTGGCCGCCTGACGAGCGGACATACAAATACGACAGCATCTGCGGATCTTCCTGGTACTGAGGCTCGAGCTCCATGATCACCCAGTACTCGTTGGTCGGCGCGTAAATCGTCGAGATCCACCGCTGCCCGTAAGCCGTGTTCAGAGCATCTTCGATCTGCTGCGGAGTCACCCCCAGCGCCAGGGCCTTGTCCCGGTCGATGTGAATATCCACCTGCGGACTCTTGATCTGCAGATCCGTCGTCACGTCGGTCACACCGGGCAGCGTTTTCATCTTGTCGTTCATGATCTGCGCATATTTGTACAGCTGATCGGTGTCCGGACTGACCAACGTGTACTGATACAGACTCTTCGTTAGCTGCCCCCCGATGCGTATCGATGGCGGATTCTGCAAATAGACTCGCAGGCCAGGAATGCTGTTCAGCTTCGGCTCCATCTCGTGAATAACGTCGGCAATCGTCATGTGACGCTCAAAAACCGGCCGAGTCGCGCGCACCAGGGAGCCGATTACGGGGACGCCGCCATATTTCGCGTTCAGATGCTCGTATGTCGGGCTGTCCGTCCAGGGCCGATCGGGCCGGCTATACAGATGATCGTAGAAGCGCCCGATATTCAGCCCCGAAGTCCCGGACGCTTGAATGCTCGAGAAGAACTGCTTCGAGTTGGGATCGGCCTTCACGATCTCGTTCACTCTCTGCTGATGCGCTTTCATCGCATCGAACGAAATGCCTTGCACCGCCTCGGCAAAGCCTGCCACTTCGTCCTGATCTTCATCCGGCAAAAATCCCTTGGGAATCACGACGAATTGCCACGCTGTCGCGAACAGCAGCGCGACGCCGATTCCCATCACCGTCACGCGGTGTCTCATCGACCAGCGAAGCGTCACATCGTATCCGCGCAGTGACTTGTCAAACATCCCTTCCAGCGCGTTGTACATCCTTCCATGCTCCTGCTCTCCCGTGTGGGGCCGCAGGAACCGGCTGCAAAGCATCGGCGTCAGTGTGAGCGACACGAATCCCGAAACCAGAATCGCCGAAATAATCACCACCGCAAATTCATGCAGCAGCCGTCCCAGAATTCCCGCCATGAAAAACACCGGCAAAAACACCGCCGCCAGCGACAACGTCATCGAAACAATCGTGAATCCAATTTCTCGCGAGCCGCTCAGCGACGCTTCCAGCACTCCCTCGCCGTTCTCCATGTGCCGGACGATGTTTTCCAGCATTACGATGGCGTCGTCCACCACGAAGCCGACCGATAGCGTCAGCGCCAGCAGCGATAAGTTGTCCACCGTGTAATTCAGCAGATACATCACGGCGAATGTGCCGATGATCGACATCGGCAGCGCCAGGCTGGGAATGATGGTCGCCCACGCATTCCGCAGGAAAAGAAAAATCACTAAGATGACCAGGAAAATCGCGAGCAGCAGCGTGAACTTAACGTCGTTCACCGATTGATTGATCGAAATCGACCGGTCATGCTCGATCGTCAGAATCATCGACGGCGGCATGATCGCCTCAAAGCCCGGGAGCAGTTTTTTGATAGCGTTGTCGATTTCGATTGTGTTTGTGCCTGGTTGCTTCTGGATTGCCAGGATGACTCCGGGAACGCTATTGATCCAGTTCGCTAGCTTTGTGTCCTGAATGCTGTCGTACACATGGCCAATCTCGTCCAGCCTCACCGGCGCGCCGTTACGATACGCTACGATGAGTTGGCGGTACGGCGCCGCGCTCATCATTTGGCCGTTGGCGTGAACCGTAAACGCTTTATGCGCCCCATACAGCGTGCCCGTGGGCATGTTCACGTTTGCGCTCTCGACCGCCTGCGCTGCTTCGTCGATGCCAATCTGGCGGCTCGCCAGTTCCTTCGGGTCGAGCTGAATCCGCACCGCGTACGGCGTCGAGCCGTAAACGGAAACCTGCGCTACGCCGCTGACCATCGAAATCTGATTGCCCAGCAGCGTCTCGGCATACTGATCCACTTCGGAAAGCGGTAGCGTCGGCGAAGTTGCACCCAGAAACAGAACCGGCTGGTCCGCGGGATTCACTTTCCGGAACGTCGGAGGTGTCGGCATGTTCGGCGGCAATTGATTTGCCGCCGCCGTGATCGCCGCCTGCACGTCCTGCGCTGCGCCATCAATGTTGCGGCTCAGATCAAATTGCAGCGTGATTTGCGTGCTGCCGAGCGCGCTGGTCGAGTTCATCGAATCCAGGCCAGGAATCGTGGTGAACTGCTTCTCGAGCGGCGTGGCGATCGAGGATGCCATCGTTTCCGGACTGGCTCCGGACAGATTCGCAGAAACGGTGATGGACGGGAAATCTACGTTCGGCAAGTCGCTGACCGCCAGATTCCGGTAAGCGACCACCCCAAAAATCAGCACCGCCCCCATCACCAGGCACGTCATCACCGGCCGCTTGATGAAATGTTCTGCGATCTGCATTTCCGTCTTTGTTCTTTCCTAGAGCGCGGTCTTGATTGAAATTTTTGACCCGTCAATCAACCGTACTTGTCCGTCCGTCACCACGGTTTCTCCCGGTTTCACGCCGTCGGCAATCACCGATTGCCCGTCCACCGTTCGCGTCACTTTCACGTCCCGCAAATTCACGGTCATTTGCGGAGTCACCACAAACAAATAATCTCCCTGCTGCCCGGTCATCACCGCTTGCGACGGCACTACCGTCGCATTCTGCTCTTCGGAAAGCCGCAGCGTCACGGTCACAAATTCTCCCGGCCACAATCGCAAATCGGAGTTTGCAAATGTCCCGTTCAGCTGGATTGTTCCGGTGTTCGCGTCCACTGTGTTGTTTACGAAGCTCAAGTAGCCGTTTTCCGCCTTCGGATCGTCCGAAGGAGTCGCTTGAATTACCAGCCGCCCTTTTGCCATGTAACTCTTGATCTCGGCCAGGTATTGCTGCGCCACCGAAAAAGTCACATAAATCGGCGAAATTTGATTGATCACCGCCAGCACCGGAACATCATCGGCCTTCACGACGGTACCGGGATATACAAGCTGCGCCCCCGTCCTTCCATTGATCGGCGCATAGATCGAACAGAAGGAAACATTCAACCTCGCCGTCTCCACCGTCGCTTCGTCCGCTTCGACCGCCGCTTTGTCCGCTGCAGCCGTTGCCACCTGTTGGTCCAACTGCTCCTTGGGCACCACGCCCGAAGCGTACAGCTTCTGATAGCGTTCCGCTTCGACGTCCGCCAGCGCTTCGTTTGCCTTGTCCTTCGTTAGATTCGCTTGTGCAAGCTGCAGCGCTGCTTGAAACGGCCGGTCATCCAGGCTCACGAGCAAGTCGCCTTTCTTCACGAATTGCCCCTGCGTGTAATGCACCCCGCTCACGATTCCCGCCACTTGCGATTCAATCGAAACCGTCGAATACGCTTGGCCCGCGCCGATCGCCTGCAGCTGCACGGGAATGGACTTTTTCACTGCCTTCGCAACCATCACCGGGACGACGACAGCCGGCGGGGGCGGAGCGGCATGCTCGGTGCACCCCGCTAAACTCAACAGCGTTAACGAAAAACCAACCGCGATCAGCTTCGAGGATAGGTTCATTTTCCCTTGGACGTAGACTCCGCTCCTTCTTCGCTCTTTCGCGCGATCGTTCCGCAACCTCGGTCAACCCATATCGCAGCGAACACCCCTGGCCACTTCACCGGGATTACTGCGAGAATGCCTGCAGAGACTCCTCCACCAGTCAATCCTGAGGAATCGACCGGCACCACTTCGCTTCAATATATATCTGACGTTCACCGCCGCCATCTCGTTGCAGAGCGATCCGCATTTTTTTCTTCGCTGCTCGCCGCCTTCGCGGGTCTATGCTACGATTCGTTGTTGCGGTCGTGCGTTCGCATTCGGTTGAATGCCCGCGCGGCTCGTATTATCGTACCCGCTTGCATTCATACGATCCTACAGGAGAAAGAAAGCGGATGGAAACCAGCCAGGCCTCGCCGAACGGCAGGAATTACCTTCTCCCGGACAAACCGCTTCAATCCCTCGACGAATATGTCGCCATCGGAGGCCTTCAGGCGCTCAAGAAAGCCTATTCGATGCCCCGCGAAACGGTCATTACCGAAATCAAGAAATCCGGATTGCGCGGCCGCGGCGGCGCGGGTTTCCCGGTCGCAATTAAGTGGAACAGCATCGCCAGCGATCCTTGCCCCACAAAATATGTCGCCTGCAATGCGACCGAAGGCGAGCCCGGCACATTCAAAGACCGCATGCTCATGCGCCGCAACCCGTATCAGCTTCTCGAAGGCGTGGCCATCGCCGCTCACGTGATGAAAGCACGAAAAGCTTTCATCGCCATGAAGCATACGTTCGACGAAGCCATTGCGCGCACGGCGCAAGCGCACAAGGAAATGACTGCGCGAAATGCCTTGGGCGAGATCCCCATCGAGTTTGTCTACGGCCCCGAAGATTATCTGCTCGGCGAAGAAAAAGCCATGCTCGAAGTGATTGAAGGCCGCGAAGCCATGCCGCGCGAAATGGATTTTCCGCCGTATGTGCTCGGACTTTTCGCCGGCTATCCTTCCTGCATTCCCGGTCAAACGAATCCGACGCTCGTAAACAATTGCGAAACCATGTCCAGCGTCACGCACATTGTTCGCAACGGCGGCGACTGGTTCCGTTCGATGGGCACGGCGGATACGCCGGGCCACACCATCTTCACGCTGTCCGGCGACGTCGAGCGCGAAGGACTCTACGAATTGCCGATGGGCACCACCATGCGGCAGTTGATCGAAACATCCGGCGGCGGGTTGAAGCCCGGACGAAAACTTAAGGCAATTTTTTCCGGCGTCGCCAGCGCGGGACTTTATCCCGAGGGAATCGACACGCCGCTCGATTTTGGTTCCATGCGCAATGCCGGCTCGGGTCTGGGTTCCGCTGGCTTCATGGTTTATGACGATTCGAATTGCATGGTGCAGATCGCATACGTCTTTTCGAAATTTCTGTGGATCGAATCCTGCGGCCAGTGCCGCTCCTGCAAAGAAGGAACGTACGAGGCCACGCACCGCCTGGAAAAATTAATCAACGGCACGGGCGATGAAATCGATCTCGAAGCGATTCTTCATTCCTCGACAAATGCGCCGCGCGGAAACCGCTGCTTCCTGCCCACCGAACATTCGCTGATTATTCCCAGCATCGTGCGCACCTTCGAATCGGAATTTGTCGCGCACTACCGGCGCGGCTGCCGGAATTGCCGCGTTCCCGTGCTGCCGAAAATGCACGACTACGACGAAGCCAAACACGAATTTCACTACACTCACGGCCGCCTCAACCCGTAGCGCCGAACGGCTGACGCTCGCTGACATTTTGTTCATCCCATGCGTAGCGCGCGACGGCCAGCGCTGCGATGACGGCAGTCTCCGTGCGGAGGATTTCGCGGCCGAGCGACGCTTCGCGGAATCCATGTTTCTCTGCGGCGGAAAATTCCGCGTCGGTCCAACCGCCCTCGGGTCCAATCGCGACGCAAATCTCCTGAACGGATGCGGCGTGAAGAATCTCCCGCAGCCGAGGGGCACCCGCGCGTTCTGAAAAAATGATCTTCCGACCTTCGCGGGCCGATGAGAATGCAGCTTGAGGTTTTTCAATCGCAGCTAATACTGGCGGGCGCAATCTTCGCGATTGCTGGGCCGATTCCAGCAATATTCTTTCCCAGCGATTGGCGCGTTTTGCCGCCGCGAGCACCAGTCCCTTTTCCGTTCGCGCGGCTGCGAGCGGCACAATTTCGCTGACTCCCAATTCCGTGACTTTTTCCAGACACCATTCCATGCGATCGAATTTTACGATGGAGAGGAGCAGGGTGATTCGCAGCGGAAAATCCTGCACCGCAATTCTTTCGGTGAGCGCAAACTCAATTGCGCCGCCGCGCGCGCCGGAAACCGTTTCGACGCGCGCAAGCCACACTTCGGATCCGTCGCTGAGTTCGTAGAGTTGGCCCGGCTCCGCGCGGAGGACGCGTCCAAGATGCTGCGCCCCTTCGCCCTGAAGCAAGGCGCGCCCGGCTTCGAATTTGTCCACGAAGAATCGCCGCCTCACGAGTTTTCACCGGGTAGTTCTGAGTGATTCGGGAAAAACCGCATATCTGTCCCGATTAGAAGGAAACGGCTGCGGTCTTTATGTTTTGTGCAAGTTGCATCGATGTCCAGTTCTTCATGGTTTCGGCCATTAGAGTTTATAAAGCACGTAAAAAGCGAAAGGGCCGGGCACCCGGCAGCTTAACCCTCTGCGACTGGAGTTTTCCACACCAATTAGCCTTTTGTCGCCTCGGTCATGAGCGATGTCGACTCCTTTCGTTAACGCTGCGATGGCGCTCGAACCTGAATGACGATCGTTTTGCACTGATCCGATTCGCCGCGTCGCGAGGCCAGCTATCCGTTGTGTCCAGTAGGGTATCAGGGAACCCCCGCATACGGTGAAGACCTGACGGCCGCGGCGCGCACCTGCACTTAGCATCATTCAACCCCGAGTTATTTCGTTCCACCTTACGCCCCGCCTTTCCCCGGTGGGGCGTCTTTGTTTCGATGCGGGAAACAGGGGCCTCTTCATTAAGCACCTCATAAAAACCCAGGAAGGCGTTTTCGCGGCTTCCGACACTTGTATACCATGGCGTTAACTGACAATTGAGCATAAGAGGCAATATGATCTCGTGCCGACGCCGGAGCCGTCGAGCCTGGTGCCGCTGGGAAGCGAGCTGCTCGGCCTTGGTCTTGCATCGAAGAAACTCCTCACGAACAACGCGTAGAACGAGTCTTGTGGCTTGCAGCTCCGCCGGTCAGGCGGAGCTGTGCGCAACCAACCCCACCATGGCTGAATTCGAGCGGTGCGGTGGTGGCAGACGGCCATAAGCGAGCGCGGCCGCGGGATCTCCAGCACGGCACATTTTCTAACCTGCTGATTACAGGGCTGTTGGAAGAGCGGCGGGAAAGCTCGGATTTGGCATGGGCCTTGCCATAGTCATGGTGTTGTTGGCCGGAGCGCGAGGGAGATGAGGCGAGCGCAGAACCGGCAGGAGGTTACCATGCGATATCTCAAATACGCTGCGTTGGTTGGACTTTTGGTGGTTTTCGCTGGTGCCGTGGCGAGCACGGCAAGCGCTCAGGTGCGCGTGGGCGTAGGAATTGGCATCGGTCCGGCATACGGCGCACCGCCCGTATGCGCGTATGGATACTATCCTGATTATCCCTACGCATGCGCGCCCGTGGGCTATTACGGACCGCAGTGGTTTGTGAACGGCGTGTTCATTGGCGCGGGGCCGTGGTTCCATCGGGGACCGGTGTTTGTTGGGCGTCCTTTTGTAGGGCCGCGATTTGTCGACCGAGGATTCGACCGGGGATTCGTTGGGCGCGAGCGAGACTTTGACGGACGCGGTCGCGTTGAGGCCGGTCACGGACGCGGCTTCGCCTCACGCGGGTCCGCTGGCTTTCACGGAGGCAGCGGCCGTGGCGGATTCCATCGTGGCGGACACAGGTAAGACTGGATCCTGAGTGGGGACGGAGCGGCCAGCGGATCACACCGCTGGCCGCTTTTTTTGTTCTCATGCTGAATACTGGGCGGTTAATCCGGCACTACTGCTGCAGCAGGATGGAAACCGTGCCGTCGGTGGAGTTGGTGACGGCGAGGTCGAGGCGGCCGTCGCCGTTAAAGTCGGCGATGGCAATGGCAGTGGGGCCATTTCCTACGGCAAACGGCGACCCTGTAGCCTGAGTGAAGGTCCCGTCGCCGTTGCCGAGGAGCAAAGTGACCGTGCCGTCGCCGAAGTTCGCGACAGCGATATCGAGTTTGCCGTTGCCAAGGAAATCGCCGATGGCCAGCGCGTCGGGCGTGTTGCCAACGGTGATGGGCGAGCCTGTGGCTTGAGTGAAAGTGCCGTCGCCGTTGCCGAGGAGGATGGTCACGGTTCCGGCGTTGCCGTTGGCGACGACGAGATCGAGCTTGCCGTCACCGTTAAAGTCGGCGACAGAGACAACGCTTGGGCCGCCCGAGACGGTGATGGGCGAGCCTGTGGCTTGAGTGAAGGTGCCGTCGCCGTTGCCGAGGAGGATGGTGACGTTGTTGTCGGTCGAGTCGGGAACGGCCAGGTCGAGTTTGCCGTCACTGTTGAAATCGCCGACAGCGATCGAACATGCAGCGGCATTCGGAACCACAGGAGCGGGCGACACCAGATTGAAGGCGCCGTCCGCGAACCCGAGGAGAATGGAAACGCCTCCAAAGACGCCGTTGCCGAGAGCCAAGTCGAGATTGCCGTCGGTATTGAAGTCGGCGGACGCCATGGAGCAGCCACTCGGGTCGTTCGTGGTGGCGGGAGCGACCGAGGGCGTGAAAGTGCCGTCGCCGTTGCCGAGGAAGACGGGGATGTTGTTGACGCTGTAGCCGGAGTCCACAACGGCGAGATCGGTTTTGCCGTCATTGTTGAAGTCGCCGAAGACGAGACCGTTGGCGGCCGGATCGGTGGCCTGCGAAGAAAGAGAAATCGGAGAGCCGGATGCGGGCGCGAAAGTGCCGTCGCCAGCGCCCAAGAGAATTGCGAGAGAAGAGTCACCCTCGACGGCGAGATCAGCTTTGCCGTCGGCGTTGAGGTCGGTGGCGACAACGGCAAGGGGCGCGGAGGGAGCGGTAATCGGCGAGCCGGTCGCGTTTGCGAAAGTCACGCTCAGTTCCGTCGTGGCGATGGGGAAATAGACGGGATTTGAAGCGCCTCCGCCGGGGCCCGGATTGACGACGGTGACCGCAGCGGTTGCAGCCGAGGCGATGCTGGCGGCAGGGACGCTGACGGTCAGGTGATTGGCGTTGACGGAAAGCGGCGTGAGCGACGTGCCGTTGAAATTCACAGTGGCGCCGGGGAGAAAGCCGGTTCCGTTCACGGTGAGCGTGAATGCCGTGCCGCCGGGAGCTGCGGACGGAGGCACGAGCGGCTGGCTGACAAAGGGCACCGGGTTGCCGGCGGCAGCATTCGAATTGATGGTCAGCGCGAGGTCTGCGAGCACGGCGAGGCCGTCGGCGTCGGTTAGTTGAACGGTGAAATTCCATGTGCCGCCAGCGGCCGGTGTGCCGGTGATTGCGCCGCTACCGGAGTTCAGCGAAAGCCCGGTGGGAATCGCGCCGGAAGAAATCGCCCAGCTAAATGGCGAGGTGCCGCCCGCTTCGGCGAGTGTCTGATTGTATGCGGTTCCGGTGGTGCCGCTCTCGAGCGAGGTGGTGGAGACTTGCGGCGGCAGGTTGACGGTGATCTGCACGGAGCCGGTCTTCGTGCTGTCGGCGTTAGAAGTGGCGGTGATCGTGGCCATTTGGGAGCTTGTGACGGTGGCGGGAGCGTCGTAAGTGACCGAGTCCGAGCCGGTAATGCCAAGGGAGCCGGGGCCATTGAGACTCCACGTGACGCCGGTGTCGGAGCCGGCATTCATGACGGTGGCGGTGATGCTGACGGTTTCGCCCTGGTCGGTTTGCGAAGACGCGGCGGAGACCTGAACAGTAACAGGCGCGGCACTCGAACCGCAGCCCGACGCCAGCGTCAGAGTGAGCAAACCGCATAAAATGAGACTTCCCAAGAAAGCGCGTTTCACAGGACCTCCAATCGAACGCAGGTTGAGTCCCGACCCCAACGAGTCCTGGCAGGAAACCGCGAACCTAGCAAAAATTCAAATTTTGATGGTTGCTGAGCAAAGGCTATAGCGCGAGTACTAGAACGTCAAAGGGCAACAACGCGCCGTGTTTCCAAAGCGGCACGGCCTAACAGGCGCGACGTGCGTCGTTCGCCGGTGGTCAGTTCCCGTTTGCCGCCGACACCCTTCTTTCTCGGCACTTCTCAACCGATTCGGCTCGCGAGACTCAGCGACGGGCAGAAAGTCCTTGACATACCTAGAATTCTAGGCGTAATGGTTGTGAGGCTGAGTTGTCTAGGGGTGCAGGGAATGGCGAGAAACGATCTTCAGGGAAGCATTGACCTGCTCGTATTGAAAACGCTTTCGCAGATGGGGGAGCTACACGGCTACGGAATCGTGCTGCATATCCAGCGGGCGTCGGACGAGCTTTTGTCGGTCGAGGAGGGCTCGCTCTATCCCGCTTTGCACCGCATGCAGCAGAACGGATGGATTCGCTCGGAGTGGAAGGTGACGGAGAGGAATCGCCAAGCGAAATATTACCGGCTGACGGCTGCGGGCCAGAAGGAATTACGCAGGGCCGAAGAGGGTTTCGAACAGGTGGTGAAGGGTGTGCGGGCGGTGTTGCGGCGAGCGCAGGGGTGAGCCATGTCCGTACTTCGGCGAATCGCGAATTCATTTCACCGTTCGAAGCTGGACAAAGAGATCGAGGCGGAGCTGAGCGCGCACATCGAAATGCGCGCCGCCGATAACGTCGCGGCCGGGATGCCGCCGGACGAGGCGCGGCGCGAGGCGCTCCTGCGCTTCGGCAACCGAACCGTCTTAAAGGAACGGGTAACAGCAGCCGACGCGCAAACGTTTGTCGATTCGCTGTGGCAGGACTTGCGGTACGGCCTGCGCATGCTGCGCAAGTCTCCGGGATTCACCGCTGTCGCGATCCTCACACTGGCGCTGGGCATCGGCGCGGTAACGCTTATTTTCAGCGCCGTTTATGGCGTGATCCTGAATACGTTTCCTTTCCGGGACGCCAGCCAAGTAACAAGTTTCACCATCGCCGATCTCAACCACCCTGGCAGAGGTCGGGAGTTCTTGTCGGTTGCGGAATTCCTCTATTTCCGCGAGCACAGCCAAGCCTTCGAGGACTTTAGCGGCGAATACGGCGGTTTTGGAGCCACGCCAGAGCGCTACACAACCCGCAACGCAACCTATCAATTTGACGCTGATTTCCTGAGCGTGAACTCCTTTCAATTCTTTGGCATCAGGCCGCTGGTGGGCCGGTTGCCAGCGCCTGCCGATGTGAAGCCGGGCGCTACCCCGGTTTTTGTGATGGGCTATAAGCTATGGCACGGCGAGTTCAACAGCGATCCCAACGTCGTAGGAAAGAGTTTCACACTGAATGGCGTACCCACCACGCTTGTTGGAATCATGCCGCCGCGGTTCCGCTGGGCTTGGGTAGATGTGTGGGTTCCTTTCAGTGTCGATCCCGCCGAGGCGCTCACGAAACCTGGGCTCAAGAACCAATTCCTTTATACCGTTGGACGCCTCAAGCCTGGAGTAAGTCTCTCCACAGCCGCCGCCGATCTCAACGTAGTTGCTCATCAGTACGCGAAAATCGCGCCAGCAGATTATCCGAAGCGCTTCACCGTGACGGCGACTTCTCTTTCTGATCGAGTGACCGGCGGATTCAAGGAACTGATGTATCCACTCCTTGCCGCGGTATTCATGCTGCTTCTGATCGCGTGCAGCAATATTGCAAATCTTCTGCTTTCGCGAGCCACGGCCCGCGAAAAGGAAATGGCGATCAGGGCCTCCCTGGGAGCAAGTCGCTTACGACTCATTCGGCAACTCCTCGTGGAGAGTTTGCTGTTAGCGATGGCCGGATGCCTTGTGGGGTGCTTGTTCGCGTGGCTGGCGATAAAGGGTATCGTACCGCTCATCCCGTACAACACATTTCCGCAGGAAGCTGTCATTTCGCTGAACGGTCCGGTGCTGGGAGCGGCGCTCCTCATCGCAATGTTCTCCACAATCCTTTGCGGGATTGTTCCCGCTTTGCATTCGGTGCGCGACGGCGTTCGACGTCGGCTCGCTGGCGATGACAGAGGCTCCGACCTTCGATCGGGAAAACTACGCTCGGCTCTGGTGATTACGGAAGTGTCCCTCGGGATTGTCCTGCTCGTTTGCGCTGGTTTGATGATGCGCACGTTCTGGAATATCAAGAACGTCGATTTGGGATTCGATCCACACAACATTCTTGCTGAGCAGTTATCTTTCTCTCGAAGTGACAGCAAAACAGACAGTTCGCAACAAACAGAGGCGCAGCAAACGGAACAAGAAAACGTCACGTCCCGCAAAGTCCTGGAACAAGTGGAGTCTTTGCCGGGGGTCGCTCGAGCGGCCCTCGCGTCAAGTCCGCCTGCCTTTGAAGGGTTTAGCAGCGAGATTACCATCCCTGGCAAAACTCATGCCGAGCGATGGACGACGCGCATCAATCTCTGTAGCGAACAGTATTTTGAGCTCCTGCACCTGCGGCTGCTGTCCGGAAAAGTCTTTTCGAGGGGCGATATTGACCTGGTCCGACCAGTTGCGGTCATCAGCGCGACGTTCGCCCACAAGTATTTTGGTGCGGATAACGCGGTTGGCCAGAGCATTCATTTTGCAGTCCTCGATCAGCTTCCAAATTTCAAGGATAAGTTGTTCGAAATCATCGGTGTGGTTTCAGACGTGGGCAGTGGAGATCCGAGAAAGGGGTCACAGCCGCAAGCTTATATTCCCTACACTCTCGTTGGAGCGAATGAAGATACCCTGCTCGTCGGAACTCTGGTACCTCCGGCCTCTTTGATTCCGACGATTCGCACCCGCGTCTGGGCCATTGACTCCAATCTCGCGCTTCTCAATCCAGCGACAATTGAGGCCATGCTGCAGCGCGCCATATTCTCCTCGCCGCAATTCGAATTCGTCATTCTGACCGCATTCGCGGCGATCGCGTTGGGACTTCTGATGGCGGGGATTTTCAGCGTGATGGCGTACACCGTTTCGCTTCGTACGCACGAAATCGGAGTTCGCATGGCGCTAGGAGCCAAACCTGAAGCAATTTTGCGCATGATGCTTCTGAAAGGGGTGCGCTTAGTGCTGGTTGGCGTCGGGATCGGCGTAGGCGCTTCCCTGGCGGTTACCAAACTCTTGCAGGAATTCTTGTTCGGGGTCCGGTCAACAGATCCTGCGACGTTCCTTGGCGTTTCCGCGTTTGTCGTTTTGGTGGCCGTGCTCGCATGCTGGATTCCCGCGCGGCGTGCGATGAAGGTCGATCCGATGGTTGCGCTGAGGTACGAGTAATTCATGGCTCTTTCAGAGCCACAACGAGGGATGAAAGAAGCCACTGAATGCCCATTGATTAATAAGGGTTTAAGGCTTCTTTCGTAGGAGTGAACATGTCCGCACTTCGGCGAATCACGAATTTATTTCAGCGTTCGAAGCTGGACAAAGAGATCGAGGCGGAACTGAGCGCGCACATCGAAATGCGCGCCGCCGATAACGTCGCGGCCGGGATGCCGCCGGACGAGGCGCGGCGCGAGGCGCTCCTGCGCTTCGGCAACCGAACCGTCTTGAAGGAACGCGTAACAGCAGCCGACGCGCAAACGTTTGTTGATTCGCTCTGGCAGGACTTGCGGTACGGCCTGCGCATGCTGCGCAAGTCTCCGGGATTCACCGCTGTCGCGATCCTCACACTGGCGCTGGGCATCGGCGCGAATACGTC
The DNA here is from genome assembly GCA_035945715.1 of Candidatus Acidiferrales bacterium. Lineage (GTDB taxonomy): Bacteria > Acidobacteriota > Terriglobia > Acidiferrales > UBA7541 > DAHUXN01. Next base: position 57,176 of record DASYZX010000046.1, read on the forward strand.
GCTCTTTTCTGTGGTGAACGCCGTGCTCCTCAATCCGCTGCCGTACCCGCATCCCAACCAACTCGTTAGCGTGGACACTTTGTATTCGGACGGCGCCCACAACAACATTTCCTATCCAGACTTTCTCGATTGGCTCCGCGACAATCACTCGTTCTCCTCGCTGGCGGCATACAAGACGTGTTGTGGGTTCAACTGGACCGGCAAAACCGATGCGCAGCGCCTCTCCTCGGTGGAAGTTTCCGCGTCTTTCTTCCCGACCCTCGGTGTCGTCCCTATTCTCGGACGCAATTTTTCGCCATCCGAAGATCAATTGAATGGTCCGCCCGCGGTGATTCTCAGTAATGGCTTCTGGAAGTCCAAATTCGCTTCCGCACCTGACGTCATCGGCAAAACGATGAATCTCGACGGCACCGACTACCGCATCGCCGGCGTGCTCCCCGCCAGTTTTTATTTTTGCTGCGCGAACTTCAATTTTGTGCCGGGCGACGTTTACGTTCCGCTCGGAGCGGACAAAGGCTTTTTCATGCAGGACCGCAAAATTCACTCCGGAATCTGGGCGGTTGGGCGCATCACGGATGGCATAACTGTCGCGCGAGCGCGCGCCGACATGGCTCGAGTGGCACGCAATCTCGCGGCCACCTATCCGGAGGCAGACAAAGGCACAGGTATCGCTGTGACGCCCCTTAAGCAGGAAATGGTCGGGGCTATTGAGCCGCTTCTTCTGATCCTGCTCGCCGCCGTAGGCTTCGTCTTGCTGATCGCTTGCGCTAATGTGGCCAACTTGCTGCTCGCGCGCTCCACCGGACGCGCACGCGAATTCGCGATTCGCGCCGCTCTCGGCGCCAGCCAAGGCCGCATCGTCTGTCAGCTGCTTGCGGAAAGCGTGCTTCTGGCTGTCGCCGGCGGGACGCTTGGGTTGTTACTCGCGTGGTGGGGAACGACCGCCGCACTCGCCGTTCTTCCCAGCACTCTGCCGCGCGCGAATGACGTGCGCATCGATCCGCACGTTTTGCTATTCACCGTGGTTATCTCTTTGGCCGCGGGAATTCTGTTCGGGCTCGCCCCCGCGCTGAAGACTTCGCATCCCGACCTGCACGAAACGCTCAAGGAAGGCGGCCGCGGGGGGAGCGGAGGGCGTTATCGCACTCAGGGCGTTTTCGTCATCGTGGAAATGGCTCTCGCCGTCGTGCTATTGATCGGCGCGGGTCTCACCATCCGTACTCTCGCCCGCCTCTGGAGCGTCAACCCGGGGTTCGACCCGCACAATGTGCTGTCCTTCAGCGTCGGCCTCCCGCCATCCATCGTCAACACCAACGCAACTACCATCCGCGCTGAGCTGGGCCAGCTCACTGACAAGGTAGCCGCCGTTCCCGGCGTCACCGCCGTCGCCTTGCTGAACGAAGCGCCGTTGACGGGAAATTACTCAGGCCTGCCGTTCTGGCTCGAAGAGAAGCCGAAGCCCGCCAACGAGAATGACATGCCCGAAGCCATATGGTCGATTGTGAGCCGTGATTACCTCAAAGCGATGCGCATCCCGCTTCTTCGCGGGCGCTTCCTTGGCCCGCAAGACGACACCGACTCTCCGCGAATCTGCGTCGTCGATGAGGATTTCGCGCGCGAACATTTCGGCAGCCAGGATCCCATTGGCAAGCACATCAATTTCGATCTGATCCTCAAGGGACAGTTCGAAATCGTCGGCGTGGTCGGCCACATCAACCAATACGGCCTCGATGAAAGTGGCGCCCTGTATTCGGAGTTCTATACGCCCGTTCTGCAGCTCCCGGACGCAACGATTCAACAGTTCGCCAGTTCACCGGGATATATTTTGCGCACTGCCGGCCCGCCGGATGCAATCATCGGTGCGATTCGCAATGCGGTCCGCGACTTCAACAGCAAAGCTGTGCTTTTTGATCCTGAAACGATGGACCATATTGTTTCGCAAACCCTGGCCTCTCGCCGCTTCGCCATGATCTTGCTCGCGGCGTTCGCTGTAGTAGCGCTGTTGTTGTCGAGCATCGGAATTTACGGCGTCATTTCCTACATCGCTCGGCAGCGCACGCGTGAGATCGGCATTCGCATCGCGCTCGGTGCGCAGCGGCGCGACGTTCTCAGAATTGTTCTGGGTCAGGGCACGAAGGTTGCGCTCCTCGGCGTGGCGATCGGACTGGCTGCCGCCGCAGGATTGACGCAACTGATGACGGGAATTATCTATGGGGTCAGCGCCACCGATCCCATCACGTTCATCGGCGTCGCGATTGTGCTCACGGTCGTCGCGCTGGTCGCCTGTTACATTCCGGCGCGGCGGGCGATGCGCGCCGATCCCATGGTCGCGCTGAGGTACGAGTAACTCATCGTCCCCCAACAACGGATAAACCGGAAACCGTGCCACGATATGCCGTCCTAACACCGCGGCGGGCAGGAACGAACTAGCTGAAGATATCTTTCACTTTGTCAAAAAACGACGACGAGCGTTCGACGGGACGATTTTCGACTTTGACGACCTTATGCAACTGCTCGAAGAGCGCTTTCTGCTCTTTGGTGAGCTTCGACGGAACCACGACGCGGACGTTGACGTAAAGGTCGCCTTTGCCGCCGTGAGGATCGGGTAGGCCTTTGCCTTTGCGGCGGAAAAGCGTGCCGGGCTGAGTGCCTTCGGGGATGGTCAGCTTCTCTTCTTCACCGCTCATCGTGGGGACCATGATTTCGTCGCCGAGCGCAGCCTGCGAAATGGTGATGGGAACGTTGCAGTAGAGGTCTGCTCCGCGGCGCTCGAAAAAGGCGTGCTCCTTCACTTCGATGAAGATGTAGAGGTCGCCCGCGACGCCGCCGTTGGTTCCCTGCTCGCCTTCTCCGGCGACGCGAAGGCGCATGCCGTTGTCAACTCCGGCAGGAACCGAGACTTCGATGGTGCGTGAGCGCTCGATGCGGCCCTGGCCGCGGCATTCTGCGCAGGATTCCTTGATGATTTTTCCGGTGCCGTGGCAGTGCGGGCATGTGCGGGAAACCGCAAAAAACCCCTGCTGATAATGCAATTGGCCGTGGCCTTTGCAGCTCTGGCAGACTTCCATGCCCGAGCCGGGTTTTGCGCCAGTTCCGCTGCACGCCGCGCAATCTTCCATGCGGGGAATTTTTAGCTTGGTTTTGACGCCGGCGGCTGCGTCTTCGAAGGAGAGCTTCAGGTCGTAGCGCATGTCGGCGCCGCGCTGCGCGCGCGCACGGCCTCCGCGACGGCGTGTTCCGCCGCCGAAAATATCCTGAAAGCCGAACATTTCGCCGAAGACATCCTGAAACTCCTCGAAAATCGAGCCGAAATTGCTGGCGTCGAAGACCTGATTGCTCAGTCCTGCGTGTCCGTAGCGGTCATAGGTGGCGCGCTTTTGCGGATCGGAGAGAACGCTATAGGCTTCGCTGGCTTCGCGAAAGCGATGCTCGGCGTCAGGCTTGTTTTCCGGATTGCGATCGGGATGCCATTTGAGCGCGGCTTTGCGATAGGCGCTCTTGATCTGATCGCTAGTGGCGTCGCGTGTGACGCCGAGAACTTCGTAGTAATCGTTTTTGGAAGTCGAAGGCATGGTGCTTCAATTCCCCCTGGAAGTGGACGTTGGATTCGATGCGGCGTCGTGGCCCCCGGGATTCGCGGCGACGCGAACCATCGCGGGACGCAGCACTTTGCCGTGGAAGACGTAACCGGCTTGCAGCTCTTCAACGACGGTGTCGTCGGGCTGATCGGATGTCTCAACGCGCTCGATAGCGTGATGGAAATTGGGGTCGAAGCGCTTGCCTTCCGTTTCGATTTTTTGCAGGCCCTGTTTCGAGAGCACGTCGAGCATCTGTTTGCGAATCAGCTCGAAGCCCTTGCGGAATTCGTCGTGGGCAGCGTCGCGATGCGCGGAAATGGCGCGGTCGAAGCCATCGAGAACCGGCAGCAGGCTTTCGGCGAGGAGTTCGGCGCCGCGATGGCGGTCATGATGGCGCTCGCGGTCAATTCGCTTGCGGTAATTGTCGAAATCGGCCTGAAGACGAAGCAGCGTGTTCTTCAGATCGGCTTTTTCGGCGGCCAGCTTCTCGAGTTCGTCGCTGACTACCTTTTCTACGGAGGGGCCTTCGACGGCATTTTGCGCCTCGCCGTTCGCGCCTTCAGCGGCGCTCGTGTCGGAATTGCGTGGATCGTCTTTCCTGCTCACGACAACTTGTCCTTTTTGACCGAAAAGCGGTCTACTTGTTTTTCCCAACTGCTTCCAGAACGGCCCGCGGATCGAAAACCACGCGGAACGAGCGGATCTTCCCATCCGACAACTGATACCATCCGGCGCAAAACACGGTGACGCCCGCCATGGTTACGTCATAGAACAGACATACTTCGTCCCCGTCTGCGAAAGCTTTTTTGACGTCATACTTCAGTTGCAAACGTTCCATGTCGCGAAAATACACGTCGGCACCTTCACGGGAGCCCAGCGCGCCCACAAATTTCAGATCGTCGGTCACACATTGCCGCGCTGTCTGAAAATCGGAGCGATTCAGGGCATTCACAAAGGTCAAGACAACTTCCTTCGAGCCTTTGCCGGGTGATCCCTGCGGACTCTCTTGCGCACCCAGGTTCGCGTTCACGGCAACTTCTCACCCTTCATCTCTTCCGAGAAGAATTGCGACATCAGGGCCACGACGGTGATGACGCGCTCGTAATGCATGCGCATGGGGCCGAGAATTCCGAGAGTGCCCTGCCCGCCCAGGCGGGCAGGCTCGCCGGAGCGGTCGGCCTCGCCGAGGCTGTACGGCGCGCTGACGAGCGCCAGATGCTTGCCCGCGTTGGACATTTTTTCCACGCCGAGCTCGACATGGACAGGCTCGGGCGCTTCGATGCAGCCGCTCAGCAAAGTGACAAGGCGGTCGCGCTCTTCGATGGCGCTGAGCAATTCCTGGAGCTGGCCCTGCTCCTGAAACTCCGGTGCGGAAACAAACTGCGCGGCGCCGCCGATGTAGACCACGCGCTCGGCGTCTTCGCCGAGGAGCTTTGGATCGCAGAGCAAGAGCGCGCCGCTGGCGAGCTTTTCGTAACGCTCACGGTCGCGCGCGAGCTGCACTTTCAGGTCGGCACAAATGGATTCGAGGGTCTGGCGTGGATAGTGGCGATTCAAGTGGTCAGCGATGCGGTCGAGCTCCGGCTGGAGGAACGCGCGCGCGGGTTTGATGCATTTGTCGCGCGTGATGCCTCCGCTGGTGACGAGCACGACGAGCACGCGGGAATCGGGCAGAAGCAGGAAGCGAATGTGTTCGACGACGGTGCGCGCGAGCGGCGGCGAAACGATGATGCCGAGGCCGCGTGACACGGCGGCAAGGACCTGGCTGGCGCGTTCCATCACGCCTTCCGGAGTTGTGGCAGACTCGAGTTCGCGGCGAATCCAAGCGCGGTCTTCCACACGCGGCGTGGCTTGCGCGGCAATTTGCTCCACGTAAAAACGATATGCGGATGCCGTAGGCACGCGGCCGGCTGAGGTGTGCGGCTGGTAGAGATAGCCCTCATCTTCGAGGTCGGCCATGATGTTGCGCATGGTTGCGGAGCTGAGCGGTTCGGCATGCATGCGCACGATGGTACGCGAGGAAACGGGTTCGCCCGTCTCGATGTAGGCGCGCACAACTTCGGCAAGCACCTGGCGGTGACGCTGCTGTTGTAACGCTGGAGTTGCGGTCATGGTCGTTCGATATTCGGTTCGATTGCCGACAGGCAGGAAAAGGGGCGATTGCCTGTAATTTTAGTTTAACGGGCGGGGGATGGAGCGTCAACTTGGCTTCGGGATAGGATACAGCAGCCCACGAAACCGGCCCTCCCCATGCGCAAAGGATATTCGCTCAGGGAGCCAGCCGTCACATACATCGGGTTTGCGCAGGCCCCGGCACACTAGGACCTGTCCGATCACCTTATGCCGAATGCGCTCCTCTTTCGGTCGTCTTCGGACCTTGCATGAGTTTCCCAACAACAGCGAGAATCCAGAGCATGGCGTAGAAATCTACGCCGAGGATAGGTGCGATGAGCAATCCCGGAACCCAATTCGTGGTCCAGGGAATAGATAGAATCAGCAGAACATGAACCGCCCCTAGGACTGTCATGGTGACCCAGAACCATACACGCCGCCTTAGTTTCCACTTTACAGCAATCGTGAAACCCAATACCCCAACGCTGCAAAATGTTGGCAGCGCAAGATCAAGCTTTCCAAAACGAGCGAACAGAAACGCTAATGAAAAGCAGCCAAAACCCGCGCACAACATCACCCAGCCGGGCAAGCGCACCCTCTTGGCCGCTTTTATGTCGTTCTTAATATCGTGAGCTAACGGCAATTTGCTATCGCCAATAGTGTCTGGGCACCATGCACACCAGCTGACGCTACACCAGTGGCTTGCTCGAGGCCAGGTATAAATCCAGCAACCGTAAGCGCTGTGTCTGTCGCATTACCTGCGGAGCTGGCTCCTGTGGTTGCCTGGATGATGCTACGCCCCGCCTGATCGGCTACCACTCCACGATAACCTGCCGAATGACCAAGCAGCCTTGCGAAACCGCCAAGTTCGGGAATCAGACTTAGCGCATCAAGACCAACTTTCAAACCGCCTTTGCCTGCGGCTGCCGCAACACATGCTACAGTAGGTTTTCGCTGCAGGGGGTTAAAGCCGCCACCGCCGCCCGGGCCCATGCTGACCCGGCTGGGAGGGCGGTTGGCAAGTGGACCGCAGATACTTCCTCCTGTGCTCACCCCATCCACAGTGACAGCAATGCATCCATTGATCGGGGGCATTATGTTATCAGGATTAGTCGTAACGGTAACCTTCTGGTTAGTGTCTATCCATATTCCGTTGGCATTACCGCAGGCCTCCTGAGTTGTTATGGTCGGGTCAATATGGGGATTACCCGAATCGACCCCTACTACGCACGCTCCGCTAAGTCCAAATGGGTCAATAAAAACCAACGGGTTATTCAGTACATACGCGTAGCGATTCCAGGATTGCGGATTAGCTGGGTCGACCGCAGCAGTTCCCGCTGGGTCGGGCGATGGCCAGCGGCCCTGAGGGCCATATTCACGATACAAGAAATCGTAGGCCGACGAAACTGTGTCCTCATGCTGACCCGTGAACGCATAGTCGACGCTGTTCCCACTTTGTGCGTAAGTCTCTCCAAATGGACCATAAGCTCCATCATAATAGACCGTACGGTTCGGAAGGGATAGCAAGCGATAACTTCCCAGCCAGTCCATGTGTTGGTAACCAACAATTCCATTGGAGTTGTACGGGACAACCAATCCAGCCGGAAGGGGTACATTGCCTTGCACAAAGGTCTGGCCACTCATGTATCCAAGCTTTATACCGGTTGGCGACCAAACAATCTGGCTATAGATGCCTGACTTATTTTGTTCAACCATACGCTCCAGAGCGTCATATGTGATTCCAATGCCGTCAATCGTCGTAGGCCGCGTTTCTACATCCCACGCATACGTGTTCAGGTTGTCGTTCGTTACGTCACCATTCGCATCATAAGTTGGGGTAAAGCTGCCAATCGAGGTCATCTGGTTTGTGGACGGCGAGTAATTGGGCTGGAAGGAGTATGTGCCGCTCTTGGTCAGGTTGCCGAACGCATCATATGTGTACGTACCTGAAAAAGCGGAGCCGCAATTCGCGTTGGCGACGCGCGAGAGATCGTCGTGGATATAGGTACAAGTTTGCGTATCCGAACTGTTGAATGCGTCGGTAATGGCTAGTTTTCCCAACGACCAGTTCGCGTTCCAAGTAAGTACACCTGTATTCGAATGACCATTAATATTGAATTGGTACTGTGTCATTCGAAATGTATTTGAATCATACTGGAACGCATCGTTGTCCCCAGAACCGAGGTTCACCTGAGTAGGCTGGCCCGCGACATTATAGCTCGTCGCAGTGGGTACGGGATTCGTCCCCGAACTTGCGAAGACAGTGCTTGTACGACCTTCACCGTCAGCACCGTACGTAATCGTTGGCAGACTGGAGAAGTTGCTGATAGTGCTTAATGCGCCATCCGCCCAATACCCCTGTGTCACACGGTAGTATCCGCCTGAATGCGGAGTCGATTCGTACACGTCCTGAACTTCCCCGCGAACCGTGTAGTTGAAGGCTTCATCAGTGATCGTCGTAGGCAGCGTCGTATTCGAGCAAGCGCTTGTTGTTGTGTAGGCTTCGGCCAGTCGCGCCTTTGCATTCGTTATCGCCTCGCTGTCAATCGCGGCGTCATATACGAAGCACTTGTTGGGTGTGTTCGACGAATTTGGTCCATAAGGATAAATAATGCTCGTCAGACGGTGGAGGGCATCATAGGTATAGCAGGTGACGTTACCTGCCGCGTCCACACGCTTAACCAAATCGCCATCGTATGTGCCGGAGCAGTTCGCTCCACCCTTCGTGCCGGGATCGCTATCGTAAAAGTAATACGTCATGCCTGTTTCCGGATTGGTTTCCGAGAGCATCCTTCCTAGTCCGTCATTGGTGTACGTGCGTGACTGCGTACTGCTCGATTGGGCATTCTGCGTCACGGTAAGCAGGTCGCCCAGTACATCGTAATTGTATTTCGTCCAATAGCCCGTAGCCGAAGTGTTTTGGCCGCACCTCCCGCTCCCCGTCAGGCTGGTGACCTCGCAGACCGACGTTAGCTGACCGATGCCGTTGTACTCAGACTGCCGTCGCTTGGTGTTTTCGCCAATGGGGGGCGGACCAACGGTTTGCAGCGCGTCATTGCCCGTATAAGACAAGCCAACCGTTCCTCCGCCCCCGTCTGTGATCTGCGAAGTTCTGTTCAGCGCGTCGTATCCAGTAAGCGTGGCAGGGACAGAACTTGGACTACACGTTGGTGTGCCATCCGTTATTCCTGGTCCGGCACTGTATGGAACGGTTGTCCGGCATGGCCGCCCGAGGCTGTCATAATCCGTTTCAACCGAATCATACATGGTCCCACTAGGCGATTGCTTCTGCTGCGTAATGTGGGTTCGCCCGAGTCCATCGAGGGTCACCAAAACATCTGTCGTTGAACTGTTGCCGTTGAACACGAGTGAGTTCTCCGCTGAATTCTCGCTTGCATACGTATAGTTCGTGACGTTTAATTCCTGATCCGTCGTCGATACAGGCCGCCAGAAATCTGGGTCAGTATAAGCGGTTGATGTTGAATTTCCGTTCTCGTCTGCCACGGACGTTTGAACGCCCCCGGCGCAATTCCACATCATTGATTGACTGAGATTCGACCCCCCGACGACTATCGGCTCTGTAATACTTGAAGGAAACGCGTTGCCACAGGTAGATGTAGCGTTCGCGTAGTTGTACGTTATTTGTGCATTGTTCATGTCCGTCGCTACATCCACATTTCCCGTAATGTAATAAGAGAACTGTTTCGATAGGTACGTTGAACCGCTCACCAAATAACTGATCGTGGTGGCATTTCCCCGTGAGCCAGAGACAGAGACGAGTTGAGGCGTCCCCGAAAGCGAAGTCAGCGTACCTTGATCGTAGGTATAATTTGTCTGCGCGATAATAGCTCCGCTGCCGTTCTCAACCTTTACTGATGCCGGCTCATTTACAATGTTGCCCAAGTTGGCATAGCTGGTCAGCGTCTTACGAAGGGGACTACCCGGAGAACCACTTCCGTAATCGTAGTCATCTTCCTCATAGGGAAGTGAATTTGAGTAGTCCACGACCGACTCTGACTCAAGGCCTGAGGGCCACTTGACATAAGTCGCTTGCGATGTGAAGGGGACAGCGAACGACGAATTGCAATTCGGAAGGGTGGCTCCGTTGTAGCAGACAAACACCGTCTCCAACAGCGAGCTCGAACCTTGATAAACCTGTTTCTCGGTCATGTAAAGACCGTCTTCAAAAGTATAAACAGTCTGGTTGCCTTGTGGGTCGGTAACGGTAGTCGTCCAGTTGGGTTCCGAATGCGTGTATGTCCAGTTGTTGGAGCCGCTGTCAGGAGTCGTACGAGTCAGAGTAGCCGCAGTACCGTCGCTGAGGATTCCGTTATTTCCGCCTGAATAGGCGTAAGAGATTGTTCCACCTGTTGGAAACGTCACCGACGAGAGTCTTGCGGTAACGCAATTTGTTGAGTAAGTTCCATTGATGGGTGTGCATGCGCCCGAAACCGGCGTGGAGGGCGTAGCTTCGTATTTGAAAGTATACTCCGAGCTGTCAGGCAGCACGATGCTGCTGACTAGATATACGGCCATCGGGGCAAACTCAGTGATTCCTGAAACACCAAAATTCGTGGCAACAGTATAGTAGGTATAGTTTACTGTGTACTTCGCCGTTCCGGCAGGCGCTGAATAAGAGTAGGTGACGGTCGGAATCGCGCCGCCAATCGTTAATGCGGTCGTGCCCAGTGTGTCTGTAAAAACCCCACCCGATGTTTGCGTGATCTCATTGCCGTTACTATCTACATAACTGCCTGAAGTATTGCCAAGCGGTGGATCTAAAGAAGCACCGTCAGGCCCATAGAGCGATTTAAACGTGGCGTCGTCTACCGTTATCTTATAGTCTGATCCGTCTGTACTTTCATCGTTCGTCAGATTGTACTGTTGGTTCTGGCCGGTGCACCCGTTGCTAGAGGATCCCGACCATCCTGGAAAAACGTGGGGACCGTTGCCGTCGTGATAGGTCCAGGTGTACTCCGTATAGCTTATCTTTCCCATCCTTCCGTTTTGTCCGGTGCATTGGACCTGAACAATTGCCAAGCTATCCGTTAAATATCCAACAGGCGTTCCAGAACCCCACCCCCAATTCGGAATGTTCTCACCCCAACTGATGATGCTGCCGGAAGTTACGGGCATCCACACCGCCGAATTGTATGTCAGGTTGTAAACGAAATTCGTACCTCGACCGGCTTTGTTAACGATAGGAAGTGTGAATTGCGAGTTCAGATTTGCCAGATTGATGACATCCGGTCCGCCACCAAAAGTCCCGAAGGGCGGAATGCCGGTTACTACCTGGGCGCGGACGATCACGGGAAGGAATGCAAATACGAGCAAAGAAAACAAGCTAGCACGGTTCATGGCTTCCCTCGCAATCTGCTTATTGAACTTGAAAATCGGAAGTCGAAAGCCCGCTATTGAACTGAACGCCTGTTACCGTCACATCCAGAGCCAATCCGTTCTGAACGTACTTTTGCACGTGGTAGGGAACGGAAATGCCTTGAACCAACTGATAATTGGAAAACGTGACTTGGATCGGAATGTTGAGCAGCGCGTTGTTGTCGGCATGCGTGTTAAACGCGATGCTAACGGGTAGCAGCGTTGAAGCGTTCAGATAGATGTCGATCTGGCTGAGCCCCTGAACCAAGGTAGGCGGGTCAAGGCTTCCATCAGATTGGAAGTAAATTCTCACATGTTCGACCGCAACACCGTTTTGGGTTTCGGCATCGAGGGGCGAGATTGCATAATTGACGTTGGAGCGCGCGCGGCTAATCAAGAAGGCAGGGGAAAACCAGCTTGGGTCTGTGTAAAGATTATGGGCAACCATCGGATGCCAGACACCGTCTGCCCCGCACCAGCTTCCGACTGGTGTCGCTTGTGAGGTGTCGATAACCTCACTTCGCTTTCCATTGGACAAGCTGAGATCGGCTCTCCCCTGTCCAATGGCTGTTGCTTTAAGGGTGACCGAACCGGTCTCTTCGTCCGAACCCGCAATATAGTTCGCGTACCCTGTGAGTGTTGCATCATTGAGAGTGTTGGTTCCTACAAGAGCGGAAAGCGAACGCTGGAGCAGTGCAACAGCATGCGCATCGCGTGGCGCTGGGGCTGGCTGAGCATTCAAAACCCTTAAAACCAGCACGAACAGGAACACAAGTAAGACAGAGCGAGCAATCCGCATGTGGACGCGCCTCAGTTGTGGAAATGGGGGCCGGGAACGCTGGCGGGTCTTTTATGTGAACAGTCTCATCATTGTCAATACCAATAATTACTTAGTACGGAACTAGTACTGAGAGACTGCACCGCCTTTTCCGCGCAGGGAGGGCCGGTTTCGCGCGCTCCTGTATCCTATCCCGTCAACTTGGCTTCGGGATAGGATACAGAGGCGCAAGAAACTGCACCCACCCGGTCTTGCAGCTGTGGCGCGTCATGTGTTGTGATTCAGGAATGCGAGGAAAGCCATGACTCGGGTCTTGATTACAGGCATGTCTGGAACTGGAAAATCCTCGGTGGTCCAAGAGTTGATTTCACGGGGGTATGAGGCCTACGATCTTGACGCGCCGGAATGGTCCGAATGGGTTGAGACTGATCCCTCCGACGAGTTGACCCCGGCGACAGGAAAAGATTGGGTTTGGCGAATGGATCGGGTTCGTGCGCTCTTGTCGGAGTCGGAAGGACGGGCATTGTTCATCAGCGGTTGCGCCGAGAACATGCGGCAACTCTACCCCTTGATTGATTGCGTGATCTTGCTCTCCGCTCCCGTGGCCACCCTCATGGAGCGGCTCCGGACACGTTCTTGCGGCAGCTACGGCAGTATCGCGGATGAGCGGCGCAGGGTTTGCGATTTAGTCTCAACAGTCGAGCCACTGCTGCGGGAATCTTCTGACTACGAAATCAGCACCTGCGGACCGCTTCAGGCCACAGTCGATGAAATCCTTCGTATTTCAGGGGCTCGCCCAAACGTTTAGGCAATCATATAGATGGCTAACCAAGCCCAGTCAGGCATGGATCGCTGCAAGGGCGGCGGGTCGAATGTGGGTGCAGCGTACGTCACGGCAAACGCGGATGATAGTGCGGTATCGGAGCTGCGAGGCGTGCGGAGCGCACAGAACGATTTACGAAAGGATGGTTCCGCTACGGAGAAATAAGCAAAAGATTCGCTCTTGAATTTTCATTTTCTCCCCGTCTGAAATACACAGTTCACCCGAATTGTGCTCAAGGGCCAGACAGGCATACGATATCGAGCTCTGAAGTCCAAATTAGAAACTCCTTCGCAAAATCGAGTCTGTAGCACAACGGGAGACCGAGCTTACGATATTCGTTCCTGACGAGGTTCAAATCATGCCGATACAGGTTTTGCTTGCGGACGACCACCAAATCGTGCGCCAGTCATTGAAGGCTCTGCTTGAAAAGGAAGGACTCAAAATCGTTGGCGAGGCTTCCAACGGTAAGGAGGCCGTAAAGATTGCGCAATCGTTGCATCCGGATATCGCCGTGTTGGATGTCAGCATGGCCGTTCTCAATGGCATCGACGCCGCGAAGGAAATTCAAAAAGTCTCGCCGCAGACCAAGGCCGTTTTCCTCACTGTACATGACGAAGATCCCTATCTGCTCGACGCGCTTCGCGTCGGCGCCAAGGGATACGTGATCAAGACGCATGCTGCCGAGAATCTCGTTCAGGCGATCCGCGAAGCGTCGTGCGGCCGCGTCTACCTGAGTCCGGAAATCTCCCGCGCCGTAGTCCAGGCGTACCAAAACAAAACGGAAGTTTCCTCCGAGCCGCTCAGTCCGCGTGAACGACAAGTCCTCCAACTGATTGCTGAGAGCAAATCGACAAAAGAGGTAGCCGGAGTCCTGAACATTAGCGTCAAGACCGCGGAAACCCACCGCACGCGAATCATGGAGAAACTCGACATTCATCAAACCGCCGGTTTGGTGCGCTACGCCATCCGGCGCGGGTTGGCTGAAGCGTAGCGGCGGATTTTATAGGCCGCAATGGTTCGTCCACCTCACGTGGTGGCGTTGTCGATTTGGGCGCGCTGGAGGCGGTCCGAGTAGTCCATATAGACCGTTTTCCATTCAGAGTAAAAATCGATGGCGGCGAGGCCGGATTCGCGATGGCCGTTGCCGGTCTGTTTGGTGCCTCCGAAGGGCAGATGCGTTTCGGCGCCAATGGTAGGCGCGTTGACGTAGACAATGCCCGTGTCGATGTCGCGCTGGGCGCGGAACGCGTCGTTGATATTGCGCGTGTAAAGAGAAGACGAAAGGCCGTATTTCACGCCGTTGGCGACTTCGATGGCTTCATCAAGGCTGCCGATGGGCATCACGGCGACGACAGGGCCGAAGATTTCCTCCTGGCAGATGCGCATCTTCGGATTGCAGTCGGTGAAAACGGTCGGCTCGTGGAACCAGCCCTTCGTGTATTTGCCGGTGTTGAGGCGCTGGCCGCCCGTAGCGAGCTTCGCGCCTTCCTGCTTGCCGATTTCGACGTACTTCATGACGGTTTCGAGCTGTGTTTCGTTGATTACCGGGCCCATGTCGACACCGGAGTCGAGACCGTCGCCGACGCGGAGCTTCTTGGCGCGCGCGACAAACTTCTCGACGAACTCGCTGTAGACTTTTTTGTGCACTGCGATGCGGCTGGCCGCCGTGCAGCGCTGGCCAGTGGTGCCGAAGCCGCCCCAAATCGCGCCATCGACGGCGAGGTCGATGTTCGCGTCGTCCATCACCATGATGATGTTCTTGCCGCCCATTTCGAGATGCACGTGTTTGAACGTGGGCGCGCAGGCCTGGTTGACGATGCGGCCCGTATCGGTTGAGCCGGTGAAGCTGATGAGCTTCACGCCGGGATGATTGACGAGCGGCGCGCCGGCGTCAGGACCAAGCCCGCAGACGATATTGACCACGCCAGCGGGCAGCCCGGCCTCTTCCAGGATCTGGACAAGATAATAGGTGGAAAGCGGCGTGTCTTCGGCGGGCTTGATGACCACAGTGTTGCCGCAGACGAGCGCGGGCATCATTTTCCATGAGGGGATGGCAATCGGAAAATTCCATGGCGTGATCAGGCCGCAAACGCCGATCGGCGAACGCACACTCATCGCAAATTTGCTCGGAAGCTCCGAAGGAGTGGTCTGTCCAAAAAGGCGGCGGCCCTCTCCGGCCATCAGATACGTCATGTCGATGGCTTCCTGGACGTCGCCGCGGGTTTCGGCGAGCACTTTGCCCATCTCACGAGTCATGTCGCGCGCGATGTCTTCTTTGCGCTGAACCAGGATCTCGGCGCAACGATAGAGAATCTCGGCGCGCTTCGGCGCGGGCGTGAGGCGCCACGGCTCGAACGCGTTCTTTGCGGCCTCGACGGCGCGATTGACGTCTTCCTGACTCGATGCGGGGAATATACCGACCAAGTCGTCAGTGTTCGCCGGATTACGATTCTCAATACCTTGCCCGCTTGCGGGACTGACCCATTCTCCGGCAATGTAGTTTTTGTAAGCGGTAGGAGCGACTGCCGTGGCCATGAGGGCCTCCTGGAAATTGCATTCGATTCGATGACCAACTTAGCAAAGGGTCGCAAGGGACGTCAACGAGGCTACGGCCAATCCGTGAAAACGCCATGCTTATGAAATTTAGGGTAGTTAACGGCGGGAGAATCACCCACAGCGAGAATGCGCGGGGCAGGAAAATTATTCGCCGGACATCGTGTCGCATATTTCCTCGACCGCTCGCTCGCATGTTGATGCAAACAGGATCATTAGACTTTGGCACGACTTTTGCGGTAAGCCGGAGGGTATGCACGAGAACACAACGATGATGAACTGAAAGGAGCATCAGTAAGCCCCATTTCCAACTCTCAACCAGCCCCTCGACAACAGAATCTCAGTTCGCTCAACACGAGTCCAGCGCAGCAAAAAGTTCATTTCATAAATGGGAGGTCGTGATGCGATTCAATGCTAGCCACTTGTACCGCTACGTTCTTGTAGGAGGCGCTTTAGTTGCATTGGGCTGTGCTCCCAGCGGCGCATGGGCACAGCAAAACGGTGACCAGGACCAGACCCAAGGGATGGCCCAAGGACAAGTTCAGGGCCAGTTCCAAGCACGTTCGGATGACTGGGTGGCGTTCGATCAGTTTCTCGATGCACATCCGGATATCGCCAATGCGCTAAAGGCGAATCCAGATCTCCTCGAGGACGAAAATTTCCGGGGACAACATCAAGATTTCAAACAGTTCTGCGACAACCATCCGCGGCTGCGACAGGACTTGGATCAAGATCGCGATGGATTCCACCATCGGTTCCAGTTCCGCCACGAAGTAGCGGCCATGGACCTGTTTCTGGACGGGCATCCGTTCATCGACAGCCGGCTGGAGGCCAATCCGTCGCTTATCAACGACAAATCCTTCGTTCAGGCCAATGTCGCGCTGCGGGATTTTCTGAACAGCCATCCGCAGGTGCGGCAGGCGTTCGACCAGAACCCGGCGCTCTTCATGCGAGCGGAGAACCGGTTTGAAGGAACTTCCGCCGACATTCGTGGAAATGTATTCACCTACAATCAGTTCGCCAAAGACAATCCAAACATCGCCAAGCAGTTGGCGGCAAATCCTTCGCTTGTTAACGACAGCACATACGTGAATGCTCACGTTTCTCTGAAAGCCTTCTTGACCGAGCATCCAGAGGTGCAACAGCAAATCGCCCAGAATCCGGGGCGCTTCTTCCAAATGGTTGCGAGCGAAAACAACATGGGCGACCGAGGGGATAACGGCGCCGGGCGCGGTCGAAATCCCAATCCAGACCTGACTCGGGGCGAAGTGGCGGGCATGGACCAGTTCCTCGATCAGCATGCGGACATCGAGCAACAGCTGCAGGCCAATCCGTCGCTCATCAAGAACCAGGACTTTTTGCAGGCTCACCCGCAGTTGCAGACGTTCCTGAACGACCATCCGAGAATTCAGGAAGAGTTCGCCGAGAACCCCACGTTCTTTATGAACCGGGAGAATCGGTACGAGAACAGCCCGACGGATCGTGCCGCGGACAATCGCGGCCGGAATCCCAATCCAGACCTGACTCGGGGCGAAGTGGCGGGCATGGACCAGTTCCTCGATCAGCATGCGGACATCGAGCAACAGCTGCAGGCCAATCCGTCGCTCATCAACAACACCAAGTACCTGAACAACAATCCACAACTCCGGGCTTTCCTGAGCGCACATCCGCAAGTGCGCGAGGAGTTCACGGAGAACCCCTCGTACTTCATGCACCGTGAGGGGCAATTCGAAAACACCGAGAATAGTTCAGGCATAGCGACGATGGATGCCTATCTCGACAAACATGCGGAGGAGGCCCGGGATTTGAATGCCTATCCGGCGCGCATCAATGACAGCGATTATCTCGCGCACCATAAGGATCTGGGTAACTTCCTGAAAGGACATCCTGAGGTGCGAGAGCAGTTCTCGCACAATCCATCCGCGTTCATGCATCAAGAGAGCGCTTTCGATGCTTCCGCGCAGATGGACGACTTCCTGGACAACCACAAGAACATTCGCCGAGACCTCGATCAGAATCCAGAAACCGCAAAGGATGACAATTACCTCGATCACCACAAGGATTTGAAGGCCTTTTTAGCCAAGAATCCTGGCGTGAGCGATCAGTTCGAAGGCAATCCGAACGGGTTCATGGATAACGAACGGAAGTTCGACGCCGACCGGCAGATGGACTTCTATTTGACCAAGCACAAAAACGTAGCCAAGGACCTGCAGAAGGACCCGGATCGAGTGAAAGACGCCAAGTACCTCGATCATCACAAAGACCTGAAGCAACTCATGGATGAGCATCCGGAACTTGCCGAGAGGGCACACACCAACCCTGCCGCATTCATGCAAGAACAGATGAAGTTCCATGAGCAGTACAAGAATCAGCAGGTCCAACAAAAAACGAAGGTGGAAGAGCGAGCCAAAACTCACGGAGTTCAGTAAGAGACGCGACGTGAGCAAGGCCGAGTACAAAACGTGGAGTGAGCGAGAGACGGGAGGCCGGCAAGGCCTCCCGTCTCTCCAACGCGCTGACAGATCTGCGACGCCCAAGCGTCGGAGCCGCACAAACGAAAATCGCCCAGTTCAATCAGAGACGGGAGAAAATACCGTGAAAGCGAAAATACATCGGCAGATATACGGGTGGCTGCAAATGGGCGCGGCTGCAATCTTCTTGTTGCTGGCATCGGCGCCGGCGCTGCTTGCGCAGTCGCCGGCCAGATCACCGGCCTATGTACCGGAAAAAGGATTCGATATTTACGAAGAATTCCGCGGAGAGGCGAGCAATCAGGGTCAGTTCCTGGTTCTCGATAACGACATCGGCTACGACTTCAACCGCTTCATCGGGACAGACGTCGGGATTCCCGTGTATTTCGATCACATGACGCCGCCGGTGCAAGGCCAACCGGGCGGCTGGCAGAACCAACTGGGCGATCCGTACTGGGACCTTCGGCTGACATTCAATAACCACGTTCTGGACTATGACACCGCCGTGACCGTCTCCGTGCCGTATTACGAGACCGGGGCGATCTCGACGGGCGACCTCGGCGTGGATTGGTTCAACCACTTCGACAAACCGATTGGGCCGGTAACGCCATTTGTGAACGCTGGTATTGCAAACGGAATTCTGAACACGCAATTGCTTTCACAACCATACCGCTTAGTCGACAACTTCCGCACGCTCGGCTTCGTGGCTGATGGGGAAGCGGGACTTGATGTCACTCTGCATCGCGGGCTCGGAGTCGGCGGATCCTTCTATGCAGTTGTGCCATCCGGCACGCAAAAGGCATTCATCAACGGCGTGGCTGTGACGAATACGTTTCTGTTTCCCACGGCGGCAAATACGCTGGCCCAAGCAACCAACGATCACGGCTATTCCGCATGGATACGAATCATTCCCACGCGATTCCTCTACACCGAAGCGGGATATGTCCACAGCATCGAATTCAAGTCCGATGCGGTGACGCTGACGGTAGGATTCGATTTGCGGTCGATGTTCAGACACTCGCGACCGGGCTGGGAGTAACGGCGCTGACTCTATTGAAAGCCAGGCTTTCATAGACGCTTCATAAATCATAAAGGGGCCGCAATCAGGGCAGCGGCAAACTGGACACGCCCTCGCAGCGGCCCTTGTGTTTTCTCTACGGGCGGAAGGTTTCGTAAGTGGCGAAATCAGACGCGAGATTGAAGTGACACTGCGGAATCTTGCGAAGCAATCAGGCGCACTGGCAAAGCGAAATGGACGATGGTTCCCGGCGAAGCGTTCGTTAGTCGCAATTCGCCGGCGAGTTCTTTGACGCGCTGGCGCATTCCCGCAATGCCAACGCCGATGCTGCCGAGCCGAAACTCCGCAACCGCAGCGGAGATTCCGGAGCCGTCGTCGCGCACCGTGCCGACGACCTGCCCATCTTTTCTTGCAATGCTGACCCACGCCTTGCTCGCCTTGGAATGCCGGAAAACGTTGGTGAGCGCCTCCTGGATGATCCGAAACGCGGCCTTTTCAATATCGGGAGCCAGCCGAGGGAAGGCCGTTGGATCGGTCTCCAGAAATCCCTCGATACCGCTGCGCTTCGTAAAGCCGTCGATGTACCACTGCAAGGCCGACTGTAATCCGACCTCGTCGAGCATCGGCGGGTGCAAGAGGTGAGACATGCTGCGCACCTGTTGCATGGCATGGTCAATGATGGAACAGGCTTCCGCAGCGGCGCGCGCGGCAGGGGAATTGTTCTCCGAGTCGAGGCCGTAGAGGATCATTTTGGCGGCTGCCAGATCCTGTCCCAGGCTGTCGTGAAGCTCACGCGCAATGCGGCGGCGTTCCTCATCCTGCGCGGCGATGACGCTGGCGGAGAGGCTGCGCAACTCGGCGTTCAGCGCTTCCAATTGAAGCGCGTTGCGGTGCAATTCCGCGAAGATGCTCACTTTGGCCCGCAATAACTCTGGATTTACGGGCACAGAGATGTAGTCCACCGCGCCGCGCTCATAGCCCTTGAGGCGGTCGAGATCGGTCAAGTGCACGGCGGAGATGAAAATAATGGCTACTTTCTGGAAGCGCGGGTGCTGACGAATCATGTCCGCAAGTTCGAAGCCGTCGAGTTCCGGCATGCTCACGTCCAGCAGCACCACCGCGATGTCGTTCTTGAGCAGTTGCTCGAGCGCTTCTTTTCCTGAGTTGGTTTTGATGAGATTGTCGCCGAGTTCGGCGAGGATAGCTTCGTAGGTGAGAAGTTTGGCCGGCTGGTCGTCGACCATCAGGATGTTGACCTTTTCTCGCGCGCTCATTTTTCCCTGTGGACCCTATCTGTGAAGCCACATACGCAGAGCGGAAAGCAACTGCTCTGTGTTGACGGGCTTCGCCAAGTATTCTGAAGCGCCCGCTTCCAGGCACTTTTCGCGGTCGCCTTTCATGGCCTTCGCGGTCAAGGCGATGATCGGCAAGCGGCGCAAAGAAACATTGGACCGGATGACCTGCATGGTCTCGTATCCGTCCATCTCGGGCATCATGATGTCCATCAAGACGATGGCGATCTCCGGAGTGGATTCGAGGGTGGTGATGGCCTCGCGTCCGGTGCCTGCCGTCAGAACCATCATGCCGCGGCGCTCCAGAACGCTGCTGAGTGCGAAAATGTTGCGCACGTCATCATCCACCACGAGCACTTTCTTGCCGACAAGAGCTTCGTCCGAACTATGCAAGCGATCGAGCATACGCTGCTTCTCGGGCGGAAGGTCTGTAACCACGCGATGGAGGAAGAGCGCTGTTTCGTCCAGCAAACGCTCCGGCGATTCGACGCCTTTGACGACCACGCTGCGCGCGAGCGTGTGCAGCCGGGCATCCTCCTCCGGCGAGAGCTCTTTGCCGGTGAAAACGACCACGGGCAATTCGCAGAGCGCAGGAGTATCGCGCAGCGAATCGAGCACGTCGAAGCCGGACATATCCGGCAGGCGAAGATCGAGAACCATGCAGTCGAACGATTGTTCCGAGACCGCGTTCAGAGCATCGGCGCCCGTAGAAACGACGGTCACGTCGATGTCCTCGGAACCGAGCAGTTCCCGAACGCTCATCTGTTCGGCGGGATTGTCTTCGACGATGAGCAAACGCTTTTGACGCGGCGCCGAATAAGTCTTGATGCGATCGAGCGCGGCCTGGACGCCTTCGGCCGTAACGGGTTTGGTGTGGAATGCGAACGCTCCGCGCGTGAGACCGTGCTGGCGGTCTTCGTCGAGCGTGAGCATCTGCACGGGAATGTGACGTGTCGCCGGATCTTGCTTCAAGTGATTCAACACGGTCCACCCAAGCATGTCGGGCAGGAAGACATCGAGCGACACGGCGGTCGGATGATATTCGCGAGCGAGCGACAATGCCTGGGCGCCGCGCGACGCGATCAAAGTTTTGAATCCTGTATCACGAGCGAGATCGCGCAGGACTCGCGCGTAGTGTGGATCATCCTCGACAATCAGCAAAATCGAGTCGTCCGCCGCGAGCTCGTCGCGGTCGTCAGGCACAGCTTCAATTTGGGTTTCCGAAACGGCCACGCTCAGCTGCAGCGGAACAGCCTGCGAGCCCGATCTGCCGTCCTTGGTAGCGAGGGACGCAGATGGGCCGGCATACGTCTGCGGCAGGTAGAGCGTGAATATGCTTCCCTTGCCCGGCGTGCTGCGCAATTGAATTTCTCCGCCAAGCAAGCCCGCCAATTCGCGGCTGATCGCCAGGCCGAGGCCGGTGCCGCCGTATTTGCGGCTGGTGCCAGCGTCCGCTTGCTGGAAGGCCTCGAAGATGATGCGCTGTTTGTCGGCGTGAATTCCGATTCCCGTGTCGGAAACTTCGAAAGCAATCACCGAGGCTGCGCGCGCAAGCACGGGATGATCTTCGGTCCATCCGTTCGCGGCGGCGGAAACGCTGAGGCGCACCGCGCCCTGCTCGGTGAACTTGAATGCATTCGAGAGCAAATTCTTGAGGACTTGCTGCAAGCGCTTGGCGTCGGTGACGAGGCTGCGCGGCAAGTGGACGTCCGAGAAGACCTCGAACGTGAGCTTCTTGTTCTCCGCCTCGTGTCGGAACGGGCGCGCAACCATGTCGAGCAAACCGGCGAAGAAGACTTCTTCGGCTTCAACGGATACTGTGCCGGACTCAATCTTCGAAAGATCAAGAATGTCGCTGATGAGATTGAGCAAGTCGGTCCCCGCGCCATGGATGGTGCGAGCGAACTCGACTTGCTTCGGCGAGAGGTTGCGGTCGGCGTTGTCGCTCAATTGCTGGCCGAGGACGAGAATGCTGTTGAGCGGCGTGCGCAATTCGTGCGACATGTTGGCGAGGAATTCGGACTTATACTTCGAAGTGAGCGCGAGCTCCTTGGCCTTTTCTTCGAGCGCCCGGCGCGCCTGCTCGATTTCCTGGTTTTTGCGCTCGACTTCGGCGTTTTGTTCCGCAAGCTGCTGCGCCTTGAGGCCGAGCTGTTCGTTGGTCTGTTGCAATTCCTTTTGCTGAACCTGTAACTCGGTAGCAAGCTGCTGCGACTGCTTCAGCAAGCCTTCGGTCTGCATCGTGGCTTCAATACTGTTGAGCACGATGCCGATGCTGGCGGTCAATTGTTCAAGGAATGCCAACTGCGACGCCGTGAACGTGTTCAGCGTGGCCAGTTCGATCACTGCCTTCACGTGATCCTCAAACAGCACGGGCAGCACAATCACGTTGCGCGGGACCGCTTCAAATAGGCCGGAGCGAATGGGAGTTGCATTGAGCGGCAATTCGGTGATCAGCAGGCGGCGCTTTTCGAGCGCGCATTGGCCAACGAGGCCCTCGCCCAACTGCAAATGGCGGCGATGGCCGTCTTCGCCGTTGTCCGCAAACGAAGACAGCAAAACCATCTTGGGCTCTTCCGATTCGTCCATGCGGTAAATCACGCCCTGTTGCGCGTTAACCAGCGGCGCGAGTTCGGAAAGGAGCAAGCGGCCGACCGTTGTCAGGTCGCGCTGCCCCTGCAACATTCCCGTGAAGCGCGCAAGGTTGGTCTTGAGCCAGTCCTGCTCCGTGTTGCGGTCGGTCGTCAGGCGGAGGTTGTCGATCATCGTGTTGATGTTGTCTTTCAACTCCGCCACTTCACCGCGCGCTTCCACCTGAATCGAGCGCGTCAAGTCGCCCTTGGTCACCGCGGTAGCCACTTCCGCGATAGCGCGCACCTGGTTGGTGAGGTTGTCGGCAAGAAGGTTGACGTTGCCGGTGAGGTCCTTCCACGTGCCGGCGGCGCCCGGAACGTTCGCTTGGCCTCCGAGGCGGCCTTCCACGCCGACTTCGCGGGCCACGGTGGTCACCTGGTCGGCGAACGTCGCAAGCGTACCTGTCATGTTGTTAATCGTCTCCGCGAGCGCGGCTACTTCGCCCTTCGCATTGACGGTCAAATTCTGAGTGAGGTTACCGTTCGCCACCGCCGTGACGACTTTCACGATACCGCGCACCTGCTCGGTGAGGTTCGCAGCCATGACGTTCACGTTGTCGGTCAAATCCTTCCACGTTCCCGCGACTCCGGGTACTTGCGCCTGCCCGCCAAGACGGCCTTCGGTTCCGACTTCGCGCGCCACGCGCGTCACTTCGGCGGCGAATGCATTGAGCTGGTCCACCATCGTGTTGATGGTGTTCTTCAATTCGAGAATCTCACCCTTCACGTCCACGGCGATTTTGCGCGAGAGGTCGCCGCGCGCCACAGCGGTGGTCACTTCGGCGATGTTGCGCACCTGGCCGGTCAGGTTGCTGGCCATTGCATTCACCGAGTCGGTCAGGTCTTTCCACGTTCCCGCCACTCCCGGCACGTTCGCTTGTCCGCCAAGCCGTCCTTCGGAGCCGACTTCGCGCGCCACCCGCGTCACCTCGGCGGCGAACGAACGCAACTGTTCGACCATGGTATTGAGCGTTTCCTTCAGCTGCAGGATTTCGCCGCGCACGTCGACGGTGATTTTCTTCGAAAGGTCGCCGGTGGCAATCGCGGTCGCCACTTCAGCGATGTTGCGCACCTGGCCGGTCAGGTTGCTGGCCATGAAGTTCACATTGTCGGTGAGATCTTTCCACGTTCCGGCGACGCCCGGAACCTGCGCCTGCCCGCCCAATTTTCCTTCGGTTCCGACTTCGCGCGCCACGCGCGTCACTTCGCCGGCGAATGCGTTCAATTGGTCCACCATGGTGTTGATGGTGTCTTTCAATTCGAGGATTTCGCCTTTCACGTCCACGGTGATTTTGCGCGAAAGGTCGCCGCTGGCCACCGCCGTTGTTACCTCCGCGATGTTGCGCACCTGACCGGTCAAGTTTCCGGCCATCGAATTGACCGAGTCGGTCAAGTCCTTCCACGTGCCCGCAACGCCCGGCACGTCGGCCTGTCCGCCGAGCCGCCCTTCGGTTCCGACTTCGCGCGCCACGCGCGTTACTTCGGCGGCGAACGAACGCAACTGGTCCACGGTGGTGTTGATGGTTTCTTTCAGCAGCAAAATTTCACCGCGCACGTCGACGGTGATTTTCTTCGATAGGTCGCCGGTCGCAATCGCCGTTGAAACTTCCGCGATGTTGCGCACTTGCGCGGTCAAGTTGCTGGCCATCGAATTGACCGAGTCGGTCAAGTCCTTCCACGTGCCCGCGACGCCCGGCACAACCGCTTGTCCACCGAGCTTTCCGTCCGTTCCCACTTCGCGCGCCACGCGGGTCACCTCCGACGCGAACGAGCGCAACTGATCCACCATCGTGTTGAGCGTGTCCTTCAGCTCGAGGATTTCGCCCTTCACGTCCACCGTGATTTTGCGCGAGAGGTCGCCGCGCGCCACGGCCGTCGCCACTTCCGCGATGTTTCGCACTTGGCCGGTCAGGTTGCTGGCCATGAAGTTCACGCTGTCGGTGAGGTCTTTCCACGTTCCTGCGACTCCAGGCACTTGCGCCTGGCCGCCGAGTTTTCCCTCCGTGCCCACTTCGCGCGCCACACGCGTGACTTCCCCGGCGAACGCATTCAGCTGGTCCACCATGGTGTTGATGGTGTTCTTCAACTCCAGAATTTCGCCCTTCACGTCCACCGTGATTTTGCGCGAGAGGTCGCCGCGCGCCACGGCCGTGGTGACCTCCGCGATGTTTCTCACTTGGCCCGTAAGGTTTCCGGCCATGGAATTGACCGAGTCGGTCAAGTCCTTCCAGGTGCCGGCCACGCCCGGGACGTTCGCTTGTCCGCCGAGGCGGCCTTCCGTTCCGACTTCGCGCGCCACGCGCGTCACTTCTCCGGCGAACCGGTTGAGCTGGTCCACCATGGTGTTCAGCGTTTCTTTGAGCTGCAGAATCTCGCCTCGCACGTCCACAGTGATCTTGCGCGAAAGGTCGCCGGTCGCAATCGCTGTCGCCACTTCGGCGATGTTGCGGACTTGGCCGGTCAGGTTGCTGGCCATGAAGTTCACGTTGTCGGTGAGGTCCTTCCATGTGCCGCCGACGCCGGGCACTTGCGCCTGGCCGCCGAGTTTTCCCTCCGTGCCCACCTCACGCGCCACGCGCGTCACTTCTCCGGCGAACGCGTTCAGCTGGTCCACCATGGTGTTGATGGTGTCTTTCAGTTCGAGAATTTCGCCCTTTACGTCCACCGTGATTTTGCGCGACAAGTCGCCGCGCGCCACAGCGGTCGTGACTTCCGCGATGTTGCGCACCTGCGCGGTCAGGTTTCCGGCCATCGCGTTCACCGAATCGGTCAAGTCCTTCCAGGTACCCGCAACGCCCGGCACAACTGCCTGTCCGCCGAGCTTTCCGTCCGTGCCCACCTCGCGCGCCACGCGCGTCACTTCCGACGCGAAGGAGCGCAACTGATCCACCATCGTGTTGATGGCTTCCTTCAACTGGAGAATCTCTCCGCGCACATCCACGGTGATTTTCTTCGAGAGGTCGCCGGTCGCAATTGCGGTCGCCACTTCCGCAATGTTTCTCACTTGGCCGGTCAGGTTGCTGGCCATGAAGTTCACGTTGTCGGTGAGGTCTTTCCACGTGCCGGCCACTCCGGGAACCCGCGCCTGCCCGCCGAGCTTTCCTTCCGTGCCCACTTCGCGCGCCACGCGCGTCACTTCCGCCGTGAACACGCCCAACTGCTGAATCATGGTGTTGACGATGTTGGCTGATCGCAGAAACTCGCCTTCCAGTGGCCGGCCCGCTACGTCCAGGCGCACCGTCTGCGTCAAATTGCCCTGCGCCACCGCGGCAATCGCGCGCGTCATCTCATTGGTCGGGCGCAGCAGGTCTTCCACCAGCGAATTCACCGAAACTTCCATCTCGCCCCAGGCGCCGTGCGAACCGCGAAACTTCGCATGCTCGCTCGTTTTCCCTTCTTTCCCGATGGCCTGGCCTACCCGTTTCAGTTCTTTCGCCATTTGCTGATTGGCGGCGACGATTTCGTTGAACGTGTCCGCAACCTTCCCCGGCAAGCCAGTCCAGGAGCCCGGCAGGCGAACCGAGAAATCGCCGTCGCGCATGCTTTGCAGTCCGGCGAGTATGACGGTCAGATCGCCGTCGGCCACTTGGCCGTTCGCTTTCGTTGTGGCTTTCACGTCTCGGTCGCCTTTAGCGCCGGTCGCGCTAGCTTCGGTTCGGCTCATAAAACGTCTCCTAATGAGCTACTTCGGTTCGTCCGGTACGACAGGTGCAGGCAGCTGGCCCATTCCATTGCTTCCGCCGTTCCAGGAAAATGAACGTCCCTGCAGCACGGCATCGAGAGCAGTGAATAGGGACCGCGCAACTTGCGATTTTGTTACGTAGGCGCTTGCACCAGCATCAAGAGCTGCGGCGAGCATGTGGGGGGAATCGTGCTGGCTGAGGATTAGAATCTTCGCTTCGGGCTGTTCGCTGTGAATTTGCCGGGCGGCCTGCAAACCGTCCATTTGTGGCATGCTTACGTCCATCACTACAATGTCGGGATGCAGCTCCTTGGCCTTCTCGACGGCCTCTATGCCGTTTACGGCTTCGCCGGTGATGTCCAGATCCTTACGGGATTCGAGGAGTGAGCGCAGACCCCTGCGGAAGATCTCGTGGTCGTCAACAATCAGGATGCGGGCTCGGTCCATCCCTCACCAGGGCTTGGCAACTGGCTTCGGTATAGCGGCGCGCCGCGAAGGGGACACGGACACGCAATTAAACAGTATATGTTCTATTAAAGAAACATCAAAAGTCATATCAGGGAAAACCCGTACAAATGGCTCGGGAACATATGTACACGAAAACCCCTGCAAGACAATCTCTATAGAAACAAAGAGCTTATTGGCAGACCACTATGGAGACCAGTCGAAGTCTCGGAGAGAGCCTCCGTTCTGGTCGACAGCACGAGTTTCATGTGGCTTTGCGCTCTTTGAGACGGGCAGGCCGGGCAATCAGGCCGAAAAAAGTATCCAGGAGTAGAAGAGAACGTTCAGAATCTCGGCGAGTACTGGGCAGCCCACCGGCCGGTCCGAGTGCGCCCCTCCCGGAACCGCGAATAAACGCCGCCAGCAGCGACCACAGGGAGCGTCACAGATGTGGATTCATGCTTAGGCCTTCAACGGAGGATGCTTCAGATGGAACTTGGTCGTGTTTTGGTAAGCCCGTGCCAGGCAGAGGAGCTTCGCCTCCCCATAGAGCTGGCCTACAAAGGTCAAACTCACCGGCGTATTCGGCCCTCCATAGTTCCCTACCATCCCGTCCTGGCCTTTTCTCGCTGGCGGGGCCTCTTCGCTACGCAGCCCGTTCGGCAAGATCAACGCCGGGTGGCCTGTGAGGTTCGTCACGGTAAGCTGCTCGCCATTCGTGGGCGCGACGATCACGTCGTAGCCTTCCAGGGTCTTCGCCACCTGCTGCATGGCCATGAACTTTGCGCGATTCGCCTGCACGTATTCGACCGCCGGAACGAAGCGCGCCGCGCGGAACGTGTTCGGCCATGCGCCGGCGCTCTGATCGGTCATCAGTTTGTCGCGCCCCGTTCGAGTCAGCTCGTCAAACGCCGCCGCTGCTTCGACGTCGAGAACGGTGACCATCGGCTGATAGGGCAGCTTGGGCAACGCCACCGCGGTCATCTGCACGCCCATTTTGCGCAGCGTCGCGAGCGCCGCGTCATTGAATTTCTGGTCGTATTCGGCCGACGCGATGAACTGTCCTTTCTGCTCGTCCGTCATGCCGCGAAAACTCTTGACGCGCTCTTCAAGCGCAGCGCGGTCGAACTTGAATTCCGATTCGAGGAAGCCCACGCGGTACTTTCGCCAGTCGTCCTGCGAATTCCAGTTGAACGCCGCCGGCTGCACCGACCGATCCTCGCCGTCCGGCCCTTGAATCGCTTCGAGCACCAGCGCGCAGTCCTCCACGGCGCGGCAAATCGGCCCGAGCTTGTCCTGGCTCCACGAAAGCGCCATCGCTCCGGTGCGCGGCACATGGCCGAACGTCGGACGCAAACCCGTGCAGCCGCAGCGCGTGCTCGGCGACGAAATCGAGCCCAATGTTTCCGATCCAATCGCAAACCCAACGCACCCCGCCGCGGTTGCCGACGCGGGACCCGCTGAAGAACCGCTCGATCCCTGCTCCGGATTCCACGGGTTGCGCGTCGTGCCCCCGAACCAGATGTCTCCTTCCGCCAGCGCGCCCAGCGTCAGTTTCGCAACTAAGACCGCGCCCGCCGCGTCGAGGCGCTTCACCACGGTCGCGTCCTCATCAATCATCTGGTCTTTGTACGGAGCGGCGCCCCACGTCGTTTTGTATCCCTTCACTGCGAGCAAATCCTTCGCGCCCCACGGGATGCCGTGCAAAGGGCCGCGGTATTTTCCGGCAGCAATGGCGCGATCTGCTTCCTTGGCCTGCGCCAGCGCGCGGTCTTCGGTGAGCGTGATGACGAAAAACAGAATCGGGTCATAGCGCTTCAGGCGCTCCAAATACATCTGCGTCAGCGCCGTGGAAGAAATTTTGCGCGTCTTGAGCAGTTCCGCGAGATCGCGCACATTCGAAAACGCGACATCCTCGATGTCTTTCGGCGCGCGCAGCCCCGGCAGCGCCGGCGACATCTGCGTGGGCCGCTTCACTTTTTCGAACTTCGCGTCGGTCGTAATGAACGGATCGAAAACCATCGCCGGCTGCACGCCGTTGTCCATATGCAGATTGTAAATATCGTCGTAGCCTTTCGCGGCATCCTGCAGTGTGCGCAGCATCATCTCGCGATCGCCGTCGGGGATCGGCACGTCGGCGATCACCGCGGCCTGGCTGATCATGTCTACGGTGATTTTCTTCGGCTCGGCGTCGGCCATGGCCCAGAGCACGCCGGGGAACAGCGTCCCGGCAAGCCCCAGCTTCGAACATGCGCTCAAGAAACTCCGGCGATCGGTTGCAGGCATTTGCATCAGCTGGCCTCGGCGAGATCGTTTGCGTGCTGGGTCGCGCGAGTGGCTCAATGATCTCGGCGCGCATTCTCCAATCCCACGCGCCGCGAGTCAAGCAAAACGCTGCGCAGCCCTTACCGATTCAGCAAATTCATTGCACTTCGACGGTTAGCGTAGCGGATTTCTTCTCGCCCTTGTCATTGACGGTCGTGAGCGTATAGGTCGTGGTCTTCCTTGGTTCGACGGGAATGCAGCGGTTCAGTGAAACCCAGGTGGCTTCCGGCAATCTGGGCGTGATATCCACGGTCTTCGCGTTGGAAACGCCGTAACAGATCTGCACCGTATCGCCGCGTTGAATCGCGCCCGGCGAGGCGTAGAAATTCAGAATCTCGAAATTCGCTCCGCCGAACGATTCCGCAATTTTTCGCGCTTGCTCGCGCTTCTGCTCGGCGATCTTCGCTTCGTAATCTTTTTCCTGCTGCCAGCGCGAATAGAAAATCCCCGCAACCACCAGCGCCGCAATGATCACGATCACCCAGGAAAACCTGAAAATCTTTCTCGCGGTGGATTGGCCGTCAGAGCCGCCGGAGCCGCCCGTTTTTTGTTCGTCGCCAAACATGCACCAAGTCGCCCTGCTTCCTACTGATATTTGATGCTCGTGGCCCGTGCTTGTGTTTCGCCGCTCAGCCAAATATACAGCAAAGCATGCGGATGCGGCGGAGGCCACGACATGGCGATTTTCAGCGTCTGCGCCTGTGGCTCGCCCGGCACGGGAGTGGGGATGTCCTCGACCGGCTCGGACGTCTTTGCATCCCAACCTGTCTTCACAATGGTCTGAAGATCTTCGCCGGTCAGGATCCCGGCGTAAAGCGAATCTCCGAGCTTTTCGTCCGTCAGCGAAAATTTGTCAATGCGCGGAATGCGGATCACCCGCCCGAGCGAGAATGGATCCGACGTTCCGGTGCCTGCTTCCGTAAGCGTCGCCATCAGCTCGCAGCCCGATTGTCCGATGCTCCCCGCGTTCACCGAGAGAAAAAGCGTGCCGTCTCCGGCGGAATCGAGTTCATTCGCGCCGTTTCTCTCGCCGGGAGTCAGGTCCAGGTTCTGCAGCGTATCGTCCGGCGATTCGCATTCCAAATGCAGGCGCGCGCGCGAATCGAAATGTTCACCCTCAATTGCGAAGCTCACTTCCGAGCCCGCCGGAATTTCCTTCTCGTGCAGCGCAACGCCCTCCGCGCCCGCGAATGATTTCCTCGCGCTCAGAATTCTTGGCCGCGGCCCGGCCACGCGCAGCACTCCGGGAATTTCGAGCGGCTTCTCGAGACCCGCGACGACTACTTCCGCATTGATCAGCGCCCCTTGCTTCGCCTTGGGACTCAGATGAATTGTCGCCTCGCGCTCTCCGGAGCCCGTCGCATTCGCGCTTGGCACTTCGAGCGTCCACGTCGCGCCCTCGCTCGTGATTCTTTCGATGTGATCGAGCGCGGTTCCGCGCAAATTGATCGTCTGTTCAGTCTGCCCGAGGTTCACGCGCAACGGCAGTCCCTGCAGCATGGGATTTGCAGGATGAACCGTCACGGGAATGTCTTTCGTTTTTCCATTCAACTGGCTGAGCCGCAACAAATAAGAACCGGCTTGCAGCTGAGCAGTATTCACGTCCGCGGACATGGTTTTCTGTAAGCCGCCCTCTTCGCCTTCCGGCAGCGAAAACGGCAGCCTCGTCGCGAATGGCTCTGCTTCTGGCCCTAGCTTTGGCGGACGCAGGAGCGTCACCGCATTTACAAATTCAAAATCGGGCCCGCTCAGTTGCAACTTGACAGAACCCGCGCCGGTCACAAGCTCGTCGCGCGACGCCGTCGAGAGCGCCGCCGTCGAATAATCCGCGAAATTCATCAGATCGACGTCTCCGGCAACGGTCGCGGGCGTCCAGTCCCACTCGGCAACCAAGTGATATTCGCCCGGCGCAAGCTTCATGTGCGTCAGGTCCAGCGCCACAGAATCCTCCTGCGCGCCGAGCGTGACCTTCACGGGAACGGAAACATCTGTCGCGCCCGCAACCAGATGCCACTCGCGCACCCGCGGCACCAGCTTCAGCTGCGAAACCGTCGCGCACGTCACTTTCAGATTCGATTTCCAGTCCAGCGGAATATGCACTGCCTCTTGCATGTGCATCGAAGGTGCTTCCGCATTCGTCACCGGCAGCGCCCAAAGATACGCGACGCGCGTGTGCTCCTTTGCCGCAGCGGCCGGCGGCTTGCCCGTGCACAAATCCATTCCCGCCGACGGCAGCGGCTGCGCAAACGCGGCGCGAAATTCCGCGCGCGGAAACATCAGCGTGTGCAACTCACTCAGCAGAACCGTTCCGCCCGCAACAATTCCGAACTGTGGTCCCATGAAAAATGTCGCCACCGACGCCGCCACCCCCGTCGACTGCGCCGTCATGGACGATTGTCCCAACGGATCGTTGGAAAACGCCGGATTCACCGCGTGGAGAAGCTGCTCGGTTTGCACGTCGGGCGTCTCGCTGCTGCTCACTGCCGGCATGGCCACGCCATATTGCGAAGAAAATTCCGCGAGCGACGCTTGCAGATTGCTCGTGCCCGGCGCCGACTGCTGATACTTCGAAAGCACCTCGACCAGCCCTTCCATCCTCGATGTTTGCTCCACGTAGTCGGTAAGCTTCAACGCCAGTTCTGGATTGTCTTTCACCAGCTTGTCGATTTTGTGTTCGCTCAATCCGTCCGGCCCGTACACCAAACCGACCACCGACGCGCGCACTGGCACGCTCCATTCCTGCGCAACACTTGCGGGCTTCACTTCGAGAACTTCGATTTTCCCGGCGTCGCTTCCGGTTGCCGATGCCAGCAAAATCGCGACTCGTGACGGTCCTTTCGGCTTTTCGGGCTCGTCCGCTTTTTGCGCCTTCGCATCTTTTGCGTTCGCGCCCTTGGCTTTCGCGCTCTTCACCGGTTCGTACTCCAGCTTGTCACCCGGTTCGATCAAATTCATTTCGCCAATCGGCAGCGCTTCGCCGCCTCTCGGTGACTTCACCAGCAGATTGAACGCAGTTACGGGCTTGCCCGCCGGACACGACTGAGGAGCAGCAGCGAATGATGGGACCACAACAAAGCTCAGCGCCAGAAAAAGACAACCAATTCCCCGCATCCCAGAAGCCTTTCCTTCCGAATTTGCTTCATCGTTTCGCTTGCGCCATCCCGAGCAAGATCACCTCGTTGAACTGTAGCGTCGGAACCTGAGGTCGAACGTTTCGATTCCCTGTCTTACAGCGAAGTTGTACCGCTTTGCGGTTCGATGTGCACTACAAAATACGCCGCGCTGCAATCGTTGAATGCAACAGATCGCTCACTTCGTTTTCGATTTGGCGCTTCGCTTCCTGTGCGCGGGAACTCTTGCTTGTTCGCCTTCCCACAAACGAAATCCGCCGCGAAATGCATTTGCATTGTCGCCCAGCTCCGCGTCTTTCGGCAACTCTTTCAGTTTCTTGGCGTTCCCGCCGCCGAGCACAACGTAATCCGGTTCCAGCGCTGCTCGCAACTTCTCGACAATATCGGCCACGTGTCGCCGCCACTTCTTTTTGCCCGAATGTTCAAGCCCGTGCAAGCCAATGTAATCCTCGTAGGTCTTTCCCTTTTTGTACGGCAGGTGCGCGATCTCCATCGGCTCCACAATTCCGTCCACCACCATCGCTGAACCGAGCCCCGTGCCCAGCCCCAGAAACAGCATCCGCCCGCCGTGATAGCTTCCCAGCGCCTGCATCGCGGCATCGTTAATGATCTTCACGGGGCGGCCCAGCGCTTTGCTGAAATCAAACCCCACCCAGCCGTGCGCCAGGTTGTGCGGCTCATGCAGCGGCCGGCTCAAGACCACCGGACCGGGATAGCCCATGGAAATCACGTCGTACTGCCAGTCCTTCGTCATGGCTTTCACATCTTGGACCATTTTCGTCGGCGTCATCGTCGGCCCGGAGACCGTCTTTCGCGCCGTGCGCTGGCCTGTCGCAAGCACTTTGACGTGCGTGCCTCCAACGTCAATCACCAGGATTCTTCGCCCTGCCTTCTGTTTCGCATCACTCGCCGTCAAGACTCGATCCTCTCAGCGCAGGATTCAGAGAAAAACCCAAAAAAATGATTATGAACTGCCCCGGCAGCAAGTGAAAGCTGTTTCCACAGCCTCGCGCACTCGCGCGGTGTTCCTCTACCATTCGCTCTCGCGTTGTGCTAGGGTATGCGCGGCTTTGGACCGGCCTTCAGGGAAGTCGCGCGAACGACCTCTGCTCGGGGGAATTCTGGGTCGTCTGCAAATTCGGGACCTCAGCACGGATTTCTTAAACCGGACAATCAAGGGCCCGTGAGCTTCTTAAGTTATTGAAAATACAAGGCTAGACGACGCTATCATCGTGACGCACTCGGGACTGCTGGAAGAATACGCAATGCGCAGGAAAGGCAACGCACCGGCCCGAAAAGCCGCACCGGCGAACCCTGGTGCCGGCCTGGGTCACTGGGCCCCCCGTGTCATCAAAGAGCGCAAAAAAGTGGCCAAGGAGCTAACGCCGGAGAATGTCCACGACCTGCGTACCGCTCTTCGCCGCTGCCTTTCCATTGAAGATGCCCTTTCGCGTTTCGATCCGCATCCCGACTGGAAAAAAATGAAGCGCGCAGCGAAAAAGCTTCTGAAGAGCCTTGGCGGCTTGCGCGATTCCGACGTTTTGCTCGAATGGCTGGAAAAACTGGAAATCGCCAAGGACAAAACCGGCCTTGCGCTTCGCAACTCCGTCGCCGCCGAACGCAACACATTCAAGCAGCAAGCAATCGACGGCCTTAACAGTTTCGATCAGCAAAAGTGGAAGTCCTGGGCCACGCAATTGACTCCGCGTGCGGATTCATTTTTTCCGGACGGCCCTGAATTGCGCTATGTCGCCCTTGAACAGTGGCATGAAGCGTATGACCGCCATCGCTTCGCCATGCGCAGCCGCTCGAAGGTCGCTTATCACCGCGCACGCGTCGCTTTGAAAAAACTCCGCTACACCGCCGAGAACTTTCTTCCTGCGTTGCAGGCGGAATGGGGCGATGAGGCGAAAGAATTGCAGAATCTGCTCGGGGAGGTGCACGATCTTGACGTGCTGTGGAGCAAGCTTGTCGCACTGAAGCCCGCGACCGACCGCGAAGCAAAATCCGCGTGGAAATCGGCAATCGACAGCGAACGGAAAAAACGGCTGAAGAAGTACGCATCGAAGACATCCGGGAAAAAGTCCATGTGGGGAGCGTGGCGCGAGACGCTGCCCAGCGGCGCGGAACTGGAACGGGCCACCGTCGCCGAACTTGCCGCATGGTCTCGATTCCGCACTCCCGAATTCATCCGCCAGCGGCGCGTCGCCACTCTGGCCGCGGATTTATTCGATGCTCTCGACGCTCGCGGCTTCACGGTGGGATTGCCAACTGCGCGAGCGCGCTACATCGTGCAGGGCGCAGCTCTGCTCGAAGATTCCGGACGCATCGACGGCGACAAACAGCATCACAAGAATTCCTACCGCCTCATTCGCAAACTTCCGCTGCCGCTCGGATGGAAACCGGCGGAATTGCAATTGATGGCTGTGGTCGCGCGCTATCATCGCAAGGCTTTGCCGCAGGCCAAGCACAAGGAATTCAGCGTCCTTCCCTCGCCGTTTCAACAGGCAACTCTGCTTCTCGCGGGAATTCTGCGGCTGGCGAATGCGTTCGAACAGGCGCCCAACGTCATTCGCAAACTCCACGTGGACGTTACGCTGGAAGGCCTGATGATTCGCGCTTACGGTTTCGACGGCGAGGAGCCGTTCCTCTCAAAACTGGCCACTGCGAAACATCTGCTCGAAATCGCCTGCCGCCGCGCGATGGTCATCACTCCTGGCGCAGCCGGAGCTCCGCTTCGCATCGTGGAAACAAAACAGCCGAAGGAAAAAATAGACGCCGCGTAGAGTTGTGGCAGCATTCAATCCCCTAAGAAGCGTAATGCTCGTGCAGAGTAAACTCCCACGACCGTTCCGTGTGGCGGCGAGAACGATTCGATCTCGAGCGAGCCGAGTCCCGCCTTCCTGAGCGAGGTAACCGTCGTGTGGCAGCCGATCGTGAAAGCGATCACTTCGTCGAGATTCGGCGCGTGCCCCACGCACAGAACTTCGTCCGCCTTCAAACCGGAGAGTTCGTCGAACAGGTCCGTCGGCTTCGCATCCGGCTTCAGCGCCTCGATCTGCCGCAATTTCTTCACCGGATAGCCCAGAGCTTCGCAGGCAATTTCTGCCGTTTGCACTGCCCGCAGTAACGGGCTTGTGAGAATGACATTGGGCTTCAGCCCCATCGCGCGCAGTCCTTGCGCTGCCGCTTGTGTTTTCGCAATCCCCTTCGGCGTCAGGAAGCGGTCGTGCTCCGACGGGCAAGCCGGATCTTCGCGGTCAACCGCGATTCCGTGGCGAAATAGATGCAGAATCATCGCAGGATCATTCTCTCTGCTGCGCGCCAGAAAAACAACCTACGATGTCTGGCTTTCACTCCTCATGCTGCATAGTGCGACCGAACCGCGGGCCGCTCCGCTTCATGGATGCTTCTCGCCCTGCCGAAGCTCACCCGGCATCCAAACTCGTCCTCGAATAATTTCGCCGCGCGCCGGTATGCGGCAATCGGCAGCGAAGTGTGATCGGGGGAATACACGCTCACGCGCACCTGCTTCCGGCGTGTCACTGCCTGCACGCTGTGCACAGTGTTCCGCTTGTCCCGATCGAGCGCCAGCGCGATGCGCAGAATCCCCGCCAGAGCGCGCACTTGTTGCCGCCGCCGCGCGCCCAGCGACGAATAGAGTTTGTGCGACGGGTCCGGCTCCGAACTGCCCTGATACCGAATCAGACACGCCACCAGTATGCGGTCCGCTTCCGCCAAGCCGGGAATGTTCGTATTGCGGGCGATATATTCGCCGTGCTTGTGCTGTGCGTCCGCATTGATCGCGCGCCCCGCGTCATGCAATATTGCAGCAATTTCCAGCGACAGCCGCAGTTCGTACGGAAGGTTGTGCACCGGTTCCAGCTGGTCAAACAGTTCCACAGCCAGTTTGCGAACGTGCTCCGCGTGAGTGCCTTCACAGTGAAAACGAGACGCCACGCGCCGCGCTTCTCGGAGCAACGGCTGAAAACGCGCCGCGTACGCGCTCGGCGAAAGCGCTGAAAAATGCGCTCCGGCCAAATCCCAGAGAATTCCTTCCTTCACGCCAACGCCCGGAACCAGCATCGTCCGCAGCCGCAGGTGGCGACAAAGCGCGGCGAAAACGATTGCGGCCACTCCTAGCACTTCCGCGCGGTCGCGTCGCACATGGAAGTGTTCCATCCGCTCTTCCACATCCAGCCTCAAGATTTCCCACACGCGCTCGCGCAGCAGCCGCAAATTGACCGACGGAATGCCGTTCGTCCTCGGCCCGGGAAAAATGCGCGCAAACGCTTCGGCGTTCCCTCCCGAGCCAACCGCCAGCGCACTCGAGAGATCCGGAGGCGCAGGCCAGAAACTCTGCAGCAGCGACGAAACACGATGATCCACGCGGTCGCACTGGTCTTCGCTGAACGGGCCGAAAAGCTTCAGCGTCTCCATCAACCGCACGCTCCCCAGCGGCAGCGCCATGATTTTTTCCGGCGCGCGTTTGCGCATCAGGCTGATTTCCAGACTGCCGCCACCCAAATCCACGATCAATCGCGGCGTCAGCTTTTCGCCGACTGCGCCTAGAATCGCCGAGCGCACCAGCCGCGCTTCTTCGGAGGAATGAATGACTTCCAATTCGATCCCCGCTGCCCGCCGGATTCTCCGCAGGAGCACGTCGCGATTCTGCGCTTCGCGCGCCGCGCTTGTAGCTACCGCGCGAAACCGCTGCACGCCGTAGCGGTCCAGCACCGTCCCGAACCCCCGGAACGCGCGCACCGCCTCTTCAATCGTCGCGCGGCTGAGCCGCCGCGCCGTGAACGCCCGATGCCCCAGCCGCACCGGCGCGCGCACCGACTCCAGAATCTCGATTTCCGTTGCGGAAGTCGCCTGCGCAACGACCAGCCGGATGCCGTTCGACCCGGCGTCAATCGCGGCGATGCGGACGGGAGCGGCCAAGGTTATTGCCAGAGATGGACCAGGGCATGCGATGGACGGTACCGAATGTTCTTGATGCCCAGGTAGGACGCCACTTGTTTTCTTAGATCGGCGTTGACCGTGCGAATCGAATTTTCGCCGTTCAGCGTGGTGAATCCGTGATGCTTCGCCAGCGCTACAAATTCCTTGCGGATCATCGTCTGATAGCTGATGAACGAATCGTACAGATCATCCGACAAATGCAGATCGCGCCCCGCTTCCCAGAAGCTGATCGCCGGCGATTTCTGAAACTCTCTCTCGAACGAAATCTGCGGCCGCACGTTCAGAAAGAACGTCAGGTCCGGCGGCAGGGCCAAATCGTAAATCCGGTGCAAGTAACCGTGATCCAGTCCGCGCACCGCCGCGCGTACGATCAGCGTGTAATAATAACGGTCCGCCAGCACAATCATTCCTGAACGCAGTGCCGGCAAAATCCGGTTCTCCAGTTGGTCGAAAAAATCCGTCGCGTACATCAGCGCCAGGGTGTACCGCGTCACCGAATTCTTTGCCAGCAGGCTGTCAATATCTTTCGCGATCAAGAATGACCGCCGCAATCCCATCGTCTGCACGGCGAATCCCTGCGATTCCAGCCACTCCGTCAGCAGCGCGATTTGTGTCGAACGTCCCGAGCCGTCCGTCCCTTCCAGCACAATCAAATGTCCGCTCAGCTCCGAGCGGTCTCGCGTCGGCAAGCCAACAATCATTCGCGACGCCGCCGTGTCCGTCGACCAGCCTTCGACACTCTCCGAACTCTCCGTCATCGCCGCGGCCGTGTCGTCGAGTTCCTGTCCATTATTCGCCGCCGATTCGCGCTTGACCGGTTCCGTCATTCTTCTTTCATCCGTTCTTGAATCGTTTCAGTTCAATGTGCCCGCCGACCACGTCGCGCATCTTCTGTTGCAGTTGATGCACTGGCAAGGTCCCATCCATCAGCACGAAATTGTCCGTCTGCACCATCTGGTCATAGCGCGCCAGCGTCAGCCCCTGAAATTTCGTGAAGCTCTCGACCGGATCGAGCGACAATCCCAGATCCATTCCCGCTTCGTAATACTTCAGCCGCGGACGCCCGCTCAGAATCCTCCGGATCGCCACTTCCAGCGGCGCGCGAAAATAAAATGTCACGTCGGGAACAACGGCATACTGATACAGGTTGCGCAGCCACTCCACCGGACATCCGCGCGCGCCATCCCGCGCAAACGCCGTATAAATGTAGCGGTCCGCCAGCACCAGATGCCCGCTGCGCAGCAACGGAAGAATCTGCCGCTCGTAACGGTCCGCAAAGTCTGCCGCGTGAATCAGCGAAAAAGTCACCGGAGTCAGCAAATGACGTTTTTTTCCGCGACGCGTCGCCGATTTCACCAGCGGCGAAGAATTCCACTCCGTGAAATACGTGCGGTATCCGCCGACTTCCAGCCAGCGCTTCAGCAAATGCAGTTGGGTGCTTTTGCCCGAGCCGTCGATGCCTTCCACAACAACGAGCGCGCCGGAATACGGACGCGCCGGCTGCTTCGGCCGCTTCTCTTCCGCAGCGGCGGCAGGCGCGATTGTCATCTCGGGGGCTGACATAGACGGACAAACTTTACTAGGCTAGATGGGAAGTGTAAATACCAGATGAAAACTACATTAAATCATCGCCAGACGGCGCCATAACTCCCGCGCGATCAACATCGTCAGGGCGCGCCCTGCGTGGGAAATTCACAATCGGTTCATTTGTTTCATTCGTGCGCGGTGATATCCGTGGTCGTGTCGTAAAGCGGCGCGGCTGGCCGCACCTCCGCTCCGTCGTGCGCCACGGTCACCGCAAAAACGCGAATTTTGTCATTGTCCGGCAACCTGAGCGTGTGCACGCCGGCGGGCACATCCATCTCATAGGCGAACAAATACGAATAGCTGTACGGCAGATTTGCGCCGTTCGCATCGTGATAGTGCGACGCGAACCACGCAATCGGCGCGCGTTTGATGAATCCCGGCGTCATGCTCGCATAGTGCGGCAGCGTCTCCGGGTGATTCTGCAAATACGCGATTCGCCGCCGCAATCTCTGGGCGCGGTCGCTCGTATCGCTCGCGTCCGGTTCTGCGGGAATCGGCACCGGCTCCATCGTGAACGAACGGTCGTACCACTGCCCCACAAATCCTTTCCAGTCCTGCACGTTCAACTCTCGCGTGTTGTTTCCTGCCGTGAACGTTCCCTTCTGGTCTCCGTCCGCTGCGGCCAAGATAAAAACGCGATTGTAATGCCCGGCGGGAAGATCAATCGTCTGCCCGCGCGCGACAACCGCATCCTTCACGCCCGTGGCTGCGTGCGCCAGCTGAAATTCCACTCCGCTGTACGAAATTCTCGCCGGCAGCATCTCCGCCGCGTACGAATCTCCGGCGTCATCGAATCCCGCGTCTGCCACCGCCGCCTTCGCGCCGTCTTTCGTCGCTGCGGCCAAGTCATAGTGCAGCGTCACGGCACGCGACACCGGCGGCGCAACTCTTGCGCGCGGCGCCGCAAGTCTCACCGCGTAGCTCTTGATCTCGTACGGCTTCAAATTCACCACGAGTTCACCATTCCCGACGCTCACCGCGCCCATCGGCAACTCCTGTCCGTTGACTTCGCGCGCGCTCGCGACGGGTGCGGCGAACTTCAGTCGTACCTCATTCGCGGGTTTCCCGCTCATCTCCACCACGCGCACGAGGGCGTCGCTTCCCTCCTCTGTTTTCTTGAACGCCATCACGCGCACATCATCACTGCTCACTTTCAGCAGCGACACATCCTTCCCGAGCGCGCCTGCATGCGCGTCACTCTGAAATGCAATCAGCGGATCGTCCAGTCGGTACGCTTGCCACGGCGCATCCGAATCTTTCCAATCGCCCGCGTGGCTCGTCAGCCCATACACAAATTCGTGATGCCCCCAGTCCTGCGTTCCCTGATCGCGATACTCCTGGTCCGCGTCGTTCACGCCCGGCGTGTACAGCAGAGTCAGCCGCAGCGTGTTGCCGCTGGGCTTGTCCGATCCGGTTTTCGCCCCGGACAAAATCGTCACACCGAAATCTCCCGACTGGTCCGTCAGGTCGAACCAGCGATGCGATGCCATCTCAAAAGTCTTTTCGTTGTCCGTAGGCCGCTCGACCGTTCCCGCGCCCCAGTTGTACGCAGCGTTTTCATTCGACGCCGTAAGCGGGAATTCCGCCTTCAGTGCCGCGTGCCTCGATTTCCAATCGATCGCATTCGCGAATTCCACGCGGTTCCCCGCGTCGCCCGCGCTCAGGCGTATTGTCTCGGCGAATTTCGAATCCTCCGCTTCGCGTTCGATGCGCAGCGCAACGCGCACCGGCCCGACTTCAACAATCGTGATTTTCGCCGGCCCATCCACGTATCCGCGCGGCGGCTTGCTCTGATCGCTCCAATCCATGTTCCACGCCGGCCAATACGAGGGCGTCTCCGACTGAAACGCCAATCGCATCGGCCCGGACAGAAGTTCGCGCTCGAGTTTCTTGTCGTAAATCCGCGTCACATCGCCGTCGGAATTCACTTCAATCTTGTAACGCGCATTTTCGAGCGACGACCCTGTGACTTTCAGCTCGGAAGACATATCGGAGTTTTGCTCGTCGGTGGGCTCAACGTGATAAACCGCAAATCCGAGCGATGGCACTTTCGCCAGAAACAACACTTTCATCCTTCGTGTTTGACCCTCTGTTACGAATCCTTCCACCTCGACCGGCGCTTCGGTTCCATCCGGCCCGACGACGCGAACTGTTTTGCTGTCGGCGTCCCCAAGATTCACGTTCGCTTCGACTACATCTTGTCTGGCTATCGACAGCGGATTAAGCACCACGATCGCCGCGCCTTTTCCTTGCGTGTCGAGTTCGGACGCCACCGCGGTCGTTGCACTCTGCAAAACTTGCGCGAACTGATTCATCGCAATCACGTCGTCATTCCAGGAATACGTGTACGCTTTCGGCGTCGCCGTTCCCGCCATGATGTCGTGGAATTGTCCGCCGAGCACCAGCCGCCACGCGTAATTCAACCGCGCCAGCGGATATTCCCTTCCCCCGAGCCATGAAGCTGCGAACGCGGTCGCTTCTGCCGCGCGCGCAAGATTTTCGTTCTCGCGGTTCCAGTGCTTGTGCATCGCTTCGGAAGTGAGCGATCCGGCGGAGTGGTTCGTCAATTCCATATCGCCTTTGTATGTCGGCAAACCGGCAGTGAGATGCTCGCTCAGAATATCTTTGAACATCTGATCCGCGTCGGAAGAAATCACCTGCAGCGGACCCGTGCCCA
This sequence comes from Candidatus Acidiferrales bacterium, assembly GCA_035945715.1. Classification (GTDB taxonomy): domain Bacteria; phylum Acidobacteriota; class Terriglobia; order Acidiferrales; family UBA7541; genus DAHUXN01. The sequence goes on from DASYZX010000046.1 coordinate 98,621, forward strand.
TCCGCACTTTCGGGCCGGCCGGCGCGCCTTCGGCGTTTTCATCGTCGCTATCGGTGTTCCTGCTGTGCGGGGGCAGCGAACCCATGCTCTTCGTCACCATTTCCTCCACGAGCCGCACCGAATTTTCATCCGGCGAGCCGCCAATATCGCCCGTGCCGTAATAGTGATAGTCCGCAAAAACGCCGCTCGTTTTTCCGTCGCGCTCGACGCGCGCGGGCCAGTCAATAAAATTGCGAATTCCTTCGGGCTTTGCGCTTTTTGTCAGGTCGTAGCTCACACCGCCCGAGTAACTCTCCGGATTGAGGGCCGCAATCACGCTGTGCCCGTCCGGCCCGATCCATGTGCCAACATTAAATGGTGTCCCAGCCGGCGTCTCCTCCGGCGAATCCGGGCCGCCCACAGGAGCCGATGATCCCCACGTCAATTTCTGCGTCGAAAATCCTTTCACGCCTGCCGCGGCGAGGATGCTCGGCAAGTCCGCAGGAAATCCAAAACAATCCGGCAACATATATTCCTCGCTCGCCTTTCCAAATTCGTGGCGGAAATATTCGTTGCCGTACAACACCTGCCGGATGATCGATTCTGGCGAAGGAGAATTCACATCGTTTTCTTCCATTGACGATCCTGCCGGAAACCACTGGCCTGTGGCGACGTAGTGTTTGAGCTTCGCAAAATCGCCAGGAAAGTATTCCTTCATCATCAAATAGCGGTTCGCGCCGGTCCAGTTGAAAATGTAGTGCGGATATTTTTGGAACAGCGCGAAGTTTTTGTGCATCGTGTCCGGCAAATATTCCGAGATCACCTGCGGGTATTCCCAGCGCCACTGCGTGTCGAGATGCGCGTACCCAACAAGATATAGAGTCGGAGTCGTTTTCAAATTGGGCGCGGCGCTGCGCGGAGCTTGCTTTGCGGGACTTGCTTTCTTTGCCGTCGGATGCTGCGCCTGCGCCGCGCACAGCATCGCAAAAACCAGCAACGCACAAGCCATCGTACCTGCTCTTGCAACGCGTCGCGCCGCATTGGACACTCGCGCCGCCACTTTCAATAATTGCAAATCGTCTGAGTTTTCTCGCATTTGTCCGCCCCTCTGCCCGGCAAGCTGCGCAGTTTAGAACAAATTTCCGCCGCCTGCCAACGAAACCAATTCGCCTCGCCCGCGCTATAATCTGCGGCCATGAAAGACACAACGAAAAAGACTCGCTGGCGAGCCGTAGTCGAAATCGGATTTATTGTCTTTCTGTTTTATTCGAACCTGCTGATGGGAGAATTCGAACATTCCGGCATGGGAACAAAGAAAGGATTGCTTTGGGCCATCTCCGACATCTTCACGATCCATAATCTCGAAATCGCCGCCATTGCATCCATGATTGGCTACATTCTCGTCGAATTCCTGCGCACGAAATTCTAACCGGAACGGATCGGTTCGGCAGTCCGGCACATTGTTCAGGAGAAATATTTTTGAAAGCGGTGCCCGACTCTTATTCCGGTTTCGGATACCAGTCGAGGAGGCGTACTTCGATGCCAGTTCCCTGCAAATCGTTCTTGAAAATGTTCAGGTCCGAGCCGCGATAGTGATATGGAATCACGATTTGCGGATGAAACGATTTCACCGCTTCGGCCGCTTCGCCAGGCGGCATGGTGTAGGGAAGATTCATGCATACGAATGCGACGTAGATATTTTTCAGAGCGCGCATCTCGGAAATATTTTCCGTGTCGCCGGAAAAATAGAATCTTTTGCCGCCGTACGTCAGAACATATCCGTTGCCGCGTCCCTTCGTGTGGTAGAGCATTCCCGGGGACGGCCCGCGCTGGATGTTGTACATCGGTATTGCTTCGATCGTCCAACCGTCCCATGTTTTTGTTTCGCCGTTGGAAATCGGCTGCGCCGAGGAAACTGTTTTTACCACCGCGGGCGGCGCAATAATTTCCGTCCCGGATTTGCTGATTGCAGAGATCGAACCGGGATCCATGTGATCGCCGTGAATGTCCGTGATCAAAATCAAGTCTGCGGGAGGAAGACCCGAGAAATTCGAGGGCTTCGCGGGATCCACGTAAATCGTTTTTTCGCCCGCTTCGATCAGCAAACTTGCGTGAAAGATCGGCGTAATCTTCACGACACCCGAGGCGGTTTCGAAGGTTTGCGTCTGCCGCGCGGAGGGCGCCTGCGCGCGAGAAACGGAAAGCCCGCCAGAAGAAATCAAGCCGAAGAAAAACAGTGCCAGCAATTTCATTTTGAAAACCTCAAAAGAAAATCGATCGCGGAGAAATGCTAGCACGCGGCGAGTCGCGCGAGCAACGCGGCGCGAAGGGAGAGACAAATTTGTGTTAGCGCTAGTACCTGCAAAGAGACAAGCTGTCCAAAATGAACCCAAAATGGCGGATCGACCAGGCTATCCGAAAATGCCCATTCGAAAATGGCTCCAGGGCGACGCCCGGGCCGGAGCGCGGGCGCGAGGCAGCGACCAGGCCAATTTCGAAAAAATCGCCCAAGATCTGGTTATGGAACCAAGCCGTTTCTGTTGGTAGCCGGCACAAGAGAATATTGACGCTTTGCGGCGAAACAAAGAGGCCGGGAAGGGAGGAGAAGAAGCCTTCGGTTAGGGGAGTTTGCGCCGGAGCATTCCCGAGGAGAACAAACTCGCTGGAAACTGCGGTAGCATGAACTCCGGAGAAAAAGGTTATGAGCCACGACCTGAAAACGATTGTCCGCGACAACAACAGGGCGAAGTTCTCTCACTACAGAGACGGCCAGTTCTTCTACGTGGTCAGGGTTCAGGACCGAGCTTACAGCTTTCCGATCCCGGTCGAGGACACTAAGGGCACGACGATGTTCGCTGAATTCAAGGCGATTACGCTAATGCGCTGGATTCGCAAAGCATTAGAAGATAAGACGTTCCAACCTGAAGAATGAGCTGGATCCCATGGAGGCGATCGGCGGGTATCGGGGCAGGTGATTGATTTGCGGCACGACACTGGTAGTACTATTGTGCGAACCGTACCGTCCTTGGACCATAGGCTCACAGGAAGGTTCGGATGCGAATTCACATTTATGTACTAGCGCTGGCCTTATGCGCCGTCTCCGCAAGCCCGTCCTGGGCTCAGACGCAAGCGCAGCAGGACAACTCTGGCTCGCAGACGGCGAACGCAAAACAGACGGGTACGGCAAGCGCCTTGACGCAATCCGCATCGGCGGGAGTAACCAAGACGGCGACGAAGCAAGCCGTCGTGTTTAGGAACGAAAACTTGAAGGATCCGGCTGCCAATCAAGCGGCGAATACGGCGGCGCAAGATCCGAAAGCAGCGGCTCTGCAGGCGAAGCCGGCAAATGCGCAAGCCACTCCGCAGGCGGCCACGAGCAAATCCGCTGCGCAGCCGAAATTGCAGATCGACGCGCACAAAGTGCTGACCAACGACGACCTGGAAAAACTCAACAAGCACCGCGGCATGAGCGTCGTGGGCATTGATGTGGACATGAACAGCATCTACGATTGCGACTACAACTGTTACAACAGCGTGCGGAACTCGGCGGGGATTTATTCGCCCCCTGGAAACCTCGATTGGATGAGGGACCTTCGCTCGGGGATCGAAGATCTGCAAAAGGATGATGGCTGGCGCGCCCAGCTGGTGAAGCTGGCGCACCTGCGTTCGAGGTACTGCACGATAGCAACGGATCAAAACGAAGAGCTGCAGAAAGCGGACAACTTCAACAACGTGACCGACCAGCAGATCAGCATTCGCGAACGGTACAACGCGAAACTGAGCGAAGCGAACCAGGCGGTAATGGCAGAGTACTCGCGAGCCTCGTCGCTCGAAGCAACTTATTCCCCGCTGGTGCGCCGGTTCATGGAGATGCAGGTGCTGCGCATCATGCAGTCGGCTTGCATCAATCCAAACTCGTATCGGCGGCCCTACTACAACAGCGCAGACGACGATCCGGAATAGAATGCGCGCGGCAATCTCATTTTGTGTCGCGGGTGCGATCTCCTTCTTCGTCCCGCTGTTTCCATCGTGGGCCCTTTCAGGCCACACGCAAACGGCAGCTGCCGCGCAGCAGAATCCGGCGAACGCAGCACACTCCGGCGCGACAACCGGTTCGGACCATCCTCCAGCTTCCAGTCTCAAGAAATTAGCGCAAGACCATAAAGTCATTACTACAGACGATCTCGAACGGTTGCACTCCGAAGAGAAAAAGCAGCACGAGTTCACAAAGGCCGGCGGGAAAGTTTCCTCCGATCACGCTTCATGCGACGAGGACTGCGCCGACGAAGCCCGCGCCGAAGCGGGCATGGGCCCTGACCGGGAAGGCGAATGGCAGGCGCAACTCAGCGCGGCGCTGCACTATCTCTCCGGAGATGCGACCTGGCGCTACGCGTATTCCAACGGCTTGCAAAAGGCGCAGATGTACTGTTCCTTGCAGGAGCAGTTGCGCAAAGCGCCGCCGCCGAGCGGCAACGACTACCGGTCGAGAGTTGAGCGCGCGAAGCAGGAGCAGTACGCGCACGACATGAATCACACGCTGAGCGTGGGCCTGCAAGGGACGAGCACGCAGATGAATGCCCTGATTGGAGACGCGCAGAAGACAGATCCAGTGCGCGCGGCAGTCATGAGCGTGTTGGCGCGGCGCATTTTCAACCAATGCGCGGATTTGTCGTATGACCCGTAACGCGATAAGGAAACTCGATGAACCAAAGTAGGGCCATTTGGGCAGTTTCGGGGGTGTTGCTCGCAATCACGGTCTTCTATATGTGCAGGAAAAAGCCCGCGCCTGCACAAGCTTCGGCTAGGGTTGCTCGGTCCGCGCCGTCCATCGCATGGAAATTTCAGAACGACCGGACCACGTTCGCGACGATCACGCTCGGTCCGGACGGAACGGTTTATGCCGGCTCAAATCAGGGAGTGTTCGCGATTTCGCCCCTTGGAAAACTGAAATGGCACGCGCAATACGGTGGGATTTCCTATACGGCGCTCGGGCCAGACGGCACGCTGTATGCGGCCTCGATGTACGGATTTGCTTTCGGCGTGTCGCCGGACGGACAAGTGAATTGGAAGCCTGGGTACGGATTGATCGGATTTCACGCACCGCCTGCCGTGAGCCCGGGCGCGGTTCTGTACGCGAACACGACTTCGGATTTGTATGCGTTCGAGCCCGGCTCGACCACCGCCGCGTGGTCGCAAAACACGTTCCGCGCCGGAGCGATCGCGGCGAACTCTTCCCTTCCCGGAACAGCAACGGTTGGTCAGAACAGCGCGGCTTCGCCGGTGATTTACAGTGATGATTCCATTGCGCTTCCGCGCCAGCATTGGGTCACTATGTTCGATAAGGATGGCACTCCCGCGTGGTCTGTCGAGGTGACTCCGGGCGAACTGGGCGCGGCGGCGCTCGGCGAAGACGGAACGACTTACACGTCGGACGGCAGCGCGGTCTATGCAGTGGACCGCGACGGGACGATGGGCTGGAAATACGCGGCGAGCGCCGGGACCTGTTGCGTAGGGTCGCCAGCGACTGACATGGATGGAACAGTTTATTTTGCCGGAGGGCATTCACTTTCCGCGTTGAGACGCGACGGAAGGCTCAACTGGAGCGTCAGCAGCAAACACGCCTTCGCAACCGGTCCAGCGGTCGTTGCTGACGGAAGCATTTACCTCGGCGCGACCGATGGGCTCGTCGCCTTCGGTCCGGACGGCACAGAAGAATGGCTCGCGGCGAGTCCCAGTGCGCTGACTACGCCGGCAATTTTCGCTGACGGGACGGCCTATTACGTCTGCGGATATATTTGGGTTTGCGCCGTTCAAGGCATCAACTCCCCGCTCATGAAAAGCTCCTGGCCGCGCATCTACCACGACTCGGCCAACACCGGCAACATCCTCACGCAGTTCTGAAGAACCTCCTGCCGCTTGCAGGCTTTGGATTGCGAATTGAAGCGTGCGGACGGCAATGCCTGTTCGGGGATTTCCAAATGCAAAGTACTTTACAATACAAAGTATATCTGTTAGATTCTGAGTCGCGACGAACTTCCCGTGTAGGGAGAGGCGCTCATGACCAACCGAATCGCTGCGACGATTCTCATCTTCATCTGCTCGGCAATTGCGTGGGTCATTCTCGGCAGTGCGATAGAAGTGAGAACAAATACGGCGAGCGCATCTTTGAACGGCGATGTTCAATCGATCTGGGGCACTTCGCAAACTCAATCCCCTCCCAGCGCGACCTATACGGTTCGTGGCGCCAAGGCAGCGGCGTTAGCCGCAGGTGGCACGACCGTTAAAAGTATTGATGAAGAGCAAACCGACATTCAATTGCCGATCCAGGCGAGCGTAGTCAACGCCGATATCTCCGTGGAGTACCGCCGGAAGGGCCTGCTTTGGTTTAGTACATATAGGGGGGTTTCTCGGGGTCCTATAGATTCGCGAATGCGACTGACGCCAGCCGGGATGTTACGTTTTGCTTCCCTCTCCCTGCGAAGCAAGCCGTTTACGACGACGTGAGAATGACAGCAAACGGCCAACCGTTGAAGCTAACGACCGCGAACGGAGTTCTGAGCGGAAAGGCAGCCCTCGCGGCTGGCAATAGAGTTGTACTGCAGGTCAGCTACCGCTCCCAGGGGCTGGGTCGCTGGCAATACAAGCTTGGCGACGAGGTGGCTGAGGTCAAAAACTTGTCGCTGGCGATCAGGACTCACTTCGGGGGATTCGATTTCCCGGAAAATACTTTGTCTCCGACCGAGGAGAAGAAATCAGGTGATGGGTGGGAATTGAAGTGGGATTACCGCAGCCTGTTGTCAGGATTTCAAATCGCGATGACAATGCCGGAAAAAGTCCAACCGGGCCCGTTGGCGGGAAGGATCAGCTGCTTTGCTCCCGTTTCCCTTCTTTTCTTCTTTTTCGTGGTGTTCATTTTGACGATGCTTCGTGGAATTGAATTCCACCCGATGAATTATTTCTTCCTTGCCTGCGCGTTCTTTGCATTCCACTTGCTACTTGCCTATCTTGTGGATCACATTTCCATCCACTGGGCGTTCGTGATCTGTTCAATCGTGTCCTTGTTCCTGGTGTGGAGCTATTTGAGATTGGCGGTTGGAGCGCGATTTGCGATGGAGGCTGCCGGGGCGCAGTTCGCGTACTTGGTTTTGTTTTCTTACGCATTCTTTTTTCAGGGCTTCACGGGCCTGACGATCACGATCGGCGCGATACTGACGCTGTTTATCTCGATGCAGGCAACCGCAAAAATCCGCTGGGCGGAGAAGTTCGCAAGAAAGCCGGCGTAGGGCACACTTCGTTACAGCAGGTCGGACGGGCGGACAGATTCGTTGCGTTGGCGCCCCGTGACGTCCTGCAGGAGAGCGAGCCATCCGTCGGCGATTCCGGCGGCGTCGAGCGTAGGCGTGCAGGCTGCGGAAATATGCCGCTGGCCGATGCGGTAGTAGTTTACGTCTTCTTCGTAAGCGATTTTCTCTCCTGAGAGCACTTGGTCGAAGTGAGGCTGGAGCTTCCGGAAGGCTTCCCTTCCGACAACATCCACGATGGAACGGCCGATGATTTTCTCGGCAGGGGTTCGCTGCCAATCCGCGTAGTTCTGATTCACCCACAGGTAACGCAAGTCGCGGCTGCAATGCGTGAGCAAGGCGCCGGTTTGCTCGGATACCAGCGCCAAATGTCCCGAGGCGATTTGCAAGTCGCGCGTGGTACGGGCGAGTTTTTCTTCGGCTTCCTTGCTGACGCTGATGTCTTCGACGACGTGCAAGCAGTATTTGAGCGTGTCGGCGGAATCACGGACGGCGTTCCCGGTAAGGCGCACCCACACGATGCGTCCATCTTTGCGGATGTAGCGTTTTTCTTTGAGATAGTGATCGACTTCCCCGGACGCAACTCTGCGGATGAGGGCGAGATCGCCGGCAAGGTCCGCGGGATGAGTGATGTCCTGGAGACGGAGATGCTGCATTTCCCTGCTGGTATAGCCGACGATGTCGCAGAGCTTTTGATTGAAACGGAGCCAGTGTCCATCTTCGGCAATATGGCACATTCCGACGGCCATCTGGTCGAAGGCGGAATGGAAGCGCTCTTCACAGTCGCGCAATACGTTTTCCAGGTCGGCTCGGCCCTCGGGACTTTCTTCGGCATCCGGCGGCAGGCCGGGGTTGCTCGCGACGGAGGCGACAGAACCGTTACCGTTGCCGCGCTGAATCTTGCGCAGGTCCTCGAGCAGTCTCCAAATCGAAGACTTTGGGAGGTAGGTGAGAGCGCCAGCGCGCAACGCTTCATTCCGCGCTTGGGGAATATCGTGCTGGCTGATCAGGATGATTTGGGTACTGGGCCAAATGCGGCGGATTTCGCGCGTGGCATCGATGCCATTGGGGGCGGGAATGTTCATGTCCATGACGATGACATCTGGATGGAGCAGCTTGGCTTGGGCGATTGCGTCGTGACCATCAACGGCTTCACCACAGACGTCGATGTGGTCCATTCCAGAGAGAAGAACGCGGATGCCACGGCGAATGCGTTCGTGATCGTCGACAATGAGGACCCGCAAAACTCCCCCCGAAGCGGCTCGCAGCCGGAACAAAGAACTGACCGTAAGAGCAGCGGCCGAGGCTGGGGAATCAGGCCAACTCGCCTTACGCGGCGCATCCTAAAACCCTACATTGGACAAAACGCGACGCTACCTCGGGTGGAGAGGGGTGTGTATAGGGTGTTTGACCTACAAGGGCGAGAGTCAGTAACGGTGAATTGCCGTTCTCGTTCATTGGCGGGCCGGTGCTCGCACTTCTTTGGCTCCTAAAGCGCGTCGCGGCGCAGCCAAGTCTGGGTCCGTCCGGACCCAGGGTGGACTTTTAGTTCCCAAACGAACAAAAGGGTATCGTCTGAAGTCGCTGAAAATAAAATGCCTTTAAAAGTAGCGCGCCCGGAGAGACTCGAACTCCCGACCCTCTGCTTCGAAGGCAGATGCTCTATCCAGCTGAGCTACGGGCGCGCAGATGAATATGATGCTAGATGATTTTGATGGGGATTCAACAGGAAAAACTTTGGACGCAGCGGGAATCGGCGACTCGTTGAGGGATGAAGTTCGATGCTTGGGAAAATGCTAGCCCCGACGCCTGAAAATCCACGGCGACATTCTTCGTCACGAATGAAAATCCGCTTCTCAGAAGGAGTGTCCCCGGACGCGACCTCTATCGAAGACTTCCGACCTGGAAGTTGAGTGCGTCCACGGTGATCTGGCACTGATATTTCGCGCTGGCTTCGTCGATTTCGGCCTGCGTTTCGTTGAGTTGCGCCTGACTGAGTTCGACGATGGAGCTGAGACCCAGCTTGTAACGGGACCGAGCGAGATTGAGGGCCATTGCGGCCTGCTGTTGCAAACGCTGGTCGACGGAGAGCTGCTGATAGGCAGTGTTCGCATCGAGCCAGGCGATGCGGACATCGCGAGCGATTTGGTCTTGCAATTCGCGCAGGTTCTGATCGTTTTGCTCGGCTTGCAGGTGGGCTTCAGCATGGCGCGCGGAAAAAAGTCCGCCGTTGAAAAGAGGAATGCTCAGGTTGAACCCGGCGGCGGCATAGCGATCGACCAACGGCGCTTCGTAAACAGGCGTGAGGCCGGCAACTCCGACCGCGCTTAACGTCGGCATCCAAAGATCGCGTTCGGCGTGCTCGAAAGCACGGGCGGAATCGGTTTGCAGCTTGCCGGCCTGGACTTCCGGCCGTTGATCCAAAGCTTGGGCGACCAATTGCGAAACCTCAGGCGCCGGCGCGGCGGGTAACGGCAAATCGGTGAGTTGGTAGGACTGCGCAGTCGAGTAGCCGAGAGCGAGAGACAGATTCGCATAAGCGGCCTCGACGTTGTTTTGCGCTTGCGTGAGCAGAAGCTGCGACTGACCGAGATTGACATTTGCAAAACTGACGTCGAGGCTGGACTTCAGCTGATTTTTTGCGAGCTCGTTGACCTGATCGGCGACGAGCTGGCGTTCCTTGACAGCTTCTTGCGCGACGCGAAGAACGGCCTGCGTCTGCAAAACGCGATAGTAGGCTTCGTTGACTTCAAGAAGCACGCTGGCGCGAGTGGCGTTGGAGTCCTGCTGCTGGGCCTGAGCGTTCAGGCTGGCGGACCTGCTCAGATTTTGCGTGCGGCCGAAATTGGTAATCAATTGGCTGACTTCGAGGCCGTTGGCGTAGCGGTCGAAGACGGATGGATTATTCAAACCGACGGCGGTGATGCGCGTGTTATTTTCGGCTTCGACTCCAGTGGCGTTGCCTTCAACAGTCGGAAAATAACTGGAGCGCACTTCGCGCGTGATTTGGCCGGCAGCTTGCGCGGCGTAAATGGAGGCGCGCAGGCGCGGACGGTTCTGCAACGCAATAGCGTCGGCCTGCGCGAGCGTAAGAGATTCTGGCGGCGCGGTCTGCGACGCGGACTGCGGCGCAACCTCCGATACGATGTGAGGAGGAGGCTGGCTTTGCGCGAAAGCGGTCGTCGGAATTGTGATGATGGCGATGAACCAAGAAGAAAGAAAGCGCTTGGTGATCATTCGATCGAATCCTCCATAGAGTGCTAGCCGCCGGGCTGCGGAGCGGAAGGCGCGGCCAGCGCGTCAACGGGTCCTGACCGAGGCTTGTTTGCGTACACGAGCACATAAGCCGCCGGGACGATAAAAACGGTGAGCACGACGGAAACGATGAGCCCGCCGATGATGGCGCGTGCGAGGGGCGCGTATGATTCGCTGCCAGTTCCCAGCTTGAGAGCGAGCGGAATGAGGCCGATGATGGTCGCGAGCGAAGTCATCAGAATAGGACGAAGACGAATGCGGCAGGATTGAATGGCGGCGTCGAGCACAGTGGCACCTTCGTGCTCGAGGCGATGCGCGAACTCGACAATCAAAATGCTGTTTGAAACGACGATGCCGACCATCATGATGACGCCCATCAGCGACATGACGTTGAGGGTGGTTCCAGTCGTAAGCAATGTGAGCAGTACGCCGGTGATTCCGGTGGGCACGGCGAGGAGAATCAGGAGCGGGTCCATGAACGAGCGAAATTGCGCGACCAGAATAAGAAACAGCAGGAGGAGCGCGAGAATCAAGCCGAGGCCGAAGCTCTTGAATGACGCGCGCATACTTTGAACCATTCCGCGCAGGGCAACTTTCACGCCGGCTGGCAAACTGGTGCGAGAAAGAATGACGTCGATGCCATTGGCGACGTGGCCGAGGTCTTCGGTAGCCGTGGTGACGTACACGTCGATGACGCGCTGAATCTGGTAATGGTCCACCTCGGTGGGCGCGTCGATTCGCGTGACGCTGGCGACGTTGCCGAGCATGGTGGGCTCATCGCGCCCGGGCGCGACGAGGGACATGTTGCGGAGATCCGTGAAGCGATTCATTTTGTTTTCAAAATACTGCACGGTGAGCATGTAGTCGTTGCCGGTGTGAGGGTCGATCCAGTAGCTCGGGGCAATCATTGCGTTTGAAGTGAGCGCGGTGATTACGTTGTCGATCACTTCCTTCTGATTAAGGCCCAACTCGCTGGCACGTACGCGGTTCACGGTGAGACGCAACGCCGGGTAATCGAGATCCTGCGGAATGTACGCATCGCTCACGCCTTTCAACTGCTTAATCTCGCTGGCCAGTTGCAGCGCTGTGGAGTCGTCGTTCTCCAGATTGCTTCCGCTGACTTGAACGTCGATCGGCGCGGGAAGGCCCTGATTCAAAATCGCATCGACCATTCCCCCGGATTGAAAGAACGCGCTGACTTCCGGCATTTCGGTTCGGAGGCGCTGACGAATGCGATCCATATATTCGTAGCTGCCCACCGTATGGTCGTCATTAAGAGCGACCTGAATCGTGGCGGTGTCGGGGCCGGAATTCGAAGTGTAAATCGAGGAGAAGCCGGGAATCACGCCGATGTTGGAAACGATGATTTTCAGGTCGTGCGCGCTGACGGTGTCGCGAATCATTTGCTCGACCTGCTTAACTTCGTCGTTGGTGATTTCGACGCGCGTTCCGGGAGCGGCTTTTAAGTTGATGACGAACTGACCGGCGTCACTGCGCGGGAAAAATGCCACGCCCAGAAAGGGATAAATGATCAGGCTGAGCAGGAAAATTCCGGTGATGCCGAAAACGACGAGCTTCGGACGTTGCAGGCTGCGGCGGACGCTGTGCTCGTAAGTGTCCAGGAGCTTCTGGAAATTGTGATTGAACCAATCGTTGAACTTCTTTCCCCAACCCTTCCATTTCGGCGCGTGGCCGAAGAGAAACTCCTCGCTTTCGGGTTCGCCCTCGGGAACTGCCTTGATGAAACGCGCGCAGAAGAGAGGCACCACGGTCAACGCTACGAAGTAGGATGCAACGAGAGCAAAGACTACAGCCAGAGCCAAAGCAGTAAAAAGGAAGCGCGCAACGCCATACAGAAACGTCACCGGAAAGAAAACGACGGCCGTGGTGAGGGTGGCGGCAAGCACAGCCATGGATACTTCCTGTCCTCCGAATTCGGCGGCTTCGGAGGGAGGTTTGCCGAGTTCTATGTGCCGAAAAATGTTTTCGAGAACGATGACGGAGTTGTCGATCAAGCGGGAGAACACGAGGGCGAGCCCGGCGAGGACCATCGTGTTGATGGAACTGCCTTGAAACCTCAAAATGACGAAGGCAGCGAGCGCGGAGAGAGGAATCGAAAGCGAAACAGCCACGGTGGCACGAAAGCTCCCGAGGAAAATCAGGACCATCAGCGCCGTGAGGGCGAGCCCCATGCCGCCTTCGTGCAGCAAGTTGTCGATCGCTTCCTTGACGAAGGCCGATTGATCGAAGGCAACTCTGGCGGTCAGGCTCTTCGGCACGCCATACAAACCCGAAAGCACTTTCCTCACGCCATTGACGACCGCGATGGTGTTGGTGTCGCCGCCCTGCTTCAGAATCGGCAGGTAGACCGACCGCTGGCCGTCCACACGCACAATGTTGGTCTGGATTTGAGACGCGTCGACGGCGTGCCCGACATCCGCAACTGTGACAGTGCGCTCGCCAACGGTCTTGATAGGGACTTGATTGATGTCGTTCACATCTTCGATCTGGCTATTCGAATAAATGTTGTAGTCATAGGGACCGATTTTTACGTCGCCGGCAGGAAGAATGAGATTGGCGCTGTTGACGGACCGCACGACGTCCATCGGACTTAATTGATAGGCGAGCAATTTGAGCGGGTCTACGTAAACCATAATCTGTCGGTATTTCCCGCCAAACGGAGGAGGAACCGAGGCGCCAGCGACGCCCGCCAGTTGATTCCGCACGGCGAACTGGCCGTAGTCGCGCAACTGCGTTTCGTTCAGGCCCTGCCCGCTGAGAGTCACGAGGCATACCGGCAAGCTCGAAGCGTCGAATTTTTCAACTACGGGAGGAAGCGTTCCGGGCGGGAGGCGGCGGAGATCAGCCATGGCAAGATTGGAAATTTCGTCCACGTCGGAGTCCGCGTTCGTGCCGGGCTGAAAGATCACGCGGACAATGCTGACGCCGGGAAGCGAGCGCGATTCCATGTGGTCAATGCCGCTGCCGAGTGTGAAGAAGCGCTCGAACCGGCCAGTGATTTCCGTTTCGATATCCTGCGGCGGCATGCCGTTATAAAAAGTAGCGACGACAACCTGCGGAATCCTGATGGCGGGAAAAAGGTCCACGGGCATGCGGGCAAGGCTTGTGACGCCGATGACTGTCAGGATGAGGCAGACGACAACGATGAAGTATGGATTCCGAATCGAAAAGCGCGGCACTACGATTCTCCCTGGACCGATGGCAGCTGCACGGTTTTCGGCGAAACGTTTTCGCCATCGCGAAGCGTGGCAGGCGGGCTTACGACGACGACATCGCCGGTGTTGAGGCCGCTCAAGATTTCGACCTGCGTTGCATTCTGAAGGCCGAGAGTGACCGGCACCTGCTGAACTTTGTTGTCTGCGCTGACGCGGAAAACGCTGACGGAGCTGCCGCCCTCACGAAGCACCTGCACCGGCACAACGAGCGCGTCATTGCTCGCCTGCAAGACAAGCGTCGCGTAGGCGTACATCCCCGGAACGATTTCGTAATTCGGATTGGGCACATCAATTTCGGTGTACATGGTTCGGGTCTCAAGATCGATGCGGTCGGAGAAGCGCGCCACTTTACCTTCATACGTTTTCTTGAGGGACGGCACTTGCACGTCCGCCGACAATCCGGCGTGAATCAGATGCACGGCGGATTCAGGGACAGGAATGGTGAGGCGCAGAGGATTGATTTGCGAAATGCGGCAAAGCGCAAGATCGCCTTTGTTTGAAGACGTTCCGGCCGGAAGAAGCGCTCCGGTGTAGGCGTCGAGCTCGGTGACGACACCGTCGAACGGAGCAGTGATGTGCGCGTAGGAATACATGGCCTGGTCTTTTTGCAACGCTGCCTTGGAGACGAGCAACTCCTGGTCGGCCGCCGCGAGAGTGTCCTTCGCTGCGGACAAACTGGCACTGGCCTGTATGTCCTTGCCCTGCGCGACGTCCAGTTCTTCCTGCGCAACGAGACCGGGCTGGGATTTGGAAACGTTTGCGAGGCGCGTCGCGGTGAGGTGAGCGACGTCATCGGCAGACTTCGCCTCGTTCACTTTTTCGCGGGCGCTGGCAAGGTCCTGAACGCTTTTCTGCACGGCGGCCTGGTCTTCTTCGATCTGCTGCTGCAGTTCGGGGATTTCGAGCACAGCGAGAAGCTGGCCCGTTTTCACGCGAGTTCCCCAATCCACGTAGAGCCGCTTGATGTAACCCGAGACTTTGGCGTAGACGTTGATTTCCTGATCCGGCTGGAATTCCGCGGCGATGGTCAAGCTCTGCGACAGATTCTGGCGGATGACTTTCGTCACGCCGACGATGCGGGCGGATGGATCTTGCGTCTGCGAGGCTGAGGTCTTCTGCGAGCAAGACGCAACGTTCCAACATGCCAAGGCTAGCAAGGCGCCGATGACAACTCGCAAGGCTGCGCACGACAACACTTCTCTCTTTTCGATTTTCATGGCTCGAAATGCTCCCGTTATTCGAAGGTTCCCGGGGATCTGGCGACCGATGCATTTTGTTCTCGATCCAGGGACTGCGATTCAGTCAGGACCCATTGGACCCACTTGTTCCGCGCAGATCAGAACGCGAACAAGTCACAACAAAATGGGTAAGGGATGGCTAGATGCGAAAAACAGGCGGAGCCCGGAGCAATGAAGGCAAAGCGGCTTCTGTGACAGCAGCCTGAACCCTCAGAGAAAGGTGAAAGACAGGACGGATTTCCAAGTGCGGAACGCTGCTAACTGCCGAAGGTGAAACCGCGACAATCGGGGCATGCATTACTTCCTGCGCGGTGGCCGCATCCGCGAAACAGAATGGTGTACGCGCCTGAGGCCGCGCCCGACTGGCGCCGAATGCAAGCAGCAAAAACACGATGAGCGGAGGAGCCAGGCGCAACGCCAGGCGAACGGGCCGCTCGCCGCAGACTACCAATAACCGGCTAGGATGAAACCGCAAGCCTGATGCTCCTCAGCGATAGGATGCGAGTTTATCGTTTTGGGCTGTGCGAAGCAAGCTGGCAATCCCGCGCCGGTGGTGCAAGCAACCGATACAGGGCCAAACCAAATTCGAACTTAATCTAGGCGGTGGGTTCCAGCGAGGGTTCGGCGCTGGCGAACTGGCGCTGATACAGGTCCGCGTAGATGCCCGGCTGGTCAAACAGCTCGGCGTGCGCGCCGCGCTGAACGATGCGCCCATCTTGCACAACGAGGATTTGGTCGGCTTTGAGGATCGTAGAAAGACGATGCGCGATGACGATCGAAGTGCGTCCCGCAAGCGCGGTTTCGAGCGCCTTCTGGATAGCGGCTTCTGATTCGGAGTCGAGATGCGCTGTGGCTTCGTCGAGAATCACGATGTCCGGCGCTTTGAGCAGAAGGCGCGCGATGGCGAGGCGCTGTTTTTCTCCGCCGGAAAAGCGGTAGCCGCGCTCGCCAACAAGCGTTTCGAGGCCTTTCGGCAAGGACGAAACCAGCGGAAGAATCTGGGCCGCGCGAAGCGCTTCGGTGATTTCCCCGTCGGAAGCGTCGGGCTTGGCATAGGCGAGATTGGCGCGGATGGTGTCGTGAAACAGATGCGCGTCCTGCGTAACCACGCCGATGCGGTCATGCAGAGAATCGAGGCTCGCGTCGCGAACGTCAATGCCGTTCACGGAAACCGAGCCGCTCTGAACATCATAAAGACGGGGCACGAGCTGCGTAATGGTAGTTTTGCCCGCGCCGGATGGGCCAACAAGCGCGACCAGCTGACCGGGTGCAGCGGTGAATGAGATTTCATGAAGGACAATTCTTTCCGGAGTTTTATCGGTGACCGCGACGGCCTCCAGCGACGCAAGCGAAACTTCTGATGCGGTCGGATAGCGAAATGACACGCGATCAAAAGATACTGTCGCGGGGCCTGCGGGAATTGCGGTCGCGTGGGGCTTTTCCTGAATCATCGGCGGAAGGTCGAGAATTTCGAATACGCGCTCAAACGACACGAGCGCGGTCATGACGCTGACTTGAATATTGGAGAGCCCGATCAGCGGCGTGTACAGCCGCGCGAGATAAGAAGCGAGGGCGACAACCGTGCCGACGTCCAGCTTGTGATGGACGGCGAGAACGCCGCCCCAGCCGTACGCAACCGCCGTGGCGAGCACTGCCATCAAAATCATCGCCGTGAAGAATAGGCGACCATAAACCGCGCTTTTCACGCCGATGTCCGAGACGCGCGCCGCTTTGGCTTCGAAGGATCTGTTCTCGTCCTGACGGCGTCCGAAGAGTTTGGCGAGCTGCGCACCGGCCACGTTGAACCGCTCGACCATGAGGCTGTTCATGGCGGAGTGAAGGTTGTAGCTTTCGCGAGTGATGGTCTGGAGCTTGCGTCCCCAGAACCGCGCGGGAAACACGAAAAGCGGGATCAGTATGAGCCCCGCCAGCGTAATGCGCCAGGAAAGCGCGAACATCGCCGCGAGGATCAGAATTACCGTAATGATGTTGCCGACGACGTTGGACAGAATGTCTGTGAACGCCGTCCGCGCGCCGCTGACGTCATTATTGAGCCGGCTGACCAAAGCTCCCGTTTGCGCGCGCGTGAAAAAAGCGAGAGGCATCTGTTGGATGTGCCCGAAAAGCTTGGTGCGCAGCGACAATACGATGCGCGCGCCGATTTTTGCGGCTAAGTAAGACTGCGCAAGCCCAAAGGCAGCATCCAACAGGCCGAAAACCGCCACCAGGACGGCGAACTTGACGATAAGGGGCGCATCTCCCTTCTCGATGCCATTGTTGATGATGCTGCGATAGAGAAGAGGATTTACGATGCCGACCGCAGCGTCCAAAACCACTACAAACAAAAACACAGTGAGTAGCGACGTGTAGGGAGCCGCGAAACGAAACATGCGCTTTGCCGTCCCCGGTTTCACTTTTTGATTTATGACGGATGCGTCCTGACCAAAGGAGCGCAGTGCGCTGATCATCCCGCCGCCCACTCATTCCTCCGTTTGCACCGGTAACGTGCCGTTCCGTTCCGCCAAGTTTATCTAGTTGCAGCGAGAGATTCAAATCCTCCAACCGGACAGCGCCCCTCCTGTAACCTATTGAATCAAGCTGCCTTACACAAGATGCTCGCTCGCAATACCGGCTGGCCTACTTGCCCCCAAGCCTTCGCAATGACGGTTCGTTTCGGCGCATTGTGGTGAAAATCCGCGGACGCAACTACACCGTTCGCATGCGCTCGGGATACTGCGACCTGCGCTTCGAACGAACGGATACAGCAAAGCAAGGTCAATAATCCGTGCTATGCCGCAAGGTGCCGGAATCTGCGACAATGAATAGGTGTGCAACCGCTACCGCCTGACTCATTCCGAACGCTATCTCGCCGCTCGATTCCAAGCGTCGGGCGACTTCGACGATCATCCCCGATACAACATCGCGCCGACGCAGCCGGTCCTCACGGTGCGCCGGGAACACGGAGAGAAAGTTCGCCGATTTACGACCATGCGTTGGGGACTCATTCCTCACTGGGCTAAGGACGCGAGCATCGGCACTCGAACACTCAACGCCCGGTCGGAGTCGATCACCGAGACGCCGGCGTTTCGAGATTCAATCCTGACCAAACGATGTCTCATCCCCGCCGACGGCTTTTACGAATGGATAGCGATGGGCCAAGTCAAGCAGCCGTATTGCTTTGAAGTCGGCGAGGGAGACGTGTTTGCGCTCGCCGGTCTGTGGGACGAGTGGAAGAGTCCTCGAGGCGAAGTCATCGAAAGCTGCACGATCGTCACGACGACGCCCAATTCTCTTGTGGCCGACATGCACGACCGAATGCCGGTCATTGTGCCGGCGGACAAATACGAGATTTGGCTTGATCCAGACGTGAACGACTTCGAAGCGATTCGTGAAATTCTCAAGCCCTACGATGCGGACCAAATGCGGCGCTATCCCGTCAGCACGAAACTGAACCATTCGCGGAACGAAGGTGCGGAGTCCGCTGCGCAGGTCACTTTGGACGCGTCAACTAATCAACTTTTTCCTTTGCCATCCAAAGAGCCGTCTTGAGGAGAACTTGCCGCTGGCGTTCGTTTAGGCGCGAGAGCAGTTTGGCGAAGCGTTTCAACTCTTCGTGCTCTTTGCCCTTCTCGCCCCACATCGCTTCGGACTTCGCGGCCGGAAGCTTGGGATGCAGCGGCCGTCCGTCGCCCTCGTGGAAAAGCTTATAGATCGGGATTTCCAAGGCTCGCGCATACTTTTCGAGCGTCTCGACGGAGGGGACGGTGTGCCCATTCTCGACACGCGATGTGTAGCAGCGGAGCAGGCCCGTCCGTTTCTCGACATCGCCCTGAGACAGATGTTTTGTTTCGCGGAGTTGTCGGAGGCGTTCGCCGATGACCATCGTGTCCCGTACCCTACACAAGGTCGTGCGTACAATCAACAAGATTCTGGTGAGATTGAAACAAATGTTTCACAGTGGGCGGGTGTTCACAGTTTGCGTCCCAAACGAAAGTGTGAGAGTTTTCGAAGGCGTCGAATCAAACGAGTTGAGGTGATCGTGAAGGCGGTGATCTTCATTGTGACATTTGCGTTCCTATGCTCGGGAAGCGTCCTTGCACAGTCGCAAGAGTCATCTGAAAAGGAAGCGGCAATCGTCGAACTGGGGGCCGCGGCCAGTTGGAGCATGACAGACAGGGTGTCGAGCTTCGGTCCAAATACCGCGGTTGAATTCACACCGATAGAAAACTGGCTCGAAATTGAAGCGGGTGTCGGTCCTCTTTTTCGCCTTCACTCGACGGAGTGGGATGCGGATGTGCTTTTCAAGAAACCTTGGACCCTCTCGCGCAAAGCGGAGTTCATGTTTGGCGTTGGCCCGGAGTGGGTCCACACGAACGCGTTCGGTCTGAAAACGAACTCCGTCGCCGGGGAAGCGGCGGGGGATTTCATGTTTTGGCCAGCTAAGAGGCACAAATTCGGCTGGTATCTCGAACCAGCCTACGACTATAACTTCGGGCATGGCCACGAACAGTCCGTCGGTATCACGGGCGGGCTGCTTATCGTGATCCCATGAATCGCTGGAACGAGAACGAAGTCGTCGTGCCCGATACGCTGCCTCCTCTTAAGAAGCCTGAGGCACCCCCGGCCCGGGGCGGTCAACCGCCACCGTTCCCGACCGAGGGACGCACTCGGTGAGCGGCTAGGTCTGAGAGCCTGCCGCCCGCCAAGTACCTCGTACTGGCCACTTCCGCGCTCAAGGTTGTAGTACGTTCAGGTCGTTTGTTGCGTCATCGACGAAGAAAATTCCTCTCGTCGGATCGAACGTCAATCCGAACAGAGCGCCATTTCCGGGTGGTGTTCCTGAGTTGTCGAGCAGCTTCTTGGCGACTTGCACGCCGCCCGGCGCCGTCTCGACAATGAACCCGTCTCCCCCGTTTACGGTTAGAATTTCCCCGTCGGTTGCAACGGTAAGACCCAGCGGTCCGTTGAGCGCACCTCCGGAGGTGAGCGTTGTGCCAGTCCCTGCCGAATCGTTCCGATGCAGCGCGCGGTGGATTACTTGAATCCGACTGCGTAGCGTGTCAGCAACGAATAGAACGACGTCATCAGAGTCGTCGCTGTCTGCGTCACAATTCTCATCGCCGTGGCACGAGCGGCCTAATCCCACGCCGGTAGGCCCGACCACCAGAGCGTTCGGGTCTGTCCGTTCTTCGAAGCCGGAACCGACTACGGTCATGGACTCGATAGAAGGCATCTCCGATTCGGACACGTTGAGGTCCATTCGGACGATAGTGCCTTCGTTCACGACTTTTCCTCCCGCAGTCAGCGTACCGTTCAACACATTGGTGAAAAAGAGTTTGGCTTGGTTTCCGTTTTCCCACGCTGTCATATCCCACGGACCGTTGATGAGTGAACCGAAGAACGTCTCGACCGGTTTCCCGGTGCTGTTGAGTACGACCAAGCAACCAGCTTGCGCCGTGGGCGACATTCCATTCGCCGTTGGCAGGCTACCGACGATTACCCAGCCCGACTTCAGAACAACCAAAGCTGTCGTCAGGCCAACGCCTCCAGTGCACTGGCTGGGGAGAGTCTTCGGGTTGAGTTGAGCAAACTGGCTGAAGGAACCATCGGGAGAGATTTGCACAAGGGTAGCTCCCCTTCCTTGAAAGTTGCTGACGTTGTTGAAATTGCTCACGAGAATGCTGCCTGCCTGCAAGTCGCCAATCGAACGCTCAACTTGTGTGACTCCGTACGGATTCACGTCCCCGTTTGAAGGAACCGTTGAGGACACAAGTTTAATGCTGTTGAAATGGTGCAGGATTGGTTGACCAGGGCCGGACCCAGAGGCGACTGTGACTACTGCAAGGAAACAGACACACGAGAACCCAAAGACGATTCGAGATTGTTTCGTCATATCGTCAACTCCTTTTTCTTTATCTGCTCAGAAGTTGCTTTGGAGAGTTCACGAACAGGACTGCCTCGTCGAGGCACACCTCGCTAGCGGAACTGTCCGGACACCCCGAGGCGCGCACTCTATGGGCGAGGAGGACGCGGCCCTACTGAAGCACTGCCCGATTTGATTCGGCTGAGGCTCGAAAGGTCGCTACAGTTCGGCTGAGTCGATTTTCCTTTTTCAAGTGGCACTTACCTGGTTGCCTGTTGCTGCTCGGGCCACGGCCTTCTTCGCCTTTGACGACGCCTGACCTAACGATTGCAGTTTAGCGAGCGCCTCGCTCAATCCGCGGGTGGAGCAGCGCCACAGAAGTCACTATTGCGCGGGGAAGGATTCACTGGTCCAAATCAACACCGGCCCCCGATTCTTCGCCCGCCTCGGCGTGTCCGGTAGAATGCTGACGCAACGAGCGGTGTTTCCCCGACAGACAGTCCCTCAACGCATTTGCTAGATATTCTGTATGGACTTGCGATACGACATCTTCGAGAGGTTCGATAATGGCGGCTTGCTGTGGCGGACAGCAGTCACCGGAGTCCAAGGCGCGCAACAGAAACTGACCGAACTGGCGGGGACCTCAACTCACGAGTTCTTTGCCGTTCACCTACCAACGTATGAAATGGTCGGGCGCGTAAATGTGTCAGCGGCTCAGGAGAAGACTCTTCCAGCTCCCTTATGAAAATCCTCTTGGTGGATGACAACGACGCCGTGCGTAGCGTCTTGCGGCACGAGCTAGAGCGCAGAGGTTTTGGCGTTTGTGATGAGGCTGCGGATGGCATTCAAGCTATCGCTAAAGCGAGGGAATTGAAGCCTGACTTAATTCTCCTTGACCGCTCCATGCCAGAGTTGGGAGGTGCGAGTGTCGCGCCTATATTGAGGAACGAAATGCCGGGAGTGGCAATCATTTTAATGACGCTCTACGTTGAGAACACCGATTCTTATGCGATTCGTGAACTCGGCGTCGATGTGGTGTGCGCCAAGTCAGATGGTCTGGAGAATCTCGTCTACCATATTGACCGGTTGCTTGCGTCCCGGTCGAAATCGTCGCCCTTGCACTGACGTTAGTTCATGCCGCCACAGGCCCCACTTTGAAGTGCATGACGAGATCTCACGCGAGGAAAATTCTGGAGCTTGAAGGATCGTTATCTCCGCATCTTCCGGCATGACCGCAGAGTGCATCTCGACAACAAGCAATGAGGCTCATCGATTCTTCGCCGCTTTTCGAAAGATTCGTCCCCGGCACGGAAAGCTGCCAGCTAAACAGTCCACCAACGGAGCCGAACGGCTCTCTGGCTGTGGTCCCTAACTTTTCCTGAATCCTGCAATGAACGAGGTAAACAGCGGCAGCGCCTCGACCTCTCCCGGCGTCAAGACCGCACAAGGGTCTGCAGTTGCGGGGCCGCCCGAACTACTGCTTAGTTTCCCGACCAAGAATTCCGTTTGCGGAACAAGTGGTTTCGGCGGCGCATCATTCGGTTGTGACAAAGGTCGTTGGAACAAAGAAAACGGCTGGTACCCCGGGCAAGGCCATCTGGTTAACACGCCCTTCGTCCGTGAAAAACTCCCTCACCGCAACCGCGCTCGACCTACATTGGTACTGCAAAACACGTGTGACGCTACGCCTTTTGCCCGATACTCTTCCGCTTTCGTCGCCAGTAAAATAACCCCAATGAAAACGCTCCTGCCCCGACGTCGCTAGCAGTTTCAATTTTCATTGGATGGGGGGACACATGGCTGACAAAAAAATTGCCGTCTTCGGGATTTACGCGAGCCGTGACGCATGCGAGCAGGCCGCGAATGAGCTGATCAATTCCGGTTTCACGCCCGCCGATCTCTCCGTCCTTCTGCCGGAAAATCCCGCCAGCGCCACCAACGTCGCGGTAGAAAAATCCACGAAGGCTCCCGAAGGCGCTTCTGCCGGAGCCGCATCCGGCGCAACGATCGGCGGAGCGCTCGGCCTGCTCGCCGGGCTGGGCGCGCTGGCCATTCCCGGCATCGGCCCTTTTCTCGCGTTCGGCCCGCTCATCGGAGCCCTTGCGGGCATCGGCGTTGGCGGAGCCGTTGGAGGCTTCACGGGCGCACTGATCGGACTTGGAATTCCCGAATACGAAGCCAAAGTCTACGAAGGTCGCTTGCAAAAGGGCGGAATCCTCTTCTCGGTTTACTGTGTTTCCGTCGCGCAGGTCAAAACCGCGAAGGAAGTCCTCGCCCACACCGGAGCGCAAGACGTTTCCGCGGCGAGCGAATCCAGTCCCGCGAAAAAAGGTCGCGAGCTCGGGCGACGCGCCGCAGGCTCGAAATGATCTTTGGAACGCTGGTTTCAAGAGATCACGGCCTCGGGGGAAACGGACATTCCCAGATTCAAGCACACAGGGGGATTGTAACTCATGAGATTCATATTTCTCGCTCTTGCCATTCTGCTGATGCTCGCCTGGCTCTGCGCGTTCGTATTCCTTCACGTCGCCAGCGCGATGATTCATCTGCTCCTGCTCTTCGCGATCATTGCGTTCATCGTGCATTTCGTGTCGCGGCCCAGACATGCCTAGAGGGCGATCACAAACCAGCCTACAACTATGGCTTCAAAATGCGCCGGTCAAACTCAGGGAACGAGGACAGGCACCTCTATTGCGGGGCGTTCACGCGACCCACAATTTCCTTCGTCAGGAAATGGACTGCGTAGAACTCATTTGACGACGCCTGACCTAACTGTCTCCGCTAAAGACATTTCTTCGATTGCACTCTCCACGGCCGATTGTTTGAGTTCATCTTTTTCACCAATTTCAAATTGGAATTGCGCAGCCCTCCGCATTAGTCCCTTGATGAACGCCGGACTTACTCCCTTCGTCCTACGAACGATTAATTCAGCTAGCTGTTCGGATAATTGAACACCGCGAGCATCGAGCTTAATCAGTTTGGAATGGCCCTGCTCGTCGGGCAGTGGGAACTCAATTGCTTGGTCGATTCTGGCAGGCCGTGAGGCCAGAGCGGGTTCAAGCTGATCTGGGCGATTCGTGGTCAGAATGAAGAGCACATCGGCGTCCTCACGCAATCCGTCCATCTCATTCAGCAGCTTGTTTAGAAGGACTTCCTCGCAGGCGCTGCCCATCTCTTCTATTTCTTGCAGTACAATCCCAGGAATCGTGCGGTGAAGGAGTGATATGAAAATGGAATCGCTCTGGCAAGACCTCTGGTTTGCCTTCCGCATGCTGCGCAAGTCTCCCAGTTTTACCATGGTCGCCATCCTCACCCTCGCGCTCGGCATCGGCGCCAACACCGCTATCTTCAGCGTCATCGAAAACGTCCTTCTGCGCCCGCTTCCCTATGATCGCCCGCAGCAGCTCATCGAAATCTGGGATACCTACGCGGTGGCGCCGGGCATCCCGCTTGGCGTTAGTCCCGGAGATTTTCAAGACTGGCGCACGCAAGCCACTACCGTCTCCGCGATGGGCGGCTTCTCCTGGCTCGCAGACGGCGCGAACTTTACTGACGGGGAATCTCCCCAGCGCGTAGAAATTCAATACGCCACGTCCAATTTCTTTCCCATCCTCGGCATCAAACCTCTTGCTGGACGCTTTTTTCTTTCCGCCGAAGATCGTCCCGGCAGCGCACCCATCGTCATCCTCTCGCATCATTTTTGGCAAAGCCGTTTCGGCTCTGATCCAGGCGTGCTTGGCCGCACAATGACGCTCGACGGCCTCCGCTACTCCATTGTCGGTATTCTCCCCGGCAATTCCGGCGTGCTCGATTCGCCCGACCTGTGGATGCCCCTCGGCCAGTACGGAGCCGACCTTACCAACCACGCCTATCACGAAATCGAAGCCATCGCGCGCCTCAAACCAGGCGTGACCATTGCGCAAGCGCAAGCCGAATTTGAAGCATTCAATCGTCGCTCCGCCATCTCGTATCCTGAGCCGCATAAAGGCTTCGACGTTGTCGTTCGTCCCATGCAAAATCCCGCCGCCGCGCAAATGCGCCAGAGTCTCCTCGTTCTTTTCGCCGCTGTGGGACTCGTCCTTCTCATCGCCTGCGCCAACATCGTCAATCTGCTTCTCGCGCGCTACGCTGCCCGCGAGAAGGAAATCGCGCTGCGCATTGCAATCGGCGCCAATTCGCGCCGCCTGATGCAGCAGTTGCTCACGGAAAGCATGCTTCTCGCATTCGCCGGAGGTGCGCTCGGCATCGCTCTCGCCGCCGCGGGAGTGCAGGTTCTCGGCCTGCTCGCTCCCGCGAATCTCGTCGTCGTCCGAACTTCGCGTCTCGACGGCGCCGTTCTTCTTTTCACTCTCAGCGCGTGCGTCCTCGTCGGACTCGTCTGCGGCCTTTTGCCCGCGCTGCAAGTTCGTAAAACCAACGTCAACGCCGCGCTCAAGGCGGGCAGCAAAGGCAGCCGCGCGTTTTCCGGCCGCAAGCTTCACAGCTTCGTCGTCGTATCTGAAATTGCTCTCGCGCTCGTTCCACTCGTCGGTGCCGGATTGCTCTTGCGCAGCCTCCACGATCTGCTCAACGTTAGCCCCGGCTTGCGCGCTGACCATCTGCTCACGATGCACATCCCCATGGCGGCGATTCCCACCGACGCTTACAGCAAAATGACGCCCGCGCAGCGGCAAGCTGCCACGCAAAAGCAAAGCCTCGAATTTCTGCAAATCGTGCAGCAACTCGACGCCATTCCCGGCGTCAAATCCGCCGCCGGAATCAGCCTCCTGCCGCTCGGCTCAGGCTTGCGAGGCACTGGGCGCTTCGTCATCGAAGGCCGTCCCATTCCCGATGCAGGGATTCGCCCCGTCTCTTGGAACCGCGTCATTACACCGAGTTATTTTTCTACCGCCGGCATTCCTCTCCTTCGTGGACGCGCTCTCACACAGGAAGACTGGACCGCTTCCAATATTGTCATCGACGAAACCATGGCCCGCCACTTCTGGCCGAATGGCGACGCGCTCGGCAAGCGCCTCAATTTCTGCTCGCTCGAACCTAAACCTTGCTGGTTTTCCATTGTCGGCATCGTCGGCAGCGTGCATCAATTCGGCCTCGATGCTGCCCCCACCTATGCTTCGTATTTCTGCGGCGGCTGGACGGACTATCTGCTGATTCGCACTTCCTCCGACCCGCATCTCGTCGCTTCCGCCGCCACAAACGACATCCACAAGATCGACCCCATGCTTCCCGTCGACAGGGTCAGCACCATGGAAGAAGTTCTGTCCGGCACGATTTCTCCGCGTCGCTTCTCGGCCGTTCTGATCAGCATTTTTGCCGCGCTCGCTCTGGCGCTTGCAGCCATCGGCATCTATGGCGTGATGAGCTACATGGTCGGCAAGCGCGCCGGCGAAATCGGCATTCGCATGGCGCTAGGGGCGCAGCAGCGGAATATTCTCCAATTGGTTTTGAGTCAGGGAGCGAAGCTTATGCTGATTGGAGTGGCCATTGGCGCTGCCGCGGCGGTTGGGCTGACGCGGCTCTTGTCGAGCCAGCTTTATGGTATCAGGGCAACTGATCCACCGACGTTCGTTGGCGTCGCCATCCTTCTCGCGCTTGTCGCGCTGCTTGCTTGCTACATTCCCGCCCGCCGCGCCACGAAGGTCGATCCCCTGGTCGCGCTGCGCTATGAATGAGTCGAATTACCAGGACTTCGCACCGTACAGCGTTTCGCAACCTCAGCCACAGGATTCGAGGACAAACGAAAAGATAGACTGTGCCGTAGTCGCCCCATAGGCCGATCACGACGTCGGGCAGGTCGCTCATGCCAAATCTTCCCGGCATCCCCCGGCCTCACCCGCCCACATATCGCAAGCTTTCAACATCGCCTAAGTAACGCGGTAGAATCCACCCTCAGAGCAAAATGCCTCAGCCGCTGATGCCGAGTAAACAATCACTGAAATCTCCCTCGACTTTGATCGAGAACGCATACAGTTTTTTGAATCAATCTCTTCGACACTACAACAAGACGGGTCGCAATATTCGTCACTGGCCTTTTGCGCTGCTGCACTTGACGCAGTCAATCGAGCTGATGTTAAAACACCTGAAAAAAGTGGCGCGCCCAAGGAGGCGATCTTAGAACTTTTCTCGCCAACTTCGCGGCCGCCGTGCCACATTTGGATCACCGAACGACATTCGGCATATAGCCCTATTACCTTTCCAAGGCCAAATGTCCGAATAGCCGATGACTCTCCAACCGGGCCGATTCTCCAATTGTGAGGTCAAGTATCGGTGGGTGTGTCTAGCCACCGGTTGTCGGGGGAATAGCCACAGAGCCAATTAAAAGCCCGATGCCGTTCCATAGCAATCGATCTTACCCGCGAAAATTCTTCGGCGTTGAGGTCTCGGTAGGATTTTCCGAACGCAGGGAAATCTCCCCCGACGGCGGCGAGAAAGCCACCGTCTGCGGCGGCCTTTGCGGACGCCATGGCGATGACCTGGTCGATATTCATTCCACCTGGAAGCTGTGCTGGCATGTCTCCCGATTCTTGAAGCTCACGAGTACGGGAGCGCCAATGCCATAGTTCCGTGAGGTCCCGTTGTTTCCGTATTACCTCGGCTCGTCGAAGAGTTGCAGTTCTAATGAGGACTTGGAGCGGCTCGTCGGGTAGTTTTCTCATTTCCTCGTATTTTGCTTCCTGATCGTAAGGCGGAAGGTCTGTGACGTAACCCAACGCCCAGCAAAGGCAGACCCCTGACTCGGCGAGCCAACTCATCTGTATCTGGTCCTGATGAGTGATTTCTTCGGGGCCTGCTCGGAGAAAATCGCGTTCGCGCGTATCCATTTTTTCCCAGAGGCCAGATTCTCTAAGGCGCAAAATCTGTTCTGTGTATTGATTTCTAAACTCGATAACAAACTGCTCCCATTCCTTGTGTCCCCATTTCTCTTTGTAGTGACTGACAAACTGCGGCGCGGGACAGGCGGCGCCTTTTATCAGAAGGTGCCTGAGGATTATTACTCGCCCTACCACATCTCCAGGGCTGGGGGGACCCGTCCTTTTGAACCAAGAGCGCATTTGAAAGATAGGAGAACGCTCATTTTACCTGAAGAAAGCTGATCTGCAATTCCTGGATTCCTTGAGGACGAACGCGCAAACTGAACAATTGAGTGCTCCCGAAAACCGCGAAGTTCGAAATCGGATGAGGGGGTTGTTTGGGAAGTAGTTGAAAACAAGCACTAAAGAAGTGGCGCGCCCGGAGAGGCTCGAACTCCCGACCTTCTGCTTCGTAGGCAGACGCTCTATCCAACTGAGCTACGGGCGCGTCGTTTTTCTCGTTTTATTCTAATCGCTTACAGACGTTTGCGCAGCTCCTTTCTCCGGTTTGGCCTCACCGTAGTGAAAACGTAGTAGTTTCTTATTTTGGTAAGCTCGCTGGTTGGCCCGTTCGATTCCCTCGCGAACCTGATCGACCATTCCGAGCTGATAGTGGCGCTTGGTTTCCGGGCTGCTGTGCCGCATCGCCCGCTGCACCACCGCATCTGGAGCGACCCAACTGAGCCGCGTACAGAAAACGTGGCGTAGATTGTAGATCGGGAAATAGGGCACGCCAGCTTTTTTCAGAGCTGTGCTCCATGCCCGCCGGACGCTTCGGATCGGCTGATCCGGACTACGCGGGCT
>DASYZX010000047.1:0-150267 GCA_035945715.1 Candidatus Acidiferrales bacterium
AGCACGGGGCGTGAATACCATTCACCGCTCATCGCGGCACTCCTTAGATCGGGAGATTTGCATTCAAGATTGAGCCAGGGGCGCGCTTGAAAATTTGGTGGAGCCGATGGGATTCGAACCCACGACCTCCTCGATGCCATCGAGGCGCGCTCCCAACTGCGCCACGGCCCCACCGAAGGAAAAACAGCTGTGCTGATTTTATAACACGTCGCGGTTCATTCGCACTTGGCAAAAAGTGCGGACGGACGAGTTCTTCACTCTTCCCAACTGGAGCCACCTTTGACTCATGGCGCCTGCGGCGCAATTACGCCGATATCAACGAGCGGGTTCCCCTGTTTCATGGACGGAACAGCGCAGATGTAGAGAACCACGCCACTGACCGGAGCGCGAACCTCCTCCATGGTCTTTCCGAAGAAATCCGTCACGTAGCCGACCTTCGTGCCCGCTTCGACATAGCTATCCTTATTGACGAGCGGATAAAAAATCCCGGTTTGTTCGCTGGCGGGCGTGACGACGTTCGAGAACCAGACCGGATGTTCGACCGGGGGTGCGTCGCCGGACAGCATTTTCAAATAGCGCATCACGTTCATTGAGCCGTGAGCGATGGCATCAACGTCCTGCGGCTCGACGGTGCCCGCGTAGCCAGCCTCGGCGATGATGGCAGGCTTGCCGCGACTGAGCGCATCGGCGTCGAGATAACGGGAATTGTTCGGATCGAGCGAGCGGCTGTCTTGAACGATGATGTGGTCCATGCCGAAGGCGAGGACCATTCCGCGCGTGACGTTGTCGAGTTTTTCATAGCCAGTTCTCGGCCAATAGGTGTAAGAGCGCAAATTCTCGTCAAGGTCGCCGCCGTGAAGATCGATGAGGTAGTCGCAGCGCTCGACAACATCTTTGGTAATCGCCCAGGAAGCCCGTTCTGACTGCGTGCCGTCGGGCTTGCCGGGATACATACGATTCATGTTCTTCCCGTCGACCGGATTCAGGTGCGGGACTTTGTCCTCGAAGGAGTTCACATTGACGAGCGGAACGAGAATTACTGTGCCGGAAATGCGTTTCGCGTCGACGTGCTGGATCAGATGCTCGACGGCGATAATCGAAGCGTATTCGGTGCCGTGCGAACCAGCGACAATGGCCAGCACAGGCCCTGCCTTTGCGCCGTGCAGGACGACCACAGGGATCTGCAAGGCCGCGTCGACGCCCGCGGGAACGTTGATGTATCCGGTAGCTGTCTCGCCGGGAGCCGCCGTTGCGGTACCCACAGCGAAGTTTTCCTGCCGAGCGCGAGCCGCAGGCATGAGGACAGAAACGAGCACCGCCACAGCTGAGAGCAAAAGGACCCGGCGCGAGCAACACATCGTCACGGCCTCCTCACAGACAAGAGTAAATCGGCGGCCTTGCCCTTACCAGATGCGGCATGCTTCCGTGGCAGGCCGCGCCATCGGGTCTCCAGCACGGCAATCAAACGCTTTCGCGAAAGCAGGCATGTTCGACACCGGGCCATTGGTGCGGAAAACCTCCTGCGGGTGCGGGTCGACATTCACGCGCATGCGAATCGCTTCGGGCCGCGTTTGTGATTCCCAGCTTTGCGCGAAGGAGAGGAAGAACCGCTGATCGGGCGTGAAGCCGTCAATTTTCTGATGGGAGTTGGCTTCCGGCGTCTTGTGAAACGCGTTGTAGGCAATAATCAGGCCGCCGAGATCCGCGATGCTTTCTCCGAGAACAAGATGACCGTTTTCGTGCACTCCCGCGACCGCGACGAAGTTGTCGAACTGTTTGGCTACGCATTCGGCGCGCGCATCGAATTTCTTGCGATCGTCCGCAGTCCACCAATTCTTCAAATTGCCGTCGGCGTCGTACTGGCTGCCTTCGTCGTCAAAGCCGTGAGTGATTTCGTGGCCGATGGCGGCGCCAATGCCGCCGTAATTGATTGCGTCATCGACCTTGGCGTCGAAATAGGGCGGCTGCAGAATGCCGGCGGGAAAAACAATCTCGTTCATTGAAGAATTGTAGTAGGCGTTCACCTCGGGAGGTGTCATTCCCCACTCGGTGCGATCCACGGGCTTGCCGATTTTGTTCAAGTCACGATGAAATTCATACTCATCGCCATGAAACATGTTCTCGATGTAGGAGGCGCGTTCAACGCGATAGGCCGAATAGTCGCGCCACTTGTCCGGATAGCCTACTTTGATGGTGACTTTGCTTAACTTGTAGAGCGCGGCTCTTTTTGTGGCGGGGCTCATCCAGTCGAGAGTTTGGATGTCGTCGTGAAGCGCGTCGAGGATGTTGTGGACCATTTTGAGCGCGGCAGCTTTGGCCTGGGGCGGGAATTTTTCTTTGACGTATTCCTGTCCGAGAGCGAAGCCGAGCTGCCGGTCGGTTGCTTGCACGCAACGCTTCCAGCGCGGCTGAAGCTCTTTTGCGCCCGTAAGCGTCTTGCCGAAGAAATCGAAATCCTGATCCACAAACCGGGAGGAGAGGGCGCGGGCAGCGGAATGTATCAAGTGCCAGCGAAAATAGGTCTTCCAATCCGACAGAGGCGTGGACTTCAGAGTCGCATCGAGAGCCTGGAAGAATTTCGGCTGGCGCACGTTCACGCTGGCGATTGCGGGCGCTCCAATTTCGTGAAAATAATCAGACCAGGAGAAATCGGGCGTGAGGGACTGGAACTGCGCCACCTCCATTTTATGGTAAACCGCGTTGGGATCGCGTTGCTCGACGCGGGTCATCGAAGCGCTGGCCAGTTTTGTTTCGATGGACATTGCCGTCTTGGCCTCAGCAGTGGCTTTTTCCGGCGAATCACCGACCAGTTCGAACATCCGGGCGACGTGCCGGAGATACGTTTCGCGCAACTCTTGCGAGTGCGCATCGGTCTTGGTGTAGTAGTCGCGATCGGGCAGGCCCAAGCCGCCCTGATTCGCGCCGGCGATTACCTGCGTGCTGTTTTTGTCATCCTGCTGCGAAAAGAAACGGAAGAGGACATTGACGCCCATTCCCTGCAAACGAGCTGCTTCGGATTCCACGTCCGAAAGATTGCGCATCGCGTCAATACGCGCAAACTCCGGCGTGAGGGGCTTAGCGCCTTGGTCGTCAATCGCGTCGGCATTCATGCAGCTCGCGTAAAAGTCGCCGATTTTCTGCTCGGATGAGCTGTTTGGTGCACTGCGGTCGGCGGCGGCTCGCTCGAGAATCCCGTGGAGCGTATCCTCGTTTTCATTGGACATGACGGAGTCGATACCCCAGGACGAATACGCGGCGGGTATCGGGTTTTTTGCGAGCCACCCGCCCACAGCGAACTGAAAGAAATTCGTGCACGGGGTGGCACTGCGGTCGAGACTGGAGAGAGGGTAGCCGTGCCGCGCCGACGCGTCGGCCGAGTGCGTGGCTTGAGCGGCGGGCGCGGAATCACTGCGAGACGCAAAGGCGTCGCAACCCGCGCTGCTCGACTGAGCCGCGGCGATCGCAGGAATCAGCAGGCCAGCGATGGCGAATAACGAAGTCAGCCGCAAAAAACGCATCGATCACCTCGAAGATACCTTTCAACTATGGCGCGATGAAGCATAGCACGGCCTATTGCCCGTCCGAGCCGGCGAGAACTATTTGCCTGCTGACGCATTCGCGCTTGTGCCCGAATCAACCAGGAGCGAATTGAAGAGCAGCGGAAACGTGTTTTCGGGCTGCCCGCGGAATTGGCAGCGGAATCCGATCAAGACGATGCGGCCCTGGCCGAATGGCAGAGAAACTGCGGCCACTTTGCCCTCGATGTGTTGCTCGCCCATGAGCCAGCCGCTCAACAGCGGATTCGCCTTCGGATAGACGGCGAGAATGCGGATGCCATCGTGGTCTCCTGGCTGTGTGAATGGATCTTTTTCGCGTTCGTTCGAGCCGGTGAAGCGCGGCGGACTGGCGGGTCCTTTCGGGTCCCAGACCTGGAAGGCCTGCGAATTCACGAAGAAAGCGACCGACTGATCCTGCATTCCGCGCGTTTCGGGAAGATGGGGATCGACGTCGATGCGCAGCAGGGAGCCGGGCGCATAGAACTGCGACGAACTGACGTTCGCCAGGACATTTCGCACGGGCAGGCCAAACTCCTGAATCAGCAGTTCAGAAGCCGAATCCAGTGCGACGATGCGGCCGCCGTGCTCCGCGAAGTCCTCGAGAGCGGCAACTCCCGGCAAGCCAAGACCGCCCGTGTATTCGGGGCGCTGCGTTACTCCTGCGTTTGCACCCTCTCCGCCAAACAGAGGCGGGGCGCCCACCTGCCAGCCGTGCAGCATTCCCTGCTCATTCTGCTGTGGCAAGACAATCACATCGAATTTCTGGCGAAGGCTGCCAGCGCGAATATCGGCATCGTGCAAGTCGGTGTACGGAATCGCGTAGCGGTCGAGCAGCCAGCGCGTCCAACCTGCGTCCATGTTGGCTTCCCACGAATCGTAGAGCCCGATTCTGCCAAGCAGCATGCCGGCGGGCGGATGGAAATGATGGGCTGGCTCATCGATCGACGCCGGCTCGGCGGAAATTTCGACCGGCTGATCGACGCGAACAACGCTAACCCCCATTTGCAGCGGAAGCGTCCAACCAGTCATGTCGTAGGGCCGCTTTGGCGGGCCACCGGGATAGAGGCGCAAATCGGGATAGTGCTGGGGCTCCATGAGATCCATCAAGTATGGACGGAACGGCTGCGCGGCAGGCATGACGAGTGTGCCGATGGGATACTGCGTCCCGTTCGCGGTGAAAGGCTGCGAGGCTTTGCGGATTTGCACGCCGCCCATTTGCAGCGCGAAGAGCATATCCGCTGTCGCAGTGGGATCGTGCTGCTCCTGCGGAACAATGTATGCGAACGGCCCGCCTTTCCGGCCCTGCGCGATTTCGTCGTGGCACATTTGCCAAAAGTCGAAGAGCCACTGGTCTTTGCGGCGCGCAGCGATATCAAGAACCGCCATGTCACCCGTGAGCATGTAATCGACGGCGTCTTTCAAGTGCCACCAGCCGCCGCGCCACGGATCGGGATAGTAGATGCTCGGTTCGGTCGCAGAAACCCCGTTTGAAAAGGCCTTGGGGAGCGATTGCGGCGGGTAGTAGCCGGGTGTTGCGTAATTGAAAAGCGCGGTTTCCGTAAGAATCCCGATCATGTTGTGATAGTAGGGCGCGGTGCGCATGCCGCCGTTCCACCACATGTCGAACTCCTGACGCGAGACAGCGCCGGGCTCGTTTTCGGCAGTGAATCGGCGAGTCATCGCGTCGCCGACCAAATTCACGCCTCGAACGACCTCGGCGGGAATGTTGGGATTCATGGGATCATCGAATGGCGGCACGAAGATGCGCGAAGGAAAAGGGCCGGACTGGTGCTGGTTGTAAACGATTTGGGGAAACCACTCCCGATAGAGTTCCCTCGCAACGTCACGGCTCTCGACGGTGTTGAACATGTACCAGTCGCGATTGTTGTCGTGACCGACGTACTTGTTCCACAACTGCGGGACGGGCGCGAGTTCGTACGGCGTGTTGACATTTTTGTCGTACCAGTGCGCGACGATATCGAGGCCATCCGGATTGATGACCGGGCACTGCACTAAGATCACGTTGTCGCGAATGCGCTGCATTTCCGGCGTTTCTTCGGTCACGACACGGTACGCCAGCTCCGGCGATTGCTGCGCTCCAGCGACTTCCGTGGCGTGGAGGCCGCCATCAATCCATACGACGGCCTTCCCCTCTCCGGCGAGTTTGCGCGCGGTGGCTTCGGCGATGGTTCCTGATGCGAGCTGCTGCACGATGGATTTGTAATGATCGAGCTCGCGAATATTGGCTTCGCTCGAAATGATGGCGATGAACATCTGGCGGCCGTAACCGGTCGGACCGATGTTTTCTAGTTTCACGCGAGGGCTGGCCGCGGCGAGCGCCTGGTAAAACTTGGTCATCTGCTCGAAATCGGCGAGGTGATAGTCGGCGCCGGGAGCAAAGCCAAAAATCGAGCCGGGCGTTGGAGGCGCGACGAGCGCGGGACCCTTCGATTTCGGTCCGGCCAATGCGAAAGGCGCGGAGAAGAACAAGAGAATCGAAGCAACGAAACAGGTGCGGACGGTTTTCATGGAAGCCTCCGTGCGGACGGCATTCTACCTGCCATGCGTGGATCCAAAGAAGGTGAAACGGTGGCTGCACCTCCACGGTTACCAAAAAAAACCGTCACTTGAACCAGCTATAGCCGAGAGTGAACAAGAGGCTCCCGTTCAGACCGGGATTCAGATGGCCGAGGCTAGCGTTCGACGTGTGCACAGCCTGGATTTCGAAATTCCAGGAGCGTTTGGCACGCTGAAAAAAACGAAACCCGAATGCGCCTTGAGAAGTGAAATTCACGTACGACGTGTTGCCGGGAGGAACGTTGGAAGTCGTGAATAAGATGCCGCCGGCAATCAGCGCGTACGGCTCGAGTTTCTTGGCGCTCGTGAAATTCCACTGAAAAATCACCGGCTTGAAGCTGGCTCCGTAGACTGCTCCTCCGGGCTGCATTACGAGATAGAGCGGCATGAAATCGGCGGCGAATTCGAAATTGCCGCGGGCCCAACCGCGGAGATGATCGCCGGTGATGATTTTTCCGACGCGGCCGCCGGCGATCAGGAACTGCGTGGTGTCGGCGCGGCCGAGTCCGGTTCCTCCGCCAACGAAGGGCTCGAATTCCCACGCGCCGCGCGCCAGGGACTGTGAGGACAAACTCTGCGCGTTCGCAGGGACAACCACGAAGAACAACAGGATCATGCAGAAAAGACAACGCTTTTTCATTCCGTGCTCGTCTCCTTCCTCCGGCGCGATGGCGCAAGTTCGAAAATGAGGCGATAGCGTAGCACTCTTCAGGGAATCTTCAAGGAGGCGAATTGGGCGCAGGGAGGCTCTGCGGCGAATCTTTTTTGCGAGGGAACGCTTTCAGTTACAATACGCGGCCTATGGCCAAGATCACTTTTCTGGGAGCAGTGGGAGCGGTAACGGGTTCAAAATATCTCGTCGAAGCGGGCGGAAAGCGCCTGCTCGTCGATTGCGGGCTGTTCCAAGGGCCTAAAGAATTGCGCGAGAAGAATTGGGAGCGCCTGCCGGTGGATGCGGCGTCCATCGACTGGATCGTGCTCACGCACGCGCACATCGATCACACAGGCTATCTGCCGCGCATCGTGCGCGACGGATTTCGCGGACCGATTTACGCCAACGCCGCGACGCACGAACTTTGCCAATTGTTGCTCTCGGATTCGGCGCACCTGCAAGAGGAAGACGCGGGATACGCGAATAAGAAAAAGTATTCGACCCACACGCCGGCGTTGCCTCTCTACACGGTCGAGGATGCGCAGCAGGCGCTGAAGCTATTCCGCGAGATTCCCCGTAAGGACCCATTCACGATCAGCCCGCAATTCACAGTAAAACCGTCCGACGCGGGCCACATTCTCGGCTCGTCTTCGCTACAAATCACGATCACCGAGAACGGCAAGTCTGCGGTCGTGGTTTTCTCCGGAGACGTAGGACGGTACAACCAGACCATCCTCAACGATCCGGAACCGATTGCAAAGGCCGATTACATCTTGTGCGAATCGACGTATGGCGATCGCGATCATCCGACGGCTTCGCCGTCCGATGCCATTGCCGAAAACGTGAACCGCGTCGTGAAGCGCGGCGGCGTTATCGTGATTCCCTCGTTCGCGGTGGGCCGCACGCAATCGCTGATGTATATCCTGCGCCAACTGGAAGACCAGCATCGGATTCCAGAACTGCCGACGTTTGTGGATAGCCCGATGGCGAGCAATGTGACCGATCTTTATGTCCGGCATCACGAAGATCACCGGCTGTCGTTTGTGAAAGAGGAGGAAACAGGAGACAAGGATCCGCTCGACGTACATAGAGTTCATATGACCCGCAGCGTGGAGGAGTCGAAGGCGATCAATAATGTGAAAACGCCGTGCGTCATCATGTCGGCGAGCGGCATGTGCACCGGCGGGCGCATTTTGCATCATCTGACGCAACGATTGCCCGATGCGCGCAACGTGATTGTCTTTGCAGGGTATCAAGCGGAGGGAACGCTGGGGCGGTATCTCCTCAGCGGAGGAAAAGACGCGCACATTCATGGTGAACACGTTCCGGTACGCGCGGAGATTCGGGAAGTGAGCCAATTTTCGGCGCACGGAGATCGCACCGAGCTGGTGCGATGGCTTTCCGGGTTCACTGCGCCGCCGAAACAATTGTTCCTTACGCACGGCGAGCCGGCTGCGGCGCAGTCATTCAGCAAGACCGTCGAGGAGAAGCTTGGCTGGCGCGTGAACGTACCCGCGCAGGACGATTCGTTCGATCCGTTTGCGTAGAAGAGGAATGACGCACTACGTATGACGCAGAAAGGGGGCGCGGCAACGATCTGCGCCGCAAAAGAAAATTTCAAATTGAGGAAACCTTTTGGCGCGTTCGTCAGTCCAACCAATCAAACGCACCACTCAGGGTGAGAAGCTACCACCACAGGGCAACCTGCTTCTCACCCCACTCTTTTCTCACTGAGCCGCACTTGCCACCTCTGGGCTCGCTTGCCCGCACGTCTCAGCAGCACAATTCTCCAGGACATGCGCAGGATCTTCCGGCGACGCAAACGGCGTCTCACCCGTTCGGCGCCCCGCAAGGCAGGCGACAGCCAAACAGAAGACCAGGCGTATCCCGAACCGGCGAAATGAGCCGGCCTCGATTCTCATAGCAAATCGGAACTTAGCTTCTTGCTCGCAGTTTTGCCAGCCGCCTTTCGGCTTCGGCGAGGGTGGATTCTTTTTTGCAGAACGTGAAGCGGAGCTGCTGGGCGCCATCGGCGGGATTGCGATAGAAGCTCGATCCCGGAACTGCCGCGACGCCAACGTCCTTCACCAGGTAGCGCGCAAATTCGACATCGTTCGCAAAACCGAAACTCGAGATGTCGGTCATGATGTAGTAGGCGCCGCGCGGCTTAAAGCACCGGAAGCCTGCGCTCGTCAAGATTCCGAGCAAACGGTTGCGACGCTCCAGGTACTCGCTCGCGAGTTGCGTGTAGTACGAATCGGGCGAACCGAGCGCGACAGCGCCCGCCTCCTGCAGAGGAGCGGCCGCGCCGACGGTAAGAAAATCGTGGACCTTGCGAATCGCGGAGGTGACTTCTGGCGGAGCGATGGCCCAGCCGACGCGCCATCCGGTGACGCTGTAGGTCTTCGAGAGCGCATTGATGGTGATGGTGCGCTCGCGCATTCCGTCGAGAGAAGCGCCGGAGATGTGCTGCGCGCCGTCGTAAAGCATGTGCTCGTAGATCTCGTCGGTGATGAGAAAGGCGTTGTGGCGAATGCAAAGGTCGCGAATGGTTTCAAACTCCGTGCGCGTAAAAACTTTGCCGGTGGGATTATTCGGCGTGTTGAGAATGATGGCTTTCGTTTTGCTGGAAAACGCGCGGGCGAGTTCGGCGGGATCGAATGCCCAGTCTCCTGCATCGCTGGCGGGGTGCAGGCGCACAAAGCGCGGCGATGCGTCGGTCAGAATCGCGTCCGGACCATAATTTTCGTAGAACGGCTCGAAGACCACGACCTCGTCGCCGGGATTGATGATGGCCATCATCGCCGACATCATCGCTTCGGTCGAGCCACAGCAAACGGTGATTTCCCGCTCGGGGTCAATTTCGATTCCATGCTGGCGCGCAAATTTCCCGGCGATGGCGTTGCGCAGCGATCTGGCTCCCCAGGTAATCGCGTACTGATTGATGTCCTGCGAAATCGCGTCACGCGCGGCGGCTTTGATCTCCTCCGGCGCGGCGAAATCCGGAAAGCCTTGCGAGAGATTCACGGCGTTGTGCGCAAGAGCCAGGCGCGTCATTTCGCGTATGACGGATTCGGTGAACTGTCCGGCCTTAGCAGAAAGCTTGGGATCGGCGGAAACCTGACTCGGGGCCGCGGGATTCATCATCTACCTCCGTAAAGACGCCGGTAAATGGCTGCGTTGCGCATTACGATCTCCACGTATTCGCGCGTCTGCGTGAACGGAATCGATTCGACAAATTCGGGCAGCTCTGTGTATTTCTGGCCCGATTGCCACAGAGTCACGCGATCCTCGCCTGCATTGTACGCCGCCAGTGCCGCTTCAGCACTGTGAAAACTGCGCATCAGCTCGCCGAGATAGACCGTGCCGAGGCGCAGATTGTAAACGGGATTGAGAAGCTGGTCCTCGGAGAATCCCATGTGCAGCTGGCGCGCGTAACGATTGGCTGTTTCGGGAACCAATTGCATCAGGCCAAACGCGTTGGCGTAGGAGTGCGCGTCTTTCACGAAGGCGGACTCCTGATGAATCAGCCCGGCGATGACCATTGGATCGGTTCCGGTGCGTCGGGCGTCGCTGCGAATTTGAGCGGCGTAGGGCAACGGAAACGAGAGCAGCCACGCTTCGCGCGGCGCCGTGGCGAGCACGCGCGACTCCATTGATGGGTACACGTTGCGGATGGCGGCGATTGCGCTGTCGTAATGCTCGCCGCTGGTTGCGGCTCGCGCCAAATCGAATTGCAGCGAAGCCAAGTGCGTGGCTTCGTATGCGGCGTGCAATTCGAGCATCGCGGAGTCGTCGAAGCCGATGGTTTCGAGCGCCACGCTGCGCTGGACATATGGCAACGCTTCGGCAGGCACGGACTTCAGTACTTCGCGCGCGGGCGGAATCCGCGGAATCGTATCGAGAACAGGGAGTGTGGCAACGCGGCCTTTCCCCATCGCGCGCAACGGCACAGCGGCGTGCATCGCGAAATAGCTGTTCGGAAACCGCTCTTGCAGTTTCCGCAAACAGGCGCGAGCGACGGGAAAATCCTTCTTCTGTTCCGCAAGGCGGCCCAACCAATAGAGGGCGTCGGGCGTGTAAATCGAATCAGGATGCGCTTCAAGAAAAGTTTGGATCAGGCTCGCGGCCTGATCGTTGCGGTCCATGTACGCGGTCCACGCAACACGCCACTGCGCGTTGATCGCGTCATCGCTCGTTGGAAATTTATCCGCGACTTGCTGGTATTCGGCTGCGGCTTTGTCGCGGTCGAGTTTCACCCAGTAGTAATTCCCGATGGCAAAAAGAGTGCGTTCGGTCCACGGGCT
Source organism: Candidatus Acidiferrales bacterium (assembly GCA_035945715.1). Lineage (GTDB taxonomy): Bacteria > Acidobacteriota > Terriglobia > Acidiferrales > UBA7541 > DAHUXN01. Next base: position 11,094 of record DASYZX010000047.1, read on the forward strand.
TGCGGGAGCACGCGACTCTACCTGCCCAAGCGCCGCCAGCATGTTGGCTTCGTCACTGGTGGAACGATAGGCCTGAGACAGGTAATACAGGCGCTCCGCATCAACTTCGAGGGCCTGCGACGGGAGGGACGCGAGCAGACTCGGAGCGCCGCCGAGCTGTACCTGGCAGTCCGCGATGCGGACTTTTGCGAGATCTTCATCCGGGCCGTCGACTGTGGGCAGCGCGTTGTTGTAAGCCGTCTCCGCGTCCTGCCATTTATGCGCGGCAAAAAGAGTGTTCGCGCGGAGCAAACGCTCGGACATCAAAGGCTGCGGAAAAGCGTTGCCCAGGGTGCCTTCGATCGCGGTGACTTTCTGCCCGGCCTCATCGGCTTGCGTGCTGAGCGGGAAACGGTCGTAGACTTCGAGGTAATCGCCGGCGGCAGCGATCTGGTCATTGGCCTGTTCGTGAGCTTGCGCGCGGAGGAAAAGCAGCGCCGGATTTTGGTCGAGGTCTTTTGCCGAGGCCAGCGCGCCGAGCGCCTGCTGCGGCTGATTCAACGCAATGGCGGTTTCCGCCATGGCTTGTAACGCGAGCGGATCCATCACACTGTTCGGATACTCGCGTCGCAGCGACTCCAGTTGATCGAGCGCGGCAGCGTTGTTGTTCAAATTGCGGTGAACCTGGGCACTCCAGAACAGAACGTAATCGGGAAGCAGTTTTTCCGGCTTGGCGATGTCGAGCCATTCTCGAGCTTGCGGATAGCGGCCATTATTGTAGTCGTAATAGCCCAGAGCAAGCGCGGCGCGCTCGCCGAGTTCTTCTTTGGCGTGGGATCTCGCGAACCGGGAGAGCCGATCATATGCGGGACTCGGATTCGGATTCTTTTCCCCGTCGTTTTTCTGCTCGTCTTCCTCTTCCTTTTTCAAGGCGCGAGAGAGCGAAGTCAATTCGCGGACTTGCACGGCAAAACGGATATTCGCAATCGGCTTTTCGCGCAGGGCGACGGGTTTGACGGAGGCTTTCTCGGGGGATTTCGCGGCGTCCGCTAGACCGGGCGCCGCGCAGACAGCAAGACACAGTACAACGCAAAATACAGACGCAAGAACGCGGATTCTTTTCGCCACGATCGAATTAGCGACGGAGCACCGGCGAGGGATAGGGATATTCTCCAAGCGTCTCCGGATCGCCATTGCCCAAAATCTCCACCAGCCAGTGATGAAAATAATCCACGGGATGATCCAGAATTTTCTGAAAGCGGCGATCGTATTCTTTACGCGCTTTATCAATTTCGCCTCGAAGCCGCGTGCAAATGTCTTTGTTCTCACGGCCTTTGCGAACTTCCTCCGGCTTCAACATCTTGATGTCCTGCATGGAAACTTTCGCGACGCGATTGGCGCGCTTGTGGAGTTCCTGCTCGCTGGCCGGGAGGCTCGCGACGTCAAATGGCCCGGGTTCTTCGACAGCAGGTTCGGATGCGGTTTCCGGCGGGGACAGAGCCTGGGACTCGTCAGCAACCGGCTCGTGAACGTAAGATTCTTCGATGGGCGCTGCAACGGCGGGTTCCGATGCTTCGGCCGGAACCTGCATCGGCATCTCAACGGATTCTTGAGCCACCGCCGGCTGCTGCGTGCGCGGAACTGCAGCCTCGCGCGGGGACGTTTTCACCGAGGAAGGCTGTGGCTCAACTGCGACGCCGACTGCCTCGACACCCTCGGAGCTGTCCTCCTCGGAAGGCTCGCGTTCGCGCTGCTGCATCGCACCGGTGACGAACGAGGAAACGACCTTCAGGCTCGCCGTGAGAGAAGCTGCTGTCGCCTGCAAGCGGAGCATTGCGGGAAGAGTGTTTGTCGGGCGCGTCGAGGAGCAGGCGGAAACCAGATCCGCGTAAGCTTGCTGCAACTCTTCCAAAGTACGTTGCAGCGGAATCAGACTATCACGGACGGCCCTCGAAACGGCGTCTTCGAGACCACGCTCCCGTGATTTTTTTGCGTCAGCCATCGCGCAGAAATATCCCTTGCGCGATTATGGAAACGTGCGGAAACGGTGTCAACACGCATTCCTGCGGCGCGTTCCTTAGCCACGATATTCGTACCGGCCGGACATCGCTCATTCGCCTCCCTGCATTGCGCGAGGCTTGATCAGCTCATCGAGATAGTCGGGCTTGCTCTCGACCCGCTCCAGATGCGGATAGCGTTCGCCGCCGTGGTACTCGACGTCGGCGGTTTTGTAATAATCCTCGTCGATTACCAGGAGGCGGATTGGCGCTGCGTTGTTTTGCGCGGCCTTAATCGCATCGTCGAGAATCTCCGGCGTGAAGACGCGGCCGTTAACACCAGCAACGGTCATTCCGGACGTGACTCCCGCCTTGTACGCGGGGCTGCCGACGATGGAATCGCTCACGCGGCCATCGCGGCCCAGTCTCAAGCCAAGGGAAAACGCCTCGCCGGGATTGCCGCCGCGCAGGCCCGGCAGCGGCGCCTTCGCTGAAAAGACCACTTTCCAGCCGCCGTTTTCGATTCCGCCCTGTGGCGACTCTGGCGAGAGCGACGTCAGGCGCTCGTGGAAAAACTTCGCCCAATCGTAAGGCGCGATCTGATTGAGCGCGCTGACCACGTCGTCGAAAGTGTACGGCTTCACTTCTGGCCCGTTGTTCGTGCCGCCGTGGAAGAGATGGCAAAAGTCGTCGATGGATTTCTGCCCGTTGCTCTGCTGATGAAGGATGGTGGCCACTTCAAGCCACAGCAAATCCCCTTCGGGATAGTAATCCGAGCCGCGGCGCCAATTGGCCCAGCCACCGCCTCCGCGAAGGCCCGGAATGCCCGTTGCAGTGTCCTGCAAATCGCGCCAGGTGCGTCCAGGCGTGCCGCGGCCAAGGTCCGCCGCGATGCTGGCGAGGTATTCGTGATATTCCTCGGGCGTCCACAGTCCGCTGCGCGCCGCGAGCATCGGGCCGAGGTAATCCGTCAGTCCTTCGTAGACCCACAAAAGATCGTCCTGCATGGGAGTCTCGTATTCCGGCGTCGCCAAATCCGCGGGGCGGCGAAATTTGCCGTTCCATGAGTGCATGAATTCATGCGAGAGCAGTCCACCCAGCATCATGTTCGCCTCGGGGCCGATCAACGCGCGTTCGGGCAGGCGGCTGTCGTTGCACTCGTTGTGTTCGAGGCCGAAGTGCGCGACATGATCGCTCAGCGTGAGCAGGAAGTGATAATCGCGATAGTGGCGGGCGCCAAAGAGCACGCCGGATTCGGCAACGAGATTCGTCATTTTCTGGATGGTGTCAGGGGTGATGGCGAGCGCCGCCTCGCTATCTGCAGCGAGATCCAGTTCGTGATGAATCGGTTCGCCCGGCGGCGTGATGTTGATGGCGCGATAGTATTCGCCTGCGATGACGGGTGAATCGACCAAACGGTCCAGCGCCACGGGCTTGAAGACGGTTTCTTCGCCGGTGTGATTTTCTTCTGGCAGCGGCGTTCCGGATTGCCATCCGCGTGGAAGGATCAGCCTGGGCCGGTACATGATTTCGTTCGCCGGCGTTGCTGCGGGATAGAGAACGTTCTGGTTCCAACTGATGACCACAACTTTGCCGGTAGACGACGCTGCACCGGAAGCAAATCCGCCCGACTGCGGCTCGAGATAGTCAAAATCAACGTCAAGGCGTGTCGCGCCTTCGGGAACGTCAACGTGGAAGGTGAACACGTCGAGTTTGTCGCGCTGCCAAGGAACGAGTTTTCCCTCTGCGTGGAAAAACAAGCCGGTCACGTTCGAGATCGGCCCGTCGGGGCCGTGCTCGCCGGGAATCCATTTTGGATAATAGAACGTCATCGGACCGGGGTGCGCGGGCACAACCATGTGAGTCTTCACCAGGCCGAGCGGCACTTGCGTTGCGTCGACGGTAAGCTGAATTTCGCCGGACTGCGCAAGGGCGGCAGGCGCCAACAGAACAAGGAAAACCACCAGCCATGAAAAAAAGGAAATGCACTTTCGATTCATCGCAATGCTCCTGTTTTTATCAATAAATCTTGCGACCATGCGCAGCAAGAAGATGATCCAGTCAAATGCGCATCGGCGAACTCGAAATCATACGCCTATTGGGCAGCGCGAAGGTATTTTTGTGAACTGCAAACAGCCTGGTGGGCGCGCCCCCAAACTCTCAGCGGGACTTCAGTTTTTCTTCGAGGCGCGCTTTCACGGCGGGCCATTCGGAATCAATCACGCTGAAATAGACGGAATGCCGGATTCTGCCCGTCGAAGTGATCATGTGGTTGCGGAAAATACCCTCTTCTCGCGCGCCGATTCGCGCGATGGCTTTGCGGGATTTTTCGTTGAGCGAATCCGTTTTCAACTCGACGCGAATGCAACCGAGGACTTCGAAGGCGTGGCGCAGGAGCAGATACTTGCATTCGGTATTCACAGGAGTGCGCTGCCACAGCGTCGCCACCCACGTCCAGCCGATTTCGATGCGGCGGTGAACGCGTTCAATGTTCGCGTAGCGCGTGCTGCCAATCACTTTGCCGGAGGCGCGTTCGACAATCGTGAAGGGCAGCGAAACACCGCTGGCCTCTTGCGCCAACGCCGCGTCCACATAGGCGGACATCTCTTCGGGCGTGCGCACCGGATCGGGGATCCAGCGCCACAATTCCTCGTCCAGTCCGACGTCGACGAAAAAATCGCGATGCGCCGGCAGCATCGGTTCGAGCTGCACGTAGTGTCCGGTGAGAGTCACCGGTTCGACAACCATTAAACTCGAAATCGTCTCGGCCATACACGGCTCGCGTTGCGTGCAACTTCATTTCGATTCGATGCGTGCGCGCGAAGCAGCAGCAATTCGTCAGTGCTTGTAGATCACGCCGCCTTTCATCACGAAGGAAACGTGCTCTGTGTCGCTGATGTCATCGAGCGGATTGCCGGGCACGGCAACGATGTCCGCGAAGTATCCCGGCTTCAATTCGCCGATCTGTCCCTGCCACATCAGCACTTTCGCGCCTTCCAGCATGTCGGCCTGAAGAGCCTGGAGCGGCGCCATGCCATACTTCACCATCAGCACCAGTTCGCGCGCCTGAGTGCCATGCGGGAACGGCCCGACATCCGAGCCCACGGCGAACGGGATGTGGGCCGCGAGCTGTCTTTTGAACTGCTCCACCTTGTAGTCGAACGTTGCGTGCTCGCTCTTTGCGGCGGCGGGGTTTTCGGCGTGGTCGGCGAAGTATTCAAAGATGGCGAACGTAGGAACCGCGGGAATATCTTTTTCGCGCATCATGCGCATGGTTTCATCATCGAGGTATGTCGCGTGGTCGATGGATTCCACCCCCGCTTGCGCCGCGTAAAGCGCACCGGGCTCGCCGTTGCAATGCACGCCAACTTTGGTGCCGAGGCGCGCAGCCTCTTGGACCGCGGCGGCCAGCTGCGCTTCGGTGTACTGATATTCCGATGAGAACTTGCCGTCCCGCAGGGTGTCGCGGCCCGTTTCGTAAATCTTCACGAAGTCTGAACCTTCTTTGTGCTGCTCGCGAATCGTCTCGATGAGCTGATCGGCTGTATCGGCATAATCCGCGTTACCCAGAACGCGTTGCGCGGGATTGAAGCCGACCGCGTCCTCGTGTCCCCCGAGAATGGAAATCGCCATTCCGCTCATGCGCATGCGCGGGCCGGGGATTTCACCCCGATTGATCGCATTGCGCACGGCTGTGTCTGCCGAACCTGCGCCTTCCGTGCCCATGTCGCGTTCGGCGGTGAAGCCGGCCATCAAATCGTCGCGAGCGGCGAGTGTCGCCTGAATCGCGCGCTGCGGCGCGGATTCAACGACCGTTTGCAGGCCTTCGTTGCCGGGATGCAGAAACAGATGCACGTGCGCGTCGATCAATCCGGGGATGAGCGTCGTGTCGCCCAAGTCAATCGTCTGCGCGTCGGCAGGATGCGCGACCGACTGGCCCACCTCCGCGATTTTGTCGCCGCGAACGAGCACTTCGCCGGGGCTGATGATTTTGCCGGATGCAACGTCAAGCAGGCGCGCTGCATGCAGCAGGATGGAGTGATTCGGCGGCGCGTAGGTATGCTCCCATCCCGTTTGCATCATTTGCGCCGGCGCGGCTGTGATGCCAGCTGTGAATGAAAACGCGAACAAAAGAATGCACCTGAGAATGATGCGAGTGTAGTTGTTCTTCATGGCGCGGGAATAATACCACTTCCATTGCGGGTTGGAATTACGGTTGCAGCCGTGCCTCGGCTGCGGCGCGGATTGCAGGCGGGAACGGGCAGGATCTTCGTGTTTGCCGGTCGAGGTGAACCGCGGTGACATCCGTCGTTGCGGCTACGGTGCCTTTCTCGATGTTGCGCATTTCGTGCAGGAACCGAATCACTTTGTCGCGAACCTCCAGCACGCGCGACCGGACTTCGATCACGTCGCCCGCGAACAATTCCTCTTTGTACGTTGTGTTTTGCTGCACGCCGGCCATCCCGCGCTGGTGTTCGCGCATGTAGGTGGGCGTGATTCCCAGTTCCGCGAAGAGATTCCAGGTGGCCTCGTCAAATTTTCCCGTGTACCACATCACGTTCATGTGCCCCATGTGATCGCAGTGCCACGGATGCACCGCACCTTTGTAGGTAATCGTCTGCATATCGTTCAGCGTGGCAAGCTTTCCGACCACTGACTCGTCCCGAGCTCGAGCAGTTCAGGCAGCTCTGCCACGGCACAGACGGCTCGCTCCCGGGTGACGGTCCGTTTCAGAGCAAGTCCTTTTGACCGGTGCTTCAGTGGATTCACCTTGCCATGCATCCAGCCCACCCTGTCGTGCTGCCCTTTCGGAAAATCGCCTCAACCAATGAACCGTGATCTCCGCTGATGCACGGCTGCAATCCGGAGCAGGGCTGTCCGTACGAACCCTTCCAAAATCGAGATTCTAACATTCGCTCGGCCTTACCCCTTCGATTCTAAGACCAGCCGGCCTGCATGAGAAAAATACTGCGTGAATTTGGCGGACGCAACATCATCGCACTCGGGGAGGACCGCACCCTCAAGCCATACATCGCCGATGAACTCCCTGACCTGCGGGTTCCCGAAGCGATAGTCCGCGTGTTCTCGCCTGCAAGGACCTTTTGGGAAAAAGCCACACTGATCCACGTTGCCTGCAATCGCGCCGACCCCAAGGGAGATGCTGACCGTCAATCGCGCCATTGGTACGACCTTGCAATCTTGGCAGATCACGAGATTGGTAGAGCTGCTCTCGCTGATCGCGAGCTTCTCGACGATGTTGTAAGGATTAAGAGCGTTTTCTTTCGCCGTTCCGATGCGAATTACGATGCGCGTGTTTCGGGTGCCCTTCGCTTGATTCCCCCGCAGCCCTTTCTTGACGCCCTCCAGGCCGACCACGACAAAATGATTGCCGATGGTATGTTCGGGGGCCAGCCGCCCACTTTCGACTCGATCATCGTGCGTCTTCAAAGCCTTCAGAAGCAGGCAAACGGAAAGTGACTCCGCCTGGGTAGTCCTAGCAGTTCGGTGAGTTCGCTGGAATTGTCGGCTCAGCAGGCACTGTTATGCCGGTTATGCCGAAATACTCTTGAGCTACAGGAGCGACGGGAGTAGCATGCGCGCCAGGCCGGAATGTACTATTCGCGAATTGTGACGGAGGTGCGTCTATGTTCGCGCCGAAAGATTCATATGTCCAGATGCGCCAGCCAATTGCGACTCTCTGCGCAGCAGCCCTCGTTTTCGCCGCAGCGCTGTTCGCCGCGTGCGTTGCGGCGCAAAGCGTTCCGGCAGGGTGGAAAGCGATGCAGACGCGATACACCAACGCAATCCCGGATATCTGGGAGAAGGCGGCCAAGGCAGCAGGGCCGCCGGGAAGCTGCCAGCTTTCAGTGCCCTCGAATTGGAAAACGATGCAGCTTCCGGACGGCGGAATGTCAGGGTCAGATCCGGACAGCACATTTATGCATCCGTTCGATGCCGAGGTGCACGCGGATGTTCCCGGGCCGACTTTCGCACAGCAGGTGCAAGTGATCAAACAGAACGACAAGGATTTTCACGTCCAGGGCGAAACCGTTGTCGAGGACTCCGCCGCACACTACTGGACAGCTCAAAAACCGGCTGCGGGCATCACGCAATGGGATGTCACGGTTCCGGGCCGTCCGAATTGCCACGCGACGCTTCATTTTCCTGAGAAGCCTGCAGACGAAGCCCTGGAAAAGAAGATCGTGGCGACACTGAAGCCAGCAAAGTAGGCCGACGACATTACAAATATCACATGAAAGTTGCCAGGGATCTGCCACAGATTGGTGGAGGCGGGGGGAGTTGAACCCCCGTCCGAGAGGCCTTGTAGCACGAAGACTACATGCTTAGCTCGTTCGCACGCGGCCTTGCCTTGCGGCATCCCGCTGTTCGCCGGACGCGCTCAGAGCGAGCAAGAAACGCGTCCAACTAGCCCGATGATCTCGCCGGCGCATTACGGACCGAAACGCGCCAGCCAGCCCACATTGTGACGCCTCGTCCTCCCCGCGTGGGCGACAGGAAGGGAGACGCGCTACTTAATCGTTAAATTAAGCAGCGAGAGCCAACTGCGAATTGGCAGTTGTGTTGTTTCACCCGATTGCGGGCAGGTGACGCCCGGCATGCCTTCGGGCCGCGACAGCCTCCGTCGAAACCGTTTCGCCCCCGAATTGCAACTCTCGACCTATTTTAACACGGGATACAGATGTCTTTCTGATCGAAACCGACTTCCTAGCCCTTCCGCAACTGCAACCGGCGATTTGTGAAGGCGATAGACCTCGAGCGCGCCGTAGGAGTAAACCAGGTCGCCAATGTTTGCGAGTCCTGGGGAAAATCTCGGCACGCCATAGGCCCAAACATAGTCGTAGTCGCTCTGAACCTGCTTCCAATCCGGCTCCTGGTCGTAGGTGAGGTCCCAGAACCCGTCCGGAGTGTAGGAATTGTGAACGATGCGCATCGGCGTCTCGCCCGGCGTGTCAAACAAGTAGGGCGAAAACCAACCTCGGCGGATTACGCCATAGGCCCAAAAGTGCGTAAAGGCGCGCTCGGCTGGATACTGATCACCTTCGACGACCGGCAACACCAACGCGCCGCGCGGTGCGGAGTCGAGAGAGAGCGCCAACCCTTTAAGTTCCGGCTGCGCAAGCTCGAAATAGCGGGCGACGCTGACGATTTGAGCGGCAAAAAGTAGGACGGGTATTACTGCAAGCCACCGCAGTCGACGCCCAGCGCGAAACGTAGCAAACAACACAACAAAAAGTACGGGCAGCACGCGAATGTCAAGATCCGACCCGTCGCCCCACGCCCATGGAATCGCCAAGAAGAGCACGCATAGCGATGCCGCGACGCCGAGCCATCTGCCGTTCCAGCGAAATTCTGAATTTCGCCACCATGCGGCGAGAAAGAAGACGCCGATCAATGCGAACGAGATCCAATCGAGCAGCAGCCAATAGCTGTGCAGCAGGCTGCCAATCGCGCTGAGCTTCTCCACAAACCCGCGAAAGACCACGGCCTGCTTGCCCAAGCCGACGCGCGAGGAATGCATGTAGAACGCAATCCCTGGAAGGGCGAGGGCGCCGGTCCAAATCCACTCGCGCACGGGCCGCCGACCGAACGCGAGATATGCCACGACAACAAAGCCAATAATTCCGAACCCGAGTAAATGCGCAAAATAGAGAGCGGTAAACGCAACAAGCGTCGCGACCCATCGCGCTGTTGTCGGACGCTTCAGCCACCGCAACCAGAGGCCCAAGGTGAGGAAGCCCACCGCAAGGCTCAGGTCGAAGTTCAGCATTCCCTCGAGGAAAAAAATGTTGTAGGCCACGAGCAACGCCCACAGCGCCATCAGATCCTCGCCCGGGTTTACTTCGTGCAGGAAAAACCATGCTGCCGCCGGAAATGCCACGACGCAGAGGCTCAGGAACACTCGGCCCGCAGTTTCCACAGGAAACAGCCGCAAGAGGGGTACCAGGGATGCGTCCATTCCGAGGTATGGATAGAGACCCCAATCGGAACGATAAAATTTCGAGAAAGAATACGCTGGATCGTTCAAGTGGGCCAGCACGAAGCACCGCGCCAGATGGTTTGGATAATCGAGCAGCGGCGGGATTGCCGCGCTCCAAAGGGGCAAAAGCAGGGCTGCGGCCAAGACGAGGATAACAAGATGACAAAAAAGCAGAGCCTGATGGGGCCGCCTGCTTCGAAGTGACACGCCGCTGTTAGGAAATGTCTCCGTCGTAGTAGCTCCTGCGACCCGCCAACATAGCGCTTACGACCCTGCACAAGCAACGCATCCTCCTGCCAATCCTCGGCGCGAACGCGGCATTCACCAGGTTACTGCCAGGAGAACGTCAGCTTCCTCTGCGGTTGCCACTTTTCGTGCTGTGCCTTACTCTGGCTAAGATCGTTTTTTTTCCAACCCTGACGGCCCTGTTCAGAGGAGAATGCGCATGCGATTTGCACACGCGCTTACCATCTACTGTGCTCTGACGGTCGCCGTCGCGCAGATTCTCAAGCTTTTGCCTTCCGAGCTGACATCCCTGCTCAAAGAAGGTAAGAGTGCCGCCGCTTCCAAGCACCACGCTCAAGCTACCGGCAAAGACAACGACACCTCTCTTGCGGTAATCGACGAGCTTGCCTATCAGTTGCGCCAGCAAAAGGGTTTGGCGTGATGTCGAAAACAGCAACTGTCTCTACTGGATCGTCTTTCTGGCGGGACTGCTCGGAGGTTGGTTGGCTGCCATAGGAACGCAGCGGAAGCTCGTCGCCCTCCGCGGCACCGATATTCCTCGTGCGGGGTTCGGCGGGATGGGTGGCGTCGTCGTGCTCCTCATGTCGGATGGCTATTCGGGGCATGTTCGGCACTTTACCAGGAGCGAGCGACAATAGTTCTGGTTATGGTTCTTCGTCGGGTCCGTCGTCGGAGGCATGATTGCCCTGTGGTCGGCACACCGCAATGATGTTGCTGCTCAACAGATCTAAACGGAGAAGAATGATGGTCGCTGCCATCTCACGTCGCACTGTCCTCGTTGTTGCGGCGTTTCTCGGCCAGGCGTGCTTTGCGCAAAACTCCGGGCAGTCGAAAGTCATCGCCTCCATCCAGAGGACGGCTGTCGCAGCCCTCAATTTTCGCGAGGCTGATGCTGCTGGCTTTAGTCGCGCCCGGGCTAACTTCACCGCCGATGGTTGGAACGACTTTCTCACGCACATGCAAGGATTTCTCGATTTGAAAGGTGCGCCGACCTTCACGTCGAGCTTCGCCGTCAAACATGACGCAAGATTCCTGGACGAGAGGAACGGTCTTCTTCACGTCAGAATTCCCGGCAGCCTTACACAAAGCAGCAAGCTCGGCAGAACCGTCTATGACCGCGCCGCCATCGCGGTCTATGTGGACAACGATGGCAAGATTGAGCGGCTCGAGCAGGTCACCTGCTCTGGCGCATCAAAAGCCTGCGAATGAGCTCCTCAAATCGACGTCCGCGCTGGCCTCGGCGCAGGTGCAACGCGCCCCAGCGCGTTCCACGATTGGAATTCCGGCTATTTTTCCGGCTTTTCGGGCTTTTCCGGTGGCGGGTTGGTGTTCACGTACTTGCAGACGTCTTTGACGGCGTTGCTGAGCATGACCGTGTGAGTTGCGAACACGGCTTGGCCCCCTCTGCGGAACAGAGTAAAGCGGTAATTCTCTGGCCAGCCGCGCGCGTCGAGCATGTAGTCGGAATCTTTGGAGTTCAGCGTCAGCGTCACGTTGGGACACTTGTACATCAGATTTTTCACAATGTCGGCCGAAGGAACGCGCGAGGCGGGCGACAACACAAGTTTCACCGCCGGATAATCCGCGTGTTTGGCGTAAGCCGCGCCGGCGATCAACAGTAGTGACAAAACCGAAGCTGCGAGCACGAACTTAATCCTCATCGGTCCTCTCCTCTGTGCAATCCCTTTGTTCACTTCGCGCAAACGAACCCAGGGCGTACACTTTTTTCGACGGGTTCCTTTGCGAGATGGTTGCATCTCTCCCGCGCCGAATTGCTCTTTCCGCAACACCAATCCCCGCATTGCTGTTCCACAATTCTGCTACAGCCTAATCTGCTAAACACCGAATCGATGAAAAAGTCGCGCGTAAGGCTTCGTTTGCGCGAACGAAGTGCCGTTGGACGCATCACACGTACGAACGCCCAGGAGGCAAACATGAACCGCACAGCGCTGTGTCTTGTGTTTCTGTTTGTATTTGCATTGCCGGCCCTTGCGCAACAGAACGAGCAGACAAAATTCATCGCGGATACGCTCGTCGTTCAAGCGAACGGAACGTTTGAAGCCGAGCCCGACCTGGCCACGCTGACGTTTGACATTGCTTCGCAGGATAAAGATCTGACGCAGGCCTATACGAAAGCGACGCAGTCCTTGCAGCAAATCGTCGCCGTCGCAGAAAGGAACGGGCTCACGAAACAGGAGATTTCCACCGGAGTGCTGACCCTCACTCCTTCATACGACGTGGATCGAAACAAAAAGCCGAAGTCGTACTACGTGCGGGGAGAAGTCGTTCTAAAGGTTCACGACTTCGCGAAAATCGGCGCGATCCTCAATGATTCGGTGGAAAACGGGCTGGCGAACTTCCGCTCGCTCGAATACTCGCTCGAAAGTCCGGAGAACGGGAAGGCGCGTGCGGTAGCGGACGCGATGCACAACGCCGTGGAACGCGCCAAAGCAGCCCTCGCAGAGAATGGACAGAAACCCGGCGCGATTCGGTATGCGAATCTGGACATAGGGCAGATCAACGGCATCGTGCAATACAGTGCGGCGCAGCTCAACACGGAGACGGCCGAGGTCAGCTCCTCAGGCAGCGGGAGTGGCTGGTTTTCACGCAAAGTTGCGGCGCCACCGCCTCCGCCGGTTCAGCCGGGGAAAATCACGGTGAGCGCGACGGTGCAGTGCGCGTTCCAGATTCAATAGCAGAGACAGCGACGACGCTCCACTAGCAGTTCGTGTGAGACCTGGCGGCGAGTTGCGTTCGCGCGCTTTTGCGCTACCTGCTTTGCCCGATCGCCGCCTGCGAAACCGCGCGCCAACACTCAGGCCATGCGCATCGTTCCTCCGGATGAATACAGCGGGGCCGTCGCCTACCTTCAACGCCACGGCTGTTGCATCACGCCGATCGACAGGCTGGGCCTCGCCACGGCTGCGGCCCCGCGTGTTGACGGGAACGACCTCACGGTCGAAGAACTGGTCTCGCTCGCGGTCGAGAAAGGTTGGGAACTGCCGTCACTGAGTCGACTCGGTCCCGCCGTCGATTGCCATCCGCTTGACTCGGCCTGCCGCCTCAGCATAGATTGCCCGAACCCTTCGAGAATAGCGAGGTTGCCACGCATCTATGGGCTTGGAACACAGGCGCGAACCCCGCCATCCGTTTTTCGCTTCTGTGGAACTACTGGAATCGAGTCTAGAGACGCGCGTTGCAGCGCGCACCGGTGATTTGAGCCTGCACGGCTGTTACGTTGACACGAGGAATCCGTTTGCTCGCGGCGCAAACGTCCGCATCACCATCACTCACATGGGCGAGAATTTCACGGCGCTCGGCACCGTCGCCCATTCGAAGCCGAACACAGGCATGGGAATCTCGTTCACGGAAATTGCTTCTCCACAACGCATGATCCTCGTGAAGTGGCTTTCCAAGGTGCACGGCGACTAGAACGCGTTACGCTTCGCGCCCGCGCGCAGTTCAACAGTGCGATCGCGTCTCTGAAGAACCGGCACAAGGTCAGGCTTTCCCGCGCGGAGAACCTCGCACGACCGTGGACGGCTGGTCTCTACAGCGCGCCGGTGTGACTCGCATGGCCGAAACGGAAGGCTGGAGCGACGGCTGCGAGCCAGCCCCCGTGTCCGAGCACTGAATTCTCGCCATGCGGAATCTCCCAGCTGCGCTGCTGTCCACTTGCCGTTCGCTTGCCGACCGCACACCGTGACTTAACTGCCTTTCGAGCAATCCAAATAGAGAACGGAATGATCCAATTCGTCCTAAAGAACTGGCATAACCTGCTGTGGTCGGCCGTGATACTCGCCGTGGCGATCGTTTTCGCCCTGATCGTCCACTTCATTGTTTTCTGGCTGCTTCGGCGGCTGGCGCACCACAAAGGCGCTTACCTTCAACAGTCCCTCGCCAAGCGCGGCCAGCGACCCGCTCGTTGGATTTTTCCTCTCCTCGCCGTCTTGATCGTTCTCCCGGGATTGCCGCTCCCCGAGAGATTAATGTCCGCGCTCGAGCACATCACGGGAATTGGCCTCATCGCAGCGATCGCGTGGCTGATTATTCTGGCGAGCGAAATCACTTCCGACGTACTCGCCGGCCGCTACCGCGTCGATGTGGCGGACAACCTGCTTGCGCGGCGTATTCAGACGCAGTTTTCGATGCTGCACCGCATCGTCGTCGTGCTCGTCAGTCTGGTCGCGCTCTCCATCATGCTCATGACCTTCCCCGCGATCAAACACATTGGCATGAGCCTTTTGGCTTCGGCCGGCCTGGCCGGGCTGGTGGTGGGCCTGGCGATGAAAGGAACGCTTTCCAACTTGATTGCCGGAGTTCAAATCGCGTTCGCGCAGCCGTTTCGCCTGGAAGACGCCGTCGTGGTGGAAGGCGAATGGGGATGGATCGAAGAAATCGGCACGATGTATGTGGTTGTGCGAATCTGGGACCTCCGCAGGCTCATCCTTCCGCTGTCGTATTTCCTCGATCATCCCTTCGAAAACTGGACGCGCACCAGCGCGGAGCTGCTCGGACACTGTTTCATCTATGTGGATTACACCGTGCCCGTGGAAGAGGTTCGCAAGGAGCTGCGGCGTATCCTGGAGTCGACACCCCTGTGGGCGGGAAAGGTTTGCGTCCTTCAGATTTCGGATCTGCTTCAAACAACCGCGCAGCTTCGCGCGCTGATGGACGCGCGAAACTCCAGCGACTCATGGGACCTGCAATGCTATGTGCGCGAAAAACTGATCGATTACTTGCGGAAGGACTATCCGGGGAGTTTGCCTCGCTATCGAGCGGAGTTCGATGGTAGCGCCGAGTCACAGGCAAATGCACACTCGGCCCAGTCTTTCACAACCTCCCATCTCTCCAAGACCGCCCCGCACAAAGAAGGGAGCCCGTGAACCAGGACTATTTTTTCTGACGCTTAGGTCGCAGCGTTTTTGCAGCCGCGAGTTGGGTGGTCGGACTACGGAGTTGCGCCCGGAGACCGCTCCGTCTGTGCGGATTCGCCGAGGATTTCGTACTTCACTTCGCCGCCTTTTAGCTTTTCGATGATCAGATGGGTTTTCTCCACACGGCACTGAACTTCTTCGCCGGCCGAAAAATCCTGCTTTTTGGTATGGTTCGTAACCTTGTAGATGGTCCCCGCGATCTGGACTTGATACACAACTTCGTCCTTCGGCCCATGCTTGACGTTTTTCGCGCGCTGCTGCCCCGTGTCGAAGGCCACGATTTTTCCAGATTGATATTCACGCGGGCCTGCAAATGCCGGAGTTGCCAAGGCTGCGACAAAGCACAACGCCACAAGAGTCTTCATGTTGTTTCCTTTTGTCTACTTTTAGCGCGCATGGAGGGCGGGGTCAATGCCTCTGGAGGGCGCGTCAGCAAAGAGTACACAGCGCGGCAAGAGCGCGTGTTTGCACCAAATTCCGCTGGAATATTTCTGCTATTCTCTCCTGCGTGCGCCGCGTTCTAATTCTCCTGGGACTCTTCTTACTTGCTGTTGCCGGCGCTCTTGGACGCTTCCCGAACGCATCGGCGCGGGCTCAGCAACACCCGCAGACTCCCCCGCAGCAACCTGCCGCGCCGCCGGCGACGCAAACGCCGCCCACGCTGCCTGCTCCGACGTTACGCACCGTCGTGCTCGATCCGGGACATGGAGGCGAAGATACCGGCGCGCGCGGGCCCACAGGCGTCGCGGAACGAGACATCGTCCTGGAATTCGCGCAGACCATCGCGGGCGCGCTGCGCGCGGAAGGATTTGCCGTTGTGTTGACACGCACAGGTGAGGCGGACCCTTCGCTTGACGACCGCGGCGCTATCGCCAACGCACAAAGCGATGCCATCTTTATCAGCTTGCATGTCGGCTCCGCCGGAACCCTGGGAACGGTGCAAACGTACACCTACCTTTTCCCCTCCTCGTCACCCGCGCTCCCAGCCAGCGAAGCGGCGGATGCGTCCGCCTCCGAACCTGCAGCGCCGCCTCCCGGATTCCTCCTCTGGAGCGAGGCGCAAAAACCGTTCGTTGCGCAAAGCGTGAAACTGGGCGACTTAATTCAAGTTGAGCTGGCGCAGAAATTCAAAGGCTCGCCGGAGATTTCCGTGGCTGCACCCGTCGCCGTGCTGCGTTCGGCGGCGGTGCCCGCTGTGGCCGTCGAGGTCTCGAGCGTCGCCGCCGATCAACAGAAACTTGAAGCGATGGGCGGTGACCTGGCGTCCAGTATTGCGCGCGCCGTGCAGGCGTATAAGACAATCTACCCGCCGGGGGGCAAGTGATGACGCGGCAAGTAAAGATCATCCTGGTTTTTGTGGCGGCCGCCGCCCTGATCGGACTGTTTTCCCTGCGCGCGCTGCATCGCCGCGTTGTGCGAACCGAGCCTGCGCAAACCGTGCAAGAGCAGGAGCGGCGTGCGGTGATTGCCCCTCCGGTTTCCACGCCTACTGACATTGAAGCGAGCGCACAAATGTTTTGGGTCTCGCAAACGCAGCCGAATCGTCTCGCGCCGGTGACCGTGACTTTGCGTCTCTCGGCAGATCCGGTCGAGCGCTCCAAGCAATTGATCGACGCCCTGATCGCCAATCCCACGCCCGCGCAGCGCACCCTGCCGCAAGGCGCGACGCTGCTTGATTTCTACATTTTGAGCAACGGAACAGCAATCGCGGATTTCTCCGATGAGCTGTCGACGGAAATGCCTTCCGGAATCCTGAGCGAATGGCTGGCGGTAAGCTCGGTCGCGCAAACGCTCGGCGCGAATGTCCCGTCCATCGCGCGCGTGAAAATCCTGGTGCACGGGCACGAAGCGGAAACGCTCGCCGGTCACATTGGCCTGTCCGATTTTTTTGACACCCATCCCCCCGCAACCCCGGCCCTGCCCGTCACCACTTCCCCATAGGCCCGCGCTGCTTTTTGCACGCCGGCACAGAAGCTTGGCCACTGGATTGACAGAGTTGCATGCGCCCGTCACACTAATGCTGCTGATTCAACACAAGTTGTACGGGTGATGCATTTTGCGAAGCGACAGACGAACTGCGAATGAGTTGCGTCCGGTCAAGCTGACGCCTGACTTTGTGTCCACCGCGGAGGGCAGCGTGCTCATCGAAGCGGGCCGCACGCGCGTCGTGGCCACGGCGACCGTCGAGGACGGTGTGCCCCATTTTTTGAAAGGGCAGCAAAAAGGCTGGGTAACCAGCGAATATGGAATGTTGCCGCGGGCGACCGATCGCCGCACTCCCCGCGAGGCCGCTCGCGGAAAGCAGTCGGGGCGAACGCAGGAAATTCAGCGGCTGATCGGACGCGCCCTGCGCGCAGTGACCGACCTCGAAGCGCTCGGCGAGCGTACCGTGTGGATTGATTGCGACGTCATCGAGGCCGACGGCGGCACAAGAACGGCTTCTATTTCCGGAGCGTTTGTCGCGCTCGCGCTTGCGTTTGAGCGCATGAAAGCCGCCGGAATCCTGCCAAGAATTCCGCTCGTCGATTCCGTCGCTGCTGTCAGTGTGGGAATCGTCAAAGACGAGTTGCTGCTCGATCTCGCGTATGACGAGGACTCGCAAGCGCAGGTTGACATGAACGTGGTCATGACCGGCAGCGCCCAATTAGTGGAGGTGCAGGCAACCGCCGAAGGCCGGCCGTTTTCTTCCGATGAAATGCGGCAGCTCCTGCAACTGGCGTCCGGCGGAATTCGTCAGCTCACTGAAATCCAGCAGGACCTGTTGCATCTGAACTTTCGCGCCCATGCGCGTTAAGTTGCTTCTCGCATCTTCGAATCACGGCAAGCTTCGCGAATTTCGCGCGCTTGCCGCCGAGTGTTCCGGCGAAATTGAGATCGATCTCCTGCCTTGCTTCTCCCAGTTTCCGACTTTCTCGGAAGACGCCCCCACGTTCGCCGAGAACGCAGCAGGAAAAGCGCTGCACTACAGCCGGTTCACAAACGAGATTGTCGTCGCCGACGACTCGGGGCTCGTCGTCGCGTCGCTCGGCGGCGCGCCCGGAGTGCGCTCTGCGCGTTACGCCGGGGAAAATGCCACCGACCAGGAGCGCAATGCGAAATTGCTTGCCGCGCTGCGCGAGGAGCGGGACGCTTCGAGAACGGCACAATTCGTCTGCGTAATTGCCGCCGCGAAACAGGGAAAGATGCTGGCCGTTGTTTCCGACTCGGTCGACGGTGTCATCGCGAAGGAGCCTCGGGGCACGAATGGATTTGGCTACGATCCCTTATTTTGTTTTCCGCCGCTGAAGAAGACATTCGCCGGGCTGACCGGAGAGGAAAAGAATCTGCATAGCCATCGCGGAAAAGCATTTCGTCGTCTTCCGCACGCGCTGTTTTCGAGCAATACCGCCGGCGAAACCCATCCTGCGAACTCTCTTTAGAGCGGAACTCGTAGAATCCACCCGGCCCCTCGCTGAATCTAACATTACGTTGTAGAACCTCACGCCGCGGAGTAAAAAGGTCTTGTCTGTTCTGCTTGCCCCGAGGAGCTCTCATGGCTACCGCAAAAATGGCTCTACAGTCTTTGCAGCCTCTGCTGGATCGCCTTGATGACGCGCGCAAGCGAACCGACGCGCTCTTTGAGATTATTCGACCGGAAGCGCTCTACGAGCGTCCGATACCCGAGCGCCACAGGCTGGTTTTCTATCTGGGCCATTTGGAGGCCTTCGACTGGAACCTGATTGCGCGCGACGCGCTCGATCATCCGAGCTTCCGGGCCGAATATGAGAAGCTTTTTGCTTTCGGCATTGACCCTGTCGACGGCCAACTTCCCGACGACGTACCAAGCGACTGGCCTCTGGCCGATGGGATTCGTGCCTACAACGAACGCCTGCGCGACCGTATCGACACAGCCCTGCGAGAATCTCCCGATCGGCTACCGGAAACAATCGGGAACGGAACTTTGCTCAACGTCGCAATCGAACATCGCCTGATGCACGCCGAAACGCTGGCGTATTTGATGCACGGCCTGCGCCACGACCAAAAGAATCCTCCCGCAAATTACCGGGCGGCCATCGAAAGCAAAGCGACCGTTCCGCCAGGCCTTGCCACAATTCCGGCAGGCACGGCCACGCTCGGCATGCGTCGCGATAGCAACCGCTTCGGCTGGGACAACGAGTTCGAGGAGAATCAGACGAGCATCCCGCAGTTCCGCATCGGCGCATATCCGGTAACGAACGGCGAATTCCTCGAATTTGTGAACGCCGGCGGATATGAAAATACCCGCCTGTGGTCGGTGTCTGACTGGGCGTGGAAGAACAGTGCAGGGGTTTCTCACCCGCATTTCTGGAAAAGGAATGCGGAAGGCTGGCAATACTGCGGAATGTTCGAGAACGTCCCGATGCCCCTCGATTGGCCCGTGTACGTCAGCTTTGCGGAAGCGTCAGCGTATGCGCGCTGGAAGGACCAAACATTGCCTACAGAAGCACAATGGCATCGCGCTGCCTATGGCACCCCGGGAAGCGAATGCGCCTATCCGTGGGGTGACGTCGAGCCGGGCGTGGAACGCGGCAATTTTGATTTTGCGCGCTGGGATCCTGCGCCCGTAAACGCGTACCCGGCGGGCCAAAGCGCCTTTGGCGTGCACGATCTTCTCGGGAACGGATGGGAGTGGACTTCGACCGAGTTTGCGCCGTTCCCCGGCTTCACACCTTTTCCGTTTTATCCTGGATACTCTGCGAATTTCTTTGACGGAAAACATTTCGTGATGAAAGGCGGCTCCGCTCGAACTGCGGCATGTATGCTTCGTCGCTCGTTCCGAAACTGGTTTCAGCCGCAGTACCCCTACGTTTACGCAAAATTCCGCACGGTGGAGGAATAATCCATGGCCAGTCCCGCAAGGCTGTATACCCACGGCGTGTCGGGGAATGCCCGCGCGGATTTTGCAGCGGACGTGCGCGCAGGCTTGACCACGCATCCGCAAAAGGAATTGCCGTCCAAGTATCTGTACGACGAAATTGGCTCGGCACTTTTTGAGGTCATCACACTCCTGCCCGAGTACGGGCTTTCGCGCGCGGGGGCGCGTTTGTTGAAACGCCACTCTGAAGAAATCATCGATCGTTTGCCTTCCCCTGTCGCTGTTGCGGAACTGGGATCGGGCAGCGGCGCAAAAACCCGCTGGATTCTCGAAGCGCTCTCGCGCCGCCAGCCGGTTACCTACTATCCCATCGACATCTCGCGCACCGCGCTTTCCCGCTGCTGGCAGGAACTCGGCCGGATCGACTCGGTAAGCATCGTCGGCTTCGAGCGGGCTTACCTGGATGGCCTGCTGGACGTTGCGTCGCGCCGCAAACCCGGCGAATGTCTGCTCGTGCTCTTTTTGGGCAGCACCATCGGAAATTTCGACCGTCCCGCGGCGGCGAAGTTTCTTCGCGAAGTGCGCCACATTTTGCATCGCGGAGATGCGCTGTTGCTCGCGACCGACCTTGAGAAATCCGTCAGCGAGTTGCTGCTGGCTTACGATGATCCTGCCGGCGTAACCGCCGCATTCAATTTGAATCTGCTCGCACGCATCAATCGCGAACTCGACGGCAGCTTCGATCTTTCGTCTTTCAGGCACGAGGCGCGCTACAACCGAGAGCACCGCCGCATTGAAATGCATCTGCGGTCTGCGCGCAAGCAAACAGCGTGCGTCTCTGGCGCTTCGCTTGACGTCACTCTGGAAGAGGGAGAAACCATCTGGACGGAAAGCTCGCACAAATACCGCTGCGACGAGGCTGCCGCACTTGGTTCGGCAGCCGGATTTTCCTGCGAAGCCCAGTGGGTCGATCCCGAATGGCCATACGCGCAAAGCTTGTTTCTCGCTGAATAATGGGGCTCGCGGCGGGTTCACACCCTCCGAATTCACGCTTTCCAGTTCATGCCGCTCCATGCCTTGGCCCCTTGGATGATCTGCGCCATGACGTCGCGGTATTTGTCGAATGTATCGTCAACGACGGTGATCGTCGGAATGACAGGCTGGTCCACCCGCACGTTCGGCCGGAAGCGCCCGAATCCTGATTCGTGCACCCCAGAACTGCCACGCCCCGGCGCAGGGAAACTCAGGTGCTCGAACGATCGCGCGTATTTCTGAAATGCCGCGGCATATCCTCTCGAAGGGAAAACCTGATACACAGGCAGAATCGACATCAGCGCGTCGTAGGAGAATTCGCCGACCGCGAGCAGGTGCGGAAACCTCTCATGCAGGTTTTCCACGAGCCGGCGCGTTCCTTCATGCATGTCCGCCTTTGTGTTGTTGACCCAGCCGCCGGAAATGTCCAGGAAATAGCCATCGACGTCGAAACGCTGAACGATGTCGGCGATCCGCCCGAAAAGCCAATCGTGCCAGGACGAAACTCCCAGGTTCATGTACTTCCCCGTTCCCTCGTTGTGGCGGTCGTTGTCCCAGTCAACCCAGTCCAGATCGAAGTCGTTGCCATCAATCTGCTCGGTCGTTGCGTCTGCGAACTTCGGAAAGATCTGTAGATGTCTATCTGCGGCGTTCATGCCAAACATCGGAAGGAAGTGAAAACCCATTCCATGCCCTTTTTGAATTAGGGCGCGAAAACCCTCTTCGCCACCCAGGCGCGGTTCGGGCCGGTAAACGGGATAGTCCCAATAATAGCGCCCGTCCCAGGCGGGCAGAAACACCAACACTCTCTGCGGAGAGATTTGTGTCGCAACCCAATCGAGAATGCTCGACGCCTTTGCGAAGTCGTTGAAGATGTAACCGGTCCAATGCATTCCATGGATCGAGACCACCAGCGAAATATCTCGAAACCACAATGGCACGTCTTGCCGCTGCTCCCATGCCGGAATGTGAAACGCTCCAGCCAGATGTTCGAAGTGAGGTCGGCAGGCTTCTTCGGCAGTTGACGTTCGGCCGGCCCGCCACGTTGGGCCTTGCAATGTGTTGCTTTTCTTCCAACCCTCTTGTTCATACACCAGCTCGGCGCGATATCCTTCGTCGCCAGGCTGCAAATAGATCCGGCATGCGCGGACTTCGGTCAGGAGAGTCGAAAGAAAAAAGAATTCCTGTTCATTTGCCTCGATGACTGCCAGCGGAGAATCGACACTTCGCGCGACATGGTGATCGCCGGCGCCGAACGGATAACCCAGCAGAACCTCGTTCTCGCCCGGATCGAAAAAGCCTCCGCTTCCGGCAGCGACTTTGCCGCGCGGCACTCCGCGCACGATCGCCGTGATGGACTTGATGGGCTGATCCATTTCGGCGGAGGCGCTCCACTCTACACCGCCCTCCGTTTTGCGAAATTGCGCCCGTAAATTGCCCGGACTTTTCTGTTGGCCGCCTGCCCAAATGAACTGCGAGCAAATCAGTTGCACTCCATCTGCGGTCTGCTCGACTTTCATGTTGTTCCGGTCGAGTCCGTAGGCGTTTTCGAAGGTGGAAAGCCGGAAGGAGAATTGCATCCCCTGAAACGCAAGGGATGGCTCCGGAAAGTCGAAACTGAATTTGAAAAAGCTCTCCCCGCGCGGAGGAATGTAAACGCCGCTGGCGCAGGTCAGAGGAAGAATGCCGCCCTCGTCTGCGGCAGATTCCACCTCCCCGATATCCGACCTCGCGACTCTTGTTGCTTCGCCAGAATGAAGCTTCACTTGCGACTCAAGCGGAACGAGCGAGGTCACCCCCGCCGCCAGACCAGTCTTCAGCAGATCTCTTCGTGAGATTCTCTTTTTCACGATTCCCTCTCCTACAAAAAGTGCTCGGGTTCGATCCCGTGTGGAGCAATGGCGACAACGGAGCCAATCGAGCGTTCTCCGTGCCGCATTATTTCCGGTTTCAAACGGTTGTCAATGAGGAGCGAGAGAAAGTGGCAAAGAAAAAGAGGATCCCGGGCTTGCTGGGGTGAACAAGCCCGGGATTGGGGCAACTGAGGGTGGGCCGGAAGATCGTTTTTTAGCTGTGCGTTACGACTACAAGTTCATGGCACGCGCCCATACCAGCAACCGCAAAGTCTCTCGGTAAAACAGCAGCATCGCCAATCCCCAGAATCCCCTAAACGAGGGCCATGGCAGTTCCGCCCTGCCACGCGGGGCAGCCTGCTCTCGTGTCGCGCCGGACAGTCGAGACTCTCCGATTTGAGCGTTCTCCATTGCGTCCTCGAACTAATTCACCACCATGAGCGGAGCATCCTGTTCGATGGCGACAACCATGGACTTGAAAATGTCGACGTCCCAATTCTCCGCTATGCGCAGCCGCAGGACACTGGTCGTTTCACTGACTAACCGGCCACGCACCGGCACGCGCAGATTGCCGGCCACTACGCGAAGAATGACTGGCTGCCCCATCCACACCGCATAAGTGCCTTCCATCTCATCCCTCCTCGGGACCGGCGCTCCTCGTGACAGGAGCTAGTTTGAATCTCGGGGCATTTCCAGCAAATGGTACGGGGGACCAATTCATCTGGGAGCAAAGTACTAGAGAGCGCAGAAACAGTCCTCGGAGAGACGCAAGTCCTGTTTTTCTGGTATGTTAGTGAGGTTGGTGTCTATGGCTGCTTGTTTGATAAGCGTTCCTTGGCAGGCGTTGATTCACAAGCTATACAACGTCCAGAACCTCGTGCAGTCCGGCGGGCCTCTATTGGTCTGCTCAATCGTTTTCGTGGAAACAGGGCTTTTCCTGGGCTTCTTTCTGCCTGGCGATTCCCTGCTGGTAACCGCAGGAGTATTCGCAGGCGCGGGCCAGATAAGCCTGGCATGGCTGCTCTTGCCTGCCTCCCTCTGTGCCGTGGCGGGCGACCAGCTGGGCTACTTCATCGGTCGCAAGGCTGGTCGAAATCTTTACAACCGTGAGGACTCTCGCTTCTTCAAGAAAACGCACTTGCAGCGGGCGCACGAATTCTACGAGAAACACGGCCCCAAGGCGATCATCATTGCCCGTTTCGTTCCCATCATCCGTACGTTTTGCCCGCCCGTTGCGGGGGCGGCGCAAATGCGCTATTCGCGATATCTGACTTTTGACATCATCGGTGGAGTTCTGTGGGTTTGCGGCCTGACTCTGGCCGGATACACCCTCGGCAGGAGAATCCCGAATATCCAAAGCCGACTCCATCTCGTGATCGCCGTAGTGATTATCGTCTCCCTCTTGCCCGCTGGTATTGAAGCGCTGAGGTCATTCAGGAATCGCGGACGGTCCCTATAAGCGCTGCTCACAACTCGCGCTAGCAAAAAATATATGCGCAGAATGCAAACGGGGAACCTTGCGGTTCCCCGTCTTGCTATTTTCCTGAAGCCCGCTCAGCGTCTGCAGGGCGCCTTAGGGCTCGCACCGCAAAAGCGGTGTGAATGTCGTCAGGATTCTTGGCCCGGCGGATTCATACCACGTTTCCTCCGTTTCCAAGTCTTCTTACCCGTAATACTCCCCTGCTTCCACAACCGCAAGAGGGATTTTGCCCTGCAAAATGCGCCGGACGAAACCCTGTGGATCATTTCAACGGATCCAGAAAGGTGCAAAGCGAGGAATCAACGAATGAAAAGCCCTTCGCGGAGCTGATCGCGTCCCACGAAAGTCTTCGCGGACCGGAACCGGCCAAAAAGGTTGAGGATCTCGCGGTTCTGGAACGCATGATTGTGCGCGGACACTGGCCCGATAGGAATGGTCTCAATGGTCTGGTTATCCACAATACGATAACGATACGAGCGCTCCGGTTTGCTGTGGAAGATCGCCAGAACCGCTCCACCCGGCTTCACAATGTCGTATAAACGGTCCGCGACCCTTGGAAGCAGCTCAGCGTTGAGATGATCGAAAATATCCCATAAGAGCACCGCATTGAATTCCTCTTCCGGATATTGCAACGAGTGATCGAGAAACCGCTGGGCGATTTGCTCCGGTGACAGCGGCTCATAAAAGTCGCTCTGCTCTTCGATGCGCTGCCGCTCTTCCTCCGCGATGCGAAACTCCTTCCAGGAACGTACAAAATCGTCGGTCGTCACGCGGAATCCGCGCTCGATGAAAAAGTTCAGCGTGGCTTGGGAAACAGCGCCCAAATCCAGAAGGCGTCCGCCTTCTACGTCGCTCAAAAGCCAGAGGAAATCTTTCAGTCCATTGGAAATACGAAGATTCGGGGAGCTGTGGCTAACCGCAGCAGCAACTGCAGGTCCAACTTGGGATTTCCGTGACGGCATTGTCGCCGTCGTGTTTCCGACCCGCGTTTTCCCCATGAAGTTCATCTATTTGGCGCGAACACTCTCTGTACCGACGGCTACCTCGGAATCCGTATCGGCAACCGTGGAAGATGCCTGCTGAGAGGCGAGCGAGTGCGAGCCTCGCTTGCTCTGATGTTCCCGCGCATCGGCCGACGGCCCCATTTCAACGCGGCCATTAAACCGCGCGCCATCCTCAATGGCAACACGCGGCGCCTCCAAGTCTCCTTCAACGTGGCACGAATTCGCAAGCACAACTCGCTCGCGCCCGCGAAGATCCCCCTCCACGCGGCCGTGAACGAAAATCTCGCGTGCCTCAATATCGGCGTGAATGCTTCCGCTTTGGCCCACCGTCAATCGCGATTCGTTCAGCCGAATACTTCCCTGCAGATCGCCATCAATAATCAGGTCAGCTTTGCCAGTCAATTCACCCTTAATGCGGATTCCCCGTGTCAAAACCGCGTCAGGGTTAGGCCGGGGTTGGGTGAATGCCGGTTGCGCTGGAGCACTGGGAAAATTTCCGGACGGCGTGGGCGATGCGGGCCTCTGGGCGGGGGGAGCATACGATGAACCACTCGCGTTCGGACTGACCGGAGAAGATGGCTTCGCTTCAGGCTGTTTTCGCCACATGGAAACCTCCAATGCGGTGAGATGGTCGTTAAGGCTCGAACCAACGCACGGACGAATACTAGCAGTTCGAGAACTATAGTACAGAGCCGGACCCCTGTAAACCAAACAGAAATCCAAGCGCGATAGCAAAAAAGGAACGGCCTGTGTTCCTCGGATCAACCCCCTAAATCCCTCTGCCGGCCGACGGAGATTTCAGCAACATCAACATCGCACTGGAACCGGCGCCTTGATGATGCACCTCCCAAATCGCCACGAACAGGCCCGCAAACTCGTGGAAGAATATCTTCATCCCGGCTCGGGTCTTCCACCACGAATCCGGATCGTATTCATGATCCGGCGCGGTCACAACCAGGACGCGGGCATCCTCGTGAAAAATGTGCCGGCAGAGATATCGTGTCCGCCGCGTGTGGTAATTCGACGTCACAATCATGACCCGCTTCCAGCCGTGCTGCTGGACGAAGCCACGGATGTCCTCCAGTTCCTCGAGCGTGTTTGCCGCTTTGTGCGGGAACGGCACGATCGCCTGGCGCGGAACGCCGCGTGCCTCCAAGTCATGTTGCATCAACTCGGCAATGCTGGCGTACGGACGCAGCCATCTCCCGCTGCAGACGATGCGCTGCGCCCACCCATCATGATAAAGGTCAGCCGCACGCGTGGCGCGGTCGGCGGTGAAGTCATCATCGCTCAAAATCACAGTCACATCTGAACTTGCAGGCGCGTCGGATTTAATCCAGAAACTTCCAGCCAATCGAAGCAGCGGCGCACGAACCAGATACAGCAAGCCAGTCAGGATCACCAAAACGACCAGCACAGCCAGCTTCGCGATGATGCCGCCGCGCTGGTTTCCGAGGAACGACGAGTCCGGTACGGCACTCATGAATCGGGATTGACCTGACGCAGTCTTTCCGCGGCCTGCTCGGGGCGGAGGCCGTTGAAGTAGACCTCTTTGATTACGTAGGACTTCCCGCTGGTAGGGACCACCGGAAGGATCTCGACGTGCCAGTGATAATCATCGGCAATGGTGCGCCAGTAGTCGCTCAATTCGCCAATCGTCTGTTGCGGGTTGGGCGATGTGTGCACAACCATGTGGTACCCCTCGGAAATCGCCGGCAGGCGCCGCAACACACGCGCGAGCAGCGCACCCAACGACCGGAAATCCTCTGTCCCCGGCCTCTCAAATTCATGGTTGTGGTGGCGAGGCATGATCCATGTCTCAAACGGCACGCGCGACGCATAGGGGCAGAACGCAACGTAGTTGCTCTGGGAATCAATGACGCGTTTTTCCTGCTTCTCTTCCTGCCGCAGAATATCGCAAAAAACGCAGCGCTCGCGCTCGCGGAACCAGTCCCGCGCCGCCCGCAACTCGTATAGCACTCGGCGCGGAACAAACGTGGTTGCCGTAATCTGAGAATGCGAATGCGGCCATTCTTGACCCGAATTCGCACCATCGTTCTTGAACACGGTGACGTATTTGAATCGCGGATCGCGTTTCAGGTCGGTAACGCGCCTTGCATACGCCTCCAGGACCAGCGCCATGTGTTCGGGCGTTTCCCGTGCCACGCTGTGGTCGTGATTCGGCGTGTCCACCAGAATCTCGTGCGCGCCAACTCCGCTCATGCGGTCATAGATTCCTTCCGCGGAACGCTCCGGCTCTCCTTCGATCCGGTACACTGGGCGAAAATGCGGAAAAACACGCACCTGCCACGGTCCTTGCGCCGGAAATTGCAGAATCGTGCGGGTTTCACCCTCACTTCCAGGGCATAGCGGACACGGCTGCTGAGGAAGCTCTCCTGTCTCCGAATGTCCAATCACGACCCAACTTCTCGTGATCGGGTCTTTTCGCAACTCCATGAAGTCGACCGCCCCTAAAAACCGAACGTCCGAATTTATACCCCAGCAGAGGAACCGGAGCAAGCCAGCTACTTGGCGTTGTTTAAACCGCTGTCTATGGCACCGGCAGCCAATCGGCTCAAAAGGCCGGGCGCCGTAACCGGCAAATCAGGCTGGCCATGATTGTGAAGCCGAATAATCGCGGCGGCGGCCATGAAATGGACGGCGTCCGCATGCTTGAAAACCGGCATCGTCTTCTTGTTGAGCAGCGGCGCCAGCCGCTCGATCAGCGCCGGGTCGTCGAATCCGCCGAGCGCTTTTGCCACCGCTACGAGGACAGCCAGATTTCTGTCGCCGAGCGTATCTTCCAGGATTTTCTCCGAATCCGGGTTGGGATGCTCTCCGAGCAGTGTCGCGGAAAGCGCTCGCGCGTTCGCGCCCCGGTCTTTAGCAAGTTCGCGCGCCAGCGTGACGCCCTCGGAGAACGGCCCGAGAAGTGCCCCAGAAGCCTCGCCAATGCCGATATCTGCCAAGGAGGAGGGGTTATGCAGCTCGTTCCACACTTGGGTGACCTGGCTCGATACGAATCCCTGCTCTACGTGCCGTTCTCCTAATACCACGGCATAGAAAATGGCCGCTCCGCTCTCGTCTCCCATTTTCCACAGCGCCTCGGCGGCCGCAAAACTCACTCCAGCATTCTTGTCATTCATGGCCTGCCTCAGATGCGGGATCGCCTCCCGAGCGTTCATTGTCCCAAGCGATGACGCTGCAATGCGCCGAACCAGCGCATGCCGGTCGTCGAGCGCATTTTCAATCAGATGGATCGCCTTCCGATCATCTCTCATGCTCGAAAGAGCGGCAATTACGTCCGTGCGTATGCGCACGTTCTCAGACTGTGACGCCGTATCCAGCAGGTCCCACGCCTGGGTGTAAACATCACGGGAAGCGCTGGGCTTCTCCGCATTGGTTTGAGCGGGCGTCTCGACCGTGACGCCTGTACCCTGCTGCGCGCAGGCTCTCGGCGCGGCGGCCGCCCAAAGCGCGGCGAACAGCGCGAAAATCAGAACAGAAGGCAAACGCTTTGCGTCCAAGCCGCACACCGCTGGCGAATCCATCGAGTGCAAACCTCCGAACCATTGTCGAAACTTGGCAAGCACATCCAAACAAATACGCTTGCTCCTTGCACGGTTGCGCGAGCGCCCGGCCAACCGCCCCGGCGAACGTCGAGCAATCCTCATGCTATTCTGATGCGTGATGAATCGTCGGAGCGACAGAGGCGCTCAACAGGCCCTCGATGAACAATACATGATGCTCGCACTCGAACAGGCACGCGCCGCCGCTCGCGCTGGAGAAGTTCCGGTCGGTTGCGTGATTGCTCAAGACACTCGCATACTGGCGCGCGCCGCCAACCGGACCATCGCCGACTGTGACCCCACGGCTCATGCCGAAATCGTCGCTTTGCGTGCGGCGGCCGCTGCCGTCGGGAATCATCGCTTGTCGGGAACCGCGCTCTACGTAACCATCGAGCCCTGCGCGATGTGCGCGGGCGCCATGCTTCAAGCACGCATCGACCGCCTCGTCTACGGCGCCACCGATCCCAAAGGCGGAGCCATAACTTCATGCTTCGCAGTCCTTGACCATCGGCGGGTGAACCATCGGGTTGCCGTTGTGTCCGGCGTACTTGCAGACGAGGCTGCTTCCCTCCTGCGGCAATTCTTCGAAGCCCGCCGGTAGCAGCTCCTCTCATAATTTCCGCTTCCGCGATTGAACCTCGGCGCCAAACTGACTATACTGCGCGCCTCGAAACAATCGTTTCAGATTCACGCATCGATCTCCTGGATTGATGCGCGGGAGGAATTCTCATGAAACCCAGCACCAGGGCAGTTCATCTTGCGATCGCACTCATGGCGGGCCTGTTGACGCTTTTCGCTTTGGCCACCTGTGCGCAGGAGAAAGCTCCTGCCCCGCTCAGCAAGACCGGCAAGAAGCTCTTTGGGACAGCTGAAGCATTGCGCATCGCGCGGGTCTCCTCGCCGCGCATTTCTCCTGACGGTTCAACTGTTGCTTACCTTGTTTCCTCTGTAAAAATGGAGAAGGACGATCCCGGCAAATCCATCACTCAGCTGTGGGTTGTGCCCGCGGCCGGCCCCGCAAGCGCTGCCCGGCAGTTTACTCGCGGAGAGGAGAGCGTTTCCAATATCTCCTGGTCTCCCGACGGAAAAATCATCGCTTTCACGAAGGCTGGAGAAGACTCCAAAAGTGGCCCGCAGGTTTGGTTCATGTACGCGGACGGCGGCGAGCCGTGGCAAGTGACCAAGCACAAATCCGGGGTGCGTGGATTCGAGTTTTCTCCCGACGGCAAAACGCTGCTTCTTGTCGCGACTCCCGCTCCGAATCCGGATCTGGAGAAGCGCGAGAAGCTCAAAGACGACGCCGTCGTCGTCGATCACAACTTCAAATTGGCGCAACTGTGGACCTGGAGCATCGCCACTGGGGAGGAAATACAACTCACCAAGGGCGATTCGACCGTCAGTGATCCACAGTGGTCTCCCGATGGCTCGCACATTGCCTTTACGACGAATCCGACTCCGCTGCTCGACGACATCAGCCTTCAAACTGCCTGGATCCTTGATGTAGCCAGCGACCAGAAACGCAAGCTCGTTGATTCCACCGATTACACCCACACCGCGCGTTGGTCGCCTGACGGCAAATGGATCGCCTATCTCGATCAGCGTGGCGAAATCGCTCAGGCGAATCTCTTCGTCGTCACCGCGGGCGGCGGCCAGCCCCGCGAACTCACAGGCTCCTTTGAGTTGAACGCGGCCACACCCGTGTGGGCTCCCGATGGCAACGCGATTTACTTCAGCACAGACACGCGCGAATCAGTCGAAATCTTCGCCGCAGACGTCGCCGCGGGAACGATCCGCCAAGTAACCGACAAGCCCGCCGTAATCGGGCTCGATGAGATCAGCAAAAATGGAACAACTGCCGTAGGCACATGGAGCGACCCGAACCATCCGGCTGAAGTGTTCCACTCCGACCTCAGTTTCGGCTCGATCACTCCGGTCACCGATCAGAATGCCTGGCTTGCCGATTACGCCCTCGGCGACACCGAAGTCGTGAGGTGGAAGAGCAGCAAAGACGCAATGGAAATCGACGGAATTCTGACCAAGCCGGTCGATTTCGATTCTTCGCGCAAGTATCCGTTCCTTTTGAATCCCCACGGCGGCCCGACGGGATCCTCGCTGCTCTCGTTTAATGCGCAGGAGCAGATCATGGCCTCGAATGGATACTTGACCCTGGAACCAAACTTCCGCGGCTCCTCAGGACGTGGCGAAAAATTCGCCACCGCCAACCAAAACGATTGGGGTGGCGGCGACTACAAAGACGATATGAGCGGCGTTCAGGCTGTCGTCGATAAAGGGTGGGCCGATCCAAATCGCATGGGCGCGTTCGGCTGGTCCTACGGCGGCTTCATGACTTTCTGGATCGACACGCAGACCGACCGCTTCAAAGCCATTTCACCAGGCGCTGGTTTGCCCGACCTCTACTCCATGTATTCGCAGACAGACATCCACCGGTACCTCACTCTGTTCTTCAACATGAAATCTCCGTGGGACAATTTTCAGGAATATTGGGATCATTCGCCCATGAAATACGTCGAGAACGTGAAAACGCCCACGATGATTCTTCACGGAATCGCCGACACTCGCGTTCCGATTCCTCAAGCTGAGGAATTCTATCGCGCCCTCACCGAGCGCCATATTCCCGTCGAGTTCGTCACCTATCCTCGCGAGAACCACGGCTTCGTCGAGCCGCGGCATATTCAGGATCGCTATCAACGCTATCTGGTTTTCTTCGGCAAGTACCTGGACAATCCACCAGTCACCGAACCGAAAGACGTGCTCGAGCGCATGGCGAAAGACCTGCCACAAGGAAACGCGGCTTCACAGACACAGGCTGCCGGTGGCGGTGATTAGTCCTGGAAGCCTGAAGACGAATCGTAGTGCCCAGCGCTCGCCATTGTCCGTTCCTCAGCGCTCTGGTAATCTTTCTTCTCACGCAGTTGACGCGGAGAGGTGTCTGAGCGGTTGAAAGAGCCCGCCTCGAAAGCGGGTAGGCTGGCAAAACCGGCCTCGTGGGTTCAAATCCCACCCTCTCCGCCAAACGACGGAATTTCGAAGGGCTTGCTGCACGTTTCTGTGCGAATCGGCACCCAACCTTTACAACCTTGCAAAGCGTTTCGGATCCAACCGCCCCAGCCAATTCTCGAGGTTCGAGGCAAGAAGTTGGAGGTTGGAACACTCTAGAGGAACGATTCTTGGCACTCGACCCTTGCTCGTCAAAGACGGCAACCGGCTCTTTCCTTTTGGCAAATTACCTGACGGTGCGCACGGCGCTCGGCGTCACCGCAAATGACCGCCAGATTTCGAGGGGTCAACGGTTCAGTTCAGGCGGGCGGTTGATTTCGGTGTTTTGAGCGACGGCGATGAGCCAGTGACCCGCCTCTTCCGTTAGCACAACGAGCAAAAAAGTGCGACGCGGATTCTTCGTGCGGGCGTCGCCGAGTAATTCCGTTTGGACTTCGGCCACGGCGACATCGTTCCGAAGGAAGCGCACGTCGACTTGGGTAAACTGCAAGATGCTGGTCTTGAAAATCCCGTAGGCAGCCTTAGGGAGAGCGACGCCGGGCGAGGCGGCGGGGATCGTGCCGTGCACGAAGGCGTGGTTCAACTGGATGGCGGTGCGGCCATGCCAGTGAGTGCCGGTGACGTTGACGAAGTCGGCGTCGGCGGTGAAGAGCGCGCCGAAGGCCTGCATGGCGTGGCGATTCCAGGCGTCGGGGAATGCGTTGACGACTTTTCGTACGGCGGCGTCGTCATTCGGCGCGGCGTGGACAGCGCCGAGGCACAGGACCATCGCGCCGAGAAGCGCTGGAGCCGCGAGCCGCGCGATGGCGGCCGGGACCGATAGAGCGAGCATGGCGTTTTCCTCCGAGGACGGAAAAGTGACGCGATGGTACTGCCAAGAACTGGAAATTGGAAGGAGGAGGTTGGACTCAGCGGGCCTGCGCGCAGAGCAGCAGCGCAAATCGGAACGTGCCACGACCGTCGCAATACCCTTAGAGGTCTGCAGATCGATGGTATTTCGAATCGAACCGCCCCCAGCCAGTTCCAGGGCGTGGACGCTTGCAATCAGTGTTTTCGGATTCTCGTGGAACGTCGCGACCTTAAACTTGCGAAAGGTAGGCTTTTGGGCACCGGCAACGCCTCAGCGACGACACTCAATCCCTGTTGTGCTAACGTACCTCGAAACGATGACCAACGTGAACCCGGTTGCCACGTTGATTTTCTTTGTCTCTGCGTCTTCCTGCATTATAGTCGCGAATTATTTGTCGTACCGAATGCTCCGGCAAGTGAATTCCGACCTTCCCGAGGCCAAGGTTCCGCAGGTCAAGAGCCGCTTTCTCCTGCTCATGGCCATCGGCTCCACGCTCGCTTGCGCTTGGGAATTGGGCTTCCTGCGCTCTCTGCTCGACAGGTGACTCTCCAGGTTCTTCTGTTTCACCACTTCATTTCGATAAAGACGCCTCGAGCCGCTCCAACGGCTGGACGACCTTCACGCCACTCGCAGGTTGCCCGTTGTACTCGCCATCCAGCGTCTTGCCGTCGACCTGCCAAGCCCAACTGTAGCGCCCTTCGCTCATGGGAAGATCCAGCGACCAAGCGTCCCCAACCTTCTGCGCCGGAACGGGCTTCAGCGTGAAGTTACCTGTGAGCGCGACCGCCTTGGCATCCGGCGCGCGCAACTCGAAGTGCACTCGCTCGCCAAAGTGCCGCTGCAGGAGGAATTCGTGATGCGGATCAACGCGCACGTTCGTCACTGCGCCCAGGTCCGCGACGTTCAGCCTATTCGAACGCTGCGAGAGCTGCACGGTGCGTTCCACCGTCTTTCCCGCCGAGGTTGTCAGTGCCACATCCAGCGGCAAATCGAAAACCGCGTCGGGCTGTGTCTGCGTCAGAATCACATCTGAACCGCTCGGCTGCGCATCGATGTCTGGAATGTATTTTCCGCTCAGCCACGGCATAACGAACGACGTCATATCGCGCCCTTCTGCATCCGACATCGCCTTGATGAACTGCTCATAACCTGCAGGCCGGTCGCGCGGAATCTCGATGTATTCACGCATGCCCCGATCGAAGCGCGACTGCCCCATCACTTCTTCGAGCATGTGAAAAATCCACGCGCCCTTTACGTAGTGAATCGAACCGTTGCCCGGATTTCCTAAAATGCTGCGCACGCCGTCATGGCCGCCGAGCAAATAGTAATTGTGCGCTGTCTCCCAAATGTCCCGCTCAACGTCACCACCATACTGGTCGCCGATGTAGAGCCATTCGCAAAACGTCGCCCATCCCTCGCGCAGCGTGTTCGCTGCCGGACCGCTTGCCTGCATCGTCCAGCCGTGCGAAATCTCATGCGGCAACGGCGCATTCGGTTCCGACGCAGCCGATTCGGGAGGGGAAAGCAGCACCTTCCCGCCACCTCCGCCGGAGACCACTAAGTCGTTCGCCCGAAATCGAAAACCGGAGACGCCGATCCCGCGCTCCTCGGCGACCGCGATATAGTGCGACTGCGGCGGACCGAATCGCGGGTCGAGTATCTGGTATTCCTTACGAAGGATTCCTTCCAGCTGTGCCGGCGTCCAATGAAACCCAGTGGTGAGGAAAGTCCCGAACTCAATGTCTCCGACTTTCGTGACGGTCGGATGCCAGTCGCGGTCGAAAACCAGAGTCAGTGTGAACTCCGGCTCATCTGTGTGTCCCCGCACGATGCGGGTACCGTCGCTCACGGTTTGTGTTTGCGGAATGCTCGTCGTCAGATAGTACGTCGCTGGAATCCGGGCAGTTATGGAAATTGGCGCAGTGTCGTTCGCGCTGTCAAAATCAAAAAGCGGCATCCACACGTCTACGTTCAGGAACTCGCCATATGCCGGAGGGCCCGAGGCAACTCTCGTCTCCGCCGTGCCTGCCGTTTCGTTGTGCGATTCCCCAGCAAGGCTGTACAAAAGCGAGAGCGTTGCGCGCGGCCGCTTGGGCGCGTCAATCCACAAAACGCCGCCACCAAATTTATGTTTCACGGGCTTGCTGTCGAATGTCACTTCCCTTAGCTTCGCTCGATCGTTCAAACGCACAGCAAAACCATAAGCTCCGCCGACGGAAATCGCGACTCGGTCCTGCACCTCGATTCTCTGTCCGGGAACGATCGTGCAGTCGACCGCTTGCGAAAGAATGTGATTGTCCTGATCGATCGGTATTCGTCGCGTGATCTTCCATCCATCGCTCGACTTGCCCGCCTCATACAATCCTGAAAACCCGCGCGAGTTCGTAGTTTCTTCCCCGGAATTTGCCGTAACCACGGTGCCGGTCAACAGAAGTACCGCACGGTCGGGGTCCTGCCAAATCACCTCGCCCAGATTGCCCTGCCGTACCGCCTTTTGTTTGATCGCGCGTGCTACGACAGCCTGCCCGCCTGGATCCGGATCCACGCTGCTAACTTCTTCCGCTGAGCCAGATGCAAACTGCTGCAACACCATCGCTGCCAACTCTCGCGGACTGCTCGC
Organism: Candidatus Acidiferrales bacterium; assembly: GCA_035945715.1. Classification (GTDB taxonomy): domain Bacteria; phylum Acidobacteriota; class Terriglobia; order Acidiferrales; family UBA7541; genus DAHUXN01. Next base: position 46,512 of record DASYZX010000047.1, read on the forward strand.
CTGCGTGTGTCTCGCCTCCGTCTGTCCGCGAGCACTCGACACAGATCCGCTCAGCAGAATTACACACCAGAGGCGCACAAGAAAGTTTGTCATGATCTCCCTTAAAACATGCCGCTACGATTTCAGGTACCACGGCGCGTTAATCACCACGATCCGCTGATTCCCTTTCAGCAGTAACGCCGCTTTCAGCCAGGTCGCGCGCTGATTATGCAGGAAGTATTGATACCAGTGTTTCTGCACCAGCTCCGGTATGATGACAGCAATCTGCCTGGTAGGATTTTTCTTTTCCAGGTCGAATACGTAGTCCACGATCGGATTGATCACAAATCGGTACGGCGACTTTAGTACCCTCATGTACGGAACCGGCAGCCCGGCCCTTTTCATCGGCTTTTCCACGCATTCGCTCCACTGCTTCCGTATGTTCTCCTCCTGCTCGCCACAGTCCACGTGCAACACATGCAATTCCGAAGACAGATTCACCGCAAACTGTAAGCCTTCCCGGCTGATTTTGTTCCACGAACTCGCCGGCAGCACGACGATAGGCGCTCCCAGTTGAGTCAAATCAATGGGACCTGGATCGGCGACCTCCTCCTGCACCTTCGCGTAGTGCCGCCGGATGGAGTACATAAGCAAAATAATCGCCGGAATCAACACCGTCGTGATCCATGCTCCCTCGACAAATTTCGTCGTCGTCACTACAACCACCGTGCCGGCGGTCATCAAAGCCCCAAAGCCATTGATGAACATCGCTCCGCGGGACTTGCGCTTCCCCGCGCGCTTCCAGTGCATCACCATGCCGGCCTGGGAAAGTGTGAACGCCAGGAACGCGCCCACCGCATACAATGGAATCAAGCGATCCGTGATGCCTCCGAACACAATCAGCAAGAGTCCGCACAACAGGGCGAGCACCGTGATCCCTTCGGTATAGACAAGCCGCCTTCCTTGAATCGCCATCGGGTACGGAAGGTACCCGTCCTGAGCCAGCAGCCTGCATAGCCTCGGGAAATCTGCGAACGCTGTGTTTGCAGAAAACGCCAGCACCAGCAGAATCGAGGCGATGGTTAGGTAGTAGAAACCGTTTCTGCCCACCACAGCCGCGGTAAGCTGCGAGAGCACGCTCTGGTAGCCCGCGCCAGTGTTCGTCGCGCCGATGTGGTACGCCCGGCAAAGAAGCGCAATCCCCGCAAGCAATATCACCAGCAATCCGATGATGATTGTCAGACTGCGCTGCGCTGTTTTCACGACGGGCTCGCGGAAGGCGCGTACACCATTGCTCACCGCCTCAACGCCAGTCATCGCCGTGCAGCCGCTCGAAAATGCTTTCAAGATCAGCCATGCGCCCGCTGCGGCCGTCGCTGCGGGCAAGGGAGGCGGAACCGCCACCGCCGCTGGATGGCCTCCTGCCGCAATCGCTTTGACAATTCCTAGGCCAATTGTGGTCAGCAGCGTCCCCGCGAAGAGATATGTCGGAATCATGAACACGGTTCCCGTCTCGCGAACACCTCGCAAATTGATCACCGTAATCAGCACAAGAATTCCTAGACAAATCTCCAGCGTATGCGGCTCGAGAGAAGGCACCGCGGAGATGAGCGCGCCAACGCCGGCGGAGATTCCCACCGCGGCTGTCAGCACATAATCAATCATCAATGCCGCCGCCGCCAGCAGTCCTGCGCCCGCGCCAAGATTCGTTCCCGCAACTGTGTAGGAGCCGCCACCACCCGGATAGGCTTCGATGGTCTGCCGGTAGGAAAAGAACACGATCAACAGCAGCAGGATGATGCTGATCGTGATCGGAACAATATATACGACGCTAAGCGCGCCCAGCGGAATCAACAACGCCAGCGCGGCTTCCGGCCCGTACGCTGCGGAGCTCAATGCGTCCAAGCCAAAGACTGGAATCCCGCCAATCGGGCCGAGCTTCTCCCCGCGCTCCTCCGAGGATCGCAGCGCTCGGCCAAACAGAAAATCAATGATCGACATCCCTCAGCTCCCACCTTCTCGTGTTGGTCCGTAGCGCCGCACTGTGAATTCGTTCTCCCGGACTTCCGCCAATCCATTCTTCGCGCGAATCTCTCCCAGCGCCTGCGCCTTCTCGATTCGCGCGCTGTCGCTCTCATAAGTACCCACGCGCACTTCGTGCATCAAATGATACTCAATCAATTTATTCCGCAGGCAGCGGACACGCACCCGGTTGCGTCGCAGGCGCAGATCAATGTCCGTATCTTCGCCCCCGCGCCCCAGAAACTCCTCGTTGAAACCGTTCACCGCCGCAAAATCCGCCTTGGTAACCGAAAAATTGCAGCCGAGAATTCCATTGTTTCGCGACTCATAGAACAGCGGCAGTTCGAACCCATGCTCGATCACGCGCGCGCGCCCTCGTACCCACTCGGCAAGCAGCTTCCCGGCACTCAAATCGACGCCGCGTTCGTGCACTCTCTCCGCGGGCGGCAGGATCTGTTTTCGTATATGCACTCGCCGCCCCGTCAGCGCCACACCGGGCTCCAAAAAGATCATGTGATTCCGCACGAAATTACGCTGCGGGAAACAGTCAATATCCACAAAAATCAGGTGCTCGGTGCTTGCCACCGAAACCGCACGGTTCTGAATTCGCGTCTTGCGAAAACCCTGCCGCTCATGCCGGACGTGTACGATCTCCCGCGAGAGCCTCCCCGCCCATTTTCTCAGCGTCGGCTCGTACGTTTCGCTCGACCCGTCGTCGGCGAGGATCAGCTCGAAATCGCGAAAGCTCTGCCGCGCAAACGCCGCGAGACTCCATTCAAGAATGTTTGCGTCATTGTACGTCGCCAGAATTACCGAAGCAGGCGGAAGCTCTTTCACGCGCGCTCTTCCGCGTCTAGGTTGCGAATCACTTCGTGCGCACCAGTATCCAGAAATCATTCATCGGAAGATGGTCTCGCAAATTCTAATCAAACCGCAATCCTCCTGCAATTGCCCGAGGCCCCGCCGGTCCAAACACCCATTGACGCCGCGGCTGTTTCGTTGGAGGATTTCTTCCTCATTTCATCAAGGGAGCCTACATGCCCGAAAAACTCTCCTGGAGCAAGCTCGAATCGGAAAAGCTGAACGACAAAGTCTCGCGCCAGATGATCTTCGGCGAGAGCGCCATGCTTGCGCGCATTCTTCTTTCCCGTGGCGCGATTGTCCCTCGCCACTCTCACGTCAACGAACAGATCACGTGGATCATTTCCGGCGCTTTGAAGCTAATCTTCGATGACGGCGAAGTCGTCCTTCGCGATGGCGAATTTCTCTTGATTCCTGCGAATGTGCCGCATTCCGCCGAAGCCCTCGAAGACACCGTCGACATCGACGTGTTTGCACCGCCTCGGCAGGACTGGATCAAAAAAACCGATACCTACCTGCGCCGCTCGATTTAGCTTTTCGCCGCGCGCAAACAGGAGAACACACTCATGGATCTGGGTCTGAAGGGACGTGTCGCTATCGTTGCTGCCGCGAGCAAGGGGCTGGGCCGTGCCGTCGCCGAAGAACTGGCTCGCGACGGCGCCGAGGTCGCCATTTGCGCCCGCTCCGCCGCCAACCTGGAAACAGCTGCGGAGTCCATCCGCAAGACCACGGGCCGCGAAGTTTTCTCTCGCGAACTCGACGTCACCCGCGCCGAAGCCGTCCGCGATTTTGTCGCCGCCGTCGAAAAACGCTTCGGACGCGTAGATATTTGCGTCACCAACGCTGGCGGACCACCCTCCAGGAAATTCCTCGATCTCTCTCTGGAAGATTGGCGCAACGCCTTCGAACTCACTCTCATGAGCGCCGTGTATTTTGCGCGCGAAGTTCTTCCTCTCATGCGCCAACGCCGTTGGGGCCGTTTGATCGCCGTGACTTCCGTCTCTGTCAAACAGCCCATCGACAACCTGCTGCTCTCGAATTCTCTTCGCGCCGGGGTCACTGGTTTGATGCGCACTCTTGCCAATGAATTCGGCCCCGACGGCATCACCGTAAATTGCGTCTGCCCGGGCTACACCCTCACCGAACGCCTCGATGAGCTCGCCGAAATCCAGGCCAAGAACACCGGACTCAGCCGCGACAAAGTCTTCGAGCGCCTCAGCACGCAAGTTCCCCTCGGCCGCATCGGCAAACCGGAAGAGTTCGCCGCCATGGTCGCGTTCCTCGCGTCCGAACGCGCGAGCTATATCAACGGCTGCTCGATTCCCGTGGATGGCGGCTACGTGAAAAGTCTTCTGTAGTCGGCAGGCTGTCGATTTCGGAAGCTACCCGGCCAGCAGAATCCTCAAATCCCGCAAATTGTTTCCTGTCGGTCCGGTCACAATCGCATCGCCTAATTGGTCAAAAAACGTAAACGCGTCACTTCGCTCATAGAATTCCTTCGGCTCGAGCCCGGCTGCGCGCGCCTTCTCCAGCGTTTCGCCGTCCGCCACCGCTCCTGCCGCGGCACTGTTTCCATCCATCCCGTCCGTCCCCGCGCTCAGCACGGTAATTTTGCGCCCCGCGATTTTTTCGACTGACGCCAGCACGAACGCCGAATTTCTCCCTCCCGTTCCCCTTCCCATCACCGGACTGCTCACTTCTCCATCTGCAATCAGCGCTACGGGCTGCCCTTTCTTCGACCGCGCCAGCGCTTCCACTTCGCGCAACAGATGCTGCGCCGCTTTTTCCACCGGCCACCCGTCCGTCTCGTTGTCGCACACCGCAAAAAACCCTGCCGCTTCGGCAGCAACGTGCGCGTGATGAAACAAATCCCGCCTTCCCAGCAGCAGCTCAAATTTCGCATGCGCAAACGCGGGGTCGCCCTGCTTCGGCGTCTCTTTCAACTGATGCCGCTCGAATTCCTCGCGCAACTTCACTGGCAAGTTGTCCGTCAATCCATACTCCCGCGCAATTCGTTCCGCATCTTCAACCGTCGTCGGATCCGGCAAGGTCGGTCCGGACGCCAGCGCCGTCTCCTGCCCTTCCGGCACGTCCGTCACGCCCAGCGTAATCTTCATCGCATCCCGCGCTGCCGCCGCCAGCCGTCCGCCCTTCACCGCCGATACATGTTTGCGAATCGCATTAATCTCCTGAATTGGCGCGCCGCACGTCACAAGCGCATGGTGCAATTTCGCAAAATCTTCCACCGAAGCATTGTCATCGAGCGGCAGCTCAGCGAGCGATGACCCGCCTCCCGACAGCAGGAAAAAGATCAGCGTCTCTTTCCCGCACTTCCCCACCAAATCTAATATCTCGCGACCTGCGCGAAAACTCTCCTCGTTCGGTACCGGATGCCCCGCGACGATCGCTTCCCACCCATCCAATTTCCTCGCTGGCTTCGACGGGCCCGCCAAAATCCCGCGCACCTTGAACTCCGGAGCGAGCGCCGCGCTTAACCCTTCGGCCAGCGCAGCCGCCGCCTTGCCAATCGAAATCGCCACAATCTCGCGATACTCACGCAGATTCACGCGCGCTTCCGCCACGTGCACCACGCCGGCGTTCAGACGCAGTTTCTGCGCGAGCGTCAGGGGAATGTCGATTCCTGCCAGCGTATCGGTGAAAATCTTCCGCGCGATTGCTTTTCGGCCCGTCATTCAATCGAGATCCATCCACCGCATCGATTTAGGTTTACAGGTTTGCCGGCAGAAACGAGCTCAACAAGTTGGAGCACCAGGCTCGCAGAAAGTCGTTCATTTCCACTTACGAATGGACAGCGATTCCCTGCCCTATCTGGCCGTCAGCAATTCACGCTGGCGCGCTAACCTTTGCGAACGCTCTTGTGCGAAGCGTTCAATCCCCGCGAGAATTGACGCCTGATCCAGATGCGCTTCCGCAATCACCTCCGCCTCCAGGCCGCCGCTTAACCATTGATCGCCCCCGTCGGAAGTAAGGGAGTATTCGTCGGTGAGAGGTCCGACATTGCGTAACGGCCACACTCGGCGCGTACCCGTGCCGACCACCATCAGGTCGTAGAGGGCTTCGGGTGGCAGCACCATTCGACGGTAGCTCTCCGGCTGCCTGTCGAATAACTCTTCGCTGATAGCAGAGATGATCTTAACGTTGATCCCGCGTTCATCGAGATGGGGCAGCTCTTTTACGACGTTCATGGTCGCGCTGGCTCCTTGAACGATCACGTAGCCGTGCCGAGGCCGCTCCGGTGCAAAATCGCGAATCAAGTAAAAGCCCTTTGCAGCGGCGGTGATGTCGGAATCGGCAAAATGACTGCGGTCAACCACCGCAAAATCGGGCCGCGCCACTTCAATGATAATGATGCCCACCTTCGGATCCCGCGCAGCAATCTCCGCTGCGGCAAAATACCCGGGCGCCACATCGTTGTAATCCCAGAAACTCAGATTGATGGTCTGTCCACGCGGAAAGAGCCTCCACACCTGCGGCGCGAAAATGCCGAAGTGCGTACGCGCATCCGCCGCCGTTTCCGGCCCGGAATGCGCGGCCAAAATGTGAAGCACGCCCATACGAAACTTGCTGTCCTGGTTCTGCTGACTCCAGACACGCGCGGGCGTGTACATGAGCGGCGTGAAAGCGCCGTACGTTCCGCTGAGGGCCCACACTCCCGCAAATTTCTTCGGATCCACAGAGGCGCTCTGGCTCACGAGCCCAATCGCGGTCGAGACATTGCCTGCTTCCTGAATGGCGGCCTTCACCCGAGTACCCAGTGGATTTTTCTCGGGATCATAATGACCCCACAAGCTCCCGTGTTCGACGTTGATCGACTCGGAGAGATCGGCAGCCAGGGTCAAGAACCGGTTGTCGGTCACGTAGTTCATCCACTTGAGGATTTCCGAAATGGCCCTTCTCGCTCCAGCAACTTCTCCAGGTTTGCGAAAGAGCGCAATCCCCAGTTCCTTCGATTTCCCTGAAATGGCATTCGTTACCTGAAGCTTCTGCGGCTCGCGCGGCAAATTTGCCACTCGCAAGCGATCATCAAGAAAGGGATCCCGGCGCACATCGATGCGAACCGGGATCTCATCCTTCACGCCATCGCCAAGCTCCACCAATCGATCCGCCAGCCAATCGCCCAACCCATTGCGATCAAGCACCGACATGACCACATCCACGTTCGTCTTGAACTGGATCAGGCGCTCCCTCGCATCCGTCACTGGACCCTGACGGATGCCCTTGAATTCAACACCATAGTGGCGCTCGAATGTCTGCGCCAGCGCGACAAAATACTCCGAGTTCATCTTGAACCCATAAGGATGACTCGCATATCCAAGCACCTGCGGGCCGTTGTTGGGAATCTCACCGTCGACCGCACCGGGCCAGTATCCCTTGAGCGTCTTGCCAATCGCTATCATGGGACGGCGATCCGCCGGGTCCCATTCCTCCATCGTTTTCAGCACTTTAACGATCTGCCCGTAGTCGTGGCCGTCATCCATCGTCAGCACGTTCCAGCCATAGGAAGTCCACTGATCGACAATCCTGTAGCCGTCATATTTTTCCGCAACAACTCCGCCAATCAGTGAGTCGTCTATGCCGCTGTTGTTGTTCGAAAAGAGAATCCGTAAGCGCTTGCCGACTCGCAGCGCGAGCGCCTGCGTCTTCAGCTCCTGCGCATGACCCTCGGTCATCGCAAATTCCCCTTCGAAAGCGATCACCTTGGGGGAACTGGGCGCACCGATGAAGTTCCAAAATGCGGCTTTTCCTGCGGCTGTGGCAACGCCAATACCGGAAGGCCCGCCGTTCACATCGTTCGTCACATCCGTCGACTCGCTATGCCCGGCCAGAGCCCGAATGCCCCGCCCTTTGGCCTGCGCAAACAGCGGGTGATCTTCCAACCCTACGCTCTGCAAAAGCGTTCGGAGCGCCCCCTCGTTCCTGCGGAACCCGAGCGCGTCCACCGGCAGCATCGCGACATGCGGATCCACCTTGTAGCGGAGGTCGCCAGTCATCTCGAACTTGCGTGCCAAAGCCTGTCCCATGATCATCCACAGGGCGTAACACGTCGGAACGCAATGTCCCCCCGCCAGCATGAATTTATCTGCGTAAGGATGCTTGGGGCGCCGATAATCAAAGCGCAGACCGCCTGACTCCGGCCCGGCGAGGTGCACCGCTACGTTATATGGTGTGTAGGCCAGCGGCCCTCCAAAATGGCCCGTTTGTGCATAGTTTCCGAGCAGCACAAGCGTCATGCACGTCATGTACCCGATATCTTCCAGACGGCGGTCATATGCCGCGCGAGTCGGGGAAACGGGCGATACTTGAGTGTCGATGGTTGCCACGCTTAGCTCCTGATTTTTGGCGTCATGCGGGACCAGAGGAGGCCGCAAACGCACAGTATACTATGGGCGCGATCGATTAAACATTTCGCCCTGATCCGATTTGGGCGCGCGTTGGCCGCGTTTCGCGTGCCGAACCCGCTGCAAGTCTCTCGAGCGACGTCCTCATCCGTCAAGCGAGACAACCGAAGTAGTTGCCTGCGCGACTTTCGTTGCGCCCCTGCGCATTCCGGTCTATATTCACGCGCAGTGCGTAACCCCTTCGTTCAATATTTGATCGGCGCAGGAATCTTCAGCATCGGATTGATGATTCTGCTCTCTTCCGCCGAAATCGCTCACAGCCTCGGCCGCTTCTGGTACCGCTGGACCGGCAAGCTCAGGCGCGATCGAGCCGCCGACGACGCCAAAACTCCTCCGCCGTTTTACCGCACGCGTCTGATCATCTGGCGCACTCTCGGCGTTCTCATCGTCGCCGACGGCCTCATCTGGCTCGTCCTCGCCACCGCTGAAGTCTTCCACGTCCTCCCGCGCGCCCGCTGATCTTTCCGCCAGGTCCCTCGTCGCGCCTCTTCTCCAACCGAGTCCCGGTTGGTAAACTCCCCTGCAATGACCTTTCATTTCCTGGGGGCACCGGGCAAAGCGGCCAGCTTTTTTCGCCGGATGCTCCGCTACGACGTTTATGGCTGGGCACGCGAAATGCCCAAGTCGAAGCGCCTCATCACAAGCGCCGCCGTTCTTCTTCAGGGCTATGCGATTTATTGTCTTTGGGCGCGATCTCTCGTCTGGCCTGTAATCTGGCCCAAAGGCCTCCTTTTTTACTTTTGCGTGCTGCTCATTTATACCATCGGTTATTGCGTGATGAACGCCATGCTCACTTCCGAATTTGTCCGCAAAACACAGCTTGAATCCGACCAGACAGGCGCGCGGCAAATCCAGCAAACTCTCATCCCTCAGAAAACGCCAGAGCTGCCAGGATACGACGTTGAAACGTATTACGAGCCCTTTCGCGATGTCGGCGGCGACTACTTTGACGTAATCGCCCTTCCGCGCGACCGAACACTCTTTGCAATCGCAGACGTTTCCGGGAAAGGCATGGCGGCGGCCTTGCTCGCAGCAAACATACAAGCCCTCGTCAGAATTGTCGCTAGCACGGACGGCGACCCGCTGGCCGTCGCGCGACAAATCAATGCGCATCTGTGCCGCTACACGCCGGATGATCGCTTCGCGACGGCGGTCTTTATGCTGCTAAATCACGTTTCGGGAGAACTGGTCTACGTTAACGCCGGCCATAACGCCCCCCTCGTGCTTTCTTCGGGAGCCACCACGTTTCTTCAAGCCACCGGCCCGCCCCTTGGCCTGTTAAACGATGCGAAATATGAAACGGGCACCAGCATCATCAATCCCGGGGGTTCGCTGCTTCTGTTCACCGACGGACTGACCGACGCCATCCCCGGAAACCGTCCCGAAGACTGTTTATCCAAAGCCCTGGCAAATGACTCGGCCTCCGCCGTCTCGAGTCTGAAATCTCTGATCGACCCCAAATCCCACGAAGACGACATCACCATGCTCGTTGTCAACCGCGCCCCACTTCCCGCCACCCGACCCGCTTCTCGGTCGTGACCAGCTTCGCCTTCCCACGCCCCTTCCCCAAGTCTCCATGGGCCAACGGCTCCGCTTATGTTTAGGGTTGACAGTCACTAAAACCTCTGATAATCCTCCGCTGTTCCCACCGCTGAAATTCTTCTCTCGTTGCGTCCGGAAGCAACGGGCTGTTTGTTACGTTCACTCGGCTAAAGTGCTTTTGTTCGAAGGAGCGGTGAGCCTCGATGGAGCCAGAACAAGAAGGGCAACTCATCAGGGACTATGCGGCAGGGCAACTCCCTGCGGTTCGCCGCCAAGGGCGTGGGTGTCTCGCCAAGCTTCTCTTCAAGCTGCTGGCTGTTGGTGTTTTTGGAGTTGTTGTTTTGTATGGCGTCCTCGCGATCACGGCTCCCTGGTCATTTCATATCGGCGGGCGCTGGACCCCGCTGACGACCTGGAACGGATACGGCCAGCTGGTTACAGAGGGCGGCGTCGCCTATCCGTTGTACGTTTCCTTTTTCCCGTCGTCCCACTTTTCCCAGCTTCATCGCGAGGGCCTGCGTCCCACTGGCGGCCTGCAGGGTTCTGGCTGGATCTGCACGTCGCCCGGTACCACTGAGCGTCTCACTCTGAGCGGCACGATCTATGGCGGATGGAGGAGCACCGATGGCAGCCTGATGACCTTCCGCCTTGTCGAAGCAAGGATCTTCAACACGGGCCAGGACCGGGGTTTCTTCGATCTCGCAGGCCGATGGCAAGGTCCGAAGCTGGTTATGGAAGAGCGCGGCGATCACGGCGAACTGGGACACCCTTTCCGCTCCGGCCTGCGCATTGATCACGCCTCGGTCAGCCTCAACTGGGGGAGTTACTCGGATTTTAAAAACGTGTGCGCGAACGCCGCGAAGTATCCGGCACACCAATAAACAGCAGCGAGCCGCCTGCCTAACAGTGCGGCATGCATGGTCGCAATGGCAACTCAAAGCACAAGCGCTACGATAGCCGGCCCACGCGATCGCGAAAGCTTCTTCGATGCGCAGAGGCGCAACCGGCATGCGACGTGGCGGCTGTCCGCCGTCACAGTAATCGCCACGATTGTCATGGGCATTCCGCTTGCGCTCACCGTCACACCGCTCCTCTACGCCGCAGGATTAATTGTCGCCGAGATCGTGAACGTCTGGGTGCCGCTGCCCGCGAGTTTTTGGCAACATTCCGGCGAACTCGCACGCTATGGCTTGACGGCTTTTCAATGGATGACCGGCGGCAAGATGCCGAATCCGCAGGCGCTGGCCGAAGGCGTTGCCGTCTTGCTTCTCCCCGGCTCGATTCTCTCGCTGGGACTGTGGCTCGGGATCAATGCCCTGTTTCGCCGCGCGGGAGTTGGCGGGGCATTGCTGGCGTTGCAGGCGCGGGAGCCGAGTGCGTCGGAGTTGAAAGAATTGCAGCTGTCAGACGTCGTACAGGAAATGGCAATTGCTGCAGGCTTGCCGGCACCGAGAATTATGTTGATCGATGCTCCCGCAGCGAACGCTGCCGCCATTGGACATTCGCAGAACGATGCGCGCATCGTTATTACACGCGGAATGCTCGACCGGCTGACGCGCGACGAATTGGAAGGTGCGCTTGCTCACCTGGTCGCGTCGATCGGCAACGGCGACTTCAGAATCGCATTTCGCGTTACTAGCGTTTTCGAGACTTACGGACTATTGCTCGCGCTGATCAATTCTCCCTTCGGCCCGCGCTCGCGCCGCTCCTTATGGCGCATCGTGCGTTACGGACTCAGTTTCAAAAAGGGCGGTGGCGATGCCGCGGAGGCAGCCGCTGTTGCTGATCTGCTCTCGCGTGGAGCGGACCTCGAGACGGACGATATCGACAATCTCTTCGATACAAATTCCAAAAACAAATCTGCACTTCGTTCCCTTCGTAACTTTCTTCTTTTCCCGATCTTTTTCACGAATGTCGCCATCAAGCTGTCACTGTGGTTTTTCTCGCTCAGCATGCTTGGACCCAGCATGGCGCTTTTGTGGCGCACTCGAGTCTATCTGGCGGATTCTGCGGCCGTGCAGTTGACGCGGAATCCCGACGGGCTCGCTGAGGCACTGCGCAAACTGAACAGCCAGCGCGCCCCGGTTCCGGGTGGCGCATGGGCGTCGCATCTTTTCCTGGTGAATCCGGCGGGCAGCGACCGCATGAACGATCCAAAGGAAGATGCCGCGCGCCAGCAGCGCCTCGCGGCCATGTGGGCTGCGTCCCGGCCAAGCGAGAACGTGCCCGCACCCGCGCCAACTCTTGGGGGAACGCCGTTCATCGCCCAGGAAATTCTTGCGACGAGCCGTGCCGCAATCGCCGGGAATCAAGACGCTCTGGCACGCATGACGGCTTTTCGACAGGCAGCTGCAGCCGCACTCGGGAAGAGTCCGGACGAACTGCCCAGTTTGGAAGACATCGCTCGCGCGCAGCGCGGCGACAAAGCGGCAATCCAGCATCTGGCGGAGTTCAGCCGAAGAGCGAATGCAAGCGAAACGGGCGGTGATTCCAAGGAAGCGCCGCACGGTTCGAGCAGCAGTTTTGCAGGGTTTCATCCTTCACTCAAGCGGCGGCTTAGGCGGCTCGATCGGATGGGCGCGCACGTCGAACTTGAAGCGAGCGACCGCAAAACGTGGGTTGTCGCAGCCGTCTTGGCGGTGCTCCTCGGGCCGTTCGCGCTTGCGGCGCTCGCGCTTCTGCTGCTCCTCATCGCCATCATGATGATGGCCAGCCTGGCGTTCCTGGCAGTATGGATGGCCTTCATCCATCAGATTTTTGTCGTCTTTTTGCATCATTAGCAGATGTTTCCGCCTTAAAGGAAGGTCTGACACCGTGCCGAACCTCTCCACGATTGTAGTCATTGCGGCCGCCATTGCGATACCGGTCTGGCTCGTCTCGATCTTCAATTCGCTTGTGGCTTTGCGCCTCCGCGTTCAGAACGCTTGGTCAGACATCGATGTGCAGCTTAAGCGCCGCCACGATCTGATTCCGAATCTCGTTTCCGCCGTACAGGGCTACATGGCGCACGAACGCTCAACGCTCGAGGCGGTCACAGAGGCGCGCGCTCAAGCCGTCGCTTCGGCCAATGGAACCGTGGCAACTCGCGCGCAAGCGGAATCCGCGCTGACCGGCACGCTCTCCAGGCTATTTACCGTGGCCGAGCAGTACCCGCAACTTCGCGCCGTCGAGAGCGTGCAACTGCTGCAGGAACAGCTCACTTCGACGGAGAACCGCATCGCTTACGCGCGGCAGTTCTACAACGACGAAGTGATGAAGTTCAACACGAGGCAGGCGACGTTTCCGCGTAATCTTTTCGCCGGGATTCTGGGGTTCTCTCGGGCGACAATGTTTGAGGCGCAGGAAAGCGAACGCGCGAACGTGAAGGTCGGCGTCTGAAACCCTCCCGCGGCGGACTTGCAGTCGTGAATGTGCAGTGTTCTCGCTCTGCCGTGTGGTGACGTCCGGTTGATTTGGTGGCCTTCGGAGTAGCGATCATCATCGGTTCCTGTTGATCTTCAACAGGAGCGGTATACTGAACTCATGTTGAGTGTCAACAGGAATAAAGCATCCAGCGGCTTGGTATGGGATGCTTTCGTATGCCCCTGTCGAATACCCCTTCCTCGTTTGACGGGGTATTAGATAGACGCCCCTGAAAATACCCCATCTGCTTGCGTTCACGCCGAGGAAATAGCCGTTTGCTTCGGTACATTCCTTGGACACTAAATCACGTAAAATTCACTTACCACAGTCATAACCAAGAGGTGTATGCTCTTCTTCGGATTGTTTTCTTGATTCCTTTTCGAGTTCGCATGACGGGAACAGGAACACCAGGGAGCGATTATCGTTCGAGAGTAAGTTTCCTAGCCCTTCTGTGCGTGCCCCTTCTCCTTTTGACCTGTTCAAGCCTACTGGCCCAAACGGACGCGCCGGTTTGCGGTCCGTCGCCTGCGGTCAAAGCCGCCCTCGACCAATTTAGCAAACAGGCGCAGGCGCCGGATCAGACCGATTACCAATTCTGGCGATCCCGTCAGGCGGCGATGAAATCGCTACTAAACAAGTATCCGCATGATGCTTTTGTGCAGCTTGCCTACGCGCACCAAATGATGGGCCCAGACCCGTCCACGGAAGGGTGGCCTTCGGAGGATCGCACTCTCAAAGCAATTGCCGAATACAAATCGCTTCATGCGCAGCATCCGGATGACGCTGCGATTGAATACGTTTACGCAACGACTCTGATTGATCGCGATACTCCCACCGCGATCAAGCTGCTGGACGATGTGTTGAAAAGGGAACCTTCGTTTGCGCCGCCAGACCTGGACTTGGTTCAAATTTACACATCACCCAATTTCCTCGATCGAGCCAAGGCAAAATCATATCTCTCGGCCTTCATCACAGGGTGCCCGGCAAACCTTGCAGGCTATAGCTCGCTTCAGAGCATCGGTGACAACGGCTTCGCGGGGAAGAGCGCAGCGCAGTTGCGACAGGTCATCGAAACGCGCACGGATAGCGAGGCGATTTGGGGATATCAAACATTGTGGGGACTCGAGTTCAAATCACATCCGCGCTCCGATTACGATGCGTTGCGGAAGCAGGTGGCCGCTGATGTGGCGCCCATCCGCGCTCTGAACCTCCAGAGTGATTTCGGCTGGTGGTACACCCTCGACCGTGGTTATCAACTCATCGGCGACCAGAAACAGTCGAAATGGGCCGAGACGGAAGAGGGCAAGCACATCCAGCCTGAAGGACCCTCTTCACCGATTCCAGAGGCCAGTCAATGGTTCAGCGACCACCCCTTTCCGGACCCTGATGCGAAGGAAAAGCGGCGGGCGTATTGGCGTCAAGAACTGAACCAAACCGATCAATGGGTCAGCAAACATCCTAAGTCATTAAGCGTGTGGGACAGTCGGATGAGAGCGATGGAGGGTCTTGATGATGTGCCTGCTGCGGACTGTGCTGCTACGTTCGACAAGCGCCTTCAACTTGAAGAGGCCAACACCAGGCCGCTGCCGCTTTATTGGTACACGTATCTCGAATTGGCAGATTTCCTGTCGCAGAAGAATGTGGAACCCGCAGGCGAGGTCGAGATGGGTCAAAAAGGCCTGGACACAATCGAGGCCGAATGGGAGAACGCTGCCCAGCGCGACCTGGACTCGACCAAGGATGACTTGGATTACTATCCGAACTTTTACTGGCCAGCAATGAAAGCTCGCGCCCTGCTGTATGAGGCCGAGGGTTACACCCGGCTCAACCAACCCCGTGAAGCACTTGCAGCCTTGGGCAAAGCCAACTTGCAACTCCAGGCGCTCAATTCAGATATGACTGCCGATGAAAGCCGCCGGCAGTTGAATGGCCGCAACACGGTGTATCACCGGTGCGAATACCGGTATTGGCAGGGCATGGCACGCGTAGCGCAGCTGCAGGCACGAAACACCGATGCCATGGCTTACTACCAATCCGCTCTGGTATCGCGACTAGAGTCTGATCAGATGCCATCGCCAGGGGACAAAGACGATCTGGCCAACGAGGCCCACCAGCTCTGGCTCAAACTTGGCGGTACGGAAGACGGGTGGAACGGGTGGTACGGCCAGCGGGCAAACATACTCGCGAGCCACCCCCATTTGGTGTGGGAGACGGCCCAGGAATCGCTGCCTCCTTTCCGGCTGACCGATCTGCACGGCAAGACCTGGCAGCTCGGCGACCTGAAGGGCAAAGTGGTGTTTCTCAATTTCTGGGCGTCTTGGTGACACATCTGTCGCGAGGAGTTGCCTCGCTTGGAGAAGGTCGCAGAGCAATACAAGGATGCGCCCGACGTGCTGTTCATTTCTTTTAACATCGATGACGACCCTGGCCTCATCGATCCCTTCCTGAAGCAGCACAAACTGACGTTTCCTATCCTTCCCGCATATGACTACGCGACGGGCACGCTCAAGGTGCTTTCCATCCCGCAGAACTGGGTCGTTGGGCCCCACGGAATCGTCCGCCTCAAAGGCGTAGGCTATGATCCCACACCAAAATGGGAGCTAGGCGTAAAGGACGCCATTGAGAAGTGCAAATCGCCGGCTGCGACCTCTTCGCTACCTGCTGGTCAAGACTTGCATCCCTCGTCCTGAATAAACGAGAATCCGGAGAAGAACAAAAGGGACGGCGGCTACCCGTAAGGCAAAGCGACCATGGGCGGCGAGCCGGAATGTAGAAGGCCATCAATCCGACAAGCTGCTAGCAGATTAGTGCCGGGTCAATTGAGAAAGCGGGAGAAAACGTGTGACGTGCGGAATGACGCGCGCTCTAGGCGTTGGTTGATTCCCTTTCACTTGTGACGCGCTGTCCCCAAAACGTCGAGGTGCGGATAACAGCCTCTTAGCAGTCGCAGCGGCGTAGAGCAACGGCCCCGGTTCCTTCAAGGAGCTCAGATCCAGTATGGCGATCCCATCGCCCGTCGCGCCCGTAATGGCGATCAACTTGTTGTCCTGGCCGTCTTCGACAAGCGCGTCGTAATTGGTAGAGAGTTCGAACGGCAGGGCGATCCGTTCGAGCAGGATGCCTAACCGGCCATCGTATACATCAATGCCGTTCGTGGACGGCTGGAACAGCAAGGTACCGTCTGGGCTGAATTTTGTGCCATACACGTACGAGACACTCAGAGCCTCGCGGTCGTTCAGGCTGAAAAATGACTCGGCGCTGAGATTCGTGTTGTAAAGATAGCTGGATGCGGCGAGCTGCGATTGATTGCTGGAGAGCGCCAGATCGTAGTTGCCATAACAACAGCCTTCGTCCAATGTCGGCGGGGAAACGGCATCCGTCGCAGTATCGACATCAAAAACATACCCATCCGAGTTGAAGAACACACGAGTGCCGTCGGAGCTGATTTCCGTTCTCAAGTACACGTCTTGAGGCGCACCATCGACGGCCAGATCCGGGCCATCAAGTCCATAATCGGTTAAAGCTCCTGTCGCGGTGTCGAGCTTGTAAAAACTGTGAAATCCTGAACCTCCTTCTACCCAGACCGTAACATAAACCATCCCAGAGTCACTGACCGCGACACCGATGGGGTGAAAAATGATGCCCTGAGGCTCGGACGGCAAGCTAAAGGGAAAGGTCTGGACCGACGAAGTGTTTGCCGGGTTGACGAGGTAGATCACGTTGGCTTGAGAATCGGCAACGGCGAGCTTGGTGCCGTCTCGGGAAAGGCCGATTCCCCACAGTCTTTGCATCGCGCCGTTCGGCGCAGGAATGTCGATTGGAGATAACCATTGCTGTTTCGCCAGCGAAAAAACCTGAATGTGATTAGTGTCCGTAAAATAGTACACATCGCGCACAGGATCATAGATGCCTTGCACCAGTTGGGACCCGGCGAGCGGAAACTGCTGTGTAGCTGGAAGGTAGCTCAACGCGTTTGGCGCAAGGTTACTTCCGGAGCTGGACGAGACAGCGACATTTTGAGTGGATCCGGAAGATCCCGGCGGAATCGTGTAGTAGATGGACTGCAGCTGGAAGGGTTGGGACGTGATATTGTAAGCATCTGCATTGAAACCAACGATCGTGGCCGTCGCGCCGCCAACAGTGACGCTCAAATTCGGGGGAATTGCTGTAGCGCCAAGAGGGCCGAAACCATAACCATAGAGAACCCCTTCTCCGCCACCGTCTGCAGTGGAAATGCCCGGAGTCACCTCAAGGATGGTCGGACCGTAACTGAAGCCGTCGGAAACCAATTGCACGCTGCCATCAGGCTCAAAAACGTATACAGGAACCGGCCCCGGATTACCCGGCGGAGTCGTCACTGTAGCGGGGCCGTCGCCCGAACCCATAGCTACTGTGGGAGCCTTATTACCACCGAAATAAATGAAGGGATTGAGAGTGGTCGGGGTGTTTGGCAATGACCATTGAACTTGAGTGCCACCGCTAGTTGTGCCCGTCCCAGGAGTGAGATAAGCGTTAGTAAACTGCCAGCCTACTGGTCCAGTTTGGAGAGTGGTTGTATCGACGAAACCAAAACCCTCCTCCAAGGGACCAGCTAACAAACCGCTGTTATCAAAGGCCTCGAAGTCGGGGCTGTTTATAGGACCCGAGGCTGACCCCCCACTTGATGGTGGAAGGTATATGTTCGAGAGCCAGCCGATTTGCTGACCAGTTGCCGCACTATATGCATACACGGTGTTGTCGTTCGAGACAAATAGCGTCTTGGAATCCAGGCTGAAAACGAGGCTGAAAGAGGAGCCTGGATTGGGTGTTATCGGAAACGCATTGATCAGGGCGAGAGTACGAGCATTATATAGCGCAATCTGGCCTCCCGGGATGCCAATGGCGATGTCATTTCCATCCGGGGACAGAAATATCTTGCCCGAGCCGCCTCCCGACTCGGTTGAGACATAATTGTCCTGTCCGGTTGTGGGGTTGACTTCGCAAAGTGTCTCGCCGTCGCCGACGATTACCGCGGTACGGTCCATTGTTACAGCAAAGCCGAAAACATTCTGCATGGGCCCGCAAACCTGTGTCACCGGCACGCCGTGGAGCTGGCCGGAGCCGTAGCTCGATGCATAGATGGTAATGGAGTTACTGGTAGGGTTCCAGACGGCGAAACTCGAGGAGCCATCGACACTGGGAATACCACCGGCCGCGCCCAACAGGGCGATGCTGCCGTTGGAAAGGGGCAGGGCGATTAATGATTGGAAGCCGTATGGCCCGATTTGCGAAGCCATATCGCGCTGGGTCACGGTCATAGACACCGGATCAATCGTATAAACGTCGCCGATCAGTGTCCCGACATACAACGCGCTGCCGTCTGGTGTCTGATCTATGCCGTACGCGCCCGGCACGACGATGCTCCCGATTTCCGTTTCAGTGGCTGAGTCAAATACAAAGACGTGATTGCCGTATGGATCCGTAACAAAAAACCGGGATGTGGCGCTGTTGAAGATCTCCCAGTGTGTATTTAAGGAGAGAAAATATTCGGTAGTTGCATCGGTACGGACATAGCGCGTCCGGGTTGGCAGGGATTCAACCGTTTCCTGAGAAACAGAAACACTCACGCTCGCGGCGTGACTGATCGAATCGGATGTGCCTGTGAACGTCGCTGTTGTAGTGGTCACAGAGGCGCTTTGGGACGCCGACAAGAGAACATTCTGCGTGCTGCCCGGAGCGACATTAAAGACAGCCGGTGACGCTGTGACACCGGCAGGCAGGCCGCTTACCTGAACCGAGACAGAAGAACTGAATCCGTCAACGGCCGCAACCGAAATGGAAACGGGCGTTCCGTAGTCCGGGAAAACGGTCACTGTCGTGGGATTGGCGGCTATGGAAAAGTCGCCGGTCGCAGGGGGCGGTGGGCTGCTGGAGCCTCCCCCACAGCCACAGGCAACCCAAGCAAATTGCAGAGAAATGAGAAAAGCCCCCAGAGATTGGAAACTCGGATGGAACCGTGTCGCAGTGCGAAGCATATGGGGCTGGGGCGGCAGCTGTTATGTTCAGCAGCCAGTTACCTCAAGGATACTGCAAGCATAAATCAGCCTCTTTTGCGCCGTCAATAGCCGCGCGCTAGCCTCGCTAGCCTCTACGTTTCCGGGCGGGGTACTTTCGGGGGTCCGTATCGAATACCCCCTTCCCCGTTTGACGCGCCTTACCCCTCGCGACTATATTCACTCTCTCACGTCTAACCGACCATGAATCAGCGCCTCATCACCGATCTCGAACATCTTCTCACCCGCGAAAACGTCCTCAGCCGCCCCGAAGATTTGCTGCTCTACGAATACGACGGTTCCGTCGAAGTCGCGCGCCCCAACTGCATCGTTTTTCCACGCGATGCCTCCGACGTGGTCCACATCGTCGAGATCGCCAGTCGCCATGACGTTCCCATCGTTGGACGCGGCGCGGGTACTGGACTCTCCGGCGGCGCGCTGGCGCGCAACGGAGGCATCATCGTTTCCTTCGCGCGCATGAATCGCGTCCTCGAAATCGACATCGAAAATCAACGCGCCGTCGTTCAACCCGGCGTCGTCAATGCCGATTTGTCCGCAGCCGTCGCCCACGCCGGACTGCATTTCGCTCCTGATCCTTCCAGCCAGAAGGCCTGCACCATCGGCGGAAACGTTTCGGAAAACGCTGGCGGTCCTCACACGCTCGCCTACGGCGTCACAACAAATCACGTCCTCGGCCTGCAACTCGTTTTGCCCGATGGCCAACTCATCCGCATCGGCGGCAAGCCTCTCGACGCGCCAGGCTACGACCTCTGCGGCCTCTTTGTCGGCTCCGAAGGCACGCTCGCTCTCGTCGCCGAAATCACGGTGCGCCTCACGCGCTCCCCCGAAGCGGTAAAGACCCTGCTCGCCATTTACGATCGCGTCGACGGTGCCACCGAATCCGTCGTCGAAATCACCGCCCGCGGCATCACTCCCGCCGCCTGCGAAATGCTCGATGGCTGGACGCTCCGCGCCGTCGAAGCCTGGGTCCACGCCGGATTTCCTCTCGACAGCGCCGCCGTTCTTCTCATCGAAGTCGATGGCCTCCGCGAAGCCGCCGAAGAGCACGCCGCGCAAATCACCGAAGTCTGTAAACTCCACGGCGCGCGCGAAGTTCGCGTCGCCCGCGACGCCAAAGAGCGCGACCTTCTCTGGAAAGGCCGGAAGAACGCCTTCGGCGCCGTCGGCCGCCTCTCGCCCACTTACTACGTTCAGGACGGAGTGATCCCGCGCACCAAGCTGCCGCAAACCCTCCGCGAAATTGAGCGCATCGGCAAGGAAAACGGTTTCGAGATCGGCAATATCTTCCACGCCGGCGACGGCAACTTGCATCCCATCATTCTCTTCGACGCGCGCGACGAAAAACAATTCCACCGCGCCGTTTCCACCGCGGACGCCATCATTCGCTTCTGCATCGAAATGGGCGGCGCCATCACCGGCGAACACGGCGTCGGCATGGAGAAAGACCGCCTCATGCCCCTGCTTTTCTCGGAAGCCGATCTCGCACTCATGCGCGCCGTCCGCGACGCTTTCAATCCCGCTGGTCGCCTGAATCCCGGCAAGATTTTCCCGACCGGCAAGGGCTGTGGTGAAGTTCGCATCCGTCCCATGCCGCTCTCCGGCACGGCGACGCATTCAACTCGGTCCGGATCAATTCCCTCGTGAACGCGCCTGCCACAATCCCCCTTTCTCGCATCGCTGACATCGTCGGCGCGCCGAACGTCATCACCGACTCGCAAGCGCTCGCCGCTTACTCCGTTGACGGCCTAGCGCCACAAATCGCAGCCCGCCCCGCATCCGCACAGGAAGTTTCTGAACTCGTGAAATTCGCCGCCGCCGGAAAGCTTGCCGTCATTCCCACGGGAGCGCGCACCAAGCTCGGCATCGGCATGCCTCCTTCACGCTACGACCTCGCCATCGACATGACTCGCCTCGACCGCGTCACCTCCTACGACCCCGGCGACCTCACTCTTAGCGTTGAGCCCGGCCTTCCCCTCGCACGCCTCGCCAAAGTTCTCGCCGAGCACCATCAGTTTCTTCCGCTGGCTGTGCCCTTCCATGAGTCCGCCACCGTCGGTGGCACTTTATCCGGTGGCGTCGATTCGCCTCTGCGCCAGTTCTACGGCACCGCGCGCGACTTCGTTCTTGGCATGGAATTCGTCTCCGGCGACGGCGCGCTCACCAAGAGCGGCGGCCGCGTCGTCAAGAATGTCAGCGGCTATGACCTCCACAAGCTTTTCCTCGGCTCGATCGGCTCTCTCGGCGTCATCACTCGCATCAATTTCAAAACTTTTCCTCTTCCTAGAACGACCGCCACTTTTACCGCATCGTTTCCAGACGCAATCTCCGCTCGGGAATTCAATTCGCTCGTACAACAATCTGCCCTTCGCTGCCAGTCCGTCGAAATCTTTTCCCCAAAAGCCGCGGACATTCTCAATGCCACAGAAACCGACGGCTGGTCGGTCGCCGTCTGCATGGCAGGGAACGATGCCCTGATCGCCCGCGCTCATCGCGATTTGGAAATAATCGCCCGCAACGCTGCCCCCAATTCACTTCGCGGCTTCGCTCTTCTTGATGCGGCAGCTGCAAACTCTCTGTCGCTTGCGATCAGTGAATTTCCCGTCACCGCGACAACCGCTGGTGCCGTCGTTGCCAAACTGAGCTGCCTTCCCGATTCCATTGCTTCTCTTTGCGAGGAAACCGCCGCCATCGCCGAAAAACACTCCATTGCCTCCGCCCACATTTTTCACGGCATTGGCGTCGGTTACTGCGCGTTTCTCGCGCCGGGCAACACCGCCGCCCAGTACAGAGGGTGTTTCCAGGAACTTCTCGCGCTCGCTGCCGCCAAGAATGTCTTCGCCTCCATTCCCTACTGCCCCCTCGAACTCAAGCGCCAACTCAACATCTGGGGCCCGCCCCGCGAAGACTTCGTTCTTCACCAGAGCGTCAAGCGCGCCTTCGACCCGCACAACATCTTCGCGCCCGGCCGTTTCGTCGGAGGCCTCTAATGCCATCCCGGTCTTTTGAACCTTCGCGCTCCGCCCCGCGTAACAATAGGCTGGAGCGACCTTAGACAAATGTCCGCCCTCCCTCCGATCACTCACGAAGAAGCGCAGCGTGAATTCGCCGAAACTCTCAGCGGCTTCACCGCGGGCGACAAGCCCGACTACGCCGACTATTCGCGCTGCATTCATTGCGGCCTCTGCCTCAACGCCTGCCCCACCTATCGCCTCTGGCACAATGAAGCCGATTCGCCTCGCGGCCGAATCCGTCAAATGGCCCTCGTCGACCTGGGCCGCCTCGAACTCGGCGAAACTTTTGTCACGCACATTGATCGCTGCCTCGACTGCCGCGCCTGCGAAACCGCGTGCCCTTCCGGCGTCGAATACGGCAAACTCGTCGAACTCGCTCGCGCCCAAATCGCCAGGAATTACGAACGTCCCCGCCGCTCTCGCGCCATTCGCAATTACGTTTATCGCCGTCTGCTTCCGAATCCGCGTCGCATCGCACGCCTCGCGCGCCTCGCCCGATTCACCCAACGCACCGGCCTCGAAGCCCTCGCGCGCAACAGCGGAATCCTGCGCCTCTTCGGGATGCAGCAGCGCGCCGCCCTTTTCCCACGCATCGATTCTGACTTTTTCTTTTCGCGTCTCGGCCAAATCTTCCCTCCCAAAGGCCCACGCCGCGCTCGTGTGGCCTTTTTCGCCGGATGCGTCGCCCAGGTCACTTTCACCAAGCTCAACGACGCCACCATCCGCGTCCTGCAAGCCAACGGCTGTGAAGTCGTCGTTCCCGTCGGCCAGCTTTGCTGCGGCGCTCTCGCCGCGCACGCCGGACTTCGCGATGTCGCCCGCGATCTCGCGCGCAAAAACACCGAAGCATTTCTGCAGGAGCCTTTCGACGCGATCGTCACCAACGCCGCCGGTTGCGGTTCAACTCTGAAGGAGTATCCGCATCTTTTTCCATCGAGGACAGACGTTCATGGGCACGACGACTCTCCCGCAAATACCCGCGACGCCGAAAGAGCCACTGACTTCTCTTCCCGCGTCCGCGACGTCACCGAATTCCTCGCTGAACTGCGCCTTACCACGTCTCTTCGCGAGATGAAACTGCGCGTCACCTATCAGGATTCCTGCCACCTGCTCCACGGCCAGAAAATCCGCGAAGCCCCGCGCAAACTCATCGGCGCAATTCCCGGCGTCGAACTCGTCGAAATGCCGCTTGCTGATCAGTGCTGCGGTTCTGCAGGGGTTTACAACGTCACGGAAACCGATACCTCGATGCAGTTATTGAAGGAAAAAATGCAGCACGCCGAGTCCACGGGCGCGCCCGTCATCGTCACCGCAAATCCCGGATGCATTCTGCAGCTGCGCGCCGGTGCAAGGCTTCACAACACGCATCAGGAAGTTCTCCACGTCGTCGAACTTCTCGACCGCGCCATCTCCGCGTGACGGATTCCGTATGACTCGGGTGCATTTCCCCGGCAGCGACTCCTGTTTCGGCTCGCGTCGTTTTTCGGCTAACATGTCGTATGCGCTCGACACCCATGAAGAGTCATAGACCAAAAGCCCTCCTCCTCGAAAACGTTCATCCCGGGGCCGTCGCACGCCTTCGCTCCGCTGGCTTCGACGTCGAATCGCTCTCGCAGAGTCTCGACGAAGACCCGCTTTGCCGCAAACTTCCCGGCATTTCAGTTCTCGGCATCCGTTCCAAAACCAAAGTAACTCCGAAGACTCTCGCCGCCGCGACCGAGCTCGTCGCCGTCGGCGCCTTCTGCATCGGCACCGACCAAATCGACCTGTCCGCCTCCGCCCGCAAAGGCGTCGCCGTCTTCAACGCACCCTACAGCAGCACGCGCAGCGTCGTCGAAATCATTCTCGGCGAAATCCTTCTCCTCGCGCGCGGCGTCTTCTCAAAAAGCGAAAAGCTCCACCGCGGCGTCTGGGACAAATCAGCCACCGGCAGCAACGAAATCCGCGGCAAGAAACTCGGCATTATCGGCTACGGAAAAATCGGCTCGCAGCTTTCCGTTCTCGCCGAATCGCTCGGCATGGAAGTCTATTTCTACGATCTCGAAGTCAAGCTCGTCCTCGGTAATGCCAAAAAATGCCGATCGCTCTCGCAGCTTTTCTCCCTCGCCGACATCCTCACCGTGCATGTTGACGGCCGCAATGAAAATCACGGCATCATCGGCCGCGCTCAGTTCCGCCAAATGAAGCCCGGCGTGATTTTCCTGAATGCCAGCCGGGGCTTCGTCGTCGACGACCAGGCCCTCGCTGAAAACCTCAAATCTGGAAAAGTGCGCGCCGCCGCGCTCGATGTTTTTCCCAGGGAACCCAAAGCCAATGACGAAAAATTCTCTTCGCCTTTGCAGGGGATGGAACAGGTGATCCTCACTCCTCACGTCGCAGGCAGCACCGAAGAAGCCCAGCAGGACATCGGCTCTTTCGTTTCAGAAAGGATTGTTGATTACATTCACGACGGCACCACTCTTTACAGTGTCAACTTCCCCAACGTCCAGTTGCCCAAAATCAAAAACGCGCACCGCCTCATTCACATTCACGAAAACATTCCCGGGATGCTCGCGCAGCTCAACCACGTTTTCGCCACGCACAAAGCCAACATCCTCGGCCAATTCTTGAAAACCACAGACATGATCGGCTACGCCATCACCGACATCGGCAGCGCATACGGCGAGAAGATTTTGAGCGACTTACGCGCGATTCCTCACACCATCAAGTTCCGCGTCCTGTATTAGGAAACAAGCCCTCTCATGCTTTCTGCGGAGCGCCTGCCGTCATCTCCATCCTTCGCACCCGGGCTGCGGCAAGCAGCCCAAAGGGAAGAAGCGGCGAAGGGCTCGCTTTTCAATCCCCAAACGCAAGAAAGGGGCACGCGGGAGCGTGCCCCTTCTTCCCCGTTGCACCGAGTATTAAGTCGCCGGGGCTTGCCTGGCGGCCGGATGCGCAGCCGCAGTGCAAGTTCGCCTGATTCAGCAGAATCGTTTCGCTAATTCTGCTCGGGCCGCTCTATCCGCTGGGGCCCGCCCTGAAATCTCTGCGGCGCCGCCGTATAACCGTCCGGCACCGTAAACATGGACTGCGGCGGCTCGCTCCGGTTGACGTTCGTCAATTCATACGTCGTCGTCCCAAACCGCGGGTCCGTACGCGTGCTCGAAACCACCATTTGCAAATCCTGCGAATACCACTCCACTCGCGTAATCACGATCGGCTTGTCGTTCCCGATCTGTCCCGCCGGAATCGTCCGCGTCGTCTGCGTGCCCTCAACCGTCAGGCCATCCATCGTCTTTGTGCCCAGCGAAGTCGTCTGCACGTTCGCGTTCTCTCCGCGGTTTTCCTTCCCTCTTCCCAGCCATTGCCCTTCCTCATTCGTCCGCGCCGGACGATTCAGCGTCATTACCGTTTTCCTGTTCTCATTCAAAATGTAATTCTTCCCTGCCGCCGGGTCTCGAATGAACGCAATCTGCGCTCCCTCTCCCGACGCCGCCAGCGGCCCGATGTTCGACAACGTCATTTCCTGTCTCGTCCGCCCGACGCTGTCGCGGGCGACTGTCCCGCTCGCCTTTTGATCTACCTTCGTCCCGTTCGAAAGCATCTGAACCGTCTCGCGCGTCACCGTCGCAGTAAACGGAGCGCCCGTCACCACTCTTCCCCCAAAACCGCCGACGATTCGCTCGAACGCAAAGCTTCCCGGCCCCATCGCGCCCAGGTGCCTTCCGGGCCCCTGACCTGGACCTGCCTGCGCTTGAACCGTAAAGGCCATTCCCAGCGCGACGAACGCCGCCACAGCGTATTTCGCGATTCTGCTCATCTTCTTAACTCCCTCCGCACTCATTCTCGTGGCCACGAAGCCGCCTTAAAACTCTTCCTACTGGACCAGGCGCACCGCGCGCGGCAAACCATCTTCGCCGACCAGCACGTCCGCCTGAACCACTTCTCCCGCCTGCCCTTCATCCACCGGATAGCCCAGGCTCCCCAACGCGCCGCGCGTCATCGATATGCGAACCACCAGTCCCGAATCATCGGGCGACATGCTTTCGCCGTATGGCACCGGAACAAAATCGCCGCCAAAATCCTCCGTCATCTCCGCCGATGCCGTGCCGGCCACTGTGGGACTCAACGGGCTAACTACATTCGGCGGGACGCTCACATGCCCGCGCAAAGAATTCCATGACCCAACCGCAACCAACGCCGCCGCCGCTGCCGCCAGCGTCAACCACTCCGCCCACTGCCAACGCAGCCGGCTCGCCCGATTCCGCATCCGCTTCACATTCCAATGATGCTCGCGAAACGCTCCTGCTAGCCGTTCTTCCATATGCACTGGCGCTTCCATCTGGGCGGAATCCTCCGCAAAATCCTTCAGCGCCAGCGCCAGCGCTCGCGCCTCCGCCAAACGCGCTCCGCACACCTCGCAAGTCTCTGCGTGGAAGCGCGCCATGACCGTCGTCGCTTCGCCCAGCGTCTCCCGCGCATCCTCGCGGGCCAGCTCATGCACAATCTTCTCGAACTCCGCGCAATTCATCTTTGCTCGACCTTCTCGCATCTCTAACGGCTCAATCACCTCCCCCTGCTGACTTTTTCGCGCCAGCAGGGGCAGCTCGTAGCCGTGCCGCCAAAATTTCACGACCACGCGCCAGTCTCGACCGCACCGTCCCGATCGGGCAGTCTAATATTTTCGCCGCGCCCGCATAGTCCCGCCCTTGCAAATCGCACAACGTCACCGCTTCCCGATAATGCTGCGGCAGCATCGCCACAGCGTGTCGCAACTGCTCCACTGCCTCCACGCGCGTCAACTCTCCGAGCAGCGCCTCCCGCTGCCCCGCGTGCGAATGCCCGTTCCGACTGCCAATCGCCTCGTCCTGCAAACTCCCCTCGTCTTCCAGCGGCTCATAGCGCTTCTCTCGCTCGAGCAAACGCCGCACGTGGTTTCGCGCAATTCCATACAAAAATGCTTGCGGCTCTCCCCGCTCGGCATCAAAACTTCCCGCCTTTTGAATCAGCGTCATAAATGCTTCCTGCACCACCTCTTCCGCCGCTTCGCGCCGCCCCGTCATATGCAACGCAAACCGGAAAACCCCTCCTTGGTGCCGCCTATAAAAAAGACGAAATGCCTCTTCATCGCCTGCCGCCAAGCGCCGCAGCAGAAGCTCGTCTCGCGCTTCGTTCCTCTCCGGCATCCCTTTCCATTCGACGTATCTGCCGCGCTTCTCGATATCGATTCACCCGCCCCAGCCGCAAAGTTCCAAAACTTTCCCCTCCCGCCGCGATTCCGTCTCACCCTGATAACCCTGCCTCCCGGCGATTAAGACTGCCTTCGTAGGATTGGCTTGCGGAATGGGGAGTCGGCCGTGCTACCTCTGACCACTCATCTCTTGCCTTGCACCGCCTCAGTTTCGTAACTTAGAAGCGCACTCGGACCGCAGTCGCGATCCGCGCGGAGGCTCCCATGCAGGAATTTGATCCCCAAATCCTCAACGAGAAACCCATCCCGCCGCCGGCTGAATTTCAGCGTCGCGCCCGCGTCCGCTCCCTCGACGAATATCGCAGGCTCTACGACCGCGCCAAAAACGATCCCGAAGGCTTCTGGGCCGAACAGGCCAAAATGCTCGACTGGTTCACGCCGCCCAAACAAATCCTCGACTGGAATGTGCCTCACGCCAAATGGTTCGTCGGCGGCCGCCTGAACGTCTCATACAACTGTCTCGACCGCCATCTCGCGAAAAACGGCGACAAAGTCGCCCTCTACTGGGAATCCGAGGACGGCAAGCAACTGAATTTCACCTATTCCCAGCTCCACGAACGCGTCTGCAAATTCGCCCACGCGCTCACCGGCCTCGGCGTCAAGTCCCACGATACCGTCGCCATCTACATGCCCATGATCCCGGAATTGCCCGTCGCCCTCCTTGCTTGCGCGCGCATCGGCGCGATTCACTCAGTCATCTTCGGGGGTTTCAGCGCCACCGCTCTCGCCGACCGCATCGCCGACGCAAAATCCAAATTCCTCATCACCGCCGATGGCGGCTATCGCCGCGGCCACATCGTCCCGCTCAAGGACACCGCCGACAAGGCCGCCGAAGCCTGCCCTACCATCGAAAAAGTTGTCGTCGTCAAACGCACCAGCGAAAAAATCTCCTGGAAAGAGGGCCGCGACGTCTGGTGGCACGATCTCGAATCAAGAGCCTCCGCCGATTGTCCCGCGCCTCCGTTCGACGCCGAACACCCTCTCTACATTCTCTACACCAGCGGCACCACCGGAAAACCGAAGGGCGTGCTTCACACTTCCGCCGGGTATTTGCTCGGCACGATGTACACCACGCAAATGGTCTTCGATCTTCGCGATGACGACGTCTACTGGTGCACCGCAGACATCGGCTGGGTCACCGGCCACAGCTACCTCGTCTACGGCCCGCTCGCCAATTGCGCCACCTGCGTCATGTACGAAGGTGCGCCCGATTTCCCAAAGAAAGATCGCTTCTGGGAAATCATCGAGCGCTACAAGGTTTCGATTTTTTACAGCTCTGCGACCGCCGTCCGCGCATTCATGGCCTGGGGCAACGATTGGCTTGCCAAACACGACCTGTCCAGCCTGCGCTTGCTCGGCACCGTCGGCGAACCCATCAATCCCGCCGCGTGGAAATGGTATTTCGAAACCATCGGCGGCAAGCGTTGCCCCATCGTCGACACCTGGTGGCAAACCGAGACCGGCGCAATGATGATTTCTCCGCTCCCGGGCGCCACGCCCACCAAGCCCGGCTCCGCCACGCTTCCCCTCCCCGGCGTCGTCTCGCGTGTCGTCAACATGCAGTGCCAAACCGTCAAGCCCGGCGAAACCGGCTACCTCATCATTGAAAAACCGTGGCCTTCCATGTTGCGCACAATTTTCGGAGACGACGAACGCTTCCAGCGCGACTACTGGAGCCGCATCCCCGGCGTTTATTTCACCGGAGACGCCGCGCAATGCGACGCCGACGGCTACACTTGGGTCCTCGGACGCGTCGACGACGTAATCAAAGTCGCCGGCCATCGCCTGAGCTCCATGGAAATCGAAAGCGCGCTCGTCAGCCATCCTGCTGTCGCGGAAGCCGCCGTCGTTGCGCGCCCCGATCAAATCAAAGGCGAAGCCATCGTCTGTTTCGTCACTCTGCGCGCCGGCCACAATCATTCCGCCGCCCTCCGCACCGCGCTCACCGAACACGTCGCCGTCACCATCGGCACCATTGCGCGCCCTTCCGAAGTTCGCTTCGCCGACCTTCTTCCCAAAACGCGCAGCGGAAAAATCATGCGGCGCCTGTTGCGCGAAGTCGCCGAAAAAGGCGGCGTCTCCGGAGACGTCACCACGCTCGAAGACATGTCCGTCATCCAAAAACTCGCATCCCCTGCGGCCCTCGAAGAGGAGTAGGACAGAATCGTGTCCGACGCATCGAAGCAGTCTCGCTTCTACTGCGCGCATCCATGCTTCATCGTCAATGACTTGGTCGCCTCAGCGGAGTTCTATCGCGACAAACTCGGCTTCCGATTCCATCGGTACTGGGGCGAGCCGCCTTGCTTCGTGATGGTCGCGCGTGACAACGTGGAGTTTTTTCTGAGCTATCAAGGTCCCAAGCTCGCCAAGCCCAACCACCTGACAAACGCGGAAGTCCCCTGGGACGCATACGTCAGGGTGGCCGACGCTGACGCTTTGTGCGCGGAGTTCAAGTCGCGCGGCGTGAAAATCCATCGCGAACCCGAAACCGCTTTTTACGATCAGCGCGAATTTGAGATCGAAGATCCGGATGGCTATCGCATCTGTTTCGCGCACAGTGTCACCGCGCCGAATTCGAACCCTGCCTAAAAACCGCTCCAACGCTCTCATCCCGTGATACAAGCAAGCCCGTCCCGGTTCATTCCACCGGGATCTTCTTCTCCTTGACAATCTAGGAGAACAGTCTACACTCCTAGTTCATCTAGGAGGCCTCTCGGTGGACCATCAACTCGAACTCCTGCAAGGCACGCTCGACATGCTCATCCTCAAGGCCGTCTCCCTCGGCCCTCGGCACGGCTACGGAATTTTGCTGCGCATCCAGGAAATTTCCAAAGACCGCCTCGAAATCCAGCAGGGCTCTCTCTACCCCGCGCTCTATCGTCTCGAACATCAGGGCTGGATCGCCAGTGAATGGGGCGAATCGGAAAACAAACGCAAGGCAAAGTATTACCGCCTCTCCGCCGCAGGCAAGCGCAGGCTGCAAGCGGAAACCGAGAAGTGGAACCGCATGGCCAGCGTCATCGCCGGAATTCTGCGCACCACGCCGGAGAAAGTATGAATCTCCGCAGCCGCTTGCGCTCTTGGACGCGCACTGTGCTCCGCCGCTCTCGCGTCGAGAGCGACATGGACACGGAGCTTCGCTCCCATATCGAAACGTACGCCGACGACCTGGTGCGCACTGGCATCCCGCGCGAAGAAGCTCTGCGCCGCGCCCGCGCCGAATTCGGCGGCATCGAGCGCGTGAAAGAAGAATGCCGCGAATCCCGCGGCGTCAGCTTCGTCGAAAGCGCCATGCAAGATCTGCGTTTCGCTTTTCGCATGCTGCGCAAGTCCCCCGGCTTCACTGCCGTCGCCGTGCTCACTCTTGCCCTCGGCATCGGCGCCAACACTGCCATCTTCAGCCTCATCAATGCCGTGCTTCTGCAAGACCTGCCGGTGAAAAATCCGCAGCAACTCGTGCTCTTCCAGTGGGACGGCGACACGTGGCCGCCCATGTTCAACATGACTGGATGGTGGTCGAGTTACGCTTTTTCTTATCCCGCCTTTGACGCCTTTCGAGGGGAGAAAACCACATTGTCCGGCGTTTTCGCCTTCGTGCCGCTCGGCTCCACCGACCAAAACACCACAGTCGGGATCAACGGCGAACCTGCAACCGCCGACGGCATGATGGTTACGGGCGAGTATTTTTCCACTCTCGGCGTCACTTCGCTTCTCGGCCGCACCCTCACGGAGGCCGACGAAAATCCCGCTGCGCCGCGAGCTGTCGTCATCAGTTACGCCTACTGGTCGCGCCGCTTTGCGCAAGACCCTGCGATCATTGGCAAGCCCGTCACGCTGAACGGCATTCCCTTCACAATCGTTGGCGTAGCGCCTCGCGATTTCTACGGCGCTTCGGTCGGAACCGAGCCGGATCTGTGGGTTCCCTTCGATGACAAACCGAATATGAGGCCTTGGAGCCAGTCGTCACCGGATGACAACAAGTCCGTTTTCACCTCGCGCAACTGGCTCTGCCTCAACATCATCGGCCGGCTGAAAAGCGGCGTCACAACCGCCCAGGCGCAAAGCGCACTCGACACGATCTTCCGTCACTTCGTTGCTGCGGAATGGCATCCCGCCAATCCGAACGACGCTCCTCGCCTCACCCTCGCTCCCGGCAGCAATGGATTGCCCGTCTTGCAGCAACGCTTCGAGCAGCCTCTGTACATCTTGATGGTGGCAGTCGGCCTTGTCCTGCTGATTGCCTGCGCCAACGTTGCCACGCTGCTGCTCGCGCGCGCCACTTCGCGCGCGAAAGAAGTCAGCGTGCGCCTGGCCGTCGGCGCGTCTCGTTCGCGATTGATCCGCCAATTGCTTACCGAAAGCGTGCTGCTCTCGGCGCTCGGCGGGTTGGTCGGTTTGGCCTTCGCAAATTGGGGCACGAAAGCTCTCCTCGCGCTCCTGTCCCACGGCGGCGACAACAACTCGAAGATCATTCTCGACGCAAGCGTGGACTGGAAGGTGCTTCTCTTCATGTTCGGAATCGCCACGCTCACCGGAATCCTTTTCGGCCTCGCGCCCGCTCTGCGCACCTCCAAGATGGACCTCTCATCCGCCATAAAAGACAACGCCACCAGTCTCCCGCTCGGCCGTGAAAAGTACCGCTTCGGTCAATCTTTGATTGTCGTGCAGGTCGCCGCGTCGTTCGTCCTGATGATTGGCGCAGGGCTCTTCGCTCGGACGCTCGTGAATTACGAGAAAAGCAGTTTCGGCTTCGATCAGCGCAATCTTCTCGCCTTCGCCCTCGACCCTACCCGTGACGGCTATAACGGTCCGCGCTTGGTTACGTTTTACTCCCAGCTGCTCGACCGTATTCAAGCGCTCCCGGGAGTCACGGGCGCGTCGATGATTGCAGACGAGCCCCTTTCGGGTTGGTCGGGCTACAGCCGCATCACCATGGAAGGCTCCCAGAAGAAAAGCACGGAAGAAACTGGCTGGACAACCATCGGGCCCGATTTCTTCGGCACGATGCGCATTCCGATTGTTATGGGCAGAGGGATTACACTCTCCGATACCGCCGATTCTCCGAAAGTTGCCGTCGTGGATGAAACCTTCGTGAAGGCATACTTGCGCGGCGAAAATCCCATTGGCCGGCGTTTCAGCATAGGAAGCAACTCCTCCGCCGACAATTCCTACGAGATTGTCGGCGTCTCTCGCCATGCCGAACTCATAAGGCCGAACGCAACGCATCCGCCCAGGGCATATATGGCCTACGCGCAAGACCCCAAATCTGTGAATCAAATGTTTTTCGAGGTTCGCTCGCAAGGTCCGCCTGCAACGATCATTTCCGAACTGCGTGATGCCGTGCATCAAGCCGACGCTTCGTTGCCCCTCATCGGCCTCAAAACACAAGCGGAAGAAACCAGCGAGGCGCTCACCCTGCAGCGCTTGTTCGCTCGCCTCACGACCGTTTTTGGCCTGCTGGCTCTTGCGCTCGCCATGATCGGCCTTTACGGCACCGTGGCCTATTCCGTCACACGCAAAACTCACGAAATCGGCATCCGCATGGCCCTCGGCGCAAAACCGGCAGCTGTTCTGGGAATGGTAATCCGCCAGGGAACCACGCTTGCCCTGATTGGCGTCGCGATTGGCGTGCTGGCCGCGCTCGGTGCAACGCGTCTCATTGCCAGCATGATTTACGGCGTCACATCCTATGATCCGCTGACATTCGTCGTGGTGGCCGCGATTCTTTCCGTTGTCGCCCTCGCGGCCTGCTACATTCCCGCCCGCCGCGCGATGAAGGTCGATCCCATTGTGGCTCTGCGCTATGAATAGTTCGTCGCTCCCTGCCGCTTCCGCGCTGTCCGCTTCATCGCACCACGCATGGAAACCTGGAGGTGGGAGTCGATGAACCTCCGCAGCCGCTTGCGCTCTTGGACGCGCACTGTGCTCCGCCGCTCTCGCGTCGAGAGCGACATGGACACGGAACTTCGCTCCCATATCGAAACGTATGCCGACGACCTGGTGCGCACCGGCATCCCGCGCGAAGAAGCTCTGCGCCGCGCCCGCGCCGAATTCGGCGGCATCGAGCGCGTGAAAGAAGAATGCCGCGAATCCCGCGGCGTCAGCTTCGTCGAAAGCGCCATGCAAGACCTGCGTTTCGCTTTTCGCATGCTGCGCAAGTCCCCCGGCTTCACTGCCGTCGCCGTGCTCACTCTTGCCCTCGGCATCGGCGCCAACACTGCCATCTTCAGCGCCGTCGATCGAATCCTGTTCGAATCTCTTCCGTATCCGCACCCCGGGCGAGTGATGGCGATCTCCGAAGTGAACAAAGACGGTTCGCCCGGCCAGTCAAGTTTTGGCATGTATCGCGAACTCGTGTCGCAGAATCAATCGTTCGACGCGCTTTCCCTCTTCGCGTCGTGGCAACCGACTCTCACAGCAAACGGCGAGCCGCAACGCTTGGAAGGGCAACGCGTAAGCTGGAGCTATTTTCGCGCGCTCGGTGTGTCGCCGGTCTTAGGCAGAGATTTCCACGCGTCTGACGATGTCCTGCACGGCCCAAATGTTGTGATCCTCGGCTATCCGCTTTGGCAGAAGCGCTTCGGCAGCGATCCTGCAATCATCGGAAAACAGATCAGGCTCGGCGAAACATCGGGCACCGGATTCTCAAGCAGCGACGCATACACGGTAATCGGCATTGCGCCTCGCGGTTTCGAAGATGTGCTCAGTCCATTGGCGCAATTGTGGGCGCCCCTGCAAATCGACATTTCGCAAGGGCGTGCCTGGGGCCACTGGCTCAATATGATCGGACGGCTTCGCCCGGGCGCAACGGCGGAGCAAGCAACGCAAGAACTGACCGCGCTCGGAAGTGAAGTCATCCAGTCGCAGCATCCGCCGACCTACGGCAAGGAAGTCAAATATTCGGTCATTTCGCTGCAAGACTCGGTGACCCGCGGAGTTCGTTCAGCGCTGCTGGCCGTTCTTGGCGCGGTGATGCTGGTTCTGCTGATCGCGTGCGTGAACGTCACAAATCTGCTGCTCGCGCGCGGCGCGCAGCGTCGCGGCGAATTCGCCATGCGTGCTGCGCTCGGGGCGATTCCTGCCCGCCTGACCCGGCAATTGCTCACCGAAAGTTTGCTCCTCGCTCTCATCGGCGGGGCGCTGGGCTTCGTCGTCGCGCAGTTTGGCGTGCAGGCGATCGTTGCGCTCAGCCCTCAGGATCTTCC
The DNA here is from genome assembly GCA_035945715.1 of Candidatus Acidiferrales bacterium. GTDB lineage: Bacteria > Acidobacteriota > Terriglobia > Acidiferrales > UBA7541 > DAHUXN01. Next base: position 81,237 of record DASYZX010000047.1, read on the forward strand.
GCGATTGAGCGCCATTCAAATCGACCGCAATGTTTTCTTGTTCGCTCTGGGCATCACCACGGTGATCGGCCTTTTGATCGGCGTCATTCCGGCCCTTCGCGCCTCTCGCAGCGACCCGCAGACCAGTTTGAAAGAAGGGTTGCGGCGAACTGCCGGGGGTCATCCAGTGACGCGCCACGTCCTCGTCGTGTCAGAAGTTGCGCTCGCGCTCGTACTCCTCGTCAGCGCCGGCTTGTTGTTGCGCAGTCTCAAGCGTCTGTTCGCGGTTCCGCCGGGGTTTGACGCCTCGCACCTGCTCTCGATGCAAGTCGACGAAGTCGGCCATCGATATGATCCCGATCCTGTGCGCTATCAATTCTGGAAGCAGGCGCTGGATGCCGTGAAACGTGTTCCCGGCGTCGATCGCGCGGCATTCACAAATGCTTTGCCGCTGAGCGGCGATGGTCCGCTCGATCAGTACGGCGTGAGCTTCGAAATCGATCACAATCCCGATGCAGCCGAGGACGCGCTGCGCTACGCGGTCACTCCCGGTTATTTCGAAACGATGAAGATTCCTTTGAAGCGCGGCCGCTATCTGAACGATGGAGATCGAGTGGACGCGTCCGCTGTCGCTCTAATCAGCGAGTCGTTCGCGAAACGGAAGTTCGGCAGCGCCGATCCCCTGGGACAGCGCGCGCATATCGGAAATCCTGACCGCTGGTTCACCATTGTCGGCGTTGTGGGCGACGTCAAACAAATGTCGCTGGCGCTGAACGAAGCCGACGCGGTTTATACGACCGTGGAGCAGTGGCAATGGATCGAAACAAGCATGTCATTGGTCGTGCGAGCGCACGGCAGCGCGGCGGCGCTTACTGCTGACGTCGAAAATGCGATCTGGGCGGTCGACAAGGATCTGCCGATCGACCGCGTCGAGACGATGGATGATTTGATCGCTGCGTCCGCAGCAGAACGGCAATTTACGCTGATTCTTTTCGAAGCATTCGGAATCGTGGCTTTGGCGCTTGCTGCGGTGGGCATCTACGGAGTGCTTTCCGGGAGCGTGACGGAACGGACGCGCGAAATCGGAATCCGCCTGGCGCTCGGCGCTCCGCCGCGCAATATTCTTTCGCTCATCCTACTTCGTGGAATGAAGCTCACCGCACTTGGTGCGATCATCGGGCTCGGAGGGGCTGTGGCCGCAAGCCAGGCAATTGCTTCCGAGCTTTTCGGAATCTCGCCGCTTGACGTCGCTACCTACGTCACAGTCACTTTGATCCTCGCGGGCCTCGCCGTGATCGCCTGCTGGATTCCGGCTCGGCGCGCATCACGAGTCGACCCCATCGCGGCATTGCGCCATGAATGAAGTTGTCATGCCGTTTCTGACGGCTGGTACTGCTTCCGCACCGCTGCAAGGTTAGTTCCATCACGTACGATGTTTCTGAAAAATAATTTGGTTCGTTCGGGCTCGCAGCTGCATCGGTAATGGGCAGGAGGAGAAACGGAAATGAAATCCAGAATCGATCTGGCGAAAGTAGATCCGAAAGCGTATCAGGCGATGGCCGGCCTGGAAACTTACATTCACAACTCCGGAATTGAAAAACCTTTGCTCGAACTGATGAAAATGCGCGCCTCGCAAATCAACGGCTGCGCCTACTGCCTCGACATGCACTCGAAAGATGCGCGCGCCGCAGGAGAAACCGAGCAGCGCCTCTACGAACTGAATGCGTGGCGCGAAGCTCCGTTTTATTCTGACCGCGAGCGCGCGGCTCTGGCGTGGACCGAGTCGCTCACACTGGTTTCTGAAACGCACGTGCCGGATGGAGATTTCGAAGAAGTGAAAAAACATTTTTCCGAGGCCGAGATTGTGGCCCTGACGATGGCGGTGGTCGCCATTAACGGATGGAACCGGATCGCCATTGCGATGCGCGCGGTGCCGGGAACCTACCAGCCGAAGGCGCACGCACAGCAGGCGGCTGGAGCAAACAAATAGCGAACGGTCACCGAGTACTCGAACAGGCCAATTTGCCTTTTTTTCCTCGCGCTGCGCGCGAACGGGCCCAGCCCTTCCTTCCTCGGAATAAACCAGCAGCACCCCCACGAAGGGCACAGTGTCTTCCAGAAAGGCCCCCACGCTCACAAAACGAGGGGCGGGAAAACGGAAAGACAAAAAAACTGGAGGATAAACCCGCCGCTACCTGTGGGGCTGAGTCGGCAGGCCGAACGGCCGGTTCGGAATGACATAAGTGACGCGGGTGAAACGGGGAGCCGGGCGATACGTCCTTTATGCAGAACCGCAGGCGGAGGGCAAAATGCGAAAAACAGGGTATATACAGATGATTTGCGGGATGGGTTTGCTGATGCTTTGCGCAAGTCCCATGCTGTGGGCGCAGAGCGCGACAATTACCAAAGGAAACGCGCAGGCGGCGCCGGGACCTGTGCCGGCGCAGATCGTGAATGCGAAGAGCGTGTTCATTTCGAACACGGCGCCGGATGGGATGCCGTCGGACATTCTCGAGCACTTCGGCGAGCCGAACCGGCCCTACGATCAGCTGTATGCGGCGATGAAAGGGTTGGGACGGTATCAATTGGCAAGCGCGCCGGCTGATGCCGATTTGGTGCTGGAGATCCACTTCATGCGGTCGTTTGCGACCGGCGGATTGGGAGAAGGGGCGGAGTTTTATTTGAGCATCCTGGACGCGAAAACGCATTATGTGCTGTGGACGCTCGTCGAGCCGGTGAAGGCCGCGGTTCGAAAAGCGAGCTGGGACAAGAACATTGACGACAGCGTGGACCGGTTGGTGAGCGACTTGAAAATGATGGGAGGGCCGGGGCAGTGACGGGTGATCGTGACACGACGCAGCGGGCGCCCGGGAGAGGTTACTTGGACTTCGATTTATCCTTCATCACCCTGAGGCTTGCTTTGACGAGCTTCTTGACTAAGGCCATCGATAAGGCGCGGTCTGCCGGGAACGCAACAATGGCCTTTGTTCGGGCACAGTCTGTAAGCTGCTTTTTGTGGTTTTGTATCACTGGCGGACGCAGATGGAGCCGTACGTTTGGGGTCTTAAAGCTGAACCAGACAAACATTCCATCGTAATCGTAGCCCTCGTCCGGATAGCAATAGCCAGGAAGCTGGAAGTAATCGGTGCGTTCCGTCGCGCCCGGCGCCGCCTTGCGTATCGCGGCCCTAACCTGCCGCAATCTGCTTTGTACTTCTTTTGGGGCGCTTGCTATGTATTTGTCTACGTGATTCGCTGGTGCGCGCTTGGGGCTCAGTTTTTTTGCCATGGCAGGATGACTTTAACATCGCGGATGCGCAAAGTCCCTGCGAGAAACCCGGCCCAAGAAGCCCTTCGGCTTCGCCCGCCATGGCGGGCAGGCTCAGGACAAGCTGGCTCCATTGGATTTGATCACGCCGGCGTACCAGTGGGCGGAATCCTTCAGGATACGTTTTTGCGTCGGATAATCGACGAAGATCATGCCGAAGCGCTGCGTGTAGCCTTCCTGCCATTCGAAATTGTCGAGCAAAGACCAGTGCAAATAGCCTTGCACGGGAACGCCTTCGCTTGAGGCGCGGGCGAGCGCCTTCAAATAACGCGCCGTGAAATCGATGCGGTTCGGATCGTGGACCTGGCCGTCGAGAGAAGCCCAGTCGCGGCAGGAGCAGCCGTTTTCGGTGATGAAAATTGGGAGCTTGTAGCGTTCATGGAGCCACTTCGGGCCCCAGTACATTGCGTCGGGCGTGACTTCCCATCCCATTGCGGTGAGCGGGTAGCCGGCCGGAAAGGCGACGAGCTGGTTTTTTTCCTGGCCTTGGCCGTCGGGTGCGCTGCGCACGAGGCGGCCGCCGTAGATATTAGTGCCCATGAAATCGAGCGGCTGATGAATGATTTCCATATCGCCAGCGCGGATTTCGGGAGCGTCGTCGGCAAGAGCGGTGAGCGCGTCGGCCGGATACTGTCCGGTGTAAACGGGATCGAGCCACCAGGCGTTTTCGCGCCACCAGTACTGCCCTGAAAAATGGTCGAGCGGACTCTCGAAAGTGGCCGCTTGCGCGGCGGCGACGTTGGCGGCGGAAGGAGTCTCGGGGAGGCACGGAGAAAAGTCGCAGGGATAGCCGATTTGAACGGGGGTCTTGGCGTTGGCGCGAATGGCCTGTACGGCGCGGCCGTGCGCGAGAAGAGTCATGTGAGCGGCGCGCATGTATTCATTGCGAGGAAGCCGTTCACCCGGGGCTTGCACGCCGGTAACGTAGCCGCCCCCGATGAACGAGCGGGGCTCGTTGATGGTGAGCCAGTATTTGACGCGGTCGGAAAGAGTGCGCGTCAGAAGCGCGGCGTAATCGGAGAACCAACCGGCCATGTCGCGGGCTTCCCAAGAGCCGCGCTGCATGAGTGCCAGAGGCGTGTCCCAGTGGAAAAGAGTAACGACGGGCGTGATTTTTGCGGCGAGAAGCGCGTCGACCAGATGGCTGTAGAAGTCGAGGCCTTTCGGATTGGTGTCGCCGGTTCCTTCGGGAATGACACGCGTCCAGGCGATGCTGAAGCGAAACGCTTGGATGCCGATCGATTGCATGCGGGCGATGTCTTCGGCGTAGCGATGATAGAAGTCGCAGGCGACGTCGCCGTTCTGGCCGTCACGAATCGCGCCGGGCTGGCGGGGGAACTCGTCCCAGACGGAAAGATCTTTGCCGTCTTCGCGAGGCGCGCCTTCGATTTGATAGGCCGAGGTGGATGCGCCCCATAGGAAATTCGCGGGAAACGGAGATTTGGCGGGCGGGAGTTGCTGCTGGGGCTGTTGTTGGGACGGTTGCGGCAGCTGAGTCTGTTGCTGCTGTTCGGTTTGCGCTCGGCTGGCGGCTTTCTCGCGAAGCGCGGACAATGAAAGCGCGGAGCCGGCGGAGGCGCCGAGGAATTGGCGGCGCGTCAGAGAGCGATTGGCGTTCGGCGGAGGCTTCAACTTATCGTCACGAGACATTGCAAGATGTCCGTTTCATTTCCCGGGGTCGAACATGCCGGCGGCAACGCGGCTGACCATGCTGCGCGGCGCAAGGCGCTGGCCTTCGACGCTTAACGTGTTCTTGAGGCCTGAAATTACGCTGCTCTTCCCTGCAGCGAGGGCGCGTAGGCCGGTGCGCGCGACTTTTTCGGCGGATTCGGCGCCGCGAAAAGTGCGTTCCGGCTGGCCAGCGACTTCGCGAAACTCCGTCGTGGTCGAGCCGGGGCAAAGAGCGCAGACGTGAACGCCGTAGCGGCGGACTTCTTCGGCGATGCCCTCGGCGAAGCGCAGGTCGAAAGCTTTTGTGGCAGCGTAAGTCGAAACGTAAGGCACGGCCTGGAATCCTGCGACCGAGGCGACGATCAGAATGTCGCCATGACGGCGCCGAACCATCTCCCTCAGATATAGATGCGTGAGATGCACTACGGCGGTGCAGTTGACCCGGACCATTTCGAGCTGGCGAGAAAGGTCGGACTCGTGGAAACGGCCGTAGGAGCCGAAGCCAGCATTGTTGATGAGGAGCTCGATTTCGAGAGACTTGGATTCGGTGAAGGAGCGGATTGCCCCAGGGGCGGATGGAGTTGCCAGATCGGCGGCAAGGACCTCGACTTTGACCCCGCGGGTCGAGCGCAGGCGGGAGGCGAGGGATTCGAGGCGGTCGGTACGGCGCGCGGTGATGACGAGGTTGGCGTTTGCTAGGGCGAGCTCCTCGGCAAGGGCGAGGCCGATTCCGGCGCTGGCTCCAGTGACAAGGGCCCATTTGCCGGCCCATCGCGCGGCGAATGCGGATTGCGAACTCATTTCGTGGCGGACCTCTCGATTTCGCTTACCTCTCGCCTCAGGCAAAAGTAAATGAAAGCACAGCAAAGGCACTGCTGAACAGCGGAAAAAGTGGAGGGGAGAGGTGTTGCAAGACGATCAGCGGCGTTGCTTCAGGGACTAAAGCCCGCTATTTTCGAAAGTTTATTGTCCGAGCTAAAGCTCCGCTTCCCTGAAAAGGCCCATGGATCACGGTCAGGCGGAGGGAGCGGAGCGGCGGAAGAGAAGGTTGCGGAGGCGGGTACCTTCGCGTTTCATGCGGTCAAGGAGGCGGCGCGCCCAGAGGAAATCAACGGCCAGCAAGCCCAAGCCGAGCAGAATCACGAGCCAACCCGGGCCCGGTCCCACAAGGAGCACGATGCCGAGCGCGAGCAGCAAAAATCCGCCCAGGATGCGAAGCGCTCGCCGCGTTTGCTGAAGCGTCTTGAAAACAAATAGTGGCATAATCTGGCGCCCGTTTTGGTTGCTCGAGCCAGGTTGAGCCTTGGCCGAGATTTTTTTCAACCTAACCTCTGATGCTGCAACTACGCGAAAGATGCTGAGCACGCCAGGAGCCAAAGAGCGGCGAGGTGCAAAGCGGCAAAGGCAACAGCGTGAACGTGTTCAGGGTGGCGCCGGTCTGCGGGCCGCTGCGACGCGCAAGAATGGAAAGGAAATACCTTCGCAGATGAAAAATCGAGGTGGTGGGCGGCACGAAATGGACGACGGCGAGATCCAGTTTCGGAAGGGGATAGAGGCTTTAGCGTCACCGGATCTTGCGGCGATGCGTCTTATGTCAGGCGGCTCTGTCGGGAGTAGCGGCAGTTGTGAGGGTTAGTGCGATAAGCGAATGCTTGCTTGGGCGATTCTCGCGAAGGGCGTAGCGGCTCCGACGACGCGGCGAAGAGTGTGGGTGTGGCTCTATCACCTCGGCGGACCGGGGCTGATTCTTCTGGGGATCGTCGACAGCTCGGTGATTCCGATACCGGGCAGCATGGACGCGCTGACGATCCTGCTGGCGGCGCATCACAAGCAACTGTGGCCGTATTACGCGGCGATGGCGACGGCAGGGTCGGTTTTCGGCGCATATCTGACGTTCCGGCTGGCGCGACACCAGGGAAAAGAGCGTTTGCGCCAGATGCTGCAGCACGGATGGAAAAGAACGGCTACGGATTTCTTTAAGAAATGGGGTTTCTGGGCGATTGCCGTGCCAGCGGTGCTGCCGCCACCGATTCCGGTCGTGCCGTTTGTGCTGGCGGCAGGGGCGACGGGGTATCCTTTGAAACGATTCATTGGCGCGATGACGCTCGGACGCGTGATTCGATACTTCCTGCTTGCTTACTTCGCGAATCTCTATGGGCGGCGAATTATGGCGGTCTTCTCGAAGTATGGCTGGCCCATTATTTACGGATTGATTGCATTGGCGGCGTTGAGTGCGATCGGCGGGTACGTCGCGAACCGATTTGAGAATGGAAAGGTCAAAGCGCGGGCCAGCTAGACGACTTTTTCCATCCTTCGTTTTTCGCAGGGCTAGTGAGATCTCGCGGTCTTCAGAAGACAATCCCTTCCGCAAGGATAGCTTACAGAGAATCGGGACTTTGTATACGGTATTCGCCCGATTCCCCGAATCGAGCGGCTCAGTAGGATAGGGAACGAACTGCCCCTCAGATGGAAGAGAGTCGCCCCCCTCGGCCCTTCCCGAGGGCGCGTTGCAAGCCACATGGCGACCCGGATCCTCATTGCGGACGACCACGAATTGATGCGCAGAGTGCTGCGCAACCTCATCAACTCCCACGACGGCTGGCAGGTCTGCGCCGAAGCAAAGAATGGAAACGAAGCCGTGAAGCACGCGCGCGAGTTGCATCCTGACCTGATTGTGCTGGACTTGGCCATGCCGGTGATGGACGGGATGAATGCGGCGCGAGAAATCACCCAGAGCAGGCCGGAAGCCCGCGTCATCATGTTCACGCTGCACGCGTCGCCGGAAGTCGAAGAACAGGCAAAGCGCGTGGGAGTGAGGCAGGTGGTTTCGAAGGCGCGGAACGGTGGGCTGCTGCTGACGGCGATCGAGCAGGAACTGGACGATGACGCAAGTAAGAAATCGATCGCCTAGGTGAATTCCAGGCAATCGAGCCCTCCTTCGTATTGACTTGAAAGCAAGCCACACAGATAATTCGTGGTGCGGGTGTTGGAGTTCACCCAACCGAACCGCCCTCACGGGCAGATGACTCCTACCAGGATTTCTTCGAGAGGATCGGTTCCGTTTCCTTTTGAGGCGATCCTAATCAAACGATTACTCGGACGCTGGGCGCGCAAGAGGTAAGCCTGCGTTTGACCGGTGGGAATCAGATGAATTCCGACCATAGCGGCGCGCAAAACACCCTAAACGAAAGTCAGGAACGGCACCTCCGCGTAGTTTGCCAGTACGTTGACAGGCTCTTCACCGAAATCGAGACCATTCTAGCGAGCGCGACCGGGAACTCCGCGTTTCCACAGTACATTTCTAAAATTTCCGCCGCAGACCGGCGGGCGATTGAAGACTCCATCGCAGGAATCCGGGCGCAGCTCGTCGGCGCGCTGGAGGGTCAAAACATCCCCAGGGGACAGGCGACGATCCCCGACGCGCGGGCGATTTCGGCGACGCTCGACTCGATCGAAATTTCGCTGGACGAACTGAGACCGAAGAACATGCGCGGGTACGGCGAAGTGCCGGAGGGCGCGGCAAAGGAACTCGAAAGAATCGCAGAAGAACTGGAAGAAAAAGTGGCGGAGCTGAACCGGTTTGTGATGACGCGTGCCACGGGCCAGAAAGATTCAACAGAGCACCAAAAACGAAAGTAGGAAACCGAGCACATGGTCAAGTACTGGATGGTGGGAATCGGAGGATTTCTTGGCGCCATCGCCCGGTTTTGGCTCGATGGATTCGTCAGCGAGCGCCTGGGGACAATTTTTCCCTATGGCACGTTCCTTGTCAATTGTACGGGATCGTTCCTGATTGGGCTGGTGGTCACGCTGTTCGCCGAGCGGGCGCACTGGAATCCGAATTGGAGATACCTGATTGCAATTGGATTCATCGGCGCGTATACGACGTTTTCGACCTTTGAATATGAAACGCTGCGCACGATCGAGAGCAGCGAGTTTTTGATCGGCGGCCTGTATGTCGGGTTGAGCGTGGTCGTCGGATTCGTCGCGGTTTGGCTTGGCGTGGTTGCGGGGAGATTACTGCCATGAGACCGATTGAGAAAGCGCGGCGCACGGTGCAAATTATCTCCATCTGCGCAACGGGGCTTGAGGAGGTCCGATGCTGAGGCCAGGGCCCGCGAAAAAAGTAAGCATCTACGTTGGCGAGGACCATAAATACCACGGGCATTCCGCGTATACGGCGATCCTGGATTATTTGTTTTACCGTGGTGTTGCCGGGGCAAACGTCACACGCGGAATCGCGGGATTCGGCGCAGACCACCATCTGCACACAACGCGGATCGTGCGGCTGACAGAAAACCTGCCGATCAAGATCGAGTTCATCGAGTCGCCGGTTAAGGTACAGGAAATCCTGCCAAAGCTTCACGAGATGGCCGGGACGGGGTTAATCGAGATCCAGGACACGATGGTCGAAAAGCCGTCGTCGGTTTCAGAGAAAGGGGCGCGACAACCGGCTGCGGTTGCGTTGAAGCGAGAGGGAAAGGCCAAATTGATGCGCATCTACGTCGGCGAGAACGACAAATGGCGGGATAAGCCGCTCTATAAAGCGCTCGTCGAAAGCATGCGCGCAAATGACATCGCAGGGGTCACTGTCTATCAGTGCATTCTCGGTTATGGCGCGAACCGGAGAATTACGGCCGGGGTGCGGGACCTGTCGCATGACCGTCCGGTGATGCTCTCGGTGGTCGATACGGAAGAAAAGCTGCGGGCATACTTCCCTGTTCTGGACGGCATGGTGCAGCAGGGGCTCGTGGTGCTTTCCGACGTGGACATCATCAAGTACACGCACAATTACGAGGCCGACGAGCGGCGGAAGGAGGATCAGCAATGAAAATCGAAGGAAGCGCGCGCATGCTGCGGATTCATTTTGGCGAAGACGACAAATGGGAGAACAAGCCGCTCTACCGGGCGATTGTGGAAAAGTGCAGAGAACTGGATATTGCGGGAGCCACGGTGCTGCGCGGAATTGAAGGATATGGCGCGAGCACGGTGATCCGGCGGCCGCATCACTTGTCGTTTTCGCACGATGCGCCGGTGATGGTCAGTGTGATTGACTCGGAAGAGAAGATTCAAAGGTTGCTGCCAATCCTAGACAAGATGGTAGTGGAAGGATTGATCGCCATATCCGAAGTGGAAGTGATCAAGTATGTGCACCAGGAAGGGGCGCGCTCGGTGTGAGGAGGGAAACTCGAGATCGCTCGTACGGACGGAGATTGCTTCAGAGCAACGGGGGCAAAGCGAGCGAGGCTAGGCGCGGTCTGCGGTTTGCTGAGAGCTGTTTTCCACTAATGGCCGAGTGCGCCGGTTGTCTTCTTTGACCAGGCGGCCAATCAGCTGCAATAGCATCTGGCAATCGAGCAGCAAGAGCTCTTGTTCTGCCGGGTCACGCGCAGCCCCGAGCTGATCGAAGAGCGCGCGAAGCTCCGCCTGAACTTTACTGATTTCATCAGAAAGCATCTGAGACAGGCTAACACTTCCTAGAGAGGATGTCACCGAACGCGTGGCGCAGACCGCGGCGAGCGCCGGTTCGTCAGAGTGATGTGGAGCGGATGTCCATGCGCTCGATCAGGCCGTCGCGGAAGGAATACACGTGCTCGACGAGCTGGTCTTTCAGGATTTTTCCGGACAGATCGCGAATGACCTGGCGGACGTTCACGACGGTGTTCCCGGCCTTGTCGTCTTCGATAGCTACAGGTTCGACGCGGGGATCGATGAGGCCCCACTGACGCAGCCAATAGGCACGCACTTCCTCGTATCCATGAACGCGGCCGCCCTCCATTCCGTTGGGCCAGTCCACATCAGGCTGCATCCACCTGAAAACGCCATCGATGTCGCGATTGTTAAACGCCACATAGACGGCCGCCAGCAGCTCTGTCCTGGATTGCATTCAAGCTCCACTCAGCACAGCTCAGCGAAGGTTTCGTTTCCTGGGGCCACCGCCAACATCGGGGACCGCTTCGCCGAGCGCAGTCGCTAAGTCGATTTGATGGTCCTGTTCCTGCATGAGAATCTGGCGAATCTGTTCCGCCAATGCGTACTCTCCCAGAGCTTCACATTGCTGAATCCGATCGCGGTAGTTGCGAATGGTCTCATTTTCATTGTCGAGATCGTACCGAAGCATGTCCTTCGGATCTTTCGACGTGCGCACCGGCTTGGGAGTGACGGCCGGCATTTTACCGAGATAGTCGATCTGGCGAGAGAGAGTCAACGCATGATCGAGTTCCTGCTTGGCGTGGATTTCGAGCTGTGCGGCGATATCCATATATTGCGCGCCGCTCAGTACCTGGGAATAGACAACGTAGGCGATGATTGCTTGATATTCGCGGGAAAGGTCTTCATTCAAGAGTTCAGCAAGACGCTCACGGGACACTTCCTTCTCGGTTGACTTGGACTCCGCCACAGTATCTCTCCTTCAAATTGAGTTCCTAAGGCTCTATCGCAAAAAGCATAACACGGCCATCATTTCGATGGTGGTTCTGGACAACTGGTCGCGGATAGCACACTGAAGATTCGTCGGAGCATGTAAAGGCACGATCTTGCTCAGTCACAAAACCCTTCCAAAATTAGTTTGGCGAAGAGGGTGGGATTTGAATAGACACGTTAGATTCTAAGTCTCGTGTTTTAGCGGCGTTGCAGCCATAAGGGATTTACAACTGGTACAAACAGCACAAGCGGAAACGGAGCGTCTTGCATCCGGCACAACAGCAGCCCGGAATCCGGGCAGAAAATCCTGAATGGTCCTCATATCACAATCACGAAATCGCTTTCCGGGCTTTTGTCCGGCAGCAGCGCTCGAACTGCGCGATCCAGGGTGGCAAGCTTTCCTTTCTTATTCATGGCAAGTCCTAACAAGTAGGCGTCCGTCACTTGTTGATGCCCCGCCAAGTGTTGAGCGAATGGTTCAAGTGCCTGTACAAGGCTGACCTCATCGGGCCAGAACCGGTGAGCGGGGCGGCCAAGGTTGGCTTCTAGCAGGGCGAGAGCATCCGTGGGAGTGAGTGCGTTTGGAGAGAAAGCGGGATTCGAGAGTATGCGGACGAAGGCAGTCTGGGTCAGAGGACATGTTGCCCACCCTTCGCGCGCGTGGCGCCCGAGCCAGTCCTGGACTTTCTCATGAGCGCGGTGGGTGGGCCAAGCCATCGCGATGAGGACATTGACGTCCAGCAAAAAACCGGCTTTCACTGTATTTCATCCTGGAGTTTTTCGACATCCTCGGTGCTTACCGGCGGCGAGCCAGGCGGAAGCTCGACGACGTGAAAGCCGTTGACGAGACGGGTCTGTAGGGGTGCGTGCAGTCCCCTGCGCACCAGTTCCGATACCGCCTTGCCGATGGCGACGTCCCGGCTTTCAGCGTATGCCTTTACTTCCCGAAAGACATCATCGTCCAAAGAAAGAGTGGTTCTCATACACCTATGATGCTACAAGTCAACATTGATGTCAACGTATGAGGAATCGCATCGATCTGAAGGCATGATGTGATTGACAGGCTCGGATTGCCTTGTTTCTGTTCGTTTGTACGCTTCTCATAGAATCTCCTTCCTTGGGGCGGAGATGATGCGAATGACTTCTTCGTCGAAAGTATGAACGACGAATAAAATTGGACCCAGACCTCTCATTTGGCGCAAAACCCCCTCGGAAAGGGGGTTTTGTTACACAAAATATCAGGCTCCGCGCCGACGACCCTTAAGGTGGGTTTTCGTCCCGTCCCCCATCCAAATGACCAAACAAGGGGGTCCATGCTACCGCCCCACCCCGCACCCCACCCCCACTGTCACCGCTGCCATCATCGCCACCACGCCGACCACTCGTGGCCTGTACCAACTGATTGTGTACTGATGTGGTGTGACGGGTCGGCATATTTCCATTTCACGGTACGGGGTGATTTGTTGTACTGACGGATGTATCGCAAGAGTTTTCTCTTTAGATCTGAGACCGAGGTGAATATACCTCAGGCGATGACGTCGCGCTCGATCTTGCCGAACCACCGTTCGATTTGATTGAGCCACGAAGAGTAGGTGGGAGTGAAGTGCAAATGAACCTTGGGATGCAGCGCCAGGAAGTCTGTGACCGCTCTGCTCTTGGGGGAAATTGGTATGGCGGAGAGGGTGGGATTTGAACCCACGGTAGGATTTCTCCTACACACGCTTTCCAAGCGTGCTCCTTAAGCCGCTCGGACACCTCTCCGGAATGAACAGTGAAAGCGTAGCAGAAGGACTGGCGAGCGGCAATCGGGCAGCTGCGCCGGCTGCGCCGGGCAAGGAGATCCGTTTAGTCCACAACACGTCAAGATCCACAGGTATTCGAGGCGGACAGGGTTCGTTGGCTAGGGCGTCGTCGCGCAGCCTCAATGAGCAGGAGCTTCTAACCAAGAAATGTTGCTGGAATCGGTAATTGAAACGGGGCTGGTGGCGTTGCAGCCGAGGAGAACGCCCCATTTCTCATGCCCTGGGGTGAAGATCCAATCTCCCTGCTCGCGGTTCAGAGAGAAAATGCCCCAGTCTTTACCATTCTTTGAGGCCGCGAATACATTCCCGTTGGTGCATGCGGCAACTGTGATGACTGTGTCTTGATGTTGCGGGCCCCGGAACCGATTGACGAGAGAACCGTCCAGCGAGAATTCAACGTATGCCTGCTCTCTCGGGTAATACCAGCCAACACCTTCGCCCAGGGAAACGAGAATGGAAGAGGAACCCCCACGTGCAACAACGCTTGAATCTGGTATGTTCGACAGCGGAGAGATCGACCTGAGAAGCTTCCCACTCCTGTCGTAGCGAAGTATCGCTTGATGGCGATTGCCTGCTGGCCCGCCGAGCTGAACCCCTTTCTGGTACCCTGAAACCCAAATCGTACCGTCAGAAGGCACAGTGACTGAGTGAGGGAAGAAACTCGCGAGGCGTATCAACGTCTGATGACGCCGATCAGCAGACACCCACGCGGCGAAAGTGGCGCCCGTTGAGTCGTTCGAATCGACCGTGCCAACGATTGCCAGTGTCCCGTCCTTTCCGAGGGCAACAGAATTGTCGTAAATGTTAATCAGGTCTGCTCCTGGAATGGTAAAGCTGAACCTGGAAATCTCTTTTCCGTCGCGATCGAAAGTAACCAACGTCGGAGAAGGGGACCAGCGGTTCTCGATCACAACCAGATTGCCACCCGTCCACTCGGCGAAATTCCCCGGAACCCAATTGAACGGCATCGGGATAGTGCGGCTTACGCTGACTGCGTCTGCACGGCGGGGGGAAGCCACAACGCTCGTGGCACACAGCAAAACTAAGAAAAGCGAGGAGCCCATGGCGATCGAACATTTGCTCATGCGAGCCTCCTGAAAGCAGGTATCCCACCCGCACCGACAGGCTTGGTCTTCTCTCGAACCCTCCCCGGCCTCATGCTCACCGTCCGGGGAATTCGCATCGTTCTTAGTATTCGAGTACGACCCGCGGCAAGGCCCCGGTGTCGCAATGATCAGTATACTCTGCTCATTCTACGCCGCCGCATGAGGCGCGTGAATTATTGTCCTTGGAGTGCAACGTAGCGGCCCACGGTGTAGCCGATGGCCGAGCCGATAAACACGTCGGACGGAAAATGGGACTGAAGAGTGATGCGAGAGAAGCCGATCAGTGTGGCGACGCCATACGCGACCCACGGAACCCACTTGTGGTCGCGATAGCGACGTTCGAAGACGGTGGCGATAGCAAACGCTTCGATCGCATGTCCGGAAGGAAAGCTGTTGGAAAGTAACCCGCGGTGGCCATCGTAGAAGGTGTCGCCGAAGTCGCCGTGCGGCGAGATCTCAATCGGCCGGCTGCGATGGGTCGCCTCCTGGGCGATGGCGTAGAAAACCATGCCGTCAGCGGCGGCCTCGCCGGCGAAAAGGGCGGTTTTTTGCGCAAAGGTATCCTTGCGCCACAGCCCGACCAGGTAAACCGTGGCGGGACCGATGGCGAGGAAAGCGTCGGTGTTTACTTTGCTGAAGTATTCGTTGAAATCGTGAAATTGTTGGGTCTGGCGGAACCAGGGAGTGTCGTAGGGATCGGCCTCGATAAGGCCGCCAGTCACACTAATGATGGAGACGGTTGGGAGCCAGTGCTGCCCGTGGAAGAGGTGGTCGGGGAAGGTGAACCACATGTCTTTCTGATCTTCGAGGAAATTTCTGGGCAGCGACTTCCAGGAAACATCGCGCTGAGGCGGGACGGCACGGGCTTGCAGCAAAGAGTCAGAAAAAGAGTCGCTAAACGTGGAAGCGGCTACACTCGGCGCGGGGGCTGCGCCCGCTCGGGAGAAGATGTACGGCGACGGCCGAGGAATTTGAAGATGGAATGCGGCAGGCGCGTCTTGTACGAGCGTGACATTCTTGAACGGAGGTGAATCCTGGGCGTGCAGCGTGGCTGGCGTGAAGATTGCGATGGCGGCGAGCGCGGAAAACAGAAGCGCGGATCGTTGGTGCGACTCGCGGCGGGATTGTCTCATCGGCAGGCTGAAGGTGCGGTCACGTGAAATTTGCCCTTATTGATGATGCAGCGGCGAGGAAAAAGTGACGGATTCGAATCCGATGCGAAGCAAACGCAAGCGGGGGTACGGGGTCAGTTTGAATTTTGACTCCTCCTGCCACAGTCAAGAAATCTCAAGCCAACTCTGCAACGCGAATGCAAATAGCGTCGCGGCCTGGGATTCCTTTATAATTCTTGGGCTCCGGTTCCGGGGTGGTGCAATTGGTAGCACATGGGCCTTTGGAGCCTAGAATCTTGGTTCGAGTCCAAGCCCCGGAGCCAAACCTCGGTGCTTTTGAGTTCCCTTCTGCGGGAGATCGACCGCAAGTCAGGCTGCGTGGGCGGGCTTGTGTTCGCGGCGAGGGCAGAATAGTCTAACCCGCAACATGGCGACTAATTTCGACGCACATTTCATTGTTCTGGGCGTGATCTGGTACGTGGTGTTTTTGTTTTCGACGGTATGCCACGAAGGGGCGCACGCGCTGGTCGGGAAACTGAGCGGCGACCCGACGGCGTTTCATGGAGGGCAGGTCACGCTCAATCCGATCCCGCACATTCAGAGAGAGATTTTCGGAACCGTGGTGGTTCCGATTCTTTCCTACATCCTCGCTGGATGGATGATGGGCTGGGCCAGCGCGCCATACGATCCGGTGTGGGCGCAGAGACACCCGCGGCGGGCGGCGTGGATGGCGCTGGCCGGGCCGGCGGCGAATTTCCTGCTGATGATTCTTGGGGCGGTGGGCATCCGCATTGGGATGGCGATGGGAGCGTTTCGCGCGCCCGAAAGCGTGTCGTTCACTCAGGTGACGCAGGCGACTGGAAGCGGAGCGGAGCTGGCGGCGACGGCGCTGAGCATCTTATTCGTGCTGAATTTGCTGCTGGGGACATTCAACCTGCTGCCCTTTCCGCCGCTCGACGGACACAACGGCGTCACGCTGCTGATGAGTCGCCGGGCAGCGGCGCGGTTTTCGGCGAGTACGTTTGCCGGACTGGGATTTGCGGGACTGCTGCTGGGATGGTTCATTTACGACCGGTTCCTGCTGAATTACATCTTCAGGATTGCGTTGAATCTGCTGTATCCGGGACTGCATTACGGCTGACGTGCACGGCGCTGCGGGGGGCAGTCGATCGGGACCTGCCGAGCGGGCGAGTCAAGACAATACAAGTGTGCTGGTTTGCAATCGCGGCCCGAGGCGAGGGTTCCCGGGACGCTCGCGTAAACCCTTGCAGGTCAAAGGGCAGAACGATTGGGAGCTTGGAGATGTGCCTCCTCCGTTGGGAGGAATCAGAGAGCAGCGTGGCCGGTCGAAGGCTCTTCGATCATCTCTGCCGTTCAGACGGCAGCGTTTTGCATCTGCGGTGTGGGCCGCTTGCGCAGACGAATCAGGCGCCCCACGCCGGAAAGCGCGACGATGATGACTCCGGCAGCGACCGCAATTGGAAAGGTCTTCGCGGCATAGGTGTTGATCGCGTTGACGATCTCCGCAGCGCGGGTGGGCGAGAGATTCGGAACATCAATTTGCGCCAATAGATGAGCTTTGCATGCCCAGCAAAACGCGACCGAGCCAGCGATGGTGAGCACGAGCTGGAAGCTCGCGCGGAGCCAAGTCCAGTAGGGGCGCGCAAGATTGGCCGCAGCCAAGGCGATGTCGGCGACAGCAATCACGAGAAACGCCCAAAGAAAATACTTCCATGCCGGCGTAAGAATGATGCGCACGCCACCGCGATTGAAAACGGTAGTGGACCAATGGAAAGCGGGTGTGGACCACATGTCGGTAACCCACCAGACCGCAACCACCAGATTGGCCGCGATTTCGAAGATCGAATTGATGCGCGATATGCGGTTCGGATCGCGAACCGCTGGCAGGCCGGTGGGATCCCAGTCTCTCAAGAACTTAAGATTGGGTTGCACGCGATCAAGAAGCATGAAGATCACCGTGACCGCACCAAGAGCGAAGAGTATCGTGCCCATGAAATTGCCCCAGACCCTCGTGGCCCCGGCCCCAAAGTGAGAACGGTAGAAGGGATCGAAGATCACCAGGCTGATCCAAGCGAGAATCCAGGGCACCGCGTAACACAGCGCCACGATGATCATCACGAGGCGGTACACGGGAAAGAGCGCAGGACCAATCAGGTATTGCTGCGGACGGTAGCGACTGGCTACGAGCACGGGCCTGCCGCGCTGTTTCAGAATCGACGCGACTTCACGCTCGGCGAGCTTGCGGCCCAGCTTGGTTTCCTGTTCTTCGATCTGCGAGTGGATATCCTCGGCCAGTTCGGCGGAAACGTCGTCCTGCTGCGCCCGCGGGAGCCAGAATCGCACTGCGTGCACGTAACGCTCAACGAGGTCCATGGTCAGCTTCCTCCAAAAACTGAAATACGCGCCGGTTTCGACTGCAACGGAGCGTTGTTCCGGTTAATCCAAGAAGCACTTCACCAGCCATGCCAGGAGCCACGGCAACAAAGAACAAAGGAGCAGAATTTTCAGGTTCATCGCCGCCTCGCTTACTCAATGACTTCTTTCAATGCGCAATCAATGTCCCGCCATTCCTGGAGCAGCTGCTTCAGGATCAGCTTCCCTTCCGCCGAAAGACGGTAAAAACGCTTGTTGCGTTTGTCCTCTTCGCGCCACTGGCTGGTGAGCAGCCCCTGGCTCTCCAACCGCCGCAGCAGCGGGTAGAGCGTGCCTTCATCGATGGCCATGCCGCTCTCGCCCAGGGATTTACGCAACGTGTAGCCGTACTGCTCGGTGCGCAGAGCCCCGAGGACGGCGAGAATCAGGCTTCCGCGACGGAGTTCGAAGCGAAGATTCTCGAAGACTTCTGAGTTCGGAGCGGCCTGTGAGCTGTGCGCCATATCCTATGTCACACACACTGTACGATACACAGTACTAATTGTCAAGCATGATTGTGAAATTATTTTGGCATTCTCGTTTGGCGCGTGCAGCCGTCCGCCACCGCGGGAGCGAAACTTCGGCGACAGGGTTGTAGGCGGAGGTGATGACACAACGGGTTCCTGCGGCTTTTACGGTTCCGGGCGCTGTGTTAGACTCGCGATGCGAGCGAGAAGCGCGACGCGAATTGCGCTCGAAAATCGGCGGAACTTCGGGCTCTGTGCGACGATTCCCCGCAAACCCCGCCAGGCCCGGAAGGGAGCAACGGTAGCGGATCAGCTTCGTGCGCCGCGGAGTACCCGAAGTTCCTTACCAGCGCACGGAACGAACCTCAGGAGATCGATGGCCTATCAAGTGATCGCACGGAAATGGCGGCCGCAGACGTTCGGCGAAGTTGTCGGCCAGCGGCATGTGACCCAGACGCTGGAGAACGCGATCAAGCAGAACCGCATGGCGCACGCTTATATTTTTTCCGGCACGCGAGGCGTGGGAAAAACGACCACGGCGCGGATTCTCGCGAAAAGCTTGAATTGCATCAACGGGCCGACCCCAACTCCGTGCAACCAGTGCGATGCATGCCGCGAAATTACGGCCGGTGGCTCGCTCGACGTGCTGGAAATCGACGCGGCGTCGAATCGCGGCATCGACCAGATCCGCGAATTGCGCGAGATGGTGCGCTACGCTCCGGTGGGCGGGCGCTACAAGGTGGTGATCCTCGACGAAGCGCATCAGTTGACCGATGAAGCGTCGAACGCGCTGCTGAAAACCCTCGAAGAGCCTCCTGACAAAGTGGTGTTCATTCTGGCCACGACGCAGCCGGAAGACCTGGTAGACACGATCAAATCGCGGGCGCAACTGTTTCAGTTTCGCTCGCTGGCGTTCCAGGAGATCGCCGACGCGCTCGAGCGCATCACGAAACAAGAAAAGTTGAAAATCGAGCCGGGAGCGCTGGCCGTGCTGGCACGCGCTGCGGAAGGAAGTTTGCGCGACGGGCTTTCGCTGCTGGAGCAGGCGATCGCGTACTCGGGCGATGAAATTACCGATGCGCAAGTGCGCGAACTGCTGGGCGTGGTCGCCGAAGAGGTGCTGGACCAGTTGATTTCTGCGATCGACGCCCAGTCGGCCGAGCAGGCACTTGCGCTGGTGCACCGATTGCACGCCGACGGGCAGAACCTGCAACATTTCTGCCGCGAAGCCATCCGGCATCTGCGGAATCTGCTGGTTGCGAAGGTGGCGGGAGCGGAGTCTCCGATCGTCACCGCACCAATCGAAGAGCGGCCGCGGCTCGAAAAGCAGGCCGAGCTCTTCAGCGAAGAGGACCTGACGCGATTTTTTCAGGTTTTGATGGCTACCGACGATGATTTGCGACGCAAGCCCGATCCGCGGCTGCATCTGGAGCTTGGCTTGCTGAAGCTGGTGAATGCGGCACGTTTGGCGCCGCTTGAACAAGCGCTGGCAGAATTGCGCGGAGAGCGGGCGCCGAGCGACGGCGGGCGCAAGAGCGCGCCCGAGACGACTCCGCGGACGGCATCACGCGCAGCGGCCAGCGGGAGCGAAATGAAGATGCAGGCTGCGGCCGCGACGGCAAGCGCTGGGATTTCGCCCGTCGTGCAAAGTGCGGCGGCGGCTACGCCCGCCCCAAGCGCGCCTGTGACGAATCTGCCGGCAGCGGCAGGCGAGCGCGAGGAACGGCCAGCGCCGGTCCCCGCTTCCCCGCCCCGGATTGTTGCAAAGGCTGCGGCGAGCCACTTCAGCGGGCTTGCGGCCGCACAGATGGAGGCGATTCAATCGCAGCTCAAGAGTCAGAAATTCTTGTGGTCGATGGTGGAGCACGCAACGCGCTGGGAGCTCGCAGGTTCGGAAATGAATTTATATTTTCCGCCGGAGAGCCGCGCGCTGGCGGAAATGCTGCAGGCGAGAGACCCTATGGAGAAATTGCGCACCGTGCTGAGTTCCGTGATGGGCCAGCCGCTGCGCGTTTGTGTTAAACTGGATTCCAGCCGGGGCGCACCGCCGAGAGCATCGGAATTGCGCGCACGAATGGAAGAGGATCCCATTGTTCGCGCGATGCTGGAACGATTCGGCGGAACGATTTCCGAAGTGAAACGGCGAAGCGAGGACTGAAATGGAAGTCAAAGCGCTGCAACAAATGATGTCGCAATTGTGGCAGATGCAGGAAAACCTCGAGCACAAGCGCGGGGAGATTCGCGTGGAAGCGAGCGCCGGCGGCGGAATGGTCACCGTCAAAATGAATGGGCAGAAGCAACTGACCGAACTCAAGATTGAGCAGGAGATTTTCGCGGGCAGGGACCAGGAGATGCTGCAGGATTTGATTCTCGCCGCCGTGAACGATGCTTCGCGGCGCGTGGATGAAGAACTGGCGAAGCAGATCAAAGACATGACCGGGAACATTCCGGGAGTGGCAGGGTTGCGCATCCCGGGGCTTTTTTAGAGCGCTCGGGCTTGGCGCAACAGTTTTTGCAGATTTTTCACCCCGCAGAAGTTCGTTACCATTACAATTCTTGAACTTTCGCGTCACCAGGATTGCCGATGCCTGATTTTGCGCCGTCCATCAACCGATTGATCGAAGAGCTGAAGCATTTGCCGGGCATTGGGCAGAAAACGGCGCAGCGGCTGGCGTTTCATCTGTTGCGCGTCGACCGCGAGCGGGCGATGGCCCTTTCCGATGCGATTCGCGAGGCAAAGGAGAAAATTCGACCGTGCTCGGTCTGCAACAACATTACGGACACCGACCCGTGCTGGTTCTGCACCGCGCCGACGCGGGATAAAAAATTGATTTGCGTGGTCGAGGAAGCGCCGAACATTGCCGCTATTGAGAAGACGCGAGAGTACAGCGGGATGTATCACGTGCTCGGCGGCGCGCTTTCTCCGCTGCAAGGACGAGGGCCGGAGCAACTGAAGATCAAGAGCCTGATCGAACGCCTCAAAGGCGGCACAGTCGAGGAGATCATTATCGCGACGAATCCGACTGCGGAGGGTGAGGCGACGGCCGTTTATTTGTCAAAATTGATCAAGCCGCTGGGCGTGCGCGTGACGCGAATCGCCATGGGCATTCCGGTTGGCTCGGATCTGGAATACGCCGACGAAGTGACCATGGTAAAAGCAATGGAAGGTCGCCGCGATTTATAGGCCGTGCACGTCGATCACTGTCTGCGAGGCATCCTCCACGCAAGACCTAACCGATAACGGCTCCGGCAAATGCCTCGCCACGACGAATCAATCCATCGGGCCGGAAGTACATCAACTCACATTTTCGAACTTTGCGCGCCGATTCGGTTGAAACATACAGGATCAAAAGCACGCGGTTTCGTTCATCCCAAATCAGCGAGTCGAGCAGGAATTCGGGCGGGGCAGGAGATAAAGCAAGTGCTTTCGCCGAGTAGGCCCGCAGCTCTGATTTCCCGCGAACTTCCGCGTTGCCCGTAACTGTCGCTGCCAATGGGCTTACGAACACCACGTCATCCGCGAAATGGCTGAGGACGGCATGGGCGTCGGAACGATTCCACGCAGCCACCCAATCACGAGCGAAGCGTTCCGGCGCGAAGGCGCTCCTGTTGGATGCGGTCATTGTGCCGCAGCGGCCCCCGAAAGCGCCGCGGCGGCAGCGTTGATCGAATCGGCTTCCTTCTGCAACACTCCGGCAACGATTCCGATTTCCTCGGTGGCCTGCGACCAGTTTTTCTGTTCGATGGCTTCGCGAACGCCGGGAACGGTCTTCACGCCGTATCCGGTGTAGATACCGGGCGCGTAAAGCTGATGCTTGTACCACGGGCGTCCGGGCAGCCCAGCCTCGCTCAGCAGATCGCGTTCGGTCGCGATGAGATCCTGGTCAACCGCCTGGAGTGAAGCGCCGGACACGGAACTTCCCTGCTGAGCTTTGTCGAATGCGGATTGATAGTGTTCGGCGCTCTGCTTGAGGTTTTTCAGCGCGTCATCGAGCGGAGAAAAATCGAGCGGCTGCGGCACCTCTTCGGTTGCGGGCGGCACGAATTTCTTTGTAGGGTCGGTAGTGGCGGTGAAAATGCCGTCCTGAACCTCCTTGTTCTGCCATTCGATCTGCGCGATTTCTGTTTTATCGAGTTTTTTCAGTTCGTCCAGAAAACGGCCGACAGCATCGGAAAGCCCGGTGAAATCGAGCGGCGGAACATCAGAATCGGCAAGCCGCATGACCGTGGTGCCGACGGTCTGCGCCAGTGTGCGGCCGTACTGTTCGGTGGGATCGTCGAAATGCGAGTACCAGTAGAAGTCATCGTAAATGGAATGGTAGATTCCGCCGCCCACCTCGCCGCCAAAACCGTAGTTGATGGACGCGATGCCCGCATGGTCGATGAAAGAAGAATAGTCCGAGCCAGAACCTAAATCCCCGATGATGAAATTTTTCTGCGATTCGAGTTTCTTGCGCTCGTCGGGATTCTGCGCGCGAGCGAGCTCGGCGAACCGATGGCGCTGCCCGACGGAGATTCCCTTCTCCGGGTCTTCGATGTCATTCGCGACGTGATTGACGAGGGATTCGAGCGAATGCGAGCCTTCCACTTCGAGATAGCCGCGACCGTTGGTGTCGGAATTGATGTAAGCCACAGCATGAGTCGCGAGTTCGTCGCCGTGCTCTTCGACCCATTCGGTTGAGCCGAGAAGGCCGGGTTCTTCGCCGTCCCACGAGCAGTAAATGATGGTGCGTTTGGGGCGCCAGCCCTGTTTGTAGATCTCGCCAAGAGAACGGGCCTCTTCGAGAAGCGCAACCTGGCCGGCGATGGGGTCTTCCGCGCCGTTGACCCAGCCGTCGTAGTGGTTTCCGCGAACAATCCATTCATCCGCGTCGTTCGAGCCAGCCAGCTTGGCAATGACGTCGTGCACGGGCTTCAAATCCCAATTGAATTGGAGCTTGAGGTGGACTCTGGCCGGGCCCGGGCCGACGTGATAGGTGATGGGTAGAGCGCCGCGCCAATCGGGTGGAGCGACGGGGCCACTGAGAGCCTTCAGGAGAGGTTCGGCGTCGCCATAAGAAATCGGAAGCACAGGAATATCTTCGAGGGTCTTGGCCTCCTTGATGGGCAGGCGCTTGGCGTGTTCGTCGGCGCCCACTCCGGGAGTGAGAGGATCGCCGGGGTAGAGTTCCATCTTCATGACGCTGCCGCGCTGGACACCCTGTGAGGGGCGCCAAGGACCTTTGGGGAAAACGTCGCCTTCGTAGTAGCCGTCGTCGCGCGGGTCGGAATAAATCAGGCAGCCGATGGCGCCGTGTTCGGCGGCGAGCTTCGGCTTGATGCCGCGCCAGGAATGGCCGTAGCGCGTGATGACGATGGCGCCTTTGACGGAAATGCCCATGCGCGCGAGCTGGTCATAGTCTTCCGGCACGCCGTAATTGACGTAGACCAAGGGGGCCGTGACATCGCCATCGGGCGAATAGGCGTTATAGCTGGGAAGTTGTTCCGTCTGCTGAGACGAGGTCGGATCGCCAGGGACGGGAGGCTCCTGCAGTTTGGCGACGAAGTGCGCGGGAGAGACCATTTCGAGCACCCGCAGCTTTGGCGTGGGGAAAAGAACCTGGAAGGTTTCGATGTGCGCGTCCCAACCCCATTTTTTGTACTGGGCGAGAATCCATTCGCTGTTTTGCTTGTCGTAGGGCGAGCCGACGTTATGCGGACGCGCGGCGAGAAGCTTCATGTCCGCGATCATGTTGTCCGGAGAAGGAATCGCACGGAATTTCTGTTCCCAAGTCTGCTCGTCGGCGGAAGAATTGCCGAAGAATCCGGCGAGCTTCGCCTGTTCCTCTTGCTGGCCGACAGTGAGGAGCGGCAAACAGCAGATGATTACGAGTAAGAATGCGACACGACGCATAAGGCCTCCGGGAAAACAAAATGATTCTGTCAAAACCTAGGGCGCCACGCCTGCGTAGTGCGGCATGGCATCGCGCGCCACGTTCTTATAAACCACGCCGCCCTTCATGACAAAGGAAACGCGGCGAACGGCAGTGATGTCGTTCAACGGATCGCCGTCGAGCGCGATGATGTCGGCCTCGAGGCCGGGCGCGATCGAACCAATCTCGTTTTGCAGGCGCAGAGATTCAGCAGCGAGCGAATTCGCGGAAATAAGCGCGGCCATAGGCTCCTGGCCTCCGTCGCGCACGCGGTCAATCAGTTCCTCTGCGTTGCGGCCGTGCGCGCCGGCGACGGCGTCCGTGCCGAAGACAATTTTCAAGCCCTCGGTGTTCAGCGCGCGGTGGTAGAGATCGGCATCGAGCGGGAGCGCCTGTTTCATTTGCTCGAAGCCGGATTCGGTGTAATTGCCGATGCCGATATAGCGGCTTTCATTATCGAGATAGTTTTGAATGACGAGGCCGACCTGCGGGTCGAAATACGTTCCGTGCTCGGCCATCAGGCGGAGGTCGTCGTCCGTGGCAAAGGTGCCGTGCTCGACTTCTGTACACCCCGCGAGCGTGGCCATGTGCACCGAATCGCGATAGGCATGCACCAGGGTGCGAAGGCCGCGCTTTTTGGCTTCATCGCAGGCGGCGTCGAGCTGATCCTCGGAGAGCGTGGGCTTGCCGCCGTCGCGAATGCTCTCGGAAGCGAAAATCTTGATGAGATCGGCGCCGCTGTCGGCGACTTTGTCGATGTAGGCGCGAATCTGGTCGGGTGTGCCGGTGGCAGGACCGCGTCCGAAGAGCGGGCGAAACGCGGTCAGAATGCGGGGACCGGGAATCTCCCCGCGATCGATCATGTCGCGAAGCGGCTTGTCTTCGGGCGCGCCGACGCTCTGCACGGTGGTGAAGCCGCCCATCAAAGTGAGCCAGGCGTTCGATTCGGCGGCCAGGGCGGCTTGCTCGGGCGTTTCGGACTTGTCTTCGGCTCGGCCGTTGGGGCCAAAATGATAGGTAATGTGGACGTGGCAATCGATGAAGCCCGGAAGTAGCGCGAGGCCGCGAAGATCGTAGGTAACTGGACCGGCCTTGGGGTCGATACGGACGATCTTTGAGCCTTGGACCACGATGCGCGTGTCGTGCAGGACATGGCCCTGGCCGTCGATGACTGTGCTGGCGGCGATGATGACGGGCTTGCCTTTTTCCTGTGCCTGAGCGGAGGCGCAAAGCGAGAGAGAAAGCGCACACACAGCCACGACAACGAAACGAGTCGTTCGCATCAAAGCGTACCCCGCACGCTGCAAGAAGCCGCGTGTTATCACGGCGAGAGCGGCGGAGTCAATCGAGAACATCAATCAGATGAGGAAAATACGGGCGAGGCCGCGGTCGGCTCCCTCAGAGAACCGGGAACTGGATCGAGTGAAAACTGCGATCGGCGCCCCTGGCGACGTAACTTTTTTCGCACAACCGCTTGCGTTTGGCTAACTTGCGGGCATCGTTGGTGTTACATTACGTTCAAGCCCCTGGGGGAGAGGAACGCTTGTCTGAATCATTGCCATCAAACGATCCCGGAGTTCAGAAGCGGCGAAGCACACGCATCGCGCAATCGGTGCCCATCACGGTGACCGGCGTTGACGCGTTGGGGCAGGCTTTCAAGGAACGGACTTCCACAGTTTCGGTCAACTGTCACGGCTGCAAGTATCAGTCACGGCACTACGTTCCCAAGACAGCGTTAGTGACCATTGAAATTGCACGCGCCGAGAGCGATGAGCCGCCGCGCATGGTAGAGGGGCGCGTCGCGTGGGTGCAGCGGCCGCGGACGGTTCGAGAACTTTTCCAAATTGGCGTTGAGTTTACGATGCCCGGAAATGTCTGGGGCATCGCGTTCCCTCCCGCAGACTGGTTTCCGCTTCCGAATGAACAGGCCATCGAGATTCCGGTAGCGCCAGCGGCCGCGCCTCCAGCGGAGAAAAAGAAAGACGAAGCAGCGCCGGCGCCGGCCGCTCCGGAGGGGGCTAAAGAGACAAAACCGGCTTCAAGCCTGAGCCCGACGGAGAAAGCGGCTGCACCGCCGAGCGAGAGCAAAGTTCGCGTGCTGCCCGCGCCGCCTGTAGCGCGTCCGGCCGCGTCCGCGCACGAGACCATGTCCGCCGCGCGGCAGATGGCGCGATTGCTGGCCGAGGCCAAGCAGCATCTGCGAAGGACGATGCAGACGGGCGCCGCAGAAGCCGTGGCGCAGGAAGTGCGTACCGCGCGAGACAGCGTAGCGCAGCAGCTTAAGACCACGGTAAACGAGGCCGTCGAAGATTCGGTGACGAAGGCCGCCGAGAAGTCTGTGCAAGCCGCGGTGCAGACGGCGGTCGAGAATTCGCTGCAGCAACTGGTGGAGCGTGCGACACAGCAGGTGGTTCAAAACGCGCTGGCAGCGTTCGAGAAGGCGCGCGAGAGCGCCACGCCAAAGGCGGAAGAGCTGGATTCTCAGGTGCGCGCGGCGGTCGAGCGCGTGGTCGAGAATTCCGCGGCCAAGTTGGCCGAGCAGACGATTCAGCAGAGCGTCCAGCAAACGGTGGAGCAAGCCGTAAAGCAATCGGTACAACAGGCCGTGGAACGCGCGACGGCGAATATGCCGGCGGCGCAGCCGACAGCGATCGCGCCGAGCGAAGAGACACTGCGAAAACTCGATGAGGCGGCGAATGAGCGCCTGACGAATTGGCGCAAGGAAATTGAGAACGCCGCCGGTGAGCTGCAGGAAAAATCGCTGCAACGGCTGAATGCGGAGTCCGAGTCGGCCACAGAGAAGTGGCGGACGGAGTTCGATAGGGCGCTGCAGAGCGCCTCGGAGCAGATGGGCGCGCAACTCAATCAGATTTCGCAAGCGGCGACGGCGCGCGCCGAGGAAGAGATTCAGGCGCGAAAAGCGTCGCTCGAGAGCCTGATGAACGAAGCGGCCGCGGAAGCGCAAAAGAACCTGGAAGCACTGTGCGCGGGGCTCGATGAAAGGCAGGCGCGAGCGGAGTCCGCGACCAACAAAGCAGACGAGGTCGCGCGCCGGGCCGAAGAGACTTCGGCGCAGATTGAGGCGATCTCGCGGGCAACTTTCGATGACGCACAGCGCAAACTGAACGACCTGTTTGTCACCCAGGCGAGCGAACTCGACCGGCGCGCGGACGAACTGCTGAAGAAAAAGGCGGGCGAACTCGAAAAGCCAATCCAAGAGATTGCCGACGAGAAGATGCGGCATTTGGCCGAACAGGTGGAACAGCAGCTGGCTCCGCATTATCGACGAGCGCAGGAAGCAAGCGAACAATTGGCGAGTGCCGGCAGGCAGGCGCAGGATGTGCTGGAAGCGTTCCGCGCGCAGATGCACGACGTGTCGGAGAAGGCGCTCGAGACTTCACTCGAGCGGATGAAGCAGCAGGTCGTGGAACTGCCGACCGATTTCGAGGAGAAGTGCCGCGCGGCGTTGACAAAGGTGGAAGAGGAACTGGATCAGAAGACGACGGAGGCTTCGCATTCCACGTTTGAAGCGCTCTACAAGGCGTCGGAGTGGTATCAGAAGAAGGCGCAGACGAATATGCAAGCGGTTCTGGAGAAAATGCTGGAACAGTCGTCGGGAACGATGCGCGAGCACGCGGCGGAACTGTCGAGGATGTTCGCCTCGGAGCTCGATCATTGCAGCCGGAGCTACGTGGAGCACGCGCAAGGGCTGATTGAGGAAAGCGCGAAAGATGTGAAGGAGCGGACCCGGGAGCAACTCTCGCTGACGGCGCAGACCACGGCCGCCAGCGCGATCGACGAGCTGAGCCGGATCGCGCAGGAGAGCCTGACCCATTTCGAGCAAATCGCGCAAACAACGACGGAACAGGCGGGCGCGGTAGTGAACCGCAATTCACAACAAGCGGTGGCTGAGTTCAACGCGATGCTGGAGCGGCGGCTGGCGGAGAGCGCGGCGGACATGCGCAAGAGTCTAAATGAGCAGCTTCAGCCGCTGATCGATGAATTCCACACCAAGCGCGACGCCGAGCAGGAAGCATGGCTCCAGCGGATGAAAGGAACCGTCGAGCATTCGATTGAGCAGTACAAGGAACGTCTCGAGAACGCGTCCAATTCCTGGCTCTTGGCGTCAGCAACCACGCTCGGGCAGCATTCCAAAGGAGTGCTGGACACACTTTCGAACGCTGCCGAAGAACGGCTTCGCAACACCTGCGCGGATGTTTTTGCCAACCTGGGTGATACGCTGCGCGACAGGCTGCTGGGCATTTCCTCAGACGTAAGTGATAAGGACAGGAAACCCACCGAAAAGAAGTAAAGTAAGCCCTTCCTAAGGCATCGAGGGAGCCGGGAGCGCGCGGCACGTGTTGCCGGTATAATGCTCGGTATGGCGAATCGTGCGTATGCGAGCATTTGGAGCAGGGATTTTTCCGAGGAGGCGCTGATCGAACAGTGGCGTGCGTTCCTGGAGACAGTTCCCTTTTCAAAAGAGCGGCTTGGATTTACCGAGCTGGTCGTCCGGGCGGTAGACGAGACGGAAACGCCAGTTCTCGAGCAGGATTTGCGTTCCGGCGAATACGGCGCGGACGTCCTGACCGGCTTGGCGCGTGAGCACGCGCACGCCGATTGCGCCTACGAGACCGAGGCATTCTGGGATTTGTGGACGTGGGACGATTCGAATGGGCAGTGGACCGAGAAGCCGCAACCCCTGGGAATTGTTTGCCATGGGAGCGCGTTCAATGAGGGTGTTTGGAAGGAGCAAGGGCATTTTTTGGTCGATGCTGGATTTGAGCATTTTTTCACCGGACACGCGGGGCTGCTGGGATTCCGGCATGGACGCGCGGAGGCGAGCAAGCATCCGGACGAGGCGAATTTTGTGGCGAGGATGTCGCAACCGGAGAATTTGCAGATGTATCAGGAAAAGACCCAGCAGAACATACGAAAACTGTTTGATTGGATGGCCCGGATTGAGCGGGCGATGCCCATCGAGCGGTATCAACTGTGGTCCGAGGGGGAAGATAATTTTGAGGCGCGGATGGAAGAGATTCTGGCGACTCGGTAGCACCGTTGCTGCTGTGGCCGGGACGATCGCAGCGGCAGCAGCTCTCAGCCGCGCGCAGAGCGCGGCGGATGGGCCACGCCATAACGAGTCGACACTGGCAGGGCTCAGGCCGGGACGGTCAAAGCTTTCCACCAAAGAGAAGTTTCCAGGGCTTGGAACGGCAACTGCGGATGCCACCGGGTATCGATGGACGGATCGATGCAATGGCCGACGCTTAAGCGTCGAGATCGAAGAAGATCGGACGGTGCGAACGGTCACGATATCCGCGCCGGGGACGGCGCGGACCGATTGCGCCAGTCAACAGACCCGAACACAAGCGAGCCTCAAAACAGGGCACGGCCTGGGATTGGGCGACTCGTGTGAGCGTGCGACCGAACTCTACGGCAAGCCGGAATCACGAGGCCCTTCCGTACGAGGCACGCGCAAGCTAGAATTGCTGTTCTACTCCTTCGATTGGGCCGGAGAGGACGTGCCGCAATCCATGGAGGTTTCCTGCGACCCCGCGAGTGGGCGCGTGGTCGAAATCACACTGGCATCTTCGACCCTCTAAGGGGAATATGAGGAGAATTGCTCTCTTGGCTGTGCTGTGTATGGTGTTCGCGGCAGCATCCTGCGACGATAACGGGCAT
Source organism: Candidatus Acidiferrales bacterium (assembly GCA_035945715.1). Taxonomy (GTDB): domain Bacteria; phylum Acidobacteriota; class Terriglobia; order Acidiferrales; family UBA7541; genus DAHUXN01. The sequence continues at coordinate 111,154 of DASYZX010000047.1, forward strand.
CCAAACACTCAGCAGGCGGCGCAACCGGCTCGGCCCGCCTATCCATCGGAAGTAGACACGGTGGCGCAAAAGCTTCTTGGATCAGAGACCGACGTGATCGCCTATGGGGACTTGGCGAAAAACGGGAAGGAAGAGGCGTTTATCGTCAACAAGGTCAAAATCCGGCCCGAATCGATGCCACCGGGGCTGCTTGTCACGCGCGCGGCGATTGTCGAGAAGGACGGCAAGTCGTGGAATGAAGTGCTCCTGGTGGACGAGCATTTGAAGAACCCCAAAGGATTTCTCGGAGGGCAGCCCGTTTCCCCGGTCGATGGCTGGCGCGTACAACAGGAGCAAGACCCGAAAGACGGGCTGGAGCTGTATTTCACTCCCCTGCACAAACCGGCTGGGGGATACACAGAGACGTATGAGATTCGGTGGAATCCAGAAGCGAAACGATATCAGACAATGGACCGCAGCTTTGAGCATTTCCTGGGAGAGTTGGAAAGCCTCGAGCCAGTGGATGAACGATAATGAGCGCAGCCGCACAAACCGTTAGCGGAGTGAAGCCGAAGCAGCAGAAGTCGCGGGCGTGGAGAGAGCTGCGGCGGCTGATTCCCTACCTGAGGCCATACAAGGGCGCGACCGCATTCGGCCTGCTTACGCTGCTGATGATGGGTCTGATTGGCGCGCTCCCGCCCTTGATCATCGGCATCATCACCGATTGCCTGACGCGCGCGCCGGAACCAATGCCGAACCTTCTCGGCGCTTCCCGTCCGGGAGTGACGACGCTGTTGCATTCCGTGCTGAAGCCGTTTCTGGGTTTCTATAACCCGGGCAACCGGCACACGCTCGTGATTCTGTGTTTCCTGCTGGTCGCCACCGTAGCGGTGAAAGGAATTTTTTCCTTTGCTTCCCGCTGGATCTTAATCGGCATCTCGCGAGACATCGAATACGATTTGCGGAACGCTTTGCTGGCGCGGCTGCTGCGGATGGAACCGGAGTATTACGTGCGCAACCGCACCGGAGAATTGATGTCGCGGTGCACCAACGACCTCGGCGCCGTACGCATGGTCCTTGGGCCGGGAATCATGTACAGCGCGAACACCATTGTGGGCATGGCGGTGGCGATTACGGTGATGGTGAAAATATCCCCGCTGCTGACACTGGAAGTGCTCCTTCCTGTGCCGTTTGTTTTCATTACCGTGAGGTACTTCGGCACGGTCATTCATGAATTGCAGGCGAAGATCCAGGCTCTGTTGGCGACGCTTTCGGCGAAGGCGCAGGAGAATTTGACGGGAATCCGGGTGGTGCGGGCTTACGGACAGGAGGCCGCGGAAACGCGGTCGTTCGATGATACCAACCGGCAGTACGTGGGTCAGAACATCCGCATGATTCGGGCCTGGAGCATGTTCTTTCCGGCGCTGCAGATGATTATCGGATTCTCGATTCTGTTCGTGCTGTGGCAAGGCAGCCGGATGGTGGTGCAGGACCGCATGTCACTGGGCGCGTTTACAGCGTTTTACTTCTTTGTGGGCTTGCTGGTGTTTCCGATGATCGCACTGGGATTCGTCACGAATATTTTTCAGCGCGGTGCGGCTTCCATGGCGCGGCTCAATCATATTTTGGACGCCGAGCCAAGCATCGACGACTCGGGCGTCGGAGGCAGCCGTCCGGCGGCGATCGGCGGCGAAATTGAATTTCGCAATTTGACGTTCACCTATCCCACCACGCGAAGCGGCGAGAGTTCCAGGGCTCCGGCGAGCCTCAGTTCCGCCGACGGGAACGAGGCAGTTCTGCGGAATATCAATCTGCATATTCCCGCCGGGTCGACGACGGCCATTGTGGGACCCACCGGCAGCGGAAAGACCACCCTGGCAGCGCTGATTGCACGGCTCTGGGAGGCTCCGGAAGGCACGCTTTTCGTAGACCGCGAATCGATCCGCAGATGGCCTTTGACCACGCTGCGGCAGACCATTGGGTTTGTTCCTCAGGATGCGTTTTTGTTCAGCGAGACGATTGGCGAAAACATCGCGTTCGGCGCGGAGGAAGCAGGGCTGAACAAAATCGAAGACGCTGCGCAGATCGCCAGCGTCTCGAGCGATATCTCGGACTTTCCCGCAAAGTACGACACGGTTGTAGGCGAGCGCGGAATTACGCTTTCCGGCGGACAGAAGCAACGCACCACGCTGGCGCGCGCGCTCTTACGCGATCCGCGCATTCTGATTCTGGATGACGCATTTTCGAGCGTGGACACGGACACGGAAGAAAAGATCCTGCAGGGGCTTGAAGATGTCTTCAAAGAGCGCACCACGATTCTGATTTCGCATCGATGCTCGACGGTCCGGGATGCGGACCAGATCGTGGTGCTGCGCGATGGCCAAATCATCGAGCGAGGCACGCATGAAGAACTGATCGGCCTCGGCGGGTATTACGCCGAACTTTATCGAAAGCAGTTGCTGGAAGAAGAACTGGCCAGAGAATGAGCACACATCACGAAGAAGAAAAACTGGGGCGCATTTACGATGCGCAGCTAACGCGGCGGCTGCTGCAATACCTGAAGCCGTACAAGTGGCGGGTGTTTCTGGCCATCGGGCTGACCATCATCGTTACCCCCCTGCAACTGGTCCAGCCGAGGCTGTTCGCGATCGTGATCGATCGCTACATCACGCCGGCAGTGGGCCACAAGATACCGGTCGGGGTGGCGTTTCACGGGATCGCCTGGGTGGCGCTGGCGTTCATCGCGACGCTGATTCTCAGCTTCACATTCCAGTACGGCCAAGTGCGCATCATGCAATCGGTCGGCCAGCAGACGATGTATGACCTGCGCAAGCATATCTTCGGGCACTTGCAGAAGCTGCCGATGAGCTTTTTCGACCGAACGCCGGTGGGCCGGCTGGTGACACGTGTGACGACCGACGTGGACGCGCTCAACGACTTGTTTGCCGCGGGCGTGGTGGCCATGGTGAACGACTGTTGCTTCCTGGTGGCCGCGGTCGTGTACATGTTCAAACTGAATTGGAGACTGGCCTTTGCGGCGCTCGCCGTGTTGCCGCTGATGTTGGGCGTCACGTGGCTTTTCCGCAACAGCGTTCGAGAAGCGAACCGCCGGATTCGCACCGCGATTGCTCGAATCAACGCTTTTCTGCAGGAGCACATCAGCGGGATGTCGATCATTCAGCTTTTCAATCGCGAACGCAAGGCGCGTGAACAGTTCACAGAATTGAACCGCGTGTACAACGTGGCATTCAAAGATCAAATCTGGGCGTTTGCGCTCTTCTACCCGGCGATCGAGTTCCTTTCCGCGGTGGCGTACGCGCTGATTTTCTGGTTCGGCGGCCTGCGCGTCCTCGCCCGAGGACTCGGAATCGGGGTCGTCACCGAATTCTTCATGTATTCGCAGCGATTCTTTACTCCCATTCAGGACTTGAGCGAAAAATTCAACATTTTGCAGTCGGCTATGGCTGCGTCGGAACGCATTTTCAAGCTGCTCGATGAGCCGCTGACGATGCAGTCCGGGTCGAGGAACATCCCTGCGGAAGCCAATCGGGGAGAAATTGAATTCCGCAATGTCTGGTTCGCTTACCGCGGCGGCGAGAATCCGAAGGAGGAAGACTGGGTGTTGCGCGACGTGTCGTTCCGCGTAGCGCCGGGGCAAAACGTCGCTATCGTCGGACACACGGGCGCGGGAAAGACAACCGTCATCCAGCTTTTGCTGCGCTTTTACGACGTTCAGCGAGGGGAAATCCTCCTCGACGGCGTGAATATTCGCGATTTGGACGTGCAGAATCTGCGGCGGCTGTTCGGCATCGTCTTGCAGGACCCGTTCCTGTTCAGCGGGACCATCGAGTCCAACGTGCGGCTCGGCACCGAGTCGATCAGCGCGGCTGACGTTCATCGAGCATTGGAACAGGTTGGATTGGGCAGCTTCGTCGATTCGCTCGTGCACGGAACGGCAACCGAGGTTTCCGAGCGCGGGGCGACGCTTTCCGTTGGACAACGCCAGCTGATCAGTTTTGCGCGGGCCCTCGCGCACAATCCGAGATTTTTAATACTGGATGAGGCGACATCGAGTGTCGATACGCAAACGGAAATGCTGATTCGCGAAGCCGTGGACCGCTTGCTCTCGGGCCGAACCGCGCTTGTGATTGCGCACCGGCTGAGCACGATTCAGCACGCCGACCGCATTCTCGTGTTTCACAAAAGCCGTCTGCGCGAGGAAGGCACACATCAAGAACTGCTGGCGCGGCGTGGCATCTACTACCGCCTGTACCAGTTGCAGTACAAGGATCAGGAACTCCGAATCTCTACTCCCGTAATTGAAGCGGCAGGAACGTCGTTGCCTGCGAATGACTGAATTCACCTTGAATTTCGGATCCGCGAATTGTTTGCGACCGATCGTCGCACAGGCAGCGTAGCCGCAAATGGCCGCGCCCGAGATTCTGATTTCGGCCGGCGAGGCATCGAGTGACATGTACGCGGCGCGGCTCGCCGCTGCGCTCAAAAAACGAACCCGAGCCCGCTTGTTCGGCATGGGCGGCGCGCAAATGCGCGAAGCGGGGGTGGAACTGGTCGCAGACGCCTCAGACATCGCGGTCGTTGGAATTACCGAAGTGCTCTACCGGCTGCCGGCCGTGTGGCGCGCCTGGCGCACTCTCGAACGCGAAGCGGCGCGGAGAAAACCTGCGCTGGCAATCACTGTGGACTCCCCGGGGTTCAATTTCGGATTGGCCCGCAGACTGAAGAAGCAGGGCGTTCGCAACGTTTACTTCATCAGCCCGCAAATCTGGGCTTGGCGGCCCGGGAGAATGCGCTGGATTCAACGGCGCTTCGAGCGAGTGCTCGTCATTTTCCCGTTCGAAGAGGAAATTTACCGCAAGGCGGGCGTCGCGGTGAATTTTGTCGGGCACCCGCTCGTTGATTCGGTGCATGCGAAGATGACGCGAGAGGAATTTGCGGCGCACTGCGGGCTCGATGCGAAACGGCAAATCGTAGCGGTCTTGCCGGGAAGTCGGCCTAGCGAAATTGAGCGCAACATGCCGGTCATTGCCCAAGCGTGCGAAAACTTGCAGAAGGACCATCGGGCCCAGTTCGTCGTTGCCGTCGCACCTGGGCTCGAGCGCGACGGATTCGAAAAACGCGTTCGGGACCTGACGAGCTGGACGTTTACCGAAGGCAAGGCATACGACACGCTGGCTGCCGCGGACTGCGCGATCGTCTCGAGCGGGACAGCTACGGTCGAAGCGGCGCTGCTGGGCGCGCCCATGGTCGTGGTTTACAAAGTTTCGCGGCTCACCGGGCTGATTGCGCGGCGGCTGGTCAAGACCGAACGATTCGCAATGGTGAACCTGATCTCCGGGCGGCAGGTAGCCCCTGAGTTGATTCAGGACAGATTCACTGCTCCGGCACTGGAAACAGAGCTCCGCACGCTGCTCGATTCCCCCGAAGCGCGCGAGACGCAGAAAAAGGAACTGGCCCGGGTGCAGGCAAAGCTGGGTCCGGCCGGGGCAATCGACCGGGCCGCCGAAATCATCGCCGGGATGATTTCGCCCAAATTCGCGCGGGCAACTGACGGAGGCGATTTGATATCCTAATAAACGAACGCTCCATGACCACCAAGACTGCCATACGAGTTCTGGCGCTTTTTGCGCTCGTGACGCTCGAGCCGTCGTTTGCCCGGGCTCAACAACAACTGCCGAAGTTTGATTTCGACGCAGTGCACTACGACGTGAAAGCGACGCTCCATCCGGACGAGCAAAGTATGGCCGCCGACGCCAAAGTCGAGCTGGTGGCAAACACGTCTTCGCAGACAATTCTGGTGGAGTTGCATCCGGACTTGCAGGTTGCCGCGGTAACCCTTGCGAGCGATGGGCGGAAGCTGACCTTCCGGCGAGATTCCTTCAACCCGCTGGATCTGATCGTCACGCTCCCTTCGAGCGCGCAGCCCGGAATGCACGTGACCGTTGACTTTGACTATACGGGAGCTTTCGCAAACGACGCCGACAGTCCCACGAGAGATGTGCGGTTCGCGTGGATTGACAAAACGTCGGCGTACCTGCTGCTTCCGGCGCGCTGGTTTCCGCTGACGAATTACCCCTCGAACCGCTATACGGCGAATTTCCAGATCACCGTGCCCGACGATTTTGCGGTCACGGGCACGGGCCAGTCTTCGACGCCAAACGAACTGCCTGCGAAGAAGGAAGGCGAAAGCGGACAGGCCGTTTATACCTTCACCTGCAGAGACCCTGCGCCGGTCGGAACTTTCGTCGCAGGCAATCTGCAACTTTCGCCGGTCAACGCGCAGGGTCTGGCCATTTCCGTCTTCACGCCGCCGGACGCAAAATCGACGGCCTCGCCCTATGCGGACGCGCTTGCCGACATGGTCATGGACTACTCGAACGCATTCGGTCCGCTGCCGTCGCCGAATCTCACGCTCGCGCAGCTGCCCGATGGCACGCTCGATGGGTATTCCGCGCCTGGGCTTTTGCTCCTGAGCGCTCGCAATTGGGGCACAACCGTAAATCAGTCGGCATTGGCGAGCCTCGCAGCAGGCCAGTGGTGGGGCGATCAAGTGCTGGCAGCTTCTCCCTCCGACCGCTGGGTCACCGATGGCCTGGCGAAATATGCAGGGGCGATGTACGTCGAGAAACGAGAGGGAGAGCCGGGTTTCCGCCGCGAGCTGACGAATTTCGCGGTCGGCTCGGTCATGTTCGACGATTCCGCGCCGATCTCGCAAGCGCAGAGTTTACAACCGTATTCCGATCAATACGAATCAGAGGTTGTGGACAAGGGCGCCATGGTGTTTCACATGCTGCGCGCGTCCATGGGCGACGGCCCGTTTGCTTCGCTGCTGCATGACTTCTATGCGGAGCACCTCGGAAAAACCGCGAGCATTCAGGATTTTGAGACCCTCGCGCAGGCAAAATTGCCCCCGCCAAAGCCGGGCCAGCCACACCTGAACCTCGTAGCGTTTTTCTCGCAGTGGCTGAATTCAACAGGAGTCCCTGAATTCAAGCTGGACTACATCGTTTATCGCACGCCCAAGGGATTCAAAGTTGTGGGCAAAGTGACCCAGCCAATCGAAACCTTCAATATGCCGGTCGAGGTTCATGTGGACACCGACGGCAACGCGGTGAACAAGACGATTCAGGTGATCGGGACGAACAGTCCGTTCACCATCGATACCTTTGGCCAGCCTAAGCCGGACGGAATCTCGATCGATCCGGATAACGACATCCTGAAGGCGAGCCCGCAACTGCGCGTGCGCGCGTTGATCGCACGCGGCGAGACTTTGTCGGAACAGGGAAAGTTCGCTGACGCGATCGGGGAGTACCAGCAGGCGCTTAACCTCCAGGCGAACAATTCACTCGCCGACTTCCGGATCGGAGAAGCGTACTTTTACGAAAAGAATTACTCGGCTGCGGCGGATGGTTTTCGCAATTCGCTCGATGGCGATCTGGACCCGAGCTATCGCTGGGTAGAGGTTTGGAGCCACATTTACCTGGGAAAGATCTTCGACCTGACAGGCTCGCGCGAGCGCGCGATCAACGAATATCAGAAGGCCGAGGAATTGAAGGACAATACCGGCGGCGCCCAGAAAGAAGCCGAGAAGTACATGAAAGTTCCCTACGGCCAGGCGCCGCCGGCAGCCGCGCCCGCTTCCCCGACGAAGCCAGCCACACCCGAACGGCGCTAAACCGCATCAACGCGCCGCCATTCCCTTCTCCTCGATTGTCTTCCAAGCCCGTTGAAACACGGCCAGCGAAGGCGCGTCGAACAAAACAAAATAGATTCGCTCGATCGAAGACTTGCCTTCGAGATGCTTGACCGCTTCCGCAAGCATGATTTCCGCACACTCATTCATGGGAAAACCGGCGATACCTGTCCCTACGGCGGGAAAGGCGATGGTCTTCAGATTCTGTTGTGCGGCGATGCGGAGCGAGTGAGCGGTTGAGGCGCGCAGCGCCTGGGCTCGCGTGGTTCCGCCAAGCTGCATGCTTGCGGCGTGAATCACATGGCGCGCCTTCAGCTGTCCACCCGATGTGATCGCGGCGCCACCCACCGGAATCGATCCGATGGCGTCGCATTCCCGCTGAATCTGGGGCCCACCCTTGCGGCGAATCGCGCCCGCCACCCCGCCGCCGAGCTGCAAGTCATTGTTGGCGGCATTCACGATGGCATCCACGTCCATTTCCGTGAGGTCGCCCTGCTCTAGAACGATCCGAGCGGAGAGATCGGGCGTGGATTTTTCATTGCTCATCTCCAAAGCCTAACCTGCCGACCGGTTCATGTCTTCGCACCGCCTGCGCTTTCCTTATAGTCGTACACTCCGCGCCCTGCTTTCCGTCCGAGGCGGCCGGCTTTAACGTATTGCTCGAGCAGCGGACAGGGACGATACTTCTCGCCGAGGGTTCGATGCAGGTGCTGCAGGATGCTCAAACGCACGTCGAGCCCGACAAGATCGACGAGCTCAAACGGACCCATCGGATGATTCAGGCCGAGCTTGAGCGCTTTATCGATATCCCCGGGGGTGGCCACGCCCTCCTGAAGCATATAAAACGCTTCGTTGCCGATCATGGCGTTGATGCGGCTGGTCACAAATCCAGGCGACTCGCGGACCACAACAACTTCCTTTCCCATGCGGCGGCCAACTTCAACGCACGCAGACAGAGCTGCTTCGGAAGTTTCGAGTCCGCGCACGATTTCGAGCAGCCTCATCTTCTGAACAGGATTGAAGAAGTGCATGCCGATGCAATTCTCAGGATGGAATGTAATCGCGGCCATTTCCGTGATGGAAAGAGAAGACGTGTTGCTGGCGAAAATTGCCCCCGGCCTGGCAAACTTGTCCAAGACGGTGAAAATCTCGAGCTTGGTTTCCATCTCTTCCGGAACGGCCTCGATCACCAGGTCCGCCTCGCGGCACGCGTCCTGGACGGAACGAGCCGTAGTTATGCACGCCAGGGATTTCGCCTTTTGCTCTTCGGTGACTTTGCCGCGCGAGATGCCTTCGTCAAGGGCGCGGCGAATGTATTCGAGTCCCTGCTCGAGCATCGAGTCGGAAACATCTTCGAGAATCGTGCGGTAGCCGGCGAGAGCCGAACAGTACGCGATGCCGCGTCCCATGGTTCCTGCGCCGACGATTGCGACCGTCTTGATTTCCATTGGTTCTCCACTGATGCGATTGGCATTATGTACGCAGCGGAAAGAGGCGCGCCGCGTTGTCATACAGTATTTTGCGCTGCGCCGCCGCAGAAATCGGGAGCGCGCGAAACTGTTCCATGTTGCCGCGAATTCCCGGCACGCCGGGACCGGGCCAGTCCGTTCCCCAAAGGACCTTGTCGGCGATTTCCTCGATGCGCGGAAAATACTCCATCAAACGCCCGGGAGGGATCCCCGAGATGTCCATGTACATATTTCGATGGCGGCGCACGAGAAAAAATGCTTCGTTCATCCAAAGCGGCCGGCCGCCGTGGGCAAGAATAATCACGAGATCTGGGAAGTCGACGGCAACATCATCAGCAAGCATGGGCTGTGTGTAAACGTTGCGGGCACCGGGGAAAATCGAGGTGCCGGTATGAATCATTACAGGCATGCCGTGGGCCTGGGCGCGATCGTACATCGCGGCGAGAGGACCGAAGCCGTCGCGATAGGCATTGGGCGCGAAAGCCTGATGCGCAGGGTGAACCTTCAAGCCGCGAATGCCAAGCCTCGCGAGGCGGTCGACCTCCGCGCCTGCGTCCGGAACATGTCTTGGATGAACCGAGCCAAAGGCCAGCAGTCGCGACGGATCTTCCGAACAATAACCCGCGATCCAGTCGTTCACTTCCGGCGGAAAACCGATAATATCGGGGCTCACGTAGTTGATGAGGCCAGCGCGTTCGATTCCGGTTTCGTCGAGAAATCCCAAGAACAATTTGGCATCCGCGGAGTAGCGCTCTACGTCCGGATAGTCCTTGCGGCCCTTTTGAATCAAGGCGAGCGCATGCGGCTTGAACATGTGAAGCGGCTGGATGTGAATGTGAATATCGATGACCGGCCATGTGCCTGGCGTCACGCGCTTCCCTTTCGCGTCTCCGCTTGCGATTGCCACACCGGCTGGCGCTTTTCCAGAAATGCGCGGATTCCCTCGTTTGCATCGTGAGTTTTCATCAATTCATTCAAATAAAAATCCTCAAGGGATTCTAAAGATTGCTTGAAGTCAAAGCCGCCCGAGTTCCACAGTTGTCGGCGCGCCATCCGAAGAACCTCTGGACTCAACGCGCGCAGTTCGTTCGCCAAGGATGCGACCGAGTGGTCCAATTCCCGGTCTGGCACAACCCGGGTAACGAGTCCAACGCGCTGAGCTTCGACGGCCGAAATCGTGCGCCCGCTCAGAATCAGATCGAAAGCGGCGCGCATGCCCACGAGCCGCGGGAAAGTCACCATCGCCACGGGCGGAAAGCACCCGAGTTTGATCTCCGGCACGCCAAACGTCGCGGACTCTGCGGCAACCACAAAATCGCAGAACGTTGCGAGTTCCGATCCTCCGCCCAGGCAGTGGCCGCGAACGGCCGCGATGGACACCGCCTTGCTCCGCCAAAGTTCGAGGAAGACGCTGTGAAACGCGCGAAGCATGGTTCCGACGCGATCCGGCAGGTGGTCGGAGATCTCCGCTCCGGCCGAAAAAGCGCGCTCGCCGGCCCCGCGGAGAATTAAGAGATCACAGTTCGCCGCCTCTCGCCGGATCGCCTCGTGAAGGCCGTTCATCATGGCGATGTTCATCACATTGAGCGGCGGACGATCGAGTACGAGAGAGCCCACGCGGTTCTCGATCGTCACGTCGACTTCCTGGATATCGGCATTGGCCATGGTTGGAGTGCCTCGGCGCAAGACTTAATTCCCAAGGCGTTTCAGCATCGCAGCGAGCCGCTTGAAATACCGCATCTTCACGCCACTGCCTTTTGCATTCAAACCGCTTGTCGAGGGCAAAACGAAAACATCCGCACCGTAGAGCTTTTCTTTCTGCAGTCCCAGCATGCACGGACGCCCGGAAAACTTTTCGTAGACCATCTTTCCATTGAACGCAACGACGCGCGGGCGGTATTCCTCCAGTTTTTGCGCCAGCAATACGCGCCCTTCCGCAAATTCCTCGCGAGTGAGTTCGTCCATGCCTTTGGACGCTCGTTTGACCAAGTCCGTCAATCCAATACCGAATTCGACGATGCGGCGGTCATCATTGTAGCTAAGCGGCTCCGGAATGACGCCGGATTCGTAAAGCAGGGGCCAGAATTCGTTGCCGCGGCCGGCGTAGTAATGGCCCACGCGCGCTGAGCGTTCTCCAGGGTTGCACCCCACAACGACGAGCCTCATCCCTTTGCGAAGATGATCAGGCAGCGTACGCATCGCTTCCAGAAGTCTCCGTCGCGAACCTTAGTCCTTGAGATTCACCCAAACGCTTTTCACCTGCGTGTAGCTGTCGAGAGCATGCATGCTAAGTTCGCGCCCATAACCACTCATCTTAAATCCACCGAAGGCCGCGGCGGGGTCGTAATTGTTGTAGGTATTAATCCATACCGTGCCTGCTTGCAAACGGCGTGCGATTCGATGCGCCTTTCCGATGTCGCGAGTCCAAACAGCCGCGGCGAGGCCATACGGGGTTTTGTTTGCTTCGCGAACCGCCTCGTCGATATCATCGAACGTAATCGCAGCCAGCACAGGACCGAAGATCTCCTCGCGGGCAATCGTCATGTCGTTCTTTACGTTGTCGAAGACGGTCGGCTCGACAAACCAGCCCTTGCCGCTCCCGAACTCCGACCGAGCGCCGCCGGCGACAAGACTCGCCCCTTCGGCTTTTCCTTTTTCGATATAGCCGAGCACTTTGTTCATTTGCGACTCGCTGACCAGAGCGCCGAACTTCGTCTTCGGTTCGAGCGGATCGCCGGGCTGGAGTTTCTTCGCTCGATCTGCAAGCTTCTCGACGAACTCATCGTGAATCTTGCGGTCGACAAACAGCCGCGACCCTGCCGCGCATACCTCGCCTTTGCCGTAGAAAATTCCAATCGTCGCGCCCCGAATCGCTCCATCGATATCCGCGTCGGCCAGTACGATGTTGGGGGATTTCCCGCCAAGCTCGAGCGTCACCTGCTTCAAGGTATCCGCAGACACGCGAGCAATTTCCTGCCCGGTCATCGTCGCGCCCGTGAATGCGATCTTCGCCACCTCGGGATGGCGCACGAGAGCGCGACCGAGCTCGTCGGACGAGCCCGTGATGACGTTCAAAACTCCTGCTGGAAGGCCAGCTTCCTGCGCAATTTCCGCGAGGCGCAACGCCGTAAGCGAAGTCCACGGCGCCGGTTTGACTACGACGGTATTGCCACAAGCGAGGGCCGGCGCTACTTTCCAGGACGCGAGCAGCAGCGGGAAGTTCCAGGGCACGATTGCGGCCACCACACCCAGCGGCTCGCGAAGCGTGTAATTGAGAAACGGCCCACGCACCGGAACCGTCTCGCCGTGAATCTTTGTAGCCCAGCCGGCGTAATAGCGGAAGACTTCCGCAACCATGGGCATATCAACCTGGCACGACTCGAAAATGGGCTTGCCATTGTCGAGCGTCTCGAGCGTGCCAAGTTCTTCGTTGTATTTGTCAATCAGGTCGCCAATCTTCCAGAGAATGCGGCCCCGGTCCGAAGCGCTCATTTCCGCCCAGGGGCCGGACTCAAATGCAGCGCGGGCGGAGTGAACGGCACGATCAACATCCCGCGCGTCCCCGTCCGCGAGGTGCGTCAAGACTGCTCCGGTAGCCGGATTTATGGAAGCGAAGGTCTTGCCCGAAGCAGCATCCGTCCAGGTTCCGCCGATAAAAAGCCGACCTGGCTTCGGTTTGATTTCTGCAGCGGCGGCCATCGTTTCCTACCTGCCTTTGAATTCCGGCTGGCGCTTCTCGACGTAAGCTTTCAAGCCTTCACTGGCGTCTTCACTGGTGAACAGCAACTGCTGCAATTCGCGCTCGATCGCGAGCGCTTCGCCAAAACTGACTTCCGCTCCCGTCACCACGGCGCGCTTGATCCGGCCGACGGCACGGGAAGCCTTGTTCGGAGGGCAGAACTGGCGTGCATACGACATGACTTCATCCCAAAACGTGTCGCGAGGGTAGATGTGGTGAACCAATCCGAATTCCAGTGCTTCCTCGAAACGGAAGGTGCGGCCCGTGGTCATCAGTTCCATAGCGCGTGCGCGGCCTACGACGCGCAGTAGCCTTTGCGTTCCTCCCGTTCCTGGAAGTACGCCCAGACTCACTTCGGGAAGGCCGATCTTGCCGCCGTCTCTGCGCGCGATGCGAATATCGCACGCTAATGCGACTTCCAGGCCGCCTCCGACAGTATGGCCGTTCAATGCGGCAATCACCAGCTTTGGCGTCTGCTCCAGACGGGACAAAGTCTCGTTTGCGTGGAGACAAAAATAATATTTGAACTGCGGGTCCACCTTGGTGAGCATCGGAATGCTGGCTCCGGCGGAGAAAAACTTTTCGCCCGCGCCGCGAAGCACGATCACATGCACGCTCTCGTCCATCCGGGCTTCGAGGATGGCGTCGTCAAGCTGGCGCATCATTTCGTAGGTGTAGGTGTTGGCAGGAGGATCATCGAGCTCGATGACCGCGATACCCTGCTCCACGCGATAGCGTACGAGATCCTTCTGATCCGCAGCCTCAGGCCCTGCCATTCGAATCTCCCCTATCCGGATCTACCCTATACCCAGGTCGAGCGCTGAAATGCATTCGAATAAGATATCGGATTTTCATCCGAGACGCGACAGAATGGTTTTTGCCTGCTCGAACCGCATGAGTCCTTGCAGGAAAAACCTGCATCTTCGGCCGACTGAGCCGCGTCAAATACAGGGCGGCGAACATTGTGTGCCCTGTGTTACGCTGTTATCCTGAATATGAATGCCAAGCCAAAACCGCAGCCTTTGCCGCAGGGCTCCCAGAACCCCTTGACCGTGGCCCCGGACAACGAAGCAGCTCTTGTCGCGGCAGCAAAAACCGGGGATATTTCTGCATTTGAAGCTCTGGTCAGCCGCTACGAGCGCAAGATCTTCCGGCTCGCGCAACACATAACCCAGAACAACGAAGACGCCGAGGATGTTTCCCAGGAGGCGTTCCTCAAAGCCTATGAGCATTTGGGCGAATTTCAGGGGAACTCGAGATTCTACACTTGGCTTGTGCGCATCGCTGTGAATCAAGCACTCATGAAATTGCGGAAGCGCCGAACCAAGGAAGTGTCGCTGGACGAGGAAATCGAGACCGAAGAGAACTTCATGCCGAGGGACGTCGAGGACTGGGGGCCTTCTCCCGAGGAACGGTATTCCCAGGAAGAGTTAGCCGGGATTCTTTCCCAGGTGATCGGCGAGTTGGACCCTTCGTTTCGAACTGTTTTCCAGTTGCGGGATATCGACGAGCTGTCGACCGAGGAAACGGCCGAAGCGCTGGGGATTTCCGTTCCCGCGGTGAAGTCACGCCTTCTGCGGGCGAGACTGAAACTTAGAGAAAAACTGAACCGATATTTTTTGCGAGGCGTTGCACAATGAACTGCAGAGGCGTAGTACGAGAACTTTCAAATTATTTGGACGAAGCGCTGGACAATGGCTTGAGGCAGTCGCTTGAAGTTCATCTGGAGCACTGCGAAGACTGCCATTTGCTCGTGGACACGACGAAGAAGACGATTCAGATTTTTTGCAATTCTGACCCACTGCCGCTTTCCGAGGATGTCCGCAACCGATTGCATGATGCCCTGTTGAAGCGGCTGCACCGCCCCAAGGGCTAAGAGTCGGCTGCTGTCCGCGTTCTTTTTTCGCTCTCCTCCCAGAAGTTCACCTCTTTCCCCATCTTCTTCTCCAGCGCTAACTCGTAAACCCGGCCGGCGGTGACGATGTCTTCGATGGCGATTCCGCTCGATTTGAACAGAGTGATCTGGTCGCGCGAAGTGCGCCCCGCGACGCGTCCCGCGACGAGGTCAGCCAGTTCCTTCACTCCATCCCAGCGCTCCGGAGTTCCCTCAAACGACTGAATCAGGTCGCCTGCCTCCATTTTTGCCTGCTCGCAAGAGTCAACAAAAATCGCGTCAGCGCGCATGACCGTCTCGGTATCCAACTCGCGCTTCTGAGGGAAATTCGCACCGACGGCGTTGATGTGCGTCCCCTCAGCTAGCCAGCCGCTCTCAACGACAGGCGTCACTGCGGTTGTCACGGTCACAAGGATTTCCGAATCTCGCACCACTTCTTCCGCCGTAGCGGCAGCGTCCACAGGAACCCCGAACTTGGCCTCCATTTCAGCCGCAAACTTTTTGCGACGGTCAGCATTACGCCCGAAGGCCCGGATGCGCCTGATCTTCCGAACCAGAGCGACCGCATCGAGTTGAGTCTTCGCCTGCAAGCCGGTACCGATGATTCCGACAATGCAGGCGTCTTCGCGGGCAAGAAGCTTCGTCGCCAGGCCGGTTGCCGCGCCCGTGCGCATCTGGCCCAGATAGTCACCCTCGAGAATTGCGAGAAGCTCGCCGGTCTTCGCTCGAAACAGCGGAATCATAAACCGGAGGCCCTCGCGCGAACTGGTGTAAATCTTCAACCCCTCATATCCGCAAGCGCCATCGGCGGCCGCCATGTAATGCAAGTACGAGAATCCTTCCAAATGCAGGCGCCGACGCGGGTGAACGTTTGCTGTGCCTTCCGCGATATGACGGAAAGCGTCTCGAACGGCGTCGAGAGCGACGGGCATCGTCAGCACACTGCGAACGTCTGTTTCAGTCAATACGAGGGCCACGAGAGGTCTCCCGGCAGTGTGCTTACCACTTCACTCACTGCCCGATAGTAACCTTAAAGCGGAGAATGCGCGAATCGGGGCGGTCGAGGACCACGAGATCCCCTTTCGGCGTAAACGCGATATCCGTCGGGGAGGCGTGTTCACCCCATTCCGGATGTTGCGAGAAATCAACCGTAAGCCTCGGTTGACCATCCAGGGTCCATATCTCCAGCAGCCGCTTCTGCGCGTCTGACGCGGCAACGAAGTTACGGGAGACGGCCAGACCGCTCGGCTTCGACGCGCTGTTGGATTGGGTGAGGTCGGTCGACGGAAACTCCCAGGAGGACACGTATTGTCCGACGCTCGTCAGTCTCTCAATGCGCTGACTCGAAGCATCGGCGACGTACAGATTGCCGTCTTGCGCCAGGCGAATCGGATAGGGCATCCAGCGACCCGTGGGCAGTCCCGCGGGTTTTCCCCAGCCTTCCAACGTTCGGCCGCGCGGGCTCAGGCGCATAACCCGGCCCATCGTGAAATCGGCGGCAAAGAAATTCCCGTCCGGCCCAATCGCAATGCTTGCCGGCTCATGAAAATCACGCCGGAATCGAAAGAACAGCGTATGAAAGGCTTCGCCTTCGGGCGAGAATATCTGGATCTGCCCGCGACGGCGATCCACGATAAAAATTGCGCCGCCGGGGTCGACGCCAATATCCCAGTCGTTTTGCCCGGGCGAAGCAGCGAAATCCAGCAACGGATGGCCCTGCAAATCAAACTTCTCGACCTGCGTCGGATTGCCGTCGTCAACGACATATACGTTTCCGACGCCGTCGCAGGTAAGCGCCTGTGGATTCTGAAACCGGCCCGGCTCTGTTCCTGTCTGTCCCCACTGCGCGAGTAACTGGAGCGGAGGCACAGGCGGGTTTTGCGTGGCCTGCGGAGGCCGGCCGCCGGAGGAAACGATGAAAATCACTGGGAAGATTGCGATCGCGGCAATTGCGCGCGATACAGGATCGAGTAGAATGCGCGGAATCCGACGGCCCGCTCGTTTAGTGATGGTCCCTCCTCGCCGTCAGGCGCTCTCGACGCTTGGTTTTATGCTCAGGCGCAACCGGAAGAGCATCGATCCGGCGCACGGTCGTAAGTTTCATGTCGTAGATGCGATTCTCCGTGCCGTTTAGGCTCACATTCTGGAATCGAAACTGCGCCTCGCCTTCCGGAACCACGGCCGGCGTGACCGCAATCGGAAGCTTCCCACAGAGGCCGCTGTCGAGAAACGCCGTTTCGTAGCGCTCGTGCTTTGAACTCCACGTGTAGACGCGAGCCAGTGTGAAATCGCATCCAGGCTCAGATGCACCGTGACCTTGAAGATTGCGCGTGCCCGCCACGAGATATTCAGGCCGAGCGCCCCCCGAGGAAGAATCGATCGCACGATTGATTTCGAACCAGGCAACGATCCTCATCGCTTCGGAGCTCTGATACTCTGGCAGTGGCCTAGGCAAATCGAGCGACACGAGACGACCGAGGACCCAGCCGGAAACATTCCCTATGTCCTTCACCTCGGCGCGAACCAGCCAGTAATCCTCGGGACTTCCCGAAGAATTGATGCCCGCGGCTGCTGAAGATGGCTGTTCTGCGGCTCTGGAATGGGTCAGAACGACCACCGACGAATTCGGGGGAACCTGAAGAATCACCGGCGACTGCCGCCCGGGACGAGTGTGGATATTGGTGCGCGCGTTTGTGTGTCCACTCGCCTGAACCGGCATGGACTTTGTGGTCTCGGCGAGCAGGGCTATGCGACGCCAAACGTCAGGCTCCATCAGGGAAGCGGATGACACCCAGCCTCGCGCTCCAGCTGGAGTGCCAACCAGCACGTAATCGGCATCCCGCTGGTAAACTTGAACGGACTGTCCATAGGTGAGATTGGCGACGGGCGAGCGGATTTGCGCAGTACTGTTCCACAGCGTCGCGCCCTGACTGCCAATGTAGGCTTCTTCGAGCGGAGTCTTCCGGTGCAATCGGTATTCGCGAATACCAAATGCCAAAACCAATCCGACAAGCCCGGACACGATGAATGCGCGGCGCACTAGACTCCACTCCCGAGACATCGCACTGCTTCGAAAACCGCGCCATTCGCCGCCTGTACGTCAGCGTCGCTCACAAACCAAGTTCGTCCTCGGGCTCGGTACAAGTTCGGCATTCCTCGGATACGCGTGTGATTTTACATCCACTACGATGCGAGAATCGCACGCCGTGTTTGCGTTGAATACCTTTCTGTTAGAATGAACGTTCCTGGATTGCAATCCGGATTGCCAACCTTCGGCACGAGGAGAACGAATGCAGATTCTCGATAAGCTTAAGCCGCTGGCGCTCTTGTTACTGAGATTGGGCCTTGGTGCGATTTTCATCTACCACGGCTTTCCTAAGCTCTTCACGCACACCCACGAAGCCCTGCGGGAGTTTCCAACCATGGGTTTCCCTTCCTACTTCGCTTATATAGCTGGCGTGGTCGAATTCTTTGGCGGTTGGCTGCTCGTTCTGGGACTTTTTACGCGGATTGCAGCTCTGTTTCTTGCGGGCGAAATGGCCATTGCCATCATCCGAGTACATCTTCCGCAGGGAGGCCTGCTGGCTGTCAGCAGTTACCAGTTCCCTCTCGCGCTCGCCGTGGGTGCGTTTGCGCTTGTAGCGGTAGGGGCCGGCGCGATCTCGTTCGACCGCGCCATCTTCAAGAACAAGGCCTAGACCGCTTATTTACAGCAAGTGCCTCAACTACGCGGTGCTTCCGGCGCCGCCTGTGCGGGCCCGGCGGGCTGCTGCAGGATGACCGGTAATTCCGGCATGATCAGCCAAGCGACGAGGTAGGCGAGGCACCCGAGCACAATCATCGAGAAAAACGTAACCAGCGCCCATACCACGCGCACGACCGTGGGGTCAATCTCCAGGTACTCGGCGATGCCGCCGCATACGCCGCCCAGTTTGCGGTCGCACACCGAGCGGTGCAGGCGACGCGTTGGTACGCCGACAAATGCAGTGGTTTGGTGTTTGCCGCAATAGTAGCAGTACCGAGAATAATCTGCGATTTCTCGCTGACAGCTTGGGCAGATCATAAAGCCTCCGATTCGTCCGAGCTTCGACCCGTCTCACCATAGATACGGCCCACTCACCCAAATAGTTCCCAGGAACGAACTGTTCAGAAAGCGACGATGTCACGCACCGCACGGACAATGTCGGCCGTTTGCGGCAGAATCTCGTCCTCGAGTTTGGGCTGGTATGCACAGAACGTGTCTGTCGCGGCGACGCGCCGCACGGGAGCGTCCAAGTGCTCGAACAGTTCATCGGCAATGCGCGCCGCAATTTCAGCTCCGTAGCCCCACGAGAGCGAATCCTCATAGGCGACGATTACGCGATTTATTTTCCGCACGGAAGCGGCGACTGCGTCCCAGTCGTAGGGACTGAGCGTCCGCAAGTCGAGAATCTGGGTCTCGATTCCCTGGCGCGCAAGCTCGGCAGCGGCAACTTCCGCGCGATGGACGACCGCCCCGTAGGTGACGATGCAGGCATCTGCGCCTTCTCGAACCAGGCGGGCCTTGCCAAACGGAACCGTGTAATCGGCACCGGGATAGGGGCTGCGGTTGTAAGGCTGGCGGTAAAGATGCTTGTGCTCGAGGAACATGACCGGGTCATCGCACCGAATTGAGGTGCGCAAAAGCCCGCAAAGGTCGAGTGCCGTCGACGGCATCACTACGCGCAAACCCGGCTCATGGGTGAAAATGCTTTCGCCCGACTGGCTGTGGTAGATCGCGCCCCCTGTCAAGTATCCGCCAATCGCCACGCGAATCACTGCCGGGCACTTGAACTTTCCCGCCGAGCGCCAGCGCATGGTCCCTAGTTCGTTGCGAATCTGCATCATGGCAGGCCAGATGTAATCGAAAAACTGAATCTCAGTGACCGGCTTCATCCCGCGTGTTGCCATTCCGATGGCCCGGCCAACAATGTTTGCTTCCGCGAGCGGCGAATTGAAGACCCGTTCGCCTCCGTACTTGCGCTGCAAGCCGGAAGTCGCTTTGAAAACACCGCCCTTCCCCTTGAGCTCAGCGAGGTTCTCCTCGCGGCTGCAATCGGCGATGTCCTCTCCGAACACCACAATGCGCTCGTCGCGGCCCATCTCGTCCATCAACGTCGCAGAAACCATTTCCACCATCGTTAGCGCTGGTCCCGATTCTTTCGGCTGCGACAGAAACGCCTTGGCTGTCGGGTCTATATCCGGGGAATAAACGAACTCATAAACCGAATTCGCCGCCGGCAACTCCGCCCCGAGGGCTCTGTCCGTCGCTTCGATGATTTCCTTTTCGACTCCCGCTTCGAGTGCTTCCAGCTCCGGCTCGTCCAAGATCCCCTCTCGAACGAGGAACAAGCCGAACTTCGGAATCGGATCGCGGCGCGCTTCCTCTTCGCGCTCAGACGCTAATTTGTAGAACTTCTCGTCGTCGGAAAGTGAATGCGAATAGGGGCGAGTCACGTGCGCGTGCAGCAAAGCGGGGCCGCGCCGGTTGCGGCAGTGTTCCACGGCCCGTTGCGTTGCGGCGTAGCTCTCGAGCGGATCGGTTCCGTCGTAATCCTCGATGTGCAATCCAGGATGATTCGCGACCAGGCGCGACACGCTGCCGCCCGGCGTCTGGACTTCGCTCGGAACGGAAATCGCGTAGCCATTATCTTCAACAAGAAAAACTACGGGGAGCTTGCGGTTCGATGCAGTATTCAGCGCTTCCCAGAATTCTCCCTCGCTGGTTGATCCTTCGCCGCCTGAAACGCAAACCACTTCGTCACGCTGCTCGCGCACCGCCTGGCCCAGGGGAGCGGACCGAGCCTGGGCGAGCGCTTTCGGAAACCGGTCATAGTAAATCGACGCCTCCGCCGCTCCTACGGCCTGCAACCACTGAGTCCCGGTTGGCGAAGATTTCGAAACGATGTTGTAGTCCTGGTGCCCCCAGTGCGAAGGCATTTGGCGGCCACCCGAGGCTGGATCGTCTTTCGCGCCGACACCTTCCAGCAGCATCTCGTACGGCGTCACGCCAAGCATCAGGCAAAGTGCGCGGTCGCGGTAATAGAGGTAAAACCAGTCATACGCGGATTTGAAAACCAATCCGGCCGCCGCCGTTGCCGCTTCGTGCCCGGCGCTGCTGATCTGGAAATAGATCCTGTTCTGACGCTTCAGCTGGATTTCACGGTCGTCCAGCCGCCGCGACAGGAACATCGTCCGGTACAAACGAATCAGCGTTTCGCGGCTCAGCCCCTGATACTTCGCGGAGTCAAATTTCGCCGTTTTGGTGCGCGTCTGGAGGGCCACTGGATGCCTTTCACAAATCAGCTAAGCTGGCTTTCTCCATTATAGCGGATGCCGTATCTCTCACCAATGGGGAGGACACCGCCTGAGCTCGGGCTCAATCCAGCGAGTCGAAAAGCTCGGCGGTCGGATCGAAATTGCCTGCGCCCATCGGAATCGTCTCAAGCTTCACGGACTTGAAAGGCTCTTCGCTCGGAATGCGGTCGAGCCATGTTTGCGACAAATGCTTCTCGTGCGCGGAGAAATCGAGACGAACGATGAGGCGGATCGGCTTAAGGGTTTCCCCTTCGGCAGCGCGCTCCTTTCCCCGACCTTTTCGCTCCTGCGAATTCTCTCCTGGCCGCTCCACCTTGAATTGCATTTTGTTACCCAGGCGAAACGCCTGCTTCCACGCCTCGATACGAAGGCGAGCTTTCCGAACCGCTTCCTCGTCGGTGCCGAAATCAAAGAGCAGAAACGTCCGTGCCATGGGAACATTCTATAGGCGTTTTGTAATTCTCAGCTACAAAGATTCGTGTACGTGGGCACAGGAGGTCCCGGTTCAAATCCGGGCGCCCCGACCACTAGCTTCTGTATGTGAATTTGAGGCTCTATCTTGCGCATGAATTTATCGAACACGGCGTGCGTTTCAGTGTTCTCTATCTTCACTGCCACTCGCGCTCGTTCACAACGGGGTGAAAACGAGAGTCCCATTTCGACTAAGGGAGGGAGGATGTGGTGCAGTGGGCACTCGAACGGCCAGTCGCTGCGAGAGGCGTCTGAGAAGCGGTAGGGTGGTTCGTTCGCGCCTCGGCTGGCCATCCCAATCGGTGTTCGATGCGGTCAAAAACTGACCGGTTGGCGCCTTCCAGACTGAGGCACTGCGTGCCGACGCATGCGAGAGACACAGTGTTAAATGCGACGAACTCCTGGCCCTCTCGGACCGGCGTTTTAACCGAATCCTTTTCTTCAAGAGCCTTTCGGTACGCCGCAAAGAATGATCGCGTGTCCGTTTCACTATCGAGCGCGAGCAAAACCACCAGGATTGTTTGCTTCGTCGCTTTATTCTCGAAGAGAACGTATCGGTCTCCCCGCCACATCGGAGCGTACAGTTCTGCGTCCCCGGGACCCAGGAACTGCTTCAAGACTTCGCTCAGCGCAAATTCACCGACCACGTTTTCATCGAGCGGAATATAGCCTAGCGGCATAGCAGACTTCAGGTTCGGCAAACGGACCCGTTCCGGCACGACCTTTTGAAAGTACAGGTCGGGATGGAGAATCTCCTGCGTCGACGCCGGAGGATTCTTGAAAACCTCCTGAAAACCGGCCCAACTCCCGGTCGCTTTCAGCACTTTCTGCGTGAACTTCGCGCCCTCCAGATAGGGGAAAAGAAGCTCGTCTCGGACAAATGGGGGCGCTTTCGCGAGATTCGGATCTTTGTCCATCTGGTCGGCAACGCTGGACTCGATGAATGGAGCGATGTCCGACAGCTCGCGGACACTGGTGTGCATGTCCGCGAGCGTGTAATCCATCATCGCAGCCAGCGCGGACCCTTCAATCACGGCGTCGCGCGCCAGCGAGGCATCGTCGTTCGAACGCACCGCGTTTTGCCACTTCTTGAGGTGAAAATACTGATCATCGAGCGCGTGGGTCAGTTCGTGCGCCATCACTTCCTTTTGATCTCCCGGCGCGATCCAGCTCGCGATAAAAAATTCTTTCGTTTGCGGATCGTAAAGACCAGCGACTTGGTCGGTAAGAAGGTCGAGCAAAAACGAATCGAGCGGGAATCCCTTGGGAATCAGGCCAAAAGCCTCGAGCGTTCGGCGGTCCACATAACGCTTCTCTGGGGACTCCTCCTTGTTTTGTTCGTCGATCAGGTACCGGCGAATCTCATCCTTCGTGCGAATGGTTTCATGAAGCGTCGACTTGGGAGGCAAATCCAGGATTTTGCCCATCTCTTGCAGGACTTCATTGGTGGCGGCGTAGAAGTCGGCATCGCTCTGTCGTGTGGAACCTCGAGTCTCTTCAGACGGCCCTATTTCTTTCTGCGCGTGCGTTTGCACGGAAAGCAAAACAGTTCCCAAAAACGATACCGCGGCGGCTGCGGAAACAATGGACCTGGCTCGCATGCTTCTCGTCTAGGATGTCGCCTTGGCGTGAATGGTTTCCAGTTCGCGCGCCCCACTGCAAATGTCTTCTTGGGTTTGACGGGAAGTACCGCTGCAAATCCTACGAGCGGGCCAGCGCCGAGGCTTCGTCGGCCGCAATGTCGAGGACGGAGTCGAGCCGAACCATGTTAATCAGTTGGGAGACTGGCTTTGTTGGTGAAAAGAATGTGCACCGGGCTCCCGCCTTCTTTGACTGCGTAACAGCCCGGACCAGCGAGCCGATTCCTGAGCTGTCGATATAGGAAACTCCAGAAAGGTTCACCGCGATGTGGCGCGTACCTTGCTCGAGCAAATCCTGAAATTGCTGCCGGAACGCTTGCTCGTTTTCCCCGAGTTTCAGTTGGCCGTTCAAATCGAGAATGACGATCGTGCCGGCTTTCCGAATCGAGATCTCCACCTGTGCCTCGCAGGGCAGCAAACCTACCTGAACCGCGGCTCCGACGCAAGCGAAACTCGCGCCGCGCTTGACTCCCCTGTGCGGTATTTGCTAGGGTTTGCAGCGTTCCGAAGTCTCTCACCGCTGACGAATACTCAAAATGAGCGTGGAGGCGCCTTCCGAGTGAGCGTCGCAGCTTTCTCTTCGAGCCTGCTTGATCTGGCTACCGTCTACTACGCGTGCCGCGATACGGAAACGCTGCTGAAAACGTTTGCTGGCCGGGTAGGCACGTCGCTCAACGCGCGCGGCATGCTGGTGTGGTTGCGCGACGACGACCTTCCCGCCGAATCCGAGGAAAATCATCCAGAGTCGGAACCACAACTCAGATTGCGGTTGCGTGCAGCGTGGTTCGCAGCCGGCGAACGCACAAGTCCAGCGGCCGATTCCATCGCGGAAGGGCTTCCGGTTGAGGCTCTCGAAGCCGACGGGCCAGTTCGATTTTCATTCGAGTCAGACGGAAACGAGAATCTCACAGCACATCTCTCGCGCCCCTCGGGTGCTCGCATCAAAACAGGCCTTTACTGCGTGCTCCCCGGAACGGCAGGCGCACTGGGCGTCGTCGAAATCCTGGATCCTCGCGGCGGGACTTCAGCCGACGAAGAAGAGCGCTACGTAGAAGAGGCCAGCCGCATCACCGCGCTTGTGCTGGAGAACCGGCTTCAGCAGGAAGACGAGTTGCAAGATCACCTCGCGACCGTCGAACGGCTCACTCTTCTCTACGATATCGGCCGCACGTTCACTTCCACGCTGGAGCTCGAAGAGTTATTGCCTGTCATCGCCGAGAAACTCCGCGACATCATGCAGGCTGAGGCCTGCAACCTGTGGCTTGTGGATGGGGACGCAGGCGATCTTTACGCCGTGCAACAGGCGGGCGACGACCCTACGCTCGGCGAGGATGCGCGCTGCGCCATAGGCGAGCAAGTCGCCGGCAAAGTGGCCCAGTCCGGTCAGGGATTACTCGTCGAGAATGCCATCGAAGAGACGCTGCTCGAAAGCAGGCGCGCAGGCGAGACCGCAGAATTCCACATCGAATCCGTGCTGTGCGTGCCGCTCCTGAAAGAAACCGAGGTTATCGGTGCGGTCGAAGTGATCAACAAGATTGAGGGCGGCGCATTCGCGGAAAAGGATCTGTTTTTCCTTTCGAGCATTTGCGAACAGGCGGCCATCGCCATACACAACGCAAATCTCCTGAAAGCCGAACGCAAGCTGAATGTGCTCGATGCGTTGCTGAACATCAGCCGGGAGATTACGTCCACCCTCGATTTGGATCATGTCCTCACGACGGTTGTCCACCAAGCGTCGACCGTCGTGCCTTTCGACCGTTGCGCCATCGGGCTTTTTGACCGCGATCGCTTTTTGCTGGGCGCGGTTTCCGGTGAAAAGGACGTCCCGAAAACTCCCGAAATGTCCCAGCTGCGCGACGTCCTGGAATGGGTCGCGGGCCGCGAAGAACCGGTTTCGATCCACCAATATGACGACGGCTGGCATGCCTCGCCCGAACCAACTGAGCGCACCATAGCGTTTCTCGAAGCGCAAGGCGATTCGGGATTTTACGCGTTGCCGCTTCGCGACGACCAAGGCGCGATCGGAGCGATAGCGTTGCTGCACGGTGACGCCGAATTCCTGAACGAAGCCGAACGGGAAACCCTGTCCATTCTCGCAAACCAGACTGCCGTGGCCATTCGCAACGCACAACTCTACCAGCAGGTGCCGCTGGCCGGATTCCTGAAGCCCCTCGCCGAGCGCAAGCAAAAGTTTTTGGCGGCGATGCCCCGAGCGCGATCGATCAAGTGGGCATGGCGCGCTGCCTGTGCCGCGGCGCTGCTGATTGCGATTCCCATGCCGATGCGCATCGGAGCAAATGCCACCGTCGTCCCTGCCGAGCGTCGCATCGTCACCGCCGAAGCCGGAGGAATCGCTGAGCGCGTACTGGTTCACGAAGGGAGTATCGTGCACCCGGGAGACCTTCTTGCGGTCCTCGATTCCAGCGTGGCTCAGCTCGAGTTGGCGCAGGCGCGGAGTTCGCTCTCGATTGCCCAGCGCGCACTGGCAGACGCAGAGTTTCAACGCGATCCCGCGGCTGCGGGCCAAGCGCGCATCCAAGTGCAGCTTTATCAGGCGGAGACGCAGCTGGAACAGAAACGCGTCGATGAAGCGCAACTGGTCGCTCCGATTTCCGGCGTGGTTGTCACTCCCCATGTCGAGCAGAAGGTTGGGACGATGCTGAACCCTGGCGAATCGTTCTGCGAACTCGTGGATGAGGCGCACATGGCCGTTACGATGAATGTTCGGGAGGTGGATCTGCCGGTGCTTCGCCCTGGGGCGCCTGTACGGATTAAGCTCAACTCCCTGCCCACCGATACGCTCCACGGTACGCTCGAGCGCATCGGCGCAACGAGCCAGCCCGGAGAGGGCGAGCAGTTCTTCGTTGTGCGCGCGGACTTCGCAAACCCCGGATTTGCCGCGCATGACGGCATGGTAGGAAGAGCGAAGATCCTGGCCGGCGGAGGATGGTTTTCCTCCGGATGGTACCCATTGGGGTATGTGATTTTCCGCACTCCGTTCCGCTGGACGTGGGAGAAGGCGTGGTCTTGGCTGCCATGAAGATCGACGGGGAGAGGCGATGAAAAAGAGCATTCCAATCATTGTTGCAGCACTGGCCCTGACGGCGGCCGGATGCGGCAATCCGGCTGTGGCATCGAATCCTTCCCTGGCAACGGCTCCCGCCTCCTCGGCCGCTCCCAAGGCCGCATCCGCCGTCCAGGCAAACGCAGCACAGAGGCTCGAAATCCTGAGCGTTCTCTCGGTCGAAAAAGCGATCGACGTCACCGCGCAGCGCGACGGAGTCGTCCTGCTCACCGAAAGCGATGAAGGCGGCTCGGTCCGCGCCGGCCAGGAGCTGGCCCGGCTTGATGACAGCACCATCGAGGCCGAACTGCAAAAGGCTCAGTCCGATTTGCTGGTCTCCGAGAACAACGTCAAGTACAAGCAAGCCGAAGTCGAAGCCAAAAACGCCCAATTGCGCCGGCAGCAGCTTCTGCGCGAAAGCGGTCTGAGCAGCGAGGCAGACCTCGAACAGGCCCAGTTTGAGGTCAAAGCCGCGGGGTATGAGCTCGACAGTTGGCGGCAGGAGGTTAACAGCAGCCAAGTGCAGATTCACGAGCTGCAGATCGAGATCGCAAAGACACATATCGCTGCCCCTTTTTCGGGAGTCGTTGTACGCCGCTATGTCCGTCAAGGCCAGCAGGTCGCGAAAAACGACAAGTGTTTCCGCGTAAGCCAGCTCGGCCCGCTGGAAGTCGAGTTTCAAGTGCCGGAGACGGCGGGCCAACGGCCGATTTCGGGCGCAGTTTTTACTCTCCAATTGGCCGAAGGTTCGGGGCAGGCCTACTCCGCACGAGTCATTCGCGTGAGTCCGACTGTCGATCCCGCAAGCGACAGCTACGACGTAGTTGGCCGCTTGACGGGCTCGAATCTGACTGCGCTTCGGCCTGGAATGTCGGTTCGAATGGCCTGGCCCGCCGCAATCCAAGCTTCCCAACAATAGCCATGCGCTTCGGTCCTTCCGGTTTACGCGCTTCTCCGGTGCTCGCAAAAGGCCTGCACCGGCCCAAGCTTCGCTCCGACATCCGCATCAGTAAGCAAAACATCGGCGGCGGGACCAGTTACGTCGTGAAAATCGCGGAAACCTCCAGCTACCAGCGCTACGGCGAATACGAGTTCGAGCTTCTCGAGGCCTGCGATGGAACGCGCACCGCGGCCGAAATCGCCGCGTTGATGAACGAGAGCCATCCGGATGCGCCCTTGGATGAGCCCACCGTGCTCGAGTTTCTCGACGGCGTCCAGCCGGAAATGTGGGAGCGGACGATTGGCGAAAAGAATCTCGCCATCCTCGAACGCCTCCGCGACGAACGCAAGGGCCGCCTCGACCAATCCAGCTTGCTCTATATCACCTTCAAAGCGTGGGATCCCGACAGGGCCCTTGCACGGATCGATCCCTGGCTCAGCTGGATGTTCACGCGCGGGTTTGTCTATTTCTCGGTCGGCCTGTTTCTCTTTACGCTTTGGCTTCTTGCCGGCGATTGGAGCCGCATCGCCACAGACACCGCAGACCTCTGGAACTTCTCGAACAAATCCGCATACGACCTGTGGCTTTTCTGGGTGCTGCTGTTCGTTTTGGGCTGTATTCATGAAATGGGCCACGGACTGACCTGCAAGCACTACGGCGGCGATGTTCACCAGATGGGCTTTATGCTGATTTACTTGACTCCGGCGTTTTTCACCGACACTACCGACATTCTCCTGATGGACCGCGTTGCGCCGCGACAGTGGACCATCTTTGCCGGCATCTGGATCGAGATGGTTGTGTTCGGGCTGGCCGCGATTGTGTGGCACATCACCCTGCCCGGATCTGCAGTAAGCGACGTTAGCTACAAAATGATGCTACTCTCCGGCTTTCAGGGCACCGTGGTCAATCTGAATCCTTTGATCAAGGCCGATGGCTACTACGCACTTTCCCAGTATCTGCAAATCGACAACATGCGCGAGGATGCGTTTGCGTTTCTGAAAGCCTGGCTCGAAAAGCACATCCTTCGTCAGGACGTTGAGCTTCCAACAACAACACGGAGGCAGAAGCGAATCTTCTTGACCTTCTCGATTTCAGCTCTCCTCTACAGCACAACGCTGATCTTTCTCGTCCTCTGGTGGGTCCGAAACATGTGTGTCAATAAGTTCGGCGCGTGGGCTTACGTCGTTTTCGGCGCCCTGATTTGTTTCTTCCTGCGCAAGAAGCTCCGCCAAGCGGCGAAGGCGCTGCGGAACGGCTGGATTCGTGGAAAGGAAAAATACATGTCCTGGAGACTCACACGAACTCAAATGGTCGGCTTCGCGGCGGTCGCCGCACTGATCGCTGTGCCCCCGGTTCCTTCCAACATTGCCACACCCTTTATCCTGGAACCTGCCAGTCAAGCGGACGTCCGCGCCACGGTTCCGGGTATCATGCGGCAGATCTTGGTGAGACAGGGCGACATCGTGCGGCCAGGGCAGATCCTGGCAGTGATGGGGAATCCCGCACTGGAAGAGGCTGCTGCGGCCGACACGCA
Source organism: Candidatus Acidiferrales bacterium (assembly GCA_035945715.1). Classification (GTDB taxonomy): domain Bacteria; phylum Acidobacteriota; class Terriglobia; order Acidiferrales; family UBA7541; genus DAHUXN01. The sequence continues at coordinate 139,934 of DASYZX010000047.1, forward strand.
ACGGCTCGCTCTGGCTCAAAGCCACTTTCGCGCGGCGGACGCCAGCGGGAATCTTGCCGCGGCGAATAATGCCAGTCACGAAGCCGCCCGCTTAACAGAATCTCTCGCCGAAGCAAAGCGAAAACTCCAGCAGCTCGAAATTCGCGCGCCCCTTGCTGGCATCGTGACCACGCCGGAACTGCCGGAGACGGCCGGCGAGCATTTCACCCCCGGAGAGATTTTCTGTCACATCTCGTGGCGCGCCGAGATGCACGCCCGAATCCTGGTGCGCGACTGGGAGATGAGCGATGTGTATCCTGGCGCTCGTGTGCTGCTGAAAGCTACCCCGTATCCGTATCGGACTTATTCTGGCCGCGTCGAGCGAGTCCTGCCGGCAGCGGCCCCGGATCAGCCGGTTTCGAATTCTCCCGTGCCTGGACGCAATGGACAGCAGTTGACCAACTACATGACCGCAATTGCCGATTTTCCCAACACGGATAACTCTCTGCGGGAGGGCATGACCGGAACAGCGAAAATATACAGCGCGCCGCGCCCCATCGGATGGCAAATCGCGCGGGGAACATGGCGCTGGCTCCGATCGCAGATCTGGTAATCTGATCTGGTAATCTCTGAGCGGCATTACAGAAAAAAAACGAGGGCTGCCGTTTCACACAGCAGCCCTGGGCTGAGCAACCGACTTGCCTCGGAAGTGCGCACCCCGAATTGACCGCACTTCCCTATACGATCGATGGGCCTCGGCGCAACGAGGAGAAACCCTTCAGCGCCGTCCCGCTCTTGAGGGCAGTGACAGGTCTTACGCCCTTGGCCCCTTGGAGCGTCTTCACCTTGCCTTGCGTCTTACTCTTAACCGTTTTCGCAGCTTTGGTTCCCATTTGACGTCTCTTTTCCTTAAAGATCCGCGTCGCTACGAACCTGAGCACAACCTTCTGGGCCGACCTTAGAACGCCTTCATTAGCGGCGTGGCCTTACCGAGTGGCGTGGCCTTGCCGAGTGGCGTCGCCTTGCCGAGTGGCGTGGCCTTGCCGAGCGGCGTGGCCTTGCCGAGTGGCGTCGCCTTCCCGAGGGGTGTCGCTTTCCCGAGCGCCTTGTGTCCCATCAGAGGCTTCACGCTCCCTAGCTTCTTGCTCTTCTGAATCGGCTTCGCGGCTTTCTTGGTCATCTCGTCTCTCCTCTTTCCCTGAAGATTTGTCCCTCTAAGCGGACGCGTTATCGTAGTGCAACTGCCTCGCCAAACTCGCAGCGTCCTACGAAGGAGGAAAGGTGATTGAATTTACGCCCTTTAGTGCTCCCGTCCCGGCCTGCCGCGGAGTAGTGGTCGCTTGGGTGTGATGATATTTTCAACGATCTGTTGAATTATTCAACGGCACCGTCTCGGGCGAGGCCTCGCGGCCATCCTACAGACTGAACTTGCGCTGCAGATAGTTGATGCGGTTCCGGTCGATGCCTAAGAGCTTTGCCGCAGCCGCCTTGTCGTGTCCGCTCTGCTCCAAGGCGGTCTCGACCAGCTTGCGCTCGTACTCTTCGAGCTCCTGGTCCAGCTTGAAGCCCGCCCCAGGAAGACGCAGCCGTCCCTGGGGCGCACCGTCGCGGGACGAAGCGATCTCTCTCGGAAGGTTGTGGGGCTCAATGACGTCGGCGTCGCACATTAATACCAGGCGCTGAATCACGTTTTCGAGCTCGCGCACATTGCCCGGCCAGGAATATTTTTTTAGCGCCGCAAGGGAGTCCTCGGAGATCTGCTTTTTCGCAAGCTGATTTGCCGCGCAGTAAACCTGAACGAAATAGTCCGCAAGCATCGGGATATCCTCAATGCGATCGCGCAGCGGAGGCAGGAAGATCGGCACAACGTGGATGCGGTAATAGAGATCCCGGCGGAAACGCTCCTGGTGCACCATCTCTTCCAGATTCTCGTTCGTGGCGGTAATCAAGCGGAAATCTACCTTCACCGGTTTTTTTCCGCCGAGCCGCATGACGGCATGGTCTTCGAGAACACGCAGAAGTTTGGTTTGCAGCGGCAGCGTCAGCGTGGCGATCTCGTCCAGAAACAGAGTGCCGTGGTCCGCTGTTTCGATACGCCCTTCCTTCGTGGCCACCGCGCCAGTGAACGCTCCCTTCTCGTACCCAAACAGCTCGGCTTCCATCAGGCTTTCGGGTAGCGCCGCGCAGTTCACCGAAATAAACGAACGCGTCCGCCGCGGGCTGTTCTCATGGATCGAACGGGCCGCCAATTCTTTTCCTGTGCCGCTTTCGCCACGAATAATCACCGTCGAGGCCGAGCGCGCGACGCGCCGGATGGACTCAAAAACGTGGTGCATGGCTTCGGTCGAGCCCAGCAGGTTGCCTAAGCCGCTTTTCCTTTGAATCTCGTCCCGCAAGATGCGGTTTTCGCGCTGGATTCGCAGCTTCTCGATGGCGCGTTCAATCAGCACGCGCAGCACGTCGGTATCGAGCGGCTTCACGAAATAATCGTACGCTCCGGCGTCGATGACTTTGAGGGCCGTGGATTTCTTGTCCTCGCTGCTCAGGACGATCACCAGCGTATCGATGTCCGGAGTCACATCGAGCCGCGCGAGCAACTCCAAACATTTGCTCAGCCCGCCCGAAGGCAGCGGCAGGCCCAGCAACAGGATGTCAAGTTCGGACTCCTGCAGGACCCGGTAAGCATCATCGTAGTCGTGGCCATCGAAGACTTCGAAATCGCTGCGGAGCGAAGCATGGATGCGCGCCCGCAATTCTTCATCATCATCGACGATTCCGACGCGCGGCCGGACTGCGTTGTGACCCATTCGAATCTGGTGGTGGCGCAGCTGAAAAGGCAACGTTCAGGGCGCTGCGTGGCGGTGATTCTATGAGCGTCTGCCGTCGGAAGTCAACGCCGTGCCGGGGGCGCGGTTTTATTTCGTTACCGCTTTACCGCAATGCTGCGGTTGATTGGGTCGAAGAATTGCGCTTTGAAAATGGGGCCGCCGGCGGGGCATGCGATTCTGCTCCCGCCGACCGTCGAGTGCTCCGACTGCCCTTACTTCGAACTCGAGCTAAAGCTGCACGAGGCATCGGTGAGCTTCGTGGGCTCGACGCTCAACTGCTGTAGATGGTCCTTGGCCAGCACAGCGTTGAAGTTCGGGATGTCTTGCTTCTGCATCATCTTCCAAGCGGCCACAGTGCGGTTGTAGTTGCCGCAGTCGCTCTCCCAAGTCGTGATCTGAGTGGGCGTGGGCGCCATGTCGAGGCCCACCTGCATCATGCTTACCATCGTGTTGTAGTCGTCGTTCAGTGTCAGGAACGATTGCAATTCGCCAGGCGTAGGAGCGGCACGACGGAAGAATGCGCCTCTGGCCGGCATCACGCCGCCAATCTTGCTCAGACCGGCGTCGAGGGTTTTGGCCTCGGAGGCGACGTCGCCGGGCAGATTGCTCTGCTGCACGAGTGATCGAAGCTGCGCCTTGACCGCGTCCACTTCTTGGTTGCCATCGTAGCTCTGCTGCATGCCGTGATAGGCGAGCATCGTGAGATCGTTTTGCGCACGCAACTCCGCCATGACCTTCGGGCTCTCTCCAACCCTTGGATCATTCATGACCGTAACTTGACGGGTGTACACCTTGCCGTCGACAGTGAGCTTCAACGTATAAACTCCCGGAATCACCTGCGGCCCGTGCGGGCCAGCCGTGGTTCCACCCGCCACCATATTCATCTGGTTTTCTAAGTCATGCTGGAACGCCGGTGGGTCCTGATACTGCAGGTCCCAGTTGAACCGGTTCATGCCGACGTCCGTGCTAAGCGCCAGCGACTCGGGCGGCGCCAGCCAATAGCGGGGATAGGCCTGCCCTTCGACAGCGGGGGGCGGCGTGCTCGTGATCGTGCGCACCAAATTGTTACGCGAGTCGAAGACCTGGAGCTCGATCGGCCCACTGGGCTTCTGGCTGAGGTAATAATCCACGCTTGCGCCGTACGGTGGATTGAGCGCGTGCGGCATTTCGACGGAGAATGGCTGATCCCAATTGCTGTTGATACGCGCGCGAATCGCTTCTTCGGGCTTGAACAGATACATTCGGGCGGAGCCGATGTCCTTGGCGTTGGCTGCGATTTCCCGCAGCGGCGCGATATCGTCAAGAATCCAGAGGCCCCGTCCGTAAGTGCCGATCACGAGATCGTTGACGTGGTAATCGGTATGGACGGTGAGGTCACGGATCGACGTCGTCGGCAGATTCTGTTGCAGCGATTGCCAGTGATCGCCATTATCGAAGCTGACGTACACGGTCGTCTCGCTTCCGGCGAATAGAAGATCCTGCTGCTCGGGATCGGCGCGCAGTACATTCACCCAGCTGCCCGTTCGTTCGTCGCGAGGCAGGCCGTCGACAATGCTCGTCCACCTCTTGCCGCCGTCGGTGGTGCGCCAGATGAGCGGCAGGTCCTCGTCCTCATTGGGAGGCGTAGTCTGACCACGCTGGCCGCCAATGCGGCCGGTCACATACGCCGTGCCCGCCTCATCCCCGGCTTCAATGGTGTTGAGGTTCGTGTGCTCCGCCATGCCAGCGATGTTGCTGACGTTATTCCAGTGCTTCCCGCCATCCATCGTGTTGTAGATCTGGTTGTTACTGCTTACCGTCCAGACCACGCCTTGCTTGACTTTCGAGATCGAGAAGTCGTTGATCGCGGGCTCAGGCGGAGGGAAACCCCCGCCACGCTGCGTTTGCGGCTGCTCGGGCGCGGGCGTGCCGCAGGCGATCGATGCTGCGCCCTTGGCCACGGTGAGGTCGGGACTAAAAGCCTTCCATGTATGCGCGCCGTCGCGCGAGACCACCAGACACTGGTAAGCCACGTAGAGGGCGCTCGGATCGAAGGCCGTGTCGAACTTCTTCTGGAAATCTCGATTGGAACGGTATTTTGTGGCGTCTGCGCCGAAGTTGGGTGCAACGTTCTCCCACTGGCCATTCGACATATTGATTTTGACGAGCTCGCTGCCTCCTCCGCCCCCCGGGCCGTAGCCCACCGCATACAGGATGTGGGGTTCCCGAGGATCCGGCGTGATGACACCAAATTCAGATGACGGAACCGGACTCCAGTCCGTAAAGTCGAGCTGGCCCCATAAACTGCGGCTCTTGACCATGACCGCGCCGGTATCCTGCTGCGAGGTCACGATCCAATAAGGATACTGGCTGTCGGTATTCACGTGGTAGACCTGACTAATGGGTTGCGTATACCAGAGGCTCCAGGTGTCGCCGCCGTCGAGGCTGACGCTGGCGCCTTGATCGGCACCAATTACCATGTGCCTGCCGTTGCCGGGATCAATCCATGCCTCGTGGTAATCCTCTCCACCGGGCGCCCCTTTGAAGGCGTGGAACGTCACGCCGCCGTCGGTCGAGCGGTACATCGCGGTGCTCACCGTGTAGACGATGTCCGGATTCTGCGAATCCACGAAAACGCCGCAGCTGTACGCGCCCTGGCCGTTGGCGATGCGCGTGTCCTTGCCCGCCATGTGCTGCCAGGTGTTGCCGCCATCGTCCGAGCGGTAAAGTCCCGATCCATTCTCAATACTGTTACCGACGATGTAGATGCGCTTGGCATTGGTGTGCATCGCGATCACGACACCAACGCGACCCGGGAAAGCCGGAATCTTGATCTCCGTCCACGTCCGTCCCTCGTCGATGGATTTGAAGACGAGCGGCGGCTTGGCCTTGGGCTGAGGCCCGGGGCCGCGACCGCCTCCTGTGCCCTGCGTGTCGGCCAGCATGACGCTCGGTTCGTCGTAGGCGTACTCGACTTCCCGTGTGCCGTCGTAGCCAGCGGGCTTGAGGACGTTCGTCCAGGTCTCTCCGCCATCGGTTGAGCGGTAGATCCCGCCGCCGTCATGGGTGGCATCGCCCAGGGCGGACGCAATCACCAGGTTGGCATCACTGGGATCGACAAGGATGCGGTCGATCTTCACCGTGTTCTCAAGGCCGATGTGCTGCCATGTCTTGCCCGCATCGGTCGACTTCCACATGCCGTTGCCGAGGCTTCCGCCGATCGGATCGCCCGCGCCCGCATAAATGATATTCGGATTCGATGGAGCAACTTGAACCGCGCCGATGCTGTCGACGCTCGTCACCTGGTCGAAGATGGGATACCAGGTAACGCCGGCGCTCGTCGTTTTCCAGATGCCGCCCTGTGGCGTTCCGGCGTAGTACACCCCGGGCTCGCCGATAACGCCGCTGACTGACGAGATGCGCCCCCCGTGAAAAGGTCCAACGTTCCGCCACTTAAGGCCGGCATAGAGGTCGGGTTTGACCTGCGCCGCTGCGCTCAAAGCGAACAGGAATACCAGCACGCTGGCCGAGGCCAGCCCCCAATACACAACTCGCGAAATTCGCGCCATGATTTCCCTAGCCCCCTTGTAAGAATCCGCAGTTCGCCAAAACGCGAAGTATAGAATCACACTTCGACTCTGCGCACAATTCCCCATCCCACCGTTGGACGTACCAGCGGGGACATTTGATACAAGAGAGGAAATCTTAGTTCGGACTGTTCGCGAAGAATTGGAGCACGCGGCGTTCGAATTCCGCAGGCTCTCTGCCAAAAGCGCCGGTGTGACCCGCTCCCGGCACGATCCATAACTGTTTCGGACCAGTCGCTGCGCGGAAGATCAATTCGGAGTGCCGGCATGGAATCGTTCGGTCCCGTGTGCCGCAGATGAGCAGCACTGGAAATGCTCTCCGAGAAACCGCCCGGGCAGGTGAAACATCGTCCGCGCGAAATCCCCCTTCGTTTTCCGCTGCGCGCAGCGCGAAATAAGATGCCGGGCGAAAAACCGTCCTTCCAAGCAGAGCATCCACGTCCAGACCCGCATAATCGTAGCTCACCTCGCGCAGGCTGCTGAACGATGCTTCTGCCACAACAGCATTGATTCGAGGGTCCACTTCTGCAGACTCGAGCGCGATCGCCGCACCCATCGATTCTCCCAGCTCAAAAACACCTCGTGGCTTTTCGCCGGCATAAAGTCGATCGATGACCGCCTTCGTATCCCATCGCTCCTTCCAACCGAAGGTCGCCAGGCTTCCGTCGCTTGCACCCTGCGCACGTCCGTCCATCATGACGACGCCGTATCCGGCCTTCACAAGAAAATCCGCGTATGGAGCCATCTCCGCGCGATTGTCCACAATGCCGTGGAACAGCAGCACCCAGTCGCCATTCGGCGTTCTCGCGCGAACCTTCCATCCGCGAAGCATCGCGCCATCGGGCGCCCGAACATCGAACTCCTCACGCACGACGCCGTCCGGTGCGAAAGTCGCATCCGCCTTCGCGACTAGCGCTCGGTTTAGCGGCTTACGCATTGGCCGCAAGATCCACGGGCCCAGCTCGATGCCGATTCCGCCGGAAATCATCGACGCGGCCACAGTAAGGCCAGCAAAGCACCCAAATATGCGTGCGATTCGCATCTCTACTAAGAATTACGAACTTTGCATGTCGTTGGTTCCAACGGGGAAGGATTACGCAGAATGAAACGCGAAAGCTTCGGTAAGAGTCCGCAGATCGCCCCAACATAGCGACCGAACACATTGAGGAATCTCGCACCAGGTCACGATTCGGAAATTGCCTGGGCATGGATTGCCCAGGCACGATTCTCTAGAAGCCTTCGTCTCTCGAAGACCAATCGATTTCGTTACGACTGGCCCGGGTTGCCTGGATGCGGCTTCGGCGGCTGTTTCTTCGGAGGAGCCCCCCTCGGTTTTGTCGGCTGCGGCACGGCGCGGGGATTTGCTCCGGGTCGTTGAGCCGGGCGCGCAGGCTGCGGTCTTGTCGCGGGCTGCCTGTTTTCTGGCCGAGGCGGTGGCTCCGTGGGTCGAACAGGCTGTCGCGGCCTGGCCTCTGGTCGTGGTTCGGTCGACGACGTGACTGGTCGGCTCGGCTCGCGATTCGGACTCTCGGCGGGGCGATTGGGCGGCGTGAATGGCCGACTCGGCTCGCGATTCGGATTCTCCGCAGGGCGATTCGGCGGCACGAATGGTCGACTCGGCTCGCGATTCGGACTCTCGGCAGGGCGATTGGGCGGCGTGAATGGCCGACTCGGCTGGCCATTTGGATTTACGGCCGGGCGGCTCGGCTGCGTTCGCGTAGTTGGTCTGTTCTCGTTATTTGGCGGCGCACCGCGCGCCGGTGCTCGCGCTGCAGCTGTAGCTCGAACGTTCTGAAGTTGCGGCGAATATCCCGAGCGGTTCAACACAGCCGGGCTCAGATTCGGATTCGCAGTCGGACGCGGACGGCCAAGCGGCTGTGCTTGAGGCGCCGGCCTCATTTTCGTAACCAGCGGCCGGCTCGTCGCTCGCACGGGAGGCCTGGTTCTTGCCATCGCTGCAGGGCCGATGATACTTGCGCGAGAAGGCGTCAGTTCCGCACTCGTCACTACTCTCGGATGTTCAATTTCCGATGAGTTGACTTGCATAGCCGCTCGCGCCACAGGTCTGCCGCTCACAAACGCATCTCGGTTCACTACCGTTACCGCACGGGAGTTGTTCATGTATGTGTAATTCACGTTCGTCACGTGGTTGACGCTGTAGTTGTTGTACACATTGACGACCGTCGTTCGATTGATCACAGTTGTGTTCGACACGTTGATCTCTTCCACGTATCGCGGACTCACGCGATACGCCGGCACAAACACGTCGCGCGGCCCCAGCGGAAACCAGCCCACTCCCACGCCTGCACCGAAGCTCACGGCCACTCCAAACCCGCCGCCCCCTACAAACCCAACCACCGCAGGGGCGTAAACCGGCGCCACGGCCACAGGACCGGGAACCCAGCCCCACCCCCCGCCAATCACGGCCCAGCGGCCATAATGGAACGGCGCAAATCCCCACGGCTCATCGTCAACCCACGTCCAGCCCCACGGCGCTACCCAACACCAGTGTCCCTCCCGATACGGTTCCCAACCTGCATCAATGCGGCTCGGAACCCAGTAGTTTCCGTACTCCGAATCGGAATGCCACGAACCATACTCATCCAGGTCTTCGTATCCGGTCATCTCAGGCGACACGTATCGCGCAGACAGGACATGCTCTTCCCGGTACTCGCGGGAACGCGCCCAGTTCTCGAAGTCATCAGGTCCCGGCACTGGCTGCATGTTTTCCGAGAGTTCGTTCGTCCCCGAGAAGTTCGCGCTCTGCCCCGGCGTGATGTTGTACGTTTGTCCGCCGCCTGTCACGGTTCCCTGCCCACGGTAGACGGTCACCCGAGTTGCCTGGCTGTTTGGATCTACATCGAAACGGTATTCGCCCGGTCGCAAAATCGAGAACGCTAGATTCGGCGCATCGATCTCGTACGCTTCATTCGGACCGAGTTCGCGCACATTGATCTCGAGCGAACCCTGCGCCAGCTGCACCTGCACGTCTTGATCATTCAAGTTCAGGAAGGAAATTCCCGTTTGGTCTCCGATACGCAGCGCTGTGCTTCCGATGTGGACTTCGCCCCGCGAATGCTGATCCGCCCAAAGATTGTCGCCCGTCGTCAGCGGACGGTCGACGTCGGCTTCGAGCCAATCCTGATCCCCCGACGGCTGATAGGAAACCGATCCTTGCATGTAATTCAATCGCGCTACTCGCGTTGGGGGATCCTGCTGGTCCTGATCCTGTGCGCGCGACGTTTGCCCTGCAGCGACGAGCAACGCAGACAGAAGACCTGCTGCGCTCAGCACCGATAACAGCCATGAGCATGAAGAAGACCTTCGTTTCATATCCGAGTTCTCCTGGATTCGGACTCTCATTCGCAAACTCGAAAAATGGCTGGGAGTCACAACGGAGTAAAACGGCCTTCAGAGAACGTCTCGGAGCGAGCGCATCCTCATCCTCCGACCAACGCCGAGATCCGAATCTCATGCAAGTCTATTCTGCGAGACTCGATCTGCCTATCCGGTATTTCCCTGCTGCTCAGGGGCTATCGAGCCGGACGACAAATCAGTTTTTCACCATTTTTTCTCAGGTCTTCATGGTCTCAGACGATGGGGGTCTCATGTGCCCCTCTTGCCCCCCGTGCGTCTTCGTCAAATTCCTACCAGTGGGATGGTTGGTACGAGGCGGTGAGGATCGAATGATAGGTTAAGCCCCACAGATGCACGGTGTTGCAGCCGCCCTACCAAGACAATTGGAACAGGTGGAACAATCCGGGCGGTAGATTCTGACATAAACCTTGCCCCTGCGAGTTAGGCCACCCACTTTATTGCGAGTTTCTTCCGCCTTCTCGCGCAATCCAGCAGATAAAGATCAATCAATTTTTGGTACGGCAGTCTCGTCTCTTCCGCTAACCCTTTGAAATAATCCAGGACTTCTGGACTCAAATTGATTCCCACGGCCTTTTTTTTCCCG
>DASYZX010000048.1:0-81121 GCA_035945715.1 Candidatus Acidiferrales bacterium
ACTGGTGGGGCTGGGGAGAGTCGAACTCCCGACACGCAGTTTAGGAAACTGCTGCTCTATCCGTCTGAGCTACAGCCCCACAGTACGCTATCGGCTTGATTGTACATAATTTGCGATGGTCGCGTCGAATGCTCGAAACGGCTGCAATAGGCCCACTGTAGTAGATTCGTAGTAGTCGCTCGACCTGGGCCTCGCGTGTTCCTCGCGGATCATTGAATAATGACATCGGTGGTCGGCTCGTCCGGTTTTGCTTGATGGTCTTGCCGATACTCCTCTAATTTCTTGATAGCATCGCGTCGATACTCGTCCAAAACCTTCGCGTATCCTGACACATGAGTCTTTGTTTCGGTTGGGCGTTGCAACCGCTCTGGTCGATACCTCGTTTTATCTCGCCCTGACGGCTCTTTTCTACGACTTGCCCCACACGCCGACGGTTCGAGCTAATTCCTGCAGAACATCCGCATCGGTTCTACCCGAGCTCTTCAACACGTGAAACGAGTGATCGGCTGTCTCAATTACGTGTAATGTCACTCGCGCGCCAAGCTCATTACAAATCGGCCGCAAGAGTCTGAGGTCGGCGAATGGGTCGCGCGTTCCCTGGAAGAAAAGCATTGGCAGTCTGACCTCCCGCAAGTGCTCCGCACGCTTCGTTCCTGGTCTATTCGGCGCGTGTAGCGGGAAGCCGAAGAATACGAGACCTCGAACATTGCCCAAGCCGTGTTCCGCAGCCGCGAGCGAGGTCATTCGTCCTCCCAGCGATTTCCCGCCGGCGAAGAGCGGCAGGTCCGGAGCCGCTTCCGAGGCGTCGTGTACCGCCGCGATTACGGCAGCTGTGAGAACCGCCGGCTTGTCAGGAGTTTTCTGCCGCTGCTGCATATAGGGGAATTGGAATCGCCATGTCGCTACTCTTTCAGCCGCGAGTTCGCTCGCGAGGGATTGCATAAATGGATGAGTCATTCCGGCGCCTGCGCCGTGCGCCAGCAGCAAAAGGCATTCTGCATTCTGTGGCCGTAAGAGAATCGCTGGGACCTCGTCCATACTGTGAACAACAGATATTCTCACTGATCTACATGGCAATCCAAGGCTTCATGATGCACCTGGCACGCATGGGCCAAGGTTAAAGCCGGGGCGAAAAATGCGGCGAGCGAGAAGAACAGTGCGGGCTTACCCCTGCAAGAAGCACCCCAATCCGCTTGCAAACTTGAGCGCGTCCCTCTCGACTGTTAGCATGATATGTGAGCATTTCGCGGATGTTTAGCCATTCGCGGCCGAGAGCCACTTGGACTATGAGTTTTCACCGGAAAGTTAGACGGGGTTTGCTCGGAGCGCACCGAACAGTGCAAAGCTGGCGCATGATCGCCAAGGCGCTGCTGTCTACGAAGCATCCCCTGCTGGCTCATATCATCCCCATGCGCCGGTGCAATCTTTCGTGCACGTATTGCAATGAGTTCGATGACTTCTCGAAGCCAGTGCCTCTCGACGAAATGTGCAGACGCATCGACCGGCTCGGTTCCTTTGGCACCTCGGTGATCACCATCAGCGGCGGGGAGCCGCTGCTGCATCCCGACCTGGACGAAATCATTCGCCGGATTCGGCACAATGGCGCCATCGCCGGAATCATTACCAACGGTTATCTTTTGACCGCGGACCGCATCGAGCGATTCAATCGCGCGGGCCTTGAGTTCCTGCAAATCAGCATCGATAACGTCCAGCCGGACGATGTCTCGAAGAAGAGCCTCAAGGTCCTCGATCAGAAGCTGAAGCTTCTGGCGGAGCACGCGGACTTTCATGTCAACATCAATTCGGTTCTCGGGAGCGGGATCAACCATCCGGATGACGCGCTGGTCGTCGCGCAACGCGCCGTCGCACTCGGTTTTTCGTCCACGGTCGGTATCATTCACGACGGTAACGGCCAGCTGAGACCGCTCGATGCTCATGAGCGCGAGATTTTCGAGAAAATCATGAGCCTCGGGAAACGGTCCTTCTCGCGCGTCAATTCTTTTCAGCACAATATCGCAGCAGGACGCGAGAACACCTGGCGATGCCGCGCAGGCTCGCGTTACCTCTACATTTGCGAGAATGGACTGGTTCACTATTGTTCGCAGCAGCGAGGCTATCCGGGCATTCCCCTGAGTGAGTATTCAACGGAGCGCCGCCATCGCGAATTCTATACGAAAAAGACCTGCGCGCCGCGGTGTACCGTGTCGTGCGTCCACCAGGTGGCCGTCCTGGATGGCTGGCGCGGTCCGCAAACGATCAGTCCCGAACCCCTCGTCCACATTGGCTGAAAACCAGCCGCGAGACCAATTCCGGATACCTCACATAAAGCTATTCACACTGCCAGGAGTGCGATATAGTAGCTGAGACTTTCACTATTTGTTCGCCTTGCTGAGGTCTTATGACGGGACTGTTCATTGCAATCATCCTGACATTCGGGATCCTTCTTGCTATTACGCTGACGCTGCTGTTCTCGCGCCGTCAGAACGCGGCGGACGCGGAAATAGGCACCCTATTGCAAACAGCCCTAATGGCGCACTCCCAGGCGATGAATACCCAATTGGCTCAGGTCATGCAGACAGTTTTTCAGCAACTGGGCCAAGTGAACTCCTCCCTCCAGGATGGTCTTGCAAGTTCGGGAAGGCTGGTGTCTCAGGCCCAAGCAGCTGTTGCTGCCGAATTGCGGAATTCCCAAGAAGTTCTCAGCCATCTTGGCAAACAGCTGGGCGAGATCCAGCAGGCCGGCCGCGACCTCTCGAACGCCACTCAAACCCTGCAAGTTGTCCTGGGCGGCGCGAAAACCCGTGGCTCGCTTGGCGAAGTGGCCCTCGAGACCTTGCTCGCCGATGCCCTCCCATTTAGCGCCTACGAGACGCAATACCGGTTTCTCACCGGGGCGATCGTCGACGCCGTGATTCGCGCAGGCGACAAGATGATCGCCATTGACTCAAAATTCCCGCTGGAGAGCTATCGGCGTCTGGTCGATTGCGGAGAGGATGCGCGGAAAGAGTTCTTTCAAGCGGTGCGGAAACACGCCGAGTCCATTGCTGAGAAGTACATCCTGCCAAATGAAGGAACTCTCGATGTCGCGCTGATGTTCGTTCCATCGGAGGGCGTTTACTACGAGTTGCTGATGACCTCAGACGCCAAACTCGGACGTTTGGACGACTACTGCCGCGTCAGGGGCATTTTCGCAGTATCGCCGAATACTCTTCACGCTTACGTAAGCGCTATTTTGACAGGCCTCAAGGGCATGCAGGTGGCGGAAAATGCGCGACATCTTCTTGCCGGGCTGGCTGGCCTGCAATCTCAGCTCGACTCCTTCGCGAAAATGTACGACACGCTTGGCAGCCATCTGCGCCACGCTCAGCAGTGTCACGACGATGCGGGACGGAAACTGGATCGCGTGCAGGGCAGTATCGAGCAAATGGCTCAGGGCGCTCTCCCGGAAAGCCCTGCTCCGGCGCTGGAGCCAGCGAAGTCTTAGAGGCGCATTCTTCGTGCTTTATTCGTCATTGAGCGCTCGCCGCGATGCGCGAATCAGTGCCTGAAAATCGCCCGAGCCTTGTGCTGGTGTCTGCTGCAAATCGTTCCGCACTTTCGCTAGATCAATATTCTTTGCGCGGAGTCTTCGCAGGATCTTTTGGATGCGATTCGCGACATTCGGCTCAGCTGTCTTTTGCGCCGCTGCAAGAAAGTCGCGTGCCACCGAAACGTTCGCTTTCTCAGACGTGCTCTCGAGACTTATAGCGAAGGAGAAGGGTCCCGCGCCTTCTCCTTTCAACTGCAGAACAGCAGAATTATCCAACCCTCCAGTCGTGCGAACATAGGCTTCGGAACCCTGCACGAATTGCACCGTTTGTGGACTCAAGCTCTGGATTCTGAGATTGAGCGGCGACTCGGTGCCGCGTGCAAGCAGGACAATCTCCGTCCTTTTCCCGCTACGAATTTGAGGGTTTGAGGAACTCAAAGAGGCGATGTCTATGAGAGTCACATCTGTGACTGTTTCTGCCGCCCCTTCTGTGATCGTCAAATTCGCCTGTCCGGGGGACAGATTTGCGGCAGGCATAACGATCAACTGAATCGGCGAAGATGCAAAAACAAAGACAGCCTTCCCGTCCATCGTGATTCGATTTCGGTCTGCATCGCCTCGGAAGCCGTGGCCGTTGATTGCGAAATGATTTTCGAGCGACACCATCTTCGGGATTTGTGTGACTTGCAAATTGCCGTTACTCGACGCTTGTGGCAGCACGTCTGCTGCCTCACGCACTTCCGTGCCGGGAATGCGAGCAAACATCACTCCCACATCCGATGGCACGAGAAAATGAGCGCGGCCACTTTCATCCGTGGTCACGACTTCTCCGTTCGAGAGCACAACCTTTGTGCCTGTCGCGACATGCCCATCCGCCGTGAGCACCGCAAATGTCGCCGGCTGACCTGCGATGAGTTTCAGCGGCAAAATAATCGCATACTGATTTTGCGGGTCTGCGCTCTGGGCATGCATTGGCGCTGCAATCAAACCGAACGCTGAAAAACCAAAGCTCCAGATCGTCAGCCTTCTCACTCGCCGACTCAGCATTCCTCAATTCTACCGTGCTTCCCCGGCGGGTAATGTCGCCGCGTAGTTCAAAACTTACCATCCTCATTTCCATCCAAGAAACGGCGTATTTCGCTGTTCTTGAACCACTGTTTCTTGTTTGTTAGCCTAGCTCGCATCTGCACTTCTCAGGCTAATTCGTCCATTCGAAACCGGTGTCGCGATTCCGGCCCATGAGCCAGCGAACTTTCAAACTCTTTGAAGTCATTCCCGCTTGGTGGAGGCACAAGGGTTCGCTCGTTATCAGCCTAGCAGTCACCGCCTTCGCGTTCTTTGTGTATTTCGCAGCCTTCATTGGAGAACGGCCGACGCCCACATTTAATTTTGTGTCTCGCCTAGAGTTGAATAGCCTGGATACACGCTTCCAGTTCCGCGGCCGAGTGCGACCTGATCCGCGCATTGTCATCGTGGACATCGACCAGCGGTCACAGGAAATTCTCGGCCACTGGCCATTCCCTCGCAATGCCTTTGCACGAATGCTCGACAATCTTGGTACCGATGGCGCCAGCGTCGTTGCGTTTGATATTACTTTCAGTAAGCCTGACGACACTCTTGCTCCCTTGCGAACGTTACGCAATCAACTGGCCAATGAAAAAAAACCTGCGCAAGGGAATGCTTCAGTGGTTGCAACGATTGACAACCTGGAAAAAACATACAACTACGACCAGCAGTTCGCCGACTCCATTCAGCGGTTCGGCCGCATCGTGCTGGGAAACTATTTCCTTTACACACAAGCTGACCTCGAGGGTGTATCACCGGACGCGCTGAAGCATTACGCTGATTTGATCTCCTTCTTTCCGTACCCGCAGGTCCGCGCGCTAAAGTCCTCGGGAGGCCCCGCCAGTTACAATCGCCTGATTCGGGATTATGGCGCGTTTGATCTCATACCGAAGGGCGCGGAAGCAAATGAGGACCTTTTCACCGGGGCATTGGCTTCCGATCGCGCCGGCTCCGGTTTTTTTAATGTTATGCCGGATGCAGACGGCGTGGTCCGGCGGGCGTTGCTGGCGATTCCTTACGGAATGGATCCCAATTCTGCCAATTGGGACTTCTATGCATCGATGGACGTGCAAGCGCTTCGCCTCTTCTTGAATCTTACGGACCAGCAGACTGTTCTTGATTACGGCCCGAACGGCATCGTGGCTCTGGAGTTTGGTTCTTACGCGACGGTTCTTCCCGATCCAATTGGCCGGCTAATGATCAACTACCACGGCCCCTCGCACACGTATCCTTACGTTTCCATCGCGGACGTGGCCAGCAGGAATTTCCCGCCTGGAACATTCAAAGGCAAGCTTGTACTCGTTGGAGCCTCCGCCACGGGCATTGGCGATCTCCGTACGACTCCCTTCGGCGGACTCGATTTCCCCGGCGTCGAGATCCACGCCAATGTTATCGACAACGTGCTGAACCACCATTTTCTGTATCACGGCGCCGCCCAGGTTCTTGCGGACCTGTCCTTCATCTTCCTTTTTGGAATTCCTCTCGGCGTTTGGCTCGCCCTCGCACAGCCGCGTTGGCTCTTCGCCGGGTTGCTGCTGCTTGTCCCATTTGCGGCACTTGTCTACTGGGCGTTTCTTCACAATTGGTGGCTTAATTTCACGATCCCGGCGCTTTTTACGCTCGTGCCGAACGTGGGCCTCGTCGGCCTCTATCGCGTTCTCATTGAGGAGCACGAAAAACGCCGCGTGCGCGGGGCATTCCAACAATACGTCAGTCCGGAAGTAATCCGCCGGGTTCTCGACGAGCCGAGGCTTGTAGAGCCACGAAAAACGAACATCACGATCCTGTTCAGCGACGTCCGAGGTTTTACAACTCTCTCCGAAGCACTCGACGCACAAGATCTCGCGGCACTTCTGAATAGCTATCTCACGCAGATGACTCAGGTTATTTTTGCCACGCAGGGCACTCTGGACAAATACATTGGCGATGCCGTTATGGCTTTCTGGGGCGCGCCTTTCGAACAAGCCGACCAAGCCGACAATGCTGCTGGCGCCGCGCTGAAAATGATGGCTCGCCTCGCCGATCTGCGCAAGGAATGGAAGCAGCGCGGCCAGCCGCTCATTGATATCGGCGTCGGCATCAACACCGGCGTCGCCTCGGTAGGCAACATGGGCTCACAGCTTCGTTACGGCTATACGGCTCTGGGAGACTCGGTCAATCTTGCTTCTCGCCTGGAGGGCCTCAACAAGGAATACTCGACGCATATTATTCTTTCTGAGTCCACTTACATCGCGCTGCGCGACACCTCCTTTCTCGTGCGCGAACTGGATCTCATTCGCGTCAAAGGGAAACTGCTGCCCGTAACGATCTACGAACTGATGGGCCGGCGCGAAACCGCCGGAGACCTGGAAGAACTGGCGGAGATTTTCACCAAGGGGCACGAGGCTTACAAACTTCGCGCTTGGGCCGAGGCAAAGCGATGTTTCGAAAGCGCGCTTTTGCGGTGGCCAGACGACGGACCTGCTCGTGTATTTCTTTCCCGATGCGAGGAATACCTGGCCGAAGAACCACCGGCGGATTGGGAAGGCGTTTACGTCATGAAGCACAAGTGACATCCTGCAACTTCTCGGAGTGGAGACCAAACAGCCCCGTTCAGTCGTCCAACCGAACTACGAGCGCCACCGCCCCATCTTGCTGCTGAAGCTGATTCGCTAATTCCCGCGCCGCAGCTTCGCTCGGCAAGCGTCCCGCGCGAACGCGATAATACACACCATTCGGTGAATCAAATTCGACGATCGTCACAGGTGCGTACCGCGCGCTCAGTCGTCTCTGCAGCCGCTCGGCGTTTTCTTTCACCTGAAACGCGCCCACTTGTACGCCAAAAAAACCCACGTTAGGATCCGGACCCGCCATCACGTCCAACCGGACTTCCGCAGTTCCCGGGCCGACCATTCCGATAGCTTCTGCCGCCGAATACGATAAATCGATAATCCGATTCGCCACAAAGGGCCCTCGGTCATTAATCCTGACGTTGACCTGTTTTCCATTACTCAAGTTCGTTACGCGCACCACCGCATTGAAAGGCAGCGTGCGATGGGCGGCCGTCAATTGATACATATCGTAGACTTCGCCATTCGACGTCCGGCGTCCGTTAAACTGGGCGCCGTACCAAGACGCGACTCCCTCTTCCGTGAATTCGCCCCCTACAGCGGCCGCTGGCGCTCGCCTGCCCGCTGTTGATGATCGTGCCGGCCTGTTTGCCGGCGCGCCCGCGGACGGCTCAGGAGCGGTGGCAGGCGCAGTCGCCTGAGGACGTCGCGCAGCGCAGCCGCTGACGACCAGCGCAAGGATCAGAATGAGTAAAATTCCTTTGCGGTCAAAGCTCCCATGCGTCAACGGCTGCTCCTTTCGCACGAACACCAATGCCTTTTCGTCGTCACCTAAGCTCGTCATTTAACAAATTTTGGGTATTATAGGAACGCGGTGAAGTCGCCGCAAGGAACCCATTGCCTCTTCCGCTCCGTTGGCGCTGGAAAATTGACAGGTTGCGCGAGAGCTTCTCCTCCATGTTCGGCTCCCAGGAGAAGCAGCGGCGTCCGCGTTTGTGCCCCGCCTGTGGCACGCTCGTCGGGTCAACAGCGAATCGCTGCCATCAGTGCGGCGCGAGTCTCACTTTTTCCATGGCGGCAATGAGCCGCTCGCTGAGCAAGTACATGCCGGCGAACGCACCGGTCACCTACCTTGTTCTTTTCGCGTGTTGCATCCTCTATGGCATCAGCTTGCTGTTCACAATTCACAGCGGCGCCTCAATGGCTCCCCAGGGGAGCGGAATTCTCGACACGTTATTGGGCCTTGGAAATGTCTCCAGCGGGGTCCTGCAACGTCTCGGCGCGTCGATGCCGTTTCCTATTGATAGGGCCCAGCCTTGGCGTTTCGTCACTGCCTGTTTCTTGCACGCGAACCTTATGCACATCGGCTTTAATATGTGGGTGCTCATTGATCTGGGCCCCGTCCTTGAAGAGCTCTACGGCTCGGCCCGTTTCTTGTTCATTTACGTGGCCACCGGAATCGGCGGTTATGTGCTTAGCGGCTTCCTTGGTCACTTCAGCATCGGCGCATCGGGCGCTCTTGTCGGGCTGATCGGCGTGCTCCTGGCAATCACGTTTCGTCGCGGTGGAGCCGGGATGCAGCAACTGCGCTCGTATGTGTACCGCTGGATTATTTACCTGATCCTGTGGGGCTTTTTCTTTCCGGGCATCGACAACATGGCTCACTTGGGCGGTGGCATTACTGGCCTTATTCTTGGAAGGCTGATGCTTGACCGCGAACCTCAAACGCCCATCGAGCGGAAACGCGCGTATACCCTCGGTTGGAGCACTGCCGCTGTCGTTCTGATTAGTTTTGCACTGATGATTTTCTGGAGCAACCACGTCTTCTTTTTCTAGCTAACCTCACAGCTTCCGCGCAACGGTCACACTGTAATGGAATCCCGAAAAGATCGTGAACGCGGCGACCAGACGAATCAGCAAGAATCGTATGTCACCCAGCAGGTGATTCGGAAACAGCGCCACGAGAATCACCACCAGCACGAGCAGAATCTGAAAGGTCGTGTTCAGCTTCCCGTAGACGCTCGGTGGAAACGTCATATAACCAACCACCAGCAGAATCACCGCACACGCGATCAGAATCAGCGCATCTCTGCCTAGAACCAGAATTGCAAGCCACCACTGAATTTTGCCCTTGAACGCAAGCATCAAATAAGAAGAAGACAGCAACAGCTTATCGGCGATCGGGTCGAGAAACGTGCCGAGTTGCGTTTTTTGATTGAGCTTCCTTGCCAGCAGGCCGTCCAGTCCGTCGCTCAATCCCGCCGCGATCAAGATAGCGAGCGCCCAACCATAACTGTTGTACCGAATCGCAATGATGAAAAACGGTAGAAAGCCAAGCCGCAAGAACGTGAGCTGATTCGGAACTGAGAATACTTGTTTTGCCATGGAATTTAACTAGAACATCAAGCTCAAGCAAATTGCGAGAGATAATCCGCCAGTGTTTGGCCGACTCTTACCGCAAATTTCTCCGCCAGCGAAGGAATCGATCCGCGCGGCTCATCGAGCGCGATTCGCTCGACTCGTTGCATCGGAAAGAAAAGCGTCGGTAAACCAATTCGCTCGCCCTCGGGATGCAGCACCTGCCGGATGAAATCATCGAATGAATCCAAGTCAATCCCTCGAATCGTCACTCCCGCCACGCTCACTTCAACCAGTTCGCCCCACAACCGCTCTTTTGGACTGTGCAAGCTTACGATGACGATCGAATGTGGCTCCATCTTCATCCCAGAATCTCCTTTGGCGACCTACTCAAGTGCACTGGCATCGCGGAGTGCACTGATGCTGCGTAGGTCGTTACACCTTCATCGTCTGCAAACTCGGCGACACACAAAGCCGCGCTTCCGTTGCTTGTTGCACACCCTCCGCCGTGATCCCCGGCGCAATTTCGCGGAGCACCAGGCCCTCGGGCGTAGCGTCAATTACCGCCAAGTCGGTGATGATCATCTTGACGACGCCGACGCCTGTAAGCGGCAATGTACACTGCTTCATAATTTTTGGGTGCCCGTCTTTGTTCGTGTGCTCCATCGCGATAATCACGCGCTTGGCCCCTGCCACCAGGTCCATCGCGCCGCCCATTCCCTTGAGCATCTTTCCGGGAATCGCCCAGTTGGCCAAGTTTCCCTTTTCATCAACCTGCAACGCACCCAGCACGGTCACATCAATCCGTCCGCCGCGAATCATCGCGAACGAATCCGCGCTCGAAAAATAGCAACAGCCCGGAATCTCGGTAATCGTCTCTTTCCCCGCGTTGATCAAGTCCGCATCTTCCTCGCCCCCGCGCGGATACGGCCCAACGCCGAGCATCCCGTTCTCGGATTGCAATACCACCTCGACATTCGGCGGAAGAAAGTTCGGCACAAGTGTGGGCAGGCCGATTCCAAGATTTACATAGTCTCCGTCATGAAGCTCTCGCGCAACGCGCCGTGCCACGAATTCCCGCTTGTCCATGTCCTTACTCATATTTTGCAGTCACCACCGTTTTTCCGTTCAAGCCTCAGTCCTTGTGAAGTGTCCTCTTCTCGATCGGCCTGTTGTAATGCTCGCCCTGAAAAATCGCATCGACAAAAATGCCGGGCGTATGAATGCAGTCCGGCGCGAGACTGCCCAGCTCAACCAATTCTTCCACTTCGGCAATCACGTACTTTCCGGCAGTGGCCATAACCGCGTTGAAATTTCGCGCCGTTTTGCGGTACATCAAATTTCCCCAGCGGTCGCCTCGCCACGCTTTGACGAACGCGAAGTCACCGCGCAGCCACGAAACCATCACGTAATTCCTACCCTCGAATGTGCGCGCCTCTTTCCCCTCCGCCGCCTGCGTTCCATATCCGGTCGGGGTAAAGAACGCCGGAATGCCTGCCCCTCCCGCGCGCATGCGCTCGGCGAGAGTTCCCTGCGGATTCAGCTCCACTTCAATTTCGCCGCTCAACGCGAGGCTCTCGAATCGCTTGTTCTCGCCGACGTAACTCGCGATCATTTTCTTCACTTGCTTCGACTCCAGCAGCCATCCAATTCCGTAATTGTCGGTTCCCGCATTGTTTGACACTAAGGTCAGATGTTTTGTGCCCTTGGCGCGCAAGGCGCGCAGCAAATGCTCAGGCACGCCGCACATTCCAAATCCACCGACGAGTATTGTGGCTCCGTCCTGGACACTCTCGATGGCCGCTTCTGCATTTGCGACCCGCTTATCCATCCGCGCTTGCTCCGCTTAGCGGCTCGCTCGTCTGCAACTCATCGTCGCGCGACGGAGTTTCGTGGAATGCTCTGTATACCTCATTCGCGCCATGGAACTCGGTCTCCAGGTCGCGGCTTGTCAAGTGTGCGCGGAGAAAATCAATTGCCTGCGCCACTCGGTCGAGCGAACGCTCAATGTTTTCCGTGTTTGTCATACAAATGTCGCGCCAGATCTCATAAGGACTGCCCGCGGTTCGCAACATGTCGCGCAGTCCGCTTCCCGCCAACCTGGCTGGCAAACCTGTTTCATCTGTTTCATCAGAAATCACACGCGCGAGCGCGATTGAAACGAGTTGCGGCATTTGCGAAACTACAGCCATGGCCCAATCGTGTGTTTCCGCATCGCACCAGACAGGTTCTGCACCGATCCCCCGCACTAGCTCCACAAACCGCCGCACACGCGAGTCGCTCTCTACTTCCTTCGCCGGATCATCGGTGACCAGCACATAGGGTCTTCCACGAAACAATTCCGCATCCGCGTGTTCCAGTCCGCTCAATTCCCTTCCAGCGATCGGATGTCCGCCGAGAAACTTCGCGCCATCGCCAAAAGCACTTTGCGCCGCTTTGCACATCCTTACTTTCGTACTTCCGGCGTCAGTGACCAGCGCACTCGAATCGCACTTCGACGAAATCTGCGGCAACATCTCGATTGCCGCACCAATGGGCAATGCAAGGCAAACCAAATCGGCGCCTCGAAGCGCACTGCCTAAATCCGCTGAATTCTCCCATCGAAATTTGCTCTCACGAAGCCTCAGCAAGACCTCGGGGCTGTCGTACGCAACAATCGAAATGCCCGGCAGCGCCTTCTCAATCGCCGCGCCAAACGACGCCCCGATAAGCCCCACACCCAAGATCGCAACACGGCGAAACTCACCGGCGCCGTTCATTCGGCCAAGCCTCTGCGGCTCACGCCACGCTTCGCCGCCTCTTTCAATATTCGCACGCGAGCTGCGGTATTTTCTGCCGCCTGATTCACGGATTTCGTTTTTTCAATTTCGGCAACTAGCGATGAACCCACAACGACAGCGTCCGCAATTCCCCCCAGAATCGTCACCTGGGCCGGTACCGAAATGCCGAATCCAACGGCGATCGGCAACTGCGTAAACCTTCGCACACGCCGCACCATCGCCGGAAGTTCCTCCGGCAAGGAGTCCTTCGCGCCGGTAACGCCAGTGCGCGAGATCACGTATAAAAATCCGCTCGAAGCTGCGGCGATTCTCTTTAGCCGTTCATCCGTCGACGTGGGCGCAGCCAGAAAGACCGTGTCCAATCCATTCGCATGCATCGCGCCGCAGTAGTCAGCTGATTCCTCCGGAGTCATGTCCGTAACCAGGATTCCGTCCGCGCCCGCCGCTGAAGCCTTTCTCGCGAAATTGTCCAATCCCATCCGCAGGATCGGATTGAAATAGCCGAACAAAACCACCGGCACCTCAGTTTTTCTTCGCAACGCGGCTACAAGCTCGACCACCTTCTCCAGCGTCGTTCCTGCACGCAGTGCACGTTCGCTCGCCCGCTGAATCGTCGGGCCATCCGCAACTGGGTCGCTGAACGGAATCCCCAGTTCGATCACGTCCGCGCCAGCCTCAACCATGCGCAAGACGATCTGTTCGGTGGCCTCAATCGACGGGTCGCCCGCGGTCAGATAGGCAACCAGTCCCAGCTCGCTTCTGCGCGCCAGTTCCTCGAACCTTCGGCCAATTCTTGTTTTCAATTGCGCCGCTGTGCTTACGGGGTCAGACATACTTCGCCAGAATCTCCATGTCCTTGTCGCCGCGCCCGGACAGATTCACGATGACAATTTCGTCTTTCTTCAATTTCGGCGCTCGCTTGACCACCTCCGCGACCGCGTGCGACGACTCCAGCGCCGGAATAATGCCCTCCAAGCGCGCCAGCGTGCGCAATGCCTCGACGGCTTCGTCGTCCCGAACTGCGGTATACTCCGCGCGATTCCGCTCCGCCAGCCAGGCGTGCTCGGGGCCTACGGCCGGATAGTCAAGCCCCGCCGAAACGGAGTGTGTGGTCGCAATTTGTCCGTCCGCGTCTTGCAGCACGTAAGTATGCGTTCCCTGTAGTACGCCGGGCTTTGCGCCCGCCAGTCCAGCCGTTGCCGCAAGCCGAGCAGCATGCTCGCCGAGCGTGCTTCCGCGGCCGCCTGCTTCCACTCCGACCATCTTCACGTCCGAATCTCCCAGAAATTCGTAGAACAGGCCGATTGCATTCGAGCCGCCGCCGACGCACGCCAAAAGCCAATTCGGCAGGCGTCCCTCAATCTCCAAAATCTGCGCCCGCGCTTCCTTGCCGATCACGCGGTGAAAGTCTCGCACCATCATCGGATACGGATGGGCGCCCAGCACCGACCCCAACAAGTAATGCGTCGTCCGCACATTCGTCACCCAATCGCGCATTGCTTCGTTGATTGCGTCCTTGAGGGTCTTGCTGCCCGAATCCACTCCGATCACTTCCGCACCCAGCAGACGCATCCGGAAAACGTTCAAGCGTTGCCGCTCCATGTCTTCCGTGCCCATGTAGACGGTGCATTCAAGTCCGAGTCGCGCCGCCACAGTGGCTGTCGCCACGCCGTGCTGTCCGGCCCCCGTTTCCGCGATCACCCGCCGCTTGCCCATCCGCACCGCAAGTAGCCCTTGCCCGATGCAATTGTTGATCTTGTGCGCGCCGGTGTGCAGTAAGTCCTCGCGTTTCAGATAAATTCTCGGCCCGCACAAATGTTCCGTAAGTCGCGGCGCCAGTTGCAAAGGGGTGGGCCGTCCTGCAAAATCCTTCAACAAATCCGCGAGTTCTGCTTGAAACTTCGCGTCATTCCGCGCTTCTTCGTACGCGCGCTCCAGTTCTTCGAGAGGAGCCATCAGCGTCTCTGGCACGTACCGGCCGCCGTACGCACCGAATCGTCCGCGCGCATCCGGCAGCACTTTTTCTGTGGTCAGGGCCTTGGTCATTCGTTTTCCGCGCGCATGCGCTCAACCGCCGCCATGAATTCTCGCATCTTCTTCCTGTCTTTTCTTCCTGGTGAACGTTCCACTCCACTGCAAACGTCGATCGCGAACGGATTTGCGGTCCGAATCGCTTTCGCTGCGTTCTCTTTGACGATCCCACCTGCCAGAATCACCGGGCCAAAACGTTTCGCTCGCTTCACAATCCGCCAATCAAACTTCTTGCCCGTGCCTCCCCGGAGCTTCCGGTCAAAGCCGTCCAGCAAGAATGCCGACGCGCTCGAATATTTCTCCAAGTCCTTTATGTGAAACGATGGTCCTATGCGAAACGCCTTTATCACCGGAAAGTCGCGCGCGAGCTCTTTCACGGTCGTCGGACTTTCCTCTCCATGGAGTTGCAGCACTCCCAGTTTCACCCCGTGAGCTGTCTTCAAAATGTCCGCGATCGAAGCATTCACAAAAACGCCTACCGCACTCACATCCCGCGGCATGTGCCGGACGATCCCCCGCGCGCGCGCGACCGTGATTCTCCTTGGACTCTTTGCATAAAAATTGAACCCCAGCGCATCCGCACCGGCATCAATGGCAGCCTTGGCGTCAGTCCAATTCGTAATTCCGCAGATCTTGACTGCAGCCATCCCGCGCTTTCGTGTCCTTCTCAGCTTACCCGCCTTGTTCCACGAGCAGCCTGCTCAGTCCCGCTCCCGCATCCGGCGCCGTCATCAGCTGCTCTCCGACAAGAAACGCATCGAATCCCGCGCGTCGCAAGCGCACTAGATCGGTATGGCTGCGAATCCCCGATTCACTCACCGCCACGCATTCTTCCGGAATCAGTTCACCCAGTTCGAGCGACGTCTCAATTCTCACTTCAAAGGTTCTCAAATCACGATTGTTAATACCGACAATCGTCGCCCCCGCATCCACCGCGCGCAGCAGTTCGTCGCGCGAATGTGCCTCCACGAGCGCTTCCATTCCAAGTTTTCGGCCCAAGGCAAGCAACTCGCGCAGCTCGTCGTCTCGAAGAATCGCGACAATCAGCAGAAATGCGTCCGCGCTCGCCGCACGCGCTTCCCAAACCTGCCACGGGTCTACGATAAAATCTTTTCGCAGAATCGGAATCTTCGTCGCCTTCGACACTTCTTTCAAATCGCCCAACGAACCCTGAAAAAAATCCTCCTCCGTCAGCACGGAAAGCGCCGCAGCTCCGCTTGCTTCCAACTCCAAGGCAGTCTTCACTGGCTGATAATCCGCGCACAGAAGGCCTCGCGAAGGCGACGCCTTTTTCAGTTCTGCGATGATGTTCAACCCTCCCTGCGTAAGGGCTGCCGGAAAATCCCGCACTGGCGGAGATTTCTTCTCCACCGCCAGCTTCAGTGCCACATCGGGCAGCACGCGCTTGCGGTGCGCAATCGCTTCGCGTCGCCGTTCCACGATACGCGTCAGGACGCTTTTTGACTGGGTTTTCGTTTCCATTGCCCGCAAACGCTCTCGGAATGCAACGATTTGCGCTGTCCCGTGGCAGCAGGGAAAATCGCTGCAAGTATGCTAGTCTGCGCCTTGCCGCCGTGTCAATTTGACGCGAAATGCCTAAGGCTCGGACGAACTTCTCTTGAACTTGGCGAACGAACTGAAAATCCTGAACGAAGAAATCGTTTGCTGCCGTAAGTGCCCGCGTCTTGTGAGTTATCGCGAGTCCGTCGCTCGCACTAAGCGCCGCGCGTTTCGGAACTGCGACTACTGGGGCAGGCCTGTTCCCGGCTTCGGCGATCCACGTGCGCAGCTCCTCATTATCGGCCTCGCCCCTCCAGCCCACGGCGGCAATCGTACCGGACGCGCCTTTACCGGCGACCGCTCCGGCGATTTCCTCTTTGACGCTCTCCATCGCATAGGCTTCGCCAGTCAACCCACTTCGGTAAGCCGTGGCGACAGCCTTGTTCTCCGCAAGGCATACATTGGCGTCGCCGTTCGCTGCGCTCCTCCCGCCAACAAGCCGCTTCCGTCCGAGTTCGCAAACTGCCGCCCTTATCTCGAAGCCGAACTCCACATTCTCAAACCAAAAGCGGTCCTCGTCCTCGGCGGCATCGCTTTAAAGGCTTATCTCCAGATCCTCAAGGAGCAAGGCCTGATCTCCACCCACTCCTCCTGTCCTTTCGCCCATGGCGCTGTATATGAATTCCCCGCCGGCCTTCCACGTGTGTTCGCCTCCTATCATCCCAGTCAGCAGAACACATTCACCGGCCGTCTCACGCCCGTTATGCTCGCTCGCGTCCTCCAGAACATTCGCGCCTATCTCAAGACGCAAAGTTAGCTCTTATCAGGTAGTTCCTGCATTGCTTATCCGGTGTCGACAATCTTATTCTATTTCCTGTCTTTTACTGGAGAACTCCCGTGACCAATCTCAAGAACCTGCTCAGGCGATTTGCACTTTCAACCGTCGCTGCCTGTTTTCTTCCGTTGGCCCCAATCGCATTCGCGGCTCCTAAGCCGCCAGCTCCGCTCGTTTTGATTCATCGCTTTGAGCTACCTGGCTATGTCACCGGACGCTTCGATCATTTTGGCGTCGATCTTGCAGGCAATCGTCTTTTCCTCGCGGCGGAGAGCATGCACCAAGTCCTCGTCCTGAATTTGAAAACGGGAACCGTCATTCACCGCATGTCCGACATCGAGATTCCTCATGCCATCGTCTATCGCGAGACGGTCAACAGGATCTACGTCACCGACGGCGGCGCCGCTGCCCTAAAGGTCTTCGACGGAAAAAACTATCGCCTCGTTAAATCCATCCAGCTCCAACTTGACGCTGACTCAGTCGCCTATGACCAAACCATGCGTTATCTCTACATCGTCAATGGCGGGGAAGACGCGCACCAGCCAACCTCGCTCGTCAGTGTAATTGACACCAACACGGACACGAAAGTCGGTGAAGTCACAATCGACAGCCCGCACGTTGAAGCTATGGCCGTCGACACGACCAGCTCCCGCCTTTACGTCAACAACACGGGCAAGAACAAGCTCGACGTGGTCGACCGCGAAAAGTATCGCTTCATGACGAGCTGGCCGGTCACCCTCTGCAAACAAAATGTCCCTGCCGCGCTGGACGAAGCCAATAACCGTCTCTTCATAGGCTGCCGCAGCGGACAAATCTCCGTTTTCGACACGCAAACGGGAAAAGAAATTCAAGGCCTGACGATCGGCAAGGGCATCGACGATCTCACTTTCGATCCAAGAAATAAGCGCATTTACGCTTCCTGTGGGACTGACGGCCGAGTCTATGTCTTCCAGCAGAAATCCGCCGACAATTATGAGCCACTCGGCAGCGTTGCTTCTGGCCCGGGTGCGCGCAATTCGCGATACATCCCTGGCCTCCACGAGCTCTTGGTATCCGTCCCGGCGCATCAGGGTGCCGCTGCCGAAGTCCTGGTTTACCGCGACCGGTAATTCAGCTTGTGCGTTTCGATGCCCCGCTCGATTCTCCCGGCCCAGCATTCACGCTACAATCACGCCATGGATTCCGGCGAAACTCAGCCCGCGATTGCGTTTCGCGACGTTAGCTTCCAGCGCGGCGATCATCCCATTCTCAAGAATCTGTCGCTCGGAGTTCGCGAAGGCGAAACGCTCGTTCTGCTCGGTCGCAGCGGCTCGGGAAAAACAACTGCCTTGAAACTGGTGAATCGCCTGCTCGTGCCGAACAGCGGACAGGTCCTAGTGGAAGGCCGCGCGACCACCGAATGGGACCCTATCCGCCTACGCCGCAGAATCGGTTACGTCATCCAGGAAGCCGGCCTCTTCCCCCACTTTACGGTGGAGCGAAACGTCGGCCTCGTGCCCAAACTTGAGCACTGGCCCGAAAACAAGGTGCAAGAACGAATCGCCGAAACACTCCACATCGTCGGCCTCGAACCATCGCAGTTCGCCGCACGCCGCCCGCACGAGCTCTCCGGCGGTCAAAAGCAGCGAGTAGGAGTCGCCCGAGCCCTCGCAGCCGATCCGCCGATTCTGCTAATGGACGAGCCTTTTGGCGCACTCGATCCTCTCACGCGCGCCGAGATACAAAAGGAATTTCTCGCCATTCAACAGCAGCTGCGAAAAACAATTCTTTTCGTCACTCATGACCTTCGGGAAGCTCTGCTCTTTGGCTCGCGTATCGCCCTTCTCGAAGCCGGTGAGCTCGCCGGGGTGTACGAGCCGCAGACTCTTCTTCGCACGACCGACCCGCTCGCGGCGGCCTATGTCGCAACGCTTGGAAGAAGTGCAGTGCCGCAGAAACGAGGCGCGCAATGAATCTCCTTCATTTCTTTTCCTCTCATCGCATGGAAATTCTGCAGTCTACTGGCGAACATCTGTGGCTGGTGGTGATTTCCATGCTTCTCGCCATCGCTGTGGGCATCCCTCTCGGCATTGCCGTCACGCGCAAGCCGTGGCTGTCCAAACCCATCCTCGGCAGCGCAAACGTCGCCGAGACCATTCCAAGCCTTGCCCTTTTCGGCTTTTTGCTGCCCGTGCCGTGGCTCGGCGCACGCGCTGACCGACTTGCCATCGTCGCGCTCGCGCTTTATGCCCTGCTTCCGATTATCCGCAACACCATCGCAGGCATTCAGGGCGTCGATCCCAGCGTGCGCGAGTCGGCGCGAGCCATGGGCATGACCGACTCGCAGATTCTGTTCCGCGTCGAATTACCGCTGTCGTTGCCAGTCTTGCTCGCCGGAATCCGCGTCGCCACCGTATGGACCGTGGGCATCGCGACCATCGCCGCAGCCATCGGAGCGGGAGGCCTGGGCGAATTCATCTTTCGCGGCTTGGCTATGATCGATAACCGCGTCATCCTCGCAGGCGCCATTCCCGCTGCGATTCTCGCCCTGCTGGCCGACATCATGCTCGGCCTGTTCGAACGCCGCTTGCGCCATGCCCGCTGATCCATGCGCCGCCTGGTCCTCACTTCCGTCGCAGCCCTCGTTTTCCTCGCCGGTTGCGTGAACCGCCAGGAGACAGTCGTCGTGGGTTCCAAGAATTTCCCCGAGCAGGCAATCCTCGGTGAACTCCTGGCCCAGCAGATCGAAGCAAAAACAAAGCTGCGCGTGGAACGGCGCTTTTATCTCGCCGGAACTTACATTTGCCACCAAGCGCTGCTCGCGGGCCGCATCGACATGTATGTCGAATATACCGGCACTGCGCTAACCGCTGTGTTGAAAGAGCCTCCGGAGAAAGAGCCGAGGGCCGTCTTCGACAAGGTTCGCAACGAATACGCCCGCCGCTTCAATCTTATCGCCGAGCCGCCGCTCGGATTCAACGACAGCTTCGCAATTGTCGTTCGCGGGCAGGACGCGCGGCAGGATCAGCTTGACACCATTTCTCAAGCGGCCAAGTATTCACCGGGATGGCGCGCCGGATTCGGCTACGAATTCGTGGAACGCCCTGACGGATACGATGGCTTTGTGAAGACCTATGGGCTGAAATTCGCCGGGGAGCCCCGGATCATGGATTTGAATCTTCTTTATCGCGCGCTCACAGCACATCAAGTGGATATCATTGCGGGCAATACTACAGACGGCCAGTTGCTCACGGGAGATTTCACGGTCCTAGAGGATGACCAACACTACTTTCCGCCATACGAAGCCGTCACAATTGTGCGCAGCAGAATTGGGAAGGAGCATCCCGAAGTGCTCAGCGCAGTTGCGGAATTGTCGGGGAAAATTTCAGACAGCGATATGCAACACATGAACTACGAAGCGACGGCTCAGCATAAGGATATCTCCGTTATCGTTCACGAATTCCGCGCGTTCAGGCACCTGTAGCTTGGCCGCCGCTCACTCCGCTTCCTGCAGCGTCCTCATGTGCGATTCGAGCGAGGCTGCGTAATTGCGCTCTGCTTCAAGTTCCGACTGAAGCTTTTTGACCAACATTTCGAGCCGCTGAATCTCAAACTTAAGTTTCTGAATCTCAGCGGGTAGCGTAGCCGGCCGCGGCGAAGAATACGATACTGCGGGAACCGCAGTTCGCTGGCTCGCGGCCGGAGGAAATGGCCGCACCGCCGTGGGCGCCGGAGCGGATTCAATTGGCATGGCGAAAATCCCGGAGAGCGACGCAGTCGCGGGACGCGGTTCGGTGTTCGCAAAAGACCGCTCCTGCGTGGTTGGGAACTGCGGCTTGGGGTTGAGCAGGTTTTTCACGCGTGCGATCAATTCCTGCGGCTGAAACGGCTTGCGAATCAATTCGTCTGCGCGCGCCGCGATTGCTTTCTCCGCCACCGTCCGGTCCACGACGCCGGACATCAAAATCACCGGCGTATTCGCAAGGCTCTCGTCTTTTTTTATCAGCTCGCAGACTTCGTAGCCGTCTTTCCCCGGCATGATTACGTCCGTAATCACGGCATCGGGGGCCGTTTCTCCAAATTGCGCAAGGGCAGACGCGGCGTCGTGGCAGGTAATCACGTTGATGGACTCGCGGCGAAAGGCAATCTTGATCACTTCGCGCATCGTTGCGCTGTCATCGATGAAGTAAACTGTTGGAACTTTCTCCGGGCCGGTCCCTGCAGCAGTTTCAGGCGTGTCGCTCATGGCTGCTCCAATTCGATTTTACCGGGGCCGCTGTCTGGGCTGCTTTCCGAGTGTGTTTCGGACGATTCGTCGCTGCTAGCAGCGTCGGCGTCGAGCGCTGCTTCGTCCAGCTCGCGCATTGCGTCGAGCATCAGGTCCGTCGCCGAACGCAACACTGTCCGGTGCGCAGCCGTCGTGCCATAGACAAATTTGTAGACGCCTTCTCCCGCGCCCTCGCAGGATTTCAGAATGTGAACCACCGCTTCATCGCCGAACAGCAAACCGCACTCCGCGTGCGACAACTCGCCGCCGTCGAAGTAAATCACGCCGTCCGTGTCGCCCGCGTTGATATTCAGCGCGCCTGTCTGGCGCGCCTGGCCCAGCATTTGAATCACGCCAGGCAGATCCATCCGCGACAAATCGCCCGTGAGCGTGGCCATCGAACTCGGCACCATCTGCGTCGGCTGGAAACCCTCCTGCCGGCTCAGCAGAAATGCACGCACGTGCGCCGCAATGTCCTCTGGCGCACGCCGACGGTCCACATAATCGTCGCAACCCGATCGAAACGCCTCCATCAACGCCTGGTCTCCGCCATTTCCCACCGCAATGATCGGAATGGCTGCAGTTTTCGAATCCGCGCGCAAGATCGGGGCAATCTCATAAGCGTTCATCTCGCGCAAATTCGTCGCGCATAGCACCGCCGCCGGCCGGTTCCATTCCAGCATCGTCAGCGCGAACGCGGCCTGCGAGCTGATTACCACCTCGAATCCTTCCGTCTTCAACGCGTCGCTCAGCTTCTTCGAGAAATATACGTTGCTGTCAATCAGCAGGATTTTCGGCAGCGCTGTGGCGACGGTCATCTCGCCGACTCCGCACGGAGGCTTGCGGGTGCCGCGCGACGCGCCTGAATGAGCTTCGTCAAGTCGACTACGTCGATCTCTTCTCCATTCACAGGAATCGAGCCAATTACGAATGGAAGCTGGGAGCTCGCTTGGCCATCCGGAGGCCGCGACAACTCCGCCGAAGCCAGCTCGCACTCTCCTGCAACTGGAATCGCGCACCAGTCTCGAACGCCGCGTTCCTGCCATTCAGCGATGAGGTAAAAACGACTTGCAAAAAACGCTTCTTCGCCAAATAACTCGCTGATGTTGTAAACCGGCACGACGCGGTTGCGCCGCACCAGCACGCCAGAAATCCACGGTGTACGGTGCGGGAAATTCTGAAGCCGATCAAGCGCCGTTAGCTCGATCACAGACTCGGCGGCGAAAGCAACCCGCCGCCTGCCGAGCGGCAGCAGTACAAATGATTTGGTGGTCGTTTCAACCGCAACGCTCATTCACGCCGCTCCATCGGCATCGGAACCGCGCCGCCGGGATCGGCAAGGGACTCCGTTTCAGCCGCCTGCGTAGCAGCCGCATCCAACTGCGCGAGCTCCGGTTCCGTCAAGAATCCTGCCGGATTCACCACTGGCACGATATTTTCCGAGATTAACGTCATGCCCCGGTACCACGCGCGTTCAGGTCCACAGAACCCGGGTGGCAATGCCATCAACAGCTTCATCGTCTCCATTCGGTCGATCGAATCCACCAGTACGGCGATGCGATAATTCCGAAGGACGACAACCTGAGCAGGCCGCGACGCCGGCAATCCAAAGTGAACACTGGCATTGACCACGTGAAACGCTGTCCGGCCGCGCCGCAGCCGATGACGCACCTTCGGAATCTGCGGCACAGAAACTTCTGCAGCTGCTGCCGAAATGCTATCCGTCGTGCGAATCTCCTGAATCGCATTTGCATTGATCGCAAACGTTTGACCGCTGATGGAAAACAGAATGACCGGCTCACTGCGGGAAGCCCGCCGTCCCGGCCGTGACTCGCTCGGAGCTATCTTCATCGCAGCACAGCCTGCGGGGCGGTCGCCAGTTGACGCACCCGCTTTTCAATCGCTGCTGCAATCTGATCCAGAGGAAGCACCTGTGTCACGAATCCTGTCTTGATCGCTTCGGCGGGCATGCCAAAAATCACCGACGTCGCTTCGTCCTGAACAAACACCGCTCCCCCGCCCGAATAAATTGCCTGCGCGCCGCGCGAGCCATCATTGCCCATGCCCGTTAGAACCACACCCGTCGTCATGGGGCCGGCCCACGCTGCCGCAGTTTCCATAGCAGCATCTGCGCACGGGCGGTACCCGGAAATCCGAGCGCCGCTATCAAGCACTACGCGCCCTTTGGGCGACACTCGCAAATGGTGCGAGCCGGGACAAACATAGAAAATACCCGGCGCGAGCGCTTCGTTTGCAGTGGCTTCCTTCACCTGGATTTCTGTCGCTTCTGCAAGCTGAACGGCAAATTGGCTCGTAAAGCTGGCAGGCATGTGCTGGACCAGCACAACCGCGGCGGGAAGGTCCTTTGGAATATCTGCGACCAACTGCATCACTGCGGCCGGGCCGCCCGTCGAAGCCGCGATCACTACCACGGGGAATCGGCTTCCATTCGTCGCCGGAGAAACAATGCCCTCCGTATTGGCCCCAGGCATCTCTCGATGCGCTCCGCCACCGCGAGTCTTGGGGCGCGCCGCCGTCCGCACCACGTGAACTTTCGCCGCCATCTTCAGCTTGCGATTCAGCTCTGCGCCGACAGAGTTCATGTCCAGGTCAATGCCGCTCGAAGGTTTGGAAATGAAGTCAATCGCACCAAGCTCCAACGCGGTCAATGTGCTTGCCGCGCCATCGCGCGTCTCTGAACTCACAATCACGATTGGCCGCGGGTTCTGCGACATGATTTGTTCCGTTGCCTGCAAACCATCGAGGTGCGGCATATTGATGTCCATTGTGATCACGTCGGGCTTAAGCGATTGCGCCATCGCTACCGCTTCGTTTCCATCCTTCGCTTGGCCCACGACTTCCATCTGCGGGTCGCTGCTGACGATCGTTTGCAGCACTTTGCGCATGAACGAAGAATCGTCCGCCAACAGCACGCGAATTCTCTTGGCCGCAGCGTTCATGTCAGCTCACAGGCACAGGCCGGCGACGATGCCCAGCCTTCTCCACTCCCAAAATTGACGCCACGGCAGCCAGCAATTGTTCCTCTTGTACGGGCTTCGTCAGGAACGCCACAGCACCTTCCTTCAGCGCGCGGTCGCGATGCTTGGCACCGGCTCGTGAAGTCACCACCATCGTTGAAATTCGGCGTGTGTCCGGATTCTGCCGCAAGTGAGCCATCAGCTCGTATCCGTTCATGCGCGGCATTTCCAAATCCGTGATGATCAGATGCGCCCCCGATTGCGCCACAAGCTCGGCTGCCTCCAAGCCATCCGAAGCCAGCAGCACACGGTAGCCAGCCTTCTCGAGCATCCGGCCTACGAACTTGCGCACGCTGATCGAGTCGTCCACGACAATCACCACGCGCTCGCCCTGCACTTCGTCAATCGCCTCGGTTGGAATGCTGCCCGATGCAACCGCCGCCGCTCCCGGCGCGAACACGCGCGCCGCGGCAGCCGTCGCTCCCAGCGAGGCATGCTCAGAGAGTTCTTGAGCCACCAGGCGGTGCAAATCGATGGCGAGAATCAGGCTTCCATCAGGCGCAATCGTCGCGCCCGGGAACAGACGGATGTTCCGAAGGAATCCACCGAGATTCTTGATTACAACTTCGTCCTTTCGTAGTACTTCATCCACAGCCAAGCCAACGCGCCGACCCGCCACTTTGACGATGACCATCCGGAAATATCCGTTGACGGTTTCGAGTAGCGGCAGCCCGAGCCGCGCGTCCAGTCGCACAACATCTATGATTTCGTCGCGAACCTTCGTCAGCAGCTTGCCACCAACATCCTCGATCTCTTCGGGGCGCAAGCGCCGAATCTCTTCAACGAATCCGAGTGGCAATGCAAACAGGGACGCTCCGCAGCGCACAAACAGCGCCTGCGAAATAATCAATGTAAGCGGAACTTTCAGCGTGAAACATGAGCCCTGGCCCGGCTCAGTTCGTATCTCGACCTCGCCGTTGAGCGCGTCCAGATTGGCTTTGACGACGTCCAAACCCACGCCGCGGCCCGCCAATTCCGTCTTTTCGTGCGCTGTGGAGAATCCCGGCAGGAAAAGCAGATTCCTCAACTCGCGGTCATTCATCTGCCGCGCTTGTTCTGCGGAAACAAATCCCGCTTCGGCGGCTCGCGTGCGAATCTTTTCCGAATCGATGCCGCAGCCGTCATCCTCAACTTCGATAAAAATATGATTTCCGCGGTGATAGGCGCGAACAGCAATGCGGCCCCGTGGATTCTTGCCCTGCTGCGCCCGCTCCTCCGGCATCTCAAGCCCGTGGGCAACTGCATTTCGTACAATGTGAATCAGCGGATCGGAAATTTGCTGGATGATGTTGTTGTCAAGCTCTGTCGACGCACCGTCCAATACAAAATCAACTTCTTTGCCGGTCATTTTCGCGGCGTCGCGCACCGTACGTGAAAGCCTGGTGTACAAATTGCCGATCGGCACCATCCGCGCCTGAGTGATCTGATCCTGCAGATGATGGGCCAGCTTTGTAAATTCATCGATGTCCGCGTCCACCCGGCCCATGAAGCCGCCGAGCTGCGCGAGAACTTCGTTTACGTCCGCGGAAATTTCCGTCAGTGACCGCGACAAAATGCTGAAATCGTCGTACCGGTCCATCTCCAGTTCGGTGAACTCACCGAATGAGTCACGCCGGTTGTCCGCTGATGTTTTTGAAGCACTCTGGCCGGCTGCGCTCGGCGAAAGCGGCGGGAATTGCGATCCAACCCAGTTGAACTCGTACTTGTCCTGGAATCCTGAGATTTTATCGCCCAACCGCGACTTCGAAAAGTTCAGAATCTCAACGAGCTTCTCCAGCTCCGCGAGCCGCCCGATCATTTTTGTGCGGTTGATGACCAACTCGCCCACGGCATTCATCATTGTGTCCAAGCGCTCTAGCGAAATCCGCACAGAGTGCAGTTGCGGAGCGCTCAAATGCGCCGCCTTGGCCGGTGCGCTGTCAAGCGGACCCTCATGACGCGCAATCAAAGGCGCCTGCGATAGCCCGGCACCTTCAGCTGCAGCTTGCGCCATCGCGTCTCCGACCGAGTCCGGCGCCGTCGGCACGGCAGTCTCATCCGGCAGGAATTCAGCAACGCGTGAAAGCAGCAGATCAACCGCCATGCGTGCGTCGCCTTCGCTCGACCATTCATGATGCAGGAACTTTTTCAGCACATCGGCGGATTGCAGACAGAGATCGGTTAGCTCCGCGCTCGGCGCAAGGATGCCGTCGCGCATCTGTCCAACCAGGTCTTCGACGCGGTGCGCAATCGCGGAAATACGCTGCAGACCGACCTGCGCGGCCGAACCCTTGATCGTGTGCATCGAGCGGAACAGCCGGTTCACGTCCTCGGGATTCGGATTTGTTTCCAGCGTCAGCAAACACTCCGTCACTGCTTGCAGGTGCTCGTCCGCCTCCGGCACGAAGAATTGCAACACCTCGTCGGCAACTTCGTCGTCGAGTGGCAGCCGGTCGTAATACGATCCTGTGGTTCGCGGAACAACGGGCGGCGTGGAGATCCTGGGCGCGCTCACGCCATCGGAAACTGACTCGCCTCCTGACCCCGGCCCGGCTGCCGGAAACGCAAACGCATAGCGTTGCTTGAACGCCTGAATATCCGACGCCACTTCCGTCGCCGAGTCGCTGATTTCCAGCAAATCAAACTCCAGGACGGAAATCGCGTCCGACAGAAACTCCGTGAGAGGGGCTATGGTGTCGGAATTGAGAGGCGCGTTACGCGTATACTGAAACACGTGCGCAAGCTTGCCTGAAATTTCCGAGAACAATGGAAACCCGTAAGTCGCTGAAGTGCCGGAAAGCGTGTGAGCGGCGATGTATAACCGCTCCAAATCGTCCGGATTTGGCTGCGGCTCCTGCAAGATGCTCGCGTATTCCCGCAAGAATTGCAGGTGCTCCGATGCTTCCTGCAGAAAGACTTCAATCGCACCTTTTCCCGGATCGCTCACAACGCACCTTCCACCAGCGCTGCGCCTCGGCAAATCATTTCGCCCGCCGGCTTGCGATAGAGAATACAGTCCCCGCACACGACGGACTCAAACTTCACGGGAACATTTGACACCGATTCCGAATGGCCGAGAAACAGGTAGCCGCCCGGCTCCAGATATTCGTAGAAGTGCTGAATCAGCGAATTCCTGCGCGCCTCTGAAAAATAAATCATCACGTTCATGCAGAAAATGCAGTCCAGCCGGCCCAGGTACACTGCCTGCGCCAGATTCATCGGTGCAAACGAAACCATTCGCCGAATTTTCGGCTTGATCACATGTTCGTTGCCGGACGCGGAAAAGTAAGCATCGAGCTGCCGTGGCGAAAGCTGCCCAAGGGCTCGGCGCGCATAGACACCCTCTTGCGCGGACTTCAGCGCGTTTTTGCTGATGTCTGTCGCTAGGATTTCCACGTTCCATGCTTCGGAAAACATCAGCGCATCCGCGACAGAAATCGCGATGGAATACGGCTCTTCCCCAGTCGCGCATCCCGCGCTCCATACGCGGAGCGACCGCGGATTCTCCCAGAATTTTTTCATGTGCAATTCGGGGAGGACCTTTCGTTGAAACGCTTCGAAAACCGCGGGATACCGGAAAAACGAAGTCTCTTGTGTCAGCAGCCGCTCAATCAGCGTATCGTACTCAACATTCGACGCATGCACCTTGCGAAGCAGGTCCGTGCCGTGGGCGAAATGGTTCGCCGCCATGTGTTCGCGAATGCGCGTCGAGAAAAAGCGCTCGCGCGATGCATCGAACAAGATGCCGGAACGCCGCTCGATGAGCGTGCGGATCTCGTCGAGTTCGTAATCCGTGATCGAAACGGTCGTAGGATGTTTCATGTTCCGCCCGCGTCAGCAGTGACGGTCACGATGTTTAACGACGTGCGCCCATCGGTACTGGCTCGGGCCGCAATTCATCCGCATGTGAACCTTGCGAACCATTCTTGGAGCCGGAACGAAACTGAGCGAGTGCTTCATTGAGTTGTTCCGACAGTTTGACCATGTCACCTACCGTCGTCGACGTCTGACGAGCTCCTTGTGATGTCTGCCGGGTAATGCTGGAGATAATCTGCATCGCGTTCGCCACGCCTTCGGTACCTCGCACCTGCTGCTTCGATGCGAGCGAAATTTCCTGGACGAGTTCAGCCGATTGCCGCACCACACTCGAAATCGCTTCCAGCGCTTTTCCGGCTTGGTCCGCGAGGCTGGCGCCGACTTCCACTTCCTTGGTGCCTTCCTCCATCACCACCACTGCTTCGTTCGTCTCGGCCTGAATCGCCTTGATGAGGGCCGCGATGTCTTTTGTCGCGCTGCGTGAGTGTTCGGCGAGCTTTCGCACTTCATCGGCAACCACCGCGAACCCGCGCCCGGCCTCGCCCGCGCGCGCCGCTTCAATCGCCGCATTGAGTGCGAGCAGGTTGGTCTGTTCCGTGATGTCATTGATGACGTTGATGATTTCCGAGATCTCCAGCGACCGATCGCCCAGCGATTTGATTTTTTTCGCAGTCGCCTGGACCGACGCGCGAATTCGCTGCATGCCTTCGAGCGTGTCGCGTACCGCTCGGTTGCCGCTTTCCGCTGCATCCAGCGCTCGACGCGCGGCCTCCGCGCTTGCCTCCGCGTTATTCGACACCTGTTTCATCGAGACCGTCAGTTCCTCCACCGCCGATGAGGTGTTCGTGATTTCCTGATCCTGTTGCGTCGCGCCCGTCGTCATTTCGTCGGCCGCAAATAGAATGTGGCTCGCGCTGTTGTTGACGTCGATTGCCGCTTTGCGCACCCGCTCGATAACCTTTGTAAAGTTGTCGAGCATCAAGTTCACCGAATCGGTCACGTTGCCCAGCGCATCGTTCGTAACTTTGCCGCGCAACGTTAAATCGCCGCGCGACACCTGGTTGATCAGGTTGAGCAAATCTGTAATGCTCCGCTGCAAGGATTCCGAAGCCTCCTGGCTGACCGACGAACGCGCGACTTTTGCGGCGCTGCGGTTCAGATTTTCGGCAATGAAACCGAACTCGTCCGTCGCCGTGATCTCCGCCTTCGCGCGCGAGTCGCCTGCCGCAAGCTTCTCCGAAAAACTCGCCAGCTCGGTCAGGGGCGCAATCACGCGCTTCGGAAGCAGGATTACGTGCGCCAGGAACGTCGCGATCGCGAGCCCCGCGGCCCAAAGCAGGCTCGAAGACGCTCCGCTCGGAAGCGCCGAGAAATTCGCGAGCGACTGTCCATTCGCAGTGGTGCCGGCGTGGAAAGCAAAGCCAAGCACCGCGGCAAGGGCGGCCGCATCCCACAGAATCAGTGCCCAGATGGTGGAACTAAGACGCGATCTCATAACATCCTCCGAAATCAAGAGCTGTGATGGCCGCATCCCTCGCGGCGTTCTTCCAACTGACGCCTTCTTGCAATCTCAAATGACTGGCACCGGAAACACCTCGATCATCTTGTTCAAGTCGAGTACAAGCGCGAGGCGGTCATCGTGCCGCAACATGCCGCGGCAGTGCGGAATCTCGCTCGGCATCTGGTCGAGCAGCGAATCGTCCGCCGCCGTGTAGGTGCCCATCACTTCGTCGGCTGCAAGGCCCAACCGAATGTTCGTTGCGCTGGCCTCGTCCCGCAGCGAGGCCACCACAACGTGCCGCGGCAGCAAGCCTGGCCGCCTGCCTTCCGTAAAGGCGATGTCCACCAACGGAATGATTGATCCGCGCAAATTGAAAACGCCCATAAGGAACGAGGGCGCCAGCGGTACTCGTGTCACCGGAGGCCAATCAACTACTTCTTCAATCGTCAGCACGGAAAGACAAAAACGCTCGCGTCCTGCACGGAAAACGCAATACTGACTCTCTGGAGCCCGCTCGATGAGGGCGTCTCCATCGAACGGTTCGATCATTTCCGTCGGGTCGAGCATCTCGCCGCCATCTGAGCCGGTCGCGGCCAGCTCCGGCTGCGGCTCGAAGCTGTGCTCCCACTTGTAATCGTCATGCATCAGGCAAATCTCCGTACCGTCGACAAAAGTTCCTCAGCTGTGAACGGCTTGGCGATGTATGCGTCCGCGCCCTGTTGCTGGCCCCAAAACTTGTCGCTCGTCGTATTTTTTGAACTCACCAGAATCACCGGAATGCCGCCAAACAACGCGTTCCCTTTTAGGTCGCGGCAAATTTGAAATCCGTTGCGCTGAGGCATAACCACGTCGAGCAAAATCACTCCGGGATGCTCTGTCGTAATCGTCTCTTCGATTCGCAGTGGGTCGCTCAGGCCGACAGAGAGATAGCCGCCCTCTTCCAGAATTCCCTGCATCATTTTCACTGCTGCAAC
This sequence comes from Candidatus Acidiferrales bacterium, assembly GCA_035945715.1. Taxonomy (GTDB): domain Bacteria; phylum Acidobacteriota; class Terriglobia; order Acidiferrales; family UBA7541; genus DAHUXN01. Next base: position 30,202 of record DASYZX010000048.1, read on the forward strand.
CGAATCATCGACGACCAAAACTTTTTTCAACACTTCATCCTCCAACGACTGGGCTTTTCCGGCGGCAATGTTGCGCCGCAATCTTTACGGCTGGACTTCTTCGATCGTCGAAAGCAGCCGCCGCGCGCTAATGCCGAGATTCACCGCTGCTTCGGTGTTTTTCATTCGCTGCGCCTCATCCACACGCGTCTGTAAGTACTTCATCTCCTTGCGTCCCAGCGCGATTGCGCTGTTGAGTTTCGCAGGATCACCGGATGCCTTTTGTTCTTCGCGCGCCAGCGCCACGAGCGCGCGCGCCGCCACGGCTCGGCGAAGATCTTCCGAAAGCTGACCTCCATCGCTCACGAAAGCGTTCACTTCCCACGCGGACAGCAGGATTCTCGCGTCGCCCAGGGTTACCGTACTCATCGAACGCCCGCGTGCTGGCGGCGCCTCGATCAATTGCTCCCAGATCCCTTCCAGGCACTTCTCCAGTTCCGTTGAAAGCACGTTGCCGTTCGCGACTGACGAAACATCCGCGCGTTCCGCGGGAGCGGCGGGTGTTGCAACAATTTGCGCGGCAGGCACGGGTCGCACAGGCGGTGCGGACGGCGCTGTGGATGGTTGCCGTACTGGCGGTGGAACGTTTGGGGGCGCGATGGGTTTTGCCGGAGGCGTTGGTGCGGCAACACGACGAACAGGCTGCACCGGTGGCGCGCTTGCTGGAACTTCCGGTGAAGTTGCTGGATTGCGGTTGGGCAACGTAACCACTCGCGGCTTCGGTGCTGGTGCGGCGGGCGGCTCGCTGATTTCGAGCGGATCGAGCGGTTGTTGCGCCGTTGCCGGCGCTGGTTGTTGCGCAGCCGAGGCACTCGGCTTCGGCTTTTCCGGAGGCACGACCGAGCCAATTTCCGGTACTTTGATCTCAGCTGGAACAATTCCCAGCGCACGCTCTACTGCAGCGCGAATCGCAAGCAGTTGCTCGAATGTCCGGTTCGCTGACTCCGCTGCGTAGTCTGCGGATATTGGCTGCCGCCATGCGAGAGAAATCTCTCGCAGGTGTGCTACCGGCTCCTGTTGCGTCAATCCTGCCGTGCGGCAATCGACCGTCGAGATTCCTCGCCGTTCCAGTTCCGTCAGGCCTTCGCGTATCGCGCGCAAATCAGCATGAAGCAGACGGAAGAACGAACGCCGCACCAGAAAATTGAACCGGGTGAACGCCACCAGCGCTGCCGGATCGTAAAACATGTACCCTGCCGCATCCTTGAGATCGCGCCCTTTTTCCAGGAGTTTCGCGGTGAAAACTTCGCGCAAACCCCGGCATTCTTTCATCGCGTCCAGCACTTGGTTGAGTGGTCCGCACCATTCGAGTTCCGTAGCATCGGCGTCCACCAGAACGCCTTGCAGCACTTGCGCCACGTCGCCCAGCGTGATTTCGCACGCGTACAAGTCCTCCGGAGCGCAAAGTGCAAAATACGTTGCCAGCAGCAAATCGATGTTGTCGCGATCCACCGGTGTTTTTTGGGTGTGCCGCAGCAAACGCAGAATTAACGCGCGCAGGCTCTCTGGCCGGACGTCTTTCAACGAATGCAGCAATTGCCGCAGTTGATTCGTCCGGATCTTCGCGTCCATTTCGTCCAGCCACCGAATCACCTGGTCGAAAAGCTCTGTCGCAGGACATGCTGCAGCAAGCGTCGCGTCGTGCACCGGCGGAACGGCCAGATGGAAATGTGTTGCAAGATAGAAATAAAGCGGATATACGAGCCGGGCTTCTGCCCAGGCCCCGGCAATGGCTTCTGCTCTTTCGCTCAGAGAAGCCGGTGATTGCTCGGAGGGCACAGATTTTCCAGCCAGCTTGGTCATGAATTCAGAACCCTTTGCGCAAAGGTGTTGTCTAGCCGAAGTACACCCTCTCCTCGGCGTTAATGCATGGGAAAAGCACGCGTGCGGCCAAAGCCAGGCCGTCGCCGGGAAACTCAACTCATTGGAATTGCGGGAATTAGATAACCTGCCGCACTACCAAATTCTGCGTTGTCTCACCCTGCGACAAAATCGTCTCATTCGTCGGTATTCCGAACGCGCGCTCGTGAGACAAAAATAAAGCAGTAGCACTATTCTTCCGGCGGCACCGTTGCAACCGTCTTCCGCGAGGGTCTCAGGGGAATCTGGTACTGCTTCAGCTTCCGGTAGAGCGTTGCGCGGCTGATTCCAAGCATTTTCCCTGCGAGCGCCTTATCGCCGCCTGCTTGCTCGAAAACGCGGAGAATGGTCATCCGCTCCATGTCCGCCAGGGCTGTGGAAGCCAGGGCGCGCGAATCCTCGCTCGAAAAATCTCCCTCCTGGATCGAGCGGAGCGTCGGCGGGAGATCGTTCAGCCCAATGGACTGGCGGTCCCCCAGAGCCAGCGCACGCGCCACGCAATTCTCCAGTTCTCGGATATTTCCCGGCCAATCATATTGAAGGAACGCCTTCATCACCGCTGAACCGACCTGAACGTTTTCCCCCGGCGCATGCCGCTCCAAGAAACATCGAATCAGCGCCGGAATATCCGAACGCCGTTCGCGCAGAGCCGGCATATGCACCACGACGACGTTCAGCCGAAAGAACAAGTCCTTTCGGAAAGCGCCCGCGCGATATGCTGCTTCCAAGTCTCGATTTGTCGCGGCAATCACGCGTACGCCAACCGGAACTCGCTCATTACTTCCCACCGGCCGCACTTCTTTCTCCTGCAGCACGCGCAGAAGTTTCGCTTGCATCTCCAAAGGCAGTTCACCAATCTCGTCCAGGAATATCGTTCCGCCATTCGCCGCCTGAAAAAGTCCGCGCTTCGCCTTGAGCGCGCCCGTGAATGCGCCCCTTTCGTGGCCAAAAAGCTCGCTTTCCATCAGCGTCGGCACCAATGCGCCGCAGTCCACCGCGACGAATGGTTTTTGCGCCAGCGGCCCCCGGAAATGAATCGCTCGCGCCACGAGTTCCTTACCCGTTCCGCTCTCGCCTGCAATCAAGACGGGTGCCGGCGAGTCCTTCAGCCGCGCAACCATGCGCAGTACTTCCTGGATTTTCGCCGACGTTCCGACAATTCCATCGAGCCGCGTCTCCGCGTCCACGCACTCCCGCAAAAACTGATTCTCTGCCACCAGCCTGACCTTTTCCGCCATGCGCTGCAGTAGAGACCGCAGCTTCTCGACGCGGAAAGGCTTCTCGATGTAATCGTAAGCGCCCAATTTCATCGCATCCACCGCCGACTCGACCGTGCCATGCCCGGTCATGATCGCCACTTCCGTCGCGGGAAGCATGTGCTTGATTTGGCGCAGCAGTTCGACACCGCTCATCTGCGGCAATTTCAAATCCCCGATCACGACTTCCGGCAACTGCTCTTCAATCAAAACCAGCGCAGCCTCCCCATTTTCCGCCTCGGACACGGCGAATCCAAGCCGTTCGCCAATGGTCATGCACAGCTTCCGTATGGAGGCCTCATCATCAACCACCAAAAACTTAATGCGGGCGTCGCCAGCCATAACTCTTTGCATTCTCCAGTTTTTTCGCAGTCCGCAATTCACTCTTCGCTAACACGTCGCTCCTGCCACAGAGGCGGTTTCCTCTGTCTTCGCCGCCGGAAGCCGAACAAAAAATGTGCAACCCGTCCCGTCGGTGTTGTTTTCGCAAATCACCTCGCCGCCGTGCTCTCTTACAATGCCGTAACAGATGCTCAAACCGAGGCCAGTTCCCTTACCGACTTCCTTTGTCGTATAAAACGGCTCGAAGATTCTCGCCGCGTCTGAAATTCCCACACCGTTGTCACGAATCGTGATTTCAACTGCGTTATCGCGCTCCTGGGTGGCGATTTCGATTCTCCCTGCACGCTCCGACTCACGCACTGCGTCATAGGCGTTATTCAGAATGTTCAAAAACACTTGCTGCAATTGATGCGCATCGCCGAAAATCCGTGGAATCTTCTTGCCGAAACGCTCGCTCACTTCCACGCCATCGCCGGCCGCTCCATACGTGCGCAGCTGCAGCACTTGCCGCAGCACCTCGTGAACGTCCAGCGCCTCGCGCTTCGCCGGCATTTGCCGCGCAAATCTCAGCAGGTTTTGCACAATTTCCTTTGTGCGCTCGGCTTCCTTCAGCACGATCTCCAACTCTTCTTTCGCGGACTTCGGCACGCTGCGGTTTTCCAGCAGCAAATCTGCATACCCGACAATCGCCGCCAGAGGATTGTTGATTTCATGCGCCACCCCGGCCACCAGCTGGCCTACCGCCGCCATTTTTTCGCTGTGCCGCAATTGCGCCTGCAACACTGCCGCATCCGTAATGTCGGTCAGCACCACCACGATGCTATTCACGTGACCTTCTTCGTCGCGCATCGGGCTCACGCTGATCGAAAACTGCCCTGTGCTTCGGTTCCCTCGCAGGACGGGCAGCTCAATATTTTCCGATCCGATTCCGCGCAGCGCGCTTGCAAACGTCCGGTCAAACTGCGCGCGCCGGTTTCGGGGAACGAATTCTGCAAATATTCTCCCGAGCAAATCCTCCTTTCCATAGCCCGATTCGTAACATCGGCGGTTTGCGTAACTCACCAGTCCTGCCGTGTCGAGCACGAGTATCATGCTTTGTGTGTTGTTCAATATTTTTGTGTTGAAGTCGCGCTCACGCTGCAGCTGGGTCTGATATCTGCGCTGTTCGGTAATGTCTTTCAAAACATGGATCGTGCGTGATCCCTCTTCTCCCGAGCCAATTCGCGACGTCGAAACCAGAAACGCACGCGCGCCTGAGGTCAGCACCGACTCCTCCATCGAGCGGTCTGATTCTCTGCAAAACGGGCAAGCCAGCCCAGGCGAGTCCGCTGCGATTCCGCTGATCGCCTGGGTGCTCTTTCCCACTAGTTCCGAGGGACGCAATCCCACCGCGTCCGCCAGCGAACGATTCACCCTTAGAATCACGTTTGCCGGATCGTGCACCACAATCAAGTTGCTGATTGCGTCGAAATCCTCTACCCATTGCCGTTTCGAATGCTCGATCCGTGAAAAGAGTCGCGAGTTTTCCAGCGTCACCGAAGCGTGTCCCGCCAGTGCCTGTACGAGATTGCGGTCCGCTTCTGAAAGTTCCTTCGCGCGATCCACCAGGCACAGTGCGCCCAAGAGGTCTCCCTCTGCTCCGGTCAGTCGAACAAAACAGATGTCATGCCAGCCAAAGCTCCGCGCCGCTTCCGCTCCCAGCAAAGCCGTCGCAGACCCAAGCAGAATCGCTTCCGAGTGCTCTTGAGACAGTTTCGTGAGCGCCGCATTGAGTCTCGGATGATCCACCGCCTGCGACGGCCCGTGCAAATCACTCGCAAGCACTGTCTCAAGCTGCGCGCCGCGCGTGAGCGCGAGAATTGCCGCTCGCGCTCCCAGGATTTCTCCGGCGCGGCAGGTAAACTGCCCGACGAACTCCGGCAGTCGCAGCGAAGGTTTCAGTTCCAATGCAAGGTTCATCAAGCTGCGCGCACGCACCTGGGCGATATCCGCCGACGAATTCACTGCGGGAAAAGCGATGCTCACGAGCACAGCGGCCTTCTTGGCACGATTCTGCAAGCTCTGACGCAACGCCCTGGAGGCCGTGCGATAGGAAAACGCCAGGACGTGCCGCGCGTCGCCTGGAAGCCCCACAGCCACTGCCAAGCAGCATGCGGGAGTCTTGCTGCGGCCCGCCTCGAGGGCGCTACCGCGAGCCAGCGCTCGTGAAAAAAGCGAATCCTTTCTCAGTTTGAGTTCCGGATCGGTAAAACCAGGGTAGCGAAAACCGATCCCGTAAAGGCGGTCAGCTCTCGTGCTCCCGTCGGCGCACCAATAACTCACTCCATCCGCCTGAAAATAGGCCTTCAACGCGCGGCAAATAGTGGGACTTGCGCCTCGGCTCTTGCGACGTCGTGTGGACCCGCACAACTGCTCAAGAAGGCGCTCAAGACTGCCTTCGCCGGTTAAGGAGAGGACTCTGGACCGCGATTTCGCACGCATGGAGACGAGAGGGCCTGCGCCACAACTTTTGAGCTGCCGTACATCTGACGGTAGTCTGCAATCTCATTTTGAGTCAAGAAGCGCTCGCCGGGAGTTGCTGAACTATGCACGGGCTGCAAACACATCGAGTTTCTCAGACTGAGACGTTACCCCGCCTCTTACCCGCCCGATGAGACGGATACAATGGCCGAGAGATTATGGCCCTCCATCTCTCCCAATACTAAATTACTGAATATACGACGCTTACATATAATCTCGGATCTAAGTAACTCAACAATTGTGGCCCGAGAACTGGTACACGCTTTGCATTCACGGTTACGGGATATCCAGGCCCATCCAAGGAGAGGTCCGTGAAGATAAGAAAGACGGTATTGGGGTTCAGTCTGGTTTTCGTGGCGGCGGGAGCCCTAATCATGCCCCCTGCCTCGAGGGCCCAAGATTCTGCCACGAAGCGGAAGGTGAGCCATCGCGTACTGCCCGATTACCCAATCATAGCTAAAGATATGAACATCACCGGCAAAGTGAAGATAGAGGCCACGGTTGAGCCCGACGGCCACGTCAAGTCCACGCGCCCGGTTGGCGGCAGCCCTCTACTGGTCGAATCTGCCCAAAAAGCGCTGAAGAACTGGAAGTTCGAACCGGGACCAAAGGAAACCGTCGAAGTTGTCGAGTTCGATTTCAGCGGGCAGCAATAGCACCCTGTTTCTGGATGACCCTCGGGCCGCATTCTGCATGTCCCCTGGGACGTAGGGAGGCAATGGGCAATGACCATCAGTAAGAAGCTCTTCGTCGGATTTGGCTCTATTCTGTTGATCTCGTCCATCGTGTTCGTCGTGATCTTCATGGCGCTCCTCCGCGAACACTCCGTCCGTGACAAGGCCGCCTCCACCCTCGATAGCGTTCACGTCATCGAGAAGGTTCGCTACGACATGATGGAAGCCCGCCTCGACCTCCGCAACTTCCTGTTGAGCGGCGATCCCCGGATCGAGGCCGCGACAAACAAGCAGGAAAACGACCTCACCGAGTACATCGCCGCCGCCAAGGCGAACACCAGCGACGAAGTCCTCCGCAACGCCCTCGAACAGGTTGCAGCGGGCGAGCAAGACTGGAATCAAACTTTTTGCCAGCCGTTGATCGCCAAGCGTCACCAGGTCGATTCAGGCGATAGCACTGTTTCAGATTTGCAGGTCTTTTATCTCGAAAAGAACCCAGGTTCCTGGGTTGGCAAGTCCGTCCAAACCCTCGATGACGCCGAGACGCGAAGCAATCAGTCCCTTAACGCGGCAAAGGATTCCGCCCAACGCGCCAGCAACATCAGCATGTTTGGAGGTTCCGTCGGAATGTTCTTGGCCGTCCTTCTCGGTCTGGCGATCGCTTATTACACGGCCAAGTCCGTCACTGAACCGCTGGATCATCTGATCGACGTGGCACACGAAATCGGCAGCGCCGGTGACCTCGAGCACAACATCGACATTCACCGCGAAGATGAGATCGGCCGCCTCGCCGATAACTTCCGGTCGATGGTCTTACACCTCAAGCGCATGGCCGGTGTCTCCGCTGCGGTGGCGGAAGGCGAGCTCACCGTGGAAATCGAGCCGCTCTCCAGGCGCGACACCATGGCCTCCGCATTTTCACGCATGGCGCGCGGCCTTCGTGAGATCGTCCGTCGCGTGCGGGACACTGCTTCGCAAGTCGCCGCCGGCGCCGGCCAAATGGCCGCCGCTTCGGAAGAATCCGCCAAAATCAGCATACAGGCTGCCTCGGCCATCGATGAAGTCACTAGCACCATGCACGAAATGAGTATCAACGTGCAAAACGTCGTCAAGAACACTCAGGTACAGGCTTCCAGCGTGGCCGAAACTTCCGCTTCCATCGAACAGATGGTCGCCTCCATCCAGCGCGTCGCGGATACCGCAAAAATCCTGCTCGATATTTGCCACCGCTCGCGCGTCGAAGTCGAAACCGGCATCACCACGATGGAAAAAGCAACCGATGGTTTGAACCGCACAAGCTCCTCCATTCAGTCCTCTTCGGAAATCATCGGCTTGCTTGGCAAGCGCGCAGACAATATCGGCAAAATCATCGAGGTAATCGATGACCTCGCCGAGCAAACGAACCTTCTCGCCCTCAACGCCGCTATTGAAGCGGCGCGTGCCGGCGAGCACGGCCTCGGCTTTGCCGTCGTCGCCGACGAAGTTCGCAAGCTCGCCGAGAAATCCACGCAATCCACTAAGGAAATCGCCGAACTCATTCAGGGAATCCAGGATGAAGCGCGCACGGCCGTCAACAACATGGCCACAAGTACGCAAATGGTCCAGGATGGTTTGCTCTTGGGCCTCGACCTGAATAAAGCTTTCGGCAAGATCTCCAACGTCGTCAGCGAAGTCTACAAATTCGCCCAGGAAATCGGTGCCGCCACGAATGAACAATCCAGTGGCTCGTCGCAAATCGCCAAAGCCACCACGCGCCTGACGGAAATTACTCAGGAGATCACTTCTTCGGTCGAAGAACAGGCTTCGGGTGCGCAGGGCGTGGTTCGCGCAATGGAAAAGATGCGCGAAATCGTGCAACAGTCCACCTCCAGTTCGACCGAGCTTGCCGCTACCGCCGAACAAATGGCCAAACTCTCGCGCGTTCTGCTTGAGAGCATGGACCGTTTCCGCATCGACCAGGAATCCCGTGAATCGAACCGGAGTTCGTCTTGGCACGGAAATGGGCGCAGGAACAGTAAGGAAACGGAAGACTCTTTTCACTCCGATCTCGTCCGGGCGTAGCGCACGAACATGACCACGACAGAGCATGACCGGAAAATCGCCCGAGACCTCCAAATCGTCGGCCTGCGCATCGGGCGCGAAACCTACGGAGTTCCCATCTCGCTCGTACGCGAGATTGTCCGTGTTCCGGAAATCACTGCAGTCCCAGACGCTCAAAAGTACGTCGAAGGGGTCATCAATCTGCGCGGCAGGATCATCTCGGTCGTCGACTTTCGCAAGCGTTTCGGCCAAGCCAACGTTGAGCCCAACAAGAAGAATCGCATCGTCGTCATCGAACTCGAAAATCGCACCGTCGGCCTCATCGTCGATGCCGCCTCCGAAGTGTTAAAGATTTCCCCTTCGGACATCGAACCTCCCGGTTCCGTCTTTCTCAACGGTGAGAGTGACTACGTCACGGGTGTCGGAAAGCTGAAGAACCGTCTCGTCATCCTTCTCGACTTGAACAAAGTTCTGAACAGCAGCGAATTGCGCCACCTCGACGAACTCAATGCTGCTCCCGTCGAGCATTTGGCCTGAGCGGTGGCTGTGACATTCGCTAAAGCGAGCAAACAGTCCGCATGGCGACACTAACGATTCCCGTCCCGCTCACCGAGCCGGAGCTGAAGCTGCTCCAGACTCTCGTTTACCAGGAATGCGGGATGTCCTTCGACGAGCACCGCATTCACTTTCTCCGCGACCGCCTGCAGCGCCGCCTGAAAGCCTGCAGCCTCGATTCTTTCTACAGCTACTACCGCCTGCTCACCAGCCACGACGGAAAAAAAGAATTGGCCGCTCTGCTCGAGAACCTCACTGTCAACGAAACGAGTTTTTTCCGCAACCTGCCTCAGCTCGAGCTTTTCTCCAAGGTGATCCTGGAAAATCTGCTTCACAAGAAACAGGAGCGCCGTGATTTTTCGCTGCGCCTGTGGAGCGCCGGCTGCTCAACCGGTCAGGAGCCGTACACCATGGCCATCGGCGTCTGCGATGCCCTTTCTTACTACTATCTGCGCAATCCTCTTCCCTTTGACATGCCGTCACCCAAGCCGCTCATTCCTCCGCCTTGGAAGGTCGAAATCGTCGCATCCGACATCAGCTACTCCGCTCTCCTGCAGGGCGAGCAAGCCCTGTACTCGGAAACTCAAATGGAGCCTGTTGATTACACCTGCCGCCTCCGCTATTTCGACAAGCAGGGTGACAAATACGCCGTCAAGCCCGCGTTAAAGAATCTCATTCAATTCGATTTTCACAATTTGAAAACCGAGTTCCTCCCACAACGCAACGACGTGATCTTCTGCCGCAACGTGATGATTTATTTCGACGAGGCAGAACAAAAGCGCCTGATCGACAAGTTTTATAACTGTCTGAATCCCGACGGCCACCTGTTTGTCGGCCATGCGGAAAGCCTCTTCGGACTCACCACGAAATTCAAAATGATTCACCAGAATAACGGCACGGCCTATCAGCGCCTCGAGGTGCCCTCGTGAATTTTTTCCCCGACGAGCGCGCTGCCGAGCTTCGCGAACTCTTCTTCGACAGCGCGCAGGAACTCCTTCAAGAACTGAATGAGGCCGGCCTCGAGCTCGAAACTCATCCGGAAGATCCGGAAATCGTCCGCCGCGTGCGCCGCGTCGTCCACACTCTCAAAGGTGATTCCGCAGCCTGTGGCTTCCGCGAACTCAGCACTCTCGCTCACGAAATGGAAGACGCCCTTCGTCCCGATATCCTTCATGCCACGCAAGGCTCGGTCGTCGAAGTGATCTTCACCGCCGCCGATACATTCCAGGCCATGCTCGCCGCCTATCGCATGAACGTCGTCCCTCCTGCGGGCGACGAGCTTCGCGATCACATTCGCCGCATCGCAAAGGATCCCCAACAGCAGCCGTCGCAGCCTGCCCCGGCCCGCGCGGCTGCGCGCAAGTTCGACTGGAGCGAAGTCCAGCGCGAGCGCATCGCAGACTCGCTCAGCCGCAACGTGCGCGTCTACAACATCGCTCTCGAAATCGACGCTGCAATGGGAATGCACGGCGCCGCATATCAGCTTGTTCAAAACGTTCTGACGAATGTCGGCTCGGTTCTCGCCATCTATCCCGTCGACGCCGCCGCGGCCGAATATGCCTCACACATCGAAGCTGCCATCGCCACCGATCACTCTGAAGAATTCGTCGCGACGAAGTGTCGGATTCCTTCTGTCGTCTCGAACATAGTTCTCGAGCGAATCTCCGAGGCCCGGGAACCGTCTCAAGATCTTCTCGAGGTTCTGCTCCAGGCCGAAGCTCGCGCGTCTGGGGTGCTGCCTGCATCCCAGCCATCTCTCGCGCCTCCACCGGCTCATTGTGACGCCCCGGCCAGGCTCGCGGACGAACCTGCAGAATCCGAGCGTTCCACTGCCGCCGCGCGAATGGCCACCGATCGCACGCTTCGCGTCGACGCCGACCGCATCGACACGGTCCTCAACTTGATCGGCGAACTCATCATCGGCAAATCGATGCTTCATCGCACCATCGTCGAATTCGACAAGCATCACGCGAAGGATCCGTTGCGCAGCCGCTTCGCCGACGCGCTGGCCCTGCAATCTCGCGTCCTCGAAGAGCTTCAGCGCTCCGTGATGAAAATCCGCATGGTTCCTGTCGAGCAGCTTTTCCGCCGCTTCCCGCGCCTCGTGCGTGACATCGCCAAGGCCCGCGAGCGCGAGGTTGTTCTCAACGTCTCCGGCGAAAACACCGACCTCGATAAAGGCATCCTCGACGCTCTCGCCGAACCGCTTGCTCATTTGGTTCGCAACGCCGTCGATCATGGCATCGAAGCGCCCGCCGAACGTGAAGCCGCCGGCAAACCGCGGTGCGGCGCCGTCCAACTCAACGCCTACCACCAGGGAAATCAAATGGTCATCGAGGTTTCTGATGACGGCCGCGGCATCGACCGACAAAAGCTGGTTGACCGCGCCATCGAGCGCGGCGTCGTTTCTGCATCCGAAGCCGCCAAGTTCACCGAAGCCGAAACCGCGCACCTCATCTTCGAGCCCGGCCTCAGCACCGCCGATGAAGTGACCGAAGTCAGCGGCCGCGGAGTCGGCATGGATGTTGTCGCCACGGCTCTCGAACGCCTCAAAGGCACTGTCGAAATCGAGAGCGTGCCGTCGCTCGGCACGAAATTCCGCCTCATGGTGCCGCTCACGCTCGCCAGCATTCAGGCGCTCTTGTTCCGCATTGGTGGCCGCCCCTACGCAGCGCCCGTCGCCAGCGTGCTCGAGATCACCCGCGTCACCGGAGCGGACATTCACCATGTCGACGCTCACAGCGTCATTCGCCTGCGCGACCAGCTTCTCACTCTCGTGTGCCTCGACCAGCCGCCCGCCACGGAGGCGAAAAAAGTCTTCGTCGTCGTCATCGGTGCCGGCGACCGCAAATTTGGCCTTGTCGTCGACGCTCTTATGGGTGAAGAAGAGTTGGTCATCAAGGCCCTCGATGATCATCTCGCTTCCTCCGACATCGTCACCGGAGCCTCCATTCTCGGTGACGGCACCGTCGTTCTGATTCTGAATATCTCGGCGGTCGCTGGCCGCCTTGGACGTATGCCGGCCCTGGGAGCCATCGCATGAGTGAACCCGTTCGCGTACTCGTCGTCGACGATTCAGCATTGATGCGGAAACTCATTCCGCAGATCCTCGAACAAGACCGCGGGATCAAGGTCGTAGGCACCGCCATGGACGGCTCGTTTGGCCTGAAGAAAATCGAAGAGCTGAAGCCCAACGTGGTCACGCTCGACCTTGAGATGCCACGGATGAATGGCATCGAAATGATGCGGGAGATTACGCGCCGTTACCGCATTCCTGTAATCTTATTCAGCGCTCATTCGCGAGAGGGCGCGCGGGATACGCTGAAAGCTCTCGCCCTGGGCGCATTTGACTTTGTCACGAAGCCGGCCCACGCCGCCTCGGGTAACCTGCAAGGAATCGCCCTCGAACTCGCCATGAAAATCAAAGCCGCGGCGATCTCCGGCATCCCCAAAATGCTTGCGGAGATTCCACCGGCGCGCTTGCGAGCGCGCTTTCCAAAGGGCCAGGAGCGGCAATCGCCTACCCGCGTTGTGGCCATCGGCATCTCTACCGGCGGCCCCAATGCGCTCGAGTATCTGCTCTCGCAAATGCCTGCGGATTTCGGCGGCTGCCTCTTGATTGCCCAGCACATGCCTGCCGGGTTCACGGAGATGCTTGCGAAACGCCTCGACGAAAATTCCATGCTCCAGGTCCGCGAGGCATGTTCGGGCGATCCGCTGGTTGCAGGACAGGCCTTGGTATGCCCGGGTAATCGCCATCTCCTGGTTCGCCACACGCCGCACGGCCACATCGCTGTCGTTTCGGACTCGCCGCGCATCAACGGTCATCGCCCGTCCGCCGACGTTCTGTTCCGCTCCGTGGCCAAGGAATTTGGCCCGCGCGGCATTGCTCTCCTGATGACCGGCATGGGTGATGACGGCGCCGAAGCCATGCGCACTGTGAAAGAAGCGGGCGGCCTCGCCCTTGCGCAGGATTCCGCTTCTTGTGTCGTCGACAGCATGCCGCGCAGCGCCATCGTGCGCGGATACGTAAGCCGCGTCGTCGATCTCGAGACTCTGCCGAATTTTCTCTATGCCCTGTGTGCGGAGGACCCTTGCGAAGCAACGCTTCACAAAGGACCAGCCGTTCAAATCCATTAGCCGAGAAAAGCGATATCTGTTTTGAAGGAGACGCTCATGAAACCATTCACGCCACTAACGCGGAAGCAGGACAGCCAGCCGGTCCGGTATCTCGTCGTTGACGACTCGGTCTTCGCACGCAAGAACCTCGCGAAGATGATCAACACTTTCGGCGGCGAAGTCGCCGGCGAAGCGGGCGACGGCTGCACCGCCATCACTGAATATGCGCGCACAAAGCCTGACATCGTCCTGATGGACATCACCATGCCGCAAATGGAGGGCATCGAGGCCGTCGAGCGTATCGTGCGCCAGCATCCGGAAGCGCGCATCGTCATGGTCTCTTCGGTCGGCTACCAGGACAACATCCTGGCCGCCCTTCAGAAAGGGGCGCGCCACTTTGTCCAAAAGCCGGTGAAGCCGGATGTGCTCTACGAAATCATTCGCTACGTGCTCAGTGACGAAGATGCGCAGATGCCCGCTCCGGTCGGAGAAGCGCGCTCATGAAGATGAAACTAATTCAACCTTTTATCAGCGCTGCCGATTGCGTGCTCGCTACCGCGCTCGGCGGGCCAACGAAAATCGGCGATCTCAGCATGGAACAAGCGGAATACCGGCGTCAGGGTTGCGCGGTGCGCGTTCTCATCCATGGAGAGATCGAAGGCCGCATCATCCTCGACATGGCTCCGGACACCGCCATCCTTGTCGCCCGGGCTCTCGGCGCCGAAGAAACCGTATCCGGCCGGGTCGTGAGCGAAACCGTCTTCGAGCTGGCCAACATGATCATCGGAAATGCCGTTACCCTGCTCAACGATCAGGGATATCAATTCAAGGTTCTTCCGCCGGAAAAGTACGTGGAAGGCGAAGCTACAGGCAGCAGAACGGAAACGGAGGAAACTGCAATCTTCTTCGATACCGCTTGTGGCCGCGTCTTCCTCGACATTTGCATGCGCTACAACCTGCGCTCGCGCACCGAGCGCGTTCCTGCACTCAGCGACTAAGCCAAACCGTCCTTCCGCAAATACCTTGCGCCGTGCCGGTAGAGTCCCGCCGTTGGCAAGGCGCGTACGTGGATCACCACTGCCGGAACGAACACATTGGCCATGCCTGGCGTGTACGGAACCGCAACTTCTACATGCGCTCCTTCCATGTACCGATTCTTCGTGCGAAACGCAATTCCCTGCCGTGAAACGTTTTCGCACACGGCCATTTCCTCCGTGCCGGGTTTTTCCCGCACGCACGCTGTGAGCCGCGTCTCGTAACGCGTCGTCTCTCGCTCAGGGGAAGCTGCCGTGAGCGGCCCCGAGCCTTCTCGCCGCGCTTCTGAAATCCCCGCGTGCGAAATCGATTCCAACGGCTGTTTCCAGATCGTCGGGGCTTCGCACATCCGGCACTGTCGTGCGAAAAGGTGATTGGACTCGAACTCCTTCAGCTCCCGTGAGTCCAGATACGCCAGCTCCTGAGACTTGCAATGTGTGCACTCCACCAGCAGCCGGACGACCGCGTCAACCGCCCGTTCCGGCTCCGGAAACTCGATGCCCCAAAAATCCAGATTCGGATCGACGAACGAAACTCCATATTCGCCGCCGTTCGGCAACTCCCTCTCACACGCCACCACGCGCACGTCCGCCTGTCGGATCGATCCATCGTTCGTTCGCCGGCGCACCGTCACCGTTTGCCCCACGCGAAGCTTGTGGTTCAGCGAGACGAGCGCCCCATGCCGGTTGACCACGACCGTTCTCGCCGTTTCCAGGAACGGCTTCCCCTCCGCGTTCGTGCCCATCGTTTCCATCGTGAACGAGATGGAAATGCGGTCGCTGCGCCGGTTGCGCGAATCCATAGCGCCTCTTTATGGAAAAGTAGGAAACCCTGCTTAAAACTACCACAGCAGCGTACGCTTTCCCGCAATCACCAAACGCAAAGTTTCCGGTAACAAACTACCCTCTAGCCGATCTCAAACGGCCGTTCCAGCGACGCGCTCTGGCCGGTGAACAGCTTCGCGCCCTCTTCTGTGATGTGCATGCAATCTTCCAGCCGGACGCCGAACTCGCCTCGAATGTAAATCCCCGGCTCGTCGCTGAAGCTCATGCGCGGCTCCAGCTTCAGCGTGTCGCCGCCCACCAGATACGCCCATTCGTGGTCGTCCATTCCAATTCCGTGTCCCAGCCGGTGACCGAAATATTTGTACCCCGGACCGTATCCCGCATCCTCAATCACCTTCCGCGCTGCCGCATCCACCGATTGCGCGTCCACACCCGGCCGCGCTTGCGCCAGCGCCGCGGCCTGTGCTCGATGAACGATATCGAAAACTTTCTTCATCTTCTCCGTCGGCTTTCCCAGTACAAATGTCCGGCTGATATCCGAGTGATAGCCTTCCACCGCGCACCCGCCATCGATCAGCAGAATCGTTCCCTCTTCCACCTTCTGAGGCTCAATCGACCCATGCGGCAGCGCCGAATACTTCCCCACCTGCACTCCCGCATCGCCCGTGAAACCCAGTTGCGTGTGCGCGTCCGCAACCATGCGCGCAAAATCCTGCTGCGTCATTCCCGCCTGCAGCGAACGCCACGCCGCCTCATACGCCTTGATCGTCACCGTGTTGGCGAGCTGCAGCAGCTCAATCTCATGCTGTGTCTTGTGCATTCTGCATCCGGCGGTCACAGGAGTCGCGCTCGTCAGCGTCACTCCCGGAGCCGCGTGCGCCACTCCGTCGCTGTACACGAACCACACCGTCTCTTCAATTCCAAGCCGCCCGTTTGCGATTCCACGGTCCTTCAATCCCTGCGCCGCGCGCTCGTACGGGCTCTCGTTCTCCTGCCAGATTCGCAAGTCCGGATTCCCCGCGAACGGCCCGCGATTGATCTGCTCGCGCGCGCGGTCTTCTTCGAATCCTGGACAAACGAAAAACGGCTCGCCCTTCGCCGGAAGAATCAGCGCAAACGTTCGCTCGCTCAGCCACCAGTCAATGTTCGCGAAGTATTTCAGCGACGTCCCGCCAATCAGCAAGATCGCGTCCATGCGATTCTCCTGCATCAGCCTCCGCGCGCGCTCCAGCCGTTCCTGCCGCTCCTCGACGGTGATCGGGCGGGCCAGCTCGCGCATCGATTTCAACTCCGCGATGCCCCTGGGCAACTCTCCGCACGGTCGCGCCTCTTGGCCCAGCGCAAAACGCGACGCCAGCGGCGCGCCTGCCGCAAGCCCTGCAACTTGAAAAAATCCCCGGCGAGAAAGCATTCGACTCTCCTCCGCGCACGGAATCATACGCGCTTTCGCCGCCGCAGATTATTTTTTTGAGAGCTTGAATTCTCTTGATTGTGGCACGGAGTGTCAAAATTCAAACGGACCAGTGCGGGCGTCGGCCCTACTTGCGAGCGCCTGCGCAGCCGTGCGAAAATCGGTACCCGAAGCGCGCCCCACGGCCAACATTTGGGTATTTCAACCGTGGCGATATCGTCTAAAGGTTAGGACGGAGCCCTCTCAAGGCTCAAATCCGGGTTCGAGTCCCGGTATCGCTACCATTCTCTCGCTCGTTCCTACTGTTCATAATTCTCCACAATCTTCGCGGGACGTACCGTTGCCTTGTCAGGATCTTCGCCAAACTCTCGAAGCGCCCGGCGCTGGCGCAACAAATCCCAGCACTGATCCAGCTCGACCTTTAATTGCCCCAGACGGCCGCGGTCATCCGACGTCAGCTCACGTTTCCCGTATAGATGCTCTTCTTCCTGGACGAGCCGGTTTATGTGGTTCAACACCGACTGATCCTTGCTCTCATCGGCCATACAAACCCTCCCTCTTACCCTGTATTTCACCAGCAACCAAGCTGGCAGTGTTTCTCAGTCCTCATCCTAAAGTTCAGCCAGCGTCCGATGCACGAGATGGATCGCTATCGATCCTTCGCCCACCGCTGAGGCCACGCGTTTCACGTTTCCCGCACGAACGTCGCCTACAGCAAACACGCCCGGCAGACTCGTTTCCAGCATTTGCGGCGGCCGCCGCAGCGGCCACACCGGCTTCTCGCTTGCCACATCCATGTCTCTGCCGGTCAGTATGAATCCTTTCTCGTCGAGCGCGACACAGCCATGCAGCCAGTCAGTCCGCGGCGAAGCTCCCGCCATGATGAACACGTGGCGAATGTCGTGAGTAGACGTCTCGCCGCTGGTCTTGTCGCGCCACGTGACTCGCTCCAGATGAGCCTCGCCTTCGAGCGCTGTGATCTCTGTCTGGTAGTGCAATGCGATCGCGGGGTTTTGCTCGATGCGCTGGATGAGATAGCGGGACATCGTGTCGGACAACTGGCCGGACCGCACCAAAATGTGCACCTTGCTTGCCGCCGTCTGCGACAAATATACAGCGGCTTGGCCCGCGGAATTTCCTCCGCCGACCACGACGACTTCCTCGTTTTCGCAAAGTTGCGCTTCCATGAACGTCGCGCCGTAGTAGATGCCTTGCCCTTCGAATTTTTCGAGGCTCGGGATGCGCGGCTTGTTGTACTGCGCTCCGGTCGCGATGACTAGCGCGCGTGTGGCGAGCTTCGTGCCGTTGTCCAAAACGACTTTATACGGACGCTTCTCGCAGTCCAAATCCACCACGTCGTGCGCAACCATCATCTTGGCGCCGAATTTCTGCGCCTGAACGATCGCCCGGGTCGCCAGCTCCTGCCCGGAAACGCCTGTCGGAAACCCCAGGTAATTCTCGATCTTGGAACTGGAGCCCGCCTGGCCGCCCGGAGCTTCCGTTTCAATCATCAGCACATCGAGGCCCTCGGACCCCGCATACACCGCCGCCGCAAGACCCGATGGCCCAGCGCCCACGATGATCAGATCGCTAACGTGTGTTTCATCGATGCCGGTATTGAATCCCAGGCAATCCGCCAGCTTCTGTGTTGTGGGATTACGAAACACGAGTCCGGTGGCGCAAATAATCACCGGGATCTCCTCCACCCGCACGGAAAAACGGTCCAGAATCTCCTGCGATGTCTTGTCGGTTTCAAGGTCCACATAAGTGTAAGGATAGCCGTTGCGGCTCAGGAATTCGCGCAGCCGCAGCGTGTGCGCCGAGTAGCGCGAGCCTATGAGAATCAAATTGCCCTGGCCGCGGTGGATCAGTTCGAGTCGGCGCAAAATGAATGCACGCATGAAGATTTCGCTCAATTCCGCGTCACGTGCAATCAACGACCGCAAACCTTCGCCAGTCAGTTCGATGAATTCGCCCGGCTCGGTGACACGCCCCCGCACCAGACAACGCTTTCCCGAAATCATCGTGATCTCGCCCGTGAATTCGCCTGCACGGCGATGCGTCGCCACCGGACGCTCGCCATCGAGACCCGGCTGCACGATCTTGATCGCTCCGGAAAGCAACACAAAAAAAGGCACATCCATGTCGCCCGGTTCAAACAGGATTTCTCCTGCCACAACACGCCTCAGTTTCCCCTGGGGACGAATGCGGTCAATTTGTGCCGCCGTCAAAACAGGAAAAGTCTGTGTGCCAGCGTCAAGGGCGCTTGGAATTAGAGATGACGACGCCATTTCCCCCTCCCGACTTCCTGCGGTATTCGCTATTAGAGTACTCGCGCGGTCACTAGGGTTCAACCGTGCCCTCCCGCGCGCCATCCTCCTGGTGCGGGACGCTTTAGAAACTAGCGAATCGGTTGGGCCTGCCGCTTCTGCCCGCGCGAAGTGACATCCCCGCCCGCGTAGGAGTATCGTTAGTGATGCCCTGGCACACACCGACCACTGTCCGCAACTTTAACTGTGGGGTTTCATCGAATGGAAAGGCCGGGCAGCAACACTTCCACCTGACGCTTGACTTCTCAACGCGAGGAGACAGATGGGCAGCATAATCAGCTTCCTGTTTCGATATGGCTATGTGTTGCTCTTCGGCTGGGTCCTCGCTGAGCAACTGGGCCTGCCACTGCCCTCGGCCCCGATGCTCTTGGCTGCCGGTGCTCTGGCAGGAACCAGTCGCATGAATCTGGCGATCGCTTTGCTGCTGCCAATTACCGCCGCCGTCGTGTCGGACGCCTTTTGGTACGAGCTTGGCCGGCGCCGTGGTGTGAAACTTCTGAGCTGGCTATGCCGGATCTCGCTTGAGCCTGATTCCTGTGTGCATAAGACGCAAAGCCATTTCGAGCGCAGGGGAGAGTGGGCCCTTGTCGTGGCAAAGTTCATTCCCGGACTCAACTCAATGGCCCCTCCGCTGGCAGGCGCCAGCCGAATGCCCTGGCCGCGCTTTGCCTTCTTCGACGGACTCGGGGCGCTGCTGTGGGTCAGCGTCTACATCGGCGTCGGGTACATTTTTAGCGGCCAGATTGAGCGCGCGGCGTCTCGATTGGTTTTTCTGGGCCGCGGCCTCTTCGCGCTTTTCGTGGCTGGTCTGCTCCTTTATATCGGATGGAAGTATTTCAACCGCCGCCGTTTCCTGCACAGCCTGCGCATCGCCCGCATCACTCCAAACGAATTGCATCAGCGAATGGGCAGCGGCGAAAACGTGGTCGTAGTCGACCTGCGGCACTCCATGGAGTTTGAGTCCGAGCCCGAAACCATTCCCGGAGCAGTCCACATGGACGCCGCGGACCTGGAAGAAGCCGTCGAGGTAATTCCGCGCGACCGCGAGATTGTCCTTTTCTGCAGCTGCCCGAACGAAGCTACGGCGGCGCAGATGGCCCTGCGTCTCCGCAACCACGGAATCATTCGCATTCGGCCTTTGGCAGGAGGGCTCGCGGGTTGGCGGGACCACGGGTTTCCTTTGCAGGCGCTGAAGCTCAACGAAAGTTCTTCGGATTCGCTCGAAAGTTTCAAGCCGGGCGGCGCGCAGGTTCCCGATTAGGCGACCGCACCCTTGACGTCACTGCGTGGAACGGCTTGCCAGGTAGGTATCGAGGCTCGCCGTAAGCTGGTTGAATCCGGTAAGCACTTCCTGGCGCAGCGATTCGACCACCGCGGTAACAGTCTTCCGGCTCACACGCTCATCCTGGCTGTAGGACTGATTCCAGACGACCATCCCGGTCCTGGGCTGAAACAATTCGAGTTCAATCGAAAAACGCGCGGTGATCGACGGAGAATCGATTTCCTCGAGCGAGTACAAGTGCCCGCGCAGAATGTAATCCCCTTTCGCTCCGCTTCCCAGCCGTCCGACGGACCGAAATCTTCCTTGGTCGCGGAGGGTCTGCGTCAGCATCGTTTCGAGCATTTGCGTCGGCACGGTGACCCAGCGGTGGTACTCGTAAGTGCCCATCTCCACACCACCGTTGCTGTAGACGATCGGGTCATTCAGATAAAGATGCGAAGCCGTAATGCGGCCCACAAGAATGGTGACAGGGATCCCGGCATCGCTCTTCACGGTAACGGAAGGCGCAGGAGTTGGCGTGGAATTCAGCGTGTAATAGCTCACTGGCCGGGCGGCGCCGCAACTCGCAATCACAAGAATCCCGGCAAGAGCCAGGAGACCGAGCAGCACCATGAAGACCCGTTTTCCTGCGACGCGTGTGGTCATCTTCAGTTCGGCCCTTTCGGCGATTGCCCGGGTAGGTGTTCCGGCGGCGCGGACGACCGGATCAGCGCGGCGGGTCGAGTCTTAATCCTCTCGGTGAAATTTTTGAGATTCTCGGTCACGTCTCTCAGGTTCGCAATGATCACGTCGAGGTTGTCGCTGTTTGTGTTCACGATGCCGTTCAGTTGATCGGCGAGCGCGGACGTAGACGTTAGAGTCGCTCGCAGCTCGCTCACGGCCTGACGCAAGTCCGGGCGATTCTCGAGGAGCGTCGCGTCAATGTGCGACAGCGCTATGTTCGCTTGATTTGACGTTTTCTTCAGATCATCGATCAGCGGAGCAAGCTTCGAGCTCGCGCTGTTCAAGTTATTCAGCGTAGAATGCAGCACCGGGCGGTCTTCCGCGAGCATGCCTCGGACGTTCGCGAGGCTCGCTGCAATGTTCGCGCGATTCGTGGTGTCGAGCAGCCCATTCACTCTCCGGATGGTTTCCTGCAAGTCTGTGACGCGCGCGTTCAGATTGACCAGCAGTACGCTGGCCTGCGGAGCAATGTCGTTAATCTTGCTCGTCAGATCGTCGAAACTCGCGTAATCCATCCCCGTCAGGACCGTACCCGAAGGAGCCGGGGGAGCCGCAGCGCTGCCCGGAACGATGCCCAGGAAATTGTCGCCGAGCGGGCTGAGGCTTGAAATCTTCGCCTTGCTGTCCATTTTCACGGGCACTTGGTCGTCGACACGAAAATCAATTTCCATGCGACTCGGGTCTTGCGGGTCAGTCCGCACCATCGTGACGCGCCCAACCGAAGGCCCCCCGGCATAACGCACTTCAGACCCGGGCTCGAGGCCGCCTGCATTCTTGAAATACGCGCGATAAGTCCGTCCGCTGCGCCCGAAGACTCCGCTCATTGAAAAAAGCGTTGCCACCAGGAGCCCGGCGGCCACAAGAACGAACAGGCCCACTAACGCGCGTTCGCGTTTTGCTTGCAATGGCATCTCAAACATCCACGGGAATGCATAAACTCCTGATGCTGACCCCGGAAACCTCGGAGTATAACACGCCTCTGCAGCGCGCTCCGCGCGCTACAGCCGCAAATTCTGCGTCAGTCGGTCCAGGAAACCCTCGTCTGCAGAAACTTCCGGATCCGGAACACGGTCCAGAAACTGACGCACCCGAGGTTCCGGATTCGCCTTCATCTCCTCCGGCGTTCCGATTGCAATGAGGTTCCCCTTGTTGATCAGCATCATTCGATCCGCAATCAGGAACGCACTCGCTAACTCATGCGTGACCACCACAATCGTCATTGCGAACGCGCGCTTCAATTTGAGAATCAGGTCGTCAATTCCCGCCGCAATGATCGGATCAAGGCCCGCCGACGGCTCGTCGAAAAACAGAATTTCAGGGTCCATGGTCAGCGCGCGGGCGATTGCGGCGCGTTTTTTCATTCCGCCGCTCAACTGCGCGGGATTATAGTCTTCGTAACCGGAAAGCCCCACCTCTTCGAGCTTGAGCCTTACCAGCACTTCGATTGTCGAATCGTCCAGCTGCGTATGCTCGCGGAGCGGCAGCGCCACATTCTCGCCAACCGTCATCGAGCCAAACAGCGCTCCTCCCTGAAACGATACGCCGAACTTTTTTCTTAGCTCGGCCATCTCGCGAGGCGGAATGCAACACAGGTCTGCCCCGCGAATCCAAATCGCGCCTCCGGACGGCTTTTCGAGGCCAATCAGCGAACGCAGCAGCGTGGTCTTTCCCGAACCTGAGCCGCCGAGAATCGTCATCGTCTCCCCGGCCTTCACGTCGAAGCTTATGTTGTGAAGAACCTCGTGCTCCCCATAATTCACGCGCAAATTGCGGACGCTGATCGCAAGACCGCCGTTCGCCTGTCTCTCCGTTTCGCTCCGGCTCGCCCTAGGTCTCATCGTTTCCCTGCCATATCACGGCCATGAATCAGCCTCTCCAGTCATTGCGAAGTCGTGAAGTAGAACAGCATCGTAAACACCAAATCCACAGCCACCACCATGAAAATCGATTTGACCACCGCCGACGTCGTCGACCGACCTACCTGCTCTGCGCCCAGTCCGGTCGAAAGCCCCTCCTGACAACCCACCGCCGTGATCGCCATCCCGAACATCACGCTCTTAATCAGCCCGGTAATAATGTCGCGAAACGCCAGCGAATGCAGCGTCGCCTGAATGTAAGACCCCAGTGTAAAGCCTGCGACGCTCACGCCGAAACTCGCGCCACCGAGAATGCCCATGAAGTCGGCCCACGTTGTGAGGCATGGCAACATCACAGCCATGGCTAAGAGTTTTGGCGCTACAAGGAACTGGATCGGATCGAGCGCCATCGTTTCGAGCGCGTCGATTTCTTCATTCACTTTCATCGATCCGATTTCCGCAGCGAACGCCGAGCCTGAGCGTCCAATCACCACAATCGCGGTAATCAGCGGCGCTAGCTCGCGAGTAACGGAAATGGCCACAGCTCGCGCCACCAGCGTGATCGCGCCGAGCTTTCTCAGTTCGTACGCCGATTGCAGCGCCATAATTACGCCGATAAAAAACGAAATCAGCGAAAGGATGGCGATGGCGCCTACGCCGACAGCCATCGCTTGGTGGACCGCGCGCTGCCCACGCAGCCGCTGACCCTGAAGCGGCGCGACGATGATCGCGTGCAGCGACCGCCCGGTCAGAATTGTGAGGTCGCCGAGGTAGGCCAGCCCGTCGATGGTGGCTTGTCCGACTGTTTCCACGACAGACATTTTGAGAGTCTCAAACGGCTGCGCCGGAGGGAGCCTGCCGCACACCACGGAGCGCTTCTTCCTCCGTGCCGTACACTTCAAACACGCTGATCAGCCGCGTCAGCTCGAAGACTTCTTTCGCCACACGATTGAGCCCGAAAAGCGCGAGGCCAAGTTTCGACTCCCGCGCCACTTTCAGAGCCTCCACCAGGCACGCCACGCCCGCGCTGTCGATATACGCAACGTTCGTCAAGTTCACAATCACGCGCGGTGCCCTCCTTACTTTCAACAACTCCATCAAAATCTTGCGCAGCTCGGGAGCGTTGAACAGGGTAATCTCCCCCGTTACGTCGACGATTGTCGCCGCTCCGCTTTGTCGTGTTGCAATGCTCACAGGCATCCGTTTGCTCCCAATCGAGAGTCAGGACGAACGTACAGAATACATTGAGTTGGAGTAAGTGGAAAGCACGCTTCTGATTCTGACTAAAACCGGACCCAAGCATCGCCAAACCAAGCGGGGGGAAAAACGGTGGTGGGCCAGTTTGAGTTTTCTTGACGGTGACACAATCAGTCAAATTCAAACTGATGACCCATCACTGAAAGGGTTGGTCTTCTGTGGTTTCCGCGGCGTTTCGAAAGATTTTCGTCTCACGGTTCGCTTCGATGATGCTCCGCTGCCAGCTTCACCGCCGATTTGCTTGCCCCCGCAGCGGCCACCCGCGCCGGAGCCGCTTCCGCGCCCAGCGCGCCCACTTGCCCGTGCGCCGCCGAAACTTCCGCCAGCCGCTGCTTCTGCTCCAGGCTCAGCAGCGCATGCGCGTCCACAATGGCCTTGTCGATCTTCTCCAGCTTCCACATTCGAGGGAATTTCTCGTGCAGCAGTCGCTCCGTCGCTTCCACCTGCGGCTCCTCGTGGAAACGGCGCTGCATCGGCGAATCGCACAGCACGTTCGCCACCGCGAGCATAATCATTCCTTCGTGATGCGCCATCCAGCAGCGCACCAACTCGTACTCTTTTCCCTCGCCCACGCGCGAAGTCGTAAAGTCCGCCGCCTCAAAGAATCCAAACGCTCCGAGCCAGCCCAGGTCTCTCATTCGTCGCAGATTCTTCGCCGCGCCCGCCGCATCCACGAGCAATCCCAGAAACGTCGAGTACGGCGAAATCACCAGCTCCTGCGTATTCGGCCGGTTCATCGCCAGCCCCGGCACTCCAAAGGCGTGATACCGGTAGAATCCATCAGGGTTTTTGTCGATGCACGAGCTCTCCGAAATCCCCCACGGCACCGAAGCCCGGCGTGTGTAATTCTTCTGCGCCCGCACCGCTCCTTGCCCGCTTCGTTCGAAAATCGTGTTGGGATAGCTCTTCATCCAAAGCGCGGGCAGCAGATACTCGAACATCGTCCCGGTCCACGACAAGATCACGCGCGTCCGCTTGTAGAGTGCGTGCGGCCGCCGCAGCAGCAGCCAGCTTTCCTGCGGCACGTCGCCTTTCGCAATCGCCACAAACACCGCCGCTCGCGCTTCCGACGCGAACATGTCGTAGTAATACTCCAGCCGGCAGTTGTGCTCCACGTCGTAGCCAATCGACATCGCCTTCTTGCGCGGATTATAGAAAAACCCAAAATCCATTCCATTCGCCCACGCGTCAGAAGCCTTCGCGATTGCCTCCAGTTCCTCCCTCACTTCCCGGCAAATATGCTCCGCGTCTCCCAGCCGTGTCCGCACCGAGTCCGCCATGGCCCGCGTTTCCAGGTCCACTTCCGGCTGCGCCAGGAATTCCTTCAGCCGCGCCTGCAAATCCGCATTCACCTTCAAAGCAGAACCGAGCGTCAGCGTCTCAATCGGCACATCGCTCGAAATTTCAAACGCCCGCAAATACTTCTCGACCTCCGGCAAAAGCCACGGCGTGAAATCCTGCACCATTTTTCCCACGTGATGCAGCCGCTGCGACAACTCGCGCGCCCACCACCGCCCTTCCTCGCCGGCTTGCGCTTCGGCCAGTTCCATTTCCAGCATTGCCACATCCACTTCCAGTCCGCGCACCACATCCAGCCAGTTTCCGTTGCCGTCTTTCTTCAGGCGCGTTCTCAGTTTCATTTCCTCGATGCGCTTTGCGATGCGCTCATTCTTCCGCTCCTTCGGAAGAAATTCCGCCATGAGGTCCAAGTGGTCGTCCAGCCCTCGCCAGAAGGACTCTTGAAAGATCGGCGCCTTCATCGCTTCCAGGCACCCGCTCTTCAGCGTCCAAAGGCAACAGACCAGGTTCCCGTTGTCCACCGTCGAGATGAATCGCGGCGTCAGCGGCTCGAGTGTCTTGGTGTTGTACCAGTTGTACAAATGCCCGTTCGACTTCGCGAGCCGCTCCATGGACTCAAACGTTTTTTGCGTTGTGCTGATAAACTCGCGCAACGTCACAAATCCCATGTCATACGCCGCGAGCCGCGCATTCAGCAGAAATCCCAGATTGGTCGTCGATATCTGATGCGCCGCGTATGGCGCCGCTTCCTGCACGATGTCCGGAATCAGCCAGTTCTCTTCCGCTGTGCTGTACTGCCGGAAGAACCGCCATGTGCGCAGCGCCGCTCCTCGCAGCATCGCGCGGTCCTTTGCGTCCAGTGGAGTTACTCCGGAGCGGTACGGTTGATTCAGCCAGTGGCAGATCGGTTTGGAGGATGCCCACAGCGCCAAAAACGGCAGCGCCACCGCCAATGACTCCGGCCGGAACGCCGCAATCAGCACTGCCAGGCCAAACGACAGCAGCGGCATCCAGTCCATGTAATCTTCCACGGGCGATTTCTTCTTGTTCGCCGCAATTTCCGCCTCGGCCGCCGTCTCCCATTCCAGCATCCGCTGATGGGTGATCGTGACCCGGATCACGGTCCGCACCACCGCATCCATGGTCACAAATCCCTGATGGCACAAGAACGTGATGCGGAAAAACAGCCGCTCCGTCGCGCCCACGAAATCCGCGCCGAGATTTTTCCAATAGGCCGCCGTGAATCGCGTCTTTCCCGCCCGCACAAGCGAAACGAAAAACGGAAAGTATGTCGGGAATGCCAGGATTGCCAAAGCGGCCAGCGTCCAGTACACCGCGTTTCCCGGATAGAACAGCCATATCCCCAGCAGCAAAATGAACGTCCCAAATTCCGTCACGCTTCTGCGCAAATTGTCGATGATTTCCCAACGCGCGAGCAGACTGAGCGGATTCCGCACGATCTTGCCGAAATAGTCCGGTACGCGAGGCAGCAGCCACAAAATGATCTGCCAATCTCCCCGCACCCAGCGGTGTTTCCTCCGGGTGTACGCGCTGAAATGGGAAGGATAGTCGTCCACCACTTCCACGTCGGAAACCAGGCCCGCGCGCGCGTACGCCCCCTCGATCAAATCGTGGCTCAGCAGCGAATTAATCGGGAATCGATGCTCCAGCGCCCGCTGGAACGTCTCGACCTCGTAGATTCCCTTCCCTGTGAAAATCCCTTCTCCGAAAAGGTCCTGATACACATCGGAAACCGCCCTCGCGTAAATATCGAATCCCGTGTCGCCTGAAAAAATCGCCGCGAGCCGCGAACGCGCCGCTGACCGGATGCTGATTTCCACCCGTGGCTGCAAAATGCCGTAGCCTTCCACCACCTTGCTCGTCGCCGGATCAATCACCGCGCGGTTCAGCGGGTGCGCCAGTGTCCCCACGAGCTTCCGCGCCGAATCCCTCGGCAATTGCGTATCCGCATCGAGGGTAATCACGTACTTGATCTTCGGCAGCGCCTCAAGATTTCCCGTCTTCAGCGTGAAGCTGTTTTCCTGCCCCAGCAGCAGCCGGTTGAAATCCAGCAGCTTGCCGCGCTTCCTTTCCCATCCCATCCATACTTTTTCCGTCGGGTTATAAACGCGGTTCCGGTGGAAATGGAAAAACGTATCGCGCCCTTCGTCCGCATGTTTCGCGTTCAGTTCTTGAATCAAACGGCTGCACAACGGAGCCAGTTGGTCCTTGTCATCAAACTGCTTGGTCGAATCCGGCGGGTCCGTTACCAGCGCGAAGCACAAGTTCCGGTCGCGATTCCCCAGATACCGCACTTCCAAGTCATTCACGGCCTTCCGCATCTGCTCTTCGCTGATCAAGAGCGTGGGTATTGCCACCACCGTCGCCGACTCTTCCGGAATGCCCTCCGAAAAGTCCATCTTCGGCAACGCCCTCGGCGAAACAAACTGCGTCGAAAGCGTGTTCGCCGTCGACACCGCGCACTCCAGCGCTGGCAGCAGGAACAGCAAAAGCTCAAGCGAACCAGGCAGTTTCCCGTGCGCGGCAACCAGCACCAGCGCAACGATGCCCATCGTCAACAGCTCGATGCCCATCATGTAAACCAGATCAGCCGAGCGGAGCGTTGCCGAACGAAAACGCCGCGACCATGTCGCCTTATACCCAATCGCCTCGCCAAGAATTTTTCTTCCCTCGCGAATCACGTAATACCCGACGTGCTCTCTCCGCTCCGCGCCCCGCTTCGTCGTCGAAGACGCCGCGCCCTCGTTCGCCAACTCAATCGCCTTCTCGGCTACTTCGCGCTCGCCCATCGGCGACTGTGCCGCCAGCTCAGCCACCGCTTTGCAATACGCTTCGCGGCTCTCGAAATCCATCCCCGCGTAGGCCTTCGCCGGATCCCGCCGCAACACGCGGTCGATTTCGCTCACTGTCTCGATGATCTCTTCCGGCTCCAGCTCCGTCGTGCGCCGTAAACTCGTTAGCAGCGTCCCCATCAATGCGCTGCCGGTTTCCGGCCCGTCCGCGATCTTCGGCTCGATAGCCTCGAGCGGCATCCGCTCCATTTCGCGCCGCATGTGGTCCAGCAGCAGTAATTGCGCGAACGCAACCAGCAGCCAGTCCTCGGCGAATTGCAGCGGCTGCTGTTCCTGGAACGCCCGGAAAAAAACGGAAAACTTTTCCTGATCGAACTCGTACCCGGTCGCCTCGAAAAACTTCTCCGTCACGGCGTACGCGCGCGGCACGATTTCGCCGTCCGCGCCCGCCGCCTGCGGAACCGTTCCCGCTTTCTTCAAGCTCCCCCGCGCGTTTTCCGTCGCAACGCGCACGATTTCCGAGCTTTCAAAAAACTGTCGTTGCACGCCGAACAGATGTTTCCCGGAGCTCGCGATCGTCCGCAACTGCTCGAACGCTTTCTCGAACGATTCGCCCGCATCCTTCAACGTCGCTTCCAGCAGCTGCGTGCTTCCCGCCTCTTCGGAAACGCGGACCTCCGCCGCGATTTCCAGCGCTCTCGCCCGCAGCTTGTTCAACAGCACGGTGCGCTCCTCGCCGCGTGCATCCTTCCGCTGAACGTCAATCTTCTCGCAGCTCTTCGGAGGAATCAGTTCCTGTCGGTCATTTATGGGTGATGGATTCGGGGTCGCCATTTGTAAACAGACCTCACACTTTCATCTGTAATTCGCCGCTTGCAGTTCAAACATTTCTGCATACCGTCCGCGGTTCTTGAGTAGCTCATCATGGGGACCCTGCTCGGCGATCCTGCCGTTTTCGAGGACCAAAATGCGGTTGGCCATGCGGACTGTTGAAAAACGGTGCGAAATCAAGAGAGACATCTTGCCTTCCGTTAATTCCGCAAATCGCTGGAAAACTTCATGCTCCGACCGCGCGTCCAGCGCCGCCGTCGGCTCGTCCAGAATCAACAGCTGCGCGTCGCGCAAATACGCCCGCGCCAGCGCGATTTTCTGCCATTCGCCGCCCGAGAGGTCCACTCCTCCCTCGAACCGCGAACCCAGAATCTGCTCATATTTCTTCGGCAGCCTGCTGATCACCTGATCCGCCAAACTCTTCTCCGCCGCCAGCCGAATCCCGTCCCCATTCCCCTTCTGCTCGATCCGCCCCATCGCAATGTTGTGCGCCGCGCTCATTTCGTACCGCACGAAGTCCTGAAAAATCACGCCGACTTCCTTCCACAAATCTTCCAGGTCGTATTCGCGAATGTCCACGCCGTCCAGCAGAATCTGCCCCGCCGTCACGTCGTAGAGCCGCACCAGCAATTTCACAATCGTCGTCTTCCCTTGCCCGTTTTCTCCCACCAGGGCGATTCGTTCGCCCGGCTCCAGCTTGAAATTGATGTTCCCCAGCACCACGCGCGAATGCCCGGGATAGGAAAACGAAACGTTCCTGAACTCGAATCCCTGCCGGACCGGCCGCGGCACTGGCAGCGCATTCGGCTTCGAAAAAACTCGCGGCTGCACCGCGAAAAATTCGAGCAAATCCGTCATAAACAGCGCCTGGTCCGCGATTCCCGAGAACGTCGTGAACACCGCCTGAATGCTCGTGCTCGCGGCCGCAATCGCGCCCGTCAACATTGCCAAAGTACCGATGCTGAATCGTCCCACTACCGTTTCGTAAATCACATAAGCGTACGTCCCGTAGTATCCAAGCGTCCCCAGCAGCGTTAAAAACGTCCCCGCGATCAACTTCCGCCGCGCCAGCGCAACCGTCTCTTCGTGCAACTCGTCGGTAATCGTCGTGTACCGCTTCACGAAAAACTGCCCCAGCCCGAACAGCTTCAGCTCCTTGATGCTCTCTTTGCTGCCCCCGACAATCCTCAGATAATCCATCTCGCGCCGCGCCGGCGTCTGCCGGAAATTCAGCGAGTAACCCAAAAACGAAAAATGCGTCTCGCCCACGAACGCCGGCACCACAGAGAGAAACAAAATCGCCAGAATCCACGGCGCGGCAAACACCACCAACACCGCCGACGCAATCGTCGCGATGATCTGCTGAATCAATTGCCCCATCGCGCGAATCATCGCCACGCGGTCCGTGCCCTGCACCCGCGCGCGGTCCATTTTGTCGTACACAGCCGCATCTTCATACGAAGTCAAATCCAGCGTCGACGCATGCTCCATGATCCGTTTGCCGATGTACCGCGTGAACAAATCCGCGACATTCGTCTCGCAGAAATCCGCCAGTCGCGAAAAAATCATCCCCAGGCAGGCCAGCGCAAATTCCGCTCCCACCAGCCACCAGAAATAATGCGGAAGCGGAGTCGTGTAATGGTTCTTGTAAAGGATCGTCAGCGCATCAATGATGTACTTCGTCACCAGCAGCGCGCCAGCCGGCATCACCGCGACCAGAATGCGAAACAGCACCCCTCCGAAAACCGATTTCCGCGCCGACGTCCAAATCATCCCCAGCACGGGAGGCACATTGTGCAGCGCCTTCATCCGCTCCGGCAGCGTTGGAGCAGGCGCAGCCTCCACCGTCGGCCGCTTCTCTTTTTTATCCACCTTAGCCATTCGCCGCACCTTGCCCAGGGTCCAGTTCCTTCCAGTATAAATCTTCCTTTTCAAGTACGGGAGCAATGCTTCGGGCGTCCTGGGGAACCTCGGCCAGCCGGCGGCAGCAGAACATCGCAGCCCATTCGATCCGATTCACGGCTGGAATGTCCGTCCGGCAACCAACACTTCGCTTCTTAGCTCTTTCAAACCCGCCTGGAGAAAATCCTGTGGAACCGCTTGGTGACGGGATTTGCCGGAATTTATTAATGTTCGGTGGCCTCCGCCCCACAGATATCGTCGCGCTCGCGTACCTCTAGCGCAATCCACACTTGCACGTATTTTGCCGCTTTGAACCGCCACTAAACCCTGCAGAGTCTGACTCTTACCGATTTCCATTACCCGCGGCCTCCGTCTCGCCATCCCGTTTTTGCTCTCCCCCAGCAACTTCTTCTACACACTTCGCACCCGCCCTTGTGTAACGGTCATTCCGAGGGAGTCCCCATGCGCTTGTTATCGGCACGACGAGGAACCTAAAGTTTGCAGTTCGGGATGCTCGGGCCAGTCGGACTTCCTTTGAATCGGATAGCTACACTCTGTGCACTTATGCTATATTGAACTGCCACGCCCAGAGTGACGTAATGCGAATTCCTCTGATTGTCACCGTCGTAGCGCTTTTCCCATTCTTCCCGAACTTAGCTCTGCCAACACACGCGCTTCCCCAAAGCCCGAGCGCCCAAGCCGCGAGCGACCGTTCCGCCGAAGCCCAAATGAAGATCGGCGCGGCAGCGGACGCCAAGCAGGATTACCCCGCAGCGATGGCCGCTTACCGCCAGGCCATCGAAATAGATCCTGAAAATGCCCACGCGCAGCAGCATTTTGTCGAATCCTGCATGAATCAGGCCAACGTCCGTGTTCGGAAGCTCTTCGAGAATCCGGATTACTCCAAGTTCGAGCACGGCCAGTTGCACGGTCACGCGAAGAAAGCGATCGAGGCGGAGAGGAAGAAAGCTGACGCCGAGGCTATGGCGG
The DNA here is from genome assembly GCA_035945715.1 of Candidatus Acidiferrales bacterium. Lineage (GTDB taxonomy): Bacteria > Acidobacteriota > Terriglobia > Acidiferrales > UBA7541 > DAHUXN01. Next base: position 62,121 of record DASYZX010000048.1, read on the forward strand.
GCCAAAAAGCGCTGCTGGCAACGTACGACCAATGGATTACGGCTCATCCTGACGTGGCAGGCTTTTACTGGGGCAAGGGTTATGCGCTAACCTTAAGGGACAAGACCACTGGACCCGAAGAATTATTCCTTAAGGCCATCTCCCTCGATCCAAAATTCGCCGCTGCCTACACCTCCATGGCCCAACTCGAATATGGCAAGGGCGACTACGCCAAACAGAGAGAGTATCTCCAACGCGCGATGGATCTTGAGCCCGCCAATGCAGATGCTGCGAGCACCTACGCGCAATCACTTCAATTTACTGACCCTCCGCAATTCCGCCAGCTTGCCGAACAGTTTGCGAAGCGCTTTCCCAAAAACAGCAACTGCACCTATTTGCTGTATCAATTGGAGAATACCGAACCGACCACTGCCGACCGCATCGAGGTTCTCGAACGCATGCGTCGCAGCTACGTTGACCAGCCGGTTTCCACGGTCGGCATGGACGAGCCGGACATTTTTACGGGGTGGTTAGAGGAAGCGATGGCCGACTTGTTCAACCTGTACGCACCGAACAGTCCTCAAAAGGCGCTCGACCTGGCGCACGAAATGCAGAAGCAAAAATGGGCTGATACAGGTTGGGAAGACGCGGTTGCCTATCAGCAAAACCTCATAAACGCGCGCGGCTTGATCGCCGCTGCAAAATACTCAGACGCGGTTGCTCTGTTACGGCATCAGTTCGGCGGATGGATCGTCAAATACGACTTGGACCATACGCCCGTACAGATGGCTCTCGCCGAGGGTCAAGCCGGCACAGGAAACGTCCAGCAGGGCTTCGACACGCTCGCCACCGCGTGGATCAAGGCACCCAATCCCGAGCTCAAAGCCGGGCTGCTCAAATACGGAGCGCAGCTTGGAAAGAGCGCCGAGCAAGTCAATGACGCTCTTTGGCAAAAGTGGACCGCGGATGCAAAAGAAATGAAGCCATTTGAATTGAAAAACGTCACCGATGGCAAGAAAGTCAAGCTCTCCGATTTTCGTGGCAGAGTGATCTTAGTGAGCTTTTGGTTCCCGCTCTGCGGGCCATGCCGGGGCGAATTGCCCTATCTCGACGAGGTCGCGAAAAAATACAAGGCGCAGGGATTCGTCATTCTGGCCATTAATGGCATTCCGGAGCAGAACAGCCTCGCACCCGGAGTCTTGAAACAATACGACGTCACCGGGTTGAAGGTCCCGAACGACAAATGGACGAATCAGTACGATCACGTGCGGTCGTTCCCCACGAATTACCTGCTTGATCCCCAAGGCCGCATCATGGCCCATCCTGACGTCCGCAGCGTCGATGCTTTAAACAGGTTCGAAGCGCAAATCGACGCGCTCTTGTCCTCGGGCGCGAAAGACAAGTCCACGAAGTCCGAACGAGCATCTTCGATGTGAACCTCCGTGGCGCAGGCTCCAGCCTGTGCGCTTCTTCTTGTTGTTTACTTACGCTGTCTTGCGCGCAACATCGCCGTTACTTTCAACTCTTCACTGTCAACGATCGACCTGCCCTCGCAATCCCCTTCTCCTCGTAACCCGTTCGTTGCATAATCCGTCCCTGCAGAGTGAAAGAGGGGTGTCTACGATGATCGCAAAACGCAATCCTTGGTGGGTCTTCGTCTGTGTATTTTTCCTCGTGCTGGCTCTCGCGGTTCCCGTCCCTGCAACCCGCGCGAAAACTCCTCATCGCTCCAAATCCAAAGTTTCTTCTTCTTCGAAAACCAAATCCGCCGCGCAGCCGCTCGACGAGGACTACACCGCCAAAATCCGCGAATACACCACCGAGCCGTACCTCATCACACCTCTCGTCGATCATCTTCCCGCCTCCAGCACGGTTCCTTCGCCCGATAAAGTTCTCGGCTACGCCATCGGCACGCCCAACAAACTCACGCACGTTGCCGACATTCACCGCTACTATCTCGCGCTCGCAAAAGCTTCGCCGCGCGTCCGCACGTTCGTCCTCGGCAAAAGCGAAGAGGGCCGCAACTTCATGGTCATCGCCGTCAGCGACGAGCAAAACATCGCCCAGCTCGATCGCTATCGCGACATCACCGCGAAGCTTGCCGACCCGCGAAAAATCACGCCCGAAGAAGCCGCCGACTTCGAGAAAACGGGCAAGCCGATTTACTGGCTTTCCGGCAGCATTCATTCTCCCGAAACTGGCTCGCCGGAAATGCTCATGGAACTCGCCTATCGCCTCGCCGTCGAAGATTCGCCGATGATCGAGCAGATCCGCAAAAACGTGATCGTCCTCATCACTCCTGTTCTCGAAGTGGACGGACGCGACCGCGAAGTGGATCTGTACAACTGGGAAAAAGCCAATCCCGATAAGCAAGCTCCGAGCCTCATCTACTGGGGCCACTACGTTGCGCACGACAACAATCGCGACGGCATCGCTATGGCTCTCGCGCTATCAAAGATCCAAATGAAGACTTTCCTCGAATGGCATCCGCAGGTCCTCCACGATCTGCACGAGTCCATTCCTTTTCTCTACATCTCCACCGGCACAGGCCCCTACAACGCGTGGCTCGACCCCATCGTCATGAGCGAATGGCAGGAACTCGCTTACAACGAAGTGCAGCAAATGACCGCCTACGGCGTTCCTGGCGTTTGGACGCATGGCTTCTACGATGGCTGGGCGCCGAATTACATGATGTTCGCCGAAGCAGGACACAACGGCATCGGCCGCTTCTATGAAACTTTCGGCGGACGCGGCGCGGACACTTCGGTAGAAACCGTCGCGCCCGAAGACACCACCATCACATGGTTCCGTCCCAATCCTCCGCTGCCGAAAATCAAATGGTCCATTCGCGACAACGTCAATCTGCAGCAAAGTGCGCTTTTGATCGGTTTGAACTACATGGCCCAGCGCCCCGAAGAATTTCTCAAGCGTTTTTACGACATGTCGCGCCGTTCGGTCGCCAAGGCCACCACGGAAGGCCCTGCGGCATGGGCAATTTTGAACGACAACAAGCGCCCCGCTCTCGACGCGCATCTTGCGCGCCTCTTGCAGGACCAGGGCGTTGAAATCGCGCGTCTGAATCAGGCGACCGAGGTCACTTCGCCGGCTCCCGCGGCCGCGCCTCCCGAAGGAAAATCCGACGGCAAAATGGATGGCAGAAAATCCGCGGACAAATCACCGGCGCAAGTGAAGACCACAATTCCCGCCGGCAGCTACATCATTCGCATGGATCAGCCGTACAGCCGCGAAGCCGACATGCTTCTCGACACGCAATATTATTCCGTGCGCGATCCGGCGCCTTACGACGACACAGGTTGGACGCTTGGGCCGCTGATGGATGTTGCAACATTGCGCGTCACCGATCCATCCATTTTGAAAGCGTCGATGACGCTCGTCGATGGGCCCGCTCGCGCCTCCGGAGAAATCCAAGGCGGCGGAGGTTCTTTCATCATCAACGCCGACGCGGAGCCAGCGCTCGCAACTCTTCGTTTTCAACTTCACGACGTAGCAATGTTCGCCGCGGAGGATTCATTCAAGGCCGATGGCCAGGATTTTCATGCGGGCTCGTTCATCATTCCCGCCGACGGCAATCCTTCAAATCTGCGCGATGAACTTTCGGCCGCGGCGCAAGATCTCGGCCTCACTGTTCACGCAACTTCATCAAACATTTCCGTCGCGCGCCATCCGCTGGAAGCGCCGCGCATCGCCGTTGTCCACAACTGGATGAACACGCAGCCGGAAGGCTGGTATCGTCTCGCACTGGAAGAATGCAAAGTTCCGTACGCGTATCTTTCTGACGCCGTGATTCGCGAAACCCTCGACCTGCGTTCGAAATTCGACGTCATCATTCTTCCGCCGTCCACGCCGAGTCTAGCGCGACTGATTAACGGCGTGCCGAAACGCATGCTGCCCGATGGAACGGAAGCCGGAAACGCGATTCCGTGGGAAAAATCGGATCTCACTCCGAGCTTCGGCCTCGGTCGTGATCAAACCGCCGACATTCGCGGCGGCTTTGATTTCTCCGGTTTGGCCAACCTGAAGAAATTTGCCGAAGACGGCGGCCTGTTGATCACGATCAGCAGCAGCGCCGTGATTCCAATCGATACGGGAATCACGGACACCGTTTCCATCGCGCCCACTCCGCAACTGCATGCGCGGGGCTCCGTCTTCAACGCAACGGTCGAGGACCCGCGCAGCCCTGTCGTGTATGGATATGACACTACGGTGCCCGTTTACTTCAATCAAGCGCCGGTGTTTCGCGTTTCGCTCACCGGCGGCGGTGGTGGCGGCGAAGACGGCGGCATGCGCGGAAAAACCAGCGGCCGCGGTTCCGCGAGCGATCCGAATATTCCGCAAGGTCGTCCGTGGAATCCTCCTCCGCCCGCGGAGCATCGCACGCGCGCCGAACAGGAACTTTACATTCCGCCGGAATTGCAGGAATACGCGAGCCCGTACCTTCCTCCGAAATCTCTGTGGCCGAAGGTTCTTTTGCGATTTGCAAGTGAAAAAAATCTTTGGGTCAGCGGAATGCTCGATGGCGGATCGGAACTCGCCGAGTCTCCCGCCATTGTCGATGTGCCTCTCGGGCGAGGGCACGTGATTCTGTTCGCAATCAATCCGATGTGGCGGCAGATCACGCAGGGGAGTTTCATGCTCGTACTGAACGCGGCGATGAACTACGATCACCTGAGCGATCGAGGTTCGGCAGCGCCCGTCAAAGGCAAAGAATAAGCGAAATACACAAAGCACTAGAACGGGCCACATTGTCCTTTTTCACAGGCAAAACGGGGTCAATTGGCCTGATCGACCAGGCCATTTCAGAAATGGCGTTCTTGACCATTCCTGTGTGCGCTAATTTCTGATATTTGCGAATTCCTTGGGGAAAACGTAAATTTCTGCCGTACGGGTGTACTCGGTCGAGAGACCCGGCACGAGGACGTGACCAGGCCAATTCCGAAAAAATGACTCAAAACTCGGTTATAGTACCAGGCCATTTGCATAGACATTCTATACAAGACAGAAACAGCAGCGACTATGGCGGGCAATTGCCAGCGAAGAGAATAAAAGGCGAAGTGATTGCGAGGATCGTTATTCGTACCTGAGGGCAATCATGGGATCGACCTTCATGGCGCGGCGGGCGGGGATGTAGCAGGCGGCGAGAGCGACGATCGCCAGGAGAATCGATGCGCTGATGTAGGTGAGCGGGTCGAGCGGCGAAACCCCGGAGAGAAAGTTACCGGCGAGGCGCGCAATCGCGAAAGCCGCAAGGATGCCGACAAGAAGCCCGGCACCGACAATCACAAATCCCTGACGAAGGACCATTCCAAGGACGTCGACCGGGCGAGCGCCGAGGGCCATGCGGATGCCAATTTCGTGTGTTCGTTGGCCGGCCGCGCAGGAAACAACGCCGTAAACGCCGACGACCGCAAGCGTGAGTCCGAGAAATCCCAAAGCGGCAGCGAGACCCGCACCGATCTGATAAAGGAGAAATCCACGCAAGGTATCCAGCGCGTCGGTCATGGTTTGAATATTGGAGACGGGCACTCCCGCCCCGAGCGAATGGACGAGGCCGACGATTTCATGGTTCACGGTTGCAAGCGGCAAGCTGGTCCGCACCTGAAGCGCGACCGGAGAGTGGTGCTGCTGCGCGAAGGCAAGATACAGCTGAGGATTGATTGGACCGCGAATGTTCTCACACCGACAGTTTTTAGCGATGCCGACGACTTCGATTGGATGTTTCGCGTCACTGGCCGTCGTGAAGCGGCGCCCAATGGGATCCTGGCCATGCCAATACCTTCCCGCCATCGCTTCGTTGATGACGGCCACGTGCGGTGCAGCTTGCGTGTCGGAATCGAGAATGCCACGGCCGCGCAGCAACGGAATACCCATGGTCTCGAAGTATTGCGGCGAAATGGCGTTGTAGCCGACGACGGGTGCGCCTTGATTTTTCGGCGGCTGGTAACCCTCGATGTTCAGCTCTTGAGCCAAATCCAGGGTGTAGTCCATGGGAACGCCGAACGCGAGGCTGGCGGTGTCAATTCCGGGAAGCGCGCGCACGCGAGGAAGCAGGGCCTGGTAGAAGTTTCGCGCCTGGGCTTCATTGTACCCGGCCTCGTGCGAGTCGAGGGTGAAGTTGAGGACGTTATTGGGATTGAAGCCCAAATTCGACTGCTCGACGACGCGCATGCTGCGAACAAACAGTCCTGCGACGATGAGCAACATCAGCGAGCCGCCGACTTGAGCGATTACGAGAAGGTTGCGCTTGCGGCGGCGACTGACGGAGCCTGTCGTGCGGCCGCTTTCGTGGAGCAGGTCATTCAAGTTGCCGGCGGTCGCGTGCAGTGCAGGCGCGATTCCTACGACGACGCCGGTTAGAACGGCGGCGCCAAGAGCGTAGGCAAAAACGCGCCAATCAAATTGGAAATCGAGGACCAACGGGAGATTCCCATTCAAATTGATGGAGCCGAGCCAGCTGCTCCCCAGCAGTCCCAGCGCGATGCCGCCAGCGCATCCAAGAAGCGCGAGAAGAAGGCTTTCGGTCAGCAACTGGCGCACCAAGCGGTTCCTGCGGGCGCCAATGGCAGCGCGAAGGGCCATTTCACGTTCGCGAGCCGATGCGCGCGCCAGCAGAAGATTTGCGACGTTGAGGCAGGCCAGAAGCAGAACCAGAGCCGCGAGAACGAGAAAGAAGGCGCCGGCGACTTGCACGATGATCATCCCCGAAGGATCGTCGACAGGGCTATCCGGAACGAGCGGATAGGCGAGAAGGGAGATCCATTTGTCGGCGTCGGGATACTGCGCTGCGAGACGGTGGCCAATGACGGTCAGTTCCGGTTTGACAGAGGAGAGCGTCACGCCGGGCCTCAGTCGTGTGTAGATTCCCCAGTTCGTGGCTTTTCGATCCGTGAGGAAGTCGCGACCGCTGTCACCGACTACCGAAGCCATGCCGAGGGGCAGATAGCCTTGTATATCGACAAGCGATGAGATTCCGTGGAAGCCCTTTGGCGCAACGCCAATAATCGTGACGGGATGGCCATTGATCATGACGCTTTTGCCGACCACCTGTGGCGTGCCGGCAAAGTGCGCTTTCCAATAGACATAACTAAGGACGAGCACAGGATCGTCGGCGACGGGCGCTCCCGGCACTGGCTCGATGAAATTTCCCAATACCGGCTTAACGCCCATTGTTCGGAAGAAATTAGCGCTGACGTAGGCGGTCCAAATGGGTTGAATGTTGCCGTCGATGCTGAGGCCGTCCATGGGATGGAAATCCATGGAAGTAGCTACATCGGAAAACAGAGCCGAGGACTGGCTGTGAATGTCCTGAAAATCGGGATAAGAAAAAAGAGCGGAATAAGCGCCGCCGATCTGTTCCGCGTCCAAAGTGGCGATTTGCTGAGGCTCGGAAACGGGCGTCGGCCGAAGGAGAAACGAATCCACCATGCTGAAGATGGCCGTGTTGGCGCCAATGCCGAGGGAGACGGTAAGGACAGCAACGAACGTGAAACTCGGAGATTTGCGCAGCATGCGCAGGCCGTAACGCACGTCCTGCCAAAGATGATCGAGCCAGACCCAGCCGTGGAATTCGTGGAAACGCTCTTGAGCGAGAGTAACGTTGCCGAAGGTCTGGTGGGCGTGTTTGCGCGCTTCTTCAGGCATCACGCCCTGCTCGACCAGGCGCTCTTCTTCCAGCTGGATGTGGGCGCGGATTTCATCGCTAAAGTCAGCGGCGTTGCGTTTGCGTCGGAACATAAACTGCCATCCCCTGGGCTCGATGAATCCGTATCGATTCAACTACTCCTCGCGAAGAAGCATCGCCGGATCGATCGCGAGCGCGCGCTGGGCCGGAATCCAAGTTGCGAGGAGGCCGACCAGCGCCATGGCCAGAACGACGCCCGCTAAGACCAACGGATCGCGCGGAGTAGCCTCATAAACGATTGCAGCGAGCACACGACTCGCCAGGAAACCCAGCAGGAGCCCCACAGCGGAGCCAAAGAATAACAACTTCACTGCGGGTCCCAGTGCAGCGCGCACTACTTCCTTAGACCGCGCGCCGAGCGCCATGCGAATGCCCAATTCGCGCTTGCGTTTGCTCACAGCGTACGAGGCCATTCCAAAAATTCCGGTGACCGAGAGTATTGCTCCCATGATGCCGAGCACGCCCAGCGACATTGCCGCCATCCGCGCACCGAAAGCGCTGCCCTCCAAACCCTGGTTCCAGGTCTGAAAAAACGCCACGAAGCTGGGATCCACATCGTTGAGCTTGCTGCGAATGGCTGAGGCAAGTTGCTGTGAATCGCGCGGCGACTGCACAAGAAGCCAAGCATCATCGGAAGGCGCTTGCAGAATCGGGAGAAACATAGCTTCGTGAGGTCCTTCTGTTGTGCTGCCGTATTTCCCGTCTTCGATGACGCCAACAACCTGGATGCGCGTTCCATCGCCAAGTTTAAAATCGCTGCCCAGCGCGCTGTTCACCGAGCCGAAGACGCGGCGGGCGAAGCGCTGATTCACTACCGCGACGCGCGGCGCAGTTTTGTCGTCGTTCCAGGTGAATTCCCGGCCTGACAGCAGAGCGGTATGAGTCACTTGAAAGTACTCGAGCGATACTCTGAACGTCGTGGCACGGATCGCCGCGTTTGCAGGGGTGAGATTCGCCGTTTGGTCGGTGAAAATCTGGGAGGTGGCGCAACAATCGAGCGTCAAGGGCGGGACATTCGTCCAAGCCGCTGCTTGCACGCCGGGAATTGTGTGCATCGCTTCAATGACGCGCTTTTGTACCGGCGGCACATCAGCGCCACGGTAGCCGGCGGTATTCATGTCGACATCCACGAGCATGACGTTTCGCGGATCGACGCCGAGGCTATTGTGCATGGAACGTATGAGTCCGCGAACAGCCACGAAGGAAGAGGTGACCAGCACGGCGCACAACGCAATCTGCACGGTCAGCAACAGTTCGCGGACGGTGATTCGGCCCCTTGTCTTGCCCGTCGAGCCTGATTTGATGACTCCGTAGGGGTTCGTCTCAAGAACCTGGCGCACCGGAACAGCACCGAACAACAAGCCGCTCACTAGAGCCAGCAGCAATGCAAGAGCATAGACGTTAAAGTCCGGATTCACTGCGGCCTGGACGGGATATCGCGGAACCGGATGCCACCCGCTAAGCCATTGCAGCAGCACGCTGCTCGACCAAAGACCCATCACACCTCCCGCCAATGAGATCAGAGTTGCCTCGGTAAAAAACTGGCGCAGAACCCGCGCGCGGCTCGATCCGAGAGCGAGCCGCACCGCAATTTCCCGCGAACGGTCGGCAGCCCGCGCAGAGAACAGGCTTCCGAGATTGGCGCACGCCGCCAGCAGAATCAGTCCCGCCAGCAACATCAGCGCGCCTAAGAATGCCTCAGTGCCCTGAGCCGCATCCTGGTCGGATCCAAATGCGCCGATATGTTCAATCGTGAAGGCCATCTCTTGGTCATCATTGGGATAGGTCTTCTGCAGATATGCGCCGATGGAATTCAGATCAGCTGTGGCTTGCGCCGGCGTTACCCCTGCTTTCAGACGACCGACGACGACCTGAACCGAGCCCACTCCGCGCGCCTCGAGATTATTCACACCTTCGATATCCTGCTGATCGATCTGAGGCGCGTAGAAATCTGCAGCAACAAACGGGACGGTGCCGTGGAATTCGGGCGGGGTCACACCGATGATAGTGAAGGGATGTTTGTTGAGCCGGACGGAGCGTCCGACGGCGTCGGGGTCGTCCCGGAAATGATTGTGCCAATAGGAATAGGACAAGACGATGTACGGAGCGCTGTTTCGACCGTGCTCGTCAGAGGCGTGGAAGAAGCGGCCCAGATACGGTCTGATGCGCAAGACGTCGAAATAATTCCCGCTTACTTCCCAGCCCCAGTTGAGAGTAGGACTTTGGCCGTTCTGGCTGGTCGACAGACCGACGCCGACGACGCCGAAAGTCGCCAAGCCATCAAAGCTTTGGTTGCGGTCGCGCAGGTCAACGTAGTTCGGGTAGGAATGGGGCCGTGATCGGTCCGCGGCGTGTTCCACGAGATAAATGCGCTGCTCGTCAGGCAAATTCAACGGCCGCAGGAAGAGCGCATTCGTGACGCTGAAAACCACGACGTTCGCGGCGATGGCCATGGCGAGAGTCAAAATGGCGGCGATGGCGAAGCTGGGGGATTTGCGCAACACGCGCGCCGCGTACCGAACGTCGTTCCACAACTGATCGAGAAAAACCCAGTGGCGGGATTCGTAGAAGCGCTCTTGGGTGTGGGTAACGCTGCCAAAGGCGCGATGGGCGCGAGTGTGGGCTTCTTCCGGTGACAGGCCTTGTTCGCACCAGCGTTCTTCTTCGAGACGGATGTGAGCTTGGAGCTCGTCGCCGAAGTCGGCGGCGCTGCGTTTACGGCGAAAGATGCGACCGAACATGAGCTAAGCCTCCTCGGACTCCAAGATGCGTCCGATTGCTGCTGTGAGGCGATTCCATTTGCTGGTCTCCTTAGCGAGTTGCTTGTGGCCCGCCGAGGTCAGGGAATAAAAGCGGGCCTTGCGATTGTTGGCGGATGTTCCCCATTTCGCCGAGATCCAGCCGCGTTCTTCGAGACGCTGGAGAGCGGGATAAAGGGCTCCGTGTTCGACGAGAAGCTCTTCGTCGGAAGTTTGTTGAATGGCGCGCGCGATGCCCTGGCCGTGTTGCGAGCCAAGGACGAGCGTGCGAAGGATCAGCAGGTCGAGCGTGCCCTGCAAGAGTTCCAAACGGCCTGGATCGTTTTCTCTTTGGGTAGACATTTTACAGGAGTGTGCGCTCGCTTGGGTAAGATGTCAACAGGAAAGATGGAGGCCCGTCGATCGTTGAGAGCTGTACGCCCTAAGTGGGCGCGGCGCCGCACGAGGAAAAGCAAAAGCCCCACGCCCGGAAAAACGAGCGTGGGGCAACCGAAAAAGCAAGCTCGACCGACAATCGCTACTGCTTGTCGAGCTTCCGACCGGCGTTGAGGTTGTCGAAATTCATGATGGTGTTGAGGACGAGCGAATAATTGCCGATGGTTTCGCCGCGATACACCGGATTGTTGCCGAAGAGCACGACATGGCCCTGCTCCATCGGAACATCGACGATTGCCGGACGCTGAGCAATGTCGTCACCGCCCTGAAGCAAACCCGAGACGAGCAGATCGCGCGAATCGGCATAACGGAAAATGACGCGCGGGCGATATTGCGGCGGAATGACGCCGATGCCGTTGCGCAATTCTTCGTCGGTGACCGGCTGGGTTTCCCACGGCTCGACCGATGCTTCGACAGGCGGAGCTTCGTTCTTTCGGCCGACGACGAAATCAGGATCGGTTAGCGTGCCCCGGCCCGTGGCGCGGGTGTTCATCTCTCCGCCGAGGCGACGAAAACCGCCGCGACCGATCGTGCTGCTGACGTCGAAGGCCGGGCAATCGGAGCAATAGACGGAGAGCGGATCGCTGCCGTAGCCGTAAGCGATGGGACTGGCGGCGTCGACCAGATCGGTACGGATGACGCTGCCGATGATCCGTTCACGGGGCGTACGCGCGACGGTGACGCCGTGCGTGAAGCCGAGCGAGACGGCAAGATTCGCGGTGTCCATGACGGTCAGAAGCACACCGCCCTTCCTCACAAAATCCTGCAGATGAGCGACACCGTCCCAGCCGAGCTCGGGACGCGTGTCATCGGTGGAATCGAGTTTGCCGATATTTGGCGTGAGATCGGTGGTCTTCCACGGAAGAGGATTGCCCCAGTCGGTCGAGAGGCCATTGATGATCGTGTCCGGGCTAAGGAAACGGCCGACGGGAGGGAAAAGAATCACGTCATATTTGGAATTGAGATCCGGTTCCTTCGCGACAGTCTGCGTGCTGATGTAGTCGTAGGGAACATGCATGGTATCGAGGGCCTGGCGCCACCATCCTTCGGTCTGCGTGCTCAACCATGTGTGCATCAGCGCCACGCGTGCGGCACGGATGGGATGCGTTTTGACAGAGGGCACGGAATCGAGTCCGTAGGCTTCGAGACCGAGACCGGAGACTGCATTTTGCAGATCGGAACTGCTGACATTTTGAATCAGAAACGTGCCACGATTGAAGTGGCGGCCGCCGGATTCGAATGAATCTTCCGCAGCTTCGATCTGCGCGTCCTTGAGTTTGTAGCGAAGCGTAGCGAGCGCCGTGTCGCCAGTGTCATTGATGGCGAACACTGTTCCGCTGCCGGAGACGCCGTCGGGCGCAGCGATTTGCGTAACCTGCTGCATGGGAACGTCGAGGACTTTGGGATCGGTGACGCGGAGGACTTTGACGTTGAAGAGCTCACCAAAGGTCCAACCGGTATCGTCGTAAGGAGTTTTCTGCGGATCGTCGGGCGCCCAAAACTGATAGTCGAGAAGCGCGTCGGCGATGCGGGAGTAAGGCTGGTCCATACGAATGATGTAGCTGCCAGCGGGGAGACCGACCGTGGTAGTTTCGGGAGCAGCGGCGTCGGCGCTGGATTTGCGCATCGCGCGGGAATGACCACCGGCGGCTTTCGCGGGAACCGTGACCGAAAAATCGGAAGTGGCGCGGGAAATCTCGCAGTGCTGGCGTAGCAGGACCTGCAGCAGGTCGGCCTGCGCCCCAAGGCGCGGATCGTTTCCGGGAAGGACATAAGCGGCCGGACCTTCCTCCTGCGGCTTCATGACGGAGCGCTTGGCCTTCAAGTAAAAATTCTTCAGGAACATCTGGCGATTGTCGGAAAAGAAATGCAGCGAGGTAAGCAAGCCGGTTTCTTCGTAGTTGTTATTGTCGCGCTGCGACCAGAGCACCGTTGGAAGCGGAGGATTCTGGCGCCACCACTGGCGCGAGTATTCGTCGGCACCGAGAGTACGTTGCTCGGTGTCCGCACCGCCGTTGCCGAAGGTTTCGTAGAGGCGGCTGATGCCGTTGTGCATGGCGGCGTGGAACATCAGGTAACCCGGCGACCAGGTGTCGAATTCGCCGTGAGTGAAAACGCCGGGCATGCCGAATTTGGTCATGTCTTGCACGTTGCGCCAGCCGAGGATTTCCCATTCATTGGTGAGGATCGGATCGACCCAGGCGTTGAAGGGGCCGTCGCCGGCGGTGTTGTCATAGAGATAGGGGACCGATTCGTGGAGGTCGTGGAGGACCTGAGCGTCAAAGCCAACAAATGTATTGAGTACGTTGCGGCTGAGAGCGAGTGTCATGCCCATTGCGTCGCGATTGTTGTCGTGAGCAACGTAATGACCCCAGTAGAGCAATTGCGGATAGTTCTCCTGCGGATGCGCGAGGTGCCAGCGATAAAGATCGACCATGCGGTCGCGGCCGTCAACTTCGACGACCGGAGTGATCAACGTGATGACATGGTCGCGAATGTCCTGGATGTATTGGCTGTCGTCAACGGCAAGTCGATAGGCCATCTCCATGAGCGCGGTGGGAGCGCCGGTTTCAGGCGAATGAATTGTGCCGGTAATGTAATAAACAGGGACGGCGGAGTCGGCGATTCTGTCGGCCTCGGCATCGTCGAGATGAATCGTGCGCGGGTCGGCAAGCTTGGCGAGTTCGGCGCGATTGGCGTCGAGGTGCGCGATATTGGCTTCCGAAGATACGGCGACGGCGATCATCTCGCGGCCTTCTTCGCTGTGGCCAATCGAGAAGACCTTCACGCGCGGGCTGGCTTTTTCGAGCATGCGCATGTACGTATAGACCTGTTCGGCGTAGGGGAGAATGCCGGGAGCGCCGGAGATATCGCCAAGAACTTTTTCAGGAGTGGGGACGGTCTTCGATGCCGGGAGGTAATTGACGAGGGGCGAAGTGAAGTACGGCTCCGTGGTGTACTTTTGGATTTTTGCGGTGTATTCCTCGTCGACGGCTTGCTTGGTCGCCGGTTTGGCGGCAGGCTTCGCGGCCTTTGTGTCGTGAGGAGGCGTGGATGTGTCGGCAGTGGAGAGACTTGAACCGAAGAAGGCCAGCGCGACGACCAGCAGAATTGCGGCAAGGCATTTTACGAGGACTGCGGAAGTTCGATTGGCAGACATTCATTTCCTCCCGACGTAAAGAAAGTCTGTGGATATGAAAACGCCGTGCATCCTACTCCGGCTAGAGAGCTAAAACAAGTAGACGAAGAGAGTTAACGCGAAGTTTCCGAATCGGCATAGGGGGAGCGGTCACCCGCTCTCCCCTGCCACACCACCCGACATGCGGGTCCGCATCGGGCGGTTCAGAGGGTTACGCACCGTCAGCGAACAGACGAGGGAGACCAAGCGAGTCGAAGTAAGCGATGGGAAGCGCGTAAGACAGGGCCGGACTGTTCGCCAGACGCCAAGGGCCATGTGGGCTGCCCGCCGTTTGTGCGGTGAGGCCCCGGATCCCCAGATGCCGCTTGTCGCTCATCGAGTCCTGCGTCCTATTAGCCGCTCTCTACTGTTTGGGCCTTCATCGCTTTCGCGACTACTACGCCCGCTGCTGACTTCTGCCGTACGGTCAGAGTGGATCACTCCACCCTCAGTCACGATTCCGTGACATGCGGCAGATCTCCCGAGGTAAGTTCGATCGCCTTCCACGCACAACCGCCGGATTTACCACCAGTGCCTTTGATGGATGTGGGCTTCGCGATCATCTGCTCGCTCGCCCGGCACCGTAGGCCTCAAATCCAGTTCTTGTCCATCAGCTCGCGTGTTTGTTCCGCGCTTCTTTCAGACCCCGCCTCGCGACGACGCCCTTGCGCTTCACTAACCCTTCTCTTCCATCAAGATGGGTAGAGGACTTTCACCTCCAAGCTATCGACCCTGCTCGGCACACAGAAAAAGGGCCGTTCCGATCGAATCGGAACGGCCCCGGTTAAGGTTAGCTCGCGCCGCTTAGAACGCGAGGCGCAGACCGAACTGCAGGATGCGCGGTCCGGTCACATTCCCGAAAATCGTGCCAAAGGCGTTCGGATTTTGAAGATTTGTGCTCTCGTTCCCCCAGTTCGTGTGATTCAAAAAGTTCTGCGACTGCATGAAGAACTGGGCGTGAACCTGTTCGGTGATTCGAGTGTCCTTAGTGACGCCGAAATCAAGGATCCAGAGCATCGGCGTCCGGAGGTTTCCGTCAGGACTGGGAGAACCATCAATTCCCAGAATGAACGGCCGGAACGAATTGTAGACATTGACGGCATTCGCTCCGAAGATGTTTGCTCCGTCTCCTCCGTTGACCACGTTGCCGTTAATACCCACGCCCAGCGGATTGCTACTCGGATCCTGAGTGTAGGTCAGCCCGTGCGTGGTCGGGTCGTTGCTAAAGCGCTGGCTGCCGTTAAGCTGGACGGCAGACGCGCCGTTTTCCGCATAACCGGCGCCCATCTCGAGGCCTCCCGTGTAGACCTCATTCGGAAACCCACTGGCATAACTGAAGATCGGCGAAACCGACCATCCACTCACGAGCCGACTCACGACACCATTGCCCCCTGAGAGGAATCGCTGGCCTTCACCAATAGGCAACATGTAAGTTCCGAGCGTATTAAACGTGAACTTATGGTCCCACGGTTGCGGGGTCCAGTCGTTGCGGAGATTGTAGACGTTATCGGGTGTGTCCAAAGTGTAGGTCTGCGAAAGACCAAGCGTCCCCAGCGCACGACCGTAAGTGAAGTTTGAGTTCAAGGTCAGCCCATGAGAAGTGTGCTTGGTGAATTTAACTACCATGGCCTGATAGTTCGAGAACCCCGTGGAGGTGGACACATACGGGCCGTAGGCGGTCGACTGGCCGGTATCGGTGTTGAGCGCCAACGGTAGAGTATAGCCGGGCTCGGTCTCCATGGTGCTGTACAGGTCGGTTACGTCTTCTGAGCTGAAGTAGCTCGAAGCGGCAGTAGCCAACGCTGCGGTACAGCTCGTCGCGCCGCCAGAGCTGCAGAAGGCATTCGTTGGTCCGCCCAGGGCCGTCTCAAAAAACGGCTGCGCAGTCACAGTCTGGCCCTTGTTCAGTTCCGTCCAAACAGTGGCATAAGCGTTTGCGAACGACTGGCCCTTCAGGGTAAGCATCCAAGGTACGTTATTCATGTCAATACCCTGGAAAAGGTCATGGCCCCAAACGCCCAGGTACCCAACCTCGAGGATGCCACCGCCCTTTATCTCTCGCTGCACGCTGAAATCCACCTGATCGGTGCCGTTGGGCCGGAAGCCCTGGTCCATGCTGTCCATAAGTTCAGCGCCCGGGTTCCCGCCCACTCCCGGAACAGCGGGCGTGGGCAGCGTGGCCTGAAGTGCGCCGAACGGAACCGTCGTACCATCCGCGTTCGTCCCCATCCGGAAAGCGTTAAGCGGGGTGGTGGAATTACGGGGTACGCAGGCTCCGGAGCTGTCAGGAATGCAGGAGTCCGGTTGGAGGAAGCCATAACCGAGAACCGGTGTCGAGACAATGTTGATACCCAAGTCGCGGCCGTAAAGGCGAGAGTAGCCGGCGCGAAGGACAGTGGCTTTCTCGCCAAAGAGCTTGGCTAGGAATCCGCTGTTAAACGTCGGGTTGTAGGCCAAGGATACGTGCGGCCCAAACTGTCCCCAATACGGCGGGAACGCGTACTTGGATCCCTTGCCCACGGCCCCTACGGGAGAGAAGCCGAACGTGGGATTGTAGACTTGACCGTTCAAGGCCGCCGTCTCTCTGTTCTTGATAAAGTTCTGCCAAGTGATAGGGAGGTTGGTGTTGCTATCCACGAGTACGTCTTGGGAGCCATTCTGATCTACGGGGGGCAATTGCACCATCCAACTCATACCGTAATTGAAGGTCAGGTTGGACTTGACGCGCCAAGTATCCGAGAAATAGACGCTGGGCGTGTTCACAGTGACGAAGCTCTTCGCCGGCGTACCGAGCGGATTGAGCGACAGATTTGACCCGCTGCGCGTGGCCACGACGGTCGAAACATTCACAATACCCAAAATGTCAGCGTAAAACTCCTTCCAAGTGTTTGCCTCACTGGCATCGGGCACGCCTGGAGCCGTATAGTCGATGCATTCGGAGGTTGCCGTTGAACCGGGGACCGTCGCGCTAGCGCAAGGCTGCGGGATATAGTTTCCTCCGATGTTGACGGAGCCGTCATTGATCTGGATGACTGGGGTGGTGAGTCCGCCAACAACGTTATCATAGCGGTCGAAGTGCCACCACTCGTGCAGCACGTCGCCGCCAAAAGTGAAGAAGTGATTGCCATGGACCCACGCCAGCTCGTCGCGATAGTCCCAGTTATGTTCTTGCCACGTGCGCTGGCGGGAATTCTGCGTGTCCACGTTGATTGGATTTAACGCGTTGGTGCCCTCGGCGTCGACCTCGACTGGCCCCGGCTCGCCGGCGAACTGCGGCAGGACTCCTTCGCGAATCCAAGTCCAATCATTGAGCGTATAGCCGAAGTGGAAGCTATTCGTCAGATTAGACGTGAGAGTTGACTCCAACCCAGTGACAAATTGGGCCGGCTGGTTGTTGTTGTGGGATGCGGAAGCGTAGGTTCCCAGCGTATCCCCGGACGCCAGACCGCCTATATCCAACTCGTTCGTCGTTGGAATGTTCTCCTTGTACCAGGAATAGCGTGTCGTCCACCGCAGCTTCGATCCGAAATTGTGGTCAATCCGGCCGATGAGTTCGTTGTTATTGTCCGGTAGCGTCAGAGCGCCTCGGAAGCCGAGGGTGTTAAGGTGATCGCCGGCCTGACTCGTGTTTTCGGTGGGCATGAATTTCGACCACAGTGTGCTGACGATCGAGCTCATCCCGGTGTTGCGTGGATCGCAGGGCAGACCGCCGGTCGCGCCGCAGACATCGAGGGGACCGGCATTTAGGTTAAAAGCTTGCACTCCGAGGGACGTATTGACCTGAACGATGCCCGACCGTAAATCGGCGGAGGGGACGTTGCGGGTCTGCGTACCCGAGATCGCATCGGGATTGCGCAGACCCTCGTAATCGAAATAGAAATAGGTTTTGCCGCCCGCCAACTTGGGGAGCATTGGCCCACCTACGTCAAACCCAAAGAAATTCTCGTGGCTCTTGGGCCTCGGCGTCCCTTGCCAATTGTTTTCCCAACTGTTGGCGTTGAGGGCGCTACTCTGAAGGAAGTCGAAAGCGGCGCCGTGAAATGCGTCGGTTCCTCTCTTGGTAACGGCGAGCATCTCCGCGCCGGAGGATGTATTGAAGTCGGCGGTCGAGTTGTTGGTGTTGACGGTTACTTCCTGGATGGATTCGACAGGGGTGGGAACGACACCTCTCTGGCTGCCACTAAAGCCGTTGATGTAGCCGTTGTCACCTTCCAAGCCGCTGGTATTGGTCGCGCCATCGAGGACGAAAGTGTTCTGGTCGGGCGTCGAGCCGGCAACGGATCCGGCCATCACGTCACTGAACGCGCCATGGAAATCGGGAGCGGCGGTCGCTTGATAATTGAGTAGCGACGCGACGTCGTGGCCCATGGTGGGAAGGTTCATTAGGTTCCCGCTGAGGGTCTGGCCCATTGTGGCGTTCATGGTCTGAAGCTGGGCCGTAGCAGTCGCGGAAACCTCGACGGTCTGCGAGGCGGCGCCGACTCTGAGAATCTCGTTCAGCGTGCTTGCCTGGCTGACGACCACTGTCACGCCCGGTACCACTAGCTTCTGAAAGCCGGGCTGCGTGATCGCGACATCGTAAGTTCCAGGCTTTAGTCCGGGGAAGGCGAAGCGACCCTCTTTATTGGTCGTCGTCGTCGTCGCAACCTTAGTGGCCGTGTCCGTAACCGTCACGGTCGCGCCAGGGACAACGGCGCCGGACGGATCGTTCACCTGGCCGACGATTGATCCGCTGACCATCGCCTGACCCCAAACAGCCATCGGCGCGACGAACATCAGCGCAGCAGCAGCCACAATGGCGAGAAGAAGTACGGACACACGCAGACGGAAATTCTGGAAGGAAGCTACCATTTTCGAAGACCTCCACTTTTCATAAGACGTATTGGCGCTCACCCCTTGCGCCAGCAACCAACACACCCAACAATGGTAGGTTAAATATTCCGATGACGAA
>DASYZX010000049.1:0-2134 GCA_035945715.1 Candidatus Acidiferrales bacterium
AATTCACGCAGTATGCGGCGATCGAAGCGCTGCGCGACCGGGAAGGCAACACGCCGCGGATGGTGGGCGAATACACACGCCGGCGCGAGCAATTTGCGCGCGAGTTGAACGGTGTGGCCGGGTTCCGTTGCTTGCCGCCTAATGGGGCGTTCTATGCCTGGGTCGAGATCACCGGGACGGGAATCCCTGCCGAAGAACTGTGCCGGATTTTGCTGGAAGAAGCGGGCGTGGCGGCGATTCCGGGGGCGGCGTTCGGAGCGGCGGGAAAAGATTTCATACGATTCTCGTTCGCGTCGTCGATGGCGACACTGCATGAGGCGGTTGAGCGCATTCAGAAGGTGTCGAGCGCGTGGCAGGGGACGGCGGTTGGTCGGTGATTGCGGCCCAGACGTCTTTTCATGAGCGCTGCGAATGTTATGACGGTTCCGCCTCGCTTCGCTTCGGCGGGACGGCCGAGGCGGCCGTCGCCACATGTTTCCTACTTGGGTTTCCGAGGGTTCGATGAGACTTCTATCTTCTGTTTCGGGGTTGTTCTTGTTCTGCGGTTTGGGTGCCAGCCTCTGTCTGGCGCAAGCGCGGCCGTTGCCCGGGCCGGATGTGCAGCAGATTTATCAGCGGCTGCTGCCGCAGATCGATAAGATTGCCGCGTTTGATCACCACGCGCACCCCGGATTTGCTGACGATCCCGATGTGGACGCAATGGCTGCGCCGCCGAATGCCAGCGAAGCACTGCGCACGCGCGATGACAATCCAGAACTGGCGATCGCGGCGAAAGCTTTGTTCGGGTATCCGTACAGCGACTTCTCGCCCGAACATGCGAAGTGGCTGGTCGATAAGAAAAATGAATTGAAGAAAGAACTGGCCGGGACGGCTTACTTCGACTCGATCCTCGACAAGATCAATATCGAGAGTTCGGTGGCGAACCGCGCCATGATGCCCGACTATCTCGACGCGAAGCGGTTTCCGTGGGTGTTCTTCGCCGACTCGTTTATGTGGCCGTTCGATAATGCGCGCGAGACGAGACGGAATCCGGACGAAGGGGTTTTTATTCCGCTGCAGGAAAAGATGCTGCACCGCTGGATGGAGCAGGAAAATGTCAGCAAGCTGCCGCCCTCACTGGGCGACTACCTGAAGTTCATCAGCCAGGTGCTGGAGGACAATTCGAAGCGTGGCGGGATCGCGATGAAGTTTGAGGTCGCATATTTCCGGCCGACCACGTTCAGCGATCCATCGCGGGCGCAGGCTGAAGATATCTACCAGCGGTTTGTGAGCGGAGGTATTCCGACGGAGAAGGAATACCGGACTTTTCAGGATTTCATCTTCCGTTACCTGGTGCAGGAAGGCGGGAGGCTGCATTTGCCGGTGCACATCCACACCGCGATCGGGATTGGCGACTACTTCAACCTGTCACAAAGCAACATCATGAACCTGGAAAGCGTGCTGCGCGATCCGCGCTACGCATCGACCACGTTCGTGATGATTCACGGGGGATATCCGCTGGAGCGCGAGGCGATCTGGCTGGCGGCAATGAAGAATGTCTATCTGGATTCTTCGTTTGGGGAACTGGCACAGTATCCTTCGGCGTTCAAAGACACGCTGAAAATGTGGCTGGAAACTTTTCCCGACAAGATCACCTTCGGCACGGATTGTTTCCCGTACAATCAGGTGCTGGGAGCGGAAGAGAGCTACTGGCTGGGCGTGCGGTCGTCGCGAACGGCTTTGGCAGCGGCTCTGGCGGAGATGATCTCGGAGGGCGAGATTACCGAGCCGCGGGCGCTGGAACTGGCGCATGCTTACCTGCACGATACGGCGGTGAAGCTTTACGGCGGCAGAGTGCAGTGACAAGGGGCAGGGATTAGTTGTCGTTTGGCGACGCGAACTTTGGGGGATTCGTCATGGCTAAAGGCTATTGGGTTACCTTCTATCATTCAGTGAAGGATCCTGCAGTGCTGACCGAATATGCGAAACTCGCGACGCCGGTAGTGCAGTCGCACGGCGGGAAATTTCTATCTCGAGGCACGGCCGTGAAGACGTACGAGGCTGGGATCAAGGAGCGTTCGGTCATCGTCGAGTTTCCCAGCGTGCAAGAGGCGATGGCTGCCTACGAGAGTCCTGATTACAAGAAAGCGATCGA
>DASYZX010000050.1:0-102264 GCA_035945715.1 Candidatus Acidiferrales bacterium
TTCGGAAATCCCCGGATCAAAGCCTGCTTGCGGCTCCCCGAGGCTTATCGCAGCTAGCCACGTCCTTCATCGTCTGTTGGCGCCAAGGCATCCACCGTACGCCCTTAGTAGCTTGACCATAAAACTCACCTAACACGTCCCGATTCGCATCGGAAACCCAAGGAACATTCCGACGAGGGCTCTTGCAATCCCTCGTGAAACGCACACGGGCGCTTGCGCTCGTGCGGAGAGTTCGCCTTTCCACATTGCGCTACTTGAGCAAAACTTGCGGATCATTGCACGCGCGAACTTGAGATCGCGTATGCAATGGCCAGCTTCCTTCAATTGTCAAAGAGCTATGTCCCGATACCTTCCATCGGAACTCTCCGCTCCCGGCGGAGCCGCCACCGCGAAAAGCGCGTGACGGGAAATAAAAAACCCGGCGTCGAGCGCCGGGCGATTCCTTCCACAACCCTTGTCGGAAGGATTTGCTCGAAGCTCGACTGTCGTCTATCCGGTGTTCGTAACCAACCTCACCTCTTTTTCGAAAGGGAGATTACCGGTCCATCGGGGCCACCGAGCGCCCCGCTCGGTCTTCCGACATCAGGAAAGTATACCGATTTTCCGGTATTCGTCAAGGGGCATGCCAAGATTTTTTAGGATGTTTTCTGTGGATATCACCGCGACTGTGGAAATCACCGAATTACGCCTGAGACGGCCGGCGAGGTCCGCTACGACTTGTCGCTACCCTTTCCTTGTGTTTAAAGAATTCGGCCTGTCGGAGGCGTTTTTCCGCCTGCGACTTTGTCTTGTACGGCCCGCCGAGATTTTTGCCTCTCCGACAGCACTTTATAACCACCTTTCGGTTTCTTGATCACACTACGGCCTGCTCCTGTGTCCCAAATTCAAACTCTCGCGGGCTGTGCCCACGTCAATCAGTGGAAACCCCTAGCTGGCTTGGGGGCGCAAACGACAGGATAGGCCGTGCAGGCGAGGATACCCTGTAGCGTGCAGGCGTTCTCCCAGTATTAAGCAAAAACGCACCATCAACCGATCAGAAGACAGGCCAGCGCCTAAACTCATCGAGTACCGTTGACAATAGTAGACTCCATACAGTACTTTACAGCACACATCGTGCGTTGTTAGCCTTCGGATTAACTGAATTGACATCGTGGAGGAGGTCCGAAAGCTCACGATCCTCGAAAACGAAAGTTGGCCGTGTGCGTTATCGTCGCCTGATTGCGCTGATAGGATGGCTTCCCTTGTTCGCCTCTGGGTCCTATGGGCAGAGTGGCGCAAGTGTTGCCCAAGCAAACCTCGATTATTTGGTGCAGCACGCACAAAGGATCGTGCGCGGAAACGTGGTCTCTGCAATTTTGGAGCCTGATCCCCAATTCTCGAACCTACAAACGGTATTGGTGACCATTCAGGTCGCGAAGACACTCAAAGGGCCCACATCTCCCACGTTGACGTTCCGGCAATTCGTATGGAACTCCAGAGACGTCTTCGGCGCCGGAGGCTACCACAAAGCCGAGGAAATCGTCCTCTTCCTCAATCCGGTATCCCAGTATGGTCTAACCAGCCCGGTGGGAATGGAGCAAGGACAGTTTAGGATCTTGCGCGATAACAAGGGGAACGGCTACGCCGTGAACGGGCGGGGAAACATCGGACTCTTCGCCGGAGTGCTGGCCGAGTCAGAATCGCGCGGCGTGACTTTCTCCGCGCAGGCGAAGACTATGCTGTCGAAAAGCAGCGGAAGGGTTTCACTATCCACTCTCGAAGAAGCGATCCTGGGATTGGTGGCCCGGCCATGACGAGACGCTTGGCCTCCCTTTTTGCGAGTTTCCTTTTGGTGGCTTCTCTGGCGATCGCCGGCGGCCCATTGCACGTGACTGGGCTACTCGCGACGGCTCCCGGCCAACCGTTTGTGTGGGTTGTCGCAAGTCCAATCCGCTACACGGTTGACACTGGTCCACTCAGCGAGAACCCCTCTGGGCAAACGGTTATCGACAACTCGCATGGATTGGCTCTTGTCGAAAGCCTGTTCCAGAATTGGCAATCCGTGCCAACAACGGCAATTCAGTTCAGTTATGCGGGACCCATCGGCGGCATTTCGGGCGGGGACGTCAAGACGATTCAGGATTTCAATACGGTCCAGGGGAGCTGCAATGCCGGAACACAAAGCCCGGTGATCTTTGATGCAAACGGTTCGCTGCTACAAGCGCTAGGGCTGGATCCTCTGGTTATCGGCTTCACCTCCACCTGCATGCTGGATCCTGTTGCCGGACATATTCAGTCCGCACTGATACTGCTGAATGGAGAATTCCAGGACGGCGTGAGCGATCCGGGCACAAACAACTACGAAATCACCGCGGACCAATTCGATGAGGCCATCACGCATGAAATGGGCCATTTCAGCGGTCTGGACCATTCGCAAATCAATGTGGACCTCTATCAGAACGGATTTGTGAACAACTGTCCAGTTGACGAACTGGCCGGACTCCCACTTATGTTTCCGGTCGAATTCTGCCAGTCGCGCAAATCAGCGGGCCTGCCCATCCTTGCGCCTGACGATATGGCTTGGATCTCCAAACTCTACCCAAACAGTACTTATTCTGCAAACTACGGAGTAATTAGCGGATTTGTTTTTTTCTCGGATGGCATTACCCAGGTGCAGGGAGTAAATGTAATTGCCAGGCGCGTAGACGATCCCAACACCCCTGAAAACGAATCGCAACGTATCGCCTTTTCCGTGGTATCTGGATTCTTGTTTACCGGAAATCCCGGCCAGAGCATCACCGGCGACAATACCGGTGGAAGCGGTTTCGGGGGGCGCAATCCTGCTCTCATCGGGTACTACGAAATCCCCGTAACTCCGGGCACCTACACGGTGCAGATCGAGAACATTGACTCATCTTTTTCTGGCGGCTCCAGTGTGGGACCGCTCGATCCGCCAGCAGTAACCTACGGCGCGAACGAATACTGGCACCATTATGAATCCGCCTTTGACAATCCCGCACAGAAAGACCCCATCACTGTGCAAGCCGGTCAGAAGATCAGCAGCGTTAACTTTATTATGAATCAGACCCCGCCGAGATTCGATCCCTTCGAAGACGGAGAAGCAAGAGAAATTCTGCCAAGAATTTCGCCGTTCATCCGGCCATCGGATGTGTTGTGGGATAGGTCGTGACCTAGTGAATAAACGGGGAAAAGCTTGGATCGTTCTCCAAGGGATGCTGCTGACTTTGCTGGCCGGGTGCGGCGGGGGGGCACAGCACACCAATCCGCCGCCGCCCGAAGTAATCACGATAACCACCAACTCAGACCTGGAGTGCGCTCGAAATGTGCCCTTCACTGAAGCTCTGGAGGAGACCGGGGCCACAGGAACTGTAGCATGGTCGGTAATTTCCGGGCAGCTGCCAGCGGGGATAACCCTTAACAATACCACGGGAGTTTTGGCGGGGACCCCAACCAATTCGGCGGTGAACGGCACGGTTACCATTCAGGCAGCAGATGCAAACGCAAACGGCAGCAAGACATTTATCTTTTCAGTATTCTTGCAACTGGTCATCAATCCCGTCACGCCGCCGCCCGCCCATATAAACGCGCCCTATTCGTTGTCGGTCACAGGTCAAGGGTCTTCAGCCATCGCCACGTGGAGCATTTCTTCCGGGCAACTCCCGCCAGGATTGAGCCTAAGCACAAGCCAAACAAACGCGAGTATCGCGATCATTTCGGGAACACCGGCTCAAACCGGCACGTTTGGGTTCACAATTCAGGCCACCGACTATACTCTGCCTCAAACGGCAACGCTGTCGCTCTCCATCATTGTAGATTCGCAATTAGCTATCACCAAATCCGCACTGAAAAATGGTCAGGAGAGTCAGGCTTATTCGGATACCTTCGCTGCGGTTAACGGCACGTCCCCGTTAACGTGGTCGATTAGCGGACCGCTGCCGACTGGCCTAACCTTGAACGCAAACACCGGGCAAGTGAGCGGGACGCCGACTGAGTGGGGCGGATATCCCTACACTGTGAAGGTCATCGATTCAAGCTCCACGCCAGCTACTGATACCGCGCAGAACACTTTGAACATCTCCCAGCCGCTCCAAATCGTCGGGACATTCAACCCAGCGTATATCGGCGAGGCTTACACGGTGTCGTTGATTGCCACCGGCGGGATCTACCCCTACACTTGGGCAATTCCATCCGGGAGCCTCCCGCCAGGCCTTATTCTGCAGTCGTCTGGATTTATAACCGGAACGCCGACGCAACTCGGATCCTATAACTTCCAATTACAGGTATCGGACTCTTCCGCGCCGCCCGTCTCAGTAACACAAGCAATTACGTTGAACGTCACACCAACGCCGCTGAGCGTCTTGGGATCTCCGCAGTCACCCGCACCTGTGAATGTTTTATATCACTCGCAGATACCAATCTCGGGGGGAACACCGCCATACACCCTGGGAATCTCATCAGGAAGCTTGCCTCCTGGGCTGAATCTTGATCCTATCACGGGTTACATTGACGGGACGCCTACACAGGTGGGCGCATACAACTTCACTGCTATCGGCACGGATGCCGGCCAGCCGCAGCAAACGGCCACCGCGAATGACTTCATCATTGTTCGTAACGGGCTTGGCCGCAACGACTCGATTGCAACGGCGACTCCGCTGGGAAACAGCGCCAACGTTAGTATACCCTATGTGCTTTCGATCAGCCCGTACATTGACCCCATCAACGCCACTACACCAAATCCCGACACGGATTACTACCGTTTGGTCGCAAATGCCGCAAGCACGGTTCACGTAGAAACGTTTGCGCAGCGTGCATTTGGTGTGGACACTCTCGACAGCGTCATCGAACTGCTCGACGCGAATGGAACGCGGTTGCAGACCTGCGTAGCGCCCGGATACGCATCCAGCTGTATCAATGACGATATTGATGCAACGACCTTGGATTCAGCTTTAGATATGAAAGTACCCGGTGCGGCCGGAAGTCAGATGACATTCTACGTGCATGTATTTGATTGGCGCGGGGATGCCCGTCCTGATATGCAGTATTACTTGAACATCAGCGGAGTGATTGAACCACTGACGATCACTTCAACGAATATCGGCGCAGGTTCTACGCGCGGCGTGAACTACAGTCAGCAGATGACCGCTACTGGAGGCACGGGATCAGTTACCTGGGCGCTGGACTCTGGCTCGTTGCCTCCCGGCTGGACACTCACTTCCTCAGGCTTGTTGAGTGGTGTGGCAACGACCGATGGAAGCTACAGTTTCACTATACGTGCCACGGACTCTGGAAATCCTCCCGAGACTGCCCGCGCTCAATACACTATCGTTATCGGCGAACCGCTGGTGATCACCAGTTCCGCGACTCTGCCCAACGCGTGCGCAAATCAGCCCTATTCGTTCACCGTGCAAACTTCCGGAGGAGTGCCCCCGATTAACTTCGGTTTCTTTTCAAATGCGTGGATATCCATCAATCTTAATGTGAGCACAGGTACTTTCAGTGGCACCACGACCGCAACCGGAACATTCACTGGGACTCTATTCGCAGGAGATTCGGCGCGCCCGTCATCGGGACAAAGCCAGACGGTTACCTTGACCGTCGTGACGTGTCCCTAACTTCAGAGCCAAGGAGCCCACCCGAGGACAGGCTTCTCGCGTTCGCATAGCGGATCCCGCGGATCCCGCTAGACGCGTTGACTTGCTCCGTCGAGGGGCCTAGCATGAAATTCACCGATGAGGCGCTCGGCACCTGACATCGCGAGTTCCACATGACGGAATTCGACCAACGCGGCAACCCTCGGAAGCCTGAGCCCCGGTGGAAGGATGAGAATCCTTCGTCGCGTCCCTTGAAACTGGCACTGCTCGCGGCTGCCATTATCTGCATCATCGCGATTGTGGTTTATCTGAAAGCGCGGCATCACCCACCGGCCCTCCACGACAGATTGCAGAGTCAACCCACGAACCGATCAGAACCAGGCAGCACCCGGGCTGAAATCAACGCGGTCCTAATGCCGTAACGAACTGCGGGAGGTAGCATCATGGGCTCCTCAACGAACGGCGAATTCAAGACGGTACTGGTTACCGGCGGCACGGACGGACTCGGACGCGCGACGGCGATTCTCTTGGCCTCGGAAGGCTATCGCGTGTTTGCCGCGGGCCGTAACTTGCAAAAGCGTGCTGCACTGGAACAATTTGCGGAAGAGCACAAGCTGCCGCTGGAAACTCTCGACCTGGACGTCACGAACGACGAGTCGGTGGAGCGCGCAGTGGCCGAGGCCGAACGCCGCGCAGCCGCTGTGGACGTGCTCGTAAACAACGCGGGCATTGCGATTGCCGGGGTCATGGAAGAGATTTCTCTCGACGATCTGCGAAAGCAGTTCGAGACGAACTTCTTCGGCGCCGTGCGCGTGGCAAGGCGCGTCTTGCCAGGGATGCGAGAGCGCCGGCGCGGCCGCATTGTAAATATGAGCTCAATCGCGGGCCAAGTCTCGAATCCTTTGATGGGGCCTTACAGCGGCAGCAAGCACGCGCTCGAAGCGATCTCCGACGCCATGCGGCTTGAGCTTAAGTCGTTTGGGATCCGCGTAGTGATCATCGAGCCCGGAATCATCCCGACGAACATCAATCGTGCGGGCGCGGAGCTGTCCAGCCGCTATATCGGAAACGCGGCGGCCAGTCCGTACGCGCGCGTTTACTTTGGCTTTCTGAAGACCTGGCAGGAGAGGGTGTCCGCCGCGAAAGCGACGCCGGAAGACTGCGCGCGCGTAATTCTTCACGCGATTCGCGCAGAATCACCAAAGGCGCGGTATCGAGTCACTCGGGACGCGAAGGTGACGATGGCGCTGCGGTGGCTGCTCTCCGACCGGCAGCTGGACCGACTGACCGTTCGCATGATGGGCTTGCAGCAGGGCGCTGTCAGCCCCCAAGACTCCGAGCGAATCCAGACACAGATCCAGGAAATGATTCGCTCTCGTTGAGCGAACGTGTTCCTGCGACCCAGGCTTGCGCACTTGCGAAAACTCCTCAGTTGACCTCTCGATCATGGAAACGTACGATGCGCAAATTGGTTTGGATCGCGCTAGGTTTGCGCATAGGGAGGATCCATGTTTTGCTCGAAATGCGGCTCGCAGGTTGCGGACACAGCAGCCTTCTGCCCGACGTGCGGGCAGCGAACGGGCGAAGACGCGGCTCCGCGTGGAATTCCGCTTGCGCCCGGCGGTTTTACTCCGCCCGCAACCGCCGCTCCGCTGCCTCCGTCCGCTGCGCCGGTGGCTTACGCCCCGGCGACGACCGCGCGGCCGCTTGGCTACGCTGGGTTCTGGCTCCGCTTTGTTGCCTGGATCATTGATCAAATCGTGCTGAGGATTGTGTTGACGTTCGTCACGCTACCGCTGCTCGCCGCCAGCGGACTGCGAAACATGATCTTCACCCATCCTCCTCAATCGCCGGAGGAAGTGATCGCACTGCTCGGAGCGTTCTCGAAATTCATTGTTCTAGGAGTTGTCATTGAGTGGCTGTACTACGCTCTTCTTGAGAGTTCGGCTTGGCAGGCCACCATCGGCAAGAAAACTCTCGGCCTGGAAGTGACCGACCTGGCCGGCCGGCGTATCTCTTTCGCGCGGGCCACGGGAAGGTACTTTGGCAAATTCATCTCGGCGATAATCTTTTTAATTGGCTACATCATGGCGGGGTTCACCGAAAAGAAGCAGGCATTGCACGACATGATGGCCGGCTGCCTGGTGATGCGCAAGATTTGATTGCGCGTAGCAGTTGGCCGCGCAGGAGGGATCGATGTTTTGCCCCAGTTGCGGCCGCGCTGCGCCTGATGGTGCTGCATTCTGCCCGCAATGCGGAAGGCCTGCTTTTGTGGCGGCCGCAACTGCACCGGGAGGCTCCGCCGCTGCCATCCCTCCTGTCCAAATGACTTTGCCGCAAGTTGTTGCTGTTGCTCCTGGATTGGTCTATGCCGGATTCTGGCTGCGATTTGTCGCCTACATCATGGATAGCGCGATCGTGAGCGTTTTCGCCGGAATCGTTATTGTGATTCTGGTCTTGGCCACAGGAGTTGGAGCAGTCCTCCGCAATTTGCCTGACAATCCAAACCCTGATGCGATTTGGCAGGCAAGGTTTGTCCTGACGCTGGTTGTCCTTTGCATCGGCGCATTCATCGGCGTCTGGCTCTACTACGCTGGCATGGAAAGCTCTCGCTACCAGGGAACGCTAGGCAAGATCGCGCTCGGCATCGTCGTCACCGACATGCAGCTGCGTCCGGTTTCGTTCGGACGAGCCAGCGGACGATTCTTCGCAAAACTCGTCACCGGGCTGATCCCACTGTGGATTGGATACCTCATGGCGGGATTTACGACAAAGAAGCAGGCGCTGCACGATATGATTGCAGGCTGTCTGGTAATGCGGAAAATCTGACGGTGAGCGGGCTGGCGTGACGCGACCGGAGGCGATCAAAAAGCCGCCGCTCAAACACCCCATCCGTATTTTTCGGTTTCCATTGAGGACTCCGCCAGAGCCGCGCGAATCTGCCCGGTCATTTCAGAACAGCCGATGGCTCGAGAGCCCTTCTTCACGATATCTGGAGTGCGAAAACCGGCGGCCAGCGCTTGCTCAACGGCCTTCTCGACTGCGGCTGCTTCGCGATGCAGGCCGAAAGACTCCTGCAAGAGCATTGCCGCACAGAGAATCGCGCCAATTGGATTGGCCGAGTTCCTCCCAGCAAGCTGGGGAGCGGAGCCATGAATCGGCTCGTAGAGAGCTGTGCCATTCCCGAGACTCATCGACGGAATCAAGCCGATGGAGCCAGCCAGACCAGCGGCTTCGTCGCTCAAGATGTCCCCGAACATATTTGAAGTCAGCATCACGTCGAATTGCGCCGGTCGAAGCACCAGTTGCATCGCGGCGTTATCGACGTACAACGACTCGAGGTTCACTTCTGCAAAACCCTTTGCCAGGCGCTCGACCGTTCTGCGCCACAGGCCAGAACTCGCAAGGACGTTTGCCTTATCGATGCTTGCGACGCGCTTGCGCCGTGCTACGGCACGCTCGAAGGCGTACAGCGCAACGCGCTCGATCTCTTTGACGGAATAAATCTCGGTGTCCGATGCGGTTTCATTTGCCTCCGAGCCGTTGATCTGGCGCGGCCCGAAATAAATTCCTCCGGCGAGCTCGCGCACGATTTCGAGGTCGATCGTTTCCACTTCCTCGAAGCGGAGAGGAGAGATCGCGCGCAGCGACTCGAAGAGCTTGACCGGGCGCAGATTGATGTACAGGCCGAGTTCTTTGCGCAGGCCGAGTAAGCCCGCTTCCGGACGGCGTGTCAGAGGCTGCGAATCCCATTTTGCGCCGCCGACCGCGCCGAGCAGCACAGCATCGGCTTTGCGGCACGCATTCAGTGTTTCCGCAGGAAGCGGCTCACCGCACTTATCGATCGCGACGCCGCCGAACGGCAGCTCAATAAATTCGAAACGGTGTCCGAACGCGGTGGCGCATTCCTCCAAAATCGAAATGGCCGCGCGAATCACTTCCGGGCCGATTCCATCCCCGGAAACAACCGCGATTGTTTTGTGCACTCGAGTCACTGTACCTCGCTCACGGCGGCAGCTGCGTTCGCTTCCACGCGTTGGTTTTGGCGCCGCGCCTGATGAATCAAAATCAAGAGGTCACGGTCGCTGACTTCCTTTCTAGCGTCAGCGAGATCCATGGCCGCCCGATAACACTGCGCGAGTTCCGCATCGCTCACCGTGTAGCCAAGTTCGGTGAACCGCGTGCGCAGCGCGTTGCGCCCAGAATGTTTCCCCACGACGAGCCGTCTTGTTGGGACGCCCACGGCCTCGGGCCGGATGATCTCATAGGTCAGCGGATTTTTGAGAATGCCATCCTGATGAATTCCGGCCTCGTGCGCAAAAGCGTTCGCGCCCACGACGGCTTTGTTCGGAGGCACCGGGATTCCCGTCACATCGCAGAGCGCGCGGCTGGCCGAATAGATTTCCTCGAGCTGGATATTCGTTCGGACGCCAAAAAAACTCTGCCGCACGGCGAGCGCCACCGCCAGTTCCTCCAAAGAAGCGTTGCCCGCGCGTTCACCGATTCCATTCATCGTGCATTCCACCTGCCGGGCGCCGGCACGAACCGCAGCCAGAGAGTTTGCGACGGCCAGGCCCAGATCATTGTGGCAGTGGGCGCTCAGAATAATTTCGTCGGTGCGGCCCAGATGCCCGCGCACGCGATGGAACATGGCTCCGTACTCTTCCGGTGTGCTGAAGCCGACTGTGTCGGGCAAATTCAAAATGGTGGCGCCGGCCTCTGCTGCTGTTTCCATCGCTTCCAGCAGGAACCGCATGTCGCTGCGGCTGGCGTCTTCGGCGGAAAATTCCACCTCTCTGCAACGCTCTCTGCCGTACCGCACCCATCGGCTGATCGCGTCGAGTGCCTCGCGGCGACTCATTCGCAGCTTCGCTTGGAGGTGAAGATCGGAAGTCGCGAGAAACACATGGAGCCGCGGCCTCCCGGCCGGCTCGAGCGCGGCGAGAGCCGCTTCAACATCCTCGCGGCGCGCGCGAGCCAGAGCGGCAACGCGCGCGTTGCGAATGGTTGCCGATACGGCTCGAACCGCGTCCAATTCCCCCGCGGACGCGACCGGAAAGCCGGCCTCAATCACGTCCACACCAAGCGCTTCAAGCTTCTGCGCAAGGGCGAGTTTCTCCTCCCGCGTCATCGAAAAGCCGGGCGACTGCTCGCCGTCCCGCAGCGTCGTATCGAAGAAATGTACGGTATCCATTGCTCCCCCTGGTGCACCACGAGTAGACCGCCGCAAGGAGCATTCGTCCAATTTATAATTCTTCTATACTCTATAACTCCGTCTTATACTACCCCACGGCGCAAAGGAGTGCTTATGGACCTCGGTTCCCTGCAGGTATTTCTGACGGTTGCGAGAGAGCGAAGTTTTTCACGGGCAGCGGAACGGCTTTACCGCACACAGCCGGCAGTGAGCATTGCCGTGCGCAAGCTGGAGGACTGGGTTGGCCAACCCCTGCTGGTGCGGGGCACGGGTGCGGGAAAACTGACGGAAGCAGGAGCGCTGCTCGTCGAGTATGCCGAGCGCATGTTGAATCTTCGCGCGGAGGCGCGGAGGAGTCTCGAGGACCTTGCCGGCTTGCGGCGCGGACGCCTTTCGCTTGGCGTAAATGAAAGTTCGATTCATGCCCTTCTCCCTGCTCTCGCACGCTTCCGCGTGAAGCACCCGAAAATCGAAATCGCCATTCATCGCGTTTATTCGCGGGACATTCCGCGCGAAATCTTGAATTATCGGCTGGACCTCGGCATAGCGTCTTACCGACCGCCGGATGAAGCCCTCGCGTCGGTCGAATTCTTGCGCGATGACTTGGCGTTTGTCGTTCACCCACGTCATCGGTTAGCCCGGCACCGCAGCGTTTCGATTCACGAACTGGGCCGTGAGGATTTTGTCGCGCACATTGTTGCTTCGCCATACAGGCAGCGCGTAATCCAGCTCTTCGCCAAATACCGCGTGCCTCTGCGCATCGGCGTCGAACTTCCCACCATCGAAAGCATCAAGCGTTTCGTGAAAATGGGAATGGGTGTGGCGATCGTGCCGCGCATGTGCGTGCAGATGGAGGCCGAGAGCGGCGAACTGGCGGAAGTGCGCGTCCGAGAAATGCGGCTGAAGCGCGACCTGTTCCTGATCTTCCGCCGCGACCAGCAGTTGTCGCAAGGAGCGCAGGCCTTCATTCGCCTGTTGCGGCCCAAAGAGCCCTGGCTCCTGGCTGACCATCGCCGCGCCGAAAAAAGCTCGCCTCCCTCGCAACAAAACTAAGCTGCAATTTCATCCAGCGCTTTGCCAAGCCGCTTCAATGCTTCTTCGAGCAATTCTGTTTTGCCGCCGATGCCGATGCGGAAGTGATCCGGCATCTCGAAAAACCGCCCGGGTACGACAGCCGTGTCGTATTTTTCGCGCAAGAGCTGGCAAAGCGCATCCACTTTCCCGGAAGCAAGTTGCGGAAATGCGATCGTGCCGGCGTCGGCCCCAATGGCCTTCAAATCCCGGCGCGAACCGAGGAATTGCTGAAGAATCGGGCGATTTGTCTGCAACCGTGTACGCGCGTACGCTTCGATCTCCTTCAGGTTATCGAGCGCAAAGACGCTGAGCAGTTCGGCGACATGCGCGGGAATGACTCCGAAAAGATCGTTCATGCGCCACATGCGCTCGGCGAGCGGCGGCGGCGCCAGCACCCAGCCACAGCGTAAGCCGGACAGGCCGAAGGCCTTGGTCAGGCTGCTCGTAACGATGAAATTGTGGCCCAAGTGAAATGCCGACCCGGCGTGCGGATCGAAACACGCGTCCAGATACACCTCATCCACCAAAACCTGCGCGCCGCGACTCTGAGCGATTTCCCCGATGAGCCGCAGCCGGGAATCCGTCGTGCGCGCGCCACTCGGATTGTGCAGGTTTGTAACCACGACGAGGCGCGTGCGCGGCGTCATGTGCCGCTCCACTTCGCGCGGATCCAACTGAAACTCATCCTCGAAGCGGCGCGGAAAGCGGCGGACTGCTGCACCCAGGTATGCCGCCACCGTAAGGAGGGGCTCATAGGTGGGCTGTTCGATGAGCACTTCATCACCCGGCTCGAGCAGAGCAGCCATTGCCAGATGATTGGCCATCGAGGTGCCGTTCGCAGCAACCACTGATTCCGGCGAGATTCCGTTCTTGCGCGCCAGCCGATCCTGCAACTGCGGATACCCGTAGCTCCCGCCAATCGAAATCTCCAGGTCTTCGATTCTTACCGGCAGCTGGGCCAGCGGAAATCCGTCCAGACCGCTCGTCGCCAAGTTGTACTTTGCCGCCGAGCGAAGCTTGGCCCACTCGAGATATGCCGAACGGATTTCTCTGCGCGAACTGATCACGACCCGATGCTCCTTTTCCTCTTCTGGCGGCTCCACAGAACATACACCGGGATGCCTGCGAACAGAATTCCGAATCCGACTGCCGTGTTGCGCGGGTATCTGAAGATCGTGTTGATCACGACCAGCCAGCACACCGCGACAAATATGAAGGTCGTGACCGGGTGTCCGGGCATTCGCGCGAGGCTGCTTCCGCCCGTTTCGTGGACTCCCTTCCCAGCCCTGCGGAAGACGAAAATGCACGTCGCTGTTAAGCCAAAAAAAAGAAAGTCCATCGAAACCACGTAACTCAGGATCTGATCGTAACGTCCGGAAAGGGCGATGATGATGGCCGCAACGCCTTGCAGCGCAATCGCAACCACGGGAACGCAGTGCCGTGGATCCAGCCAGCCAACGGCTCGAAAAAAGAGCCCATCTTCGGCCATTGCGAAATAGACGCGGGGAGCCGTCAGAATGGACTGGCTGAGGAATCCCAAAGCTGAAATCGTGATTCCCACGGCGATGAGGGCCGCCCCCTTTGATCCCAGCACCGCGCGCATCACGGCCGACGCCGGCGTCACGGTTCGGGCCAGTCCCGCAGGGCCGAGAACATAAACGCAGACGAAGTTCACCGAAAGGTACAACAGAATCACGCCCACAACGCCAGTCACCAACGCGCGCGGCAAGTTCTTGCGCGGCTCGCGCACTTCTTCGGCAACAAAATTCGCCGTTTGCCAGCCTCCGTAGGAAAACAGCACCGGCACAAGCGCCGCGCCCATCGCCGTCAGCAAGCCGAAGGAAACGGGCTGGTCCGCAAAGGGATAATTCTCCGACAACGCCGCGCCGCTTGGCCTGTGAAGCAGCTGCAAATGATGGGCAACAAATGCGCCTCCACAAAAGACCAGCGCCGCAATCGCCAGAATCTTCAGCACCATCAAGGCGCTTTGCACGGTGCTGCCCGCGCGGACGCCCAGGCAGTTGATGGCGGTCAGTATGCCCAATGTGAGCGTGGCAATCAGCCCGTCGCTCAGGTGCCAGGAGGTTAACTCGACAAAGTATTTTGCGAACGTGACCGCCACCGCCGCCATTCCGCCAGTTTGAATGACCAGCAGCAGCACCCAGCCGTACAGAAACGCGACCGCCGGATGATAGGCTTCGCGCAAGTAAGCGTATTGCCCTCCGACGCGCGGCATCACCGCCGCTAATTCTGCCCAAATGAACGCTCCACCCAACGCGATGATCCCGCCGATGACCCATGCGCCGAGAATCAGCGCCGGCGTATACACCTGCTGCGCGACCACGTACGGATTAATGAAAATGCCGGACCCGATGATCCCGCCCATGACGATCATCGTGGCATCGAAAAGGCCGAGCTTCGCTGCAAAACGCGGAACGCTCTTGCCCCCAACGGATGACGCTTCCGAGTTGCTGAGATCTTCCATCAAACACCAAAAGCTCTTCGCAGCAGAACCTGCAGCGCGTGCAAAGTCCCGGGCAGACTCTACCATCGGTCGCAGTGCGAGCGCGCACGATTCACACTCGTGAGACAGATTTGGCAACGGCGTCGTTCGGCGAGCGTCGCACGTTTACTGGATCGATACGCTCGCTCCGAAACTTTGTTTGCATTCGCAGAAGCAGCGCATGATCGCGTCTCAGGGGGGAGCATCCATGGCTTGGGACAAACGATTCAACCGGGACGGGTCTGCCTCACCGAAAGAAGCTGCTTTGGCAGAGCCGGAAACGGCCACGTCTTCCGTAGATCTGAACCCGCCGGAAGCGAAACGCAACACAAGGCGCAGCAAGCGCGTTTACATTTCCATGCCTGTGCTCGTCAAATTTCAACGCGAGGGCCAGCCCTACGAGGAGCGGACCGTCACCGAAGCGGTGAACGCGCACGGCTGCTCGCTGCGTCTGGACGTCGCGGTTGTACGCGGGCAGAGGTTTACGATCGCCAACGTGAAGAGCGCGCAGGAAGTCGAGTGCCACGTGGTCTTTGTTGGCCAGTCCGACAGCGGAAAAACCGAGGCCGGAGTTGAGTTCACACGAGCGGCCGAATACTTCTGGCATATTGCTTTTCCGCCGGACGATTGGAACCCTGCAGACCGCAAAAGACCGGTGATCGACCGCCCTGTAGCCGCACGGTCGTTAGGGCAGGTGTAGCAGCACGCATCGAACAGTCTTCGTGCGCGCTCTTGTGCCGTGCAGACGGGCGATTGGATGCGGGGGATTGCGCTTAGGCTACGCGGACGTACTGCGTCACATCGTCTAGCACGATGTTCCCCGCTTGCATCGGTGTAACTGTGGCCAGCTTGTTCGGCCTGCTCATCAGATCCACGGCGTCTGACCCGCAGCTGCCGCAGCGCCCGTGGCGGTCAAGGTCGGTTGGCACGCGACAGTCCGCGCACCACCAATTTCGGCTTACCCAAGTTTGTTCGAGGACTACATTTGTGTATGACATGGCTTCCATTCTGGGTCAGTTCCGCCCGAAGATGAATAGGAGCCAAGTCACTTTTTATTTCTGTGAATTTCAGTACAGAAGTACTAAAACCGTAGCCCGCCGCCTCGGAACGCGGTGACCCGCAAGCGTCCGTATGTTATTGTATTTATTAGACTAATTGTAGAGTACAGCAAAAACAGTAGACGTACCGAAGATAGCCGAGAAGGCAGTTTCACCGAGGCGAAGTACTAAGGAGGCCCTCGGCGTAAAGCGCTCCTTCTGGCGTTTCTTCATGTTTGAAGTACACAAAAACCTCCCCGCTCGCAGCCGCTTCAGACACTCTTGATTCTAGCCGGGCCAACTCCTTTGGCGAGTATTTCTCTTTTCGCAGGCGCAGATATGCGAACTTGGCAGTCTGCACAATAGGCGTTTCGAGCTTCTCGCTTTCTGCCTGGCAGAGTGCCGCATTCCTCGCCCGGAGGACGTCGTAAACCTCCTCACAAAACCAAGACGCATCCCGGAATTCGAATGCGCTAGGCAGGCCGGGAGGCAGGTCTTCCAGGAACTCCTTCAAAAGCGCCAAATCACACTTCAGGTTTGGCGGCAGTTGGAACAGGACCGGCCCCAGTTTCTTCGCGTCCTCCAAGGGTCGCAGAGAGGAGGAAAACCGCGTCAGCCAGTCCGCCGTGCCGCGAAGGCGCTTGATGTGCGTAATCATCTGATGAGCCTTCAGCGCGAATTTGAAGTGCGCGGGCGTGGCCGCGATCCAGCCTTCCAGCAGCTTTTCCGTCGGGAAGCGGCGAAACGTGTAGTTCACTTCGACCGAATTCAGCCGCGTGGCGTAGTAACTCAGGAATTTTGCGGAAGCCAGTTTTGCGGGGTAGAAATCCGGCTTCCAGCTCGGATAGGACCATCCAGAGGTGCCTGCGTAGATGTTCGCCATGACCGCCAGTCTAACCGCAAAACACGCCGGAGGCGAAGTTGAGTATAATGTTCAGGCGAGGAAATAAGTCCATGCCCATCTACGAATACGTTTGCGACGAATGCAAATCCCGCTTCGAGCGCATCGTTACCGCGAAAAACGGCAAGCCGGAGTGCCCGCAGTGTGGCAGCCGCCGCTCCACGATCCAATTTTCTACGTTTGCTCCGCGCACCGGAAACGGCGCGCCGTCGGCCGATAGTGTAAGCGACTCTGCCGGCCCGTCCGGCTGCGGCTGCACTCCCCACTCCTGCGGCTGCCACTAAGGTTGCTGTTCAGATGACACCAAGCGTACCGTCTCTTGACACCTTAATCTATATATGTAGACTATAAGTATGCCTAAGTCAGTGCGTATGTCACAGCAAACTGTTGAACTGTTCAGGGCTTTTCTCGCGCAACCGCGCGAGTGGCGCTACGGTTACGACCTAAGCCGCGAAACGGCGCTCAAGTCCGGCACTCTGTATCCGATTCTCATGCGCCTGAACAAGCGCGGCTGGCTCGAGACGCGCTGGACAGCTCCGGAAAGCCAGGGCAGGCCGCCGCGCCACATGTACCGCCTGACAGCCGACGGATTGCGCAGCGCTCGGGAATTCGTCGCACTCGAGGCGTTGCGAGCGCCGAGTCATCGCGCGGCTGCATACGGCGCGGGCAGGGCCTGATGCAACCGACTCTCGCCAAAAAGCTCGCTCGGCGCTTGATGGCGCTGGCACTTCTCATTTCGCCGCCAAACTCTCGTGCGTGGATCCGAGCCATGGCTGCCGAACTCGATTATATAGATGGCTCGTCCAAAGCGCTGTCCTGGTCCATCGGCTGTTTCGGCGCAGCGCTGAAGCAGCGGTTCATTTCGCTCCTGTCGCCGGGTGCGCTCGTCATCGAAACGGAGGGTGGCATGAGCAAAGTCGCGAAAATTTCAGCCATCGCACTCGTCGTCGCCTCGGCACTTTTTCTCTTCGCTCCCACATTTCAGCAAGGACTCAAGCTCACTGCCGCAAGCTGGCACCCGTCCGATACGGCATGGTTTTCGAAAATGCGCGCTCTTGGCGCCAGGGCCGAAAAGAACAATGACGCACAAACGCTCGCATTTGTGGCCATGCAGCTCAATGGCGACTGGGAATCTAATGCCGGGAGTACCGCTGCCGCCGAGGATCGCGCGCTACGAGACAACTACGCGAACGAAGCGGTGAGGCAGCAGCCGCAATTGACCTGGATTTACTGTTCTCTCCTCAATCGTGACTACCTGCGTGGCCAGTCAGATCCGAATGATGCACTCTGGCTGGCACAGCTGCAAAAATCGGATCCGACCAATGCAGAGGTCTATGCGGTCGAGGCAGCATACTACGCTCCCGCACACGCGCTCGGATGGAATACCGCGGAGGACCGAGCTCTGCTTGTGTCTGCGCCTGGCTGGCTCTCAAGAATGGCTAAAGCATTTGATTCAACAAATTACGATTCTTACATTTCTCGGGAGGCGGATCTGGACCGTGACGTGTGGCTTCATAGAAATCTCGATGATCCCAGCCGGCTGTTCTCTGGAACGTTTGGCTACCGCCTTTGGGATTTCGCGAACTTCAATCTCTACAGCAAGTACTTCCTGCTGACCACCGCCGCAGATGCCGAGGCGAAGGGCGATTTACGCACGGCCGAAGACGATTATGGAAAAGTGGCACGGCTCGGCGAGCTGATGGAGCTTCACGGCGATACGGATATTCAGACTCTATTTGGCATAGGCTTGCAAAAGAGCGCAAATCAGCATATTCAGGCCATACTCGAGAAGAGCGGCAATGCTCCCGCGGCGAATCTTCTGGCATTCCAGATGGAATTGGAGCAAGACATTGCACACCGCATTAGCAGTCAGATCACACCGGCCAAGCTTGAATCGCGCTATCAAACCACGGACGCCTGGTTGATGCAGTTGTCTCTCCTTGGTATGGCCATTTCGCTTGCGCTCCTTTTATCCTGCGGAGGGTATTTTGCCCTGCGACGCGTGGTGGGATTCGCCGGATTGCAGCGCGTTGGAGCGGCGCTCGCGTCGATGGGAGTGGTGGCAACCATTCTTCTTTTCGCATCCACGATCGCGATGTATTTTGGCTATTCGTCTTACGCAGTTGCTTTACGAGAGTACCTCAATACATCGAACACCAGAGACGCGTATTCGCTTCTGTTCCGATTCACTGTCCTTGAGGAGCTGCCTGCGCGCTTGTATTATTCTTTTCGAGGCGTCGATTTCTGGTATACCGTTATCGCGCTGGGGGGCGTGATCGTTGTTTGGATTCTTTATCGCCAAATTTCGCGGACGTTTCGCCATTCCGCGCCGGTCCAGCCTGCAGCATAAGTCGTCCAGACGCGAGCGTTCTTCGTGCTCACGCATTCTGCGTCTAGCGGCTCTGACTCTTTCCTTCGCGCTCATCAGCGCAGGATCGCTGGCGCTGCATATCCGAGTTCGCGCCGCGGACGCGCCGTCCTACCGCTACTTCCGCGTCGGTAATCCCAACAACACCCTGGTATCCACGCATCCAGGCTATGGCCTGATTGGCGGCGGCACCGATTTGGACGAAGCTTTCGTTTGGCTTTGCAACCGTTCTGGCGGTGGTGATTTTCTTGTCATCCGCGCGGGCGGCACCGACGCCTACAATCCTTACGTTCAATCACTCTGCCATGTAAACTCCGTCGCCACGCTCATCATTCCCGGCCGCGAGGCTGCAAATGATCCTTTCGTCGCGCGCGCGATAAGCTCCGCTGCGGCCATTTTTATCGCCGGCGGGGATCAGGCGAACTACATCAACTGCTGGCGCGATACTCCCGTGCAGCTGGCGCTCGACGACGCCATTCACCGCGGCATTCCCATCGGAGGCACAAGCGCGGGTCTCGCAGTGCTGGGCGAATTCGCTTACTCTGCGCAAAACGACCCTCCGGACGGTCCGGATCTCGGTTCTCCCTTGGCGCTCGCGAATCCCTTTCATCCGCAAGTCGTAATCGTACACGGGTTCCTGGAAATTCCTGAGCTGCGCGGCGTGATTACGGACACGCATTTTCACGCCCGCGACCGGCTGGGCCGCACCGTTGTGTTCATGGCCCGCATTCTCGCGTCGAGCGACGCCCGGGAAATCCATGCCATCGGCATCGATCCGCATACGGCGTTCTTGCTCGATCGCGGTGGACGCGGCGTCGTTGCAGGCACGGGCGCGGCATACTTTTTCGAGGCGGCAACCAGGCCTGCGGTATGCCGTCCGGGCGCGCCACTTACGTTCAGCACGATTTCCGTTCGCAGGCTTGTTGCCGGAGAAAAATTCAACTTGTCAAAATGGGCTGGCGACGGGGTGGGCTACACACTGTCCGCCGTCTCAGGAATGCTGCATTCCAGCCAGGCGAACGGCGCGATTTATTAAGCGCCGGGTCAGAGGTCCGTGCGGCCGGAATGAGTTTCGCGAAAGTCGAAAGCCGTCGCTTTTAGACTGGAGCGACGGCTTTCTTTGTTCTCCTGCCCGCTTAGAAATTGATTCCGAAGCCCAGAGAAATCTGCGGGAAGAATTTGAAGGGCGACAAGTCATGGTTGATCTTCTTTTCCTGCGCCTGAATGCTCGACTGGATACTCGGATCGGTTGCGGCGTTCGCACAAACATTCGTAGTCGTATTGCACGCCGTTCCCTGCAAGTTTAGGTTCACGGCCGGCGAGCCCATGTACTCGCCGCCGATTTCAAAATTGAAGCCGAAGTGCCTTCCGCTTCGCGGCAGGATGTTCCCGAAACCTGCGAGAATCGAAGGCGCCGCTTTTGGCCACGTCAACTTTCCGGTACCGGTAACCGGATTCGCGCCGGTCGGATCGCTCGCATACTGAGTCCCGCCCAGAGTAAATGTCTGGTCCGCCGGCACCGATGCGTCGGCGCTCAGTTTATTGCCATTGTAGAAGAGCACGCCGGGGCTGATATGGAATCCGCCAAGCACATACCAATCCAGATGCGCTTCCGCGGAGCGGAAGTTCAACGTGGCGTCGTAGTGGATGCCGTCATTGTGAAATCCGCGGCTGTAGTTCAGGAAATTGAACCCGCCGCGCAGGT
Source organism: Candidatus Acidiferrales bacterium (assembly GCA_035945715.1). Lineage (GTDB taxonomy): Bacteria > Acidobacteriota > Terriglobia > Acidiferrales > UBA7541 > DAHUXN01. Next base: position 20,374 of record DASYZX010000050.1, read on the forward strand.
TGATCCGGCGGGAAAGAGGCGTGGCCGCCTCTATGCCAATTCCCAACAGCGAGATTTTCGCGCCGATGCCAATCTTTGCGGCACGATCTCCCGTCGGAGGCGGAGGCGCGGCGGGTGGCGTTCCCATAGCGAGCGAACTTGATTCATTGGGGCCCAGCGCGGGAGCAGCAGCTAAAATGGCGGAAATCACGGAATCGTCTGCCGTGCCTGAGGCTCTGGGTGATTCAGTGGATGTGAGGGTCGTCGCGGAATGGGCCGAGTTTGCGCTTTCCTGAGCCTCACAAATGGAGCAAAAACTTCCGGCGACGAACAATGCAACGAACACAGCTAAAACGACAAACCTGTAGGCTGGGCGCATTCTTTTTTGATTCTCCGTGTCTCGCGACTCAAACGAGCCGCGTTTATTGTCCGCGAGGGGTGCGGGACTTCGCCAATTATCTCGCTACACGGTGCCTTATGCGCTCCTTTTTACCCCGCTTGTATGGGTTCTGATACCTATCGAACTGCACAATCATCAATATTTTGCTATGGCTGCATCGCGCGCACCACGCGCAATCCCGTATATTGCGGGTCAGCGGGCGCGAAACGGGCCTTCGGATCCGCCGCACGATCTGCGCTTCCGCCGAGAGCTTCACCGGTGCCATCGCTCTTCACCGCCCACTCCGCAACATTGCCGCCGAGGTCGAACATCAAATCTTCCTCGTCGCCTCCTTCTGGCGCAAAACTTCCTACGGGTCTGAGCAGCGGGGCAGTGCCGGGGAGGTCTTTGGTTTTCTCTTCAAGCCGCTGCGCGTCATCCGGATTCAGCGTGTAACCTGCCCAGTAGTCGAGGTTGTTCTCATTTCCGTGCTGCCCATTTTCCTTGAATAGCGGCGCCACTTCGCTTTCCTTGGGCAAACGGTAAGAAGCGCCTGTAATCTTACTCAGCCAGTCGCAATACGCCTTCGCCTGCTCAAATGTGATGCCGTTTGCGGGAAAATCCCCGGTGCCGTCATCGTAACGATAGTTCTTATCGAACGCCGCAAATTGCGCGCGCGTCACCTCGAAGCGCCCGATCTGCAAATCTCCGTGCTTCACCACCTCCGGAATCAGTCTACCGTTCACGGTGTCACCGTAAAGGCCGTCGGACTTCTTCACCGAACGTAAACGCAGTGCGTTGTCAAGCGGCGAACCCTTCTTGAACGCCTCATTCTCCGCTGGCGCAGTCTTGAAGAAATACTTGTTGAACCACCCGAGCTCGTCATTGACCTTGCGCATCTGGTGCGAAAGCTTTTGCGGGCCATGCGGCTCACCAGGGAACAAGTCCAATTTCACCGGAGCCTTATCGTAGTAATAGAGCGTGCGGTAATACGTCCAGCCTTCGTCGGGAGGCACGTTGCGATCCGCCGTGCCTTGAAAGATCAGAGTGGGTGTCCGTACCTTGCCGAGATCCAGTAGCGGAGACATCTTCAAATACAACTCGGGGTTATCGGGCATCGAAGCGCCGAAATAATACGTGTCGAACGATTGTCCGAAATCCACATTCGCCCAGTCGCTGATCCATTCCACTTCGCCCGCGCCGGCCGCCGCGGCCTTGTACCGCCCTGGGTCCACAGTTGTGAGCTTGATCGTGAGAATCGCGCCGTTCGACCACCCCATGCTCGCCACCCGGTCCGCGTCGACCATCCCCTTGCTGACGAGCGAATCCACTCCCTTTTGAATATCTTCAACATCCAGGGAATAGTACTTGCCGCAGCAGATTGAGCTCACCCACTTCAACCCATAATTTGAGCTCCCGTGGTAGTTGGGCTTCAGCACGAACGCCCCACGTTCCGCATAAAGGTCGTTGGGATACGCCCAGTTTTCGTCCCAACTGTCGAGGTCTGCGCCCGCCGGGCCGCCGTGAATCGCCAGCAGGAGCGGATACTTCTTGCCGGGTTGATACTCGGTTGGATAGTAGAGCAGCCCATCTACCGTTTCGTTGTTCGCGCCTTTCCATTGGTAAACCTCGGCGCGCGCCAATAACTTATCCTTGAGCTGCGGATTCAGGTGAGTCACCTGCGCAACGTCGGCAAGCGCCCCGTTTATGACGTGCGCGCGGTACAGCTGGTCGGGTTGATCCGGCGCAGAATGGTTATAGACAAGCGTTGCGCCGTCCTCGCTTGAGTCCATCCCAAAAATCTGTCCCGCGTGTTCGCCGGTGAGCCACTGATGGGTCCAGGAATCCCCACTTTTCACGTAATGAGCAAGCTTCATGTGCGTGCCGTCGGCCAGCAACGCGAAGAACCCGTCATTTGTGACCTCAAATCCGAAGCCCAGCCCGTTGTCCCACCCCAAGTCGATTGGCCTAATGTGATCTGAAGACGGCTCATAGAAGTAAGCTTTCTCGATCGATCCATAGTCGAAGCGCGGATCGGAGAAAAATGGAGCGATCATGTAAATCCCGGAATTGTCCAGCGCCCACCGCGCTTCCTGGACACGCAGTTTCCCATCGGTGAGAATCTGCCGGCTTTCCCCCGTGGCCATGTTGACAATGTTGATGGTCGCCGGAGTCTTTTGGTCCCATGCGTAGCTCAATTCCCGCGAATTGACGGTCACTGCGAACTTGCCGTCGCGCGAAACATCGAACGAATCGATCCAATCGTTATTGTGCGTGACCCGCGTCAAGCCTCCGTCTTTGACGTTCAGTGTGAAGAGGCGAACCGGAGAGGTATGCGCTTGATCATCCACAACGTCAGTGTCGTCTTTGCGCTCCTTCATCTCGCTCTCATAGAGTGTCGACTCCTCTTCCGCAGAAAAAACGATGGCATCATTGCCGGACCACTCGAATTCCTGAATGCCCCGATCCACGGCGGTGACTGGCCACGCTTCTCCGCCAAACGGGCTGATCATCCACAGCTGCATGTGCGCAGCATCGGGTTTTTGCTTATCCTTCGGCAGCGCCCGCGAGCTCATGAACGCAATCTTGCTTCCGTCGGGAGACCAGCGGGGAGCGCGCACATTGTCATCGCCGCGCGTCAGTTGAATTTCCTTGTCGGACGTCAGGCTTGACAGCATCAAACCAGTTTTGTAGCCGTCCGTCTCCTTATCAGCAGAGACTTTGACCCAGACGGCCCATTTGGCGTCCGGCGAGATGCTCGCTCCGCCCACGCGCTCGGAATAAACGACATCTTCAGGCGTAATTTGCTTCTTCTGCGACGCAGACTTCGTTGGACTGTCCTGCGCAAGAACAGCAGTGCGATTCGGGCCGGCAAACACAAACAAGGATGCGAGGCAGAGGACAGCCAAGCGAGTTTTCATGGAACACTCCCGATTCTTGGCGCTGAAGATGCGCCAGCGTGCCTGGAAAATATCACAGTCCCTGTTCAGGGCGCTAGTTTGCCTGGACGGGGAAACCATTGCGCCACCTGTAGACGAGGTCCTGAGCGGCGGCAGGCCAGTCTGGGAAACGGAACTTGAAGCCGCTCGCGAGAAGCCTTCCGGGAGCGACGCGGCGACTTTTCAGTACCAGCTCGCTCTGTGTCCGCAGAAAAAAGGCGCCGCATTCCAGCATCCACCGCGATGCAGGAAGCCCGATCCTCACTCCCCATGCTCTGCGCAGCTCGCACATAAAATCGGAGTTGGGAAGCGGATGTGGCGAAGCGACGTTAACTATGCCGCTCAAGTCTTCGCGTGCGATCAGAAAATCGAGCGCGCTGGCGAAATCCGCATCGTGAATCCACGAAACGAACTGCTTCCCCGATCCCGCAGCGCCTCCGAGACCGAAACGCACGAGCCGCAACAAAACGTCGAAAATCCCGCCGCGATCCGGACTCAAAATCGCGGAGCTGCGCAAAGCAACCTTGCGCGTTCGCGGCGTGTTCGCCGCAAAAAAAGTTTCTTCCCATGCGGTCGCCACTTGAATGCTGAATCTCCACGAGCGCGGAGCATCCGGCTCGTTGCCGCCAATCTCGCCGCTGTCCTCGTCCATCGCGCGGTCGAATGCGTGACGGTAGATAGTAGCCGTGCTCGAATTCAGCCACACACGCGGCGGCGTGGAGAGCCGGCCGATCGCCTCGCCCAGCACGCGCGTCGACTGTACGCGCGAGTCCATGATTTCCCGGCGATGCGCGGCGGTGTAGCGGCAATTGACGTTGCGGCCGGCAAGATTGATCAGGACGTCCGCATTTTCCAGCTCGGCGATCCAGCCGCCCGGTTTCCCTCCGTCCCACAGCACGGCGCGCCACGGCGCCGCGTACTGCTTGCGCGCGAGAACCGTCACCGTGTGACCTTGCGCGTGAAAATGTCGGGCAAGGATGTTCCCGACTTGGCCGTTTCCTCCGGGAAGGACAATTCGCAACGGGTGACCGGTGTTCACGCCGCGGATTCTATACGAAAAGGAAGCGGATATCCGATGGCGGGCAGCGGTCTCGGACGCGAAACTGAAACGGCCCCGATTCGTCACCGAGGCCGCTTAAAAAGCGCTGCGTTGAATTGAGGTTAATCGCCCGCGACGTGCTCCGGCTCGGAGACCTCGGGCTTTGCCGCGCCGTTGCCATTCCCGTTCGCATGGCCGTTGCCGTTCCCATTGGCGCCAGCAATCTGCACCGGCGTGGCAATCGTACTCGGAACTGCAGTTTTCATCGCGTTCAGCGAGCCGATCTGCACAACTTCTTCCTTGGGCCGCTTGAGGACCAATTCTTCGTAAATCGCGCGGACCTTCGCTGCCTCTTCCATGGCTTGGCGCCGACGTGCACGATCCTCCTCGGCTGCGGTCAACGGAATGTCATGCTCCAAATGGCGCACGCGCGCGGCATCGGTGGCGTTAACGTTAAGCGAGTGCTCGTAATGCTCGAGGCTGACCTTCTTGCCCTTGGCGTAGATTTCGTGCCGGCCGTGCTCTTTATACCACTGAGCGACGGTCGCGTTTTTGTGCATGTTTTCTATGATCTTGCGCCAGCCGATGCCCGTGTTGTACGCGCAGAAGGAAATCTCGCCCTGCTGCGTCGCATACGGAATGATGCACATCTCCGTACGGCGGAAGTCATAGTTAAAAAGATCCTGGAACCACATGCCGGCGATAAACAGCATATTCCACGGATCTTCCGAGCGGCGCTTCATGGCGTCTTCGTAGGTGCGCTCCGGATTGGTCTTGCCGTACTTCTTGTCGGAGTTCTTTGAAACCGCCCAGGTCTTGTCGAACTTCTTCAGAATGTCCTTGATTCGCAGGTTCGGCGGCGCCTGGAACGGGCTGTAATTCTTCAGCATCGCCAGAGCGAGCAGGAAGGCCGAGAACTTCTTCCCGCGCGCAGCATCGGTGATGCCGTTGACGTCCTTCACCAGCTGCGTCGCGTTCAAGAAGCGGGAAATCGGCGCCCACTCCTTGGTTTCTTTGTGAACCATCATGGCCGTGCCCACGCCGCAGTTCGGATGGCATCCGCACGAGAGCGAGCCCCACATGGCGTCGGGCCCGTGCACGTGATCCGAGAAGTTCGAGAACGGCGCAATAAACGACAATGGGAACCAGTCGCGCGTCGGCTCGATCTTGCCTACTTGCTCGCTGACGTCCTTCGCCAGGTGCGAAAGCGTGTAGCGCTGCCGCATGCGGCGCTCCGGCGTAATGTCTTCATCGCGGCCAGTGAACGAAACCGGCTGGAACGATACGAACGCGATCTTCTTCGGATTCTCCATCGCGAACTTAACAATCGGCCCAACCTGATCGTTGTTCACATTATTAACGATCGTCGTCACCAGCACGATTTCGATGCCCGCTTCGTGCATGTTTTCGATAGCGCGCAGCTTCACATCAAACAAATTGCCGACCTGACGGTGGCTGTTCGCGTCATTGCCGATTCCATCGAATTGCAGGTACGCGTATCGAAGACCCGCCTCAAACGCCTTCTTGGAGAATTCCTTGCTCTTCGCGAACTCGATGCCGTTTGTCGCCGCCTGCACGCTGTTGTACCCGACCTTGCGCGCATAACGCACGGCGTCGATGAAATACGGGCTCATCGTTGGCTCGCCGCCGGAGAACTGTACCGACATCTGACGGCGCGGCTTGATCCTGAGGGCGTTGTCCAGGATTTCTTGAACTTCTTCCCAGCTCAACTCATGCACATAGCCAACCTGGTTGGCGTCCATGAAGCAAGGATCGCACATCATGTTGCAGCGGTTGGTAAGGTCTACGGTCAGCACCGCTCCGCGGCCATAACGGACCGTACTCGAACCGTGCTTATGGAGGTCTTCGTCATTGTGCGCCGGAATGTCGCGCCCGGGGAAATTCTTCTCAATCCATTCCAGAAACTTGGAATCCACGGCCATCAGGTCTTCGCACTTGCCGTGGATGGGGCACTCCTTCACCATCCACACTTGGCCGTCGCGCTCAATAATCTGCGCCTTGATCTCGCCCACTTTCTCGTGGACCAGGTCGGTCCAGTCCTTCTTGCCGTTGATAATGGCTTCGCGTGCATCTTTGACGCATCCGGGACACAGTGAGTCCGTTGTGCGCGGCCAGCCCAGCGTGGGCTTGCTCTTCTCCCAGGACTTCAGCATCGGCTTGTCGGACCACTTCGGAGTAAAGGAAGGATTCGGATTATATTTGTTGAAGAACTGAATGGTATCAAAAGCGACTCCTGCGCTCTTGCACATCACCCAGTCGAATGATTTCCACATGCGGTTACGAACTGTGAGTGCCATGGTTCGCAAACCTCTCTTTCCTCAGTTTACCTAGAGAGCTGGACTGTAGTCGGGTCAGCCCCAATTTAGCTTAGGAATTTCGAAGTCGCCTATCGGGCCTCTCCCGTACAGACGACTCCCCCCTAAATCTTTACCGTTCCACAGTTTGCAGGCTAGAGCGCCCGGCGTCCAGCCTAAACATCCAAACGGTTTCCATAGCCTTTGAATGGCGCATTTGAGCAGCCAATGGGACCTGCGGCAGGCACCTGCCCGTCCCTGAATCCCGCGATGTCAGGATTCATCTGTGCGTAATCCTGCCGAAACAAGCCGGTAATGCTCGCAAAATAAGAATCCATCCAGTGAATCTGTGAAGTGCGACGACCTTGTCGGTGGCGCCGGTCTGTTCAAGGCCTTACCAGGGCCGGAGATATCCACAGGACGGCTTGACCACTCTGTGCGAGTGGTAGTACAAGGCGTCACTATCTTAACGGGTGTGGAGAAAAAACAGATGACAAAGCGATTCGCCCAGATGTGTGCAGTGTGCGTGTTCTCGGTCTTCCTCTCTGCCGTATCGCCCTTGACTGCGTTGGCTCAGCAAACTCTGGGCGCAATCAACGGCACGGTTACCGACGCCTCCAACGCTATAATTGCCAATGTGCAGATCCAAGCAAAGAACCTCGGCACAGGTTTGACTGTGAATGCGAAGACGCAGGCCGACGGTTCTTTCGAGATTGTCGATCTGCCCATCGGCACTTACAGCGTCACAATCTCCAAGCAGGGCTTCAAAACCGAAGTCCACTCCAACATCCTCGTGCGTGGAAACCTCGCCACTACCGTCAACACAGTATTGCAGGCTGGCGAAGTCAGCACGACCGTCACGGTCACCGGCACGCCGCTCCTGAACCAGACGGACACGACAAACGGTTACACCCTGGGCACCGAAGTGATCCAGAACACCCCACTCGGAACAGGCAGCTTCACCCAATTGGCCATCTTGGCCCCTGGAGTTAGCGCCGATATGCTCAACGGCTCCGGCACAAACGCTGGGCTCGGCAATCAGGACATTTTCGCTAATGGCCAGCGCGATACAAGCAACAGCTTCACATTTAATTCCGTCAACGCGAACAATGTTTTCAATGGAAAGTCGTCGAGCCAGGTCGCCGACAACCGATTCGTTTTGAGCACGGGCGAGCACTTTCTCGGAGGGAACGGCGAAGATATTCAAACCAGTACTTCGGTCTACAATGCGATCGGCGAGGGCTTGCCTACGCCGCCGCAAGAAACCATTCAGGAAATTCGCGTCAACACGTCTATGTACGACGCATCGCAGGGAGCCAACAGCGGGGCTCATGTTGAGTTGATCACCAAGTCTGGCACAAACGACTTCCACGGTCAGGCCTACGAATACCACCAGACGAGTGCCTGGAACGCTGCGCCGTTCTTCCGCAACGCCGATTCGAGTATTCCGGCCTCGGATAAAGTTCCGCCCTTGCACTACAACCGCTTTGGTGCAGACTATGGTGGGCCAATCATCCACAATCGAATGTTCTTCTACGGATCGTACCAAGGGGTCCGCGTGACCGATGACTTGGACGCGACCTCCACGGTGAGCGTGCCCGTCGGCCTGACCGACGACCGCAGCGATGCAGGTTTGGTCGCGGCAGCCAATTCGTTCATCGATCCCTCAGGAACATGCGGCACTGCGGGACAGCCTGCATGTTTTCCCGGGACAATCGATCCCGTAGCAAGAAAACTACTGAATGCCAAGCTGCCAGACGGCAGCTTTCTTGTCCCGTCAGCGCAGATTCCGCTCTCACAGATTACCCAGGGTCACGACGTAACTTTGCAGGGTCCCGCAGCCACCTTTGAGGCTGACCAGGCAAACGCAAATATCGATTACGATTTCAGCAGCAAAGATCGTTTGGCGGCAAAGTATTACTATCAGCGAAATCCAACAACGAGTCCTTTCGCTATCAGCGCAACCCTTGGTTTCCCGCAAAGCCTCGAGGCCGGCAGCCAAGTGGTCTCCCTCGACAACACGACGGTGCTGTCGCCGAACCTCACTTGGGAGCAGCGTAGCGGGTTTATTCGGGAGATCGCCTTTGCCACGACCTCGCAGCCTTTGACGCCTTCGTCGGTTGGCATCAATGTCTTTGGCAATAGCAAGTTCCCGGGCATCTTCATCGAAAACCCCGACAATGTGACCTTCAGCGGTCTCGGAATCGGTCCTGCAGCCGATCAAGCCACGTTTTCAAACGCTGGAGTTTTCCAGAACCAATGGGAGCAAGCCTCCGATGTGACTTGGGTAAGGGGCCGCCACACCGTGACGACCGGGATTATCTGGGATCACAACCAGCTAAACGTCATCAACCACAACAATCAGCTGGCCAAAATAGAGTTTAGTAACTTTACCGACTTCCTGACCGGAACTCCGCGCGTAGATACCCCGGAACACACCGTCCTGTTCAACGGTGCCAGCAATCGCTATTTTCGCTCGAATCAAATGGGCACCTACGTCCAGGACGTGTTCCGAGTGCGTCCGAACTTATCTATCGACGCGGGTTTGCGCTGGGATTGGGACGGAGCCTTGTCGGAAAAGAATGGTTTCTTGACCAACTTCTACCCGCAGGATTACAGCTTCGACCAGGCGAGCGACGCCATCAACAATATCGGCCTGGTCGTTGCAGGGGACAACAAGGCTTTTGGGACCAAGGGCGTCAGTAACTCGACCCTGACTGGCCGGCAATGGGGGTTTGCGCCCCGTGTGGGAGTTGTTTGGAGTCCGGCGTCGGTCAAAAATTTTGTGGTGCGAGCTGGCTTCGGCCTGTACAGCGACCGCGGAGAGTTCTTTACGGAGTTCTCGCCGAGCGCAGGCTTCGGCTTCAACGGACCGTTCGGCGTGACGCTGGAGCCGCCGTTCATCGTTCCTTTCCTCGGACAGTGCACCACCGCTGGCTGCTTGGCGAACCCGTTTGGCACCACCCCGCCGCCTCCGCCGCCCAGTAATCTGTCGAGCGTTGCGGCCCTGATCCCGAACCTCGCGGGATTGAGCGGCTGCACCGAACCAGTGACCGTCGGCTGCACGCCGGTAAACGGAACTACCGAGCCATTCTTATTCGGCGGCTACGACCCGCGTAACACGCTGCCCTATTCGGAGAACTGGCAACTCGATTTGCAATGGCAGCCTTGGAACACGGTGGCCATGACCGTGGCCTACGTCGGAAATCACGGGGTGCATGAGACCATCCCCGTGCCTTTCAATCAGCCACTGATTGCCACAGCCACAAACGCCGTGAACGGTCAGACAGTATCGTACGGATATCAGGCCGTCGATACCAGCGGCACTTGTCCCACCGAAAACCAAGCGAACTTCTTCACCGCTTGCCCCTTGCAGGCCGAACAAGTGAATACCTCCACGGGGGGAAACACGGATTTGCGTGCTCCCTTTCTCGGCTACTCGCCCAATTCCGTTTTTTATGAGGCCGAGGGCATCTCGCATTACAACGCGCTCGAATTTAGCGTCAACAAGCGCGTCAGCCATGGTCTCGAGGTCACCGGCTCCTATACTTGGTCGCATAGCCTCGACGAACAAAGCGGCTTGGGACTTTTCTACAACGGAAATAATCCGCTCGATCCGAGTACCGGCTATGCCTCGTCCGACTTCGACCGCACGCACGTGTTGACCGTCGCCTACCAGTACAGCATTCCGAACTGGGAAGGGGCCGGCGATATGCTCGGAAAGTGGGTCAACGGTTGGGGGGTCGGCGGTATCACCGTTCTCGAGAGTGGCGAGCCGTATAACGTCTACGACTTTTCAGGCTCAGTCGGCGGACTATTCTACAGCGCAAACGACTTCATTACGAATCCTATCCTGCCAGTTGCCTCTGGATTCAATGCCAAAACGGCCCAGTTGCAAGGAACGACGGGCGTGAATGCAGCGCAGCCGATGCTCAATGTAAATGCCTTTACAATTCCGACCCCGCTCGCTCCCGGCACCGATGGCGTTCCCGCTTGCGGGCAAGCCGTCAATCCCTTCACCGGGGCGCCAGACGGAACCACGGTCTGCGACAACGTTGAGACGGGATTCGGGGCGACGGGGCGGAACATTTTCCGAGGACCGTTTCAAACCCGCTTTGATTTCGGGGTGTACAAGGAGACGAAACTCACCGAGAGATTCTCCCTTCGTTACGATGCCCAGTTCTTTAACATTTTCAACCATCCGAGTTTCGACACACCGAACAATAACGTCACGTTGAACCCTTGCTTCAATCCGAACCCCTGCTACACGGTTCCGGCACCCGCCAGTCAGCAGCTCGGGGTCTTGCAGCACACGATTGGCAGTCCCCGGTTCATTCAAATGGCGCTGCATCTGACCTTCTGATTCGGCGTCAGGTAGAATAAGAATAGAGGAGCCCTCGCAGCTTTCCACCGCGAGGGCTTTTTATTTTCTAGTGTCGAGGAGTGCCTAGCCTACTCCGTATTGAGCGCTGGCCGCAACAATGCAATCGCAAAGTGCGCCAAATGCGGAGCTTCTTCATCGAGCTGCAGCCAGCGCACCACGCAGTGCTTGCGCAGATAGTCCGTCACTTGCGAATCGCTGATCTCCAAATGCTCCGCTAGCTGCGACCGCAGCGCAGCCTTTCCCTCGCTGCGCGCGCCGCGTCCCGCACGCCCCGCACGAGCCAGCTGGTTCACGCCAATCCGCAACGTTCGGCACGCTTCCACGTAGTAATTTGACATGAGATCCGAGTCGGAAAGCAGAAACACGCCTGGCCCGGCAGGCGCCTCTTCCAGATCATCGACGCGGCGCAGAGGGGCGGAAATCAGCCTGCGGAGCAGGGATTCCAGCTGCGCAAACCGCGAAGCCAGCGCCGGATCGCCCGCGCGTATATACGTCGAGCGCTCCACCAACGGCCCGCTGGGCTCGGGCACGAAGCGCGCTGCCGCGGCAGCTAACCCTTCGGACTTAGGAGCGCCTTCTACGGGACTCTCCTCTTCCTCGTTGGACCCTTGTTTCACCGGTGGCTCGTGGTGCGCGGGGACATGCGTAGACCTTGCGCCAGCGTGCGCAGCGCCGTCGCGAACTCCGCCGCGGCGGTGCCGGCGGCCTCCGCGACGCCCGCGCCTTCGACGCGGCCTTTCGCCTGTCTGAGAAGTTGCGGCAGGCGCCTCTGCTAGGTTGCTTTGCGCAGCGCGCTCTACCGATGCTGAATCGGCTGGGGACTCGACCGTGTCCTTCGATTCCGCCGCCTCGAGGTTCTCAGTCTCTGCGCTGGAATCGAAAACCAGTGCCGGAATGGCTGCCGCCTCGGGGACAGCCGCGCCCAACCGCGTCAATGCCTCTGCCGCCTTCTGTCGCCAGTCAGGACGGCGAAAACGCTGTGCCGCAATGGTGTACCAGCGAATCGCCTCCTCGTTCCGCCCCGCCTTCTCTTCCACCGTGCCGGCTTCAAAAGCCACCATGGCGTCGCGCGTTTTCTGAAACAATTCGTTTAACTTCGCCGCAGGATCCGCGCTCGTGCGCGCTCTACGAATGCGTCCCTGGATTTGCCGCCAGTTTGCCATGGCTGGCGATTGTATCAACGCTCACGCGGCCTTGCCAGCGCAAGCATCCAATTGTGCTCTCTCGCCTCCATGTCGAGATACCAACGCAGGCCGCCGGAAACTGGTGCATCATAGCGCCATGCCCAACTCCTCATTCATCGCGCGACTCAAGGAAAAGGCCCGCGCCATCGGCTTTGCTCTGTGCGGCGTCACGCGAGCGAATCATCCGGGCGTTGCCGAGCGCCTGCCGGAATGGCTGGCACACGGCTATGCGGGCGAAATGCAGTACATGCACGATTCCCGGCGCCGAAGCGTGCCCGACGCCATGCCCGAGGCCCGCTCCGTCATCGTCTGCGCGATGAACTACAACGCACCACTGCCGTATTCCACCGCCGTATTCGCGGACCATGAAAGCAACGCCGCTGCGGAAGGTGCCGATGGTGTGCCCCGCGCGTGGATCTCGCGTTACGCGTGGGGTGATGATTACCACGATGTTGTCGGGCCCAAGCTCGATGAACTCGTCGCTTGGCTTCGTTCCGAGTTGGGCGAGAATTTTCAGGCCCGCGCGTACGTCGACACAGGCCCGGTCCTCGAACGCGTCGCCGCACATCACGCCGGGCTTGGCTGGCTGGCGAAGAACACATGCCTGATCAACCAGCAGATCGGCTCATGGCTTTTTCTTGGCGTGATTCTTACAGACTTGGACCTCGCGCCGGAGCTCGCCGGCGGCCGTCCGCCGCGCGACCTCTGCGGCTCATGCACGCGCTGCATCGACGCTTGCCCGACCGATGCGCTTGTCGCGCCCTACGTGCTCGACGCGCGCCGCTGCATTTCTTATCTGACCATCGAGCTGCGCGGCGCTATTCCCGACGAATTCCGCGCCGCCATGGGCTCGATGGTTTTCGGCTGCGACATCTGTCAGGACGTCTGCCCGTGGAACCGCAAATCTCCCCAAACATCGGTAGCAGAGTTTCTTCCGCGCCGAATCGCAACGAGCGACAGCGATCGCGCGGCAGACGACAGGGCTTGTCGTTCGCAGGATGCTTCGCTTTTCCTACCATCCTTAGAGTGGCTCGTTTCGCTTACCGAAGAAGAGTTCCGCCTCGCCTTCCGCGGCAGCCCGGTGAAGCGCACGAAGTATCGCGGGTTGCTGCGAAATGCTTGCATTGCCTTGGGCAACTCGAGCATCGGCCCCGAGAATCCGGCGTACGGGCGCATCTCGCATCGTCTCGAAGCGCTGGCCCATGGCGCCGATCCAATTCTCGCCGAGCACGCTCGCTGGGCGCTGACGCGCTTGCATGTCCGCAACGAAGAGCAAGCGCACGGTGATACACCTCACAATCTTGTCCAATCCAAGACCCCAATTCCCGTCGCGCAAAGAAGGAAATTCATGAACCATGCGGAGGAAGAATGATCCCTTTCACTTTCATCTCTGGTCTTACTGCTTTGCAGCCCCATTTCAGCTTCCCTCAAAATGCAACCTCCAACGAAGAAATCGTTCTGCGCTGGATCCACATCGTCTCGGGAATCATCTGGATTGGCCTGCTTTATTTTTTCAATCTGGTTGGCACGCCAGCGATGAAAGCGCTCGAAGAGGCTACGCGCCGCAAGGTTTATCCCGTCGTCATGTCAGGGGCCATGCGCTGGTTTCGATGGAGCGCGCTTGTCACGGTTCTCGTCGGCCTCCGCTATTACACGATTCTGCTGCAGGTCGACGCGCAAAATTCCGGCCAGCCCGGCTTGCTCGGCCGCTGGCTTGGCGAATGGTTCGTCGTGTGGCTTGTGGCCTACGCAGTTATTTATGCGCTGCAGATGCCCTTCGGAGGTCCGCTCGCAAATGGCTGGATTCGCGCGGTTCTCATCGCGATTGTCGTCATCGCGGCATCGTGGACCATTCTCGCGTGGAGTGCCGCTCCGGATGTTTCCAACGCCCACCTCTGCATCAGCATCGGCGGAGGCTTGGGATTGATCATGCTGATGAATGCCTGGGGAATCGTCTGGCGAGTGCAAAAGCGAATGATTCAGTGGACCCGCGCCAGCGCCGAAAACGGAGCGGCGGTTCCGGAAAAAGCCGCGAAGATGCTCCAATTCTCAAACTTCGCTTCGCGCACGGCTTTCTGGCTCTCCTTTCCCATGCTTTTCTTCATGGCCGCCGCCGAGCACTATCCATTTCTCGGCAGTATCGGACATTAATTGAGATTCAAGGATGAACGGGAAGGAACGAGCCGCGAAGAGCAGCCCGCTAGTGCGACAGCACACGCGTCTGCGTTTGCGACACAAGCTCGTAATTGATGCCGCGCCAGCGAATGCGCCGTTCATAAGCCGAAATAGCGAAGTTCCACAGAAACAAAACGGGAACCACCGGCGCAAATGCGATCCACACCCAACTCGTTTGATCGCATTTCGTCCGCCATTCCGGCAGTACATCCTGCACCGCGATGCCGCGGAGCCCACCTTTCGCCGCCGACAGCAACACGATCAAAAGGGCGAGCAAAAGCATTCCCGCCCAGGAGAACCCACCGAACATGCGCGCCAGAATCTCAAAGGCTGCATAGGCCAGCGTGACGCAGTAGGAAAGATGCGCCAGTCCGGCCCATCCCCAGCGCGAGGGAGCATACACCCGCGTCAAAATCATCTGCCGGTTCGTGAATTCGACCAGTTGTTCGGCCGTGACGTCTCCAACCGTCGGCGCCAGGCATTCCGGCACAAAAAGAATCCGCAGCCCCGCCCGCTCCAAAGCGTTCGTCAACGCCCAATCGTCGCTGACCGCGCCCTCCCAGGCCTCCACGACTCGCGCGCGCTCAAACATTTCCCGGCGAACCGCTGTCCCGCCGCCCCAGCAAAAGTTCCGGCCGTGGTCTCCGAGCTGCGTTGCCACCGCCGCGTTCCATGCGGAAAGGAGGTAGCTCGCGAACCCGCCTTTATTCGGAAAGTACCAGCGATACGTGGTTGCTGCGCCAAGGCTGGGGTCGGCGAGAGGCGCGACCATGTGCGAGAGCCACGCGCGTCCCAGCCGCCCATCGGAATCGACGAATACAAGCACGTCGAATTTCCCGCCAGCCTCGCTCACCGCGGCCCTCAGATTGTTCACCTTTTCGCCGCACCCCTTGGGCGAACCGGCAATCACCGTGTGCGCTGTCTTTTGTTTTGAGGAGGAGGACACTTTGTCGATGACGGTGCGAGCCGGATCGAGCGCGCTCGCCAGGACGAAAAAAGTCTCGTAGTTCGGATAATCGAAATTCACCAGCGCGGCCAGATTGGCTTCCAGTCCCTGTTCGGATCCCTTGCACGGGCAGATCACAGCCACTCGGGGCGCGTAGAAGCCTGCATGCGTCCCGACCCGCTGCCGCACCATGACCACCCATTTCCATCCCTCCCACAGAGAGACGATCCCCTGGCCAATCTGCTGCAGCACAAGAATGTAGAAGAGCGCCAGCATACACACCAAGCATAGCTGAATACCGGGCCGTTCGAACGGCCGGGGTCTCGACGGATTCGAAAGCGTTATTTGTTCGGCGGGACAGCCGGAAGGACAGGTCAGGACTGCGATTCACTCCGTTTGGTCAGGTAGCGTTTTCGGCTCGCCAGGATCACTCCCTGTGCGGCGGTGGCATGGCTCCAGCCCAGGATTCTCGTCTTCTTGTGCTCGAGTTCCTTGTAAATGGTAAAGAAATGTTCGATTTCCCGTCGCAAGTGCGGGAAGAGTTGCCCCGCAGTATGGATCCCGTCGTACAGCGGGTTGTTTTGTTGCACGGCCAAAATCTTCTGATCCCGCTGCGACTTGTCAATCATCCGCAGTACGCCAACCGGCCTCACCTCCACCAGGCACCCGCTAAACGACGGCTCTTCAACCACGGTCAGCACGTCCAGCGGATCGCCGTCCTCCCCAAGCGTCCCGGGAATGAATCCGTAATCTCCCGGATAGTGCATCGGCGAATAAAGGAACCGGTCCAGGCGAAAAATCCCCAGTTCCTTGTCATACTCGTACTTGTTCCGGGAATTCTTCGGGATCTCCACGATCATGCGGACGATCTTTGGAGTGTGCGGACCGGGGTCGATTTCGTGGATTTTGACCGTCACAATTGAGGGTAGCCAAATTCCCCGCAGTCCGGCAAGAGAAATCGCAATTCCGGCCGCGTCGCGCCCGCACAAGACTATAATTTTTGTGCTGCTCTCTGACTCTCATGGAAGCATACGAGCACTTCCACCTCATTGGCCAGGCGCTGTGGCGCTGGTTTGTCACGCGCTGTTACGATTCGCTGCTTGTCGGATTGCTATGGTTCGCCGGTCTTTGGTATCTGCACGTTCGCTGGGCGCTTCTGTGGGGCATTCTGGCCAGCCTGTTGCACTTCATCCCGCATGTAGGCATTGTCGTCGCCCTGATCGGACCAGCCATCACCGCGGCGATCATCGGCGGCTGGACGCGCTTCCTCTACGTCCTGATTCTCTACGCCGCCATCGTCCTGGTCGATTCGCTCCTCATTCAGCCCTGGCTCATGAAGGGAATCGCGCGTGTCCCATTCTGGATTTCCCTCGTCGCGCCAATAGCACTTGGCTTGCTCTTCAGCTTCTGGGGAGTGCTTCTCGCGGCGCCTCTTTTGGCGGTCCTTTACGCCTATCGTGCCCACTTGCTTCAGCAGAGCTCGGCGAAGTTGACTTCAGAAAAGAAGTAGGAGGCGATCCTATCCGACCGCCTCCTATGTCCCTGGGGTGTGAGTCCCGTTCCCGCTTGGGGGCAGGTAACGGATTCAACGTGAAGTGAAACCCGTCCGCACGAAAAAAGTTGCGGGAGATTGCGCCGCCACGCCATACAATGAACCAGGCGCCAACGCGACGGAACGACTTGACTCCGTCAGTCCTCGCGCCCATGCCTCTTCATGAAGAAAAAAGACCGGCACTCTGATCAAAACCGACCTCCCGCACGTCCCGACGAAATTGACGAAGCCGGGCTTCTTGCCTATCTGTCCACCACTGGTCGGCCGCAAAGCATTCGCGAAATCGCCGCCGCCCTGAACCTCCGCCACTGGGGCCGCCGGGCCTTGCCGAAATTGCTCGCGCGCTTGAAGCGCAGCGGCGGTATCGACGAATCGCGCGGACGCTTTTGCTTGACCCGGCAGCGCCCGGACCGCAAATCGCCGCACGCACGCGCGCAAGCTCCAGCCCCTCCGCCGCTCGCGCGCCATCATCGCCACGATCCCAATTCAATCTCGGGCCGCCTCGTCGCCCATCGCGACGGCTATGGCTTTGTGGTTCCTGACCAGCCGATCCCGTCCATGGAAGGGGACCTCTTTGTCGGCTCTCAAGCCATCGGCGATGCCATGCACGGCGACCACGTTCTCGCCCGCATCGTGCGCCGCCATCCGGATGGCCGGTTTGAAGGCCATATCGAGAAGGTTACTTCGCGCGCTCACCCGACCGTCGTCGGTCTGTTTCGCTATGGTCCCCACGGCAATGTCGTTCTGCCTTACGAGACCCGCCTCGCGCACGAAATCATCATTCCGCCCGGCGACGAACTGACCGAGACCCTGCGCGAAAAACTCCGCCTGAGCTCCACAGAACCTCAGCGCGGCGGCAAACATCTGCGCCTGCCCGAGCTCGACGGCGCCGTCGTGGACGTGGAAATCACCCGTTATCCCCGGGGAGGCGCTGCTCCCGCCGGCCGCGTCGTCGAAATCCTCGGCCGCCACGGCGAAATGGGCGTCGACGTGGAAATCGTCATTCGCAAGCATCACCTTCCGCATGTCTTCAGCGATGAAGTCCTGTCGCAAGCGCGCGCCATCCCCCAGCAAGTCCAACCCGCCGACCTTTCGGGCCGTCGCGATTTTCGTCATCTGCCCATCGTCACAATCGACGGAGAAACCGCCAAGGACTTCGACGACGCCGTGCACGTCACTCCTCGCGCGAATGGCGGATTCGAACTTCAAGTGCACATCGCCGATGTGGCCTATTACGTCCGCCGCGGCTCCGAGCTTGACCGCGAAGCGCGCCTCCGCGCCACCTCCGTCTATTTTCCTGACCGTGCCGTTCCCATGCTGCCCGAGGAGCTATCCAACGGCATTTGCTCTCTTAATCCACGCGTCGATCGCCTGGTAATGAGCGCGATCCTTCAATTCGACGCCGGCGGGAAAGCCTTGGAAGCCGAATTCATTCCTGGCGTAATTCGTTCGGTCGAGCGCATGACCTACACCAATGTGGCTAAAGTCCTGGAAGGCGACGCCGAAATCACCGCGCGTTATGCCTCTCTCGTGGACTCTTTTCGCCACATGAAAACGCTGGCCCTCGCGCTCAACGCTCGCCGTGTCGCTCGCGGCTCCATCGATTTCGACTTGCCGGAGCCAATCATCGAATTCGACTCAATGGGCCGCATGGCCGGCATCGTTCGCAGCGTGCGCAACATCGCCCATCGCATCATCGAAGAATTCATGCTTGCCGCCAACGAAGCCGTCGCCTCTTACCTGGAAAGCCGCGGAATCGCCTCGCTTCAACGCGTCCACGAGAAGCCTGACCCCAAGAAAGTTCTCGAATTCGAAGAACTCGCTCGCGCTTTCGGCTACTCCTTCGGCATCGAAGATCTCTCCGAACGCCGTATCGCCGTTCGTCACGGCAGCGTCCGCCCCGCCGGACGCGAACGCCGCAGCCGCATGCGCCCCATGCACGTCGCGCTCCCCGCCGGAGACATCGCCATTCGCCCGCAGCACTACCAGCGTCTCACGGCAAAAATCGCTGGCAAGCCCGAAGAGCGCATTCTTTCATACCTGATGCTTCGCTCGCTGAAGCAAGCCCGCTACGCCGCCGAACCTCTCGGCCATTTCGCCTTGGCCGCCGACAAATACACCCATTTCACTTCGCCAATCCGGCGCTATCCGGACCTCATCGTCCATCGCATTCTCAAATGGGCGCTCGAAAACCCAGGTGCATCCAATGGCCCTTATCGCGAACCGGAACTGAAGGAAATCTCCGTGGAGACATCCGAGGCGGAACGCCGCGCCGACGCCGCCGAAAGAGAACTGATGGACTGGAAGACCGTCCAGTACATGGAAAGCCACCTCGGCGAGGAATACGACGCCCTCATTATCTCCGTCCAGAAATTCGGCTTCTTCGTCGAGCTTTTCGAGGTCTTCGTGGAAGGTCTTGTGCCCGTCGATCGCCTGGAAGAGACTCTTGGTGCGCGTTTCCGCTTCCGCGAAGGCGACCACGCCATCGTCTCGGAATCCTCCCGCGCCCGCAAAGGCCAGCCCGCCCGCCATGAATTCCACCTCGGCGACCGTGTCCGCGTGCGCGCCGAGCGTATCGACTCCTTCCGCAATCGCGTCGAATTCAGCGTGATTCGCTAGCTGCTGGATCTTGACACGGGCGATTTCCACAGGTTTTTCTGCCCGTACTATTGACGCTTTCCGTCTGCCCTTCTAGGCTGCGTCAATGTCGTCTTTTGCTTACCTCCTCGGTAAACGTGTAGAAGTTAGTTATCGGGCTGCCGACATCCACGTGTGCGTCACCGCTACCCTGGCGCGAGATTCCGGCGACCACATCCATCTGGAAGACCGCTTCACGCAATCGGGGCGCGAAAACACCCTGCGCATCGCCATCCCATACTCCGCCCTCCTTCGCATCCGTGAGGTTCTCCGAGGGCCCGAACCTTCCCCGGCTGCTTAGGCCCACACCGGCTCCCAGCACTACGATTTCATTTTCGCCTCCGTCCGTAAGCCGTTAATATTCATGGTTTACGGAATTCTCTGGAGGATGGCATGAAGCAGCGCATTGGACTTATCGGACTCGGGCTCATGGGCGCTCCTATGGGCGCGAACCTGCTCAAGGCTGGGTTTCCGCTCACCGTGTGGAACCGTACCGCTGGGAAATGTGAAAAACTCGCGGCGCAGGGTGCTTCGGTCGCCAAATCTCCGCAGGATGTCGCGTCGCAAGTCGACGTTTTAATCACCATCGTCAGCGACCCTCCCGCCCTTGAAGAAGTCCTTTGGGGCAAGCAAGGCGCCTTGCCTGCGCTCAAAAAAGGCAACGTGCTCATTGATTCCAGCACGGTTTCTCCGGCGCTTGCCCGCCGCGTATCAAAGGCCTGCGCCGATCAATCCGTCGATTTCCTCGACGCGCCTGTCACTGGCGGCACTTGGGGCGCGGAAAAAGGCGAACTGGTCTTCATGATCGGCGGGAGAAAAGAAGTCCTCGCGCGCGTCGAGCCAGTCCTTCAGGCCGTCGGCAAGCGATTCTTCCTTCTCGGGCCGAACGGCGCCGGCCAAACCGTCAAACTCGCCATGAACTTGATCCTCGCACTCGAAGTTCAAGCCCTCGCCGAGGGACTCGAACTCGTCACCAGCTCCGGCGTCGAACCCGCCAGGCTCATCGAAGTCCTCGAATCCAGCATGGGCCGCGCCCCTGTTCTCGACGTGAAGGCTCCGATCATCCTCAAGCGCGATTTCACGCCTAGTTTCCCCTTGCGCTTGATGCACAAAGACATTCGCCTGGCCATGGAACTTGCAAAGGAAAACGGAATCGAACTTCCTGCGGGAAAAGCGGCGTATCAGGCTTATTCCGCCGTCAAAACCGCCGCAAAATCCGACGTGGATTACGCCGCCATCGCCTCTTACTGGAAGAAAAACTGAGACCGTATTTCGGTCTCATTCCGAGGAGTCCCTGGCGTTTTCCCCGGCGGGAGACGAGGAATCCGCTTTTGCAGTTGAATTCAAGTCCGCTTTACGGTTCCGCATTCGCCGCAAAATACCCGAACGGCAAATCCCGCCCCGTGCGCAACCCTGCCGCCGCGGCCAGAATCGTGGGAATCGCATTCACCGCCACTGCCGCCGTGGCGATGTCGCCGTGCGTTCCTCCCGGCACCGTCAAACTGATATTGGGCTCGCCCGCAAGCGTCACTGTGTCCTCCGGGCCTTTCGCTCCCACATACATTTTCAATTCCATGAACACCCTTTCTGCGCCGCCGCTGGTTCCGCGAGCCACCTGATGAACTCCGGCAACCTGTCCGGCCTGCACTTCCAGGAATTTCGTTTTCACGTTCTCTTCCGCAATCACCGGCTCAATCGTCTCGGTAATTTGGTCCAACTGAAATCCCAGTGCATCGCCCACCATCGCCACCGATTCCGGCAACCCGTGATGCTTGATCACCCCGGCAGCCACTCGCTCGCGAAACTCCTCCGGCGTCATTCCCGCGCCGATCTTCTTCTGTAATGGCAATCTTCTCTTCGACGCATCCACGATCCGCACGCTGCGCGCCGAGTCCACGCGTTGCGCCACCGCTCCGAGCGTCAGCACCAGCTTGTCCATCACGAATCCTGGATTGACGCCCGTACCTACCAGCGCCACGCCCTCTTCTTTCGCCGCTTCGTCAAGTTTCGCCGACAACTCCGGATGCTTCCGGAATGGATACGCCAGCTCCTCGCAAGTCGACACGACGCAGCATCCTGCCTCAATACAGGCGAGCAGCTGCGCCGCCACATCCTTCAAGTACGACGACGTACAATGCATCACCACGTCCACTTGTCCGTCGAGCGTTCCCTTGGCATCGGCCGAGATCGGGATTCCCCAAGGCGCGTCCGTCGCCTCCAGCACCTCGCCCAAATCCCGCCCCGCTTTCGCTGGATCCGAATCAATCGCACCCACAATTTCCAGCGCATGTTTCTGCCGCATCAGTCGCACGACGGATGCACCGATTGGCCCCACTCCGTATTGCACAACCCGAATCTTCTTTCGGCTCACAATGGCTCCTCAATTTTTCGTTTTTCAGTCGCGTCCTAGGCGAGCCAGTACCTTAATTCCGAATCTCTTGTGGCGCAAGCACTTCGCTCAGCCGCGCCCCGGCATCGTTCACCGAATGCAGGCATAATGCTCGTTGACACAGTGCAAACGTCGAACTCACGCTTCATCGAAAAAAATGTCCTCTCGCGCCGCTCCTGGCTCGGCCTTGTGCTGCGCGTCGGAGGCAGCGCCCTCGCGCTCCTCATCCTCTTTCATTTTCTGCCGCTCGCCGAAGTCTGGCTCACGCTTCGCCGCCTGCCTCCGCACTTATGGCTGCTGCTGGTCGTCGCCTATCTATGCGCTCATCTGGTGGCCGTCACCAAGTGGCGCATGATGGTCAACCTGGCCGGAGCACGCCTCTCGTTTCGCCAGGCGGTTCGCTGCTACTTCTCCGGCCTCTTTAGCACGCTCTTCCTGCCGTCGATTGTTGGCGGCGACGTCGTCCGCGCTGCGCTCGCTTTTCGCATCGGCCAGAGCAAAGCCGCCATCGTCCTGGGCGGATTGACGGATCGCGTCCTCGATTTCGTCGCGCTCCTGTTTCTCACTGCCCTTGGCGCCGTTCTCGTTCCCGGAACCCTCCCTGCCGAGGCGCGTCGCATCTTCGTGACGGGAGGCATCATCCTCCTCATCGCCGCCGCATTGATCACGCCGGTCATCCTGTGGTTCCCCGCGCGAAAGATATCCTTCGCGCTGCGCCGCCGCGCCGTCGGCTTGCGCCGCGCCGCCCATTCCATGCGCGCCAAGCCGCAGTATGTCGCGACTTCTCTTTGTTTGGGGCTGTTCGCTCAGGGAAGCTTTATCTGGCTGACTTCGCGCGCCGCCGACGCAACGGGCCTGCATCTCCTGTTTCGCGCGTGGCTCTTCGCCTGGCCGTTGGCTAAGTTTTGTGGCGTGATCCCCATCACGCAGGGCGGCATCGGGGTGCGCGAAGCGGCCCTGGTCATTCTGCTCGTGCCCTTCGGCGCTCCGCCCGTCGAAACCGTTGCCGTGGGACTCGCCTGGGAGGCCGTCATCATCTGCGGGGGCCTTATCGCCGGGCTCGCTGCTTTTTTCTTGGGTCGCGTGCCAGCTTCCGGAAGCACAGCCACGCGCGCAGACGCTCCTGCCGATGACTCCGCTACTTCAAAGCTTCCGTCGTTATAGCCTTTCGCGGGAATTTCACTTCCGCAAGCCATAACTCAAAGAACATCGATCCCGGCACAGGATTGAACCGGTACGCAGGAATCTCTTTGAAACCAAGCGCCCGGTACATCGTAATCGCTCTCGTCATCGACGGCATCGTGTCCAGCCGCATCCGCGAGTACCCCGCTTCTATGGCTTGTTCGATCAGCGCCCGTGCCAGCGCCGCTCCAATCGCCTTCCCTTGGTGTTCCGGCCGGACAAACAGCCGCTTCATCTCGCAAACCCCGTTCTCCAGTTGCCGGAATGCCCCGCATCCCGCTGGCTCATCCCAGTCAAAAGCTACCAGCAATCGGCCGCTCGGCTGTGCGTACGCCCCCGGCAAACTGGCTAACTCTTCTTCGAATCCCTGGAAACACAGACTCACCCTTATGTTCGTCTCGTATTCGCGAAAAAGCGTTCGCACGGTCTCCAGAAATTCCGCCCCCTCGGCATTCTCAATGCGCATAGCTCTCTCCGGCGCGTTTCTCATAGCCTTGGACGTTACGGGAAAGCCAAGGAAAGCGCCACAGGTGCGCCATCCGCGAAAAAAGACAATTTGGCTGGTCTCGGTATCCGAGGACATGATACCATGACCTCGGTATCCGAGGAGAGAGCTACGGAACTCTCAGCGCCGGCCGCCGCTTGGTGGCGTTCACCGCGATGCCTTGAATCTCGAACCTCGCGCCAAACAGCAGCGGCCCCGAACCAAGAAACGCTCGCGCCGGAAATTCGCCGTCAAAGTACGACCGGTAGACCGCGTTGAATCGATCGAAGAGGGAAACGTCCAAGCAGAACACCTGCACAAAAACCAGATCCGCCATCCCTAGGCCCGCGCGCGAAAGCGTTTCGCGAAACGCATCCAGCATCAGACGCGCTTCCTGTTCGGCATCCGCGGGCGGCTTCTTCGTCGCCGGATCCAGACCGATGTGCCCGCTCATGTAGTAGGTATCGCCGACGAGCACGCCATTCGAAAACGGCAGCGGCCCATATCCCGCTGGCGGTGGAACGCGCACGAGACCCTTGTTGGCTTTCACTCTTTCCAACTTCTGATTTCCAATCTCCAGCTCCCTAGTGTGCGTACTTCGAATAATCCGGGAACGGCGGCACCTTGGGCGTCGGCAACGGATGTTTCTTCAATTCATCCATGGCCACCGCGATCGCTTTTTCGAGCTGCACGTCATGCCCTTCGCGCCACGCTTTCGGATCCAGAATGATCGGCACATCGGGCGGCACGCCATGATTCTCGACGTCCCACGTCCCGTTCGGATTGAAGAAGGCAACCCGTGGCGCGGTGACGGATCCGCCGTCAATCAGCTCCGGATATCCATAAATTCCCACCAGCCCGCCCCACGTCCTTTCGCCAATCGTTGGCCCGACTCCTTCGTGCTTGAATCCCCACGGCATCCAATCGCCGCCCGAGCCCGAGAATTGATTCGTGATCATCACCTTCGGCCCGTAAATCGCGTCCAGCGGCGAGGTAAACACCTCGCCTTGGCGCGTGTACCAGTAGCTTGTCAGCTTCCGCTGCATGATTTCGATAATGTAGTTCGCGATTTGGCCGCCCGTGTTGAACCGTTCGTCCATCACCGCGCCCTGACGCCCCACTTGCGCCATGTAGTAGCGGTTGAAGTTCGTGTATCCGCCTCCCGCCGTATTCGGCAAATACACGTACGCCAGCTTCCCGTCGCTCAACTTCGTCACCGTTTCCCAGTTGTGATAGGTCCACGCGCGGTGCCTCAGGTTCAGTTCATTCGCAATCGGAACCACAGTCACTTCTCGCGCATCTGTGCCATCAGGGTTCGGCCCAACCTTCAACACCACCTGCTTTCCCGCCCCATCGAGGAAGAAGCTGTAAATATTGTCTGTCCCGCGCAACTCGCGCCCGTCCACAGACAAAATGTAATCTCCCGCCTGCACATTCACGCCCGGCTGCGTCAGCGGAGCCTGCAACCCCGGATTCCAGTTTTCACCGCTGTAGACTTTCGCGATGCGGTACCGCCCGTTCTCGATCGAATAGTCCGCTCCGAGCAAGCCCACGCTCACTGGCGGCACCGTTGGAATCGATCCGCCTCCCACGAACATGTGCCCAACGTTCAGATCGCCGAGCATCTGATTGAACAGGAAATTCTCGTCCTCCCGGCTCGCCAATCCCGCGAGATACTTCGCGTATTCCGCTTCTGCTTTGTGCAAATCGAGCCCGTGGAAATTCGGCGCATAGAAAAAGTCCCGCTCGATGCGCCAAACTTCATGAAACATCTGTTTCCATTCCGCCTTCGGATCAACCCAAACTTTCATGTCGGCCAGGTTCAGCGCGCCTTCGCCCGGTTTCACCGGAGCCGCCGTCGGTGCGATCGCCCACCCTCCGCGCTGCGAAAACAACGCCTTCTCTCCGTTGAACGAAACCTGGAAAGCCTCCACACCGGAAAGGAACGGCGTGGCCTTGCGGTCCTTCATCGTGAACTTCACCACGTCCATTGCCGGGGGGCCGAACTGGAGCGCTTGCCCGGAAGGAACGTCGGCGATAAACAGCTCACCCGTCTTGCCCGCCTGCAGAGCTGTATAGTTCTTCTGCGGAACAGGCAAAGCCAGGATTCGCTGGCTGATGTTCTCGAAGTCGATGGCTACTTGCGGCGTTTCTTCTTTCTTGCCCTTCTCTCCCGCTTGAGGCGGCTTTTGCTGCGGTTCGGCCTTTTCCTCATCACTCTCTGGCGCGAGCGGTGAAGACTCCTTCTTCGCCAGCACCGCCACGTAAACCGCACGTGTCACCGTGTGCCCCTCGCTCGACATATCGAGCCAGCCCGTGGTCGGCCCGGAATTCGTGCTCGCCGTGAAATACAGCCACTTGCCGTTCTTGTCCCAGGTGGCATAGCGCGCATCGCTCAGCCCGTCGGTAATCTGCGTGCTCTTTCCCGTCGCCAGCGAATACACAAACACCGCATGAACGTGATTCGCCATCAGCTTCGTGTATGCGATCCACTCGCTGTCCGGCGACCACGACGGATCGAGCGTCATCTCTGGCGTTTCGAACACGTCCGAGTCAATCTTCACCGGGGTGCCCTGGTCCAAATCCACGTACCACACGCTCAGCCGCTTGTCCGTGTATGTAATCTTCTTGCTGTCCGGCGACCACGCCGGGTTGTAGAAAAACGAGGGCGGCTCGCCCAGGCTGACTTTTTTCACATCGCCCATGCCGTCTTGATTCTTGATGTCGAGCGCGTACTCTCCCGATTCATCGGAAAAATACGCGATCGACTTCCCGTCCGGCGACCACGCCGGGAAGCGGTCCGCCACCCCCGGTGAATTGGTGATATTCCGAACGTCACCGTGTTCGGCCGGCACGGTCAGAATCTCGCCATGCGCTTCGAAAACTGCGCGGGCCCCGGTCGGTGAGATATCCGCCGAAAGAATGTTCCCCTGCACGCTGTCGAAATGTGGCATCAACTGGGGAAAATCGCCCGCCACGTGAATCGTCACTGCGTGCTCACTGTGGCTCTCCGGGTTGTAGATATGGATGGATCCGAATTGCGAATAAATAATTCCGTCCGGCCCCGCCGAAGCTTCTCGAATCGGCAACGAATCATTCGGCACTACGTCCGTCTCTTTTTTCGTCGTTGTGTCGTACTCGTAGAGCGTGAACGGCCCTTTTTCATCCGACAGAAAGAATACCTTGTTCCCGAGCCACATCGGATCGAACTCGTTCCAGTCGCCGCGCGGAATTTCCTCGTAGCTCGAATCCGCGAGCTTCGCGACCCATATCTTCGACTCCGTTCCGCCGCGATAGTGCGACCATGTGCCCCAGGGAAACGCTACGGGCCGGTAGGCGATCTCGCTTCCATCCTCCGAATACGACCCTTCATACGCCAGCGGGAACGGCAGTCTTTCCGGCAGCCCGCCCGTTACGGCAACGGTGTACAAGCCTCCCACTCCGCTCGCGAAGCTGTCCCGCGACGAAGCAAACAGCACACTCTTCCCGTCCCGCGTCCATCCCACAACCATGTCCGGGTCCGGATGGTAGGTCAGCCGCTTCGGCACCCCGCCTTCGGCCGACACCACGTAAACATCCGGGTTACCGCCGTAATCGCCCGTGAAAGCTACCCATTTGCCGTCCGGTGAAAAATGCGGATCCGACTGGATTCCCACCCCTGTCGTCAGCCGCACCGCGTTGCCGCCGTCGCGTCCCACGCTCCACAGCTCACCGCCGTAGACGAACACAATCTGCGTCTTGTTCATCGTCGGCTGCTGCAACAGCAGCGGACCCGGCTCCGACTGCGCGTAGCAAATTCCCGCCAGCAGCAACACCATCACCGCAAAGACAGCTTTCTTCATACAAACCCCTCCTGTGTGAAACGCACTATCCCACTACGCAAGCCCGTCTTGTAAAGTTTCAACGCGCCGGACACACCCGCCAGAGCCCGCACGAAATCACAAGAATGAAACAGATGAACCGGGAGTATACCGCCGCGCGCTAAATCATGTCCACGACCGAAGAAGGGGTCCCACGTCTTCGCATAAGTCAAGCTGCGTCAGGACTTGCGCGGCGCAGTTCTTCAATGAGGCTCTTCATCGGGTGCAGGGATTCAGATTCCTAAATCGATGGACTCTTCATCGGCCGCCTCCCCAAGAGGCATCGACAATCTCGACGTTCAATTCCAAATCATAAGCATGTCAGAAACGCGGAATTCGCGATGAGCGACCACTGGTCGAGCACCCTTAGATTGGCCGGCAGCAGGGCACCGCTACCTAGACCGGCATGTACGCAGTTTCCGCGCATGCCACACGGCGGAGGGATGGCTTCGCACCATCTTTCAAGATCCCTCGTCGGAGTCAGCGGGCGAAAACCATGCCCCTGATTGCTCGGGACCCCACACGCGTTCCGGATCACATTATGAGCGGCCCCGAGCTGCCCGTTGACGAACAGGTGCGTGCGCGGTTTTTTGGCGAACGCTGATTCATTTCCCTCCCGGATTTGCCGGCGGTTGCCCCTGGCTCGCCGGAGGAACAATACCGTTCATCCGCAAATACTCGACCATTTGTCCGTAATGATCGAACGCGTGCGCGCAACCAAAGCTCGCCAGCATCAACCGCGTCTTGAAAAACGGAACGGGCGGCTTCGCCACCGGTCTCGTGGCATTCGCGGCCGTAATCGTCGCAAACGCCTTGTGCCCGAGCGCGAACGATTTTTTCAAATAGTCGACGATCTGCTCTTTGGTCTGAATGTCCGACGGCCCGTTCGCTCCTTCTCCGAGCGCCACCCCCGCCGGCACCGGCTGGCCGAGAATCGCGCTGTAAAACGCGAAATTGGCCGTCGCGACGTGTTTCACTTCCATGGCGAACGTCCTCACACCCTTGTATTCACCCATTGAAGTTGCCGGCGCAAAATTGTACTTATCCTCCGGCATCGCCTCCGCCGCGCCCACGAACTCATGCTCCACAATCGAGAGTTCCGTATTCAGTTCCGACGATATGGTCGCCGGCCCCGCGGGCTTCGCCGCAGGCTTCGTCGTCTGCTGCCCGAACGCCGCGCCGCTCACCAATAATCCAAATACCACCGCCAGGAGTCCCGTCGCTCTTTTCATTTTTCTCTCCTCAGTTTTCACTCCATCCCTCAACCGTCCCTGGTCCCTCATCCACCGATTCAAATTCAGTCGCGACCTCTCCTCACGTCAAGTCGCTTTCGCTTCCCTGGCCATCCGTTCCTGCGTCGCATCATAGCTTTCACCGTAGATCGAGGGTACCTTTGCGCCCATCGGGCGCAAGTACATTGAAAGCTGTCCACGATGGTGGATCGTGTGATTCAACCCGATCTGCAGGAACGCCACCGCGGGAAGCTGGAAGATCCCGCGGAAGTCCACAATCTTGGTCAGCTCGTCCGCGCTCGCTTGCTGAAGCTTCTCGATGCTCTCGCCAAACGTTTCATCAAACCATGCGACGATGCCCGCCGAATCCTTAGCCGATTCCGGCTTCGGTATGGGGTTCACGTCGAAAGCGCCCGCCTTAGGCGTGTTGAAGAAGCGCTTCTCGGCCACCACGATGTGCCATGCTAATTCCGAAGCCGTCTTTGAGACCGCGTCAGGACGGTAGTCCCCCTGATGGACCGGAATCGCCTGGATCACCCGTTTCGTGGTTTCGTGTTCGATTTTCATGGCAGGTAGTGTCAAACCCAAAATGAATCTCGCCTGTTCCGGCGTGAATTGCGGTGCTGACATCTGCTCCTCCGTTTCCCGTTTCCCTTACAAGAGACTCGCCGGGAATCGCGCTCTTAAACGCAAAGTTCGCTGTCGCGGTGTGTTTCGACTTCCTGCGTACGGTCATCCCACCATTTCAAATTCGGTCGTCACCGGCGTGCCGCGCACCACCGACTGCGTCACCGGCGACCCGTCCACCGCGAGCTTCCAAATCTCCTTCAGCGTTTTCTCATCTGCGTCGGCGCGCACAAACGCCTTTGCCTTGATCCCGCGGTATCCCGGATTTCCCGCGTCATCCAGCCCCGCCCACTTCAAAATGTTGTCGAAGTTCCCTTCGAGCGCGATCTCCAGGTCATGAATCTTCACCCCGCGCTTCGTCGCGTTCAGCACAAATCCCACCGTCATGCACGCGCCGATCGCCGACAGAAGCTGCTCATGCGCGCTCGCCGCCAGGTCCGTGGCATCCAACCCTCCCGGCTCGTCCATTTCCGCCGCATGGTTGCGCATGTACGCCTTTGCGCGAAACCCGTCCTGCCAAACCACTCTCGACTTCCACGGTCCGCTCACACCCTGCAGCACTTCCGGCTGCTTCAGAGAACAGAGTATTTCATTCAGTTTTTCCGGATGCAACCCGTTCAATTTTTCTTCTGACATTTTCGCCTCCGCCATTTTTTTCTCTCCTCCTTTTCTCCAGCCTTCGTCCCTCGCTTGGCCCGGGTCGCCGGTTTTACTGCGCTGCCGCTTTCCCCTGAAACTCTCCCCGCAACTGCTTCGCCGCCTCGGAAATCGCCGCCATCTTCTGCGTCGCAATCTCCGCGGTGTTCACGTTCCGCTCCGCAAAGGTCCCGAACCCGCAGTCCGGATTGAGAAAAATTTTCTCCGGATCGTAGAATTTCGCCAGCTCCTTCACTCGAGCCACAATCTGCTGTGGCGTTTCAATCTCATCCGTCCTCGGATTCACCACTCCCAGCCCGATCTCCTTCTCGTTTTTGTACTCCTTGAACACTTCCAGTTCGCCCGCGCGCGGCGTCGCGAACTCCAGCACCAATTGATGAATGTTCATCCGCATCAAATACGGCAGCATCGGCCCGTAATTCCCCTTCAGCAACACTTCTTCTTTGCGGCTCCAATTCCCTCTGCAAACGTGCACGCCGAATCGCACGCCGTCGATCCCCGCTGTGGTTTCATTCATCAACCGCACTGCCAGTTCCAGCTCATCCTGAGGGTCGCGCCGGTTCGGCAGCGCCGCACACATGAACGTCTCCGTGCTCTCCGCGCCATAAACAACCTGGCTCAAGATCGGCTCGTCGAACTGCACAAATTCCACTCCTTTGGCCTTCAGCCCGAGCACTTCCTTGCGCAAAATGCTTACCACGTCTTTCGCCAGTTCTTCCGGCGAGCTGTAAACTTTGTCCGAAAGCCCTTCGAACCAGCTCGACCGCGTCAGCATGTACGGCCCGGGCAGCGGCACTTTCAACGGCCGCGTGGTGTGCTTCTTCGCAAACTCCACTTCATCGAGCGACAGCCCATCCTTTTCTTTCAGCCGCTCGATCACAATCGGACTCTTGATCGCAAACGCCGGCACGTCCAGCGCCCGCAGCACTTCTTCATATCGCGCGCGGTCCTTCATGTAGTTCATCAGCTCAGACACCTTCATCAAGCGCATCCCGCCGAGCTTCTCCACCACGAATGAGTAAAAGTTGTCTCTCCGCTGCTCGCCATCCGATGGAATGTCCACGCCGGCCTTCTCCTGCGCTTCCAGGCATTCCACCACCGCGCGATCCGCCACCGCTTGGAAGTCCTGCTCCGTCCCGTCGCCCGCCTGCCGCTTTCGCAGAGCTTGAATCAGGTACGCGGGCCGCGGCCAGCTTCCCACCACCGTCACCGGAAACATTTTTTTCTCACCCATGAGCAGTTTCTCCCTTTTCGGTTTTCTCGAAATCCGACTCCACCGGCAAACCCTTGCCGCTCCATTCCGCATACGATCCGTCGTAGAGCGCCACGTTGCATCCCAGCCGCTCGAGCGCCAAAAATCCCAGTGCCGCCCGCACGCCTGTGCGGCAATACGCAATTGCGCTCGTCCCGTACTTCACACCGCGCTCTGCAAACATTTCCGCCAGCCGCTCCGGCGAACTCAAAATCTTTCCATCCGCGCCGATTTTGTCGCAGCTGAGGTTCACCGCTCCTGGAATCCGCCCCGGCGGCGCGTCAATCTCTGCCTTCCCGGAAAACTCATCCGCCGTGCGCAGATCCACCAGCTTCGCTGAATTCTTCCGCACATCCGCAATCGTCGCGCGCAGCTCCGGACGCACCTTCGCCTTGAACTCCCGGGCCGTCGCTTGCACCGGCCGGTAAAAAACTTCTCGCCCGTCCGCGACCCACTGTTCCCAAAAGGTTTCCATCACGTGCACGTCCGTACGTCCCAGATACGCCAGCATCCACGCCAGCAGCGCCGCATTTCGCCCGTCCGCATTGTCATAAATCACCGGCGCTCGCTGCACATCGAGCCCCGCCTGTCCCAGCCGCCGCGCCAACTCCTCCGCGCTCACCAACAGCCCTTGCGCGTCGCGCTGCTTCGCCACAGGAAAACTCACCGCATTCTTCGGATGTCCGGACATGTACCGCACCGCCGATCGCGGATCGATCACCAGAAACTCCGGTGACTCCAGTCGCTCCGCCACCCATTCTGAAGATACCAATCGGAATATGCTCATCTAGCCTTCGATGTCCAACCCTTCGCAGGGATTCGCTTCACGGACCGATATCTAAGCCGCCGACGGTGCCGCGTCCGGATGTACGGCTCTTGCAGCATGCCTATCCAGCGGTACACTTCCTGAAGCTTTCCGCCCGCGGGGATCGAGCAGAGGGTCCCGAACGCTGCCCGGCATTCTAATCCATCTCCTTCGTCAAGTCACTGTTTCACGACGATCGGTATCGTCCCAATTTGGTTCGATAACGAAAGTCAAATTAAGACACTATCCGACGATTCCCAACGAGATGTGACTTCCTAGTCCCGAATAAGCAGTAGAAACACTATCTTATTGGCCCGTTTGGGTTTGCTCTATGTCGAACGTGCTGATATGGACCCATATTCGGCAGCAATCGGATTCAAGCCGGACCCATGAGTCGCAAATCGGCCGTTTGATCGCTTCGTTCCTCGGATAAGATCTTCCCCAGGGCTTATAGTAATGAGCAGCCGCATGCCTGATCAGGACACTATTCAAGAGCGCCTGAAAACAGCGCAAGAGGAATGCCAACGGCTTCGTGAAGAGAACGCGCATCTCCGTACGATGCTCGGGATTAATCAGTCGCCCCCCGACGAACCCGTACCACAAGCCGTCCCCGTC
This sequence comes from Candidatus Acidiferrales bacterium, assembly GCA_035945715.1. Classification (GTDB taxonomy): domain Bacteria; phylum Acidobacteriota; class Terriglobia; order Acidiferrales; family UBA7541; genus DAHUXN01. The sequence continues at coordinate 53,006 of DASYZX010000050.1, forward strand.
CCAAAGCCTTCGCCCACGAAAGTTGGAGTTTACACACCTGAGGAGAAAATCTCGCTCTTTCGAAATCTGTTTCGTGGGCGCGAAGATGTTTTCGCCGTTCGGTGGGAGGGAAAGGGTGGCAAATCTGGCTATTCACCTGCCAGCGTCATGGACTGGCGTGCCATCCACGTTGCGAAACCAGAAGAACGAAAGAAGGTTGCCCGCAAAACCAGGATGCTCCAGCCACTAACGGATGACGCGATTCGTAATCATCTAACTGGCAAGCAGACTGTCGGCATTTATCCACTTCTGCCTGACGACACTTGCTGGTTTCTTGCCGTGGATTTCGACAAGAAGTCCTGGGTAATTGATGCGGCGGCGTTTTCAGTAACATGCAGGCGATTCCAGGTTCCGTTGGCCGTCGAGCGCTCGCGATCAGGAAATGGCGCACATGTATGGATCTTCTTTGACCGTCCGGTGTCCGCTGCCGATGCGAGAAGGCTGGGATGTGCCTTGTTGACACGCACTATGGAAAATAGGCATGAAATCGGCCTTGATTCATACGACCGTCTTTTCCCCAACCAGGACACCACGCCCAAAGGCGGTTTCGGAAATCTAATTGCGTTGCCATTGCAAAAGCGCCCCAGGGAACTAGGCAACAGCGTGTTCTTGGATGAACGGTTTCGGCCGCACCTTGATCAGTGGAGCTTTTTGAAGTCCGTTCAGAGAATGCCATTGGATCAGCTCGCTCGAATAACTTACGCGATAGCCCCCGAGGGAAATCCCATTGGAGTGCACCTCCAATTGCCCGACGAGGACGAGGGCGAAGCCCCATGGCTCTGGCGCCCTTCCCGGAAGCGCAAGGAAAGACAAATCACCGGTGCGATCCCGCCAAATGTTCGTGCGGTGGCAAGCAATCTGATCTATATCGAGAAAGAGGGCTTGCCGTCTGGGATGGTAGATCGCCTGGTTCGCATCGCTGCTTTTCAAAACCCCGAATTTTACAAAGCTCAATCGATGCGGCTCTCGACCTACGGTAAGCCGCGGGTTATATCCTGCGGTGAAGTCTTCCCCGAGCACATTGGCCTTCCGAGGGGGTGCATGGAAGAGGTAATCCGTGTTTTCAAGTCACATCACATTAATGTGGAAGTTCATGATGAACGAACCGCAGGGCAGCAAATCGATGTCGCTTTCCAAGGTGAATTGCGGCCTGAACAACGGGACGCCATTGAGCAAGTGCTTGCTCACGACCAAGGTATACTCTGCGCGCCAACGGCGTTCGGAAAAACAGTGGTGGGAGCTTGCCTTATCGCCAAACGAGCGGTTAACACCCTGATCCTCGTGCATCGGCGTCAGTTGATGGACCAATGGCGGGAGCGATTAGCTGCGTTTCTAGCTTTGCCGATTGGGCACGTTGGACAACACGGGGGAGGGAAAACCAAGAGAACCGGTTTGATTGATGTTGCTGTAATCCAGAGCTTGCAGCGTAAAGGGACCGTCGAAGATTTCGTCGCGGACTACGGACACGTGATTGTGGATGAGTGTCATCATCTGTCAGCGGTGACCTTTGAACGAATCCTTCGCGAAGTCAAAGCAAAATACGTTCTGGGATTGACGGCGACACCGACTCGAAAAGATGGGCATCAACCCATCATCTACATGCAATGCGGCCCAATTCGTTTTCATCTCAGCGCGAAGAAAGCTGTCGAGTCTTCACCACTCCAACATAAGGTTTTCCCAAGGATTACCGATTTCGGATGGAGTCGCCCTGACAATGAGACGGCGATTCAAGATATTTATGCTGCTCTCATCATTAACCAGGAGAGGAACGACCTGATCATCCGAGACCTTCAGCAGGCTTTGTCCAGCGGGCGCTCGCCACTTGTTCTGACAAGTCGGACGGGACATCTCGATTATTTGGCTGGGCGCTTGGGTGCCGATTGTCCGCACATTTTTATTTTGAAGGGTGGGATTGGCACGAAGCAAAGGAAGAAACTGGCTGAATCTCTAGCAGCCGCTCCTCGCGATGAACCGCGCGTGATCCTTGCGACCGGAAGTTACCTCGGCGAGGGATTTGACGACCCACGTCTTGATACCCTTCTTCTTGCAATGCCGATTTCGTGGAAAGGTACTTTGCAGCAGTACGTGGGCCGCTTGCATCGTCTCCACGACAACAAAAGCGAAGTCCACGTCTACGACTATGCCGATGTGATGGTGCCTATGCTGGCTCGCATGTATAAGAAGCGTCTTGCAGGGTACTCTGCGCTCGGCTATACGGTTGCCGAGGTTGTGCGGATCTGATGCCTTGCCAGGAGGGTCAGACCCGCGACATTCTGTGTTGCGGGCTGCACCCTTGTTGACTCTCAGCAAGAGAACGAGCGTCCGAACCTGGCTTAAGAGCTGGAAAAACAGCATGCGGAAACACAACGTGTCGGCTTTCGACAAGAAATTACTTACTCGCCTCCTCGCTTGATTCCTTAGGACGAGAGATCTCCGCTGGCATCGACGAGAACGCGCCCCCTGTTGCGGAGATCGTGGACTTGGAGAAATGGTGCTGAGACAATGGTCAGCTATCGAACTCTATGCTCTTCACAATTACGAATACACATCGCCCGGCCACGGACTTGGGCTACTTACTCCACAAGAGCCCGTTCCGCATCCATTCCTTTGAACAGGTCTTCGGGAATGCGCACGTCTTCTTCCCGGAGGCCACGCCCGATCGCTGCACTGCCGCGCTGCTACTGGAGATCGATCCGATTGGTCTAGTACGCAACCGGCGCGGGCCGAGCGGTGAAGCGCACGCTCTGGAAGAGTACGTTAATGATCGGCCCTACGCGGCATCGTCTTTCCTAAGCGTTGCTATTGCCCGCACCTTCGGTACTGCAATGATCGGCAAGAGTAAGGAGCGTCAGGAACTAGCGAATACGCCGCTGCCACTGGAAGCGCGGATCACGGTGCTGCCTTGTCGCGGCGGAGAAAATCTCTTGCGTCGCTTGTTCGAGCCGTTGGGTTATGAGATCACGGCCGTTCGACACCCGCTCGATGAGAAATTTCCAGAGTGGGGAGAGAGCCCGTACTTTTCGGTCGCACTCAAGGCAACAATTCGATTGAGTGATTTGCTGACGCATCTCTACGTCCTGGTTCCAGTGCTGGACGACGACAAACACTACTGGGTTGGTGAGGCGGAAGTGGAAAAGCTGCTGCGTCATGGCGAGGGCTGGCTCCGCGAGCATCCCGAGCGCGAGCTGATTACCGATCGCTATTTGAAACACCAGAAGCGATTGGCTCGGGAGGCGCTCAGCCGCCTCATTGGGGAGGAAGAGCCTGCCGCGGACGAACTAGCGGAAACTCATACGCGCGAAGAGGACGCCATAGAGAAGCCGATCAGCCTGGCCGAACAGCGCATGGGAGCAGTCATTGCAGCGCTCCGTAGCAGCGGTGCGAAGCGTGTACTCGACCTTGGTTGTGGTGAGGGTCGTCTTCTGCGCGAGCTCCTGAAAGACAGGGCGTTTGCGGAAATCGTTGGCATGGATGTGTCGCATCGCGCCCTTGAGATTGCCTCGCAGAAACTGCGTCTAGAAGATTTGCCTGCGATGCAGAAGGAGCGCATTCGTCTGATTCACGGGTCGTTGACCTATCGCGACAAACGTCTCGCTGGGTACGACGCCGCAACCATCGTGGAAGTCATCGAGCACCAAGATCCGCCGCGTCTCGCCGCGTTCGAGCGGGTTCTCTTTGAATTTGCCCGTCCGCAAACTACGGTGGTGACGACACCGAATGTCGAGTACAACGTGAAATTCGATACTTTGCCGGCCGGCAACATGCGGCACAAGGACCACCGCTTCGAGTGGACACGCGCAGAGTTTCAATCCTGGTCTAATGCCATAGCGGCACGATTTGGGTATTCCGTCCGGTTCTTGCCAGTTGGACCTGAAGACCCAGTCTTGGGCAGCCCCACACAGATGGGTATTTTCACTCGCTAATGAAGTTGGCGATTCCAGAACTCGCAGTCGTTGCACTTGTCGGCCCTTCGGGGTCGGGTAAGTCGAGCTTTGCTCGAAAGCATTTTCGACCGACTGAGGTGCTTTCTTCAGACTTCTGCCGTGGTCTGGTATCCGACGAGGAGAACAGCCAGGCGGCCACGAACGATGCCTTTGAGGTTCTCTATTTCATCGCTTCCAAACGGTTGACGGCTGGCAAGCTGGTAGTGATCGATGCCACGAATGTGCAGGTCGAAGCCCGCAAGCCAATCATTGCTCTAGCTCGGCAGTTTCACTGCATTCCGGTTGCGATTGTTTTCGATTTGCCGGAGAAGCTCTGCCACGAGCGAAACCGTAACCGCCCTGACCGAGATTTCGGTCCGCACGTCATACGCCAGCAGTCCCAGCAATTACGCCGATCCCTCCGCAACCTACAACGAGAAGGTTTTCGCAGGGTCCATGTTTTGCATTCACCCGAGGAGGTTGACGCGGCGGAAGTCGTGCGCGAGCCGCTGTGGAACAACCTGAAGCACGAACACGGCCCGTTTGACATTATTGGCGATGTGCATGGATGCTTCGATGAGCTCGTCGAGCTGCTAACGCAGCTTGGGTACTCCGTCGAAAAGCAATCCAACACGGCGGGTTCTCTAGCCTTCTCCGTGAAGCCTCCGCAGGGCCGCAAGGTTGTCTTTCTTGGAGACCTTGTGGATCGTGGCCCGAAGATTCCGGAGGTGCTCCGCTTAGTGTTAAGCATGGTCCAAGCGGGAACAGCCCTTTGTGTTCCGGGCAACCACGATATCAAGCTGATGCGCAAGCTCCGGGGCAAAGACGTACAGATCACGCACGGGCTCGCTGATTCTCTGCAACAACTGGACAAGGAATCGCCGGAATTCCGCGCTCGGGTCTCGGATTTCCTCGATGAGCTGGTCAGCCACTATGTCTTGGACGAGGGAAAACTCGTCGTCGCTCACGCCGGCATGAAGGAGGAGATGCAAGGTCGTGGTTCAGGAAAGGTTCGAGATTTTGCGCTCTATGGCGAGACGACAGGCGAGACTGACGAATTCGGCCTGCCAGTTCGGTACAACTGGGCTGCGGAGTATCGCGGCAAGGCAATGGTGGTCTATGGTCACACTCCGGTGCCCCAGCCCGATTGGTTGAATCGCACGATTAACATCGATACCGGCTGTGTCTTCGGCGGCAACCTGACAGCACTGCGCTACCCGGAGAAGGAACTCGTCTCTGTTGCAGCTCGTGAGACCTACGCACAGCCGGTCAAACCGCTGGCTGCGGTCGCAGAAACCGCTGCGTCCCTCACCTCTCAGCAGGTTCACGACGATTTGCTCGATATCGATGATGTGATCGGAAAGCGTATTGTCACAACTCGGCTGCATCACAATGTGACGGTCCGGGAGGAAAACGCGCTCGCGGCTCTTGAAGTCATGAGCCGGTTTGCCGCGAATCCGAAGTGGCTGATCTACTTGCCGCCCACGATGTCCCCCACAGAAACAACCGAAAAGCCGGGACTTCTGGAACATCCGGCAGAAGCCTTTGCCTACTTCCGCCGCGAAGGCGTCCCTCGCGTGGTGTGTGAGGAAAAGCACATGGGTTCGCGCGCCGTCGTGATCGTCTGCCGAGATGAGGATGCCGCTCGACGACGTTTCGGAGTCGTCGGGGAAGACATCGGGATTTGCTACACACGAACAGGGCGACGGTTCTTCGATGATCGAAAGATCGAAAAGGAATTTCTCGAAAAGGTGCGCGGAGCAGTCGACGCTGCAGGATTCTGGGAGCAGTTTGAGACGGATTGGATTTGTCTCGACGCCGAATTGATGCCTTGGTCTGCGAAGGCTCAGGAACTATTGCGGCAGCAATACGCCGCTGTGGGCGCGGCTGCGAAAGCGTCTCGTACGGAAACAGTCGCGTCTCTTGAGCACCTTGCATCGAAGAATGGCGATGCCCTGCCCCTCATCGAGAAATATAAGCAACGACTCGAAGCCGCGAGGCTTTATATCGATTCTTATCGGCGCTACTGCTGGCTGGTTCAGTCAGTGGGCGACCTGAAGCTCGCACCGTTTCACCTGCTGGCCACAGAAGGACAAGTTCATGTCCAACGCGATCACGTCTGGCACATGGAGAAGCTGGCAGAGGTTTGCAAGACCAGCGATGATCTCTTGCTCGCCACGTCTTACCGACAGGTTGATGTGACCGACACCGCGAGCGTTGAAGAAGCCACTCAGTGGTGGGAAGAGTTGACCGGACGCGGTGGCGAGGGCATGGTCGTCAAGCCGCTGGACTTCATTGTTCGAGGACGACGCGGGTTGACGCAGCCCGCGGTCAAATGCCGCGGCCCTGAATACTTGCGAATTATCTATGGGCCTGAATACTTGCTGCCTGAGAACTTGGAGCGTCTGCGCAGTCGCTCGGTTTCCGCCAAGCGTTCCTTGGCACTCCGCGAATTCGCTCTGGGCATCGAAGCCTTGGAGCGGTTCGGTCGCCAAGAACCGCTTCGGCGCGTCCACGAATGCGTCTTCGGTGTCCTCGCCCTCGAGAGCGAGCCGGTCGATCCTCGCTTGTAGCGGTTTTATTCCTAAATCCCTATAATTGTTTAGCTTAGTGGAGGTCGATCTTAGACTGGATAGCGAAAGAAAGAGGCTATATAGTTTCGTTAGATATTTTCTAACGAAACGATGGTTTTGTGATGGCGGCAGCAATCAAACCGAACAGCCGCCTCGGGACTGCGCGCAACAAGTCGGTGACGACGCGTAGCTATCCGTAAGTTTCATCGCCGTCTTAGATTTTTCGGGTGCCGCTCTTTGCGTAGTTTGCAAAGGGTGCGCCGGATTCCCATGCCCACGGTCAGTTCTGACCATCCTGGCTCGAAAAATCCGTTCGAAGACTCGTTTGCAACCTCGCGCTCCGCGGCGTATCTTTTTCAGGACACGTTATTTCCTGAGGAGGCTCTTCGTAATGATTCGCATTCGCACTCGCATTCGTCCTTTGCAGGTTTCCTGGATCGCAATTTTCGTCTGCATCTTTGTCACGGCCATCTCGGCTAGCTCCAAAACTCAGTCTTCTCAAGCCCAATCAACCCAGAATCCTCCCGCATCGCAAAATCAGGCTGCCCAGACGGCATCCACTCAAAACAAGATCGACGGCGGCGTCGGCGCCTGCTCCGCCAGCTTCACCGTTCTCGACGGTGACAAGAAGCCCATCTATGACGCTAAGATTTCTGTCGAGTTGCGCTACGGCTTCATGAACATGCGCAAAAACGACTTACAGATCGGCACCGATAGCAACGGCAAGGCCGAAGTCACCGGCTTGCCCAATTTCCCGAAGAAACCTTTGGAATTTCACATCAAGACCGGAACCGTCGCGAAGACCGTCACCGACGACCCCGAAGCCAAGTGCAACGCCAGCTTCGACGTCGTCTTCGCCGTCCGTTAGCGCGGCGCAGCACCCAGTTTTCACTGAAGTAGTTCAGAGAACGAACGGGACCGAGCGCTTCGGCTGCCTTCGCGCCAGCATTGGAGCAACGAGCAAACCCAACTCGATCCACAACACCATTAGCGGAAATTGAGTCCGCGCTTATAGCGCTGGTATCCGAAGTAGACAAACGGAACGCCCGCAACCGCCGCAATTGTTCAGTCGACCCATGGGCTTCCTAAGACGCGCGGCAGGGCTGCTGTGGTGCCTGGTGCGGCTTTCCGCGCGGGAACCGCAGGCGAGCCTTGAAGAACACGCGATTGGCGCGGGCGCGCCCAAAAATCTCCCCGTTCTATGGACGCAGATTCTCTCGCGTCAAGTTTTCACATGCTCCGGTCGGAATCCCACACCCACAATTCGCGGCAAAATCCGTCGCAGCGCCGGCCATCGCCGCATCAGTTTCACCGGCCACGGAGCCTTCATCGGCTTCGTACTCGCCAGCACCCGCCGGATGATGCGGTTCTGCACGAATACCTGCAGCGCCTGCGTCGCTCGCGTCGGAAACATTCTTCTATGCTGTACCGCCTGCAGATCGCTTTCGTCGACCGTCCCGTCGCGCAGCTTCGTTGCCAGAATATTCGCCGCCGCCACGGCATCCTGAATTGCCAGATTGATTCCCACCCCGCCCACCGGCGACATCGCGTGCGCCGCATCTCCAATGCACAGCAGCCCCGGCAAATGCCACTGCTTCAATCGGTCGACCTTCACCGTCAGCAAACTCACGTCCCTCCAGTCGCGCAACTCGTCCACGCGGTCCTTCATATAGGGCGACAAATCCGCAATCTCCTTGCGCAGCGCCGCCAGACCTTTTTGCTGAATCTCCTCGAACCCTCCTTTCGGAATCAGAAACGCGCACTGCCAATAATCGTCCCGATTCAGCATCACCAGCATTTTCCCCGCATCGATGTGCCCGAATGTTTGCGGCGGATCTCCCTCCTTCCTGCTCAGCCGCATCCACAACGCATCCATCGGCGCGCCAATGTCCATCACTTCCAGCCCCGCGCGCTCCCGCACCGTCGAATGCCGCCCGTCCGCGCCCACCGTCAGCTCCGCGCGAATCTCCAGCACTCCCTCCGGTGTCTTCGCCGTCACTCCCACAATTCGCTCGCCGTCCCGAATCAAATCCGTCACTTCCGTCTGCATCCTCAAATGAAATTGCGGATACCGCTTCGCCTCCTCGGTGATAAAATTCAAAAAATCCCACTGCGGCATCAGCGCAATGAATTTGCAGTGCGTCGGCAGGTGCGTGAAGTCCGCAAGCGGCACCATCTCGTTGCCGATCAGCCCCGACAACTCCCGGAATTCCTGGTGCGGCCGCTTTAGAAATTCCTCCAACATCCCCAGCTCATACATCACCTCCAGCGTCGACGGATGCACCGTGTCCCCGCGAAAATCCCGCAAAAAATCCCCGTGCTTCTCGAGCACCATCACGTCCACTCCCGCCCGCGCCAGCAGGAACCCCAGCATCATTCCCGCCGGCCCCCCGCCCGCAACGCAGCACCGCGTCTGTATCGTTTCATTCATCGTTCGCATCGTACCCGAATTTCAGCGCGCAACCCTCCTACCATTCGCCAGGGTCGCATTTCGGCCCCGTCGCCGCAAACCCCTCCCCAGTGCTCCTCTATAAAAGTCGGCGATGGCTACCAGCTCGTCGGCGCCATGTACACCGCGCCCAAGCGCTACACCGAAGACGAGATCAACCAGTGCCTCCCTCTCAGCGTCGCCCGCTGGCATGAACATGTCAATTTCCGCCTCGCTCCTTTCGGCACGCCGCAGTCCGAGGTCGACCACTCCAAGTTCGGCTTCAACGGCAGCATCGCCACCAAAGAAGCCTGCGACGCAGCCGGCGGCCACGTCATCCCTCTCGTCTTCAACTGCATGGTCCAATCCATACCAGTCCGACCCCGCCAAAGTCTGGGCCCACGGACCTGCGTTCTGCCTCCGCCGAAAAAACCTCTTGACAATAGTTAGATAATTAGCTAAATATAAAGACGTGGACACCGTCTTCAAAGCCCTCTCCGACCCCACCCGCCGCCGCGTCCTCCAGCTCCTCCGCCAGCGCCCCATGTCCGCCGGCGAACTCTCCGACCACTTCGCCGTCTCCAAGCCCACCATGTCCGCCCATTTTTCCGTTCTGCAAAATGCCGGCCTCATCGAAGCCGAAAAAACCGGCCGCACCATTCTCTATCGCTTGAAAATGTCCGTCCTCGAAGACGCCCTGCTTGCCTTCACTGACACCCTAGGTTGGAATTGGAAAACCAATTGGAAAACGAAGCCTCGCGACGACGTCACCCGTCGCCAGAAATTGCATCCTGCTAAGGAGGAGGTCTGACCCATGCCCGCAAAATCAATCTCTAACTATCTTCCCGCTGGACTATTGCTCGTCGGCGGCGCGCTTGTCGGCGCCGGCTGGTATACGCACCCTCACCGAGTTATCTTCTGGACGATCGCGATGCTCCTCATCGCCTGCCTCGCGACAATTCTGTTCTTCATTTCCCGCAGCTCGACCGACGACGCAAACGCCCTGCGCGCTGGCGTCGTTTTCGCCGGACTCATCCTCGTGATCCCGCTCGGCCTCAAGCTCGCAACAACCCTCGGCGCCCACGATCACGCCGACATTTCCAAACGCGCCATGATGGCCATCATCGGCGCCTTTTTGATGTTCACTGGCAACGCTCTGCCAAAAACACTCACACCTCTATCCGTCCTGCGTTGCGACCCGGCAAGAGCGCAAGCTTTTCAGCGTTTCGCGGGCTGGACCTGGGTGCTCACAGGTCTCGCGCTTGCCGTCGTTTGGCTCGCGTTGCCCTTGCATCTTGCTGATTCTCTGACTTTCGTCCTGCTCCCGGCCGGCATACTCATCATCGCCGTGCAGTGCGCCCGCCTGCGCTGGTCGCGCCACAGCGCAGTCACCGCCTCGCACAACTAATCCGGCGAGAAAGTGATGGGTCAGTTTGAATTCGCTTGATTGTGACACAATAGGTCAAAACTCAAACGAATCCATTGCCATTTTGGACCCTGCGGCCGATGCCAGAATCGATGAAAGCATTCTGAGATAGCGAGATAGCGTCTGGCCAAAGAGGAGGAAGCGGCTTATGTTCGCCCGACTCATGGGACTCAACGTCATCTCCCCTGCTGCGCTCCGGCAACGCATGCAGCAGCCTGAACCCATCACCGTCATCGACGTGAACTCGCGCCAAAGCTGGCTCACCGCCCGCGTTCCCGGCGCGCTCACGCTTGACCCGCTCGCCTTCGGCGAACAGGAACTTCCCGCCGACAAAAACGCCATGCTCGTCTTCTACTGCTCCGGCACGTTCTGCCGCAAGGCTCCCAACGCAGCCCGTCGCGCCAAGGACATGGGTTATCGCAACGTCCACGTCATGTCCGCCGGCATCAGCGGCTGGCTCGCCGCCCACTTCCCCACCGAATCCGGCTCCCGCCCCGCCTGACCACGAATCCGCCTCACTCACGTCCGAGAGGGAATCAAATTCCGCTTGTCCATGCGGATTACTTCCATTATTCTGGAAATATGAAATTATCTGATGCAGTCGATTCCCTTGCGGCCCTCGCCCAGGAAACCCGGCTGAACATCTTTCGCCTGCTCGTCCGTCACGCGCCAGGCGGCCTCCCCGCGGGAATCATCGCCCGGCGCCTCGGCCTGCCCGGCCCCACGCTCTCCTTTCATCTCAACGTGCTGGCCGCCACCGATCTGATCACCGCCGACAAGAACGGCCGCTCCATTTCCTATGCGGCCAATCTGAAAAACATCAACGAGCTGACGAGTTTCCTGATGGAAAACTGCTGCGGCGGCCGCGGCTGCACGCCCAGCGATATCACTGGATAAGGAGAAGCCATGAGCGAGTCAGACATAAGAAAACTAGTTCGAGAAAAATACGCGGAGGCCGCGCAACGAGCGACGGTGAGCAAAAGTTCCTGCTGCGGCGCAACGGCCGGGAGCGACCCCTGCTGCGCCGACCCGATTACCTCGAACCTTTATGACGCCTCGCAGGCCGCGCAAATCCCCGAGAACGCCTTGCGCGCGTCTCTGGGGTGCGGCAATCCGACGGCGCTCGCACAGCTGAATGCCGGCGAGACGGTTCTCGATCTAGGCTCGGGCGGCGGAATCGATGTCTTGCTTTCCGCCAAGCGCGTTGGGCCCACGGGCAAGGCCTACGGCCTGGACATGACCGACGAAATGCTCGCGCTCGCCGACGAAAACAAACGCAAAGCGGGCGTAGACAACGTCGAATTTCTGAAGGGTGAAATCGAGCATATTCCTCTGCCAAGGAACTCCGTCGATGTCGTGATTTCGAACTGCGTGATCAATCTTTCGTCGGACAAGGACCGTGTATTGCGCGAAACGTTTCGCGTATTGAAGCCGGGAGGCCGCTTGGCCGTCTCCGACGTTGTTACCCGCGGAGAACTGCCCGCAGAAATTCGCAAGAGCGTTCTTCTGTGGGTCGGCTGCGTCGCCGGAGCGCTCGACGAAGACGCGTACCGAAGCAAGCTTGCGGCCGCGGGTTTTGAAAAAATAGAGATCGAGCCAACCCGAATCTACCGCGTAGAGGACGCGCGCGCGTTCCTGTCCGGTCACGGCATTGATGTAGACAGGATCGCGCCGGAAGTCGACGGGAAAGTGATGAGTGCATTTGTTCGCGCCGAAAAGCCACAGCAAAAAGCAGCGTGCTGCGGTCCGGCTTGCTGCCAATAAAGGAGCCGGAGATGCCGCAACACTACAACGTTTTGTTTCTGTGCACCGGCAATTCGGCGCGTTCCATCATGGCCGAAGCGATCCTGAATCACAAAGGCGCGCCCGCTTTCAGAGCCTACAGCGCCGGGAGCCATCCGAAAGGCACAGTGCATCCGGCGGCTATCCGTCAAATCCAAACCGCGTGTCTCGGTACCGACGGTTTGCGCAGCAAGGACTGGACGGAGTTCGCGCAGCCCGGCTCGCCGCAAATGAATTTCGTTTTTACCGTGTGCGATAAAGCTGCGAAAGCGGTCTGCCCCTTGTGGCCCGGCCAGCCGATCACCTCTCATTGGGGCGTGCCCGATCCCGCCGCCGTCGAAGGCACGCCCGAGGAAGTCGAGAAAGCATTTCGCGAGGCGTTCATGATTTTGGACCGCAGAATCAGTCTGTTTCTCTGTCTGCCGCTTGCGAGCCTCGACGAGCTCGCCATCAAAAAAGAAATCGATCGCATCGGGCATGCGTGAATAATGCCTGAACAAGGTGTGAACCTATCGCTCTCCCGCCGAGTCGTCGCGGAACTCCTGGGCACCTTGCTTCTCGTAGCCGCTGTCGTCGGTTCCGGAATCATGGGCGATCGTCTCGCCAGCGGCAACGTGGCTCTCGCCTTGCTCGCAAACACGCTCGCGACCGGCGCAGCGCTGGTCGCCCTGATTATGGCCTTCGGTCCCGTGTCCGGCGCCCATTTGAATCCCGTCGTTTCCGTCATGGACGCTCTCGAGCGCGGCCTTCCCTGGGCTGAGGTTCCTCACTACGTCGCTGCGCAAATCACAGGCGGAATCGCCGGCGCGATGATCGCGCATCTGATGTTTGGCCTGCCCGTGTTTTCGCTCTCGACTCATGTGCGCAGCGGGCCCGCTCAGGTCTTCAGCGAATTCGTCGCGACATTCGGCCTCATGTGTGTGATCTGGGGATGCTCCCGCTTGCGATCGGCAGGAGTTCCGCTCGCAGTCGGCGCCTACATAACCGCAGCGTACTGGTTCACCGCCTCAACGTCCTTTGCCAACCCCGCCGTCAGCATCGCGCGCTGCCTCAGCAATACATTTGCGGGCATCCGCCCCCGGGACGTTCCCTGGTTTGTGTTGGCGCAGTTCGCCGGAGGCTTTGCCGCAACGCTCCTCTTTCGCTGGCTGGTCCCCGGCCTGCAGCGCCGCGCAAAAGACGTCCTCGCCGTCCACGACTCCCCGATCGCCAGTTGACCAATTCCGCGCGATTGCCCAACCAACAATCCTCTTCTGCTTCCGCCGCAATCCACGCTAAGCTCTCTCCCCGCATGTTCACCCAGTCCCTAGCCCTCGCTCTTCCCGCGCATCTGCACTGGCTCCCCATCATTATCTTCCTCGTCACGTACATCCTCATCGCCGTCGAATCCGGACGCGGCAGCCGCCTCGACCGAACCGCCGCCGCATTTTGCGGAGCCGTCGCCATGGTCTTCGCCGGAGTCGTTTCCCTCCCCGACGCCTACACCGCCATCAGCTGGGACACCATCGTTTTTCTTCTCGGCATCATGATTCTCGTCGCGCATTTCCAGATCGCCCGCTTCTTCGACTGGGTCGCCGCGCGCGTCGCCGCCATTGCCAAAACTCCCTTCCAGCTCCTCGTCCTTCTCATTTTCACCACCGGCATTTTTGCCGCGTTTTTTGTCAACGACACCGTCTGCCTCATGTTCACGCCCATCGTACTCGCCGTCACCGAACGCCTCCGCCTCCCGAGCACTCCTTACCTCGCCGCTCTCGCCACTTCCTCCAACATCGGCTCCGTCATGTCCGTCACCGGCAATCCGCAGAACGCCCTCGTCGGCGTCACCGCGCATTTCACTTTTCTCGAATTCCTCGTGCATCTCGCTCCCGTCGCCCTCCTCGGACTTCTTCTCGATGTCGCCGTTCTCGCATTCCTGTTTCGGCGCCAGCTCTGGCACACGCCCGCGCCTGAACACCAGACTCCGCCGATCCCCATCACCGTGGACCGCAGCCTGCTCGCAAAATGCGTCATCGCCTCGGTCCTCGTCCTCGTCCTGTGGATTTTGAATTTCTCCTTCGCGCTTGCCGCCGCCGCTGTCGCTGCGCTCATTCTCATCATCGGCCGCGTCAAATCCGAAAACGTCTACCGCCGCGTAAGCTGGGAGCTCCTGCTTTTCTTCGCCGCGCTTTTTGTCGTCATGCAGGGATTTGAAAATTCCGGCGCGGTCACCTACCTCATCCACTTCTTCGAACCCGGCCTGCGACGCTCCACTGCCTCGCAACTCTTTTCCATCAGCGGGACCATGCTGGTGCTCTCAAATCTCGTCAGCAACGTCCCCGCTGTGCTCCTCGTGCGACCCGTGCTCGCGTCCTTCGGCAACTCGCATTTTCTGTGGCTCGCCGTCGCCAGCACCAGCACGCTTGCCGGCAACGCCACGCCCATCAGCTCCGTCGCAAACTTGATCGTCCTTCAGCAGGCCGCCTGGAAAACCAAAATCAGCTTCTGGGAATTCACCCGCGTCGGCCTCGTCGTCACCGTCGCCACTTCCCTCCTCGCCATCGCCGTCCTCGCCCTCGAAGCCCACTTCTTCCCCGCCGTGTAGGGCCCCGCACGCATCACGCGAGATCCTCAACAGTGTCATTCCGAACCGGCCGCCTTGCGGCCGTGTGAGGAATCTGCTGTTGCTTCGCGACGTGATTGCTCGCTGCTCACGAACCGCGACAAAGATGTTGTTTGTTTTTCTTCCTATCGCGCGTTTCGTCCGCGCGAAGTAGTCGGTTTTTCTCAGGACGTCCGCCACACGCGGAAACCGAAAAACCATTGCCCTTCTCCATCTGCGCAACGACCTCGCCGCGTACTTAAATTGCCTCTTGCACCTTCCTCCCACGGGAAGGTTCATCCTTCTCGGAGGCAAACATGCGCGACGCGCTCACCATTTCCGCATTCGCGAAACACTCCGGCGTGCCGTCCAAGACCATCCGCTACTGGGAAGGCCTCGGACTGCTGCCGAAAGCCGCGCGCAGCCACGCCGGCTACCGCGTCTTCGATCCCGCAGCGCTTCGTTACGTCAGCTTCGTCCAGAAGTCCAAGGCCATCGGCCTCACGCTCGCCGAGATGCAGGAGATTCTGCACCTCGCGCGCACCGGCCGCTGCCCGTGTCCGGAAGTCTTCGGCTGGACGCAAGCGAAGGCGAAGTCCGTAGCGGAACAGATCGGCGAGCTATCCGCGTTGCTGAAGCGGCTCAAACGGATCGAGCGGGAATGGAAGCGCTGTTCGTGCGAAGGCGATTCGTGCGGCGAAGTCTGCAGCCTCATCGCCGGTTTGCCGGAGTGCAAATCTGCAGGAGGAAAAAACAATGCGAAAAATCTGGCTAACAGTTGCTGTAACGGCACCCAGTGTAAGCGACCCGTGCTGCCCAGGCTGCCCGCCGTGTCCGCATCCGTGCTGCCCGCCTCACGGCGACTAGCGAAGCGGCGCGTCTCAAATCACCCGTAAAAAACAGCGGATTCGCCTCGACGCGCCTCACCGGGACGAATCCGCTCCCTTCCTGCTTACGTAGTCATCCCGAACCCAGCCGCGCCGTTTGCGCATGGAGGTGAGGGACCTGCTTTTGCCTCTCTTGCGCAACCCGAATCAGCTTTTTCGCGGCCACCGGAAAATAACCCGCATTCATCGCGCTCGGCGGATAACCAAAAACGAGTCCGCCGCGAAATCTTCTCGCGGCGGATCCACTCCCTGCACACACTCTTCGGCTCTCAACGATAAACTGTCAACTGCCTTACTTCTTCGCGGCCGATAAATTCTGATTGATCTGGTCCCAGTTCACCACGTTCCACCACGCCTCGATGTACTCCGGCCGGCGGTTCTGGTATTTCAAGTAATAGGCGTGCTCCCACACGTCGAGCCCCAGCACCGGCTTCTTGCCGTCCATCAGTGGGCTATCCTGGTTCGCCGTGGACTCAATCGCCAGCTTGCCGCCGCTCATCAGCAGCCACGCCCAGCCTGAACCAAACCGTTTCGTCGCCGCGTCGTTGAATTTCGTCTTGAAATCCGCAAAGCTGCCAAACGCCGACTTGATGGCGTCGGCAATTTCCCCCTTCGGCTCTCCGCCGCCGCCTTTTTTCATGCTCGGCCAGAACAGCGAATGGTTCGCGTGCCCGCCCGCGTTGTTGCGCACCGCTGTGCGAATGCTTTCCGGAACTTTTTCGATCCCGCGCAGCAGCTCCTCGAGCGAAAGCTTTTGCAAGTCCGCGTGCCCTTCGAGTGCCTTGTTCAGATTGTTCACGTACGCGCCGTGATGTTTGTCGTGGTGGATTTCCATCGTTTTCGCGTCGATATACGGTTCCAGCGCGTCGAACGAATAGGGCAAGGGCGGCAGTTTGTGCGCCGCTGCCTGAGCGGTGCCTTGAGCGTCAGTCATTATTCTTTCCTCCTCAAATTCCTTTCGTGCTTCATAATTATACTCCCGCCTCTCGCGCCGGTGTAAATAACCCAAATCCTCTACCTGCCGCGTTCGCTGATTCCGGCACAGCCGGGGACTCGACGCCGCTTTGCCGGGCAATCAGCCTCTCCCGGCAGTCGGCTCGTGCCGCTCACACGAAATGCGGCCTCTGCCCTGATCACTGGGCGCTGACACTCGCTCGTTTCGCGCGGTAAGGCGCTACTTCTGCATCGGTGCGCGAATCTCAGCAGGAAAATTCAGCACCACGTTAATTTCCGACGGGGCTTGCGTTTGTCCGCCGGGTTGTATGAAGACGAACTGTTGCCCGTCAGGCGAAACATCGTAGTTCACTTGCGGAGTCGTCGCGACCGTGTACTTGCTGAAAGAGAATTGGAAAAGAGCGTGAGGCGAAGAGAAGTGGAATGACGGTTCAGTCTGAACATTCATTTCGTCAATCGTCCAGTTATGAACATACGCGGCCGGCGTGCTTGCATAGAACAGTTCTCTGCCATCTCTGCTCCACTTCGGATCAGCGCCGCCCTCGTTGCCTATTTGCCATTGCCCTCCCGATGGAAACTCTCGCACAAGAACCTGATATGTCCCGGATTGATAGGACGTATAGGCGACGAACTTTCCATCCGGAGAAAAGACGGCGCCAGATGCGTTTGCCTGAAAGAGCGTCGGCTGCGTCTTTGCTTCCAAATCCACGGTCCACAGATCGCCATTTGCCCCTTTGTCGACCGTGAAGGCGAAAATCTTCCCGTTCGCCGACCAGGCATCCGGCTGAACTCCCTCCATGCCAGGAATAAAAAGCTCCTGCTCACCCCCGCTTCCATCCGCCGCTTTAGTGGTGATTCCTTGGTGGACATAAAGCGAGTCAAAAGCGATCCTCGAGCCGTTGGGAGACCACACCGGCAGAATCGAGGCGTTGTCAAACGTGAGACGGCTCAGATTTCCTGTTTTCAAATCATAGGTCCAAATATCGGCGGGTCCAGTCACGTTGCCGATTGCAAAAACCAGGCGCTTTCCGTCCGGCGAGAATCGCGGATTATTGTATTGACGTGGCGGAAGGGGCAAGGTATGAGCGTCGCCCTTTTGAGTCACTAGCACGAGCGTGCTCATCTGGCTGGCAGTGCTCCCCTGCACGTAGACCATCGCAGCGTTTGCCGCCATGCTGAAATAGACCGCTGCGCTTCCCACATCTCCACCGACGGTCTGCGTCAATTGGATCGCCGGACCTGTGACTTGCATTCGATTCTCATCGAAAGGCAGCGCGGTCAGCAATCCCGTGCGAAAGCTCAACAGGTACCCTGCCGAAGAATAACGGGCCAACCATCCGTGCGTGACAATGTGGCTTTGCCGCGCTTGAAACGAATAAATGGCGATGTCGGCGTCCTCATAGTTCGCCACGCCGGCGGCTTTGCCGACCGTGTAGAGGATGCCTTTTCCGTTGGGCAGCGCTTCCGGCCAGCGATAGGAACGCTCGCCCTTCCCGGCATCGGGAGCCAGCAGCGTCTCGACTGGTCCGCCACCGGCTGGAATCCGCATCAGCCCCGACGAATAATCCGGCGAAAAGATAATTGACCCGTCCGGCGCCCAGCTTCCGCCGCGCTGATTCGGAGCGTCCGCCAATGTCACCGGCTCGCCGCCGTGGATTGAAACTTTCTTCAATTGCCCGCTCGCGAAGAACCCAATCCACTGCCCGTCAGGAGAGAGGAACGGGCTCACGCCGCCTTCGGTGCCTTGAATCGGCGCCGAATCCGGTTGATCCATCGTGCGCAGATACAGTTGCTCGGCGCCATCCTTCTCGCCCATGAATACCAGGCTTCTGCCATCCGGCGACAGCGCCAGTGGCAGCGCATCGCGCAGCACAAGGCTCACGCCCTGAGGCAGAGAAACGCTGAGCGACGTGATGCCAGGAGCCACCGGCGGCCCGGCGTTCGAGCGAAAATAGGCCACCGCGCCAATGACGACCACGATTGCCAGCGACCCGGCAATGCCCCACGGCAGCCACCTGCGTCCGGCGTGTTCCGGAGTTTTCACCGCGAACGATTGCCGTTCAGCTGCCGCCGCGGCGCCGCTCAAAACTTCGTCAATCGCAATCCGCGCATCGCCAATGTCCCGCAGCCGTTGCTTCGCATCCTTCTGCAGGCACCGCTGCAACAGCACGCGCACGTGCGTCGGCGTACTCGCCGGCAGCAGCGACCAATCCGGCTCCGCGCGTATCACCGACGCCAGCGTGTCCGTCACCGTCTCGCCGCTGAACGCCGTCGTTCCCGTCAGCAGTTCGTACAGCACGCAGCCGAACGCCCAAATGTCCGTGCGGCGGTCCACCGTTTTCCCTTTGGCTTGCTCCGGCGACATGTACGCCGCCGTCCCCAAAATGATTCCCGCCTGCGTCATCCGGCTAATCGTCGGCGAACTGGAAACATCGACGGCCGCCGCGTCGCTTTCGAGCGCCTTCGCCAATCCAAAATCCAGAACCTTCACCGAATCGTTTTGCGCGATTTTTATGTTCGCTGGCTTCAAGTCGCGGTGAATGATGCCGCGTTCGTGCGCGTATTCCAGCGCTTCGCAAATCTGTTTCGCAATCGGCAGCGCCTCCTCTGCCGAAATCGCGCGCTGTTTGACGCGCTCCGCCAGCGTCGGCCCCTCGACCAGCTCCATTACCAGCGCGTGCACCCCGCCGGAGTCCTCGAATCCATAGATCGCCGCGATATTCGGATGATTCAGCGACGCCAGCACCTGCGCTTCGCGCCGGAACCGTGCCAGCCGCTCCGCGTCCTTGGCAAACGCCTCCGGCAAAACTTTCAGCGCCACTTCGCGGCCGAGCCGCGCGTCCCGCGCGCGATACACCTCCCCCATTCCTCCGGCTCCGAGCGGGGCCTGAATCTCATACGGCCCCAATTTGCTTCCGGCACTCAACATGGATATCGCCTGCCCGCTTGCTCTGAGGAAGGACGGGCCCGAATCGCGCTTGCAATCTCATTGCCTCCGACTTTGCGTCCCGCTGCGAGCAATTCCACTCCTTCACTTCGTTTGTCCAGTTTCACTTCTGCGAGGCAAGCCCAAAAGCGCGCCGGATTATACATCCGGCCTTCGCGTTCTGTTCCGGATCCTTTCGCGGGCTGTTCCTCGCGGCCTAACTCGCAAGTGCGCAGCGAAAAATCGCGGCGCGTACAGCCAAAACTGTGAGATAAATTTCCAGGCGCGCAATCGGCGCCACCACCAAGGAGCGGCGCATGCCGACCATCGCCCACGTCGAAAAGCATTTCACCGCAACGGCTTTCGTTCGCGACATCGTCATCGGCATGGCCGACGGCCTCACCGTGCCCTTCGCGCTCGCCGCGGGAATCACGGGAGCCATCGCCGCCGCCGGCGGCAGCGCGCGCATCGTCGTCACCGCGGGCCTCGCCGAAATCGTCGCCGGCTCCATCGCCATGGGACTCGGCGGCTACCTCGCCGCGAAAACCGATACCGAGCATTACGAATCCGAGAAGCGCCGCGAGATCGAAGAGACCGTCGAAATCCCGGACCAGGAGCAAGAGGAAGTGGCGAAAGTTTTTCGCGAATACGGCCTCGCCGAACAGCACGTCGAGCCCGTCGTCAGCGCCATCTGCTCCGATCAAAAGCGCTGGGTCGACTTCATGATGCGCTTCGAGCTTGGCCTCGAAGAGCCCGATCCGACGCGCGCCGCGCGCAGCGCCGCCACCATTGCCGGGTCCTACATCGTCGGCGGCCTGATTCCGCTTGCGCCGTACATACTCCTTAGCGATGTCTTCACCGCGCTGTGGACCTCCGTCGGCGTGACGCTTTTCGCCCTCCTCGCCTTCGGCTTCATCAAAGCGAAGTTCACCGATGTTCATCCGTTGCGCGGCGCACTACAAACCGCCTTTGTCGGCGGACTCGCCGCCGCCGCCGCGTTTTTTCTCGCCCGCCTCGTCAACATGCGCTGATTGCGAATCCTCGTCTCTGGCGATTCTCCTTATGTGGTTGGGTTGAAACAGGGTGCGAAATGTGGCGATGAGAGATGCGCCGGTCGTTTGTTATGTGCGAGTTAGAGGCGATTCTAAAGATCTCGATGACAGCGGTATTAGTCGCCTGGACCGACCCCCCTACTGCTGGGGTTTTTCGCCCAGGGTGCCGAAGGGCCAGAGGTTGAAGAGCTTGAGGAATTCGTCATCGTGAGTGCTGACGAGGAACTGCGCGGTTTTCTCGGGCGGCCACGGAGAGGCCAGGCGCTCGGGGCGGGCAGCAATCCAGAAAGCGACCAGGGCTTGCACGGTGGCGTCGCGTTCGAGAACGGCGCGGTCCACTTTGTCAAACGTGTCGACGTTGGAGTGGTGCGTGTAGCGATACTCGGGAGAGTTCTGGGCGAGATTGATGCCGGGCAGGCCCTGCAGAATGAACGGCCCGCTGTCGGCGCCGAATTCGGTTTCGTCGTTGGCGGTGATTTTGCCGAAAGCGCCGAGCGTCGCGATGAAAGGTTCGACCGGAGCGACCAGATCGGGACGCGCCATGTTGAGCGCGGTGACGGGGCCCTGTCCGTTATCGAGGATGATGGCGGCGACGTGATTTTGCATTTCGTCCTTGTGAGTTTTGACGTACGAGAGAGAGCCGAGCAGGCCTTGCTCTTCGCCGGTGAAAAGGACGAAGCGGATGGTGCGCCGCGGCTTGAATCCGGAGCGGACGATGGCTTCGGCGGCGCCGAGCGTGGTGGTGGCTCCGGTGCCGTCATCGGTGGAACCTTCAGAGAGGTCCCATGAATCGAGATGTCCACCGACCACGATGATCTGTTCGGGATGCTCGGTGCCGGGAATTTCGCCGACGACGTTGGCGGTGTCCGCGGGGCCGGAGGTGAAGCGATTTTGCACGTCGATGTGGACGCGAACGGTTTTGCCGCGGTCGATGAAGCGTTCGAGGATGTCCTGGTCTTCGGCAGAGATGCTGACGACGGGAATTTCGTAGGAGGTGTCGAATCCGAGAGCGCCGGTGTGGGTGAGGTGCATGCCCTGTGATTTGTCGCCGCCCTGTCCGCCGATGACGGCGACGGCGCCTGCGTCATGCGCTTTGTTCAGAAACAGGCCGAACTTGGCGAAGACCGCGAGCGGGCTCGCGGAGGGAGCGCCTTTTTGCACGGCGAGAAGAATTTTGCCGTTCCAGTTGTCGGAGTTTTGCGCGAGTTCCTGATCGAGCTGGAAGGCGTTCACGGGGACGACTTCGGCGGTGATTCCGCCCTGCGGCGTCGAACCGACCCAGCCCATGGCGTCGATCATGAGTTTATGCGGCGCGGGAGAAACGACTTCGGCGCTGGCGGAGATGCGCGTCCAGCCGCGGGAAATCTGGTACGGCTCGGCGTGGACATTCTGCAGGCCGATGGCACGCATTTTTGCCAGGCCCCACTGAATTGCGGCGTTGCATTGCGGCGAGCCGGTGAGGCGGCCGCCGATGTCGTCGCTGAGTTCTTCGAGGTATTCGTAGGCGTGGTCGTTCATCAGGCCTTGGCCGGCGATGGCGGAGAGCGCAGGCATGGTTCCGTCGTTGAGCGAGGAGGGGACAGCGATGTCCTGAGACGCCGGGGAATTCGCGGTGGCAGCGAAGGCGAGCGCGGTGGCGAAGAGAATTATTATTGCGGCGGCGGCGAAAAGCGCGATGGGCTGAGGTTTCATTTTGATCGTCCTTTTGCACGCGCGCGGAAAGAATATGGATACGGCGCATGCCTGAACAGGCGCGCCATTTTGTCAAATAGGGGCATCGGGAGCAAGGGATTGCGGTAGAATCAGACTATCGCGAAGGGGCCCGCGTGCATCTAACGGGGTGTTGCCCGGAGTTTCGCGAGAGGGAAGAAAACGGAAACGGCGGGGAACCGCGCCAGCGGAAGTGCGTCGCAAATTCTGCAGTCGAGTTTTTGCTCCCGCCGAAGGTCGAAATGAAATTGCGACACACATTTGCCGGTAACCTCTGTAACCGAGCGCGCCGCGATGGTTTTTCGGGCGGGAGCGGAGTTCGGCGCGGGCCGGTGCACGGCGGGCACAAAACCTTTTTTGTTCTGATGCGTCCATAAACGGTAGGGGCATAACGCCCGGAGAGATTCGAGGAGGATAGGGACATGAGCAGCGAGGTGGTTCATCTGAGGCGCGGAGTCGCCTTGGCGCTTTTGGTTGCGGCGCTGGTTGCAGGAGCAGTGGTGGGGACGTGGGCGGTGCACTGGGCAGGACACCAAGTGTTCGGCGCGCCCGCAGTTCCGGTGAAAGTGGCGGGAGCGGTGGATCCAGTGAGGCTCGGCGGATTCGGAAACGGATTTGCGTCGGTGATTGATCCGGCGCTGCCGGCAGTGGTGAATATTTCCACGACGCAAGTTGTGAAAGTGCAGCAGAACATGCCGGGCTTTTTCAACGATCCGTTTTTCCAGCAGTTTTTCGGGAATCAGGGCGGCGAGCCGCAAAGGCCGATGACGCAGAAAGAGCAGAGCCTGGGCTCGGGCGTGATCATTAATTCCGACGGCTACATCCTGACGAACAACCATGTGGTGGCGCACGGCGCGAACATCAAGGTGGACTGGAACAACAAGACGTACACGGGCAAGGTGGTTGGAACCGATCCGCTGACGGACATCGCGGTAGTGAAAATTGATGCGACAGGTCTGCCCACACTGACTTTTGGCGATTCTTCGAAGCTGAAGGTGGGTGATGTGGTTTTTGCAATCGGCGATCCGTGGGGCATCGGCGAAACCGCGACCATGGGAATCGTGAGCGCGACAGAGCGGAGCCTGGACGGAGGCGCAATCCAAGGGGAAGCGCAATCGGCATACACCGATTTCATTCAAACGGATGCGGCGATCAATCCGGGAAATTCGGGTGGAGCGTTAATTGATTTGCACGGCGATCTGATCGGAATCAATACGGCGATTTTTTCGACCGAGTCGGGACCGAACGGCGAAGGCGGTAACCAAGGAATCGGCTTCGCGATACCGATCAATATGGCGCGCGACATCATGCAGCAATTGATCCAGCATGGAAAAGTCGAGCGCGGCTACCTTGGGTTCTATCCCGGGAACCTGACGGGTGCCATGGCCAAAGCGTTTGGATACACGGGAGGTGGGAGCGGCGCCATCGTTAATACGGTCGAACCAGGAACTCCGGCGGCAAAAGCAGGTTTGAAGCGCGGCGACATTATCCTGTCGCTGAATGGAGCGCCAATCAATGGCGCAGGGGACTTGAGAGCGCGAATCGCGGATACGGCACCGGGCACAACGGTGCAACTGAAAGTGTTCCGCGACGGAAAGACGTTTGACCTGCCGGCGACCGTTGGGGAGTTGCAGGAAAGCGCGAACGCCAATTCTACAGGGCGGTCTGAAGAAGGAGAAGGCCAACCTTCGGAAGGCAACATCGGAAAGGCGATGGAGGGCGTACGGCTGGAAACACTGACGCCGGACATCGCGCAGACACTGCAGATGCCGATGGGAACGAAGGGCGTGGTGGTTGACAGCGTCGACCAGAACAGCGCGGCCGCAGAGGCGGGGCTGGGCCGAGGCGACGTGATTCAGGAAGCGAACCACAAGCCTGTCAGCAGCATGTCGGACTTCCGAAGTGCAGTTGCCGGAAGCGGCGACCAACCGGTGCTGCTGTTAGTGCGACACCCGCAACAGTCGGACGTCCCGGTGTACATGTTGGTCGAGCCGAACCAGTAATCGAGGCATAACAAAGCAAGGAAGGCCGGCATGGAGACGTGCCGGCTTTTCTTTTTAGGATTACGATTGTTGAGGGCCAGAGGACGATCGCGCGGGGCGGGAAAAAATGCTTTCGGCAGGGTAGGAAGTTCACAGTCAACGAATTCTAAAGGACTTGGAGGAGTCGTGAGTACTGGAAATCACCTCAAGATTTTTACCTTTGGCGCATACCCTGCCCGCCTGATTGACAGGAGTTAGGTATCGTATTGAGATGATGGCCGGGCATTCGCCCAGCAAAGTGCGGTTTTAGAGGGTTTTGGAGTAAATCGTGCAGAAGGTTCCGGGGGGCAGCAGCTACAGCCTCGAGTTCTTCCCGTCCGGTGGAGGCCCGGGATACAGCGAATTTCGATGCAACTCGGCAGGCCAAATTGTGTTTCTTAGGAGATGGCAGCCCGGAAGGTTGGATTGTCGGTTAAAGCAACGGGTTCTGACACCAGTACAATCGTACTATTCACGCGCGTCCGCCCGGCAGTACTACAATGTCTGCTCCCCGCAGCCACACATCGAAATGGGGTAATGGGGTAAGTTAAATGTCTTCAAACGGGAACGGATATCATTCTGAGCAGGCTGATCCGGGAGCAGCCTTTACGCTGCTGGCGTCCGGCAAGCCGCGGTGGCGCTCTTTTGGGGCCGGCTTTGGCATCGAATTCGTAGTGCTGGCGTGCGCACTGTGGATACCGGCACTCTTTCCGAAACAAATGGTCGAAGCGAAAGATTACATGGTGACACGGCTGAGCCTGCCGGACTTGAAGCCGTTCAAACCGCAGCCAAAAGTGCAGCCGAAGATGAAGGTAGCGAAGAGAGAAGTCGTCGCGAAAGTGCTGCCAAAGCCGGAGCCTGTGGTGGTTCCGGACCCGCCGAAGCCGAAGATCATCGAACCGGTGTTCGAGAAACTGAATGTGGTGCCGGTCGTGAGACACAACCCAACGCAGGCGCCGAAGATTAATGAGTGGGCGCGAATGGTGCCGGACAAACCCACGATGTCACTGGGAAGTTCGGCGACTCCGGATTTGAAGAAGCCGAAAGCTGCCGTGCAAACCGGCGGCTTCGGAGATCCGCAAGGATTGCCGGCGACGAGCGCGAAGCAGCGGAATCCGGTGAACATCAACGAGGCGGGCGGTTTTGACATGCCGGAAGGCCCGGGCAAAGGAAACGGCACGGGCGGAGCAAAGGGCGTACAGGGAGTGGTGGCGAGCGCGGGTTTTGGAAACGGAACAGCTATCGCGGGCGGAGAGCGACATAGCGGAACGGTGCAAGCGGGCGGATTCGCAAACGAGGCGCAAGCCGACACGACACAGCACGCGAGGAAGAAAACTGAGGACACGCCGGAGACGCAGGGAGTGGTGATTCTCTACAAACCCCAGCCGCAATACACTGCGGAAGGAAAGGCCGACAAGATTCAGGGCGAAGTTGTGCTGCAAGTGATCTTCAAAGCATCCGGGGAAGTTCAAATCGTCAAGGTGATCCAAGGCCTGGGCCACGGTCTGGACGAGAACGCCGAAACCGCGGCGCGCCAGATCAAATTCACGCCGGCGAAGCAGGACGGGCAGCCCGTCGATTTTCCCGCGAATGTTCGAATTGATTTCGAACTAGCGTATTGACTGGTCTGAGGGGGAGAGGCATGGGGAATCGCTGCATTCTTACTGGGGCTCTCGCATTGTGCCTGGCGGGAGCATCATTCGCGCAAACACAAACCACGCAACCAACGCAGCCGGCCGCTCAGCCTGCTGCGGCGCCGAGCCAGCCAATGTCTGAGCAGCAGGTGATCAATGCGATCCTGGCGCGGGAACATCAAGAAGTCGCCACGCTCAGACATTACAGCCCGATCGTTGAAACCTACATTCAAGACATGTCGTGGGATCAGCAACTCGGAGCGGTGCCGCAGAAGGACCACTACTATCTGGGAGTGGCGGAACTGAGCCGGGGCGTGGCGGACCGCACGATGCTGCGGGATGCGAACGCGGGCTTAATGCACAAGCTGAATCCGATTAAAGATTTGAGTTCCCTGCTGGGAAATTCGTACGTGCCGGCGGGATTCCTGCAGATGATCTTCGTCGATCCGATTGATTTCGACCTGCAACACTACAAATTGGATTATGTGCGGCGGGAATTTCTGGGAGCGGTGCGCTGCTATGTGTTCGACGTGACGCCGCTGCCGAAGTCCGGAGACGGACGATTCCAGGGAAGGATCTGGGTGGAAGACCAGAACTATACGATTGTGCGATTCAACGGCGTGTTCGTGCCGGTGACGCGGACCTTCGGATACAACCTGCACTTCGACAGCTGGCGGACGAATGTGGCGCCGAACGTGTGGATTCCGTCGTATATCTACAGCGCGGAATCGGACCTGAAAGATTTTCCGTTTGGGCATGTGCGGTACCGCTCGCAGACGCGGCTTTGGGGATATAACCTGAAGCTGGCGGGACACGAATCCTCATTCAGCGATCTGCAAGTGGAGGCGGAGAAGCCCATTCAAGACCAGGCGCAGGCGTCGCAGGACACTTCGCCGGTGATGGCCGAGCGGGAGTGGCAGCGCGAAGGCGAAGACAACGTGATCGACCGCTTGCAGCGAAATGGATTGATTGCGCCTCCGGGGCCTGTGGACAAGCTGCTGGACCAGGTGGAAAACAATTTGGAAGTTCCCAACAATCTGGACATCGAGCCGGAAGTGCGATGCCGTGTGTTGCTGACGTCGACGCTGGAGGCTTTCCGCATCGGACACACGATTGTGCTGAGCCGGGGCTTGGTTGACGTGCTGCCGGACGAAGCGAGCCTGGCGGCGATTCTGGCGCATCAGCTGGGCGCGGTGATTACGGGGCAAATTTTGCCGGACGAATACTCGTTTAACGATACGACGATGATTACGCCGCAGGAGACGCTCAAGCGGATGTCGTTCCGAAGTTCACCGGCAGACGAGCAGGCCGCGGCGAACAAAGCGATCGAGCTGCTGAAGAACTCGATCTACAAGAATCAGCTGGGAACGGCGGGGCTTTTCCTGAAGCAGCTTGCGGCGGACCAGAAAGAAGTGCCGCAGCTGATCAGCGCGAACCTGGGGAATCACGTGTTCATGGCGGACCAACTGATGCAAGGCGGACCACAGTTGCAGCCGACGAACGTGGCGCAGGTGGCGGCGCTGCCGCTGGGGTCACGAATCGTTTTGGATTCGTGGGACGATTCGATCGGGCTGGCGAAGTCGAAGCCGGTGCAGCTGCTTTCGGCGCGGGAGAAAATGCCGTTTGAGGTGACGCCGTTTATGCCGTATCTGACGCGGTATTCTGAAGCGGCGAATGCAGCCACGGCGGCCGATCCGAAGCAGGATGCGGCGAAGAAAAACCCGTAAGGGCTGACAACAAAACGAAAGTGGAACAGGCCCGGCGCAGAGAACCTGCCGCCGGGCCTGTTCTTTTTGACGGCGAGGGAACCAATCACAGTCAATGCGCCTCGACCGACTGCGGACGGACGAAGGAAGGCGCACCCGGAAGAAACAACCCGACTCTGCGACTCGCGCCGGGCGGGGCAAGCCCCGTCCCTACGAACGCGCTGCTACAAAAACGGCGGCGGATGAGAGAGACTGTCCAGCGGGCCAGGGGAAACAGAAAAAGCTGGCGGGACAAACCGTAACTGCGGCAGGCAGGCCGCCGGTACAAAGGCATGGCGCGGCAATCACTGATTGAATTCATTGAGGAGTATGCGCGTCGCGGAAAAGAGACCGCGATTGCCTACCGGCGCGGCTACCGGATGGAACGGTGGAGCTACGCGCGGGTAGGCGCGGCGGCGCGGAGCTTTGCGGCGACGCTGCGCGAGCGCGGCGTCAAGCCGGGCGAGCACGTGCTGCTATGGGGAGAGAATTGCGCGGAGTGGGTGGCCGCTTTCTTTGGGTGCGCGCTGGCAGGCGCGGTGGTGGTGCCGATGGACGTGGCCGCGGACCCGAAGTTTGCGGCGCGTGTGGCGGCGACCGTGGATGCGAAATTCGTGATTCATTCGCGTGCGCTGGACGCGGGGAAAATTGGAAGGCCGGAGATCTTGCTCGAAGAACTGACGGAGGTGGATGACGATTCGCGGGCGGCTGCGCGACCTGACGCAGCGGGCGTGAAGCGCAGCGATCCCGTGGAGATTGTTTTTACTTCGGGGACCACGGCGGAGCCGCGCGGAGTGGTGCTGACACACGGAAACATTCTGGCGAACATCGAGCCGATGGAAGCGCAGATCGGGAAATATTTGAAATACGAGAGATTTTTTCACCCGCTGCGATTTTTGAATTTGCTGCCGCTGAGCCACGTGTTCGGGCAACTGATGGGGATGTTCATTCCGCCGCTGCTGGGCGGGACGGTGATTTTTCTGGACACGATGGGGCCCGCCGAAGTGTCGCGGGCGATCCGGCGCGAGCGCGTGACGGCGCTGGTCAGCGTCCCACGAATGATTGAGTCGCTCGAAGGGCAGTTGGAGCGCGAAATCGAGGCAGCGGGGCGGCGCGAGAAACTCGAGAAGAATTTCGCGCGGGCGGATCAGGAGAAATTCTTGAGGCGCGCGTGGCGGTTTCGAAGGATTCACCGGCGGCTGGGATGGAAGTTCTGGGCGTTTATTTCCGGCGGCGCGGCGCTGGGAGAAAAGGTTGAGATTTTCTGGAACCGGCTCGGGTATGCGGTGGTCCAGGGCTACGGGCTGACGGAGACGACTTCGCTGGTGAGCGTGAATCATCCGTTCCAGGTGGGGAAACGGTCGATTGGGAAGCTGCTGCCGGGAATGGAGATGAAGCTCGGCGCGGATGAGGAGATTTTGGTTCGCGGGGAGAATGTGGCGCCGGGATATTTCCAGGACGCGAAGTTGGAGGCGGTGGCGGGCGATGAGGGATGGTTTCGCACGGGAGATTTGGGTGAAGTGGACGCGCAGGGGAACTTGTATTTCAAGGGGCGCCGCAAGAATGTGATTGTGACGCCGGCGGGAATGAATGTTTATCCGGAGGATTTGGAAACGGAGTTGAAAAAGCAGGCGGGAGTGCGCGATGCGGCGGTGGTGGGAATTGAGAAGGATGGAAACGCGGAGGCGTGCGCGGTGCTGTTGTTGGAGGATGCCGGGACCGATGCGACGCGGATTGTAGAGAGGGCGAACGAGCGGCTGGCGGAGTATCAGAGGATGCGGAGATGGATCGTTTGGAAGGAGGCAGATTTTCCGCGAACGCCGACGCAGAAGCCGATGCTGGCGAAGATTCGCGAGGAAGTGGCGCGACAGTTGGGATCCCCGACAGAAAACGTCGGCGCAAACCCCGGCGGAGCAGGATCGTTAGGTGAACTGATTGCGCGGATGACGGGCCTGAACGCGGGCGCCGAAGCGAATCTCGAGCGGGATTTGCAGATGAGTTCGCTCGACAAAGTGGAGTTGATGAGCGCGCTCGAAGAAAAATATCAGGTGGACTTGAGCGAGACGCGGTTTGCGGAAGCGAAGACGGTTGGCGAGCTGGAAAGATTGCTGCGCGAGCCAAGGACGCGTCCGCGGACGCACAAGTTTTCGCGCTGGGCGCAGCGATGGCCGGTGACGTGGATACGGCTGGCTGTCTACTACGCGCTGACGTGGCCGGCGACGATGTTGCTGGCCCGGCCGGAGATTCGCGGGCGGGAGAATTTGCGCGGCGTGCGCGGGCCGGTGCTGGTGGTGGCGAATCACGTGACGTACGTGGACATTGGATGCGTGCTGGCGGCGCTGTCAGGGAAATTTCGCAACCGGCTGGCAACGGCGATGGAGGCGGAGCGGCTGTGGGGAATGCAGCATCCGTCGGGGATGGGATGGTTCCTGCGAATGGTGAATCGCATCGATTATTTCTTGGTGATCGCGCTGTTCAATGTTTTCCCCCTGCCGAAGCAGACGGGATTTCGCGAGAGTTTCGCCTTTGCCGGAGAGCTCGCGGACAAGGGATGGAATGTGCTGGTGTTTCCTGAGGGCGAGCGGACGAAGGATGGAAAAGTCGGGCGATTTCGAGGCGGAATTGGGTTGCTGGCAACGAAATTGGATTTGCCGGTGGTGCCGATCCGGATTGACGGGCTGTGGGAATTGGCGCAGGCGCGGCTGGCGAATCCGCGGCTGAGGCTGAAGCCGGTGCCGCATGGAGCAGTGAAGGTGACGATTGGAGAGGCGGTAAGGTTTGGGGCGGAGATGAGGACCGAGGAAATCGCCAGGGAGTTGGAGAGGAGGGTGAAGGAATTGTGAAATGCAAGCGTGGCTACCACTTCTGGCTCGCATACCGCGCGGGCGCTTGCTCATTAGGTTGCCATTCATCCAGATGAGAATTGTGACCACGACTACGATTCCGATTGCGTAACCTGTCCTCTTCGCTCTGCCGTATGCGCTCACACGCGAGTGTGACACAAACTCGGCACCGTTCCTTGAGAGACGGAATTCGACGTCGTCACCAGGTCGAAAACGCGGAAAGGACACCGGAAGGTCCGAGCGGAATGTGCGACGAGGAGGTCTGACATCCGAGGGTGTGACCACTCAAGTGCGCGAGGCCGAAATCCCCTCACAGTGATTGCCTATGATTGGGACGTGGGAGACTTGACGGGGACTCTCTTGGTGGCGAGCGATTGGGCGGTGGAGAGGGCCGCGGCGGCGGGGACTTTCACATCGGGGGTGACCCCAGTTCCCTCCCAACTGATATGGGAGATGGGATTGATGGCCGTGGCGAAAGGGACGCCGATTTCGAAATGGTCGTTGATGCGATGGCCGGCGACGGGATGGGCGCCGCCTCCCGTGACTTCGCCGACGATGGTGGCGCGCTTTTGCTGCTGGAGATCATAGGTGAATTCTTCGCCGCCGGAGAAAGTTCGGTGCGAAGTGAGAACGTAGGCCGGCTGCGTGGCGAGGCGTTTGCCGGAGACATAAGGCAGAGTCCAGAATTGTTGAGTTGAGTTCCCCTTGCGAGTCCACAGGTCGTTCAGATGCGTTGGTTGGTCGAATAAATAAGAACAGAGGAAGGTGACCATCTCGGGATCGCCGCCGCCGTTTTCCCGGAGGTCGAAGATGACGGCGTCGGAGTTGGCGAGGAAATTCATGGCGGCGATGACGGTGGGGGCGCAGACGGCGGGATCGGCGAAGAAATCGAATTTGACGTAGCCGATGTTGCCGGGAAGCATTTCGAGTTTGTCGAAGCCGCAGTTGGCGCGTGCCATCTGTTTGCGGTATTCGGCTTCGGCCTGGGGATCCGGCGCGGACATTTCCTTGGGTAGCGGAACGGGACTGAAATCGACGCGCAGGTGCTTGTCGTGGCTCACGTCGCGGAGATCACCGGTGAGCTTCATCGCGAAGGCGTCGCCGTCGGTGATGGAATCGTATTCGCCACGCTTCTGACGAGCGCGGATGGCGTCGGACATTTGCGTGGCGACGCCGGGGGAAACGTAAAATTCGTTGAGCTCGGCGAGGGCGGTGTTGATGACCTGAGTGCGAGTGGCGGCGTCGAGAGTGAAATTGAGTTGAGACACAGACGCGCCGGGAGGAAGAGCGCGCAGAGTGGACTCAACGACCTGACCGGAGGCATCTTTTACGTCGAACTTCGCCAGGGCACGGGTGTCGCTGAGGCGCTCCTTGATGAGGACTTCGAGGTGAAGAGGCTCGCTCTTGATGATTTGCAGGAGGTCGAAGCCGCCGGTCTGTTTGCGGAAAGGCATGATGTCGGAAGCGGATTTGCCGTGGTCGTACTTGTGGTAGTAGGCGTCGAGCTGGGATTGGTCGCCACTATTGAAGGCCGCAAGCCAGGCGCTGAATGTGCGGCCGGCAGGCGTGTCCGGTGGCGTGGCTTGTGCGTGAGCGGCGGCGGGCAGAAACAAGAGCAAGAACAGAACGAGACAGGAAACGTGGCGCATGGGCGTCCTCCGCGGGGCACAGCGTAGCCTGCGGGATTGTACCGCTGTTTGAAGAGCCGCGATCGGGAAGTTGTAATGCGACTGTAACGTTGCGCCGCGAGACTTGAGCGCATGCGAATTCGGCGAAGCGCGGACGAGGCCAGTTGTGACAAAATGGCGGCGCTTTTCAGCAAGATACGGAGGTACGGATATTTCAGCAGCCGACCACGGGTCCCTCGCCGCCATTCGCGAACTGCCACGACGGGATGACAGCGAAACGCAAGGGCGAACAGGCCGAGAGCGCGTGTCACTCGCAAGGAGAACTTTGCAACACGCGCGAGGCCCTGCGCTGCCAGAGAGAATCACAGGACTTCGATCGAGGAGAAGCGGATGAAACGGACAGCCGGGACAGTGGCGATGATTGTTGCGATTGCGGCGGCGGTGTTTTTTGCGACGCGGCGCGAGTCGGGGGAACGGAGGCAGCGGATGCAGAGCGTCCGGCCCGGGCAATTGCATGAGCTGCCGTCGCTCGAACAGCAGGCGGTGCTGCCCACGGGGATGACGATCACGCCCATGGCGGCGGAAGGAGCGTTCTTTGTGCCGCTGAATCCCGAGCTGGAGGATTTTCCGGCATACGTGGCGGGACAGCCGGTGACGTCGGTGATGTCGCCCGATGGAGGGACACTGCTGGTGCTGACAAGCGGGTACAACGAAATGGACGACTCCACAGGGCGGCGGATTCGGCGGGACTCGAACGAATATGTGTTTGTGTTTGACGTGTCGCGGGACAAGCCGCGGCAGGAACAGGCGATTCAGGTGCCGAATACGTTTGATGGGATTGCGTGGAATCCGAATGGGAATGAGTTTTACGTGGCAGGCGGCGTGGATGACGATGTGCATGTGTTTGGGAAAGACAATGGGCAGTGGGCCGAGGCGATGCCGGAGATCAAGCTGGGACACGCGCACGGGCTGGGAATTAACGTGAAGCCGGAGGCGGCGGGGATTGGCGTGACAGCGGATGGAAAGAAATTGCTGGTGGCGAATTTCGAAAATGATTCGGTGAGCGTGGTGGACGTGGCCGCGCACGAAAAGACAGCGGAGCTGGATTTGCGTCCGGGGGCGGGCGACGCGAAACAGACGGGAGTGGCGGGCGGCGAGTTTCCGTTTTGGATTGTGACCAAGGGGAATGATACGGCGTATGTGTCGAGTCCGCGGGATAGGCAGATTGTGGTACTGGATATTTCCGGCGAGCCGAGGGTGACGAAGCGAATCGAAGTGCCGGGAGAGCCGGGGAAGATGATTTTGAATCGAGATCAGAGCGTGCTGTTTGCGGCCTTAGCGACGGATGATGCGGTGGTGTTG
This sequence comes from Candidatus Acidiferrales bacterium, assembly GCA_035945715.1. Taxonomy (GTDB): domain Bacteria; phylum Acidobacteriota; class Terriglobia; order Acidiferrales; family UBA7541; genus DAHUXN01. The sequence goes on from DASYZX010000050.1 coordinate 86,517, forward strand.
ATTGATACCGCTCTCGCGAAGACGGTTGGCGCAATTGAAACGACGGCGCCGCGCGAGACCTTTTCGAATCCGGCACGGCTGATGGGGAGCAATCCGAACAGTTTGGCGCTGTCGCAGGATGGAAAGACTCTGTACGTGACGAATGGAGGAGCAAATTCAGTTGCGGTGATTGAAAACTCGCGTATGCAGGTGCCCGTCCCCATTGGCGCGGGTGGTGAATCCTGGCCGGGAGCGGTGAGCGGGCTGATACCGACGGGGTGGTATCCGAGTTCGGTGAGCGTGAGCGCGGATGGAAGAATGCTGTACGTGCTGGACACCAAGAGCGTGCCGGGGCCGAATCTGGGAGGATGCCGAAACACAACGTCGAAGGAGCGCGGGGCGCTGAACGATTGCGATGCGCAGAACCAGTACATTTTGCAACTGAACAAAGGCGGATTTGAGGCGATTCCGACGCCGGGCGAGAGCGCGCTGGCTTCGCTGACCAAGCAGGTGGCGGAGAACAATCACTACGAGAGTGACGCGCAGCGGGCCGCGAATGAAAAGACGATGGAATTTTTGCGGCAGCACATCAAGCACGTGATTTACATCATCAAGGAAAACCGCACCTACGATCAGGTGCTGGGCGATTTGGCGGAAGGCAATGGGGATCCGAAGCTGACGGTTTTTCCGCGGGCGCTTGGGCCGAACCATCATCAGGTAGCGCAGCAGTTCGTGGATTTGGACAATTTTTACTGCAGCGGAGACGTGAGCGGGGAGGGATGGAACTGGTCGACGGCGGCGCGAGCGTCGGACGTTGTCGAGAACACCTATCCGATCAATTATGCGGGGCGCGGGCTGACGTATGACTTCGAAGGCGAGAACCGGAATATCAATGTGGGGATTGCATCGCCGAGCGCGCGGCGGAAAGACAATGCGGATACGCCGGACGATGACAACCTGCTGCCGGGGACGAATGACGTGGACGCTCCCGACGGGCCGGGCGGAGACGCAGGGACGGGATATTTGTGGGACGCGGCGCTGAGGGCGAGGCTGACGCTGCGGAACTATGGTTTTTTTCTCGAGGGCGGCCGATACGGCATGGACACAGCGAAGAAAGGGCTGATTCCGGTGATTCGCGATCCGTACAGGACGAAGACACGGGTGGCGTTTCCGGACAAGGTGGCGCTGATGAACGTGACCGATCCGTATTTTCGCGGATTCGATTTGGCGCTGCCGGATTACTGGCGGCATCAGGAGTGGAAGCGAGAGTTCGATGGCTACGCGGCGAGCGGGAAGATGCCGAATCTGGAATTGGTGCGGCTGATGCGGGACCATTTGGGCGATTTCGGCGCCGCGATTGACGGGACGGGCACGGTGGAAGCGGAGTTTGCGGACAACGACTATGCGCTTGGGAAGCTGATCGAGGATGTGTCGCGCAGCCCGTTTGCGAACAGCACAGTGATTTTCATCGTGGAGGATGACGCGCAGAACGGGCCGGATCACGTGGATGCGCACCGCAGTCCGACGCTGATTGCGGGGGCCTACGTGAAACAGGGAGCGGTGGTGTCGACGCACTACGACACGGTGAACACCCTACGGACGATTGAGGAGCTGCTGGGCATAAAGCCGATGGGGATCAATGATGCGGTGGCGGAGCCGATGGCGGACGTGTTCACGACGGAGTACAAGCCGTGGACGTATACGGCGATTGTGCCGGAGATTTTGCGCAGTACGCAATTGCCTGTCGGGGACGCGGCAGCGGGCGGCGCGGCGCAAGGCGGTGCTTACGCCAAGCCGCGGCATGGTACGGCGTACTGGGCGGAGAAGACAAAGGGGATGGACTTTTCGGTGGAAGACCGCATTGATCCGGCGAAGTTCAACCGGATTGTTTGGGAAGGATTGATGGGAAAGGATGCGCCGTATCCGACGATGAGGGATGGACGGAATTTGAGAGGAAACCGTGACGAGTTGTTGAAGGAAGACTCGGGTGGCGGCCGAAAATGAGGGGCTTGACTCATCCCGCCCATTCGCCCATGGCTCAGGGCAGGCGGGTGAAGCGCGCGAACGGAATGATTTCTGAAGAGCGTTTCGTCGCATACCCTGCCTGGCGCAATTGTTAGCTCGGCAACCTCCCTGCGAGCGCAGCGACACATGGTCACGAGGCGGCATTCGGAAGGTACACGCTGGAGATTTTGTGTTAGTGTCTGCGGGATTGGGAGTGAGAAACGATGAAGAGGATGCGAACTGCAGTGGCGGTGTGCGTTGCGGGGGGAATTGCGGTGGTGTGCGCGGGGTGGTTGCAGTTGCGTACGGCGAGGGCGCAGGAAGGTGCGGGACCGACGCTGATGGACGTGAGTGCGCTGTACACCAAGCAGGACAGGATGATTCCGATGCGCGACGGCGTGAAGCTGCATACGGAAATTTACGCGCCGAAGAATGCGGAGGGGCCACTGCCATTTTTGATTACGCGGACGCCGTACGGGACGAGCGACGACAAGAACGGGTACAGCAGCCTGTTCAACATCTATCAGGAGATGATTCCGGAAGGATACATCTTCGTGATGCAGGACATTCGCGGGCGATACGGCTCGGAGGGGCAATTTGTGATGCAGCGGCCGCCGCGCGACCGGAGCAAGCCGAATTCGATTGATGAAGGGACGGACACGTACGACACGATTGACTGGATGCTGAAAAACGTGCCGAACAATAATGGGCGCGCGGGTTTGCTGGGGATTTCCTACGGCGGATGGCTGACGGCGATGGCGCTGCTCGAGCCGCATCCGGCGCTGAAGGCGGTCTCGGAGCAGGCATCGCCCGCGGACATGTTTTTGGGGGACGATTTTCACCACAATGGCGCGTTCCGGCTGAGCTATGGGTTCGAGTACGCAGCCATGATGGAGACGGGAAAGACGAATTTCATTTTTCAGTTCGACAAGTACGACACGTTTGAGTGGTATCTGGCGCTTGGGCCGCTCTCGAACGTGGACTCGAAATATCTGCATGGGCAGTTGCCGACGTGGGAGGACTTCGTCAACCATCCGAACTACGACAGCTTCTGGCGGAAGCAGGCGTTTTATCCGTATTTGAAGGACATGCATCTGAGCGTGCCGGACCTGAACGTGGCGGGATGGTGGGACCAGGAAGATTTTTACGGACCGGTGAAAATTTACGAGACGCTCGAGAAAAACGATACGAATCACTTCAACTATTTGGTGGTGGGGCCGTGGAATCACGGAGGATGGGCGAGAAGCGATGGCGGGGCGAGCCTGGGGCGGATTCAATTTGGCACGCCGACGAGCAAGGAATTCCGCGCGGACGTGCAGGCGCCCTGGTTTGCGTACTGGCTGAAGGACAAGGGGCAGGTGCCGTTCCAGAAAGCGCGGACGTTTGAGACGGGAACAAATAAGTGGGTGGATTATGCGGCGTGGCCTCCGAAGGAGAGTGTGACGGAGAAGAAATTGTATTTTGGCGCGAACGGAAGACTGTCGTTCGATGCGCCGGAGGCCAGCGGCGCGGAGGCATTTGACAGCTACATTTCGGATCCGGCGCATCCAGTTCCCTACCGGCACCGCCCGGTTGAAGAGACGTATGGCCCGGGGAGCCATTGGTACACGTGGCTGGTGGAGGACCAGCGATTTGTGGATTCGAGGCCGGACACGGTGAATTGGTCGACCGGGCCGCTCGATGACGATGTGTGCGTGGCGGGGGACATTGTGGCGCATCTGTACGCATCGACGACAGGAAGCGACAGCGACTGGATCGCAAAACTGGTTGATGTGTATCCGGAGAAGTATGAGGCGGAGCCGTCGATGGGTGGGTATGAGTTGATGGTTGCGAATGAAGTTTTTCGCGGGCGCTTTCGCAACAGCTTCGAGAAGCCTGAGCCGATTGTGCCGGGAAAAGTGACGCCCTATACGATTGATTTGCATACGAACGACCATTGCTTTTTGAAGGGGCACAGAATCATGGTACAGGTGCAGAGCACGTGGTTCCCGATTATCGACAGGAATCCGCAGAGGTTTGTGCCGAACATTTTCAAGGCGACCGCGAGCGATTACGTCAAGGCGACGCAGAGGATTTACAGAAGCAAAGAGTATCCGTCGAATGTGGAAGTGCCGGTGGTGCAGCACTGAACTGAGCGCGAAAGAAAGGAGCCGCGATGAACGGAAGAGTGGATGCGAGCATGGTGACGACAGCGCTGGAGCTGCCGGGATACCGAATTGTTAAGACGGTAGGGCTGGTTCGAGGGATCGTGGTGCGATCGCGGAGCATTCTCGGAAATATTGGCGCGTCGCTGCAGACGATTGTGGGCGGGAATATCACTCTGTTCACCGACATGTGCGAGCAGACGAGGGAGGAGTCGCTCGAGCTGCTGATGGAACATGCGGCGCAGCGCGGCGGGAACGCGATTATAGGGATGCGGTACGACGCGAACGAAATCATGCAGGGAGTAACAGAAGTGCTGGCGTACGGGACGGCGGTGGTCGTGGAGCGGGCAGCGTAGGGCCACAAAGTTGGCAGAATGTCTCACAGCACTGCTCGGATCGTGGCGAATTTGAATTCTGAATGGCCCTATGTCACCATCGAGAAACCTTAGACTGCCATATCAAAGTTAGAGGCGGAGGAGATCATGAGTTTACGAATTGGCGATGTTGCACCGGATTTCTCGGCGGAGACGACGCAGGGCCCCATCAAGTTTCACGACTGGCTTGGAAACTCCTGGGGCGTGCTGTTTTCACATCCGAAGGATTTCACGCCGGTGTGCACGACGGAACTGGGATACATGGCGGGGCTGCAACCCGAATTTGAAAAGAGGAATTGCAAAATCCTCGGATTGAGCGTGGACCCGGTGACGAACCACGGCAAATGGGCCGTGGACATTGAAGAGACGCAGGGCCACAAAGTGAAATTTCCGATGATCGGCGACCCGGAACTTCAGATCGCGAAGCTCTACGACATGCTGCCCGCCGACGCAGGAACTACGTCCGAGGGCCGCACCGCAGCCTTGAACGCCACCGTGCGGACGGTGTTCGTGGTCGGTCCGGACAAGAAGATCAGGCTGACACTGAGTTATCCGATGAGCACGGGCCGCAACTTCGACGAAGTGCTGCGCGTGCTTGATTCGATGCAACTCACGGCGCAGCACAGCGTGTCTACGCCGGTGAACTGGAAGCCGGGCGAGGACGTGATCATCAGCGGCAATGTTTCCGACGAAGAAGCCAAGAAGAAATACCCTGACGGCTGGAAGTCGCCGCGGCCTTACATTCGAATCATTCCTCAGCCGAAAGAACGCGCTGCGAAGGCGTGACGATTGAACAGTGTCGGCCGATAGCCCACCCCAGGGAACATGAGGTGGGCACGGCTTGCAGAACCACTCGCGTTGGCACGGCGCTTTCTACCTGACTCCTCCCACTTGGCACGTCCTACCTGGATGAGAGCAGGAATTGGTTGCCCTCCGGATCGCGGAACATTGCCGAGGTTCCCCACTCTTCGGTCTTCGGCGGCCCGAGGAACTCGACGCCCTTTGCGGACATCTCCTTGTAGGATTTCGGGACGTCGCTCGTCCAGAATACCAGCGGCTGAAACTGGCCGATAAGCACTTCGTGCCCGGGGGAAGTAAAGAGCACAAGCTCTGTGTCCGCGCCGGGAATGCCCAGCTCGATCCAGCGTTGGTTTCCGAACGGCTGGTCGGTGCGAATCTGAAACCCTAGTTTCTCGGTGTAGAACTTCAGCGCTTTCTCCTGATCGCGAACCGGAACGGTGACGAACTTGATGCCTCGAATCATGTACTCCTCCTGGCGGCATCTTCGCAACGAGGGAGTGCTCTCGCAAGCCCCCATGTGAATTACGACTATAGTGATAAACTTACGACATGCTTGCCACCGATGCCGCAGTCGCGCTTGATAGCTACGTGCTCGATGTTCTGATGCGCGATCTGGTGGGGCACGACAAGAAGCCGTCGGCCTTCATCGTGTACCTGTATCTCGCAGTGCGCATTGAGCGGGAGATGACGCATCAGGTGGAAGCCAGTTATGGCGCGATTGCTTCGGCTACGGGACTGTCGAAGTCGGCAGTGCAACACGCCATCGCGCATCTGAAGAAGCGAAAGTTGATCATTGTCTCGCGGGAATCGCCAACTTCGACTCCGCAGTATCGCCTGCATCGTCACTGGAGGCTGCGGCTGCGTGGCGTGTGAGTGCGCTTCGTTCTTCGCGTTGGTCTCGTCAATGGGCATCCCTCTTCGGCGCAGACACGCCACGGTCTCTGGCACCGAGATGGAACACCAGGCTTATGGAAACGCGCTGCGAGTTGACGGTGCTAAAGGAGTTGTTCAGTCCGACGTAATCGAACTGCGGGCGGAGCGCGAGCCTGCCATTCTTGGCGATTCCGATGTCCGCGCCGCCGCCGAAACTAAAGGCAAAGGCATCGAGCCCTGGGTAAACGGTTGTATTGCCGACCGTGACGGAGTTCACGTGACCTCCGCCAAGGAGCGCCTGAACGAACGGCGTGAACTTGTCACTCGAACGAACAGAAAGGCGCGGGCCGAACATATATGATTCGGCGGTGACAGCCGCGCCGCTTACCGAACCGTGGTAGACACCGACATCGGCGACCACTCCGATTAATCCGGTAAAGTTGTATGCGAGCGAGGCGCTGAAGCCGTTGGTGTTGATGCCGGAAACGCTGTTGGAGCCGTTCAAATGAAGGTAGGAATAGCCGAGAGCCACGTCGGCCTGTGGCGTGGTCTGTGCGTGAGAGCTTAGCGTTAGAAGCGAAAATCCAAGGACAGCCAAGAAAATTTTCTTCATCCGTGCGCTCCTCACTGGATCTGTGGCAAACCTCGGGGCCGGTATTGCTAAGCACGAAAAGACGTTTGACGAGCCGGAGTTGCTTCGGTCACGATAAGTGGAGAAGCGAGATTGGTCAACTGCAGCGAACCTGACAGGTTCCTAACGAAGAATCGACCCGCGACAAATCAGGGCAAACGAAGGCCAGACACGGCCATCGCTGAGGAACGGCGGCTGCGGGAAGTTTGCAAGCTTGGAGGAGGGGTGAATAAAATGGTAGGTCCGTGCCGGCCCGAACCGCAGACCTCTACCGTGTCAAAATCTTCGAAGTCAAATCGAAGCTGTGGCCCGTCTTTGTTTTCTGCGACCTAGGTTTTCGGCTGAGTGACAAAAACGGGGACCTTGCTCCGAAGTTGCTCCCAGATTTCGAGTAAGCCAGCCCTCATAGATGGCCTCAAGTGACGATTGTTCGGCAGCTCTTCGCAGGAACTCGAGGCTCGGGAGGCCCAGTCACGGCCGTAAAGGCTTGACCTTAATACCCATTATGGGTATTATAAAACCCACAATGGGTATTGGACACGTCAGCGGAATCGGCGAAGCGCTTTACGGACGCACACGACAAGCTGTGCTTCGTTTGTTCTTTGGTCGACCGGATCGGCGATTTCTGCAAAAAGAGGTCATTCAGCACATCGGCTTGGGTTCAGGAACGGTCCAGCGTGAACTGAAGCGTCTTTGGAAGGCCGAGATCCTTATCCGAAGTGTCGAAGGGCGACAAACGTACTTTCAAGCCAACCGTCAGAGCCCGATATTTGAAGAACTTCGGGGACTGGTGCGAAAGACGTTCGGGCTGACTCATGTCATACAGGAAGCGCTGGCACCGATCGCAAAGCGCATCGATCTTGCTTTCATCTTCGGCTCCGTTGCGACTGGTACTGAAAAGTCCTCAAGTGATGTGGACCTGATGGTGGTAAGCGACGCTGTCTCGCTTTCCGATTTGGTTCCCGCAATTCGACGCGCGGAGGACGAATTGGGGCGTGAAGTGAACCCTTCATCGTATAGCGTGGAAGAATTCCGCCGGAAACTTGCCGAGGGTCAGAACTTCTTGGCCACGGTTGTTCGCGGACCTAAAATCTTTGTGATCGGGGATGAGGATGAGCTTAGAAGATTGGCTGAAAAATGGTTGGCTAAAGGCGCACAAAACGAATCGAAACGAGATCACAGATCTGTTGGCCGTCGCCGATCGTGACTTGGCAGCCAGCACAACTCCAGGCCTTCACAACGATTGGAGCTTCAACATTGCCTACAATGCAGCTCTTCAGCTCGCAACGGCCGCACTTGCGGCGAGCGGCTATCAGGCTGAGCGCGCAAACCACCACTACCGTGTGATTGATTCCTTGAACTTAACCCTAGGGACGGACGGGGAGACGGTCAAGAAATTTGATATTTTTAGGAAGAAGCGAAACATTGCAGATTACGAGCGGGCTGGTGCAATCTCCGGGCGCGAGGTCGAAGAAATGCGATCTCTTGCCCAAAAGCTTCGAGCCGATTTTGAAGCGTGGATTCGAAATAAGCACCCTGACCTAATGAAGTAGGTATGCTTCCCCCGTCGCGCGAATTCAAAGCGATCAGTCCAATTTGGCACTGGAGGCACTTTCGGAGGAAGGCTTATGGCACAAACAGCGACACAAAATGCGGTGCCCACCACGACTCCTCATCCGCAAATGATTGATTGGTAGGCCCGTGCGGGCTCGAACCGCAGACCTCTACCGTGTCAAGGTAGCGCTCTAACCAACTGAGCTACGGGCCTATGCGACCGCAAACTGCAATATCGGCATTCTAGCACACGGGACGCAGACAATTTGATTGCGGCTCAACGGGAGTCGCGGGGTTAGTGGCAGGAGCCGGTGCCGGAATCGGTGAAGGTCTGGCCGGCGACCGGGATAAATTGCCAGTCGTAGCTATGGGCGCGAAGAGTGAGTTTCAGGACGCCGAAGGTGCCGGCTTTGCGAACTTCGCTGTTCGGTTTGGGAGGGCCGAAGGTGCGAAGGTGATTGCCGCCCGTACCAACGACAAATTCGCGAATGCCGCGCGCTCGATCGGCCGCGCCGTCCGGAGTTTGCGGAGCAAAGCGTTCGTAATCGTGGTCGTGGCCGTTGAGGACGATGGTGGCGTTCGCGCGATACAGATCGCGCCAGAAATCGAGGTAATTCGGATTGTTCCCATGCGCGGCGCCGGAACTGAAGAGCGGCTCGTGCCAATAAGCGAGCGTGCAGGCGGCAGGATGGGTCTTCAGATCCGCCTGGAGCCATTTTTCTTCGGCGGAACCGGCTTCGCAGCCGCCGATGTCCTTGCACTCGCCGTTCAAGGAGATGATGTGCCAGGCGCCGAGATCATAGCTGTAGTAGCCCCTGGTTGGATCACCGGCGGCGGCGCCGAAATAATCGAAATAGGGACTGCCTCCGGAGGAATGAAATTCGTGGTTCCCGGGCGCGGGGCGTGTGCGGGATTTGAAGGCGCCCCAGGTTTTGTCGTAACAGTTGGCGAATTCTTCGGCCGTGCCGTCAGAGAGCGCAAGGTCGCCGAGCGCCGCAACGGTGCCGGGAACACTTTCGATGACCTTTGCTGTTTCTTGCGCGCCCTCAATCATTTTGCAATTGGCGATGTCGCCAGCGGCGAGGAGCACCGGAGCGCCGCTCGCCTGACCTGAATCCTGCGATCGCTTCGGCCATGCCGTGGCGAGGACAAGCGACGCGAATAACAGGATTCCCGCGCCCCACGCGGCGGTTTTCATCGAGCGGCCCTCACAGCCAGTAGGATGCGCATTTAGAACTTGAAGCGCACCATGAATTGAATCTGGCGGGGCAGGCCGGTTCCTGTGTTCGGCGAGGCAACGTTGTCGTTGTTATTGTTGAAGTTGACGGTGGTGTTGACGATACCGAAACCTGGGTCCGCCGTAAGGTTGGTCGGTGCGCCGGGCGAGTAATGAACCGTGAGAGCGTTTCCGGGCACGTCCCCGAGCTGTGCGTGGTTGAAGATATTAAAAGCCTGGACGCCGAACTCAAGGGTAAAACGCTCGGTCAGAGCAGTGTCCTTCATCAGCGCAAGATCGATCTGCCACGAAGGAAGCGCGCGAATGTCGCCGTTGCCTTCATTGCCGTAGCGCGTAAAGTTCCCATTGGCATCTACGGGCGGGGCTTGAAAAGCCGCAAAATTAACGAGGGGGACGCCGTTGCGGCCGCCGCCCGGCAAGGTCACGGGCACGCCAGGAACCAAATCGGGACGCACCGTGGTCTGATCGTTGCCGTCTGGAAGCAGGTAGACGTCTGAAAAGAGCGTGCCGGTGTTGCCGGTGCAGTCGGAGTCAAAGAATTGATTGGTGGACTGGCCGGGTTCGCAAATGTTACCGGGTAAATCCATGAACACTGTGAGCGGATGCCCGGTGTGATACATGCCGACAGTACTCAGCTGCCAGCCTCCGACGAACTTTGCCATCATGCCATCCTGGTTGAGGTAGCGGGCGCCAGGGCCGAAGGGAAGGGCGTAGATGGCGTCGGCAACGAAATTGTGGCGAATGTCAAAGACGCTCGGCCCTTTGTCGCAGGTCAGGCAGTTGACGTTTTCGGGTGCATTGGATTCACCGCCGCCCACAGAGCCGTCATTGATTGAGTGCGAGTACGTATAGCGTGCCTCGAGCGAAAGGCCGCTTTCCAGATGGCGGGTGAGGGCAACGTTGAGCCCATCATAAAAACTGGAACCGATGTCGCTCTTGTAGTCCACCGAACCGTAGGGGTCGCCATTTGGATAGAATTGATCGAGAGGACGTACGCAATCTGTTCCGGAAGGGTTGAGCGTCACCGGTTCGGAACAGAGGTTCACCGCTCCGCGAGAGAATAAGCGGACACCGTGGCTTCCAAGATACGAAACGGACAAGAGCATCTCAGAGGGGAGCTCGTGCTCAACCGTCGCGCCCCACTCGACAGCATAAAGATTGCGGCGGTCTTCGCGCTGTAGCTCGCGAGGATGATTGGGCGCTTTGCCAGCGGGAAGGCCAGAGAGATCCGGAATCTCCTGTTCATAGGCAGGCTGGACAACGCCCGGGCTGCTCACCGACACGCGGAAGGTGTCGCTTTCCAGACCGGCGTTGAGGTCATCATTTTGAGCCGCGCCGTGGTAAAGACCGAAACCGGTTCGGAAGACCGTCTTGCCGTGCAGGGCTGTGGGAGCCCACGCCAGGCTGAGGCGGGGATCAAAGTCTCGGTAGTCGGTATTCGTGAGATATGGGTTAGTCGGGCAGGGAGCCGTATTGATCGGCGCTGGGAATGGGGTGTTGCCCGAACCGCTACCCAAGCAGGCACCGTGAAACGTAAAAAAGTCGAAAACCGTGGTTCGGTTGGTGGCCTCGGTGGGAGCAGCATAGACTTCCCAGCGAACTCCAGCCGTAGCCGTGAGAGTCGGAGTCACTTTGTATTCGTCCTGGAAGTAGGGCATGTAGAAATTGCGGCGGAGGCCATGGCAGCACCACGGCGCAATGACGCTTATGCTGCTCAGGGTTCCGGAGACGAGGCTTTGGTCATCGCCGAAATTGAGATTGGCATTAGCAGTCTGGCCCTGATTCAGGCGGACGCGGCGATACTCCATGCCCATAGCAAATGCATTGCGGCCATGACTCCAAGTCAAATTGTCGACTACGCCGTAGGTCGAACCGATCTCGATGTCCGCGGATTCATTCGGGATGCTACTGAGAAAGCTACTGTTAACCCCGTAGTCGAGTGTGCTGATTTCGGGATTGTGAAACGGTGAGCGATTGATGTACAGCTTCGTTTCGTTGAAGAGGTTGGCGGTGAAGGCATGCTGCAGGGCCAGCAGGTAATTCGCTGGATGGTTAAGAGTTGCAGCGTTGTCGAGGCCGCCAGTGACACCGATCTGGGCATTGACCAAGCTGATGTCGCGCTGGGCGCGGCCATAAAGAATGGTTTTATCGCTGAACTTGTGGTCGATGCGAACGAGCCATGTATCTTCGTGTACGGTGGTCTGGATCGGGTGAGTAAAGTTCTCTATATCAGTCAGTGGATCGTCTGCGTCCGGTGTCAATCCGCAGTTTGCGGTCGGCAGGGAGCAATTGGTGAAAAAGCTATCCGGGAAGACATTTTTGGGTGTGCAGCCTCCAACTGTTCCGGTTGAGGCGCGCCAAGGAAACCCTTGAAGAATGGCGCACATCTGCGGTGTCGGTCCGGCGCCATTTCTGCCGTTCACAAGGATGTCTTGGACGAGATTGGCGCTGGGGACGAAGATCGAGCCGTTTGAGGTGTCCTGCTGTAATTGGCGAAGACCTTCGTAGCTAATGAAGAAGAAAGTTTTGTCTTTTCGGATTGGACCGCCAACGGTTAAACCATACTGCCCCATGCGGAAGGGAAGTACCGGCGTGGGCTGCAACGTGGAGGGATCGATGTCGTTGAAATTACGAGCGTCAAAAACGGAATTCCTGAAATAGCCGAATACTGTGCCGTGATAATCGTTGGTGCCGGATTTAGTAACGACGTTGATTTGGCCGCCGGCCTGGGTGCCGTATTCAGCATCATACAGGGCCGAATTCACGCGATACTCCTCGACGGCGTCTTCTGAAACCTGCAAACGGACCTGAGATTTTTGAGCCTGCTCCTGAATACCACCAGCATCCACACCATCAAAGCTAAAATTGTTGTCGTCACGGGCACGTCCAGCAAAGCGAACTGTGCGCTGGTCACCGCCACCGTCGTCCTGCGCGAAAGGAGCGAGGAGATCCAACCCGGACCAGTCGCGGCCGTTGACGGGAAGGTCGGCTATCTGTTGAGTGGAAATGACACTAGCGGCGGCGGCAGACGTGCGTTCAGCGGGTTCTGCCTGTGCGTTTACTACTACTTTCTGGGTGACCTGACCGACGGCCAATCGAACGTCGAGCGTATGAGTTTCGCCAACCACGAGAACGACATTCTGGAGATCTTTGGTTTCAAAACCAGGATTGGACACTGTGACACTGTAAGCGCCGACCTCGAGGCCCGGAAATAGATAGTACCCGTGGGAATTGGTCTGCCGCGTGGCACTCACGCCTGTCGCGAGATCGGTCGCGGTAACGGTTGCTCCCGCAATGGTGGCGCCGGTGGGGTCAGTGACCGTACCCACCAAGGTGACGCGGTCTGTTTGCGCGTGAGCGGAGAGGGCGATCAAAGAAAAGCCGATCAGAAAACTGAAAACCACACGAGTCGCGAAGCGCATAAACCTCCTCATCCAGACTCTTGCATCCGATGATTGCGGAAAAGGATTTCAAGCATGCTCCAGCTCTGGCCTGCAAACAGGCGGACGAAAGGGCTGGCATCCTACAAACGCTGCGCGCATTCAAGACCGCGGCTATGACAGAGAGATGAATGCCAAGTAAAAATCCGGACAATGACTTGGGCAGAGCGTCGCTCGATGGAGATTTTGTCTTGAAGGGATCTTACGCATTGAGGGGAAAATGCTCCACCTGGGAGCGCCGGTATAGGGGCAGCTTAGACTCTCAAACGGTTGCGGGGATAGGGGTTAGGCTAAAAATGAAACTGTCTTCCGCCGCCCGGCGGCGCCAGTCGAGGATCGCCACATCAAGATGAACACCCCAGGGAGGCCCCCTAGGCTAGGTTTTTCGCTTATTGACTGCCGCATAATCATCCCGTAATGTAACTCTGCGCCGGGCCATTGAATCACAACACCATCGCGTGTCGGACGTGCGTGTAGCATCGATATGAAGCCCACCCTCATTAGGTGTCTCGCCGGTGCATTGCTTGTCTTCTGTTTTTCTGCGCCCGCCTTGGCGCAATTGCCCTCCGCTCCACTTGGCGCCGCTCGCCTCGGCTCGATCACCATCTACGTTTCCGGTGAATATGGTAAACCGCTTCCCGTTCCCGTGGACATGAGGCTTACGCCTTCGATTTCCGGCAGTCTTGCGCCCATCTTCCCACGGGAAATCGCCCGCGGATGGATTTTCGAGAATCTCGAGGCGGGCGACACCTACGATCTGGACGTCGAGGCCAAGGGCTACACGACCGTTCACCGGAGCATCATGCTCCCTGACGTCCCTGGAGTCTCTGAAAGCGTCATCGTTTACATGAAGCCCATTGACGAAAATCTTGTCTTTCACGCCCCCAGTGGGCAATTTGCGCTGCCTCCCAAAGCACAGAAAGAAGTACAGAATGGCTTGAAGGATTTTCAGTCGAACAAGTTTTCTTCCGGCGAGAAACATCTGACCAAAGCTCTGCAAGTCGCGCCCGGAAATCCCTATGTAAACTACGTCGCTGGCATGGGTTACCTGCTCAACCAGCAATTGGCCCTTGCGCAGCCATACTTGGAAAAATCCGTCTCGATCGATTCCAGCCAAGTCGCGGCACTGGTTGCCCTTGGGAATCTGCAGTTTCAAAAGGCGAATTATGCCGAAGCGATTCGACTACTCCAAAAGGCCGTCGAAATCGATCCTACATCGTGGAAATCACAGTGGATTCTGGCTGATTGTTATCTGCATGAACAGATTTTCCAGCCAGCTCTCGATCATGCCAAGCAAGCCCTTGAAGTCGGCAAAGAAAAGGCCTCGCAGGTGCAACTGCTGCTGGCTCAGGCCTATGCCGGACTGGGGAACCGCCAAGCAGCAAAAAGCGCAATCGACACTTTTCTCGAGCAGAATCCTCACTACCCGACGGCAGCGGCGATCCGAAGCTGGTTAGCAGAAGTGTGTGCCGCTCCTGCCGCGTCGCCTGCTGTGGCCTCGCCTCATCCGGCCGCGGAACGCGCCGCCGTAACCGTGGTGCCGCTTCCGGTGGCCCCGGCTCCTCCCGTTGAACTCCCGCCGAAGGAGGATTGGGCGCCAAAGGACATTGACGCTGAGACCCCTTTCGTGATTTCGGGTGCTTTCTGTGCCTTGCCGAAAGTGCTTGATATGGCTTCGAGGAATGCTGAGAAGGTTGTAACCGACCTGCAAGAATTTGAGGCCACCGAAGACAGCGAGATAGTCGAGGTCAAGCGGAACAAATCGCTCGAGACGCCGCAGGCATATAAATCCAGATACATGGCTCTGATTGATCGTTCCGATCCGAAGGCGGTTCAGATTCAGGAATTGCACAATCCTCCCATCGCTCCGAGCGAACTTCCCGGCGGCATAGCGGACGTCGGCGCTCCTGTCCTTGTTCTTGCCTTCCACCCCACTTACCGCCAGGCGTTCGATTGGAGTTGCGAAGGTCTCGGAGAATGGAAAGACCGTCCCGCGTGGATTGTTCGCTTCAGCCAGAAGCCGGACCGCGCCACCGTGCTTCTGTCGACCTTTGAAACCCTCACTCAGCGCTACCCTCTTCCGTTGAAAGGACGCGCTTGGGTCGCTGCAAACGGTGGTCAAATCATGCACCTTGAAACGGATTTAGTTGAGCCCATCAAAGCGGCCGGCATCGCGAAGCAGCACTTTATTGTGGACTATGCGCCGGTGTCTTTCGCGTCTCACAAGGTCACACTGTGGCTGCCAGAAAATGTGAATCTCTTTCTTCAATATCAGAAACACTACCTCCATTATTACCATCACTACAGCGACTTCACTTTGTTCTGGGTTGGAACGTCACAGAAGATCGGCCAGCCAAAAGAAGCGAAAAAAGAGAACTAGCGCTTCTTATAGAAATCTAGCAGTGCGCCGTACGTCGACCGAGAGCTAGGGGGTGGTCCCTTTTTCGCGTCCGTATCCGCATACCCCTCAAGAGTTTGAGGGGTTAGTGTATGGCGAGGGCAAAATGCACCCTCTGCGGGAAATCGCGCACGATTTTCAGCAACGAACGCGCGGACCGCGGACGTTTACTCTCTGTAGAACTTTATGACATGCACCTTCGTACCTTTTGATGTTACTTCGCGCGGCTGGCACCCACGGCCTTGCCGGCAACAATAAAAATGAGGGGGACCTCATGAGCACATTTCTGCAGGACGTCCGCTACGCCTTCCGC